>CAVWAN010000038.1:0-87640 GCA_963752985.1 uncultured Acidobacteriaceae bacterium
GGGATCGAACGCAGCTTCATCTCCCAGTGATAATTGGAAATGGCAACATCGCGCGGGTCGCGCACAATGTAGATGACGCGCCGGTAGCGGGCGTCGAAGCACTCGTGGCTCTTGAGCACACGCGGGCGCGGAAGGCGGCGAAGACCCCAGTCGGCGGTCTTGTACATATCGGGAACCAGGCGTTCGACATTGAGGAACGTGACCGGTTCGTTGGGATTCACTAAATTGCCGACGAGGAAACGCGTCCAGGTGTTGCCGGAACGCGGGTAGGAAGTGAGAAAAACGTCGTCATCGAAAATGGTGATTTCGCGCTCCAGCAGCGTGCGGCGAAACAGTACGTCGTGAACCCGCGATAGATGCCGGAATGCCCTGCGAACCAGGAACGCCATCGCTGCTCTCCCTCGGTGTCTTTATTCCTCGGCCGGACTGCGTTCGGCGGCGGAGCGGTTGCCCTGCAGCCATCCGAGAAATTTCTGCTTGCGGGCAAACATGTTGCGCGCTTCGTTGCGCAACCTGCCCACGATCTCATAGCGGGACTTAGTAAACCAGGGCACACGGTGCGGCGTGCAACCGTACTTTTCCTTATAAGTGCCTTCGCCGCCCCAATCGAAAATGGCGGCGCCGCGCTTTTTCCAGTAGCGCATGGCGTACCAGTGGCAGGCTTCGTTGGGGCGCAGGCTCTGATGGGCGCGGAAACTCGCGTTGCCCCAGAACTCCGCGATCTGGTTGAAGCCGGGGTAGATTCCGGTGGCGATGCACTTCCCTTCCGGATCGCGCGCCCGCAGCAACAAGACGTTGCCGGACGGTTCTACGTTACGAACCAACGAACGGACACGCTCCACGGAGTAAGTGGGCACGAGCGACTGTTTCGCAAAAACGTCCTTGAGTTGCTCATAATAGTCGTCGGCGAAAGCGAGGTCGTGGGCCTCTTCAATTTTCAGGCCGCTTTTGTCCGCTTTTCGAATGCAGCGGCGGCAGGCGCTTTCCATGCCGTTGAACAGCTCTTCTTCCGAGCGGGTCAGGTCGGTGCGATAGGAACCGTAATACTCCGTCTTGAATCCGGCGGTCTCGCCGTCTTCGAAGGTAAAGTTTGGATCAGAGACTTCCAGATGCAGGCACTTGAGATCGTCCCAGGCAAATTTCTCCAGGGCTTCGAGCGCGGCTCGGCGCGGGACGCCGGGATTGAGATTGAACCCAATGTAAGGAGTCGTCCAGCCGGGGAAAGAACTGCCCAGAACTTTCATCCCGAACTTCGAGAACGTGAGGCCGGTGAAGTATCCAAGGACGTCGTTCGATTCTCGCAGTTCGGCCAGCACAAGCTGTGCCTTCTGCGACTCGGCAACAAATTGCAGCCACTCGCGCGTCTGGAAAACAGTGCGGTCGGCAAAACTGTCAAGGCGCTTCCAGTCGGCAGATTTGATATCGATGCGATGAAGCTTCATTTTCTTATCAATCTCGTCTGTAGAGACGGGGCTTGCCCCGTCTCACTGTCGGCAGAGACACGGCACTCCGCGTCTCCACAGAGAATTCCATCCAACATTCCTACCAGCAAATCCCTTCATACGTCCCGGCGCCTTCCGGACGCCGCGTCTTATCAAGATGAATGAGGTCAATCACGATATGCTCGGGTCGCAGATACTTGGCGAGCTGATCTTTGCTTGCCGATTTGTTGCCCAGGATCACGACTTCAGCCGTGCGCAGCACACCTTCCAGGTCTGCCGAGAGCACCGATCCGATGTGCGGGATGACTTCTTCGATGTACTGGCGATTGGAACCTGCGAGGCGGCCGAGAGAGACGTCCTCATCCCATACTTTAACTTCCAGACCTTCGCCCATGAGGCGCTTGATCAACTGCACCTGCGGACTTTCGCGCAGATCGTCGGTGCCAGCTTTGAAGCTCAGGCCGAGCTGCGCAATTTTCTTTTTGCCCGTGCTCATTACCATCTCCACGGCACGATCAACGTGCTCGGCGTTGCTCGGCATGAGCGATTCGAGCAGGGGCAGCTTGAGATCGAGTTCTTTAGCCTTGTAGGTGATGGCGCGCAGATCCTTGGGCAGACAGGAGCCGCCGAAGGCAAAGCCCGGGGAAAGATAAGCCGGAGAAATGTTCAGCTTGCTGTCCGAGGTAAAGATTTTGGTGACCGCGTGCGCGTCGACGCCAAGATGTTTGCACATGGTCCCCATTTCGTTGGCGAAGCCGACTTTCAGCGCGTGATAGCAGTTGGAAAAATACTTGACCATCTCCGCGACGGGGATGGTCGTTTCGTAGAGAGTGCCGGGAGTGTCCTTGTAAAGTTCGCGCAGCGGCGCAAGGTGGTTGGCATCGCGGGCTCCGAGAATGGTGTAAGGCGGATTGAGGAAGTCGGCGACCGCGCTGCCTTCGCGCATGAACTCCGGGTTATAGCAAACCGTGAAATCCTGCCCGCACCTTTTGCCGCTTTCTTTTTCCAGGATGGGGAGCACGACGGTTTCAGTGGTTCCGGCCAAGACCGTACTGCGCAGAACAAACACGTGCGGCGATTTTTTCTGGCGGATGGCCGCTCCGATTTCCCGGGCAACGCTTTCGATGTGACTGAGATCGAGCTTCCCATTTTTCAGGCTGGGCGTTCCCACGCAGACGAACGAGACTTCGGAATTCAGCACCGCCGCAGTGGCATCGGTGGTTGCGTGCAGAAGGCCGGCGCGGTGTGCTTCGGAGACCATTTCGCTCATCCGCGCTTCGATGATCGGGGTCCTGCCCGAGTCCATCATCTCAACTTTGGCGCGGCTCACGTCGACGCCGATGACCTTGTGGCCCATGGAGGCGAAGCATGCGGCCGAGACCGACCCGACGTATCCCAACCCAAAAATGCTAACCGACAAGCCCAAGCGCATTCTCCTGGCAATCGAGTTTCCGGGGACTACCTGTTGGCAATATGAACTATACCAACCCCCGCTTAGGCGGTAGCAAACGGCTCTCCATAGGGGCTCTATACAGCCTTAGGAACTACCAGCAACATGCTTGTTTTCAATATATTACATAGTATCCCTAAGATTGTCGAGAAGCCCGGTCCGGCGGTAGGGGGGAAAGTAGACAACTATTTCCACCGGGTGGAACTTTGCTGGGGTAAATTGCCCCAACCGACCAGTGTCACAACGGTAACCAGTGGGTCGAGAGCGATCTTTTCAGCATGTAAGATAAGGGAACCCGATGGCTTCTGGTTGGCAAAGCAAGCTGGCGCGCGTATCCCGGATGGACTGGGAAGAGGTGCGGGTCCGCGCCGGACAGGAGTTCCACAAGCAGAGCGACCTGCTCACGCACCGGATGGGCATACGCTCTGGGACAATGCGGCTGAACGCAGTCCCAACTGCGCGGCCGGGGCAATTCTTCTTTTCTGCCAGCGAGATTTCAGAGCGCGCCGAATTGTTCCGCCAAAATCTGCCCGGCGAAGCAACCGGAATTCTGCGTGAGGCCGATGAAATCTGCGACCATCGTTTTCGGCTGCTGGGCTATGAGAATCTTTGCTTCAATTTTGACGGCGGCAGTGGCAGTGACAAAGACATCGACTGGCATTTCGATCCCGTGCACGGCAAGCGCGCGCCACTCGATCCCTGGTTCAAAATTCCTTTTCTCGATTTCGCAGTAGTTGGCGACCACAAGGTCACGTGGGAATTAAACCGGCACCAGCACTTGATTACGCTGGCCAAAGCGCGATTACTGAGCGGACGCGAGAAGTACACGCGCGAACTGATGACGCAGTGGCACAGTTGGAGCAAGGCGAATCCCTATCCGCTGGGGATCAACTGGGGAAGCACGCTGGAGGTTGCCTTCCGCAGCCTATCGTGGATCTGGGTGGACCAGTTGCTGGCCGGAACGGAGGAGTACGCACAGTTTGGCGCCGAACTGGCTCCTGCCCTAGCCTTTCACGGTCGTTACATCCAGCGCTATCTATCTACTTATTATTCTCCGAACACGCATCTGCTCGGCGAAGCGGTGGCGCTGTTCTTTCTAGGCACTTTGTATCCGCAAATGCCGGGAGCGGCGCGCTGGAAAGAATCCGGCTGGCACCTCGTACTGCACGAGGCGACGCGACAGGTGCGTCCGGATGGCGTTTACTTCGAGCAATCTCTGTACTACCACGTTTATGCGCTCGACTTCTTTCTATATTCGCGGCTACTCGCGGCCCGGAATGGAATGGAAATTCCACCCGCGTATGACGCCGTACTCGGACGAATGTTGGATGTAGTGGCGGCGCTGGCGCAGGCAGGACCGGCGGAAGGCTTCGGCGATGATGATGGCGGGCGACTGGGAAATCCGCGCCGCAACCGGACCGAGCATATGACGGATCCCCTGGCGCTCGGAGCGGTGATGTATTCCCGGGGATTTTCTGCGGCGCAGCTGACGGAGGAATCGATCTGGCTGTTTGGAAATCAGGCAGTCGAGGAACTCTCGAAAACACAAACGAGGCCGACGGCCCATTCACTCGCCTTTCCCGACGGCGGCCTTTACGTGCTGGCCGATTCGCAGCCCTACGCGCAAGCGATGGTGGTGGATGCCGGCCCGCAGGGCGTGGGTCGCTCGGGGCACGGCCATGCCGACGCTCTCAGCTTGCGCCTCACCATGGATGGACGCCGCTGTCTGGTGGACTCCGGAAGCGGCGTGTACATTTCGAAAGATCCGGCGGACCGGGACACGTTTCGCGGGACGGGTGCGCACAACACCATGCGCGTTGATGGAGTCGACCAGGCGGTTGCGGATGAACCTTTCTCGTGGACTCACATCCCAACCACCCAAGCCGAAAACTGGGTTGTGGGAGAAAGCTTCACTTACTTTGTGGGCAGCCACAATGGATATGCGCGGCTGGCGGATCCGGTCTTGCATCGGCGGCAAGTGCTGAAAATCGCAGGCGGCGTGTGGCTGGTACGCGATGTGGCGCTCGGGCGAACAGAACATGAACTGGAGATACGCTGGCACTTCGCGCCCGATCTCGAAGTTCGGCCGGCCGGCGCGGGACGAGTGGAAGTATCGAAGGCTGGCACTCGGTCGGGTGAACCATGGTTGACCCTGATCGTGCCGGAAGAAACGCTTTGGCATACGGCGACGGAAGTTACGAGAACTCTGCTTTCGCCCGCTTACGGCGCGCACCAGCCCGCGCCGTTGGTGCGATGCCACGCGCGGGTGTCGCTGCCCGCGGAGACGGCGACTGCGCTCGTGCCACGCTCCAGCTCGGCCCCCGAGGAGGGTGAGCATCTTATCGAGCCACGCCTGGTGAGCATGGCTGCGGCCGCAGTGCAGGTCTACGAACTCGACTATCATCAGAATAACGAGAGCCACGGATTCTTTTTTTCACCCGGGAAGCTGGTGTGGCGTTTCGGTCCGTGGTCGTCAGACGCGCAAGTGCTCTATTGCCGCATCAAGAACGAAAAGCTGGTGCACCTGGTCGTGATCGGCGGTACGCAGGTCGCGTGGCAGGGACAGCCTCTGCTGAAAACAGAAGCGCCATCCGCCTTTTTCGAGTGGCGCGGGCAGGATGCCCTGTTGCATGCAGTGCCGAACGAGTTCTCCGTTACACCGATGTTCGAAGAGCTGACGGGCGGCGCATCCACTTACGCGGAGAAGCATTAAATGTGCGGGATCGCTGGCATTCTTGAATTCGGACGCGACGCGCGCGCAAACGCCGCAGCTCTGCGCGAAATGTGCCGCGTAATCACCCACCGCGGGCCTGACGACGAAGGCTTTTACACCGACGGCGCGGCCGGCATCGGCATGCGCCGCCTCAGCATTGTCGACGTCGCGGGCGGACATCAGCCGATTTCGAACGAAGATGGCACGCTCTGGATCGTGTTTAATGGCGAGATTTACAACCATCTCGCCCTGCGCGAGCAACTCATCGCCCGCGGCCACCGCTACAGCACGCACAGCGATACCGAGACCGTCATCCACCTTTTCGAAGAGTATGCCGCGGATTGTGTGCAACACCTGCGCGGCATGTTCGCCTTTGCCATCTGGAATCGCAATACGAAAACGCTCTTCATCGCGCGCGATCGCCTGGGCATCAAGCCCCTGTATTACAAACTAACGCCGGAACGGCTGCTGTTCGGATCGGAAATCAAAGCGGTGCTGGCGCATGGCGGGATTCGTCCCGAATTCAATCGGTCGGCCCTGCCGGAGTATCTGGCCTTTGGATATTTGTCGGGTGAGCAATCCTTCTATAACGGAATTCTCAAGCTGCTGCCCGGGCACACGATGACCATTGGCCCGGAGGGCAAGCCGGAAATCCGGCAGTACTGGGACCTGGACGCCTCGACGCCGCACCAATCGCGAGATGAAAGTTACTACGTCCGGAGCTACCGCGAGTTGCTCGAAGGCGCAGTCAACAGCCACCTGATGAGCGACGTGCCGCTGGGCGTGTTCCTGAGCGGCGGCGTAGATTCAAGCGCCGTAGCCGCGCTGATGACGAAAACACGGCGCGAGCCGGTCGAGACTTTCTCCGTCGGCTACACCGAGCAGACCTACAGCGAACTGCCCTTTGCGCGCGCGGTTTCGGACCACATCAAGTCGCGGCATCATGAAGTGATGGTCAGCGAGCAGGATTTCTTCGCGGCGCTCCCGCATTTGATCTGGCATGAGGACGAGCCAATCGTGTGGCCGTCGAGCGTCTCGCTTTATTTTGTTGCCCGGCTCGCCCGCGAGCGAGTTACGGTGGTCCTCACCGGAGAGGGCGCGGATGAAACTCTGGCCGGCTACACGCGCTATGCCTTCACCCTGAAGAATGCGGCCCTCGATCGCGCCTACCGCAGCGTTGTCCCGAGCTTTCTGCGGCGCGGATTGCGCGACACGGTTGCGACCTCTTCCCTGCTCGGAGCAACCCTGCGCCGGAAACTGGAACACACGTTCTTAGCCAAGGATGGAAATTCCTGGGCTTCTTTCTACTTCGATAATTTCTTTTCCGCCTTCGGCGAAGCGGAACAGGCTCGATTGCTGACGGACGAGTTCACGCGCGAAGCCGCGCCCAGCACAGCATATAAGAATGTCATTCAGTACTGGGATCGCTCGTCGGGCGAAATGCTGCAGCGGCTGCTCTACACCGATATCAAGACTTACCTGGTGGAACTGCTCATGAAGCAGGACAACATGAGTATGGCTGCATCCATCGAGAGTCGGGTGCCGTTTCTCGATCATGTGCTGGTTGAATTCGCGACCAGAATTCCGCGCGAAGTGCAGATTCATGGACTGGCCGGCAAACGGATTCTGAAAAAGGCGGTGGAAGACCTGCTGCCGCACTCGATCCTGTACCGGCCGAAGCTCGGATTCCCGACCCCGTGGAGCGGGTGGCTGGCCGGACCGCGCCTGGAAACGATTCGCGACCTGCTGCTGGAACCGCGCAGCCTGAATCGCGGATACTTCCGCCGTGAAGCGATCGAGCAGCTGTTTAACGAACATCGCGCCCAGCATCGCGACAACTACGATCGCATCTGGCGGTTGCTCAATCTCGAGCTGTGGCATCGCGTTTGTCTGGAAGGCGAAGCGCACGCCGAAGTTGCCGAGCCTGCGGCAAAAATGGTAACAACCCGGTAGCAAAATTCATTCGCGCCGGAGTCTCCCGTCAATTCGCAAATAGATCTGAGTTGTCATCCTGGGCGAAGCGAAGGACCTGCTGTCCCGTGCGCCGGCAAGAAGCAGGTCCTTCGCTTCGCTCAGGATGACAATTCTATTTTGTGCTGCAAACTTCTGCGGCGCAACGTCGGTGCTATCCTCGTTACGTTATGCGCAAACTTTTCCGAACCTTCTTCTTTATCGCATTCACTGCGCTCTGTGCCTTTGGCCAACAACCCTTCCTCGGCATTCGTCAATGGACGGCGCTGCGAGATGAATCGAGCGGCGCGGCTCCCTACGAAAACCTTCGCTACCTGACGGGCTTGCACCGGGTCGCGTCTACCGCAGATTATGATCAGGCAGCGCAGTTCGTGCTGCAGCGCGCGCGCGAGTACGGTCTCGCCGATGCTCACAGCGAACAGTTGCCCATCGACGGCGCTACGCATTACGGCCTGATGCGCTCGTACCTGGCATGGACGGTCGAAGAGGCTCGGCTGTGGGAAGTCCGTCCGCAACATATTCTTCTCGGAGATTGGAAGACAGACCCCATCCACCTCGCCGACTACAGTCGCAGCGCCGACGTGGAAGCAGAACTGGTCGACGTAGGCAATGGCGCCAGCGAGGCTGACTACTCTGGCAAAGACGTACGCGGCAAAATCGTCCTAGCCGACGGCGTTCTGGCCCGCGTGCAGGAACTGGCAATCACTCAGCATGGCGCGGCGGGCATTGTCAGCGACATGCCCAACCAGACCACGGCCTGGTCCGGCCTGGATACAACCGTGGTTCGCTGGGGCCATCTGGATGCGCGCCAGCCGTCCGGCTTCGCCTTCATGGTCTCGCGCCAGACCGCCGAAGCGCTGCGGTCGCGCTTGCGAAGTGGCGAACCCGTGGTTCTCAATGCCCACGTCAAAGCGACCGTCGGCCCTGGTCAATGGACCGTCGTGACCGCCACCATTCCCGGCACGGATTCGGCGGCGGGAGAAATTGTCTACAGCTGCCATCTCGACCATGAACGTCCCGGAGCGAACGATAACGGAAGCGGGTGCGTCACCATTCTTGAATCCGCGCGCATGCTGGCACACTTGATCGATTCAGGCCAGTTGCCGCGACCGAAACGCACTCTGCGCTTTATCTGGGGACCGGAGGTCGAGGGCACCATGGCGTTTCTCGCCAGCCATCCGGAGATCAGGCAGCGGTTGCGTGCCAACATCCACATGGATATGGTGGGCGGCGACTTTTTCAAAAACAAGTCGGTATTCCACGTCACCGGCACTCCCTGGTCGCTGCCCAGCTTTGTGACCGATGTGGGCGTCGCGTTTCTCGATGCAATTCGCACCGCCGCCAGCGGATATGCGGCGGGCGACGCGTGCGCGGAAACAGGTATTGTAGAAATCCGCGCTGGTGGACAAGGCACGCGCAATGAGCTTATCGCGGACGTAACACCCTACTCCAGCGGCAGCGATCACGATGACTACGACTCTTCCACCGTCGCCGTCCCGTCACTTTATCTTCGCGACTGGCCCGACATCTACATTCACACCGACCACGACAGCCTCGATCAGATTGATGCCACGAAGTTGCGGCGGGTGGCCTTGCTGGGAGCAGCCTCAGGATACGTTTACGCCGGCCTTACAGCCCAACAACTTCCAGCGTTAATCCCGTTTCTCACAGCTCAGGCCGAAGCTCGCCTCGCTCAGACCTTCGGACCGGCGCAGCAGTTAGTGGATGACCCTCAAATCGAAGCGGGCGTTGCCTGGTACGAAGCGCGCAACCTGGTGAGTCAAACATTGCAGCGCGAGCGTGCAGCACTGCACTCGGTAATCGAATTCACCGGCGGGCCTGCAGAGGCGGATGCAGACGGAACACACATTCTCACAGAGCAAGCAACAACTTTCCAAAATTGGCTCGACCAGCAGGCAAAGCTTCGTGGAGCCAAAGGAACGGCGCCCAGCGCGCCCTGGGCCAGCGACTCGGATGCGAAGCGTGTGCCCGTCCGCATAGGGGAGTTCGGTCCGCTGACTTATCAGAACGATAACGTTCTGCTGGCACACCTGGGCAAAGAGCGTTACGCGAAAATCAAGCTGATCAACAGCGAAGCTACCCAACTACTCAATGTGCGTAACCAGTCTGAACTTTATGCTTACGAGATCGCCAACTTCGTAAATGGCAAGCGCACCGTCGGTGAGATCCGCGATGCCGTGTCGGCCGAGTATGGGCCGTTGCCCGTGAATCTTGTCGCCGACTATCTCAACGCTTGCGCCGAGGCCGGCGTAATCCAGTGGAAGTAAGGCGCGCTGCCGGTCTGGCGCGTGCAACATTTTGCACTTAGGCGTATCTGCGAATGCGCCTGGCCACAAGACCAGTTGCAAACCGGAAGCGAGAGCACTAGAGTACGTCCAAGCAAAATGGTTGCTGCGAGCATGGCATAACGCGCAACCGGCAACCGCAGATCAGTTGGAGAGGATACAGGATTGAAGATTTCGCAAAAAGGGCTCTATGCGCTGCAAGCGATAACGACCCTTGGGCGTCGCTACGGAACGGAAACTGTCAAGATACGCGACATTGCCCTTGATAGCGACCTGCCGGAGAAATTTCTGGAGTTGATTCTGCTGGAACTCAAGAACGCGCGCATCGTGGAAAGCGTTCGAGGCGCGAAGGGCGGCTACCGGCTGCGGCGCGCACCAGAAGAGATCAAGCTCAGCGAGATCATTCGTCTGGTCGACGGTCCTCTCGCTCCCTTTGGCGATGCGGATCAACTCCGCAGCCTCATCGTCACCGACCCCGACCATCGCGCGCTCTATGGTGTGTTCTTGGAAGTGCGCGATGCCGCCGCCAAGATACTGGAGAGCACCACCGTCGCTGACATTGTTGGTGGAGATTCCAAGGCCCGTAAAAGATCAGGCGCAAAAAAGAAGGCGCGGAAAAACCCTGCTCTGTCCATCGTTCACGAGGACGCCAAGACTAAGTAGCAGGTTAGGGCGCAAGTAACCCACAACAAATTGTCATCCTGAGCGCAGCGAAGGACCTGCTTTTTAGGAACCTTGCGGTGTCAGGCCAGCACTGCCTCGTACTCGCCATATGCGCCCTTGAAGTCGGTGACTTCGTGCCTGCCCTCGAAGTGCCATATTCTGGTCGCGACTTCGTCAATCAGATCCTCGTCATGCGTAACCAGCAGCACCGTTCCGGGATAGCGCTGCAGCGAAATATTGAGAGCGTTGATCGATTCCAGGTCCAGATGGTTGGTCGGCTCGTCCAGCACCAGCACGTTCGGCTTCTGCAACATCAGCTTGCAGAAGAGCAAGCGCGCGGCCTCTCCACCGGAGAGTATGTCCGTACGCTTCTCGGCATCATCGCGAGGAAACAGCATCTGCCCCAGGATGCCGCGAATTTCTTCGGTCGAAGCCGACGGATCCCACTGATGCAGCCACTCCAGCACCTTGATGCCCGGCTCGATTAGCGCCCGGTGATCCTGAGCGAAATATCCTACGGCCGCTTCGTGACCCCAAATAACTTTCCCGCTGTCCAGAAACGAGCCATCGTAACCGCTCGTTTTTCGCAGCTCCGACTCCGAAACCGTCGGCGAGTTTGCGAGCAGCGCGTTGACTAAAGTCGTCTTGCCGGATCCGTTCCGGCCCATCAGCGCGATTTTTTCTCCGCGGAGCACGTTCGCGGTGAAGCCGGAAATCACTTTCGCGTCGCCATACGACTTACTCACGCCTTCGATTTCCAGAATGTGTTTGCCGGACGGCCGCTTCTGCTCGAACTTCAGGTACGGACGCTGGATGTTGGACTTCGCCAGCTCGGTTACCTGCAACCGCTCGACTTCCTTACGCCGCGACTGCACCTGGCTGGAGCGGGTTCCGGCGGCGAAGCGGGCGATGAACTCGTTCAACTGTGAAATCTTCTTTTCGCGCTGCGCGTTCTGCCCTTCGATCTGCGAACGAATCTGCGTCTTCGCCACCACCATGTCGTCATAAGTACCGGTGTAAGTAATGATGGTCTCGTAGTCAATGTCGGCAATGTGGGTGCAAATGCCGTTGAGGAAATGGCGGTCGTGCGAGATCACGATCAGCACACCCTCATATTGATTGAGAAAATTCTTCAGCCAGTGGATCGAGTCAAGATCCAGGTGGTTGGTGGGCTCGTCGAGCAACAGCGCCTGCGGATGCCCGAACAGAGCCTGTGCCAGCAGCACGCGCATTTTTTGTCCGCCCGGCATTTCCGACATTTTCCGCTCGTGCATTGCGTCGGGAATGTCGAGGCCTTGCAGCAGAATCGCCGCATCGGTTTCCGCGGTGTAGCCGTCTTCTTCGCCGACGATGCCTTCCAGTTCGCCGAGCTTCATGCCATCCGCGTCGGTCATATCGTGCTTGGCATAGATCAGTTCACGTTCTTCGAGAGCGGCCCACAAGCGCCGGTTGCCCATAATGACGGCATCGATCACGCGATACTTATCGAAGGCGAACTGATCCTGGCTCAGTACGCCGAGCTTGCGCGGGCGGACGACGGTTCCCTTCTGCGGTTCGAGTTCACCGGTCAGAAGCTTCATAAAGGTGGATTTGCCCGCGCCGTTGGGACCGGTGAGGCCATAACGCTTCCCCGGAATAAAGCCGGTAGAAACCTCGTCGAACAGAACTTTGGCGCCGTAGCGCATAGACACATTGCTGACTGAAATCATGATGTTTTAGGGAACTGCGGGAATCGATCCAATCGGAGGAAGACGCAGCTGCTCTTATTAGGATATCACGAGCCCCGACCACCCGCATCTTCCTTAGTGCACCTTAGTACCCTTAGTGGTTATCGCTTCTCCCTGTGTCCCTCTGTGTCTCTCTGTGACCTCTGTGGTTAGGCCTTTGATGTTGACGTTGACGTTGCACTCGCGCCACCGACCCGAATTCATGCTAGCCTTTCATCGTAATGAATGATCCCCGGCCTTCTCCTCTCAATCTTCAGTCCATGGCGCGGCAAGTAATGCTGGCACAGGGCTTCGAGCCGGATTTCCCGCCCGCCACGCAGCAGCAACTGGCGGATATCAACGCGCATCCGCCGCAATTAACGCCTTCCGATAAGGTGCGGGATCTGCGCGGCCTGCTTTGGTCTTCGATCGATAACGATACTTCCAAAGACCTCGACCAGATCGAGGTGGCCGAGCGCCTGCCGAATGGCGACGCCAAGGTGATGGTGGGCATCGCTGATGTGGATGCGTTTGTCACAAAGGATTCTCCCATCGATCAGCACGCGGCCAAGGAAACAACCACCGTTTATACCGGCATAATTAATTTTTCGATGTTGCCGGAAGAGCTTTCGACGGGCGCGTCGTCTCTGCTTGAGAACGTGGACAGGCCGGGCGTGGTGGTTGAGTTCACGATCACGGCTGACGGCTCAATGAGTTCCAGCAACGTGTATCGAGCCATCCTTCGCAATAAAGCACAACTCACCTACAACGCGGTTGGAGCCTGGCTGGAAGGCACGGCAGCGGCGCCGCCGAAAGTGGCGGCATCTTCGGAACTGCAGGCGCAGCTTAAGCTGCAGGACGAAGTTGCCCAGGCGCTCAAGAAGCTGCGCTTCGAGCATGGCGCGCTGAATATTGACACCAGCGAAGTGCATCCGATCATGCTCAACCAGCAGGTGGTCGATGTCGTCCAGCAAGAGAAGAATAGAGCCACCGAGTTGATTGAAGATTTTATGATTGCCGCTAACGGCGTCGTGGCGAGGCTGCTGTTAAAAGTTTCTTCCTTGCGCCGCATCGTGAAAACTCCCGCGCATTGGGACGGCATTGTACGGCTGGCTGCGGCACAGGGTGAGAACCTGCCCGCACAGGCTGATTCCAAGGCGCTCAACGATTTTCTTCTGAAGCGTAAAGCTGCCGATCCCGATCACTTCGCCGACCTCTCGCTGGCGGTCATCAAGCTGATTGGGCCGGGCGAATATGTGCTGGAGCGCCCGGGCGACCCCGAGCAAGGACACTTCGGGCTGGCCGTGCAGGATTACACGCACTCGACCGCACCTAACCGGCGCTTTGCCGATGTGGTCACGCAAAGGCTGATCAAGGCCTTACTCGATGGAAAACCTGGTCCTTATTCCGACGACGAACTCACCGCCATCGCCACGAACTGCACACAAAAAGAAGACGCAGCGCGAAAAGTGGAGCGGGAAATGTCAAAGCGGCTGGCCGCCGTGGCGATGAGCCATCGTGTGGGTGAAACATTTGACGCTATCGTCACCGGAGTTACTCCGAAGGGAACGTTTGTGCGTGTTCTGAAGCCACACATCGAAGGTTTGCTGGCCCAAGGAGCGCAGGGGCTGCACGTCGGCGACAGAGTGCGTGCAAAACTCACGCGGACCGATGTGCAGCGCGGGTATATCGACTTTGTCCGAGCATAGGACTGCTAAAATCCGGGTATGGCATATCCACTGGCTGTGTGTACCGCTTGCGGAAACTTCGCTTGGGGAGAATCACAAATCAACCGACAGTGCGCCAGGCAGTTTGGGCGTAAGCGTTGCCGTGGAATCTATGAAGCCGCTGTCCGCTACACGTTTCAGGATTGTCCGGGCTGCAAGGGAGAAGGTAGGAGGGATGGAGAGGACTGTCGGCAATGCTCGGGGCAACGATTGATTGCGAAAAAGTACCGTCCCGGTGGTGGCGCTACGGCGCCTTCCAGATGACGAAGGCACCCCGGGTCCTCACCCGCTCTTCTTTTCCAGCTCAGCCCAGCGCTCGTAGAGGGCATCGAGTGCCCCTTGAGCCGCATCCAAGGCAGTTTGCGCGCTGACCAGGCGCGGGGCATCCATCGCGTTGGCCGGATCTTCAAGTTCTGCGCGTTTCGCCTGCACTAACTGCTCGGCTTCTTCCACTCGCTGCTCGATGGTGGCGTACTCCCGCGCTTCGAGGTATGACAGTTTCTTCTTAGCCGGCACTGCCGATCTCGAATCCCCTGGCGTCTGCGAAACCCGGCCTGTTGCCGCGTCTGGCTTTGAGCGCAGGGCCTGCCATTGCTCCCATTGCCCGTAGTCTGCAAAGGTATCGGCTCCGCCTTTGCCGTTCAGTCCGAGGACGATGCTGGAGACCCGGTCGAGCATGTAGCGGTCGTGCGTCACCAGCACGAGCGAGCCGGGAAAATCGATCAGGCTTTCTTCCAGAATTTCAAGAGTTGGAATGTCGAGGTCGTTGGTAGGTTCATCGAGCAGAAGAATGTCAGCGGGCTGAAGCATTAACTGCGCAATCAGGACGCGGGCGCGTTCGCCTCCGGAAAGGCGCCCGACGGGCTGGCTAAGTTGCTCCCCGGTGAAAAGGAATCTTGCCGCCCATCCCGCTACGTGAATTACACGATCGCGATATACCACCGAATCGCCGTCCGGCGCTAGTGCGCGGCGCAGAGTTACGTCAGGATCGAGCGTACGGGTCTGGTCGAAGTACACGATGCGCAGCCAATCGGTGCGGCCAATTGCGCCTCCGGTCGGGGCCAGGTCTCCCTGCAGCAACCGGAGCAGGGTCGTCTTGCCGCTGCCATTCGGGCCGACAAGGCCCACCCGCATTCCAGCCGTCAGGATGAAGTTTAGCCCGTCGAACAACGGACGAGTTCCCATGGTGCAGGTTACGTCCTGCAGTTCGATCAGTCTTTTGGTCTTGCGGTCGGTAGCCGAAAAGTCGATTTGAGCCGTGGCACTGCGGGTTCTCTGATTCAGGTCGGCTAGCTCTCCCATCAGTTCTCCGGCTTTGCTGATGCGGGCTTTGGATTTACGGGTACGGGCTTTCGCTCCGCGGCGCAGCCACTCGATTTCTCCGTGAACCAGATTCTCCAACGCCTCTTGACGACGGAACTGCGCGTGCAGAAATTCTTCTTTCTTCTCCAGAAACTCGCTGTAGTTGCCATGGACGCGGAGCGAACCATCGGGATAAATGCGATTCAGTTCGACCATGTCAGTGGTGACATTTTCTAGAAAGTAGCGGTCGTGGCTCACGATGACGCTGGCGAAGGCCGCTCCCTCAAGCAACTCTTCAAGCCACGTGATTCCGGGAAGATCGAGATGGTTGGTGGGCTCATCGAGCAAAAGAATATCGGGATGCTGCACCAGGGCTTCGACAATTGCCAGTCGCTTCTGCCATCCGCCGGATAACTCGGTGGCTTGAGCGGCGAGGTCTTCAAAGCCGGCGCGTCCCAGAGTCTCGGCAAAGCGCGCGCCGCGCTCGGTTCCGGAGACTCCCCACCGATCGAGAGCGCTTTCGATCACGGAACGCACCGTGCTCCCAGGCTTGAATCGCGAATCTTGCTCCACGCAGGCGAGACGGGTGCGCTTGCGGAATGATACTTCTCCACTGTCGGCGGCAACCTCGCCCGCCAGAATTCTTAGAAGTGTGGATTTGCCCGATCCGTTGGGGCCAATCAGACCAATGCGGTCTCCATCAGAAATGGTGAAAGAGACTTTCTGGAAGAGCGGGTTTGCTCCGAAAGATTTCGTGATTTCCTGCGCGTTGACAATGGGCGGCAATGACTTGCGATCTCCTGAATGTGGATGTGTTCAGAGTATCAGGGGCGTCACGTTACTACTCAGCAATTACGTTTTGCTCTAGATCGAGGGCGGCTTGGGCAACGCCCTTTGGCCTGCCGAGATCGCGCCAATAATATTCATCAGCGCGGAAGGCACAAATCTTTTCTCCCTGGCCAGCGAGCCGCAGATAGGTGGTGATGATGGAAAACGCACCTTCTTCACTCATCATCCTCAGCAGACGCGGCGAAATCACGTGGATACCCGAGAAGGCCAGCGCCTGCGATCGCTCACAGGCTCGGACAAGTTGAGATTCCCGATCACTCCCCGCTCGCCGTCCGCACAGCTGAAGCTGGTCGTCGAACAGCAGGTAGCGAGAAGTCTTGCGGTCCTGCACCGCCAGGGTCGCGAGCGCCTGATGGTCGCTATGAAATTGCACCATACGCCCCAGATCGATCGTGCTGAGGACATCGACATTGTGCACAATGAATGGTTCTTCCGAGCTGCTGGAATCTCCGACAAAGAAGTACGCCGCCTTTCTCAGCCCGCCGCCGGTGTCGAGCAGCACGTCCTCGCGCGAGACTTCAATGCGCATGCCGAAGTTGCCGTTCGTTTTCAAGTACTCCAGGATCATGTCGGCAAAGTGATGAACGTTGATGACCACCTCGTCGACTCCGAAGCTGCGCAAGCGGGAAAGCGTAATCTCCAGCAGCGTGCGGCCATTGATTTCAACCAGCGCTTTCGGGCGATGGTCGGTGAGCGGACGCAAGCGTGTGCCGAGACCAGCGGCCAGAATCATCGCTTTCATTGGCCGTTCACCTGCGCCTGCACCTGATTCAGTTGCTCCTGCTCGCGATGACGCACTACCACTTGCACGTCATCCCGGTCGCGCAAATGTTTCGCCAGCTGCTCCGCCAGGTACACCGAGCGATGCTGGCCGCCGGTGCAGCCGAATGACACCATCAAGTGCTTGAAGCCGCGACGCTGGTAGTCGCTTACGCTGGCGTCCACCAGCGACATCACGCTGGCGAGAAACTGGTGCACGCTTTCCTGCTGATTAAGGTAGTCGATGACCGGTGCGTCTTTGCCGGTGAGGGTTTTGAAGCGCTCCTCGCGCCCGGGGTTCGGCAGGCTGCGGCCGTCGAATACGAAGCCGCCGCCGTTTCCAGTGTCGTCTTGCGGAAGGCCGCGATGAAACGAAAAACTGATAACCCGAACCGTCAACTTCTCAGGTTGCGACGCCGATGTCAGGCCCTGTAACTTATCTGACGCCACCATACTTTTGAACGCTTCCATCAGCGTGGGCAAGGCGATGGGCAGTTCCACATTGTGCAGCAGCCAGCGCAGGTTCCTCAGCGCATACGGTACGCTTTGCAAGAAATGCACTTTGCGTTCATAGAATCCGCGAAACCCGTAAGCCCCCAGCGCCTGCATGATGCGGACGTAAACGTAGGCGTAGTAATACTGCATGAACTCGGAGCGATCAAGGTCGAGGAAACCGGCCAAGCTGTCGAGATAATGATCGAGCAACTGCTGGCGCAGATCCGGGGGCAGGTCGGCCTTGGCGTCGTACAAAAGAGAAGCAATATCGTATTGCAGCGCGCCTTTGCGTCCGCCCTGATAGTCCAGGAAAAATGGACCGGCGTCGCACCACATGACGTTGCGCGACTGGAAATCGCGATAGAGAAAATACTCACGGCTGGCGCTCAGCAGAAATTTCGTCAAGCGGCTGAAATCATGCTCCAGCGCTTGTTCGCTGAAGGGAATGCCGGCAAGCCTTAGAAAGTAATACTTGAAATAGTTCAAATCCCAGGCGATGGACTGGCGATCGAAGCTGGCGCGCGGGTAGCACACTTTGTAGTTCAAATCGCGCCCTGCCTCAACCTGAAAGCGGGGCAACACGGCGACGACCCTGCGATAGGCCGCGACGGCTTCGGGAGCAATGGTCGCGCCGTCGCGATGCTCCGAGAGAAACTCAAAAAGCGTGGTGTTCCCGAGGTCTTCTTCTAGATAAGTGCCCTGATTCAGATCTTCGGCATAAATTTCCGGCACCGGCAAACCGTGCTGGCGAAAATGCCGGGAAAATTCAAGGAAGGCTATGTTCTCTTCGCGCACGTTATACACGATGCCAATGGCGCTGAGTGTTTCGCTGGAAAGCCGGATGATCTTGCGTCCCGAACCGCCGAGTTGCTCCTGCAGCGGCTGCACCCGCTCAACCGGTGTGTGGAAATGCAGCTCAAAAAGTTTCTTGAGAACTTCCATGAATTAGGCCGTCGCCGTCCTAAAGATAACATTGGACTCACGTCGAGTGGAGTACGGGCGCAGGTACTCGGCAGCGCTGGGACTGGCGCTGTACCCCGGAAAACTTCGCAGCGCTACTGCACGGTCAAAGTCGTGCTACCCGAAACCTGGGTCACGGTGGAGTTCACAATGACGTTCATCGTCGCTTGGATAAGAGCGGAAGCTTGCCCAGTTCCGCTGGTCAGAGTGTAGGTTCCGTCTGCCGGTTGGAGCGCTGCTGGAGCAAACCTGATGTCGCAGTTCTGTCCCGGCTTGCAGGGTTGAATATGCTGGCTGTCCGCCGGATCGCTCTCACTGAGAATGGTGAAGGGAGTGTCGTTCAGCAGCGAAACGTCTCCTGAACTTACGGTAAGTCCGTGAAGCTGGAAGGCCGATCCAATCGGCCACGGGAACACATTGGTAGTCGAAGGATTCACCATCGTGAGCATTACCTGCCCTGAGTTGACCACCAAGCGGGACGGATCCTGCGAAGGGTTGGCGATTCCCTTCCCCGTCGTATAGGCAAGACCACCGGGATACACGATGGCAATATCGGGATTCAGACTGCTCCACTCGACCGTCGCGGTGACATCCTGCTTCGAGCCATCGTTGAACGATCCCGTAACCTTGCATTGTTGAGGAATACCGAGCGCTACAATGCCGTTCGCAGGCGTGATAGCCAATGACTGCGGAGTTGCAAAGGTCACTGATACAGTCGCGCTTCCACTGATTCCTCCGGATGCGGCCGTTATGACGGCTGTCCCTCCCTGAATCCCTCCGGTCATGATTCCACGGCGGCCGACTCCAGTCGTGATCCCAGGAATACCGGGATCGTTACTGACCGCGGCAGCGCCGGGATTGTCGGAAGTCCAGCGCACCGCGTCGGTCAAATCCTGCCGGCTTCCGTCGGTGAACGTGCCGATTGCCACCAGGGCGAATTGAGTCTGGTTCGCAAAGCTGATTCCCGGCGGGAGAGGAGAAGGATCGAGGGGCGGGCAGTTAGCGATGGCGTTGGAAACGGTGGCCGCGCAGATATCGATTCTCGCGAGGGCCCCCGGGTTCACTACCACCGAACCCGCACCGGCTACAGGATTCCCGGTCACGGGGTTCAGGAAGCTGGCGCTGATACTGGTCTGGCCCGGGCCGCTGGCGCTGGTAAATCCGAACGGGCTTACCGTAGTGATCGCTTCATCCGACGAGCCCCAAGTCGCGAGCAGACTTAAGTCTTCCTGTGAGCCATCGGTAAAATTGCCGGTCGCCAGGAACTGGCGGCTTCCATCCAGAGGAACAGCCGCGCTGCCGGGTGCCAGGCTGATGGTCGCCAACTGCGCGCTGCTGACGTTCAATGCGGCTACTCCCGCTACCGCACTCCCTCCGGGAACCGTGAGGCTGGCCGAGAGATTCGCCGTGCCAGTTGTGACTCCGGTGGCTAGTTCTTGCAATCCGTTCACGTAGCTCACAGCCGCATTAGCGTCGACACTCCAAGTGGCCGCATTGCTCACGTCCTGCTGAAACAACGTGATCTTGTCCGCCGCCAGAAAAGTCGCCAACGCGACAACATTCTGAAATCCGCCGAGAGCAACCTGGGCATTATTCGGCGCAACCACGAGCGATTGGAGCGTCGCCGTCACAACGTTCAGGGACGTGTTGCCCTGCTGGCTTCCCAATGTCGCCGCGACGCTTGTAGATCCCGGGCCTGTTGTCGTCATCAGACCGGTCTCTGGCACGATCGTTGCCACCGCCGCGTCTGTGGAATTCCAGGCGATCCCCTCAATACCAGTGACGTCAAGTGTGCTGCCGTCCTTGAAGGTGGCCACTGCACGCATCTGCTGCTGTGTCCCGTTCGCCATGACTGGCGCCGGTGTCTGCGTCCCGGAAAGCATCACCATCTCCACTGGGAGTACATTAATTGCCGCCACCGAGCTTTCATCGACGGTAACACCGGTGCTCGAGTTGATTCCGGAAGAGGGATCGGTCGCGGTGATGGTCTCACCTCCCAAGCCCAAACCGGTAACTACTCCGGTGGCAGAAACTCTGGCCACGCGCGAATGAGGATTCACGGTAGTCCAAGCCACATTGCCGCTGATGTCCTGCTCGGTCGTGTCGTCGAACCTGCCGGTAGCCACGAGTTGTTGCGAAGTTCCGAGCGGCACGGTCGAACCCGCGGGCGTCACCGAAATCGACACCAGATTCGCGCTCGACACGGTCAGAACAGAAGGAGAACTGCTGACCGTTCCGAGCGATGCCGAAATGCTGGTCGAACCGGGAGTCGCAGCCCGCGCCAAACCTTGCGTTCCGGGCGAGGAACTTACGGCGGCTACTCCGGATTGGGTCGAACTCCATGTCACCAGCGACGTGATGTCGGGTGAAGTCCCGTCGTTGTAGCTGCCCGTAGCCATGAATTGCTGGGTCGTTCCCTTCGAGATCTGCGCGCTTGCCGGGCTGATCGCAATTCCCGTCAACTGCGGAACCACAGTTAGAACGGTGCTCACTTGAAATATCTTGAGGGTCTGCGGATCCTGAATCGTCCCGGTGATGACGACCCTCCCGGAGCCGACCGCGGTGGCAACACCTTGGCTGTTGACCGTGGCGACGGTCGCGTCCAAGCTAAGCCAGGCCATCTGGTCCGTGATGTCCTTGGGATTGCCGAAGCTGTATTGAGCAATGACATGAAATGGCTGCGTATTTGCCGGAGTGAGGGTCAGGGCAATGCTGGGGTTTGTCGGCGTCAGAGCGAGGGACTTCAATGTCGCGCCACCCCCGGTGCCGATCACCCCATTCTTGCCGCCGCAGCCGCCGAGAACGACCAACGCACACGTCAAGGTGAGTACAACCAAAGTGGACACAACCGAACTTCTAACCATGCCTGGCACCTATCACCCGCGTTGAAATTGACGTTCTTGTATGGAACCTGCTCGTATGGGGACGGGCGCCCTCGCCCGTCCTCTCTACTTGCTTGAGCCCGAACCCGCGCCCAGAGGCATTTCCTTCGACGCTTCGCGCACCTTCGGGCTGGGAACCTTGATCTGGGCTTTCAGCCAATCGAACACTCGCCCGCCGGAAGCAACCTCAGTGAAAAATTGCCCACTAGTCTCAAAGCGGTGATGCTCGGCCGTCGTGGGGAGCGCTGCTTCCATTTGTTTCTTTGCTTCTTCGGGAGTGCTGGCAACATCATCATCCAATTGGTTGAGCCGGATGTGCGGCGTCTGCAGCCCGGGCAGCAGCTTCACCGGATCGAAGTCCGCGACTTTCTTAAGGAACTCCGGCTTCACGTACGCTGGACGTTCTTCCTCCGGAATCACGTCTGACTTTTGCATCCAAACCGGCCAATCTCCCCAGGGATCGAGCAAATCGATGGCTTTGATTCGCGAATCCACTGAAGCCGTCATCACGGCGATCGTCCCTCCCGCGCCGACCCCGAACATGCCCACATTGCTCATATCCACATCGCCGCGCTCGGCAAGATAGTTCAGCACCATCTGCACATCATGCGCGGACTTGCCCAGCGCTTCCTCCAGTTCACTGACAAACCACTGCTTCATGGGCCGGTCATGATAGCGATGTCCGGTAAGTGCTGGAACCAGTCCCACGGCCGCGTAGCCGCCGCTGGTCGTGCGCTGGCACCAGCCGTCATCCATGAAGCGATCCGTGTCTGAGGGATGTCCGTACAAATAAATCGCGACTGGCGGCTTCGGCACATTGTTGGGACGGAGAATATAAAGATAAATTCGATCGGCTGGGCGCCATTGCACCGCGATAAATTCGCGGGTGAAATCCTTGTATTCACCTTTTTCAAGGACCAGCGGCGGGTCGGCATGCATTTGACTCGCGCTGAGGGCTGCGTTGGAAATATCCTCTACGCTCTTGCTGGAAGCAGCATTGGGATCGACCGTTGCAATTGCCTGGCCTGAACTTGCCAAGGGCGCAATCAAAGTGAGGAATAAAAGAACCGAAACCGTCAGGAACCTGGAGAGCGCACGCTTCATAAGGTTGACATTCTCGACAAAAGCAGTTGCTTGGATTCCGATCACATAAGCGAGAACCACAGCCCTCGCAAAAGGGAGCAGGCTGGCCTATCAGGTCAGCCTGCTCCGCACTGGCTTTCTACATACCGTCAACTTACTGGCGAATGCTGATCAGTTCCTTGCCGGTGTCGGTGTGGTAATCGAGATCGGCTTGGTTGGTGAAGACCGCGCCGTGCACGTCGCCGCCACCTTCGGTAGCGGTAACGTTGCCGTTGTGGGCAGCGCCTGCGACGCCCGTGGGCGTGAAGTGCGAGTGAAACACATGCAGACCCGGTTCAGTCGAGCCACCGATGTTGCAGGTCGTGGCGTTAGAACAGACGAACGGAACGAAATCGGCAGTCGTGTTGTTGACTTCGTTCTGGGCGGCCGTCACCAGCGCCTGAGTGTTTGTCAGGTTGACGCCAGCGGCGTCGGTCACCGCACGAATAATCGACCACGCTCCATAAGAACCGTTACGAATATTGGGCAGCGAGGTGCCACCATTCGCTTGACACGGCGCCAGGCAATTCGGCAGTTGGCCAGGGCCGTATGGGTTGCCGTCAAAGGTATAGGGACCGTAGCTTTGGTTGATGGGATCGACTCCATCCAGTGTAACGTACTTCCCTTTACCGGCGGTGGCCAGTGGGTTCACGTTGCCGAAGGAGAAGAAGGTGTAGCCGATGCTGTCCGCAGCGTTCTTGACACCGCCCACGCCGCTGACGCCACTGATTTCGGCGCCGGTACCGATGGCACGATAACGAACCGAGCCGCCCGGTCCAGGCAGATAAAGCGGATCGGGACAGTTCGAGCCCAGCGTACAAACGTTGGCGAGGTTGACGCCGGTTTCCTGCGAGGCGGCGTTGGGGGTTTCCTTCTGCGTCTCCACAGTGCGGAACACGTTGAATTCAGTAGTAGTCATGGTGCCCGAAAGCGGCTCGCGCAGGATGGGAAAAATCGGCGGGTTGGAGCCGAGAGCTTTCAGCGCCGTAGTGAGGTAAGGATCAAGGTCCTGCGCGCGGCCTAAGTTTCCATTGAAAATCCAAGCTGCGTTAATGCGATTCAGATTCTTGAAGGCTGGGTTCCCGTCGGAGCCAAGCGCGCCCAGACCGCTGGGGTCGGTTGTGTTGTAGACGAAGATGATGGGCTCCGCACCCACCTCGATCGTCTTGTACTTCCAGGCGGCGTTCAAGCTGAAGGGATCCTTGCCAGTGAGGGCGTACTGTACCGGGACCGACCGGCCGCCCCAAGTACCATAAATCGGGCAGCCCAGGATGAGGCTGACGGTCCAGTTGTCAGAACCCTGGAAGCAGGTAGCGTTGCCGGAAGTGCCGTAGCCCAGCCCATTACCGTTGAGGGCGAATGGCGCCAGAATGCGATTGACTTCGAACTTGGCGTCTTCCGGACGAACGTCGCTGATCGCGGCGGTGAAGGCGGTCTGAAGGGCCACGAGAACGCTGAAGGGAACGCCCGTGGTTTCGTCAGCTTGATCCGCCGCTGTCTGCCGGTTATACAGGATCGCGGCCGGAACCTTGTTCTGGCCCGCAGTGGTTTGTGCGCCCGAATCAACCTGCTGCGTCGCGCGAGGATTGGCAAAGAAGAGGCGCTCGCCCACAATGGTGTCCACGCTCAGGTAAGACCAGACGTTGCCGGATGTGTTGTCCCACGCAACAAAAAAGGTTCCACCCTCCGGAGGAATGGAGCTGTTACGGCTGTCGACTCCCTGCGCCCAGTTCTGGCTATCGGCGGAGTTCGTCCCACTGGCGCTCCAGTGACGGCAATCGCTGCCGGCGACTGAAGAGCACAGATCGGTGAATGCTGCTGCTGAAATTGTGTTGTACATGGCCGACGAGCCAACGCCCGCAAACTGCACGTGATAGGTGGTGGCGTTGGCTACGGAAGCCAGTCCAACGAGTGCGGTCAGAACCACGGCCGCGAAGATTGCTCTGGTTACTCTCATGTCGATATTCTCCTTGGGAGCTTTGGTTAGTGATTCTTGACTGTTGCCGCGTTTACTGAATCTCGGATTTGAGTTCTCTGTCATCTCTGGACGCTGCCAGACACCGCAGCACCTCGAAGACTTCTTGTCAGCATTCACCACCGGAACTCCGGGGGAGCAAGAGTTTCCGTGGTTCTCGTGCGAGAGAACTATCCATGAGCGCTGTTAATCGGAAATGACAGCAAGATGAACGGCAAATTAATTTCCCGAGCGTTGAGCTGCAAAAGCTTGCGTACTGTGGATTTCCCGGCCGCATATAGGATGAATTGGTTGCGCGGCAGAAGACCCCTGAAACACACGCTTGAATTGCAGTGCTGTTTGGAGTTTCGCCGCGTGAAACTGCTCCGGTCTTCCTGGTTCGTGACTTGCCAGTTCACAACTCGCTAGTTGACAACTTGAACCAGGCCCTTCGTGGACGTGACGAATCCCGCGCCTTGGAACTTCGCGGTGATCTGCGTCGAACCTGTGTTCAATGAAGAGTAAGTAACCGAGGCCGTTCCGCCGGCTACGGGGACAACTCCCAACACCGTACTGCCCGCCTTGAACGTAACGTTGCCGGCCGGGAGTGTTCCGGTGGCGTAAACCGTCGCAGTAAAGGTAACGGGCTCGCCATGCACCGACGGGTTCTGCGAGGAAGTCAGAGCCATCGACGTGGGGATTGCAACCCCCAAGTGCGTCGGGCCGATCGCCAGGTAATCGGGGACGCCGGCAAAGCTGATCGATCCGGCCGTCGCCGTAAGCGGCACACTTGCGGCGGACCAAACACAAAGTCTGTAGGTTGTGCACCCAGAGTCATTCGGAGGCAAAGTGATACTGGCAAGAATGGCGCCTGTGCCGTTGGGCCCGGCATAAACCGTTGCTCTTCCGGTCTGGAGCGCCGAGTAGTAGAACCACATGCCCGTCTGAATACCGTTGGTGGCCGTCATCGTCACGTTTGTTCCCGTCTGGAAGAACATGACCGGGTTGCCTCCAGGGTTATTGATGAAGCTGCCCGAACCACCCTTGCTCGCGGAGACAATGGTTTGGGCGTTGGCCGTGAACTGCAGCCCATAGTTCGGGCCCGGCCCCGACCCCAGACTCCCCTTCCCGCCTTCGTAATACTGGTTGATGAACTCCAGATTCTTTAAGCCCACAAAGTTGACGTTCGCCTTAGTCTGCGCTTCCGATAACACGGGCAGCAGAAACAGCAAAAGAGCGGCGATTCGAATTCGAGATTTGGACACGGCTTTCTCCGGTGAACAAACGGCTTCCGAACCCCGAACTCTCGGCGATCCATGTTACGGCTGAATTACGGCTAAGTTAAAGAATCGTGAATTCTCGCGCCCCGCTTGCCGCGTGGCACACGACGCCTGCACTGCTTGCGACACCCACTTGCGATCTTCATTTGAAATTAACCCAGGCGTCACACTGCCTTAACAATTCTCGGGTACTTGTTACTCCTTTGATTCTGAGGTGTGTTTCTCGTGAAGACCCTGAAGTGTCGATTGCATTTTGCGCTCTTCTTCTTCCTTGCTTTGGCTCCGCTGGCGCTGGCACAGGTACCGGCCGGGCCTGATCTGGTTCCCCCGACGGTATATATTCCCGAGCCGCCAGCCGGCGCGAAGCCGCCCGCCGCGACGGTGACAACTACACAGGCAACTCCCATCAAACCGTCTCCTCATAAGGAGAGCGAAGCCCAGGTTTTCGGCGCTGTCACCGACCAGTCCAACGCGGTGCTGCCGGATGCGACCATCACGCTCACCAGCTCATCGGGCATCACTCAGACCACCACCAGCAATGCGCAAGGTCAATACGTCCTCAACCTCGCTCCCGGAACCTACACCCTCAAGATTGCCGTCAAGGGCTTCAAAGACTTCACGTCCGAGAACCTGGCCCTCAGCGCGAACCAGGAACTGGAAATGGATGGCACGCTCGAGCCCGCGGCAGCCAGTCCAGAAAAAATCGAGGTGGTCGGCGAGAACGTTGGCCACGTGGAAACGGAAAAGGCCGAGGTCAACGAGGTGATCACCTCCAAGCAGGTAGAGGAGACACCGCTGAACGGGCGCAATTTCGTCAGCATGTTGACCTTCGCGCCGGGTGTCAGCAATCAGAGCGGGCAGGATGAGGCCCTGGTCGGCGTCAAGGGCAGCGTCAAGTTCAGTGTCAACGGTGGCCGCGTCGAATACAACAGTTTCATCGTCGATGGCGCCGACGTGTTGCACGCCGGCATTCACGGCAGCGAAAGCACACTGGTGGTCTTCCCCAGTCTGGATGCGATCAACGAACTCAAGGTTATGACTTCGAACTACGGCGCCCAGTACGGCCGTAGCGCCTCCGGAACCATCCTGGTGGATACCAAGACCGGCGGCTCTTCCCTGCACGGCAGCGCGTACTACTTCGGGCGCAACGAAGCTTTCAACTCCCGCAACTACTTCGATCAAACGCTGCGAGCACCGGTGTATCGCAAGAACGATTTCGGCGGCACCATCGGCGGGCCCATCTATATTCCCAAACTCTATCCCCACAAGAACCGCACGTTCTTCTTCTTTTCCGAAGAGATGCGGCTGGAAAAAGATCCCACCGACAACAATTTCAACCAGGCCGTACCCTCGCTCGCGGAACGGCCCACAAACCGGATCAACGCGGATGGTAATTCGTATATCGGCGCCGATTTCAGCGATGTTTGCCCCGTATTGGCGCCGGGAGTTGCCATCACTTCCTACAATCCGGTGCAGTTTCCCGACTGTCCTCATATCCACGCTGGCACCACTTTGCCTTATAACATCGTGGGCTACAACGACAGTAGCGTCGGAATGAATTTCCCGAGAATCGACTTAGTCGGAGCCGCCCTGGCAGGCCAGGGAACGATTACCGACCCTCAAACCGGCAACAAGTTCCAAGCCTCGGGGATGATTCCTCTCCCTAACTCCTCAGCAGGGTGCAACTCCACCGTAGGGTCTTGTTACGACTTCGCCTACGCGCAGCCGACGTACTGGCGGGAAGAATTATTTCGCATTGACCATGACATCAGCCCAGGTAAACTGCGGGCCAGCTTTCGCTACATCCACGACTCCTGGGATACGACCGAGGCGCGGCCGATCTGGGGTTACGTTCGCAACAGCTTCCCCACGGTGCAAGGCCGGTTGTTTGGGCCGGGCACAAGTTCGGTGGCTCATCTGACGCAAACCATATCAAGTACGCTGCTCAATGAAGTCGTCGTGAGCTACACGGCGTCGCACATCAGTTTGACCGACCGTCCAGCCTCGGGTGTGAGTATCCAACGTCCAGATACTGTCAACAACGGACCGCAAGGGTATCTTTTCGACAACTGCTTCGGAGGCACGAAACAGAGCGGCGGCACCTGCACGGGCGGCAAATTGTCGGGGGTTGAACTGGCCCCAGGAAACCTGGCCTATGGAGGCGGTTTTTCCATCGATCCAGGTTACGCGCCCTGGCAACTGGCGAATCCGACCTGGAGCGCGAAGGATGACATCAGCAAAGTTATTCGCAGACATACGCTCCAGATGGGCGTGCAGGTCATCCTCGGCCAGCGAAATGAGATCAACGCCAACAACGGTCCCAATACCGGCGACGTCCAGGGACTACTGAACTTCAGCAACTTTGGCCTGACCAATTTTTTCACCGGAAACGAATACAGCAACCTTCTGACCGGAGCCATCACTTCGTACCAGCAGGACAACACACAGCTCAAGTATCACAACCGTTACCAGATCGTAGAACCTTACGTGCAGGACGACTGGAAGGTCAGCTCTCACCTCACCCTGAACCTGGGCGTGCGCTTCAGCTTGTTTACCAATTATCACGAGAATAACGAGCAGGCCTGGAACTGGGATCCCACCCGGTATTCGCAGCCCGACAAGTATCTGAAGTTTGCTCAAGACGGACACCTGCTCTACAAGGGCAAGGCAATCCCAGTCCCAACCGGGCCCGGCGACGTCAGTCCGTTTCTGATCAATGGCCTGGTCGAATGCGGAACCTACGCCTCTGGCGTGCCTTCGACCTGCATGAAGCCGCACCTATTCAATCCCGCGCCGAGAATCGGGTTCGCGTTCGACCCCAGTGGAAATGGCCGCACCTCGATTCGCGGCGGTTACGGTGTGTTCTTTGAACACGGCACCGGAAGCGAGGCCAACACCGGTTCGCTGGTCGGCAGCGCCCCGCTTAATTTCACCATGACCCAGTTGGCGCCCTCCGGACAACCCGATGCCTATCCTTGCATCGGCGGGATCGGAACCAACTGTACCTCGGGGACGGGCGCTTATCCGATCGACGTAACCTCGATTCCGCGCAAGGCCATCTGGCCCTACGTTCAGCAGTGGAGTTTCGGGGTGCAGCGTGAACTGCCACGCAGCTGGGTGCTTGGACTCGCTTACGTTGGCAGTAAGGGAACGCACCTGACCGCGGTTTTGCAACCCAATTCGTTTTCGCCGGTAACTTCACAGCCCAGCAGTGGCATTCTGCTTAATGGCAATCCCTATGGTCCGCACCAGCCGATTGTCAACAATCAGCAACTCGGGATCAACGACTGCGTAAACCATGGCACTCTCCATGCTCCCGTTTTCATAATCAACGGAGTACCCATCAACCAGACTCAGCCCGCCTTCATCAATCTGCTGGCGGCTTGCGAGTACGATAACGAACAAAGCCTCCTGCCCATCAACGCCTACCGGCCCTATCTCGGACTGGAAAAGATTTTCTCTTTGCAAAACGTGGGCGACTCGAATTATCACGCATTCCAGGCCACGCTCCGCCACACGCGCGGTCCGCTGACCCTCGACATGTCCTATTCCTATAGCCATTCGATCGACGATTCGTCCGATCGCAACGACACCACCATCGTGAACACGCTGGTGCCTGCCGCCAACAAGGCCAGTTCTAATTTCGACCAGCGTCACTTGCTCAACCTCAACTACACCTGGACGCTGCCCAGCCCCAAGTTCGATTCGAACCGCGTGCGGGCGTGGGTCAACGACGAACCGCCGCCCGAAGGGCCAGCTTCGGCCGGCTTCTTCGCGCGGGCGGCAACTGACCTGCTCGCGGGCTGGGCGCTCTCGGGCGTGACCACGGTGCAGAGCGGAACTCCGTTTACCGTCATTAATAGCGGTTACGGAGCCCTCGGAATCTCCGTTCCTGACAACGCCGGCGCGGCCGGCGGAATCTCTTCCGTCTCTTCCTTCCCGGATATTGTGGGCGACATCCACGGTCCGGCGCCGTTCGGAGCGAACAATCCGAAGAGCTTTGGGCCGGCCCTGGGGAATGCGGCTGCATTCGCCGCGCCCCGTGGACTGACCTTCGGCGACGCCGGCCGCAACCTGCTGAACAACCCCATGCGCTGGAACTTCGATATGACTTTGGCGAGAAGTTTCAAGGTCAGGGAGGGCACTAGCATGGAGTTCCGTTCCGAGGTTTTCAACGTCTTCAACCATACCCAGTTTCGGGTTTACGACCCCAGCCCGAACTTCGGAAATGGCCCCAACAACACCATCAGTTGTTACGGAGTACAGGCATTCAGCGCCGCCGGCGATGGGCAAACTGACTGCCTCACCGGCAGCGCGTTTCTGCATCCCGTCAACGCTCACCGTCCGCGCACCATGCAGTTTGCCTTGAAACTGAGCTTCTAGCACTGAGCTTCTAAAACGGAGAGATGGAATTCGTGAAATATTCAGGCTTCGGTCTCGTCATCATTATTGTTTTGCTGATTGGCTGTGGCGGCGGCAGCAAGAGCGACCCCGGCGGCTGCTGCAACGTCCCGGGAATCAACGTCGACGTTGTTTCTCCGGTTGGACCGGCGGCCGTAGATGACAATCCGAACCAGACTCTGCCGATCACGGTCCATGTCACCAATGACTCCGCCAATGCCGGAGTCACTTGGACGCTGGCCCCCGCAGTCCAGAAAGGCCCGACCGGACAATTATCCGCTTCCCAGCCTTTGTCGGTGACTTACATTCCTCCCTCAGGCGTCACCGCACCCGTACAAGTAATGGTGACGGCAACTTCGGTTACCGACCCCACGCGCTCGCTCGTGATTCCCATCACCATCTATCCGCCGCTCGTAGCCGTTACCCCTTTCTTGGCTACCGCCTTTGTGAACACGAACTATACCTGCATTCAGTTTGGCGAAAATGTGCTCCTACAAATTACGTGCGAAGTCAGTGTCGCGGGAGGACTGGGTCCCTACACCTGGTCGTTGGGCAACACCCTCCTTCCGTTAGGACTGCAGTTGTCTCCCGACCCCGTCCACCAAGCCTCCATCGAGATCGTTGGAATACCCACTGTATCTGGCGTCTATCCTTTGAGCCTCACTGCCACAGACGCTACCGGGAACACGGCACCGTTCTCCCTGAACCTCAACGTGGCGCCCTCACAGCTCAAAGTGACTACACCCACGGCGATGAGCGTGATTCCAGGCATGCCCAACGCGCCGATCCAGCTCCAGGCAAGCGGTGGAGTTCCTCCTTACTCGTGGAGTGTAGCGCCAGGCCTCGGTAACATACCGTCGTGGCTCAGTCTAAGTCCCAGCGGAACCATCTCTGGAACACCGCCCAATAATTTCTCCGGCGTCTACAGCTTCGGGGTACAGGTAGTGGACAGTCAGAGCCCGGTTCCCGCCCAAGCTATCTTCCCCACGCCATCTCCTAATGGCGCTTCTGCTATCAAGCTCATCGTCGGAGACGGAGACCCCGAGGCTCCTTGCACTAACAGTGCGGGCTCTGTGCAAGCGGGCATCCCCTACGCGTACGCGTTCACCGGCTTTGATGCGAATGGTCCGGTAACTTTTTCCGGCAGCTTCACCGCCGATGCCGGCGGTAACCTCACCGGTGTCGAGGACATAGTCCGCTCGAGCGGAGCACAACTCGCACAGCCGCTCACGGCCGGGAGTTCGCTCTTCGTCGATACGATTGGTCGGGGATGCATGACGTTGAACACTTCCGGTTCCAGTTCCTACTTCCGCTTCGCCACCACTACGCTGACTACAGCCATTGCGGATGCTCGCATCGTGGAGTTTGACGACACGACCGGAACAGGAACACGAGGGACGGGTTACTTCCGCATGCAGACCAGCGCGGCGTTCGCGCCACCTGCCGGTTCGTTTGCCTTCCGCTTCTCCGGTTGGGATGCCGGTGCGAACCACTTCGCCATGGCGGGCACAGCAACCGCACAGAGCGGATTACTCACCGCGGTTTCCGCCGACGTGAACGACGGCGGATCGTTTTCAGCCGCGTTAACCGGCGGCGGCACCATCACCGCTCCGGACTCGAACGGCCGGGGTACGGCCACGCTTAGTGCCGGAGCCACCAGCTACGACCTGATCTACTACATCGTGGATGCCAATCATTTGATCTTCAACTCGGCGCAGGTAGTCTCTGTCGGACACCCATTGATCACCGGAGAAGCCACCACCAGCGCCGGCCCTTTTTCGCCAGCGACTCTGAGCAACAGCCACATTTACCGGTTTGGGGGCTACGTTCCCGGCAGCCCGGATGTTGGGGTTGGCGTCCTGCATTTTGATGGCTCCGCCGCGGTGAGCGGCACTAACTACGAAAGCAGTGGGGGAACGGCGACCGCCACGACTCTCTCGGCGCAATATGCGGTCGACCCCACCACCGGCCGCTTCAGCTTCTCGGGCACTGGCGCTCCCGTGGTTGGATACGCGGTTCCGTCCGCCAGCGGCGTCACTGGATATCTGCTTGGCACAGGCGCATCGGCGGCCTCGGGCACGATGGAGTTCCAAACCGACTCGTATCCTCCGGGATATCAATTTACGCCGATCGTTAAGATCTGCGGGCTGGGTACTGAGGAAATGTTGGATCCACAATCCACGGCATTTGCCGGCGTTGAGGATCCCACCACCAACGGCGGCCTCGTGAGCTCGACCGCGTCGTACCTGGATTCCAGTAACCTCGTGGGTCTGTATCCGCTTCAGGAGTTCGAGCTTTTCAAGTTCACCTGGAACGCCGACGGGTCCGGCACTTGGGGCGGCAATACCTACATGGTGACCAGTCAATCGAAGTTTTTCTACATCGACATTTCTCCGCTGAACGGGCACCCGGCGGTCGTTGTGGGAGAGAAACAGCAGTAGGCTTCGGGAGCGGATGGGTAGATCACCCACCTCAATCAATTAACCGTGCTGTAACACTGGCGCAACATTGCTGCAACACAGCCTCTCTAGTGTACGGGTGCGGACTCTCGGAGCACGGCGCGTAGAGAGCGAGGCTCTCTTTCTGAGCATGGAACCTTTGCAGGCGACAGACAATCCGCATGGCCCCGATCTGATCTACGTCGTGGAAGACGATCCGGATGTATCTCGCCTGATCGAACACAACCTGCGAACCGCCGGCTACGAGGTCTCCACATTTTTCTCCGGGGCGCCGGTGGTCCCCATGGCAGCCAGGGCGCACCCCGCGCTGTTTCTTCTCGACATTATGCTACCCGGGATCAGCGGCTTCGATCTCTGCCGCCAGATCCGCCAGCACGAACGACTGGGCAAGACTCCCGTCATTTTTCTTTCCGCTAAGACTCAGGAACCGGACCGCCTCCAGGCCTTCGACGCGGGTGGCGACGGATACATCACCAAACCGTTCAGTCCTCGGGAGTTGATTGCGCGAGTCCGTAACGTACTCCGGGTTGCGCCGGAGGCTGCTAATCACGAAATCATTCAGTTGGGTGATTTGGAAATTGATCTCGCTTCGATGACCGTCCGCGTGCAAGGCGAAACCGTACTCACGACCGTCCGCGAGTTCCGGCTGCTCGAATACCTGGCCCGGCACCGGGGACGCGTGTTTACCCGCGACCAATTGCTTGACGCGGTGTGGAAAGAAGGCTCCTTCGTGACCCCGCGCTCGATTGACGTCTTTGTGCGCCGTCTGCGGGAGAAAATCGAGCAGGACCCGCGGCATCCCCGCTATCTGAAAACCCTGCGCGGAATCGGCTACCGCTTCGAGGCCGGGCGCTGAGGCTCGTGTGGGGACGGGCGCGCTCGCCCGTCCAAGCCGAGTGTAGCTCGGCGGTTGCCCATGGTCACAGCAATTCTGGGTCCTTGTTCAATTGAGTTTTCCGACAACTTTTTCGGCAGCCTCCAGTATCTTGCCGTCCTTGATCACCCGGGCGAGGGTGTTGATGTCGTCGAAGAGCGGCCGGTCTTCGTCGAGTCTTTTCACATGACTCCGGATAACCTGGTACGCCGCCTCCGTGGCCGGTGAGGGTTTGACCGGCGCCCGCAAATCGAAGGCCTGAGCCGCCGCCATCAGTTCGATCGCGGCGACATGCCACGCGTTCTCCAGAATCTGCCGGGTCTTGATAGCAGTAGTCATGCTCATGGAGACAAAATCTTCCTGATCGGCGGCGGCTGGAATCGAGCCCGTCGCCGCCGGATTACTCAGCACGCGGTTCTCACAAACCAACGCTCCGGCGGTGTACTGCGTGAGCATCAGGCCGGAAAACATCCCGGCGCCTTTGGTCAGAAAGGCCGGCAACCCCATCGACAAATGAGGATTCATGAGCCGGTTCAATCTGCGCTCGGAGAGGACGGTCACCGTGGTCACCGACATGCCTACCATTTCCAGAGCGAACGCCAGCGGAGTGCCTTGGAAATTTGCGCCCGTGAGCACCGTGTCTTCGTCCGGGAAGAAAACGGGGTTGTCGGCGGCGTGGTTCAGTTCAATCTCCAGCATGTGGCGGCTCCAGACAAATGCGTCTTTGGCGGCGCCGATGACTTGCGGGCTGGAGCGGAGCGAGTATGCGTCCTGCACTTTCTTGCCGGGCCGCTGCAGCAGAGCGGAGTCCGCAGTTAGCCGCCGGACATTTTCGGCGCAGGCCTGCGCTCCCGGATAACCGCGCACCATATGAATTCGTGGATCGTAAGCGGCCATATTGGCATTGAGCGCCTCCAGCGTCATCGCCAGGCACACTTCCTGCGTCTTCAGCCACCTCTCTGCATCGAAGAGTTCCAGGCAACCCATGCCGGTGGTGAGATCGGAGCCATTGATGGTGGCCAAGCCGTCCCTTTCGCGGAACACAATCGGCCGAATGCCAGCCGCTGCCAGACCCTCTTTCGCCGGCCACCGCTTCCCCTTGTAAAACACTTCTCCCTCGCCCATGAGCGTGATGGCCATTTGCGCCATCGGGGAAAGATCTCCGCAAGCGCCCACTGACCCCTTCTGGCACACCACAGGCGTTACGCCCCGGTTGAGCATCTCGATCTGGATCTCGACCACCTCGCGGCGAATCCCGGAATGACCCCAGCAGTGTGTGTTCAGGCGCGAAAGCATGCCCGCGCGCACATCTTCTTCGGCGCAAGGTTCTCCGCAACCCGCGGCGTGGGAGTAAAGCAGATATTTCTGGAATTCTTCAACCTGCTCTGGAGTCAGCACAACTTCGGCAAGTTCGCCAATGCCCGTGTTAACCCCATACATGATTTCGCCGGCACGAATCTTGCGCTCGAGAAGCCCCCGGCACTTGTCAATCCGTGCCACCGCCGCCGGATGTAACTGGATGGCCTGACGATGGCGGGCGGCGGCCGCGACATCCTCAATCTTCAACGAATGCCCGTCCAATACCAGGCTGGTTCCTGCTTCGATTGACTGCACTTGATCCAGCACAACGGTCATGCACTACCTCCACGGTACGTGGCGATGCCGTGAACCGTTGACGCCTGTCCATCGCGTCCGGCCCGGTAGACCACTCTGCAATCTAGCGCTCCGGGTTCCGGAGTGCTGTGACCAAAATCACCCCAGGTCTGGACACCGAAGCTTTTCCGCTCTCACTTCGACTCAACCAGGCAGTAGGAGCCAATCGGCTCGTCTTCTTCTTTGGTTTGGTCCGGTCGGTACATCTCCACGTTCTTGCAATCGTACATTCCGTGGTTTTCGGGGAGTTGCAGCATCAGGTAGTCGCCGCCCGGCAAAGCCTTGCAGCTTGTCACTCCATCGTTACACTGCAGTTCAAGAGGTTTCCCGTCTTTCAGGACGTGAACAATGACAACTCCGGTTACCACCACCGAGTTTTTCACCTTGACCGGGGTTTTCTCCTGCGCCAACCCTTGTGCGGTAGCCAGGATGACGAATGCCGCGGTCAATACGGCAAACAGAGAAACGGTTTTTTTCATATATGCCTCCGACGTTCCGAAGCCTTTTCCAGCCCGTCCATATTCTGCGACTTGGGCGGCCTTCTGTCTATGATCTCGGATCACGTATCCCTTCCGAAATCATCACCATGAGTCGTGACGCCAATCACTGCAAAACCAACTGCGCAGCGAGGAAAATCCGATACGGGCAAGTCTTACCTGCTAGATCGTCCCATACAACCAGAGAGGGCGTCGCAAGTGATCACGGTGGCCCGGGAACAGCACACGATCCTGCAAGTAAACCAACTGGACAAGCTGATCGAAGCGGTGTCGCGCCAGGGCTACGAGATCCTTGGACCCACCGTGCGCGACGGGGCAATCGTCTACGACCGCCTGGAATCGGCCTCGGAGTTGCCCGCAGGTTGGACCGATGAGCAGGCACCGGGCCGTTATCGCCTCAAGCGCCGCGACGATCAAGCTGTGTTCGGCTATAGCGTGGGGCCGCAGAGCTGGAAGAAGTATTTACATCCAGCCATGGTGCAATTGTGGTCGGCTGAACGCCAAGACTCAACCTTCCGTATTTTAAACAACGGGACGCTGCCGAAGCACCCGTACGCATTTTTTGGAGTGCGCGCCTGTGAGTTGGCGGCCATGGCGATACAGGACCGCGTGCTGCTCGAAGATAAGTATCGTGATCCCATCTACGAAGAACGCCGTTCGCGCGCGTTTGTCATCGCAGTGCAATGCACTCAGGCAGCGCCAACCTGCTTTTGTGCGTCCATGGGAACGGGACCGAAAGCGCAAACCGGCTTTGATCTGGCTCTGACGGAACTGGCTGGACCGGGTGGCCACCGGTTCGTGGTGCAAACGGGAAGCCAGCGCGGCGCCGAAGTGCTCGCGGAACTGCAGACGGCTCCGGCCGCCGACGCGGATTGGCACGAGGCAGAAGCCGCAGTGGACCGGGCGGCACGCGAGCAGATACGAAGCATCGCTACCACAGACATCAAAGACCTTCTCTATCAGAATTTCGAGCACCCGCGCTGGGATAACGTCGCCGAACGGTGCTTGAGTTGTACCAACTGCACCATGGTCTGCCCAACGTGCTTCTGCACCACGGTTGAGGACGTAACTGACATTACTGGCGATCACGCCGAGCGCTGGCGCCGCTGGGATTCATGCTTCACGCAGAGTTTTTCCTACATCCACGGCGGCAGCATTCGCGCGTCCAGCAAGGCTCGCTACCGTCAGTGGATGACCCACAAGCTGGCTTCATGGATTGACCAGTTCGGCACTTCCGGATGTGTGGGCTGCGGGCGCTGCATTACCTGGTGCCCGGTGGGAATCGACATCACGGAAGAAGTCCGGGCCATTCGGGAGGGAAATAATCATGGAAACCCTTGAGCGCGTCATCGCCGAGCATCCTTTCTTCGCCGGTCTCGATTCTGAATTTGTGGCCCTGATGGTGGGCTGCGCCTCCAACGTAGTTTTCAAAGCCGGTACCTATATCTTGAAAGAAGGCGACCCGGCCAACACCTTCTACCTGATTCGTGCCGGCAAGGTGGCGGTGGAGGTCGTAGCTCCCCAGCACAAGCCCATCATCGTATCCACGCTCGAAGTAGGAGAACTCCTCGGGTGGTCGTGGCTGATGCCGCCTTTTCAGTGGAAATTCCACGCCCGCGCGGTCGCCGACGTACGAGCCATTGCTCTTGACGGCAAGTGCTTGCGCACCAAGTGTGAAGAGAACCACGATCTCGGCTACGAAATCTTGAAGCGCTTCGCCCAAATCATCGAGGAGCGTCTGGAGGCCACTCGTCTCCAGTTACTCGATATTTACGCGGTCCACCGATGACTACCACGACACCAGCCAACCCGATGGTTTCTCAGCCCTACCTTGTACGCGAGGTCGTCAAGGAGACGTACGACACGTTCACCCTGACGCTGGCGCCAGAGAACGGAGCGAACGGAACCTTGTTCCAGCCCGGCCAGTTCAGCATGTTGTGGGTTTTTGGAGTGGGCGAGTTGCCGATCTCGATCAGCGGCCACCCGTCGCAGCACGACAAGTTGGTGTACACCGTGCGTTCAGTGGGCCAGGCAACCCACGCGCTCGTGAGCCAGGACGCGGGCGGAAACGTCGGTGTGCGGGGGCCGTTCGGGACAGGATGGCCCGCAGAAAAAGCAAAGGGGCGGGACGTCATCCTAGTGGCTGGCGGCATTGGACTGGCACCGCTTCGCCCCTTGATTTATGAAATTCTGAGTAACCGCGACGCCTACGGACGTTTAGTGATCCTCTACGGAGCGCGTAGCCCACGCGATCTGCTTTACCGCAAGGAATTGGCTGCCTGGGCCCGCCATCGCGACACCCAGGTGTTGGTCACGGTCGATTACGGCGGCCTGTCCTGGCGCGGGCACGTCGGCGTGGTGACCACCCTTTTCAAGTATGCCCGGCTCCAGCCGTCACGTTCCACGGCCATGGTCTGCGGGCCTGAGATCATGATGCGCTTTGTCGCCCGCGAACTGGAAGGCCATGGACTCGCCCGCAAAGACATCTATCTGTCCATGGAACGAAACATGAAGTGTGCCGTCGGCTTCTGCGGACATTGCCAGTATGGCCCGCACTTCATTTGCAAGGATGGGCCGATCTTCCCCTATGAGCAGCTCCGGCCGCTATTGGAGAAACATGAGCTCTAGAACCGAACACAAGCCCAAGTCCAAGCCCAGGTCCAAACCGAAGATCGCGGTTTTCAAATTCGCCTCCTGCGATGGCTGTCAGTTGAGCTTGATCGACGCCGAAGACGAATTACTGGCAGTGGTCGGGGCGGTCGATATTGCCTATTTCCCCGAAGTCACGCGCACCATGCTGAAGGGACCCTACGACATCGGGCTGGTGGAAGGATCGGTTACCACCCACGGGGATGCCCAGCGCATTCAGGAAGTGAGACGGCAGTGCAAGACCCTGGTTGCGATCGGTGCGTGCGCCACCGCCGGTGGCATCCAGGCGCTGCGGAACTGGAAGGATGTCGATGAGTTTATCCGCGTCGTGTACGCCACGCCGCAGTACATCAGCACCCTCAAACTCTCGACGCCAATCGCCGAGCACGTGCCCGTCGACTTCGAATTGCGCGGCTGCCCCATCAACAAGTATCAGTTAATCGAGCTGATCACCGCGACGCTCGTCGGACGAAAGCCCAACATTCCCGCCTACAGCGTGTGCCTCGAATGCAAGCGCAAGGCCAACGTCTGTATTGAGGTGGCCCGTGGCACCGCCTGCCTGGGCCCCGTAACCCAGGCCGGATGCGGCGCCCTCTGCCCCACTTTCGACCGCGGCTGCTACGGCTGTTACGGACCGATGGAAACGCCCAATACGGCTTCCTTGACCAGCCAGTTCAGGGTTCTCGGGCGGACCGACGAGCAGATCTCTCAAGCGTTTCGCGGATTCAACGCCTGGGCTTGGCAGTTTCGCAAGGCGAGCGAGGAGTGCGAGCGAAAGTGACTGGACGCGCCTCAAAGACGATTCGCGTGGAAACGCTGGCCCGGGTCGAAGGCGAAGGCGCCCTCTACATCAAGCTGATGGGCGAGAGGGTGGCCGACGTGAAGTTGAAGATCTACGAGCCGCCCCGATTCTTCGAGGCCTTGCTGCGAGGCCGCCACTTTTCGGAAGCCCCCGACATCACCGCCCGTATCTGCGGCATCTGTCCCATCGCTTATCAGATGAGCGCGGTTCACGCCATCGAGCGCGCACTGAACATTCGCATCGACCCCAGCGTCCGCTTGCTGCGCCGCCTGTTTTACTGCGGAGAATGGATGGAGAGTCATACCCTGCACGTTTACATGCTGCACGCGCCTGATTTCTTAGGCTGTCAGGACGTGATTGAAATGGCCCGTGATCATCGGGAGGTAGTGGAGCGGGCGTTGCGGTTGAAGAAAATCGGAAACCGCATCGTCCAGTTGCTCGGCGGCCGCGAGATTCACCCCATCTCGGCAGCCGTGGGCGGCTTCTATAAGGTGCCCACGAAAAATCAGTTGCGCGAAATGGTGGGCGACCTCGAGTGGGCATTGGAAGCATCGCTTGAAACTGTGCGCTGGACCGGCACTCTGGACTTCCCAGATTTCGAGCAGGACTACGAATTTGTGGCGCTGCGCCATCCGGATGAGTATCCGTTCAACGAGGGAAGGCTGGTATCGAACCGGGGGATGGACATCGACGCCGCCGAATACGAAGACCACTTTGTCGAGCAGCACGTCAAACACTCGAACGCCCTGCATTCGGTAGTGCGCGGAAGGGGCTCGTATCTGGTAGGACCCCTGGCGCGCTTCAACCTCAATTTCGACAAGTTGCCAGAAGTCGCACAAAAGGCAGCCTCGGAAGCCAAACTCCGCCCGCCGGTCAAGAATCCCTTCCGCAGCATTTCCGTGCGCGCGGTCGAGCTGGTCTTTGCCTGCGCAGAAGCACTGCGCATTATCCGGGAGTATGAGCCACCGGCGCTGCCGCGAGTTGAGGTGGCAAACCGCGCCGCGGTAGGCCAGGCCATCACCGAGGCACCCCGAGGCATCCTTTATCACCGCTACGCTATCGATGATAAGGGCCTGATCATCGCCGCCAAGATCGTTCCGCCCACTTCGCAGAATCAGAAGCGCATCGAGGACGATCTCCGTGAGTACGCCGCTCGCTTGGTGGCTTGGCCCCAGGAAGAAACGACGTGGAAGTGTGAGCAGGCGATTCGCAACTACGACCCGTGCATTTCCTGCGCCACGCACTTCCTGAGACTCACGGTGGAGCAAGCCAAGACCGAGCAAGCCGAGGCGGAGGGCCTCTGATTCATGCGGATCATTTGTTGCGGGAATCCCGACCGAGGCGACGACGGCGCCGGAGCGTTGGTGGCTTGGCTCCTGCGAGACCTCGGAGTAGAAGCCGAGACACGCACTGGGGAAGCCTCGGAGTTGTTGGAAGCGTGGAGAGGGGCAGATCACGTTGTCGTGGTGGACGCGGTCGAGACTGGCGCGCCTGCCGGTACGGTATGGCGATGGGAGGGCTGGCAAACAAATTTTCCAACTCGCCGATCTGCGTCCACCCACGGATTGGGTCTATCGGAAGCCATCACTCTGGCTCGTGCCCTCAACCGGCTGCCACACCGCCTGCGAATTTACGGAATTGAAGGACGGTGGTTCGAACCTGGAACCAGAGTCTCACCCGAGGTGAAACTGGCGGTGGAGGAAGTGGTCCTGCAAATCGCGAAGGAACAGCCCCAACGCCTAGATGGCTCAGCAGATCGCCTCTAAAATCTCTTCCCGGTGTGACCTCCCTCCTTGCTGTAGCTCCGCACCCTGTGTTTGACTTGCTGGTTGACAATCGCGGCCCGTCTCTCAAGGCCCCGCGATGGGGCGACGCTAACCAACGAGCGGTTGCTCTGGTCAGGAGGCTCGTTCACCCATGGCCGATGTCGAAACCAAGTCTCTTCCCGAAAACGCGTACCTGCCGCTGAAGCCCGGCGAAATCTACATGCCGCTGGTGCCTGCCAGCATGGCGCCACCGGAGGTGACCTGGCGCGCGGTGCTGTGGGGCACGTTGCTGTGTATCATCTTCAGCGTCGCATCGGCCTATTCCACACTCAAAGTCGGCCAGGGAATGGAGGCGGCGATCCCCATCTCCATCCTCGCCATCGGCTTGGCGCGCGTCTACAAGCGGCGCTCCACCCTGCTCGAGAACATGATCATCACGGGCATGGGAGGCGCCTCCGCCGCCGTGGTGTCCGGCGCCGTCTTCACCCTGCCGGCGCTCTACATTCTCCACCTCGACCCGCATCCGGTACAGACCATCTTCATCTGCTTGGCCGGCGGCTGCCTGGGCGTGCTCTTCCTCATTCCGCTGCGGCGCTACTTTGTACGCGAGATGCACGGCAAGTTCCCATTTCCCGAGGCCACGGCGATCACCGAAGTCCTGGTCACCGGAGAGAAAGGCGGATCGCAAGCCAAACTACTGCTGCAGGCCACCGTCATCGCCGCGATTTATGACTTCTTTGTCACCACCTTCCACGTCTGGAAGGAGTACCTGAATTTCCAGTTCGTACCCGTAGTGCGTTCACTCGCCGATCGTGGCCGCATGGTTTTTAATTTCGACGCAGTTGCCTTCATCCTGGGCATCGGCTACGTGATCGGCTTGCGCATCGCCCTGATCTTTTGCGCCGGCGGCATTTTGGTGAACTTCGTGCTCGTCCCGCTGATTTGGTTCATCGGCAGCCACATGGGCGACACCATGGTCTATCCCGCCACCATTCCCATTTCGCACATGGCGGCCTCGGACATCTACCGTAATTACGTGCGCCTCATCGCCGTGGGAGCCATCGCGACCGCCGGTCTCGCCGGCCTGCTCAAGTCGCTGCGCGTGATTACCGGATCGTTCGGCATCGCGCTCCATGCCTTCCGCCACGGCGAAGCGCCGCAAATGGAACGCACCGACCGTGACATTCCCATAGTCACCATTCTCCTCGGCGTGGTCGTCGGCACGATCGCAGTAGCCGCCTTCTTCGGACTTCTTCATGTTTCGTGGACCGTGGTCGCGGTGGGCCTGGCGCTCACCCTGCTCTTCGCATTCTTCTTCACCACGGTAGCGGCCAATGCGATTGCTACCACAGCCAACAATCCCGCCAGCGGCATGACCTTGTTGACCGTCATCGTCTCCGCCGTGGTCTTGCTGAAGTTCGGACTCTCCGGCACCACGGGTATGTTCTTCGTGATGGCCCTGGCCGGCATGGTCTGTGTCGCCCTGTGCGCCTCCGGCCAGTTCATTACCGATCTGAAAGCCGGCTACTGGATCGGTTCCACTCCTTCCGCGCAGGAGAAGGTGAAATTCATCGGCGTCGTCGCGTCGGCGATCACCGCGGGGTTAACCATCGTCCTGCTCGCCAAGGCCTACCAGTTTGGAGAAGCAGCTCCCGGCGACCTGCGTCAGGTCCTGGTCGCGCCCCAAGCCTCCGCTCTGAAAGCCGTGGTCTCGGGATTCATGAGCGGCCAACCGGTCGCCTACATGCTGTTCGGCATCGGCGCCATGATCACCGTGGTCCTGGAGATGCTCGGCCTCTCTTCCATGGTCTTCGCGCTCGGAATCTATCTGCCGCTCCAGCTGACCACGCCGATCTTGACCGGCGGATTCCTGTCGCACTTGGTCAACAAGCGCGGTGAAAAAATTGGTGGCGAACACGGCAAGAGTATCCGCGAGCGCGGCATCATCATCGCCTCAGGCCTGATGGCCGGGGGCGCGCTCGGCGGCGTGATCGGCGCGGCCTTGCACCTGTCCCACTGGTATCGCGAAGATCTGATCCAAACGCCTTTCTATTCAAACGATTTAGTCTCGCAATCCGTTTCTGCTCTGTTCTTCATTGGCCTCTGCATTTATGTCTGGTTCGGTTCCCTCAAAAAAGAAAAGGAGCTCTAATGCCTCGAAAATCAAAGAAGAAAGAGTTGAAGAAGATCGATTCCCGGAAAAAAGTTTCGCGCAAAACTGCCGCAAAGAAACCCGCCGTCGCGAAAGCAAGATCAGGAAAAAAGACGAGCGCCGTAATCCAGAATGATCAAGTCGGCCGCTACGTGGCCGATGCAGTTCTCGGTATCGACACACTTTGGGGTGGCGACGTCATGTGCCCCTCAGGCACGGGGCGCTTCATTGCTGATTGCTGGTTTTCCGACGAACCCCTGCCCGTTGCCTACACGCACCCAGCCGCGAAACGGCTGCGCGACTGCGGAGGTGTCTCGGGCAAAGACGTAGATCGCAATGCGGTCGACCAGTATCTCCGCGAGGTGAATCTTCCCAAAGCGATCGCGGGCATCCGCGAAGAAGCAGGAAAGCTCGCGGGAGCCGCCCTGCGCAAGCCTTATCTGATCAGCCTCGCGGACAGCCTCGACGTCATGTGGGACCTAGCCATGGAAGTCCTGGGCAAAGGCAAGCCGGTCCCATACCGTCGCTGCGTGGAAGCCGCGACGGGCAAGCCGCCCGAGCCTTCCAAGCCGGAGAAAAAGCGCGCTCGCGTCGCCGAATTGCTCGGCCGCGCCGGCTACGCATCGTCGGACTCGAACCAGTTGTTAAAGGCGGTTGACGCCTGGCGCCGTGAGCGCGTGGCCCCGTTGGCATCGGTGAAAGCTCTGAGCGCGGCGGTGATCGCGCAGCTTGACCTCCTCTGCGCCAGGAATCTGCTGCCCTACCTTCCGAAAGAACTGGCGCCCGTGCCGCGTGCGAACATCGACTTTCTGCCCATCAAAGATGCCTGGTTCTCCGGCTCCATGAATTACATTGGGCGCGCCCGAAATGCGGACGGCTCCCCCAAATACGAAGCCACCTACGAGATCAATGCCTCGCTGCAGATTTCGTTTCCCGAGTTTGAACATCTAGTCAGTCACGAGGTTGTCCCCGGCCACGTGACCACCTTCGCCTATTTGCAGGATTTGTACGTGCGCGGCAAAGCCGGCTTCGAGACCACCGTGCTCACCATGAACACGCGCGCTGCCACCCTGTTCGAGGGCATCGCCAATAACGCAATTCTGATCGCGCACGGCGTCACCGAAGTCGAACAATTGCCCGACGACGATTTGCAGATCGGAGTGCTGCTCGCCCTGTTGCAGGACGATGCCAAGAACCAGTCGTCCTATCTGACCTGGGGTGAGGGAAAACCACAGGCGGAGGTCGCGGCCACCCTGCGTCGCGATTTTCTCGTCACCGAGGAACGCGCCGACAAACTCTCTGGCGCTTGGGGACGCCATCCCTTGCTCGGCCGAATGTATCTTCCGGCCTATCGGGCGGGAACCGAGCGAGTCGCACAATTGCGCCGCATCCACCCCGCGAATCGCATCCTGCCGGTAATCTACGGCTGCTCTGGGTTAGTGGATATCGTGACTATCGACGAGCTGTTGAAATGAGATACCGTAGCCCAACTCCACACTTGGGAGGCTGAGGGTCCGCCAGGCGTCTATTGTCCCGTGGTTGCAGCTTTTGGCTGCTGGCACCGAAATCGTGACCGAGTCAGGCTCGGTTCAGACGGCTTTGCCACTGTGACCAAGATCACTCTTGGGCGCGGTAAGAATCACTGCAAGGGCTCCATTTCCCTGTGTATCTTTAACTTAGAGGGAATCCCCTTGTATGGATCCTTTGTCCGCACCCTGTCAAACAAGGTGTTAGGGGCCCAAATGCCTCGTAAACTTGGCCCAAAGCTGATTCTTTCGCTCACCGTACTGATCGTTGCCATCAGCTGTATCAGTGGATACTTCAACTTCCGCACCCAGAAAGAACGTTTGGTTGAGACCATGATCCTTGGCGCGGATCAGCTTTCGCGCAGTATTACCGGTGCCGCCTGGCATGCCATGCTCGACGACGACCGCAAGGCCGCTTACCAGATCATGCACATGATTGCCGACAAGCAAGGCGTCGATCGCATCCGGATGTTCAACCGCGAGGGCAGGCTGACGTTCTCCACCGACGTGCACGAGCAACCGAACCTTACCACCTCATCCAGCGAGATCTGCATTAGTTGTCACAGTAAAGGGCCAACTCGCGACAAGCCCACGGAAGACTCGCGCGTTCGCTATGCGACTTCGCCGGACGGGATCAAGACCATCAACATGGTAACCCCCATCTACAACGAGCCTTCGTGCAGCAACGCCAGTTGCCATGCGCACAGCGCCTCGACCAAGGTGCTGGGCATTGTGGATATTGCTCTGCGATTGGATCCTGTCCAGCGACAGACCAGGGCCATGATGCTGCAGGCCGTCATTACAACGGCGCTGGAAGTGTTCATCGGAGCCGCCTTCGTCATCTTGTTCACGCGGCGCTTTGTCGCCAACCCGATTCGACAACTGATCGAGGGCACAAAGGCCGTGAGCGCCATGGAACTGGACCGGCCCTTCGAAACCACTCATCGCAGCCAGGAACTCGATGAACTGGTGGATTCGTTCAACCTGATGCGCGAGCGCTTGAAATTAGCGGTCGCCGAGCTGAACGAAATGCAGCAGACACTGGAGAGCAAGGTAGACGAACGCACCCAGCAGCTGCAAGCCGCCCAACGCAAGCTCGTCCAATCCGACCGCCTGGCGACTCTCGGCCAGCTTGCTGCCAGTGTGGCGCACGAGATTAACAATCCCGTTTCTGGTGTGCTCAACCTTTCCATGTTGCTGGAGCGCCTGATGGCCAGTGGCGCGTACCCGCAGGGACGCGAAGCTGAATTCCGCAAGTATCTCGCCCTCATCTCGTCAGAGACCGCGCGTGTAGGCCGCATTGTGTCGGACCTGCTGGCATTTTCGCGCCGTTCCAAGCCGCAGCGCGCGCCTGCGGATCTGAACAAGCTGGTTCGCACCACGCTCGGTCTGGCCGGACACAAACTCAAGCTCATCAACGCCGAAGTCGTTCTGGAATTGCAGGATGATCTCCCGCCCGTCGAGTGTGACTCATCGCAAATGCAGCAGGTGATTCTGAATCTCGTCTTGAACGGCGCTCAAGCCATGCAGTCGCAGGGTGGCGGCAAACTGACCATTCACACCCGCTTGGTCGATGCTGGTACCAACGTGGAGCTTTGCGTTCAGGATACCGGCGAAGGCATCGCTCCGGAGAACCTTCATAAGATCTTCGACCCTTTTTTCACCACCAAGGCCGATGGCAAGGGAGTCGGCCTGGGGCTGGCCGTGCTGTACGGAATCGTGAAAGCTCACGAAGGTGAAGTTGAGGTCACGAGCCAGCGCAACCAAGGCACAACATTTACCGTCACTCTCCCGCTGAAGTCGCGCAGCGGAGGTGCCGAGCAGAGAGAAGTGCAGGTACATGGCGTGTGAATGCTCTATGTCTCGTGGCCATCGGGAGCGTGCCCGAAAAAGCGTTGGAGTGGATCGAGAACGCAGCCGCCGAGTGGTTTCCTCTTCCCCTTCGGCGCTTGCCTCCTTTATCGCTTCCCGAGACCGCCTATGACAGAAAGCGAGGGCAATACCAGTCGGTAGAGATCATGAAGATGCTGGCTCAAAATGCTCCGCCCGATGCCACCCGCCTTCTCGGTGTCACCGACGTGGACCTGTCGATTCCGATGCTCACGTTTCTGTTTGGCCAGGCGCATCTCGATGGTCCCATCGCCGTGGTCTCGCTCTGCCGCCTGCATCAGGAGTTCTACGGCCTTCCCGCGGATGAGAGCCTGCTCCGCGAGCGCACCGTCAAGGAAGTACTGCACGAGTTGGGACACACCTTCGGACTTGCGCATTGTTCCGAGCCAAAGTGTCCCATGAGCCTCGCCACCCACATCGAGCTGGTCGATGGCAAAGAAGAACAATACTGTGTGCGCTGCGGCGCGCGCTTGGTCGAGCGCTTTACTTCGCGAGGAGGAGTATGAAGAAGAGTTGGGTCATCCTGGTCGTGGACGATGAAGACGTGATGTGTGAATCGATGGCTGCCTGGTTGCGCGAAGATGGCTACCAGGTCGACACCGCTTCCAATGGACAGAAGGCGCTCGATCTCGCCAAAGCGACGGATTACGTCATCTGCTTCGTCGATCTGAAAATGCCCGGCGGCATGGATGGCATCGAGACCATGATGGAGATCCACCGCATTCGGCCGGAAGCGTCCGTCATCATTATTACTGCCTACGCCACCGTCGATACCGCCATTCAGGCCATGAAAGAAGGAGCTCAGGAATACATCGTCAAGCCCTGCAATCCGCAGGAAATTTCGATGCTGGTCTCGCGCATCCTGAAGCTCAAGAAGTTACAGAGCGAGAATGCGATTCTGCGCAAGAAAATCAGCCGGCAATACCGGCACCACGACATCATCACCAAGAATCCGCGCATGGAAGAGCTTCTAGCCTTGACCCACGACATCGCCAGCCTGCGCAGCACGGTGCTGATTCGGGGCGAAAGCGGTACGGGCAAGGAACTGGTGGCGCGAGCCATCCATTTCTCCGGCGACCGCGCCGCCCGGCCATTCATTACCGTGAGCTGCGCCGCGCTGACCGAAACCTTGCTGGAGAGCGAGTTGTTCGGCTATGAAAAGGGCGCCTTCACCGGAGCCAACGCGCAAGCGAAAGGCAAGTTTGAACTGGCCGACGGAGGCACCATCCTCCTCGATGAAATCGGCGACATCTCACCCAAATTGCAAGCCGACCTCCTGCGGGTGTTGCAGGAGCGCCGCTTCTACCGGGTTGGAGGCAATGCAGAAGTAGAGGTCGATGTGCGCATCATTGCCGCCACCAACAAAAACCTCGCCGACGAGGTCAAGCAGGGGAGGTTCCGCGAGGATTTGTACTATCGCCTCAACGTGATTGAGATTCGCATTCCACCGCTACGCGAACGGCGCGAGGATATTCCCCTGCTGGCGGAACACTTCGTGCAGCGCATCTCTTGCGAGCTGGGCAAGGATATCAGCGGTGTTTCCGCGGCAGCCTTGAAGCTGCTGATTGCCTACGATTGGCCGGGCAATGTGCGTGAGCTGGAAAATGTAATCGAGCGCGCCATCGTGACCTGTCGCAACGGCACGCTCGACGAGCAGGATTTTTCCTGGCTGCAGAAGAGCCCCGGGGCGTCACAGAATTGGGAAGTCCCCGATGTTTCTCTCGACGAACTAGAACGCAAGGCCATCATTGCCGCGCTGGAGCGTAAACACGGCAACGTCAAAGAGGCATCCGCTGCCCTGGGCATTGATCGCTCGACGCTCTACGACAAGCTCAAGCATTACGAGATCACGCACTGAGCCACAGATCGCGTAGGGACGGCCGCCCTCGGCCGTCCCAGCCGTGTAGAGACGGGGCTTGCCCCGTCTTAACCCATCCCGGAACTATGTTCGAGCACGGACGCGCAGCCAACGTGCGTGATCAGTTGCTCAATGAGCGCTAACACCTGTGGGTGTTGAAAAAGGCACTCCGATTAGCAGGGCGAATGGAAGCAAAAGCGTGGTAAAAGAAGGAGAAATTTCTTCGCCATGTTTTGCTGGATCACCATTCTCGGAGGCGCGCTCATCATGATGGGGCAACACGATCGTTCCGAAGCCTTGTTTTATTACTTCCGCCTGGAAGATCAGGTTCCAGAGACTCATCTGCTACGGCTCATCGAAAAACACATCAGCTTTGCCTTCGTGCGGGAAAAGCTGAAAGAGAGTTACAGCGATATGGGCCGCCCGTCGATTGACCCCGAGCTTCTGCTGCGCATCCTGTTGATCGGCTATTTGTACGGCATCACCAGCGAGCGCAAGTTGGTGGAGGAACTGCGCATGCATCTGGCGTGGCGCTGGTTTACCGGACTGGGTTTCGATCAGGAGATTCCGCATCACTCCACGTTTTCCAAGAATCGGCACGGCCGGTTCCAGGAGTCGAAGCTGTTCGAGCAGTTGTTTGAACAGATCGTGCGGCAGTGTGTGGAAGTGGGACTGGTGCAAGGCGAGCACCTCTCGGTGGATGGCAGCTTCGTGGAGGCGAATGCCGCCAAGGAGAGCCGCATTCCGCGCCAGCAGTTGGCGGAAGCTGCCCAGGTCAACCATACGGTGAGACAGTATCTGGTGGAACTGGAACAGCAGAATCCGGTGGAAGAACCGGTGCATCAGCAAGATCAGGTCTCGACCACGGATCCCGATTCCACCTACGCCACCAAGGGCGGCACGCCAGCCCGGCTGGGCTACTACGACAACTATCTGGTCGACAACCATAGTTGTGTGATTGTGGGAGTGCAAGCGACGGCAGCCCGGATGAGTCAGGAAACGGTGGCCGCGCAAGACATGCTCACCCGTTTCGCGCAATGGCGAGGACGAGAGCCAGAATCGGTGGCGGCCGACACGACCTACGGGAACGGGGAGTTCTTGCAATGGTTGGCGGATCGGGGCATCACTCCGTATATGCGGACTCGCGACAGTATCCACAGAAAGAACAGTCCGTTCTACGGTCCCGAGCGGTTTACTTATCAACCCGAAAGCAACCGCTATATCTGTCCCGCCGGCCAGCCCCTCAACTATGGGGGTCGAGTTCATCGGAATCGCGCCTACAACTACATTGGAACCCGCAAGCGTTGTGGTGCCTGCTCCCAAAGAGGGCAATGTACCAGTGCAGCTTTCCGGTCTCTTATCATCCACCGGTACGAATCGGCTCGGCAACGGGCACGGGAGTTGGCGAACACGCCAGAGTTCGCCCATGCCCAGCGGCAAAGAAAGAAGGTGGAAGCCTTGTTCGCGGAACTCGAGAATCAGATCGGGCTGCGCCGCTTGCGCCTGCGCAGGCTGAAGTTCGTGCGGGAGCAGTTCTTCCTGGCGGCGGCTGCCCAGAACATCAAGCGACTGGTGCGGTTCCTCAGCCAAGGCCCACGGTCAATCCTGCCCGCGACCACATAGTTGAATTGCCCGCCAGAAGAAGCCGCACAACAGGAGCACTCGAAAGGACGAAAAGAATACTTTCCAGACGCACTTTTTCAACACCCACGCCTGGTTTCGCCAGCTATCGTCGTAAGCCGCGGACTCTGGGCAGAGATGTTCGAATTTCTTACGGACTACTTCGAGTTCCAGCATGCGCGGAGCGGAGGAATTCGTTGGGGGTGACCATTCTCCATTGGCGGGTGCCGGGAAGTGACGGCAGGGCGTATTCCAGGGCGGACCAGCGGGAGTTGTCGGCAAAGTAGAAGGTTTCGAAAGCGAGCGAGGCCTGGTGGATCTGCTGGCGAGCGTGGCTTGGGCAGCGTCGCCACAGTTGGCTGCGATTCTCTGCGATGGCAGTCAATCACCTCGTCAAAATGCAAGCAACTCCATGCTTGTAGGACAAGCCCAGCCAATTTGAAAAAGCCTGCGCAAACATGAAAAGAGCTTTGTCAAATTTCTGTCAAATCTTTCATCAAGAAGCCTAAATGCTTGACAGCTCCATTCGCTGATGACAGACTTACCCGCGCCCCCGCTTCAGGCTTCTGGCGGGCAAGACAGCGCGTTTCCCATGTGTCTGCGAAGGAGATTTACTCATGCCCATTCATCTACGTCGGTCGCAAATTGGTAAGGGAGTTTCCATCCTGTTCTTACTTGTCACCGTACTGGCAGGTTCTGGACTCTCTCAGTCGCAATCCAGCCGCTCGATTCGAACCAACCGGATAAATTTGGGTCCGGAAGATTTGTCTAAACAAATCACGGTTACGGTTTGGCTGCGCCAACGTAACAAGGACGCCTTTGATGCTTTAGTCCAAAAAATGTATGAGAAGGGCTCGCCCACATACCACCATTGGCTCACTATGGCGCAGTACAAAGCAAAGTTCGCGCCCACGGAACACGACGCGGCGGTTGTGCGAGATTTTCTAGCCACCCACAACCTGACCGTCTCCTCAAGCGATAAGAACAATCACTTTGTGACAGCAAGCGGCCGCGTAGGCGACGTTCAGAATGCCTTGAATGTTCAGATCGACCGCTTCAACATCAAGGGAGCAATCCGACGCGCGCCGACCTCGGAGCCTTCGGTTACCGGCCCAGCGGGTGCGGTGGTGGCGGCGGTACAGGTGGGCGAGTTGGCGTATTCGTCGAATGCTGCTCCCGCCAAGGATATTGATACGGGCATTCCATTTCGTGGAGTTCCGCTCACTCCCGGCGTCAATCCCAATGGGCTCTTCTTTAGCGCCAATTGTTGGCGCTCACCCCAGGCCAAGACGTTCAAAACTGGCGGCGGGGGGCCGATCGCAGTCTATTTCGGCAACCGCTACGGGGCCAACATCACCTCCGGTGTTCCAAACTTGCCGCCCTGCGGCTATGATTCGGCTGAACTGCAAACGGCATACGGGCTGAAAAAGGCTTACAGCAGCGGCTGGAATGGCACCGGCCAGACCATCGTCATCGTCGATGCGTTTGGCTCCAATACCATCGTCGACGACGCGAACACGTTCTCAGCCCTGAACGGACTTCCCGCTCTCACCCCAGCGAACTTCCAAATTTACACCCCCAACGGCCCGGTAAATTGTGGGACCGCCTGTGTAAACGGAAACTGGCAATTTGAAACCACCCTCGACGTGGAGTGGGCGCACTCGATCGCGCCAGGCGCCAACATTGCGCTGGTGCTGGCCGCAGACAACTCATTTACGAACCTTGATATTGGAAACCTTTATGCCATAGAGAACCTTCTAGGCAACGTGATCTCCAACAGTTTTGGGATCCCCGAGATCGCGCTGGTCGACTTTCTGCCGTCAGAACTGGTGGTAGAGAACACGCTCTCGGAGCTGGCGGCTGCCTTGGGTATGTCCCAGCAAATTTCCACCGGCGATTCCGGAGACAATCTCGCGGTCGATCAAGCAGACTTTGGAATTGATTCGGTGTCTGCCGGATCAGGAGCTAGTTCGCCTTTTGCGACCGCAATTGGTGGCACCAGCACGTTCCTCAACCTGAACAAAACCATCAAATTCCAGACGGGCTGGGGCCTCAACTTCACCCGCATTGCCGACCCCACCCCGAATCCCCCGACCGTTCCCCCTCTCGGATTTGGTTTCCAAGATGGAAGCGGAGGAGGGACCAGCGTCTTCTTCGCCAAGCCGCCCTACCAGAGTAGCTTGCCGGGTAGTTTTCGCATGGTGCCGGACATCTCGATGGATGCTGATCCCCAGACTGGAGTCGAGATCATCGTTACTCTCGATCAAATCCCGGGCGATCCGCAGTATGTCGAGGTATTTGGCGGTACCAGCCTCTCTTGCCCCATGTTTTCGGGCTTGTGGGCCATCGCCAACCAGGCGGCCGGAGTTCCGCTCGGCCAGGCAGCGCCGTACCTATACGAACTAACCGGGAACGCAATCACCGACGTGACCGACCTCACTTCTCCGTTCAATGTGGCCGGAGTCATTTTCAATCCTCCGAACCCTCCAGTCTATGAGAGTCCGGATGCATTGGCGGCTCCCTTGGACGGTACCACAAACTACATCAGCGCCTTGTACCAGAGCCCCTCTTCCACTCGTTGGGACGTGTTCACCTTTGGCACAGACTCGTCACTTACGACGGGCCCTGGATGGGACAACGTGACCGGCCTTGGTACACCGAATGCCGTGCCGTTCATCAAGCAAGTAGTGGCACTCTCAAAGTAGGTTTGACGAGACCACAAATCGTAATCCGCTGACTAAACTGGGCCGCCGTTAGGCGGCCCAGTTTAGTCTGACGGGCTACACGGAAGGAATCCGTTTTGAGAAATACGTCTTCACCTGAATGCGAAACCCTCCAGACTTTCCGGGAAGTTGGAAATTCCAGTGGGGGGCCAGCTGTGATCTTTCAAGAGGTTGTCCATTCGACCGGAACCAGAGAAGCTGATTGTAGCGAGCAATCACCTCTGAGGAGAGATCGAATGGACATTCACAAGAATGCCCGACTTACCCTGCGCCGTCGAGAGGATTTGGTTGAGTATGTAGCCCGAGGAGTGACGCTGAAGTTGGCCGCGGCCAACTTCAGCGTTACTCCTAAAACCGCCGCCAAGTGGGTGCATCGTTTTCGCCGGGAGGGGCCGCCCGGGTTGTGGGATCGTTCTTCCCGCCCTCGGCGCAGCCCGCGCCGCACTCCCTCCGCCCTGGCCGAGGAAGTCATCGCCCTGCGGCGTCAACTGCATCCCGCCTATCGCATCGCCCAGGCCACCCAACTCAGTGCCGCCACCGTCAGCCGCATCCTGCAGCGCGCTCATCTCAACCGCTGGCGTCATCTCCATCCCGCTCCGCCCGTGGTGCGTTATGAACATGCCGCCCCCGGCGACCTGCTCCATCTCGACATTAAAGCCATGACCCGCTATCAGAGCGTCTCCATCCGCGGCGACGGCCGCCGTCGCGGTCGCCCTCAGTTCGCCGGCTGGCAGGCCCTGCACATCGCCATCGACGATCACTCCCGCCTCGCCTTCTCCCGCCTGCTGCCCAACCAGACCGTCGACTCCGCTCTCGCCTTCTATGCCGAGCACGGCATTTCCATTCGCCGCCTGCTCACCGACAACGGATCCTGCTATCGCTCCCATCGCTTTCGCGCCGCTTGCGAAGAACTCGGCATCCGCCATCGCTTCACCCGCCCTTACACCCCACGCACCAACGGCAAGGCCGAACGCTTCATCCAAACCGCTCTACGCGAGTGGGCCTATGTCCGCCACTACACCAACTCCGAAGAACGCGATCAGCAACTCTCCCCCTGGCTCCACTACTACAATTTCGCCCGCCCTCATGGTAGCCTCGGTTACGCTCCACCCATCAGCCGCGCTGCTCCGAAAGGTACAACCTCTTGAGGGATCACAGGCACCCCGCACCCGCAGCGGGCTAGTACATAGGTCCTTCGCTTCGCTCAGGATGACAATCAACTGTTTTAGTTGCTGAGCACTTTCTCTCGCTCCTCGGCGTCCTGGAGTTGCTGGAGAGGCGACTTCGGCAGCGCGAACTCCAGCACCTCGTCGATAGTTTTCACATAGTGAGGAGTCAATCCCAGCAACTGCTCAGGGGTCAGGTCCTCCTCGACATTGGTTTTGTTGTCGGCGGGCAGAATCACGTCATGCACACCGGCGCGTTTGGCGGCCAGCACTTTTTCCTTGATGCCGCCCACCGGCAGTACGTTTCCACTCAGCGTGATTTCGCCGGTCATCGCGGTCAGCGGACGCACCTGCTTGCCCGACAGCAACGACACCAGCGCAGTCACAATCGTGACGCCCGCCGAAGGACCGTCTTTCGGGATCGCTCCCGCGGGCACGTGAATGTGGATGTCATGGTTGGCAAAGAATTCTTCATCAATGCCCAGTTGCTTCGCGTTCGAGCGTACCCAGCTCAACCCGGCCTGCATGGACTCTCGCATCACGTCCTGGATCTGGCCGGTGATGGTCAGTCCGCCTTTGCCTTTCATCTGGTTGGCTTCGACGAACAACACGTCGCCGCCTGATGGCGTCCACGCTAAACCGACGACCACGCCCGCGCGCTTGGTGCGTTCGGCAATTTCGCCCTCGCTGCGGACCTTGATGCCGCCCAGAAACCCTTGCACGACCTCATGGGTGATGATCAGCTTCTCGGTCTTCCCTTCCGCGATACGGCGCGCCTGCTTACGGCAGATGGTCCCGATGGTGCGTTCCAGGTTGCGCACTCCTGCCTCGCGCGTGTAGTGACGAATAATGTAGCTGACTGCCTCTTCCGGAAATTCAATCTGCTCTGCCGTGATTCCGTTTTCCTCGATTTGCCGCGGGATCAGGTACTGGAACGCAATGTGAACCTTTTCTTCCTCGGTATACCCCTGCAATTCGATAATTTCCATGCGGTCACGCAGCGGCTCGGCGATGGGATCGAGCATGTTCGCAGTGGTGATGAACAACACCTTGGAAAGATCGAACGTCACGTCCAGATAGTTGTCGCGGAAGGTCGCGTTCTGCTCCGGATCAAGCGCTTCCAGCAACGCCGACGCAGGATCGCCACGGAAGTCGCGTCCCACCTTGTCAATTTCGTCGAGCATGAAGACCGGGTCTTTGGTCTCGGCACGGCGGATGCCTTGAATGATCTGGCCCGGCAAGGCTCCGATGTAGGTGCGCCGGTGGCCGCGAATTTCCGCTTCGTCGTGCACTCCGCCGAGCGACAGACGCGTAAACTTGCGTCCCAGCGCACGCGCAATCGACTTGCCCAGCGAAGTCTTGCCCACGCCCGGAGGTCCGACGAAACACAGAATCGGCCCTTTCATGTTGGGCTTCAACCGCCGCACCGACAGGTAGTCCAGGATGCGGTCTTTCACTTTCTGCAAGTCGTAGTGGTCGGTGTCGAGAATTTCTTTGGCCTTCAGGATTTCAATCTCTCCCCCCGAAGTCTTCGCCCATGGCAGGATCGCCAGCCACTCGATATAGTTCCGTGTGACCGAATAATCGGCCGCCATCGGCGACATGCGCACCAGTCGCCCCAGTTCCTTCAAAGCTTCTTTCTTTACATCGTCGGGCATGCCCGCGGATTCAATCTTCTGCTTCAGTTCCTCGGTGTCGCGCTGGCCTTCATCCTGCTCGCCCAATTCTTTCTGGATGGCCTTCATCTGCTCGCGCAGGTAGTATTCGCGCTGTGTCTGCTGCACCCGATCCTGCACTTCAGACTGGATCTTGTTGCGCAGTTGCTGCACTTCCAGTTCTTTGGCGAGGTGCTGATTGATTTTTTCGAGACGCACCCGGACGTCGGTCGTCTCGAGCGTCTCCTGCTTGTCGGCCGTCGAGAGCGATGGCAGCGACGAGGCGATAAAGTCCACCAGGCGCCCTGGTTCTTCAATGTTCATGGCCACCGTCGAAAGCTCATCGGAGAGCGTTGGCGAACCGGCCACGATCTGCTGGAACAACGTCAGCACGTTGCGCTGCAGCGCTTCCACTTCGGAATCTTTGGGCGGAATCGTCTCGGGGATCGTGGTCACCTGCGCGCGCATGAACGGCGAAAGCTGCGCGAAATCCGCCAGTCGCACCCGCTCCAGTCCTTCGGCGAAAACAAACAGGCTCTGGTTGGGCATTTTGACGACTTTATGCACCACGGCCAGGGTTCCGATGGAGTACAGATCGGTCGGTTGCGGCGCATCCACGCGCGCCTCGCGCTGCGCCACGACCACGATGGTTTTGTCCTCACCCAGCGAGTTGATCAGTTGCACCGAGCTTTCCCGGCCCACGGTCAGAGGCAAAACCGCATGGGGGAACAGGACCGTGTCGCGCACTGGCAAAATCGGCAGCGACCGCTCGGTGGTTTCATAAGTAGTACGTTCGGAGGAATTAAGTTCGCTCATGCTTGTCCTTGAGTGACTTGCACTCAACCCTTGGATGAATTCAACCGCCAAAAAGATGCAAGCCGCTTGCTAGGTTGTTGGATTCTAGACCTTTTCCAGCATTTTGCAAGACTTAGAAGGGACTTGACCCACTCCGGTAACCCAGACTTGGAGACGTGCCCTTCCTCGGGCACGTCCCCGCTGCACTCCTCGCCAAACCAGCTACTTACCGCCCTACGCCACCGCCTAGAACACGTGCTTCGCGCGGTCGCCTTTGAATGTGAGCTCCTGCAGAACCCGCTCGTTCGCCGCATTCAAAATGTAAGTCTTCTCACTCTTATCGGCCTTCACCGACAATGGGACCAGTGTGCACTTGGCGCGCACTTCAACCGGCTTCTTCGTGCCTAGCTGGGTGAACACCATGATGTGGTTCGAGCCTTCCATCACGTGACGGATCTCGTAGTCCCCCGACGGCAATAGGGTGTCCGCAACCCGGACCTTCTCTGAAAAATTCACTGTATAGCTGTCTTGGATTCCCATCTGATTCTCGGCGGCCGCAACCGCACCCAGCATAAACACACAGATCAAGATAAGAATCCCCGCAAAAATCTGACGCATATAAAAAGCCTCCTTGGCTTCGGGCCAAAACGGCCCACCTTCAGGCTAGAACGAAGGCGCAGTTCCCGCTGTGCAGTGCCTCACAGGCGATTGTGACGAAAGAACAAGCCCCTGGGACGTGACCCTAAGACTCGCTTTCCGGATAAATTCCGAGCACTTTCACCAATTCCGCCACCTCGCTCAGATGCCGCCGAGCGTTGCGCGAGGCTTCATCGTCGCCGCGCAGCAGATCCACAAAAAACACGTATTCCCACGGCCGCCCGCGCAGGGGCCGCGACTCGATCTTGCTCAGGCTGATGTCGCGCAACGCGAACACGCTGAGCGCCTTGAACAGCGCCCCCGGAATGTTCTTCACGCTGAACGCCAGCGAAGTTTTATCCGCGTCCGGCGCCGCTCGCGGCTTTCCCCGGCGGATCAGAAAGAAGCGCGTAAAGTTCTTCTTGTCATCCTCAATTCCAGCCTTCAGAATCTTTCCCGCATACACTACGGCGGCCCGCCGGCTGGCAATGGCGGCGGCATCGCGCAAGCTCTCCGCGACAACATGCTTCACACTACCCGCTGTGTCGTAGAACGGCACCGGCTCCAGCTTAGGATTCTTCGCAAACAGGTCGCGGCACTGGTCGAGCGCCACGGGATGAGAGAAGACTCGCCGGACGTCTCGGAGCTTGGTGCCCGGGAGCGCGATCAGATTGTGCACGATGCGCAAGCGAAACTCGCGTACGATGTGCACGTCGCGGCTGAGCAGAAGATCGAAATGTTCAGCCACCGACCCCGCCAGCGAGTTCTCAATCGGGATCACCGCGCCGTCCACGGTTCCCCGCTTGACTCGGTCAAACACCTCGAGCGAACGCGCGCAAGGGACCACCGACGCCCGCGGCAGCATCGCTTCCGCCGCTTCGTGACTGAAAGAACCGAGTTCTCCCTGGATCGCAATCTTCATCGAGCCCTTTCCTCTTCACAGTAGAAACGAAGCTTGCCCCGTCTCCTTGGGACGCGGCCGGAGACGCGGCAAGCCGCGTCTCTACGGGAAACTCGCCTCGAACTCATCCCGTCGGCGAACGCGCCAAGTCCTTCGTCATCACCAAAGCGTCCAGTTGGCCAGAATAGTAACCGGCAACCGTTTTTCCCACGAAATACCCTTGCTGCTTGTAGAAGCGAATCGCGGCCTCATTATTTACCGGCGTTTCCAGCGCCACCGCGAGCGCGCCCGCCTGCGCCAACTGCTTTTCCGCCGCTCGCATCATAGCCGAGCCGACGCCCGCCCGCCGCGCTTCCGCGACCACATCGATGGTAATGATGTGTCCACTGTTGCGGCCAGTCTCCGCCACGATGAAGCCGAGAACACCTCGACCCTTCCCGCCTTCGGCTTCGGCCACCAGCGTAAATGACCCCGGCCGGTGCATATAGAAGGCCATTTCCGGTCGGGAGTAGGCCAAACGCGGATCGAAGCACGCCTGGTCAATCCGCCACAGCGCTTCGAAATCGGCTTTCTCAAATTGTCGGACTCGAAACCGCACGCCGCCATTGTAGCGGGATTGTGGCGGGAGAGTGGCAGCTAACCTTCCGCAGTTTTTTCTCCGTTTCCTCCCCTTGCGCAGTTGCATCCATTAGAAGTAGGATTTCTGCCAAGAGGGACCGTGGGGCGTTTCATTCTCATCGACGTGGTCGTGGCGCTGACCCTCTCCGTCCTCTGGTATGCCTGGTTTGTCCGTTACAACCGGCGTCGAGCGGCAGACGTGCTGCAGTGGGTGCAAGAGGCATGCCTGGGAAAGGGCCGCATCATGGACCTGCGATGGCAGGCCAGCAGTTCACGGCTGAAGGCCACCCTGAATCTTTCCTCGCGCTGGTTTGAGGACGCGCACCTCACGATTCGCTTGTTGCCCCGCCCGCTCCCGGTGCAGTGGGCCCTGAGCCGCTGGCGCCAGCAACAAGAAACGCTCACCTTCGAAGCTGACATGGGATTTCCCCCGGGCTTCCACCTCGACGTAATCCGTCATCGCTGGGCGGGCCACACCGAAGGGAAAAGCTCGGGGTCGAAAACCTCAACCGGCGCTCACGCCTGGACTATCCACCATCCCGGCCCGGTCATTCTGACGACCAAGGAAGACTGGCCCGCCGAACTCAGTCCGGTGGTCAATGCGCTGGCTTCATGGCGCGACAAGGATTTCGTCGGCGTCCGATTTAACTCTACCTCGCCGCACTTCACCGCCACAGTGGCGCTCGAAAACCTCTCTGATCGGAAGGCCGCGGCCGCGCTGCTTGGACTCTTCCGCGAACTGGCGGCCAGTTCCTCGGCAAAGCAGCACTAAGGTTCCCGAGCTCGGTCGCCCCCCGGGGCTGGTTATCCCCGGCTTCTGCTGCCACGCTCCTGCGGGTCGCCTACAATTACCCAGCGCGGCGCGCCGCCCACGATCGCGCCGATGAGCAGCGCTCCCAGGAGGGTATACCCTCCCTCAATCCAAAGCAGATCAGGCGCCGCCCGCGATGACATCACCGCCATCAGTGCGGCGAAAATCGCGAACCAAAGCGCCGCCGACACTTCGACGCCGTGCGTCAACGTGCGCGCGCCCAGCCACCGCAGCAGTCCCGCCACGCCGTAGGCGAATAGTACGCACGCGCCTACGCTTAGCAGATGCGGAGCCAGCATTCGCGCTAACGCTCGCGTCTGCGGATCGCTCAATCCGAGCGCCATCATCCATCGTGGCCGGAACAGGTATTCGGAGTGCCAAGCCATACCCAGCACCCACGCCGCCGCGCTCGCCAGCAGCACGGGCAAATGCACGACTCTTCGCGTTTGCCACGGAATCGGGTTCAGCGAAATCTGGTTCAGCGAAACTTGGTCCACCAACGACGCGGGCTTGGCCTCAACCGCGTCCGGAATGCACTCCTGCCCGCACCCGGCGCGCTCCGGCCAGCGCGTGCAATCGGCCAGTCGCAGCTTCGGAGGACCGGCCAGGCTGGTCCACGCCGCCCGCAACGCATTGAACCGCACCGACACCGGCGCATGCGTCTCCGGACAGTTCACCGTCCGTCCCTCACGATACGTGTGGAAAATCTGTCCGCCCCAAAGCGCCGGCAGCAACAGGATCAGACAAGCTCCAAGCAGGAAGAGGAATAACCCGAACAGCAGCAGCATGACGTGCCTCCTTTCCTCGCACGAAGGATTCGTGCCAGGCGGAAGGCATCCGACGAGCGTCGGATGCTGCGATCAGCGTATTCGCGACGCGACCTGCGCGCGGTGATTGTCATCACAGTCGCCCGTGACTGGAAACCGGGTCGATTTGCGCCAGGCCACGGAAGCCCGGCGTCACTCCCTCTACTCCGGCTCCGCCACAAACCGGTACCCCACTCCCCGCACGGTCTGCAGGTGCTTGGGCTGCGATGGATCCTCTTCTATGTAGCGCCGCAAGCGCACCACAAAATTATCGATGGCGCGGGTATCGGTATCTTCGCGCAACCCCCACACGTCTTCGAGAATGGACTTGCGCGAAACCACGCGGCCTTCGCTGCGCACCAGATAACGGAGCAGTTCGGCCTCCATCACGGTCAGATGGATGGTATTTCCCAGCGTGCGCAGTTCCAGTTCCGCAAAGTCAATCGACTTGCCGCAAAAACTGAAGCTGTCGCCGACAGAATCCCCCCGCTCTCCCACCCGCGCGGTTCCGCTCGTCCCAGCGCCCAACGGCCCCGCGGTTTTCGTCCCGGCACCCTTCATCCACACACTGCGCCGCAGCAGGCTGTCCAGACGCGCGATCAGAATCGCCAGCTCAAACGGCTTCGGCAGGTAATCATCCGCCCCCGAGGCGAATCCCTCCAGCACATCCTCAGGACGCCCACGCGCCGTCAACATCAGAATCGGCACATAATTCTCCTTCTCGCGCAGCAGGGCCGCGACATCGAAGCCGCTCTTGCCCGGGAGCATCACGTCGAGCAGAACTACGTCGAAGCGTTCCTTTTTTTCGACGAGCCTCTCCAGAGCCGTCTCGCCATCCGCCGCAACTTCCACCGTGTGTCCTTCGGCTTGCAGGTTGAAGCGCAAGCCCTGCGCCAGGTGCGCCTCGTCCTCCACAATCAGCACACGGCTCATGCCACCGTCACTTTCCGGGGCAATTCTTTTCTGGGTAATTCCCTGGGTAATTCCAAAGTGACGGTCGTCCCCTTCCCTGCCCCTTCGCTCTCGGCAAATACCCGGCCGCCGTGATTACGCACAATCGAACGAACGATGAACAATCCCAGTCCCGTGCCTTTCACCCGGGGACGCCCGCGCCGGCGGACGCGATAAAAGCGTTTGAAAATACGCTTGAGTTCGTCCTGTGGAATGCCCACGCCGCTATCGCGCACGCGCAGCACCAGGAGCTCTTCATCCGGCACATCCAATTCCACAACAATGTGTACACCGTCGGGCGAGTACTTGACCGCATTGTCGAGCAGGTTGGTGACGACCGTGTGCAGTTCGTCGGGATCACCCAGCAGGCTCGCACCGCCGGATGCCGGCGGAGACTCACGATAGTCGAGATTCTCGGGCAGCAAGTGGTGCCGTGTGCGCGCCAGTTCGACACACTCGCGCACCAGGGTGTTGAAGTCCACAGGAATGCGCTGGCCGGACGCCTTTTTTTGGGCGACGGCACCCGCCTTCAGCACCTGTTCCACGGTGACCATGAGGCGCTCGGTATCGACCAGCATCGATTGGTAGAATTCACGGCGGCGGGCCTCATCAACCTCGCGGCGCTGCAGGGTTTCGAGATACAGGCGGATGGAGGCAATCGGCGTTTTGAGTTCGTGGGTGACTGCATTGATGAAACTGTCGTGCTGCTCGTTGCGGCGAATCTCGCGGACCAGGAAGATCGTGTTCAGAACCAGACCGGTGATGATGGCGCCAAAAAAGATGATGCCCAGGAAGACCTTGACGCCTTCGCGCCAGTTGAGGATGATCCAGCCGCTGCCCACCGCAAAGGCCACTGCGGCGAGACAAACGCCGAAGGTCAGAAAGAACGCGATTGCTTTGCGCCGGCTGGAAATCCGCACAGGGGAATTGTAGCGGGACAGGTGTCAGGTGTCAGGTCTTAGGAGTCAGGGGTCGGGGGTTGGGAGGTCTCCAGAGGCTGTTAGGCAATGGGGATATTTCAACAATTATTCATTTCGCATGAGTCCGTGGGGAGAAGAAAAGATCGCGAGGGTCGAATCTAAGGCACTCGCACTCAACGAACTTTCCAGCTTAACGCTAAATCCCTGATGACTTCGTATCCTGGAAGTGCTTTGGGAATCCAGATTCCGCCCCAAAACCAAGTTCCGAATCGTCCATACTTTGAAATGCGGAGTGCGGGAGCGATAAAGACATTACCGTGAGTTTCCCAAACTGATTTAAGCTCGTCTTTTCGGACAGACCGCTCAAACCATGGGTGTACAGAGGTAATGCAATCATCGGAGACAGTTACTTCGTATGCGAGACTACGTTTGACGTACAGCAGGACGAACAACAAGGCAAAGACAGCGCCAGAGATGACCGCTCTACTGAAATCCCTTGACAGGTGTGTCGAGGAAGACCATGGTGTCCAAAGCAGCATATCGAGGGCCGCAAACACCCCTGCCGCAAGCAAAACTCTCAGGAATATGCGCTCACGGGTGAAGCCAGCCAGCTCGGGTGTGACACGATAGGTCTTCATGACTTCTACTCTTTTACACCCGAGCAGCGGTAAGTTCTAGTGACCAGCCCAGAGGCGGGCTCTTAGAACTGACGACCGAGTGCTTCGTAGATGTTGTAAACAGGCGAACACTAAGAAGGCTCCCGACGCCGACCAACCCGGCCGATTCGAGAGCCTTTCCTGAGACCTGAGACCTAAGACCTTTTCTAGTCATTCCCCGCAGCCGGCGCCAACACCCCCGCCTTCACATCCCGCAGCAGAGCCGGCTTCGGCGGCAGGTTATCGAGCGTGACCTTGTACACGTGCCGCGCCAATCCCAGTTTCTTCAACGCCCAGATGCCGTACCAGTTCATGTCGACTTCGTACCACCGCAAGCCGTGACGAGCGGAAACCGGATGCGCATGATGATTGTTGTGCCAGCCTTCGCCAAAGGTCAGCACGGCCACCAGAAAATTGTTGGTGGAAAGGTCTTTGGTCGCGAAACGCCGTGTTCCCCACAGGTGAGTGATCGAGTTCACCATCCAGGTAGAATGCAGTCCGATCACCACGCGCGCGAACACTCCCCAGAGAAGCCAGGGCAATCCGCCAATCGCGAACAGGATGACGCCCACAATAATGTTTGAGGTGTAGTGATATTTGGTCAGCCAGACGTGAACTTTATCTTTGGTCAGGTCGGGGACATAACGGGCCAGAGTCGTGGTGTCGTGATGCATCGATTTGCCCATCAGGATCCATCCCATGTGCGACCACCACTTGCCATCGATCGGCGAGTGCGGATCGCCCTGCTCATCGGAAAACTGATGATGAATGCGGTGGGTCGCCACCCAGAAAATCGGACCGCCTTCGAGCGCCAGCGTCGCGCACCAGGTCAGGAAGTACTCCACCCACTTCGGCGTCCTGTAGCCACGATGCGTCAGCAACCGGTGATAGCTCATCCCGATCCCCAGGCTGCCCGAAACCCACCACAGGAAAATGGCGACGAAAAATGCTGGCCAGGTAAAGAAAAACAGCGCCGCAATGGCGCCGACATGGAACAGGCCCATGGCAATCGCCGTTCCCCAATTAAATCCGTCACGGTTCGCCCGCTCTTTGCGACTGCTGCCTTCTCCTGCCTCGCTCATGGCTTGGCTCGCAGCTTCGCTCATGGTCTCGCGCACTGTCTGACTCATTAGTTTTATCTCCCCACACCCGTCTGGCTGACTTCTGCTTAGACAGTATCAAGAATCACACGGACCGCCGTGTAATACTTCTGTAATCCTCGCGGACTGAAGGGGTTACGAGCGTAATTATCGGGCGATCGGGCCAGCGGCTGATCGCAGTTCAAATGCATTTGATTTTCGATGACCCGATGGCCCGATGGTCAGATGACCCGATCCTTTTCGTGCACGTTGGCTCGCGGTAGAGTATCGTTATCAGTTCAACCCGTGTTTCCGAACAGGAGGTGTGTGTTGAAGAAAGCCTTATTTGTTCTGCTCACGTTATTCGTTTTTATATTCGTGTTATGGGCACAACAGGCACAGGACCAGAAGGACCAGCCGCCTGCGCAAGCGCCCGCGCCGGAATCCAAGCCCGCCGCCCCCGGGAACGCCACCAAGGCAAATCCGGTCAAGCCGACTCCGGAGTCGATCGCTAAGGGCAAGAAGTTGTACGTCATCGACTGCGCGATGTGCCATGGCGACAAAGGCGATGGCAAGGGCGAGATGGCGGCAGACATGAAAAACGTCACCGATTTCACCAACCCGGACGCGATGAAAACCCGCAGCGATGGCGACCTGTTCCAGGTGATCCGGCATGGCAAGGGCGAAATGCCCCTCGAAGGCGACCGCGCCAAGGATGACGACATCTGGAACCTGGTGAACTACGTCCGCTCGTTCGCGAAGAAGTAGGGGAGCGAGACTTCAAGCCTGGTGTGGGGACAGCCGCCTCGGCTGTCCAAGCCGAGCAAAGCTCCCGGCAGACTGTCGGCGGTCAACTCTGAACTTGCCGTAGCGCTGCCCTGCAAATCTTCAGAACTCAAACGCCAACCCTGCCGTCGGCGTGATCGGCAACCCCTGGCCGGTGACGACCGTGGACGACGGAGAACTGCATCCGGGTTGATTGGGAGGACATGCATATGAGGTGTAAAAATACCGGGGATTGTTGTGATTGGTCAGGTTGAGAACCTCTCCGTAAAGGGCTAGTTTCCAGTGATTGAAGGCCCAATCCTTTTCAGCACGCACGTCGAGGCGTTGGTAATCTCCGAGCCGCAGCGCGTTGGGGTCGATGTTGCTGCCGGACGGGATGGGAAATCCTGACCCGAAGAGAAATTTTCCGCTAATGTGCACGCTGGGGTTGATCCGGTAACTGGCAAAGACGTTCAGCGTGTGGCGCTGGTCTTCCGTTGTTGGGAACTGAATCCAGATCGGCGGTACATCGCAACAAAACGGCACCCTCTCCCGTGAGTATGCCAGCGTGTAGCCAATCCAGCCGGACAATCGATTGGCAGTTCGACTCTGGAGAACGATCTGCGCTCCGCGCGAGTAGTCGCGCTCATTGGCGACAAATCCATGTGTCGAGACACAGGTCTTGGTGATTGGGTCAAAGAACGATTCATGGATCAATTCTTCGTTCTGCCGATCAAACAACAAGAGCTTTATGCGCGTGCTTTCCCCGATGCGCTGCTCCACGCCTGCGGTGTAGTGGTTTGCGGCCTGATAGTATTCAATGCCTATGGCGCAGCCCAGCTCAGGAAGTTGGATAGGAGGATACGCCGGGAACTCGAACTGGTTGTAGCGCCCCACCCCGAACTGCAACTGCGTTGCCGAGGCGACCTGCAGGGAGGCACCGAGCTGTGGCGAAATAGGATGAAAGTCAAACTGCTGGGTGCTATCCAAGCGCAATCCGCCGGCCAGATGCAGCCGGTCACCAAAGAAGCTTGAGGATTGCTGGACATATCCGTCATTCTTCCAACCGACTATGCTTTGACTGCCAACGGATTCCACGGTGCCGTTGGGATTGTAAAACGTTTGTTCTTCGCTTGTGCCAGCGCGGCGCGATGTCCACCCACCCTCCAGCACGTGATCCTTTTGCCAGTTCCAAACTATGCTTCCTCCCGTGACCCATTCCGCATAATGGATGTTATTGAGAGGCTGCTGATTGGGATTCCAATAGTAGAAGGGCGCCTGGAAGTAGGCCGCCCGCGTGTCGATCAGCAAGTGCGGATTCACCGTCCAGCGCCAGCCCAGGCGACCCATCATGAAGTCATTGGTCGCGCGCTGGATGTCGTTCGGCGTGGGAGCGTAGGACGGATTGAGCAGCTCGTAGAGCGTGTGGCCGCCTACGCCATAGAAACTCACCGTTTGGGTGGGCGCCACGTCGTACGTAAGTTTCAGGTCTCCGTCGTAGAACGAAACATTGTCAGAGGTATCGTTGAGGCGGTTGCGCAGCAGATAGCCGAGATAACTTTTGCGCGCGGAAGCCAGCCACGAACCCTTCTTTTCCTTTCCGAGCTCGCCCTCCCCGAGCAGTTCCGAGTCGGCAAGGCCAATGGAGGCGCGGAACATTGGCGTCGTGCGGCTGCCATCGCGAGTCTGCAGGTCCAGGGCGGCTCCGACCGAATCACCATATTTTTCTGGGTAGGCGGCCGGGAGAAGCTTGACGTCCTCAAGCGTCTCGCTGGTGAACATGCTCAGGGTCGCACCTTGGGTGATGTCGGTGCCGTGGAAGGGCGCGGGCACCAGGATGCCGTCGAGATAGATGCTGGTGTTAGCGTAAGAAGCGCCCATCACCGAAAATTGCGCGAAAAAATCGTTGCCGCCAGCCGCCGACACCCCCGGCAATGTCTGAATGGCGCGGAACGGGTCGTCGGCCACAACCGTCGAAGTCTCGCGAAGCTCCGAACTAGTCAGGTTGAGCTCGCTGACCGCCGGTGAATCTGGCCCCTGGAAGATGTCGCCTTTCACTTCGACTGTTTCTGTGCGGCGGAAATTATCCGGCACCAGCGTGATGTCGAATTCCTTAGCCGCTTCGTCCGCCGATAGCGAGAACTCCACCGTGATCAGCCGGTACCCAACCGCGTTCAGGCGCAGCGTGTAATGGCCAACACTCAGTCCTGGAATGACGAAGCTGCCGTCATTCGCAGTGACGGCCGCAGTAATGGCTTCGCGTTGTCCTTCGACGAGCACCGAGACCTGCACGCGTCCGAGCGGTTCTCCACGATCGACGCTAACCACCTTGCCCCGGATCTCAGCGGCGTGAAGAAGAAGAGAGAAAAAGATCCCGGAAAAGAAAAGGATGAACACGGCCCGACGACCATGCATTGCGTCCTCGCAGGAGCAGTTCAGAGCCCTCTAGCGGCCCACAGCCCTTAAGAACGCCCGAGGTCAATAAACTTGTATGATGGCGGCAAAGGCGACTTAGACGTCCCACCTCAGTCTACGTCGCTGCCGCCTTCACTTCCACCCCCGCCCATTTTTCCAGCAAAGTAAGTGTCGAAGCATAGTCGAGATCCTGCTGCCCTTCCTCGGCCGCAACGTCGTAGACCTCTTCCACCGCTTCCAGTCCCGGCAGGCGCACGCGAGATTCCTTGGCAGCTTCGAGCGCCAGGCGCATATCTTTCAGCATCAGCCGCAGTGGGAAGTTGGGCGAGAAGTCGCGCTTCAGAATAAACGGGGCTTTGTATTCCACCACTCCCGACCGCACCATTGATGCCAGTATCAGCGGCAGAAGTTTTTCCACACTCACACCCAACTTGGCGGCCAGCGTGAGCGCTTCGGCGAAGCCTTCATAGATGAGCGCAATCTGCAGATTCATGACCAGCTTCGTGGCCTGTCCTTTGCTGGTTTCGCCCATGTGGAAAACCTGCTTTCCCATGGCCTGAAAAAGCGGCTGCAAGCGAGCCAACACGGATTCGTCTCCGCCCGCCATAAAGATCAGGCTGCCCGCTTCGGCGGCGATCTTCGAGCCGGTCATCGGAGCGTCCACATAGTCAACGCCCCGCGCCTTCACGCGCTCGGCAAAGCGCCGCGTGGCCGACGGAGAAATCGTGCTCGAGTCGGCGATAATCATGCCCGCGGCCAGCGCCTGCTCCACGCCGTCCGGGCCAAACAGCACCGCCTCGACCGCCTTCGTGTCGGAGACGCACATCCACACCACCTCTGCGCCCTGCGCTGCATCCGCCGGAGAAGTTGCGCTGCGCGCGCCTTCCACGTCCTTGCCTCCGGTTCGATTCCACACTGCAACCTCGTGTCCGGCTTTGACCAGGTTCGCGGCCATAAACCGTCCCATAATTCCCAAACCCAAAAAAGCGACGCGCATCAGCGTTGGTTCCTCCGATTGTTTCAAGTGATCTTTGAATTAGATATGACGGGCAAAGCGACGGTCAAGGAAATCAACCAGAAAAAGGTCTGAGACGCGGAAGATCAGCGACTTGGAAAGAATTGCGTCGGGGCGCAAACAACCACTCAGTCCTGGGTTTTCGAATGCTATCCAAAGATTCAGTACTTCCGTGTGTCGCCGCCTCCATCCCGAGCATCAAAACATACTAGAACCCTACGCTGACAAAGCTGATAATAACTAAACAGACCGTATTTCCGCGGACGGAATCCTACGGATCGAATCGATGTTAAAGTCTTCATTGAAAAATGATGCGCTGCGCAAGCGGGCCCGTCAATTCACGCGCCTGGTGCGGCACTCCGCCGTCACACCCCGCACCGGCGAGACTCACCAGGCAAAACTGGTTTCGAACGGCGAACTGGGCGTCACCTTCATCGGACACTCCAGTTTTTTCCTGCAAATTGGCGGACAGAACGTCGTCATTGATCCCAACTTCGCGCGCTGGCTGTTCGTTCTCAAACGCCTGCGTCAACCGGGATTGAACCTGCGCGACCTGCCCGCCATGGATGTTGTCCTGGTCACGCACGCGCACTTCGATCACCTGCATCGCCAGTCGCTGCGCGCCATCGCGCGCCAGACCCGCCGGCAGAGCGGAACCGCGCCCACACTCGTCGTCCCTCATCATTTGTTCGACCTGGTCGACGATCTTGGCTTCGAAGAAATTATCGAACTGGAGTGGTGGAACACCTATCGCCACGGCGCCCTCGACATCACCCACGTGCCCTCGCGGCATTGGGGAGCGCGCATCCTGAAAGATTCGCACCGCGGCTACGGCGGATACGTGCTGCGCAGCGGCAAACACTCCATCTACCATGCCGGAGACACCGCTTATTTCGCCGGTTTCCGCGAAATCGGACGCCGATTGTCACCCGAACTCGCACTGTTGCCCATCGGCGCCTACAACCCGCCGCAGTTCCGCAACGTCCACACCAGTCCTGCCGACGCCACCCAGGCCTTTCTCGATCTGAAGGCCCGCTGGATGGTACCGATGCACTATGGGACGTTTCGCCTCTCGCATGAGCCGCTCGAAGAGCCTCTCCAGTTGCTGGAGCGCGCCGCACGGAAGGCCGGAGTGAAAGACAAAGTAGTGGTGCTCGAAGAAGGCATCACCCGCTTCTTCTGAAACATCTTCGTCCGAAAGCCTGGTTGTATTACCATGGAGTGGACTCGAGGGTTTCGATGAAATTTGGCGTCATAATTTTCCCCGGATCAAACTGCGATCACGATGCTTTCTGGACGGCCGAGCACGTGGCCAAGCAGCAGGCAACTTTGCTGTGGCACGACTCCCATGACCTTGAAAATTGCGACGTGGTGATTGTGCCGGGAGGCTTCGCTTACGGCGACTATCTCCGCACCGGAGCCATTGCGAAGTTCTCGCCCGTGATGGAGTCAGTCCGCAAGTTCGCTGCCGGGGGCGGACTGGTACTCGGCATCTGTAACGGCTTCCAGATCCTATGTGAGTCGGGATTGCTGCCGGGAGCGTTGATGCGCAACGTCGGCTTGAAATATGTATGCAAGCCGGTGCAAGTGAGAGTGGAAAACAACGAGACGCCGTTTACCAACACCTGCCGCAAGGGCGAAGTGTTGACTATTCCCATCGGACACATGGAAGGTAATTATTTCTGCGATGAGGCGACGCTCGCCGAATTGAAGCACGACCATCGCATTGTTTTCCGCTACTCGAACCCGCAAGGCGAAATCACCCCGGAAGCGAATCCCAACGGCTCGCTGGAAAATATCGCTGGCATCTGCAGCCCCGGACGCAACGTGCTGGGGATGATGCCGCATCCCGAACGAGCCGCCGAACCGGAACTTGGCGGCATCGATGGCTGCAAGATTTTCGAGTCGCTGGTGGAAGCAGGGTCTCAGGTCTTAGGTCTTAGGTCTTAGGTCTTAGGAAAATCAAAACCAAACAATCTGTGCGTGATGGGCGTCACCGTGGAAATTTCGCGGCCGATTTAGTTTGGTTTTGAGAGATTCCATGTCGGATAGTTATCGGGATCTGATTGCGTGGCAAAAGGCGAAGAGCTTGGCCTTGGATGTGTATCGCTGCACTCGTCGGTTTCCAAAAGACGAAATTTATGGACTGAGTTCCCAGATGCGGCGCGCGGCAGTATCGGTCCCCAGCAACATTGCCGAGGGAAAAGGGCGCTATTCCCGAAAGGAATTTCTGCAATTCCTATATCACGCCCGCGGATCTCTGCTCGAATTGCAAACTCAACTTTCGATAGCGCACGATCTAGATTATCTCGACCTTGCAGCATTCAAGAGCATGGAATCGCGAACAGAAGAACTAGGCCGAATCCTGAACGGCCTAATCACTCGCTTCCAAATCCCGACACAAAGGGTTTCCTAAGACCTGAGACCTGACACCTGAGACCTGCTTTAGTAGGCCCAGCGTAACAGCGTCGCTCCAGAAGTGAACCCAGCGCCCACTGCTGCCACTAACAGCAAGTCCCCCTTCTTCAACTTGCCTTCATCCAGAGCCGTCTGCATCGCGATTGGAATGGTGCCTGCGGTGGTGTTGCCGAAACGCTCAATATTGATGATGACCTTCTCCAGCGGCAGTCCCAACCGATCGGCAGTCGCCGTAATGATTCGCCGGTTTGCCTGGTGCGAAATAAAGCAGTCCACATCCTTGGCTGTCAGATTGTTCTTGGCCAGTATGCGTTCGGTCATTTCCGACATTTTTTTCACGGCATACTTGAAAACATTCTTGCCATCCTGATGGATGTAGTGCATTTTCTGATCGACCGTTTCGTGCGAGGCCGGGTTCAAACTCCCGCCTCCCGGCATGTAAAGGTATTGCCCTCCCATGCCCTCGATCTGGGCCACATGGTCGATTACACCAGGGCCGTCCTGATCCTCCGCCGGCTCGAGCAAAACTGCGCCCGCTCCATCGCCAAAGATGATGCATACCGCGCGATCGGTGAAGTCGGTCATCGACGAGTTCACGTCCGAACCAATCACCAGCACTTTCTTGTACTGCCCTGACTCGACGAACTTCACGCCAGTGTTCAGAGCGTACAAGAACCCCGAACATCCGGCGGAAACGTCAAAGCCCCAGGTATTCGCGATGCCTAACTTATGTTGCACCAAGCAGGCCGTCGAGGGATACATCATGTCCGGCGTCACCGTGCCTACCACGATGAGATCAACTTCCTGCAAATCGAAGGGATGCGATTCCAGCAGGTTCTTCACCGCTCCGACAGCCAGGTCGCTGGCTCCGACTCCCTTGTCGACCAGATGGCGTTCACGAATGCCGACCCGCTCCATGATCCATTCACTGGTAGTATCGACCATCTTTTCGAGGTCGGCGTTGGTGAGAAGGCGAGGCGGAACGTAGGTACCGAGAGCGCTGATCTTAACGCGCTGAATCTGGGTCAATGAGGTCTCCTAGAATAAAAATTGCGATGCAAAGGGAACTGACTATTTTCAACGATGAGCCGGAGAATGTAAAACAAGGTCTTAGGTGTTAGGTGTTAGGTCTTAGGTCTTAGGTCTTAGGAAAACCCGCGACATTGAATCCTGATTTTGTTTTTCCTAAGACCTAAGACCTAACACCCAAGACCTATTTCAAGCGCGCTGCCAGATCCCCGAACACCGGCAATTCAAAGCGCTCGCCTTCCCATGCCTTGAGCGAGAGAACAATCCACAGGAACAACATGGCCAGCGACGCCAGAATTCCAAACAGCAGAAAAAGCATGGCGGCAGCGACATTCGAAAGGAAGAGGGCGCTAACGGTTAAAACGAAAAATACTCCCCAGAGCAACACACTTTGCCAGGCATGGAAGCGGACAAAGCGGCTCTTGCGAAATGCCGGCAGAAACAAGATCACTGCGGCCGGGACAAACGTGAGATAAGCGGCTGCGGCGGTTGCGCGATCCACGGGAGGAAGCGGCGTCATCGACCATCCGCATCCCGGACAGAACGCGGCGTTCGCGGGCATTACCGTTCCGCAATGCGGACACTTGCGGGAAGCTTGCGACTGGCTCGCCGGAGCGTTTTCCCGAGCGTTTTCCGGAGCGTTTTCGGAACTATTCACCGGAGCGTTCGTCGGAATATTCGTTGGGCTAGACAATTCGGCGTCCATTCTGCTTCTTGCGGCATGGTTCGCAAACACCATAAATCTGAAAAGTGTGGCGCGTGGTGACGTAACGGTGTTTGCGTCCGATCTCCTGCTCGATTTCTCCGACTTTCTCCGAGAAAAATTCGACCGAAGCGCCGCAATCGGTGCACACCATGTGGTGATGACTGCGGCGGTTGTACTGATGTTCGTAACGCGCGATGCCGTCGTGAAAGGCAACTTCGCTAGCCAGGCCGCAACCGGCCAGAAGCTTCAGCGTCCGGTAGACAGTGGTGAAGCCTATGCGCGGGTCGGTTTTTTTGACCAGGCGGTGCAATTCGTCGGTCGAAAGATGTTCCCGCGTTTCCAGAAAGGTCCGCAGAATTGCGCTGCGCTGTTCGGTCTGCTTTAAGCCGACGCGTTTGAGGTGCTGCAAAAAAATTCCTTCGGCTTCGCGGATGTTCTCCTGCGAGATAGACGGCTGATCGTCGATTCGTTTCTGTAGCATTTTTGGGCGGCACGAAAACTCAAAATGACAATGCGCGCCGAGGGTTCCAGACATGATACTGGGCGGAGTGCGGGTGCGCCAATCGACTTTCCCTTCTGCTCATCGGGGTTACTCAGTTCGATCAACTCGTTTATTCCTTTATTCCTTCCACCTGCCTGTTTACCGCCAGGAGGCATTTACTGGTTTTTACCCCCCCTCCCCCCGATTTTCCGTAAAGTATTCAATAATAAGAACTTAGTTCCAAAGTATTCCAAAATAAGGACTTAGGTTGTCAAAGAGCGCTGAAAATGGTTTTGGGGCAGCTTCGAGGGCCGTCTTGGTTGACGGGCTCTCCTCGAAACTGCCCCAATCAGATCTCTATCGTTGCGCACGACTCGCCTTAAGTCAAGGACTTCGATCACGGGTGGTTTGATCAAGAACTTGCGCCCGGAAGAATGTGGTGCACCCGGAGACCTCGGCATACCAAACTCGCAAATTACGTAATCGCCTCGTCCAGTTTAGAATCGTGGCGCGGTGGAAAAGAACAAACTCTATTACGGCGACAATCTCGAGGTCCTGCGCCAGCATGTCAAGGATGAGTCGGTGGACCTCATCTACCTCGACCCGCCTTTCAACAGCCGTCAGGACTACAACGTCCTGTTCGCGGAAAAAGACGGTACCCGGTCCAGTTCGCAGATCATGGCCTTCGAGGACACGTGGGAGTGGAACGTGGATGCCGAGCGGGCATACGAGGAAATCGTCGAGCGTGGCGGACGTGTCTCTGAGGCCATGCGCGCCTTCCGCACGTTCCTTGGCCACAGCGACATGATGGCGTATCTCGCGATGATGGCCCCGCGGCTGATTGAACTGCATCGCGTGCTCAAGGTGACGGGGTCGATCTATCTGCATTGCGATCCGACGGCCAGCCACTATCTGAAGATCTTGATGGATGGCGTTTTCGGAACTGTCAATTTTCGCAACGAGATTATCTGGAAGCGAACAAGCGCCCGAAGCGACTCTCATCGCTGGAATCACATCCACGACACCCTGCTGTTCTATACAAACTCCGACGACTACATTTGGAACACGCAGTACACGTCTTACGACGAATCCTACGTCACTGATTTCTATGGCACGCGGGATGAGAACGACGACGCATTCATGTCCGATAACCTGACGGCGGCCGGAACTCGAAAGGGCGAATCTGGAATGCCGTGGCGTGGGATAAACCCTACAGACAAAGGCCGCCATTGGGCGCTTCCAAAGAAATTCCTAGACTCGGTTGGAGTAGTTGGTGGTACGGTGCAGGATCGTCTCGACTCCCTCGATAAGCTGGGACGCATCATTTGGCCGGAGAAGGCGGGCGGCGTGCCGAGGTTTAAGCGATATCTAGAGGAGATGCCGGGGTTGGCGATCCAGTCAATCGTGGCTGATATCCCGCCCCTTTCCGCGAAATCGGCTGAGCGTCTAGGTTATCCAACGCAAAAGCCCGAGGCTCTTCTCGAACGTATTGTCAAGGCCAGCTCCAACGAGGGCGATATCGTTCTCGATCCGTTCTGCGGCTGCGGCACCGCCATTTCTGTCGCCCAACGCCTTAACCGCCGCTGGATTGGCATTGACATCACCCATCTCGCTGTCGGCCTGATCAAGAAGCGTCTAGCGGATGCTTTTGGCGACGCTGTCCGCGGCACATATGAAGTCATCGGCGAACCGGTCGATCTTTCCGGCGCGCAACGGCTCGCGCAGGATGACCCCTATCAATTCCAGTGGTGGGCGCTCAGCCTAGTCGGCGCTCGGCCCACGGAAGAGAAGAAAGGCGCGGACCGCGGCATCGACGGTCGCCTCTACTTCCACGACGAAAACAAGAGAGACCGCAAAACCAAGCAAATCATCTTTTCCGTCAAGGCCGGACACGTGCAGTCCGCGTATGTGCGCGATCTGCACGGCGTGATCGATCGGGAAGATGCGCAGATTGGCGTACTGATCTGTATGGAAGCGCCTACCAAGCCCATGCTAAAAGAGGCTGCCGAAGCCGGATTCTACAAGCCTCCTGGATTGGAGGACCGGTATCCGCGGATTCAGGTTCTTACTATCGAAGAGTTGCTGGCGGGCAAGGGCGTGGGTTATCCGCGGCTGCTGGAAGTAACGTTTAAGAAGGCGCCGAAAGCGCGGAAGGCGGCGGAAGAGCAGATGCCTCTGGGCGAGACGGAGATTGACGAGCCGTTTTAGGGGGCTCGCGGGCAGGAATGCCCGCGCCACACGGACCACGGGGAGGACTCCCCGATTCGTCCTTGCTGAGCGAAAGGAGGGTGTAGGGGTCCTTCGACTCCGCAGGGGCTTCACTTCGTGAAGCCCCTGCTCCGCTCAGGATGACAGTTCGATTATGGCGCGCTCTGTGGGGCGACGCTGAAATCTGAATTTTCCCGCCGCTGGAGACGGGGCAAGCCCCGTCTCTACACATGCGGTTGTCAGGGACAGCGCGCGCCCCTACAATCTTTCAGTAATGTCTGCTACTGCTTCCCTGCCTGAAATCCGCCGGCGCCATCCTGCGCTCCGGATCCTGTCCTATGCAGTCCGCGCGCTGCTGATCGCGGTCCTCGTCGCCGTCTGGTGGCTCTACGGGATTGCCCACTCGGCTCTGCCGCAACTGGATGGCAGCGCCTTAGTGTCGGGAATCTCGTCCAAGGTTCGGGTGGTGCGCGATGAACACGGTGTGCCTACGATTGAGGCGGCCACGCTCGAAGATTTGTTTTTTGCGCAGGGGTACGTGACCGCGCAGGACCGGCTGTGGCAGATGGATATCCTGCGCCGCGCCGCTGCCGGAGAACTTTCGGAAGTGATCGGCGCAGACACGGTGAAGATGGACCGCGAGCAGCGGATTCTGGGGCTGCGACCTGCCGCCGAAGCGGCGGAGAAGAACATCTCCGCGCGCGACCGGGTTTATCTTGACGCTTACGCTCGCGGGGTGAATGCGTTTCTGGAATCGCATCGCGACCGGCTTTCGCTGGAATTCCGGGTGCTGAAGTACACGCCGCGGCCGTGGACGGTGACCGATTCCATGCTGGTGGGGGCGCGCATGGTGCAGGATTTGAATCACTACAGTTACAAGCGTGCGCTCGAGCGCGAGAAGATTCTGGCAAAGCTGGGGCCGGAACTGACGGCGGACCTGTATGTGAATTCTTCCTGGCGGGACCGTCCTCCGGGCGAGGTGCGGCGGCTGGAAGACGAACCCGCGGTCAAGGGCGGCAATCAAGATGAGGAGGATGACGAAGAGGTCGATCCGGAGGGTGGGAACGGCCGGCTGATTTCCGGGCTGGCCCAGGTTGTCATCCTGAGCGAAGCGAAGGACCTGCTGCCTCGTGCACTCACCAGAAAGCAGGTCCTTCGCTTCGCTCAGGATGACAATAATTTCTCTTTTGAACGAGTTTCCGAGTTCACGGCTGGCTTGCCGTATGGGATGTCTTCCAATTTCATTCCGGAAGAGGATGATACATTCCGGGCAGGATCGAATAACTGGGTGGTTTCCGGGCAGCATACGGTTTCGGGGAAGCCGCTGCTGTCGAACGATATGCACCTTGACCACCAGATGCCTAACCTGTGGTTTGAAGCGCATTTGAGAACGACTGACGGCAACTTCGACGTCGCCGGAGTTACGCTGCCGGGAGTTCCGTTCGTGATTGTCGGGCACAACCAGCGCATCGGCTGGGGGTTCACCAACGTGGGGCCTACGGTGGAAGACGATTTCATCGAGGAGTTCAATGCCGAGGGGCAGTACAAAACTCCGGCGGGATGGGTGGAACCAGAGCACCGGCAGGAAACGATCCACGTCAAAGGCAAGCCGGATGTGACGCTCGATGTGGTGACGACGCGGCATGGGCCGATTATCACGGAGCTGATTCCGGGCGAGACGCGCAAGATTGCGTTGCGGTGGACGTTGCAGGATGGCGTGGGACAGGTTTTCTTCGACGTGAACTCGGCGCAGAACTGGGATGAGTTTCGCAAGGCGTTCTCGAATTTTGGCGCGCCGGGACAGAACGTAATGTATGCGGATGTGGATGGTCACATCGGTTATCAGGCGACCGGGCGGGTGCCGATCCGGGCAGCGGGCGATGGCAGCTTGCCGGTAAACGGCAGCGACGACGCGCACGAGTGGAAGGGCTTCATTCCTTTCGACGAGATGCCGCGTGTTTTTGATCCGCCGGCGGGAATTCTGGCGACCGCCAACGGACGCATTGCGCCGAACGGCTACAAATATTCGATCAGCACGGAATGGGATGCGCCTTGGCGGACGGATCGCATTTATCGCGTGCTGGAATCGGGCAAGAAATTTACGCCTGCGGATATGCTGGCGCTGCAGATGGATGTTTCTTCGACCTACGACCGGTTCTGTGCCGAAAAGTTCGTGTATGCCATCGATCACGCGGCGAATGCCTCCGACCGGGCAAAGCGGGCGGCGGACATTTTGCGGGACTGGGATGGGCGCATGTCAGCGGATGCGGCGGCGCCGACAATCGAGACGAAGGCTCGCCAGGAACTGGTGAGGTTGCTGCTGGAGCCAAAGCTGGGCGCAGCGGTGGATCGTCCGAGTTCAGGCCCAGCCTCCGGCGCGCTCAGTTGGAAGAGCTATCGCTGGGGTATGGGTTCGGTGTGGCTGGAAAGCGTGCTCACCAAGCAGCCGGCGCGCTGGCTGCCGCCCGGATATTCCGATTACGGAAGCCTGCTGACGGCTGCGGTTGAGAACGCGGTGAAGCAGGCGGGAGTTCCCGCGGACCTCGGTCAGTGGAAGTGGGGGAAGAATAATCCACTTGAAATCGAGCATCCCGTGCTCAGCCAGCTTCCATTAATTGGACGCTTCACGGGGCCGGGATTGCATCCCTTGAGCGGGAGTACGTACACGGTGAAGGCGGGGGCCCGGGATTTTGGGCCTTCCGAACGGCTGACGTGGAACTTCGCGAACTTTGACGAAAGCACGCTGAATCTGGTGACGGGAGAGAGCGGAATATTTCTGAGTCCGTACTACATGGATCAGTGGACGGCGTGGTACGGCGGATCTACCTTCGTGTTTCCATTCTCGCAGGCGGCGGTGGAGCGGCACCGGGTGCATGAGATGACGCTGGAGCCCAAATAGCGCCTACTCTTGTCATCCTGAGCGCAGCGAAGGACCTGCTCTCTTACAGGTGCACGAGACAGCAGGTCCTTCGCTTCGCTCAGGATGACAACCCTGATTTATTAACTCCAAAACTTCTATTAACTAGAAATCAACTGTTTTGACGTCGACGAACTGGCCAATGAGGTTGAGGATCTGGCCGGGGTTATTGAGATCGTTCGGGTTGTACTCCAAGGCATCGATGGTGACGTCGTAGATATTGAGTGCGTAGTTCTGGACCACATAGACTACGTTGCGGGTGGCGATAGGCTGGATGCCGGTTACGTCTCCAATCGCGGGAGGAACTAAAACGCCACCGGGTGGAACGCTTCCCACCGTGGTGGCCGGCAGGCTGTTGTAGATGGAAAGGCAGCCGCGGGTTTCTGTGGCAGTGGAGATCGCGGTGCAAGTATGCGCGCCGATGAAGAGCTGTCCGTTGGCCCCGAGGGCAATGCGGTTGTGGTACCCGTCAGTGATTACGATCCCGGAATTTGTCACCGTCATGGATGGCAGGTCGAGGATGGTGAGCAGTCCGCAGGTTTGGGCCGCAGTCCCAGCGGGGCAGGGTTGCGGCGGAACCGGCGTGCCCGCTACATACATGGTGGAACCATTTACAAGGTCCACACTGCCGGCTGGCAAGTCCAGAGTACCGACACACTGGGGATTTCCGCCGGGAGTGCAGACGACACTAGACGGGCCTGCCGTGTTGTTCGTCAAATCGAGGGTTTGGATGCTGGCTTGGGTTCCGCCACACTCGGCGCCGCAGTTCAGCACGTAGGCGGTAGTATCGTCGCTGGTGAAGAAAGCCGCCACCGGACGGTTGAAACAGCAGACGGTGGTTACTGCATTGCTGATTCCTATATTCGACGGCGTGATCACTGCCACCGAATCGGAGTTGTCACTGAAGGCAAGAATTCGGTTGCCACTATTATCCATGGAGAGATAGCGAACCGAGGGAACCTCGACCTGTCCCGTGACAGAACCGCTGTTAAGCGCGACGACGTCCATTATTCCGGGAGACTGGCCGACCACCGGCGCGGTCGGTACGGCAACATAGACGGAGGAGCTATCCGGCGAAACCACGAAGCTCTCGGTCAGGCCGGGCAAGGTCAACTTATTGGCAACGGTTTCGGCGGCGTTGTTGACGAGGCTGAGCTGGTTGTCGGAGAATTGCGTGCCATTACCGCTGAAGACGACGGTCTGGGCGCGGTTGGGCGTGACCACCATCATTCCCGGAGTATTGCCGGCGGAAATCGGGGAGATGATGGGGCGCACATCCCTGACCGCGTCGACGATGAAGATGCCTGCGCCTCCGCTTCCCGAGCTTACGTTGTTGGTGATGAAGGCGCGGTACTTGAGACCGCTGGTTTGCGTGCTGCTGGAGGGAGCGCTGGCTCCGCAGCTCAGCCACATCAGACTGGCGGGCAGCAGGAATAACAGTAGAATCAGGGCTTTTTTCAAACCTGGGACTCCAACCTCATGCCGGATAATCACTTGGATGCAAGAACAAGGATTATAGCAAAGGAAGAAACTCCGAAACTTTGTCCGTGCCGGATGCGGAGACCTCGTCACATCTTGTATCCTCAAGTTGATGGCGCAGAATTTCATTGAACGCCTGAAGCGGTCGCCCGTGCTCTGCGATGGAGCCATGGGAACGCTTCTCTATGCCAAGGGCATCTTCATCAACCGCTGCTATGACGAGCTGAACCTGTCGCAGCCGGAGCTGATCCGTGGCGTGCACCACGATTATCTGCAGGCTGGAGCGGAGATTGTCGAAACCAATACCTTCGGCGCCAACAGCTTTCGGCTGGCGCGGCACAGCCTGGCGGATCGGGTGCGCGACATCAACGTAGCCGGCGCGCACGTGGCGCGGGAAGCGGCTAAGAGTTTCGACGTCTGGGTGGCGGGATCGATTGGCCCGTTGGGCGTTCGCATTGAACCGCTGGGCAAGACTTCGTTTGAAGAGGCCCGGACGGCGTTTCGCGAACAAATCGCGGCGTTGGTCGAGGGGGGCGTCGATTTGCTGATGCTGGAAACCTTCGGCTACGTCGAAGAGTTGCACCAGGCCGTGCTGGCCTGCCGGGAAGTGAATGCGAAGATTCCTATCGTGGCCCAGGTCACGATTGACGAAGACGGGAACTGCCTGGATGGGTCCGATCCGGAAGCCTTTGCCGCCCGGCTAACGGAATGGAAGGTGGACGTACTGGGCATCAACTGCAGTGTGGGACCGGTCGCGATGCTGGATGCGATCGAGCGGGTGCGAGCTGCGACTTCGCTGCCCCTGGCCGCGCAGCCAAACGCCGGCATGCCGCGTTCGGTGGAAGGACGGAATATCTATCTCTGTTCCCCGGAATATATGGCGAGCTACGCGCGAAAATTCGTGGCCGCCGGCGTACAGCTGATCGGGGGATGCTGCGGCACCACGCCGGATCATATTCGCGCCATGAAATCGGCATTGCGGGTGGGCGGAGCGCGCGGCAAGACTGCCATCACGGGGGCGGTTCATTCGGGAACAGCGGCGGCGGCTCCCGCGACCGTACCTCTAGCGGAGCGCTCCAAACTCGGCGCGAAGATTGCGGCCGGGGAATTTGTCACCATGGTCGAGATCGTGCCGCCCAAGGGAATCGACATCCGCAAAGAGGTTGCAGGCGCGAAGTTCGTCAAATCGGTCGGCGTGGACGCGGTGAATATTCCGGATAGCCCGCGGGCCTCGGCGCGCATGAGCAACCAGGCGTTGTCGCTGCTGATGCAGCAGGCGGTGGGCATTGAAGCGGTCCTGCACTATACGTGTCGCGATCGAAACGTGCTCGGCATTCAATCCGACCTGCTGGGGGCAGCGGCTACTGGAATCCGCAACCTCATCTGCATCACGGGAGATCCGCCGAAGATGGGGAACTATCCAGATGCCACGGCGGTGTTTGACGTGGATGCCATCGGACTGGTGAATATCGTCCACAACCTGAACCGGGGTCTCGACCTGGGTGGCAACCCGATCGGCGCCGGGACCAGCTTCGTTATCGGGGTGGGGGCGAATCCTGGGCTGCCCAACCTGGACGAAGAGATCAAGCGCTTTGAATACAAAGTGCAAGCGGGGGCGGAATACGTGGTGACGCAGCCGGTATTTGATCTCAGTCTGCTGGAGAAGTTCCTGAAGCGGATCGAACACTGCCGCATTCCGGTGGTGGCCGGAATCTGGCCGCTGGTGAGTGTGCGCAACGCCGAGTTCATGAAGAACGAGCTGCGGGTCTCAGTGCCGGATGAAATCCTGAACCGGATGAGCCGGGCCGCCAGTCCGGAGGCGGCTCGCGAGGAAGGCGTAGCCATCGCTCGCGAAATGCTCAAGGCGGTACGGGAGCGGGTGCAGGGGGCGCAGATCAGCGCTCCCCAGGGCCGGTATAGCTCGGCGGTGGACGTTCTGGAGGCTCTCGGGTCGAAACAATCGGCTCCTGTGTAGTTTTGAAATGTTCAGTTTTGAAACACCAGTGCCCAAAAGATTCACAAGATTACAAAATTTTTCTGGACATTTCGCACCGAAAGCGGCATTACAATAGAGTGTAGGAGCAATTGGATTGGTGAAGTTTGAGGAATGCCTCGAGCGTCTGGAGAAGATTGTTCAGGAACTGGAAAAAGGGGAGGTTCCTCTGGAGAAGTCCCTGACGCTATTTGAAGAAGGCATGCAACTCTCCGCGACCTGCAGGAAGCAACTGGAGGAAGCGGAAGGAAAAGTAGAGATTCTGTTAAAACAGAACGGAAAGCTCCAAACTGAACCGTTCGAGCCCCCGGCCGAGAAAACGTCGCGCAAATAGCGCTTTCGCGCTCGGCTCGGAATTGACAACGCCTGTGCTAGCAGTTTGCTGTCGCAGCCAAGGCCGCCGCGCAATCGCGGTGTAGTCAGGGGGTAGTATGGAATCACTCTGTGTAGTCCTTTATCAGAATGACCCCAGAACTGCGCAAACTCTGGCGGTCAGTCTCTCCCAGCACTTTGATAGTGTTCATTTGGCTCATACGTGCCAGGAAGTCCGTCCCGCGGTTGCCCGGCATCGGGCCGAAGCGGTGGTGCTGGATCTGGAAACTTCGGGACCGGACGAAGTCAAACATTTGCATCATGAGTTTCCCGATCTTTGCATCGTGGGCACCCACAGGCTGGCAGACGATAAATTATGGACCGAGGCGCTGAATCTGGGCGCGTCCGACATCTGTGAACCGCGCAACCAGGACGTGGTGAGTTCCTTGTTGCGCGGGCTGACGCACCATGTGGCCGCCTGAACCGACCCAGGTCTTAGGTCTTGGGTGTCAGGTCTTAGGAAAACGAAGTCAACACGGAGTCTCCTGAGACCTGATACCTGACACCTGCATTTCGGGATTTCCTGACATGTAAGAGCCAAGACTTGACCTTTCACACCGTGCTGTCGGACGGAGTCGCTACTGTCAGACAAGACGCTTGGCAGGGGTTTTGAGCGCTATCGCCTGTTAACAGAAACTATCGCTTCCGTTCTTTGCCAAAAGGCCCGGCTCTGAACCGGGCCTCTGTACTTTCTTTCAGGCCGCGAAGCCTACTGCTTGTGCGCGACGGACTTGGTAGTTGTTCCGTGCAGTTTATCGTCTTCGATCAGCTTTATGGTCTTGCCATCGGCTGCGACCGTGGCTTTGTGAATGCTGATGACCTTGCCATCGCGCTTGAAAGTCTCCTCCAGCGTATCCTTGCCAACCATCTTCACTGAGACGCTGGTGATTCCCGGATCCCCCTTGTAGGGAGCGTCCGTTCCATCCAGCTTGGCGGTGTAGGATGTGCCAGTCGAATCGGTGCTGGTCAGCTCGTTGCCATTCGTCTTGAAGGTCCAAGTGGCGGCGTTAGCCGACATGTCCACTTTTTCCGTGCGCCACGAACCGGAGATCAGGTTCGCGCCTGCCGGTGCTTTGGCAACGCGCTTGGCTGTGTCTGTACCGGTTTGCGGTCCTCCACTCGGATTGCCGCTGTAGGTCCAATTGACCGTCGACGTGTTTCCGTCGGATGAGACCGACCGTTTCAGGGTTTCGACTACCTTGCCATCTTTCTTGGCCGTCTCCTCTGCGCTATGGTCGTCGATAACCTTTACACTCAGAGTGTCCAGATAGGGAATCCCAGCCACCTTCTGGTCTGTCCCATCGGCTTTAACCTTGATCGGTGGATCGCAGGTCTTGCACTCATACATTCCATTCTGCAGCAAAAGCACCTCGGGTTTCGCGGGCCACTGAACGCTGTTCATATCGATTTTCCACGTACCGTCGAAAGGACTCTGCGCCATTGCCACAACCGGTACGAATAACAACGCCAATAGTCCAGCAAAGAATAGTTTTTTCACAAATCATCCTCCATGCGTTTGGTTTGTACTCAGGAAGTGCATGATTCCGACGATGCGGTAGTGGCCAAGGGGCTGGCCGACGAGCGCGTCTTGGCTCACCGATTGGTTTGCCATGGAGAAGATGCTCCTTCCCCTCACCGTCTGCGGCGAATCGTAAGCCTGAACGAAAGGCAAGTCAACGCTGGACAATAGGCTACAGGCGGATTGGCTTCCCGCCGTGGTATTTGATTCGGCAGGTTGCCCACAGGTAGTTGGCGTTACATCCCCCATTACACTCGTTGAGCGTCCCTCGCCCCACTTTCTCTTGGTGACAGGGTGGACGCGTCGTCACCGCCTCCTGTTGCACTCGTCGACTAGGGTTTTGCCGCCACCAGTTGCATGTACTCACGCAGGGTCACGAAGCGGTAACCCCGCGCTTTGAGGCTTGCGATCAATTCCGACATGACCGCCGCTGTCGTCGACAATTCATGGAAGGCGAGAATGTGCGTGTACACTCCCCGCTTCTCCCGCTGTTCCACCTGCTTCAAGACTGCATCCACCCGAGAAGTCTTTGGGTACTCGACTGAATTTTTGGTCCACAAATAGTCGAGCGAGTTCACGTCGCGCAGCGCAATGGGGTTTTCCCGTGAGATGGTCAGCAGGTGATAGCCTTGCTGTTCGAGGTCGCGGCGGGCATCATCGGAAATGATCCAGTCGGGAGGACGGAGGTAGTGCGGCTGGGTGCCGGTGACCACCTTGATCGCTTCCGCGCCGCGGTTCACGTCGCCGATCACCCACTGCTCTCCCCGTTTCCGCTCCGCGCCGCGCAGTTCGATATGGCTACACGTGTGGTCTTCCAATTCGTGGCCGCGACGCACTAATTGCTCGGCCGCGTCGATGCACGTAATTCCGACATTCTCTTCGTGACGCCGTTCTCCCCACGTCTTCGGCGTGAGTCGCCATCCTACGACAAAAAATGTAGCCTTGACGCCATTGTCGTCGAGCACGTTCACCAAGCTCGGGCCCGCGTGATCCCCCTTGGTGCCAAACAAAACATAGGGTCGCGGGCCGTCGTCAAACGTAAGTGCAATGAGCTTATCGACTGAAAAAGCAACCCCCGCATTCAGGAACAGAAGCGCGGATACAGCGAACACTTTGTAGTATGACACCCCGGCTCCCATGATGCCTTTCGCCATCGCTTCTTCAATTATTGGCGTCGATCCTCCCCGTGGCTAATTACCTTTGTGGATGGCCCGTCGGACAACCGGCCAGCGCGAGCAGGCCGAGGAATGTCGTAGACTCTGCCTATGCCTGTGACGGTGGAAACGCACAACACCGCCGACGCCGAGTCGCGGCGAGATGTAATAGCTATGATCGAGCACATCCTCTCGGACCGCCCCGGAGACTGGCGGGCTGTGATCCTTGGCTCGCAAGCCAACGACTGCTGGGAGATGAAGGTTACGGGGCCCAACGCGTTCGAGCGCTCCTATACGCTTGAGGGCACGCTCGGACAGCATGAGCCGAGCACAGTGGCCGCTATTATTGCGAGGATGTTACCGAGTAGAGGCTGATCTGACGAAACGGGGGTGCTGGGGGTAGGGGCAGAATATTTACCCCTATCCGATACATGGAGCCTTGCCAAGGCTGTCCGCAAGGTCGAGTTCAAAGTGTTACACCTGACACGGCTCTGTTGACATCCTTCAAGGCGCGAAAGGCAGTGGTCCCGGAGGGACCTCCGAAAATAGCCCGCCAGTTCACTGGCGGGTCAGGGTGGAGAGATGACCGTGATTGCGGGAGGCACGACTGAGGCCTACCGGCGCCATTTGCGTTTCAGTCGTCCCTAACGGGACTGGTTCAGCGGAAAGGGTCCGCCACCCGGCGCTGAAGCGCCGGGCTAATTTCAGCCGTCCCTGCGGGACTGGGTAATCGGTGGAATTCCGAGGTTGTCAACAGAGCCACCTGACACCTCGGATCTGAAACCTGCTTTCCGCTGGGCTCTCTTGTTATACTGCCCTGCCATGCTGAAAACAGTTCTGGGGCAGGGACGCGAAGCCGCCGACGCGGCGCTCGAACAACTCTTGCCCCCGTCTACCCAACATCCGACCTCGATCCATCAGGCGATGCGGCACAGTGTTTTTGCCGGTGGCAAGCGGCTGCGGCCCATCCTGTGCATGGAAGCTGGGCGCATGATTCAAGCGGCATTGTGTGGTGACTTGGCTCTACCCCGTCTTGGCGGGGCTGAGCCCCGCCACCACACGACGGGGTCGCTGCCCGCGGGCATCGAGCAAGTGGGGGCGGCGCTCGAAATGCTCCATACTTATTCGCTGATCCACGACGATCTGCCCGCGCTCGACAATGACGATCTGCGGCGCGGGCGCCCTACCTGCCACAAGGCCTTCGGCGAGGCTATCGCCATTCTTGCCGGAGACGCTCTGCAGACCCAGGCCTATGAAGTGCTGGCGCAGATCGCGTGTCCAGCCGAGGCGCGGGTTGCGATCATCCGGGAAGTCGCGCACGCCACCGGCACCATCGACGGCATGATCGGCGGCCAGGTAGTTGATCTCGAAGCCGAGCACAAGAAGCCCGACCTCGCCACCCTTGAATACATCCACCGTTCGAAGACCGCGGCCCTTATCACCGCTAGTGTGGTCAGTGGCGGAATGTACGCCGGGGCAACTGCCACCGATATTTCCCGCCTCCGGACCTACGGACAGTCGATCGGTCTGGCGTTCCAGATCGTGGACGACGTGCTCGACCTGACCCAAACCTCCGAGCAACTGGGAAAAACCGCGGGCAAGGACGCAGCGGCGGAGAAGACGACGTATCCGGCATTGTTCGGAATTGAGGAATCGACCCGCAAGGCCGACGCGCTGGTCGAGCAGGGCTGCGCGCAACTCAACGAATATGGTGAGGCCGCGTCAACCCTGAAAGACCTAGCCCACTACCTGGTGGAGAGAAAAAGCTAGAGCCAAGCTATACTGGCCGGTCCACGAAGTCGGAGTGGCGATTCCAACCAAAGGCCAGAGGACAAAATGCGCCCTTTTCTTAACTTTACCTTGCTGGTGCTGCTATCCGTTTCCTCCGCGGCGCAAGAGGCCGTTCCCGCGCCGCGACCCGCCAAGCCATTTTTCAAGTTTCAGGAAGTCATGATTCCGGTGCGCGATGGAGTTCACCTGCAGACGGTGATCCTCACGCCGATTGACCAACATGGGCCACTGCCGATTCTGATTCGCCGCACGCCCTATGGCGTGCCTGATAAAGCGCCTGACCCTTTTCCAATTGCATGGAAAGAACTGGCACAAGACGGCTACATTTTTGTCGTCCAGAACCTGCGCGGGCGCTTCAAGTCGGAGGGCGTGTTCCAATTATCCTCCTGGGTTGACTTGAACGACCCGAAAGCCACCAACGAGACCACGGATGCCTACGACACGATCGAGTGGCTGGTAAAGAATGTTCCCGACAACAACGGAAAAGTTGGGATCATGGGTGTCTCCTATTCCGGTTTGACAGCCGGCCTTACACTTCTGCACCCGCACCCGGCGCTCAAGGCGGTGAGCGAGCAGGCCTCGCCGGTCGATCAGTGGATGAATGACGACGACCACCGCTATGGGGCTTTGCGCGAGAGTTACGACTTTGAATATGCGGTCATGGAACAGGCCGACAAGAACAAGAACACTAACTTCGATTTCGAGACTTACGACACCTACCAGTGGTATCTCGACCTGGGACCGCTTTCGAACATCAACGCTAAATATCTGCACGGCTCGATCCCCTACTGGAACGAGAGCGTCGAACATCCCGACTACGACGAGTTCTGGAAGAAGGAAGCATGGGTCAACCAACTCCATGGCTCAACCGTTCCCAACCTGAACGTGGCTGGCTTCTGGGATCAGGAAGACCCATGGGGACCGTGGCAGATTTTCCGGCACGCTGAGGAGAACGATCCGCAGCATACGAATTTCATGGTGGCCGGACCCTGGTTTCACGGACAATGGCAGACCCCCAAGGGCGACAGCATCGGAATCATCCCCTTCGGAGGTCACGAAACTGCGCGCGAGTTCCGCGAGAATATTGAAGCGCCATTCTTCCGGTATTACCTGCACGGCCAAGGTGAGAAGCCCGCGTGGCAGGCCACCACGTTTCAGAGCGGATCGAACACTTGGCACACTTATGCCCAATGGCCGCCGAAGGAAGCCAAGGCGACGAATCTTTACCTGCACGCGGATGGGACACTCTCGTTCACCGCGCCCGGGACAACGGAGAACGCCACGGCATACCGCGAGTACGTTTCCGATCCTGCCAACCCCGTGCCCTACCGCCAACGCCCCATCTCGCCGACCTATCCGCAAGGTGACTGGACTACATGGGAAGTCGCCGATCAGCGTTTTGTGGATCATCGCCCTGACGTCCTCGCTTTTGTCAGCGCACCGCTGGATCACGATCTCACCGTCACCGGGCCACTGGCGGCCAGTCTTTTTGCCTCGACTTCCGGCACCGACAGCGATTTCGCGGTGAAGCTGATCGACGTTTTTCCGGACAATGCGCAGAAGAACGCGTGGAAACCGGAGGACGGACCACAACCAGGTCAATACGCCCAGTCTCTGAACGGTTACGAATTACCGGTTGCGATGGAGGTGCGCCGTGGCCGTTATCTTGCCAGCTACGAGAAGCCGCACCCGCTCACGCCCAATCACCCGGTGGAATGGAACATCCCGCTTCGCGATCGCGATCACGTTTTCCTGAAGGGCCATCGCATCATGGTCCAGATCCAGTCGACCTGGTTCCCGGTGATCGACCGCAATCCACAAAAGTTCGTTCCGAGCATTTATCAGGCCACCGCGACTGACTTTGTTTCGGCAACGCAGCGCGTCTACTGCTCGCCCGCGATGTCCTCGCACCTGGTGTTGCCGGTCGTGCCTT
>CAVWAN010000039.1:0-13066 GCA_963752985.1 uncultured Acidobacteriaceae bacterium
TTTCCTCCGCGGCGCAAGAGGCCGTTCCCGCGCCGCGACCCGCCAAGCCATTTTTCAAGTTTCAGGAAGTCATGATTCCGGTGCGCGATGGAGTTCACCTGCAGACGGTGATCCTCACGCCGATTGACCAACATGGGCCACTGCCGATTCTGATTCGCCGCACGCCCTATGGCGTGCCTGATAAAGCGCCTGACCCTTTTCCAATTGCATGGAAAGAACTGGCACAAGACGGCTACATTTTTGTCGTCCAGAACCTGCGCGGGCGCTTCAAGTCGGAGGGCGTGTTCCAATTATCCTCCTGGGTTGACTTGAACGACCCGAAAGCCACCAACGAGACCACGGATGCCTACGACACGATCGAGTGGCTGGTAAAGAATGTTCCCGACAACAACGGAAAAGTTGGGATCATGGGTGTCTCCTATTCCGGTTTGACAGCCGGCCTTACACTTCTGCACCCGCACCCGGCGCTCAAGGCGGTGAGCGAGCAGGCCTCGCCGGTCGATCAGTGGATGAATGACGACGACCACCGCTATGGGGCTTTGCGCGAGAGTTACGACTTTGAATATGCGGTCATGGAACAGGCCGACAAGAACAAGAACACTAACTTCGATTTCGAGACTTACGACACCTACCAGTGGTATCTCGACCTGGGACCGCTTTCGAACATCAACGCTAAATATCTGCACGGCTCGATCCCCTACTGGAACGAGAGCGTCGAACATCCCGACTACGACGAGTTCTGGAAGAAGGAAGCATGGGTCAACCAACTCCATGGCTCAACCGTTCCCAACCTGAACGTGGCTGGCTTCTGGGATCAGGAAGACCCATGGGGACCGTGGCAGATTTTCCGGCACGCTGAGGAGAACGATCCGCAGCATACGAATTTCATGGTGGCCGGACCCTGGTTTCACGGACAATGGCAGACCCCCAAGGGCGACAGCATCGGAATCATCCCCTTCGGAGGTCACGAAACTGCGCGCGAGTTCCGCGAGAATATTGAAGCGCCATTCTTCCGGTATTACCTGCACGGCCAAGGTGAGAAGCCCGCGTGGCAGGCCACCACGTTTCAGAGCGGATCGAACACTTGGCACACTTATGCCCAATGGCCGCCGAAGGAAGCCAAGGCGACGAATCTTTACCTGCACGCGGATGGGACACTCTCGTTCACCGCGCCCGGGACAACGGAGAACGCCACGGCATACCGCGAGTACGTTTCCGATCCTGCCAACCCCGTGCCCTACCGCCAACGCCCCATCTCGCCGACCTATCCGCAAGGTGACTGGACTACATGGGAAGTCGCCGATCAGCGTTTTGTGGATCATCGCCCTGACGTCCTCGCTTTTGTCAGCGCACCGCTGGATCACGATCTCACCGTCACCGGGCCACTGGCGGCCAGTCTTTTTGCCTCGACTTCCGGCACCGACAGCGATTTCGCGGTGAAGCTGATCGACGTTTTTCCGGACAATGCGCAGAAGAACGCGTGGAAACCGGAGGACGGACCACAACCAGGTCAATACGCCCAGTCTCTGAACGGTTACGAATTACCGGTTGCGATGGAGGTGCGCCGTGGCCGTTATCTTGCCAGCTACGAGAAGCCGCACCCGCTCACGCCCAATCACCCGGTGGAATGGAACATCCCGCTTCGCGATCGCGATCACGTTTTCCTGAAGGGCCATCGCATCATGGTCCAGATCCAGTCGACCTGGTTCCCGGTGATCGACCGCAATCCACAAAAGTTCGTTCCGAGCATTTATCAGGCCACCGCGACTGACTTTGTTTCGGCAACGCAGCGCGTCTACTGCTCGCCCGCGATGTCCTCGCACCTGGTGTTGCCGGTCGTGCCTTGATATCGGCGCGCACGAGGGGTCGATTGAGGCTCGGTCCGTCCCGCTAGCCGGAAGACCATGCCCGGGTATGGGGATCGACATTAGCCTCAGCGCCTGAAGGCGCTTTCCCATTGCGTGCATTTGGCGTCATCGCTAAAGCGATGACCTGATACGAATCTCACACTGCCGGCAATGATCCAGTGCCCAGGAAGTGATGATTTTTGTGGCATGTCGGCTCCTGGCAATCTGAAGGAAAGATCACGCCCGGCACTACCGGCCCTTGAATCTCCCCCTGTCCGGCGGTAGAGTGTTTATGCTCTCGCCGTTCTCCTGCCCTCCTTATTCCTCACCAGTGATTTGCGCGAAATAGCTGCAGTGTGTGTGCAACTAAAGGCGGTATGTGGATGGGGGCCACTATATGTGGTGTTTTATCACTTGACCCGTCCCCATATTCGCCGTTAGAGTTGGTCAAAAGCAGGATGGCGCTCCCGGTTCATAGGGGACGGCATCCTATGATGCGACGGCGAGGAACCTGGGTAGTCAACAGCCAGCTCCCCGCGATTTGCAGCGCACACCAGCCCGCGCAAACCGAGTGTGCGGACCACCGTGTCCGCTTACGAAGGAGTCAATTTGCTCAAACTCAAGAAGCTGCAAATCCTGGGATTCAAGTCGTTCTGCGATCGCACCGAGCTGAAGTTCCATGGCGAAGGCATCGCCGCCATCATCGGACCGAATGGCTGCGGCAAGTCGAACATCGCCGACGCGATCTCCTGGGTGCTCGGTGAGCAGTCGGCCAAGACGCTGCGCGGCTCGCGGATGGAAGACGTAATCTTCGCCGGCACCCGCGACCGCAACCCTACCGGGATGGCCGAAGTTTCCCTGACCTTGATTGACCCCGAAATTTACGCTGGTCCGGACACCAACGCGCCCACCGAGATTGAGATTCAAGACGAGTTGCCTTCGGCGGCAATGAACGGCGAAGAAGATTGGGATGAAGCCGAAGTCCGCGCCCAGGCCGCTGCGGAGACTGAGCGTGCGGTCGAGGAAGCTCAGCCCGGGAAGACCGAAGAGGTTGAAGGCGAAGTTGCAGTCGCTGCCCCGGCTGTCGAAGCGTCCGCGAACGAATCTTCTGCTAATGCCGCCGCGGCCGCAGTGACCACGACCGGGCCACTGGTAGTTCTGAAGATCCGACGCCGCAAATTCAACCAGCAACAGCACCACGCCGGAGAGATTTTGGTGACACGGCGCCTGTTCCGCAGCGGCGACAGCGAGTACCTGCTGAATGGGAAACTGTGCCGTTTGCGCGACATCCAGGAACTGTTCATGGGAACCGGTCTTGGGCCGGAATCTTACGCGCTCATCGAACAAGGGCGCATCGGTCAGATTCTCAGCAGCCGTCCGACCGACCGCCGCAACATTATCGAAGAAGCGGCTGGCATCACGAAGTTCAAAACTAGGAAGCGTCTGGCGGAGGCACGGCTTGAGGACGCCAAAACCAATCTGAACCGCGTGAACGATATCTTCGAAGAGGTCACGCGGCAGATGAACTCGCTCAAGCGCCAAGCCAGCAAAGCCGAGCGCTACGCCCGGCTGCGCGACGAGATGCGCGCCAAGCTGCGGGTTGTGCTCGCCAGCAAATTCACCCAGATGGACCAGGAAAGCGTGACTCTCGATGCCCAGATCCATGAACTGGGTGAGGAAATTCGCCAGCAATCCGCGAGCGTGCAACAATCGGAAGCCGAGCACTCTGAGCGCACGCAGCGCGGGTACGCGATCGAGACCGAGACGCGGCAAAATCGCGACCGTCTGAACCAGATCGCAATTGAAGGCGATCGCGGGAAGGCGCGCATCCGCACCAACGAAGAGCGCTGCGCCGAACTGATGGTGCGCACGGCCTCCGCGGAAGCGGAGTTGGCGCAAGCCCAGAATCGGCTCACGGCACTCGAAGAAGAACTCGACGGCCACCAGCAGGTGCTGGACTCAGCGGCTGCCGATCTGGCAGCGGCCCAGCAGGAGCTAGCGGTCAGCCAGCAGGAAGCGTCCTGCGCAGCGACCAATCTGGCGATGCTTGAACAGGAGCAGGAATCGCATCGCACGGCCATACTCGAGGCGGTCGGCGGAGCTTCTGATCTCCGCAATCAGCTCACGCAGTCTGAGGAGCGGCTGGCGGGCATCGGCCGCGAGGAGCAGCGTCTGCGGGCCGAGGTCGCAACCGCTTCGTCGCAATCGGAGACCTTTGGCGGACAACGCGGCCAGATTGCTCTGGAATTCGAGAGCGTTTCGCAGCGCGCCAGCGGCCTGACGGCTGAGATCGCGAACCTGCGTGAGACCCTCGACAGCAAGCGTTCAGCCGAGAACGAAACCAAGAAGCATCTCGACGCGATCCGTTCCGAATACGCCACGGCGCTCGGCAAAAAGGGATCGCTCGAAGCGGTCATCGCCGAGCACGGTTACTCCACCGAGTCGGTGCGGCGGCTGTTTCAATCGGGCGCAATGCAGGGAGGCAACACTCCCGCCGGTGTGCTCGCCGATTTCCTCGAAGTCGAGCCCCGCTATGAGCGCGTGGTCGAAGACTTTCTGCGCGACGAATTGAACTTCGTCGTGGTCAAATCGTGGGACGCCGCTGACGAAGGTCTGCGCCTGCTGCGCTCCGGCGTCGACGGGCGGGCGACATTTCTGGTGCATCCGGAGGACTCGCAGGCAAAGTTCTCGTTTGTCGCTGATGAAAGCCATCACTACGCTCCGCTCAACGATACGGTTCTGCCGTTGAAGAACTCGATTCGCGTGCTGAACGGATTCGGCAAGTCGCTGGAAGTGATTCTGCCGAAGCTGGGCAATGGATACATCGTCTCCGATCCTGCCGTGGCGCGCGATCTCGCGCTTTCGAGTCCCGACGCGTTCTTCCTCTCCCAGAGCGGGGAATGCTTTCACAACGTGACCGTCACGGGCGGCAAACAACGCAGCGAAGGACCGCTTTCAATGAAGCGTGAGTTGCGCGATGTGCTGCGCCTGCTCGAGGAACTGGAGCGAGCTTTGCGCGAGAAGGAAATCCTCGCGCTCACCTTGGGGCGCGAAATCAAGGAGACCGCTTCCCTGCTCGATCGCCTGGAAGACGATAAGCGCGATGCCGAGAAGCAGGCAATGACCTCCGGGCATTTGCTCAAGCAATTGGACGGAGAAATGTCGCGTGTGCGCGATAGGATCGCGATTTGCGAGCGTGAACTGCAGCGACTGGCGACGGAACGGCAGGAACAGGAAAGCTTGATCGCATCGCGGCAGGCGGAGCTGACCACGATCGAGGAAGCGCGCTCCCAATTCGAAATGCAGCTTGCCGCCGGGCAAGACCGTCTCGTCGCTCTCCGCAGCCAGCGCGACGCTGCCGCTGAAGCCACATCGCAGCGGGCCGCACGCGTGGCCACTCTCGAAGAACGCCACCGTTCGGCCACGACGCTGCTGCAGCGCATCGAGACCCTGGTTACCGAGATGCGGGAACGGACGGGCGCTTTGCAGGCTCAGATGGAATCGGCGAGCGCCGAAATCGCGCAACGGCAAAACGAAAACGTGCAACTGGCCGAGCAAATCGTTCAGTTCGAAGCCGAGCGGAATGCCGGAGAAGCTCGCGAAGGCTTGCTGCAGCTCGAGTCCGAGCAAGTACGGGCACGATTAGTCGAAATTGACGAACTTCTGCGGAGCACCCGTCAGCAACTCGATCTCGCTCGCGACCGCCGCGGCGAACTATCGGCCACGGCCGCCAAGCTGCAATCCGACCTGCAACACCTGGCTGACACTTGCCTGAATGAACTGGGCATGGAGCGCGCGGTGCTGATGGCCGAGGCTGTGTCGGACAAGCCGATTCCGCTGGTTAGCGGGGATGAACTCGCGGCTGAAGATCAGGCTCATCGTGAAATGCGCGCCCGCCTTGACGCCATGGGCCCGGTCAACATGATGGCTCTCGAAGAGTACAAGGAAACGGCAGAGCGCCACCAATTCCTCGAAACCCAGAGAAAAGACCTGATTGAGGCGATCGAAAACACTGCGGCCACCATCCGCGAAATCGATCAAGTCTCGAAGCAGAAATTTGAAGAGGCGTTCAACAAGATTAACGAGAACTTCCAGGCCACGTTCCGCAAGCTGTTCGGCGGCGGACACGGCTTCATGCGGCTGACCGACCTGGAAAACAGCGCGGAGAGCGGCATTGACGTGGTGGCGTCGCCTCCCGGAAAGAAACTGCAGAACGTGCTGCTGCTCTCCGGCGGCGAAAAGGCGCTCACTGCGCTCGCGCTGCTGGTTGGAATCTTCCAGTACACGCCCAGTCCGTTCTGCATTCTCGACGAAGTCGATGCTCCGCTGGATGAAGCCAACATTGCGCGCTTCACCGAGCTGGTACGCGAGATGAGCGTGCAGACTCAGTTCATCCTGATCACGCACAGCAAGCGGACCATGAGCATTGCCCCCGTGCTCTACGGCGTGACCATGCAGGAGCCCGGCGTGTCGAAACTGGTGTCGGTGAGGTTTGGAGCAGCGTAAAGCGTGGGGACGGGGCACAACCCGGTAGGGGTCATAGTGTGGATACGCGCTTTTCGACCAGTTCGACGAAGAGGCTTTCGATCTTTGCCTTGAACTTTTCAAGTTGCTCCGGGGAGGTCCCCACCTTGAAGCCGTGCTTGCTGTCCGCGCACGTGATGGTTAGCCCCCTCTTGCCGGATCGAATGACATAGATCGGTATACGTAGACTATTCGGATTGGCTTCAATCTTGGTCTTGCTCACGTCATTACGCATTGACCAATTCCTCTAGTTCCCAAATGTGATTCTCGACCCCGACTTCCATCGCAGGCGTGACCCGCAAACTGGAATCCGCTCGGCTTCACGACCCCGCCGGAGTGTCTCATCGTATAATCTTACGCGTGGCCGAAGAAGGCGGTAAGCCGGAGTTTGTCAGGTTTTTGGTCCTGCTGTTCATCGTCACGGTAGGCTCTGTCGGCGGCTACAAGTTTCTTGATAATGCGGGTCGGGTGCCGCACACGAGTGATACAAACTTCGTTATTGGTCAAACCGAATGGCTAGCTGGTGAGTACCGCGAGTGCTTGGCCTTTGCTAAGCCCGATGGGTCCATCGCAAGTCTAGATTGTGAGCACCTAAGCGATTTCCCCAAGCCAAGTAGTTTTCATACATTTCCCGCCAAGTATTGGGGTCGGATACAACGGCCTGAACACGCAGTCCGGCAAGATTGGACTTGGCGATGCCAGCGACGGAGTGATTCTGTTACTTGTTGGGCTCTGAACTAGGGCTTAGGGACCAGCGCGTCTCCGCACTATGACCCCACTACCCACAGCCCGGTAGTGTCCTGAAAGCGCTCCACAACATGAACGGATTGACTAAAGCGGAATGCCTAAGGATTGAGGATGATGCGCGCAGGGCTATCGGGCGCATGTATCGCTGCTCTCCTGAATGTCACAAAATTAGCCTGGGCAAAGCCGGAGCAATTCATGAGTTTGATATTTACGCTGCAAACGTTGTCATCGGAGGGGTAAGCACAAGTCCCCTCACAATAGGACAAAATAATCGTAATACCGGAGGAACCGACCGTACCTCTCGTGAGCTGCTTTGGTTGTCATTGTGGCCGGGTAACGAAACACGTGTTCACGTGCTCACTGATAGGGCGCTCGCTCAATGGCTGTGTACTCAGTTTAGAGGCGTTGTCTTCCCTCACGCGATCACGATTTACCATTACGACCGTGCGAGCGACGTACTAAACCAGATTGGTACGATGGCATCAACGCAAGTTTAGGACATCACCCGCACGGCCCGAGCTACCACACAAACCGTGTACAATTGCTGTATAATGTATACACAATGCCAGAATCTTCGGTTCTCACTCTCCGTTTGGACGCCAAACTCAAGAACAAGCTCAACCGTTTATCGAAATCGATGAACCGGAGCCGCTCGTTCGTCGCCGCCCAGGCGATCCAGGAATTTGTCTCCGTGAATGAATGGCAAATCGGGGAGATCAAAAAGGCTCTTGTCGAGGCGGACCAAGGTGACTTTGCCAGCGACAAGGAAATGCAGCAGACGATCAGGCGCTTGACGCGACGTGCACGTTAATTGGCTGCGAACGGCGCGCGCGAACCTGATCGCCGCGTCCGAGTACATAGCCCAGGACAATCCCGATGCTTCCGCCAGGACCGTGGCGGCGATTACAAGGGCGCTCGAGAATCTGGAGCGATTTCCCGCTGCTGGCCGACCTGGAAGAGTACCCGGAACCCGGGAGTGGGTCGTGTCCGGCACTCCATACATCGTTCCTTATCGTGTACGCGGCAACATTGTGGAGGTGCTGCGTGTGTTTCATGCCTCCCGTAAATGGCCGAGCCATTTCCGCGCAAGACGGCGAACCAACGGCCACGACCGACCGCACTGAGGATTGAGGGAAAACCGAAGGCTTTTGTTCGCGCTCAGAAAAAACGTTGACAACATCCGCTGCATTCTGCTTTTCAAGTTGAAAACTCGCTGCCCTTTTTTCCAGAGCCTTCCTCAGCTTTTCCACATCGCAGTCCGTCGAAAGCCAGCCATGGACAAGGCTTTTCTCTTACACTGGAACTGTCAACACTTTTCGTCGTGACGCCCGACGACGCAACCGGCGGTGTGTGATCGAAATCGTTGACAAATTTCCCCTGACAATTAGAATACGCAAAGTTTTCTTACCGGTGAATTAATACATGAGCCCCGAAATTTTAGACTCCGTTCTTCTGCGAACGGACTACCCCGAACTAGAGTTGCACGCCAGCGGCAAGGTCCGCGACGTCTACTGCCTCGACGGCGACCATTTGCTGTTCGTGGCCACCGACCGCCTGTCAGCTTTCGACTACGTGCTGGCGACCGGGATTCCGCACAAGGGCCGGGTGCTGACGCAGATCTCGCTGTTCTGGTTCGACTTCCTCAAGGACATCGTCCCCAACCATCTGGTTACTGCCGACGTCGACCGTTACCCGGCGGCGATTCGCCAGCACGCCGATGAACTGCGCGGCCGCTCCATGATGGTCATGCGCGCCGAGATGTTTCCGGTGGAGTGCGTGGCGCGCGGCTACCTTTCCGGCTCGGGATGGAAAGAGTACAAGGCGACGGGCTCGGTTTGCGGCGTCAAGCTTCCTCCCGGTTTGAAGGAATCCGACCAACTGCCGGAACCCCTGTTCACACCGGCCACCAAAGCCAGCACCGGACACGACATCAACATTTCCTTTGAGGAAATGTGCAAGCTGATAGATCCCGAATTGAGCCGCCAACTCCGGGACATCACGTTGCGGATCTACAACAAGGCAGCGGATTACGCGCGGCAGCGCGGCATCATCATTGCCGACACCAAGTTTGAATTCGGGCAAACCGCCCAGGGCATCACCCTGGCGGACGAAGTGCTCACACCGGATTCCTCGCGCTTCTGGCCGGCCGACACCTATCAACCGGGCAAGGCGCAGGATTCCTACGACAAGCAGTATGTACGGGATTACCTCGAGGAAATTCGCTGGAACAAACAACCGCCCGCTCCCGCCCTCCCCCAAGAAGTTGCGCGGCGGACAAGCGAAAAGTACATCGAGGCGTATCGTCAGTTGACGGGGCGCAAGTTGGAGATTTAGCCGGCATGCGCTCGGATCATTGAACGTCGTTCTTGAATCATGAGCATTGCGGACTGGATCATCCTCGGATTTCTGGTGTTTTCCGTGGCCGGGGCAGCTAGTGAAGGCTTCTTTCATGAAGCCTTCAAGTTGGCTGGCTTGGTTGTGGGGTACCTGCTGGCCGCCTGGCAGTATCATCGTCTGGCGGACTGGTTCGCGCCGCATATGAAATCGCCGTGGTTAGGCGAGATCGCTGGTTTCCTGATCGTGTTTTTCGCGGTCCTGATGGTTGCCGGCTTTGCCGGACGGATCGCACGCTGGGTGATGAAGAAAGCCGGTCTGAGCACGTTGGACCGGATTCTGGGCGCGGTTCTTGGTTTGTTGCGGGGCGTCCTGGTGGTGGCGATTGTGCTTACCGCCATGGCCGCTTTTGCGCCAGCTGCAAAGTGGCTGGCGGGATCTCAGTTGGCTCCGTATTTTCTGGTAGGCGGCAGGGCAGCGGTCTGGCTCGCACCGTCGGAACTGCGCCACCGCTTCTACCAGGGGTTGGACTACATGCGGCAAGGGCATATCGACAAGCTTCAGCCGCAATCGTCCGGGCCGTCCAAGTAGTTTGGTTGAACCGGCCTGAAGGCTTAGGGCGAAAAGAGTTCGGGCTCAGCCCCTGAAGGATTTTTAGAATTGCAAAGGTGCGGAAACGAGGCAAGGTGAAAGATCAATTGGAAGCACTCATTCTTCAGATGTACAAGAGCAACATCCTTTATTCGGAAGCAGTCCGGGAATTCAAGAAGCGCTTTATCATAACCGTGCTGGAAGAAAACCGGGGCAACCAGTGCAAGGCAGCTCGGCAATTGGGCATGCACCGGAACACGTTGAGCCGGACCATGCAGGAACTCAAGATTGATGTGCGTTCGTTGCGCGCCGGCGCCAAGCGTCCGCCACGCAGCGCGCGTCCCACCATCACACTGGAGAGAAGACAGGCACGGTAGTGCAGGTGTCAGGTCTTAGGTCTTAGGAAGACATCTCCTGGGAAAATCTCGCACAAAAAAAGCGGCCCGGATTGGGCCGCCCTTTTTCTTTTTCTATTCAGATCCTCGAGCTTCGAGGTCTTGCTAAGACCTAAGACCTGAGCCTCAGTGTGCGGCTGGCTTCTTGTGAACGGGTGGCTTCGGCAGCGATTTCACCAGTAAGGCCCCTTCGCTCATGGTCATCATAAACGGCTTGGCTACGTAGGAAACCGGCGTTCCTTCGAATTGGAAGTCGGAATCCTCTTTCGGCATCTGCTTCACGGGAATCGCTGCCGACATGGTCAGATCGATGTCGGCCGTCTTGGCGTCGATGTCGTCCGAACTGCCAGCCAGTTTCAGCTTGGTTGGGGATTTGCCTGCGGCTTCGACGCTGATGACATGGGCCACCATCTGCAACGGCTTGCCTTTCAGTACGCTCCACACCGTGTCGGCGTCGGCAGGCGTGCCCTCGGAGAGGCACAACTGCCACTCCGCAAAGCTCATCTCTTGCGGTTTCTTGGTCTTCAATAGATCGGTACACTGCTCGGCGGGAGTGGGTGGGACGTACTTCGTGATCGTGAAACCAGCCGGGGGCAGAGCCGTAGTCTTGGTCAGTGCCAGCAACTCGTTCCATCCCTCTTCGCTGCCGTGGTACTTGTTATATCTGCTCTTGCCGAACTTGGCGATCTGAGCTTGCCCCGCGCCCTGCGCCAGATTGGAAGCGCGAGCGATGAAGAAAAGTCCATTCACGTCATCTTCCGCCGGTCCCGCCGCTAGGTAGGCGAGCGCCAGGTCATAGACGTCGACGAGGTTGGCCGGATCCGCTTCCACCGCGGCCCGTAGAAACTGCTCCGCCTTCGCGTAGTCCTTGGCCGCGTATGCTTTCAGTCCCGCCGCGCCGTTAAAGATTGCCGTCGTCTGCGATTTCAGCTTCTGAAAATCCGCATCCGATGTGCCATCCGGCTTGGTCGCTGTCTGCAGACACTGCAAACCCTTTTCCCCGTTCTGGCCGGCGTCGGCAAGATTCTGCTGAGCGTTCTGGCCTGCCGTCGCCATCGCCTGCTTGGTGTAGGCCAGCAGCGCCAACGCCCGCAGGTTGCACGGATTCACTTGCAAGACCTTCTGCCCCGTCTCCAGCATCTTGGTCTGATTGAGCGTCTGCTGATCGGGCGTCTTCGCCTGGCTGAGCACCTGCTGGTAGGCGCCCATCAAAATCTCCAGCGCGTCTTCCTTCATCACGCTGTTGGGATACTGCGTCAAAAACGCTTCCAGGCCGCTGACCTTGGCCGCGGCGTCGGTTTGTTGTACGGCGCCGACGTAGGCGTTATATTCGGCCGGGTCTTTGATCTCTTTTTTCTGGGGCGCTGCCGGAGCGGGCGTGGGATTCTGCGGCGACGCGGGTTGAGCTGGCGCGGGTGCGGTTTGAGCGAAGGCGGTAACCGCGGTTACCAGCAGCATCGCGAGAACAATCTTCTTCATTGCCTGTGGCTCCTTAATTCTTTGGGGAAGCTGGAGTTTGTCATCGTGCCCTATTCTACTCAAGCTTGGCGCCGGGCGTGCACCATGAACCAATCTTGCACCGACATACACACTGACTGGTCCCGAAAGTCATGGGCCGCATCTAGACACACCGCAGCTTTACATTATTCCGGTGAGCGGATTATAAGGATGTACTCGCGCTAAGGCAAGCGTCTTGCTCGCTCCCACCCTGCTGCCGCTAAGGGCGGCCATCAGTACCAACAAGTAAACAGCCGAGAAAAACCAGGCCAAGCGCTTCCGGGACAATCCGCTGTACCTGAGAACGGGAACTGACTTCAGTCCTTGAACAGATTGTCAAACGCAGCACGCGCTTCATTCGGGCGCTGACTGGCTTTGCTGGAGGTTTCCTTCTCAACCATCACGCGGATGGAATAGAGCGAGCAGTCGTTGCGTTTGTCTTTGGGAGAGATTCTGTCGGGAATCGGCTGATTGCATTCGAAGCGGCTCGACGGATCAAAGTGTTCGCACTGTTTGCAGGCGTGCAGGTCGAACCCGCACTTCGGGCACTGCCCGACCGTATCGGAAAGATTCTGCAGCAGGGCGCCGCATTCGGCACAGCGGGAAACGGTGCGCGTTCCCGGCATGTTGATCGGCCGCGGCCCGAACGTATTTTCTTTTTTCGGGGCCGAGGGCCGCTCGAACTCTTTCTTCGGGCCACTACCAGCGCCGGAATCCTGGTATCCATGTTGCCTGTACTTGCGGTCGGACAAAAAAACGCCTCCTCGAAAACGCTTCATTCTCTGCCATTGGCGCGTCCCGCACAAGAGTTTCTTTACTGCCAGCCAAGCAATCCTGCGAGGAAAACGTCCGCCGTCTCTGCCAGTCAGCCGGGACGCCGCGAATTGTCTTTCACATATTGCGGTGCTACCATCCGATACATAGAGAAACTGAGGAGGTAGTTATGGCGGATCGTGATGGCAACAGCTTCTTGTGGTTCCTGGCAGGGCTCGGCGTCGGAGCTGTAGTTGGCGTGTTGTACGCGCCCCGCTCCGGCGATGAAACCCGCGATGCCATTCGCGCCAAGGCGCAGGAAGGCAGCGAGCGAGCGCGGGTGCATGCTCGCCGGGCACGCGAACAGGCGAACGACTG
>CAVWAN010000040.1:0-267734 GCA_963752985.1 uncultured Acidobacteriaceae bacterium
CGACAGGCACTTCTCCATGAAGTCCACCAGATCTTTTTTCATCTTGTTATGTTCGGCGCGATCGATGTACACCATGTGCCCCGCGTTGTAGGTAGCGTACGAAATATTCTGGCGGTACTGCCCGTCCAGGTTCAGGTGATCCATGGTCCAGTTGGCAGCGGCGAAAGGCGTAGCCAGGTCGTAGTAGCCCTCCATCACCAGGACTTTCATATACGGATTCTTGATCATGGCCGACCGCAATCCGCCCGCCGTGCTGGGAAAGCCTTGCTCGGCGTTGCCCCAGTCCCACTCGCGAAATCCCGGCAGGTCGTACGCGAATACTCTGTAGGGCATGTCGGTTTTGTAATTGAGTTCGGTGCGCAGGTAGTTGTTGAACGCCGATGTGTAAGGCGGCAAAATGGCCGAGCCGGTTGGATCGTAGAAACGCTCATCGCCGCCCGGACTTGGGCTGCTGAAGCGGCCATCGAGGCGGCCGGTAACCAGTTTCTGATCGAGCAGCAACTCTTTCATGAACGTGGGAACATCGATGCGCAGGTCGTGCGCTTCAATCACTTCCGGACGCAGCCCGATGTAGCGCGACAGTTGCTCGACAATCTTGCGGCGCTCATCCGGCGTCAGGGCGTCGCCCTTGCCCATAGCCAGCGCATAGTCATTCGTTGACCACCGCACAACTTCCTCGCGCGTCTTCGCCACATCCTGGGTGAGGTCGGCGGAGAGCTTGTGATGGTACCCGGCGATCATGTTGAAAGTGGGCACCAGCAGAAAATAAGGCATGTCGTTTGATTTGTTCCATTCGAGCGTCTGGAAATCCACGGCCATCGAAAGCAGCGTGACTCCATTAAAAGCGATGCCATGCTCTGCCAAATACCCTGCGATGCCCGCAGCGCGCGTCGTGCCGTAGCTTTCCCCGAGCAGGAACAGCGGCGAGCTCCAACGATCATAACGGGAAATGTAGAGGCGGATGAATTCTCCGAAGCCTTGCACGTCGCCCTTTACGCCCAGAAATTTCTTGGTGAGTTCGGCGGTCGCAGCCCGCGAGTAACCGGTGGCCATGGCATCCACCATGACAATGTCGCTGCGATCGAGCAGCGTGTCGGGATTGTCTTCCAGGCGATAAGGCGCTGCCGGCATGAAGCCATTCGGCTGCAGCACCACACGCTTCGGCCCAAGTGCGCCCATGTGCAGCCACACCGAAGCGGATCCAGGACCGCCGTTGAACGCAAACGTCAGCGGGCGCTTTGCGGCTTCCTGTCCGTCGAGCGTGTAGGCGACGAAAAACATCTCGGCCTCCGTCTTGCCGTCGCCGCGCTTGATGGGGAGCCTCCCCGCCGTTGCCGTGTAACTGAGCGTCTTGCCGTTCAGCGTGATCTGGTGATGCGTAATTACGGGCGGGACTTCCGCCACATCGTAATGTTCTTCTTTGTCTTTATCTTTATCCGTAGCTTCGCCGGAGTCGGTCCTGGGCGTCTCCGCCGCCTTGCCGCTCTCCGCGGGCTTATCCGGGGTCGCGGCGCTTGTCGGCGTTGGTTCCTTCTTGCCTTTATCTTTCTTGGACGCGGCTGGCTTCGCGCTCTCGGGCGCCGTGTCCTGGTTTTGCTGCCCCACCGCAAACGGAATCGTCAGCACCACGAAAAGAACGATCAGAATTCTCATCCTTGTCTCCGGAAGAAATGAATTGGACCAGCATTATAGCGCCTTCGCGGGTCGCCATTGGAAAAGCCGGAATCAACTCCAGACGTGTTAAAATTTGTTGCGCCTGAAATGCTTCCTCCGGCTCGGTGGCGCACCAGTTCTCTCCACCCCGGCAATGACGGACTAATAACGTGGCCCAGAATCCTAACCTCAAGAACGACTCGATTACCTACGCCGATGCCGGTGTCAGCATTGATCGTGGTAACCGCACCAAGCAGCGCATCAAGTATCTGGCCCACAAGACCTTTACCAGGGGAGTGCTGAGCGAAATTGGCGGCTTCGGCGGCCTGTTCGCGGTCGATAAAAAGTATCTGGATCCGGTGCTGGTGTCGAGCGTGGATGGCGTGGGCACCAAATTAAAAGTCGCCTTCGAAATGAAAATGCATCACACCGTCGGCGCCGACCTGGTGAATCATTGCGTGAACGACATCGCGGTGCAGGGCGCCGCGCCGTTGTTTTTTATGGACTACCTCGCCACGGGTACGCTGGACCCGGAAGTCGCGGAAAAAATTGTTGGCGGCCTCGCCGAAGCCTGCAAACATAACGGCTGTGCCCTGATCGGCGGCGAGACCGCGGAAATGCCAGGCTTCTATCCCGATGGCGAGTACGATCTTGCCGGATTCATCGTCGGCGTAGTCGAACGCGACCGCATCATCAGCGGCAAAGACGTGCAGGTGGGAGATTGCGTCCTCGGCTTGCCCTCCAATGGCTTGCACACCAACGGATACTCGCTGGCGCGCAAACTGCTCTTTGAGGTGGCCGGCTATTCTCTGGAAACTTTTGTCAGCGAGATCAAGAACAAGGTCGGCAACGAACTCATGCGCACCCATCGCAGCTACTGGTCGATTATTCGGAAGATGATCGCGGGCGAATGTGTTGCCGCACTGGCACATATCACCGGCGGCGGCATCACCGAGAACCTGCCCCGAGTGCTTCCCAAAGGCACGTCGGCTGTGATCGAACTCGGTACCTGGCCGGTTCTGCCCATCTTCGAACATCTCCAGAAACTCGGCAACGTCGCGGAGGAAGAAATGCTCCGCACCTTCAATATGGGCCTCGGAATGCTGATCGTGGTTCCCGCCAAGAAATTCAAGAAAGCTCAGACACTGCTGGAGCGCGCCGGAGAAAAGTTTTACAGCGTAGGCCGCATCGTCAAGGGCGACCGCAAGGTGATGTTCAGCTAGGAGCTCCTAGCTTCTAGCTTTTGGCTCTTAGCTACCCCTTTTATGAATTGTCATCCCGAGCGAAGCGAGGGATCTGCAGGTCGCCGCAAGATGCAGATCCCTCGCTTTGCTCGGGATGACAAAGCTCTCTTCGATTTTCTCCGTGTCTCCGTGCCTCCGTGGTGAATAATGTTGTCCTATGAATAATCTCGGCATTCTGCTATCCGGACGCGGCTCCAATTTTGTGGCAATCGCCGACAGCATTACAGCTGGCCGGATCCCCGATGCCCGCATCGCGGTCGTGATTTCAAATCGTGCCGATGCTCCCGGCCTTGAAACCGCTCGCCAGCGAGGGCTCCAGGCGCTCGTCATTCCATCGAAAGGCAAGCCGCGCGAGGAGCACGACCGCGAAGTTGTGGCCGCACTCCTCGGCAACAACATTGATCTCATCTGCCTCGCCGGTTACATGCGCCTGCTCTCGCCCTGGTTTGTGCGTCAGTTTCCGGGCAAAGTTCTCAACATCCACCCGTCGCTGCTGCCTTCCTTTCCGGGACTCGAAGCACAGCAGCAGGCGTTTGCCTACGGCGTGAAAGTGACCGGGTGCACGGTGCATTTTGTGGATGAGGAACTCGACCACGGCGCCATTATTGTGCAGAAAACCGTGCCCGTGCTCGACTCCGACGACGAACACACGCTGGCGGCGCACATTCTGGAGCAGGAGCACATTGCATACAGCGAAGCGATCAGGATTGTGCTGGAAGGGAAATTCGAGATCGTCGGCAGGCGACTGGTGCGACTGTAGAGACGGGGCTTGCCCCGTCTCCTTCGACACGGTGGGAGACGCGGCAAGCCGCGTCTCTACATCAGTAACTCATTCGTTCTCCGCGCGATCGGGTGTTGCATCACTTCCAGCTCGTTCTTCACCAGGTTCAATCCATACACGCACTGCTCGAATCGCTGCGAGAGTTGCGCGAACAGCGGCGCCACCTTGGCGTATTCGAAGTGCTCGAACTTCGAGACGATGTAGTAACTTTCTTTTCCGGCTTTCACCCAATCCACGAAGCCCTCGACTCGTTGGCGGCGCAGGCGGTAATGGTTGATGCTCTCCGGAAACATGCCGGCGTAGAACAGCGTGAAGTCGCCAATATGTTTGCGGACTTGGCGCTCGCGGTCGAACGATGGCGCTGGGCCGTAGATCGGGTCCGACTCGATTAGCATCTCGCCCACATCGTTCAGCGGCTTCCCCGCCACATTGCGGATTTTCAACAACTGCTCGGCATCGCAAAACTCCGACAGCAGATGCGCTACGTAGCTCACGACTTGCGGATCGCGAATTCCAATCTCCTGAGCGTAATGACGGCCGACCAGTTCAACAAACAACTGCTGCAGCGGGTGCGTCTCCGGAATCTCCATGGCCCCTGCTTCCTTCCCCAACTTTGTCCCCTCTTGTTCCAATCGGAACAAGAACTCGTGCGCATTAGATACCGTGAATCGGTAACCAATGCAAGTGACCATTGAGCCACTATGTTGTTAGACGTTCGTGCGAGGCCCGGCGTTTCGCGGGTATCTGTTGGCAGCTGGAGCAGGCGGCTGCTAATTTCCTCAGCGCGTGGATCGAAAAGTTGGTTCCGCGAATCTATTCACCAGGAAGCACCGAAGAAACGGAGGCAGAGTGGAGCGAATCAACCTTTCAAGCGGAGCGCCATGGGAGCCGATTGTCGGTTACTCTCGTGCGGTTCGCGTCGGCGCACACATTCATGTTGCGGGTACTACGGCAACTGGAGACGACGGCAAAATCGTCGGCGTGGGTGATGCTTACGCGCAGGCCGTGCAGACCCTCAAGAACATCGAACGCGCGTTGCAGCGGGCCGGAGCCTCCCTGAACGATGTGGTTCGCACCCGTGTGTTCCTTACCAACATTGCGGATTGGGAAAAAGTGGGCATGGCCCACGGAGAGTTTTTCCGCGACATTCGTCCCGCGAGCACCATGATGGCGATCACGGCCCTGGTTTCTCCAGAAATGCTACTGGAAATTGAAGCGGAAGCGATCGTGTTAGAAGAAGGAGAATAGGAGTGCGACGGCGAAAGCCGGAAACAGAGCCGGCGAGCTGGGCCGTCCCCACACGATCTTTTTGTCCCGCGACCGCGGGCTTAATTCTTGGAGCTTCAACCGGGGGTGAAGTCGCGGACCTCGTCTGCGGGGTGAAACAGGCGTCGCAGCGAGGTATGGTTGGCATCGGACATCTGGCGGTTTAGAGCTTCGACGTCCGCTCTTGCCCAGCCCACACTGGAGATCTTGATTTCGCCGTCCTGCCCGATCAGGAACCACGAGGGCACGTTAGTCAGGCCGTAGGCATTTGACACCGCATAACCGGCGGGATCGTCAACCAGGGCAGGGAAGGTTACGCCATACTGTTTCAAAAAGGCGGCGGTGTCGCGCTTGTCGTCCTGAGAAATGGCTACCATGGCGACTTTCTGACTACCGTAGGCTTTGTGCAAGCGTTCGAAAAACGGAAACGTATATTGGCAGACCGGGCAGGAAACCTTGAAAAACACGGCCAAGACTTGCCCCTTCTGGAGCGCGTCCTGTAAAGAAAACTTGCCGCCATCTAGGGCAGGCAGAGAAAAGTCAGGAGCTTTGGTTCCCTCCCGCAATACAGGCATTTTTTTCGAACCTCCGAACAGGCGATGGAGCCACTGCATACGTCTCTTCGATTTTAGATGACGCCGGCGGCTTTGAGGATCTTTCGCGTCAGGCCGGTGATGGGGAAATGGGAAATGCTTGCGACCGGAATCCATTTACCTTTGCCAACCGGGGCCGTGTGTACATGGACGGTGTAGTCGGTAACCGTGATGGCATGGCGGAACGTGCGCCAAGGGACGGGAACCGGCGTCCCGCCCGGCTCTTGGGATCGTTGCGGCAGTTCCCACATGCCGGGCATGAGCGGCGATTTTCTCGGGCGCTGAACCAGGCGGATTCGGCCGTTTCGCCGGTACAACACGCAGCTGATTTCTTTTCTGACCCTACGACTCTGGTTTCGGACAAGAGTCCGGCCGGGCGGGGACGCCCGGCGCTCCATTGTTATTGCGCCTACGCACCATTTCCGGAGCGGGCAGACTGGGCAGCGGGGCTGGCGGGGCACGCACACGGTTGCGCCGAGTTCCATCACGGCCTGATTGAAATCTCCAGGCTGGGAACTCGCGAGCAGCGCTTGGGCATGTTGCCAGGTTTGTGGCGTGGTCAGATTGATGCCGGTCACTTCAATGCCGATCAGTCGTTGCAACACGCGCTCGACATTGCCATCGACAACGGCCACGGGCTCGGCAAAGGCGATGCTGGCGATGGCCGCGGCGGTGTAACGTCCGATGCCGGGGAGAGTCTGGAGGGCTTTGGCAGTTTGCGGGAAGCGGCCAGCGTGTTTTCGAACCAATTCTTTGGCGCACTGATGCAACCTGCGGGCGCGGCCGTAGTAGCCGAGCCCGCTCCAGGCGGCGAGCGCGGCGTCTTCCGTGGTTGCAGCGAGCGCTTGGACATTCGGGAAACGCTTAAGGAAAATTCGGTAATGGTCAAGAACGGCGGCCACCCGCGTCTGCTGCAGCATGATTTCGCTGAGCCAGATGCGGTAGGGATCGCGGGTCTTGCGCCAGGGAAGGTCGCGGCGATGCTGGTCGTACCAGCGGAGCAGCGCACTCCGGAAAGTCGCTAGATATTTGGCGGGAACGGCGGAGGCGACCTTCGCTGGAGCCGTGGCGCTGCTAGACGCGGCGAGCCGCGTCTCTACCCTGATGTTGGATAGCACTCGCATTATGGTTGGCTGACGCTGTGCGCTATGGCTACCCATCCGGCTTTTTGCTGCTGCCACACGGTCATCATGTGCTGCGGTGCAGAGGGGAGGGGTTGCGAGCCGACTGCGCCATTCCCGGTGGTCCCATTCGCGGTGCCATTCAGCGTGATGGTATAGGTCACCACGAAGGTGCTTCCGTTCAATTCGGTCCTCAGATCGCCGATTGCGTAGTCCTTGAGTTGCCACTGGCGATATTGCTCAAGCGTAGTGGTGCGGTCGAGTGTTCCGCTGGGAGTTACGCCCGCGTAATTCGACGCGAGAGCTCGCTCTACCTCGACCCAGTTCGCCGTTTGCACATCTTTCCAGAAGACGCGCTCCAGTCCCTCGCCTCCGGTTGCTTCAGACAGTGCGCGCGCCGGATGATCACGGTACACGGTACAGGCCGGAGTGAATGCCAACACGAAGATCACTACGACCAGCAAAGAATGCGGTAGACATTCGGCAGCTCTCCTCGGACGCATGGCGTGATTGTACCGTGATCCGGACTGTGTGGGGACGGGGCTTGCCCCGTCCAAGCGGGGCAGAGCCCCGCTTCCACACAACCCTTCCCGATTGACCGCGGCGAGAGGGCACACGATAATGAATGAGGCTTGGGAACCGCGGCATGCGCGTGAACGTTATCCCGAGCCGGCAGGATGGGTATGACGGAATTCGACCGCAAGGTAGGAGAGGCTTCCGCGCGCATCAATCGCTCGGTAGCCAACGTCGCCGAGACTCTGGAAAAAGAGACGGCGGAACTGGTGACGTATCTGAACGACGAGGTGGTGCCGGCGGTGCGGACCCATTCCTCTAAAGCACTGCGAACGGCTGCGGGAAAGCTTGCGGAGTTCGCGGACTTTCTGGAAACCGAGCGCAAGAAGTCTTGAGCCGCCTTGCTTCCAGTGCCAAGTCTGAGCAGGCGTTGCGACGCCTGCTCCCATTTCTTCTATTCCTTCTATTGTTGGGCATTGCGCTTCTCAGCAGCTGTGGTGGGCATAAACGTGCCCAGGCGCCCACTCCGTCTCCGCCGGCAATTCCGCAGGAACAAGAGAAACCAGCTGTGCCTCCGCCGCCTGCGGAAACTGCGGGCCGAAACGAGAAGATCGAAGTCCCCGCCGGCGCGAAACCGATCTTTGAGGAGAGCGGCATGGCGAGTTGGTACGGTGCTCCGTATCACAACCGGCGCGGATCGAACGGCGAGGTTTACGACATGAACGCGATGACGGCGGCCCATCTTACTTTGCCGTTGGGTTCGATTGTGCGCATCACGAATTTAAAGACCGGAAATTCGGCGCTCGTGCGCATCACCGATCGCGGGCCATTTGTTACAGGACGCATCGTCGATCTTTCGCTGGCGGCCGCAAAGGCGGTGGGCGTGTACTTGCCCGGCACCGCAAAAGTCCGGTTGGAGGTGCTGCAGGCGCCCGCGCCTCTCGAAACGGGGGGACGCTGGGCGGTGCAGATCGGCTCCTTCACCCAGGAGAAAGCGGCTGCTGAATTGGCGAAACATCTGCAGAAGCGGTACCAGACGGCCCAAGTACTGAAGTTCAGGAGTCCAGTGGGCGTCTGGTGGGTGCGAGTCCGAGTGCTGGACGACGACCGCCAGCGCGCCACCGCTCTGGCCCACGAGATGGAGACAACAGAGGGGACGGTGTTTCTGGTGCGGCTGGATTGAACATTTTTTGCAAAGTGTTCTTAGCGGGAGTGGTATTGTTTCTTCCAGAGATGAATTTATCTCCGTGTGGACTTGCCGGGTGATCGTAATCCCAGGCGAGGGGAGACTGACTTATGGCGGATTGTCTATTCTGCCGGATCCTGCGCGGCGAAGTGCCATCCAAGAAAGTTTACGAAGACCAGCACACCTTTGCATTTGAAGATCTGAACCCACAAGGCCCGACCCACGTGCTGGTCATTCCGAAAAAGCATATTGCCGGCTTGAAGGAAGCATCGGCGGAAGACGCGGAACTGGTGGGGCGCTGCCACCTGGTGGCCGCGCACATTGCGCGGGAGCGGTCGATTGAAGATGGCTACCGCACCGTGCTGAATGTGGGCCCGCGCGCGGGGCAATCGGTTTTTCATCTGCATGTGCACCTGATCGGCGGGCGCTCGCTGCAATGGCCGCCGGGATAGGCCCGGTTCATCATCCATTAAGTTGTCATCCTGAGCGAAGCGAAGGACCTGCTGTCTCGTGCACCGGCAAAAAGCAGGTCCTTCGCTTCGCTCAGGATGACAATCTGGTTTTGTATCTTCCGCGCCCCGAATCTTCCGACTTTCAATCTCTGGCTTACAATCCTAGGATGGCAAACCTGACATTGGTATATGGTCTGCGTCTGCTGCCTTCCGATGAGGTCGCGGAGGTGAGCCCGGCGACGGTCAAACTGAAGAGTGGGCGGGAAGCGCACGTCGCCATGCACATTCTCGAGGGCGGCAAAGACGAGATTGAAAAGCAGCTCAGGACGAGTCTCGCGGCGTTTTTCGACATCTATCCTGAGATATAAGCCTGCGATATGACAGCAGGCGCGGCGCCCGACCAGCAGGCGGCGAATCAGGTTACGGGATGAGACTGATCTCTCTGGAATTCGAGAGCAGGCTGCGCGAAAAAGGGCTCTGGCCACAGAGCTGGGTCGCGTGGGCGGCGCTCTACGTGCTGGCGCTCGACCTGCTTTTGTTCGCGGCGCAGAGGCTGATGCGCGGGGTAGGTCCAGCGACGTCGGCAAGCCTCGGAGGCTGGGTAACTTTTCTGAGTGGGCTGGCGATTGTGTTGCTCGCGCTTGCCGGCTTCCGCTGGCTGCGCTCGCAACTGCTATGGCGGCTGCGGAACCGGTTGATCGTTACCTATGTTTTTATCGGCGTGATTCCGGTTTTCCTGCTGGTGATGATTTCGCTGATCACGCTCTATCTTTTCGCGGGGCAATTCGCCAGCTTTGTCGTAACGTCCGACATCACCACTCACCTGCGCAGCATGGAGGCAGCCAACCGGGCGATCGCCCATCACCTGGCGACACAGATCTCAGGCGGCAGAAAACTGGATGCTGAGATGCTCGACCGGATAAGAGTGCATCGTCCGGAGTGGTCCCGGCGGGAGGTGTGCGCGTGGTACGGGAGCCAGCCGCAGCCCAACTGCTCGGGGCCGGAGGGCGCGGCGGCGTTTAGTGCTCCGCCTTTCGTGAATGACAATTTCCGCGAGATCGTCCGGGATCACGGTGCACTCTACCTGCGCACGGCGACGGTGATTGGGGCGGAACCGGAGTCTTTGCGCGTGATTTCGAGCGAACCGCTCGACAAGTTGCTGCTGCAGGAGATCGCTGCTGAGCTCGGAGAAATCACGCTGCTGCAGCCGAAACCCTCCACTGCTGCCATCCCGGTAGACAAGAACCAACATGACATCCTGATCAGCTCGGGTGAGATGGTTTCCGAAGATGGCCGGCAGTTCGAACCGACATTTACCGCGGGGACGCTTCCGGCTGCGAGCAGCAGGGTGGATCCCGAGATCATTTTCGGAGCGCAACTCTCGATCGTGGATTGGGCGTCGGCGACCGGGAAAGCGCATCGGACCGGGGCACTGGGCCTGCACACGCGGCCTTCCGTGCTTTACGCGAGACTGTTTGAGGCGCTCGGGAGTTACGCACAAGTCTTAGAGACCGCTCAGCTGATCGTCGCGATTATCTTCGGGATCATTGTCTTGCTGGCGCTGTTCGTAGGCACCAAGCTGACGCGCAGCATCACCTCGGCCGTGGATCAGCTCTATCAGGCGACCAAGCACGTCAATCGGGGCGACTTCAGCCACCGGATTCCGGTGCAGTCGAGCGATCAACTGGCAACCCTGGCCAACTCCTTCAACTCGATGACCACGTCGATCGAGAAGCTGGTGCAGGAGCAGAAGGAAAAGCAGCGCCTGGAAGGCGAATTGGCGATTGCCCAGGAAGTGCAGGCGCAGCTCTATCCCAAGTTGATCACGCAACTGGAAAGTCTGGAAGTGCACGGATTCTGCCGTCCCGCGCGGACGGTGAGCGGGGACTACTACGATTTTCTGGGGCTGAATTCCGACAAGCTGATCCTGGCGGTGGGCGACATCAGCGGCAAAGGAATTTCAGCGGCGTTGATGATGGCGACGATCCACTCGGCGGTGCGCGCGTACAGCATCGAAGACGTGCCCGCACTGCGCGGACTAACGGCGCGCGAGCCGGTTGCGGTGGCTGCAGGCGGCTCGGGGCTGATGCTGGCGTCTGAGGCGAGGGTGAAGGATGTGTCTCCGGCGGTGCTGCTGACGCTGCTGAACCATCAGCTTTACGAAAGCACTCCAGCGGCAAAGTACGCGACTCTGTTTCTGGGAATTTATGACGGAGCGACGCGCCAGCTCACCTACTCGAACGGCGGCCACCTGCCGCCAACCCTGATTTCTGAGGATGGATCGACGCAACTGCTGGACTGCGGTGGAACCGTGGTTGGCCTTTTTGACAACCTGAGTTTTCCGGAAGCGACGGTGCAACTCCGCCCGGGCGATGTGCTGGTGGCTTACAGCGATGGAGTCACCGAACCGGAAAACGATTATGGCGAGTTCGGCGAGGAGCGGCTGATACAACTGGTGCGCGCGAATCGCCATCTGCCGCTCGAGCGCATCACGGAAATTGTCACCGCGGCGGTGGAGGACTGGATCGGCGACAACGAACAGCCGGATGATGTGACGCTGGTGCTGGCGCGGGCGAGGTAAGTAATCAGTACCCGGTTTCCAGTACCGACTGTCCTTCGGGCTTGAAGATTACGCCTTGGCTGGTGCGGCTGTTCATCACCACGCGGATCGGTTCCTTAAACTGCAAGTGGCGAACGCAGCCTTGCTCTTCGACAGCCGGTTGTTCCGTCAACCACTCCCAATCGACGGAGCCCTCGCCGGCATCTGGATTCACCGTGAAGTAACCGATCTGAAAGGCAGTGAGATTCTGGAAGAAATGGCTGCCCTGCGATGGGGTGACACGAAAATCACGGAACCCCGCCTCCACAATCACGCGCGCGCCGGAGATTTCATCCCATTCGACGGGAATGCCCAGCCAGGGTTCGGTTGATCCCCAGCGTCCCACGCCGATCAGCAGATAGGGCCGGTTCTCCTCGGTGAGCCGGCGATTCAGCTGAGCAACCGCCGAGGCCACTTCCTGGCTGCGGCTGCGCTCGAAGCGCTGCGAATCAACCACGATGACGTCGTGAAGATTTTCGATTCGGCCGTTGCCCAGAACCTGGCTGCTGAGGCAAATCAGGCGTTCCGGTCGAACATCGTCCAGGGCTAAGTCCTCGCTGTGGCGCGCCAGGGTGAGTGGGCGAATCTGCAGGAAACCAAACTCCGCTGCCTCTCCAGTCGATGGACCAGCCTGCTGGGACAGCCGCACGGCAAATTCGATTTCCACCGGATTGCCGAGCGCATCTTCGCCGGCCCGAACCAGGTCATCGAGAATCTCAGCCAGCGGGAAGGTGCCATGTTTGAGCATGGGGGCAAAGGTAACGATGCGCGCTCCCGGCCGGCTTACTCCGTCGTAAATAGCGTGGTTGTCCCGAGAGTAAGTGGAAGCCAGCGCCCGCAGCGTGCCGTCAGTCTCAGCGGCGTCGAGGCCGAACCGCCGCTCGTGCCAATGGCCGGGACGGCCCTCCGAAGCGCCATCTAGCTCCAGGGCCCAGAATTCCGACTGCGAGTTGGCGAGTATGTCTTCGACCGAGGAAAACTGCACCAGATTGCGGGGATAGCGCGGGCAGAAAGTCAAACACTTCCCGCCATCCACCACTGCCCGCCCCAGTCCCAGCGCGACGGCCGCAATGCCGTCCTCGAAAGCCATGGGCGCCACAGGATAAAAATTGTGCGAGCGCACGACTCCGGAGAAATCGGGATAAAAGCGCTGCCCGTACGACGTGCCCACAACCTGCTGCAGAATCACCGCCATTTTTTCTTCTTCCAGACGGTAGGGCGTGGCGCGCACGTAGGCCTTGGCATGGTGGCTAAAGGTGGAGGCATAGACGCACCGGATGGCTTCGCTCAGCGCTGTCAGCCGGGCTTCCGGATCGGCCTGCTGGTTGCCCAGCATGAAGGTCTCATACACGCCGGTAAAAGGCTGGTATTGCGAATCCTCCAGCAGGCTGGAGGAGCGCACCGCCAACGGATGCTTGACTTCGGCCAGGAACGATCTCAGGTCTTCGCTGAGGCTGGCGGATAGCGGCGCGGCCAGGAACGTCCGCTGAATTTCAGCGTCATCCTCGCAGCGCAGGGCAAAATCCAGCAGGTTGTTCTCGGCTACGAATTGCTCGAACACATCCGTGGCCAGCACGACGGCGGGAGGCACGGAGATGCGCACGCCGGGAAAGCGGCGGGTGATACGCCGCTTGCGCAGAAGGTGACGGACAAAGGCGAGACCGCGAGCCTTCCCGCCAAGCGATCCGGAGCCGATCCGCAGAAAATTCGATTCCGAAGGCTTGAAAGTATCGGCCCGGAAGTCGCCGATCAGCACCTCGCTTTGTTCGCGGCGGTAATCGTTGATCGATTGGATGAGATCGCGGCGCAGATGTTCGGGGCTGGCAAAATCTGAAACTTTTCGCGGGCGGAGCTTGGCCGCCAGCGCAAACTCGGTGCGTGCCATCAGCCAATGGGAGAAGTGGTTGCTCTGCGAGTGAAAGACGATGCTTTCTGCCGGAACCGTTTGCAGTTGCTTCTCCAGCTCGTTCAAGTCTTGCGCCCGTCCGACTTCGCTCGAATCCGGCAGGCGAAACACGAAGTCGCCAAACCCGAATTGCTCGGTCAGGATGCGGCTCAAGTCTTGCAACAGCGTGGGCGAACGTTTGCGCAGAAACGAATAGCCCTCGGCATGCGCCCGGGGACGGAACTCGGTGCGACTGGATTGCAACACCACGGGCACGTCGGGCACCAGGCTCTTCACCAGGCGAGCCAGTTCGAAGCCTGCCTCGGGACTGAGTTTGCCCTCCAGGGGGAACTCCACGTCCGAGACCAGGCCGAACAGATAATCGCGATACTCCTGCACCAGCATGGCCGCGTCTTCGAAGTTCGAGGCCAGCAGAATTCTCGGCCGTGCCTGCATGCGCACCAGTTTGTGCGCCACGTTGATGCCTTCCTGGATCACGCGCCGCGATTGCTTGATCACTTCGGTATAAATCACAGGCAGAAACGACGAGTAATAACGGATGTTATCTTCCACCACCAGCAGCACGGGCACGCCGATGGCCCGCGTGTCGTGCAGGATGTTGCGTTGATCCTCGACGTACTTGACGATCGCGATTAGGATGCGGGCATTGCCCTGCCACAGAAAAATGCGTTCGATATCGGTGACCGGATTCCGCGCCACGAAATTCTTGATCTCGCGATAGTCATAGGCCAGCACCACGACGGGAACATCCAGGCCGGCGCGCTTCACCTCGCGCGCCAACTGCGCCGCGTCCATGTCGCCGACCGCGAGATTGGTGACGATGAGATTGAATTGCGGTTGCGAGCGCGCAAGCTCAAGCGCTTCCGCGCAGCTGGAGACTTGCGTTATCCCGGGGATCTGCCGCAGGTTGAGTTCGAGCGATTCGTCTATGAGCAACTCATTGAGCCGGCCATCTTCGCGGAGGATGAAGGAATCGTAGAGACTGGAGACGAGAAGAATGTTCTGCACCTTGAAGGGCATCAGGTTTTCGAAGCCTTCAAAGCGCTCTTCGGCGTCCAAGATGGGCTCGGCGATGCGGCGGGGGGACATGGGAATATCCTAGTCCAGGTTTGGTAGAGCAGGTTCGCTGGAGCAAGAAAGATGCGGGGTGGAAGTATCCACCGCCGCATCGTATTTCGCCGTGCATCACGGAAACTGTCACCGCCGCGGTGGCCGACTGGATCGGCGACAAGGAACAGTCGGACGATCTGACGCTGGTGAGGTAGTGGAGAGCCGTCCTCGGTTGTTGCTCCATGTTTCGAAGAATCGGGGTCTCGAAATGGCTTGGTACCCCCCCCCCCCCCAATTTCCGCTAAAGTATTAAGGAATAAGGACTTAACTTCAAAGTATTCACAAATAAGGAGTTAACTCCAGATCCTTCCCCCTCGACTCCGCTCAGGGTCACGCCCGCTAACCGCCTCAACTTAGCGGAGAAATACTTCGTTTTGGCCTTGATCGAGGGGAGCGGGTGACAACTGCAAGGTGTCGTTTGAATTGTCAAGGAGCGCTGACTATGACTTCCGTGCAGCATTGGGGCCCGTCTCTGGAGGCGGCCGCACTTCTTGCTGGGCCAATCAGATTTCATTTTCGAGCATGGCGAGTGGAAGGTCTGTGAGGGTGATCACTGGCTGGATGTGATGAATCAGTGGACGTGCTTACGATGGAGACGGAGTTGCGGCCGCGTAAAACGGGGTCTACCGGTCCCGGCAGTTCGGCAAGGCCCCTTCTCGAAACGCGCGAGAAGGGGCGCACCCGCAGTTGTTTCGGCCAACGTTGAAATGGCCCACCCGCGGGGTATTCTAGTCGGAGTTTCAAGGGCAGCAGAAGGCGATTATCCCCCGCGTGTGAAAATGGCCCACCGCCGCAAGTCGCCGGTACCTAGAGGCCCCTGAACCCACCATTTAGATAATCTTGTTTTGTAAGTAGCGCAATTAGGAACACAACTTCCCAGTGATTGACTCCGTTGTTCATCGTTGATCTAAGGAGGGCCCGCAAGTCTGCTTTGACTCCGTTCACTCCCGAAGTTGCAAAGGTCCTTTCCAAGGAAGGTGCGTAGGAACCCAACCGCTCCGCAGCCTGCATGCTATAACGCTCACCCAAGTGCAATGCCGCAAACTGATATGTGATCTTTCCTGCGAGTGGCTCGTCGATTTTCGTAACATCAACGGTGAAGGAGACCCAAACGATGCCCGGTCGAAGCTGGACGGATGCGTTGAGAAATCGTCTACGTGGAATTTGATCGTAATATGCGTGCAGGTATTGTGCGGAGGCGTCGGGACCTTTCAATGAATTGCACCTACCGCATGAGGGAACTAAGTTTCGGGAATAGATTGAAAACTCCGGGTAGCTTTCTTTTGGCAAAAAATGATCCAATTCAAACGCCTCTGATATCCGGCACTGGGGACATGTCCGTGTCCTTCCCATGAGTGCCGTTCTTAAAGGCCACAGGCTTCCGCGCGGTTCCGTTCGGTCGAAAAGCGAACGAAGCAAGTCAGCTGCTTCCAGGTCCACAGGGAGTTGAGGTAGACCGGCCAAAAGCGGAGCGCGTGCGACGTAATCGTCATAGCGCTCAACTATTGCGTCCAAGCGATTATTCAGAGCTTTCGCCTTGCCTCTACGAAGAGCTTTCGTAAGGTTTGTCACGTCATCATGTTGCGGACAGCCGAGATAGAGCATGACTACGGTTCACCGGCCCCACGTGAACGAATGAATGAGCGGGCTTGGAGCCCTAAAGGTCGACCGAACATCTGTTCTATTGAACCCACATCATGCTCTTTCGCTAAGCGTTCCAGCACATAATGGAAATCCGTTTCGGATGCGGTTAGATTGAACACGTCGCTGGTGAGAACGCCCACGTTTTCAGCGAAGGTTTCGCGTTCGGGCTGCTCGACCATAGATTTTTTTCCATTGCGTCGCAAGATCAGCACCTGTTTGCCAGGTGTCTCTTGAAGAACTACCGGCGAGTGTGTAGCAAAGATGCAGAAGGAATCGGTGTCATCTAGAAGAAAACGGATTGCCTTGAGCATCGCCGAAAGCAGCGATGGGTGGAGATGGCTCTCTGGTTCGTCGAAGATCACAAGAGATTTCGGCTGGAGGTTCGCGATCAATTGAGTCACCAGGTTGAGGACGAGCTTGTGTCCGGTGCTCAAGGTATCGAAGAATTGCCTACATCCCGCCTCGTCTTCATTCATCAGCTCATACATTGCGCGGTATGGGCTAAGGGATGGTTCATCCAACAGAATCTTGATCGCAGCGATGTAACGTGCCCGAAGATCGCGTGTCCTGGCACGCTCTAGGGCGGCTACGAAGTCTCGAAAGAGCTCGTCAATGGTTTTTAATGCATTGCTCGTTGCTTTACCTGGCTTTCGTAGACCGCAGTAAAAATACCCTCTCTGAAGCTTCTGCTCACGCTCTTCTCGTCCGAACCGTGGAATCTCAAACGTGTCGAAAGCCGAATAGGAAAATGCAATCACTGCACCAAAGCTGTACGCCGGACTCTCGAAGTACCCATATTTCTTTCGACTTTCCTTGTCCTGATCCGATGTAACTGTGGATGCGATCATGCCGATATTTGCAAGCAGTCGTGTTTTACCGGAGCCGTTGTATCCGATGACGGCGAGCCAGCGCTCTGGAATGTCGCTGCTACCGTTGAACGCGAGGGGCACGGTCAAAGCGGAACCCCCCAAGGTAGTCCGGAAAGTCATGGCAAGGTTCGTACCTATGGGGGGTCCCACTGACGGCTGGGTCGCGAACAACACTGGTGCATCTTCTAGCGCCCTCTCTGCTCCGCTGCCGCGAAGCAAAGAGTTCTTGAAGCCAGGCTCGTGCTCGAAAGCATGGTGAATTACCGGGTCGAAAACAGCGTCTCTCAATCCATGGAGAAACGGCCTCCAGACAGACTCGCCCATCGCGTGCAGCATCTCGTAATAGGCAAAGCTTTGCCCAAGAGAGCAAAAGTCATCTGTAAGCTCAGGGAATCGCTCGGGGATCAGAGGCTCGCCATTTTCCTGACCGCGCTGCACGATTTTCGTAATTCCCAGGTCAACATCCGTACGACCCGAAACTCTTACAATGACGTGGTACGTAGCTAAGAAACCGTAGTCGTTCCACGTATCATGCCTGAGGAAAACGACAATATCGTGGTCCGCAGCGGCTGCCCTCGGTATAGCTTTCACTGTGCGAAATGAGATGCTCTTTTGCTTCATAGATCAGCACTGTATCAAATAGTTCGAAAAGGTGCGGTGTGTGCAGCCGGAACAGAAAAGTTGGGGTAGTCGGAATGAAAAAACGCGGGAGGAATTGCTCCCTCCCGCGCTGTTCTTCTGAAATACAGTTCTAGCTATACCAGGCCCTGATCGAGCATGGAATTCGCGACCTTCAGGAAGCCCGCGATATTGGCGCCGTTCACCAGGTTGCCCGGCGTGCCATACTGCTCGGCCGTTTCGAAGCAATTCTTGTGGATGGCGATCATGATCTTGTGCAAACGATCATCGACTTCTTCGCGAGTCCAGGAGAGACGCATGCTGTTCTGCGACATTTCCAGTCCAGAGGTGGCAACGCCGCCAGCATTGGCAGCCTTGGCCGGTCCGTAGAGGACTTTGGCGTCGAGGAACAGTTTGGTGGCTTCGAGGGTGCTCGGCATGTTGGCGCCTTCGCTGACAACCTTGCAGCCGTTCTTGATGAGATTGGCCGCGTCTTTTGCGTTGATCTCATTCTGAGTGGCGCTCGGGAATGCACAGTCGGCCTTGATCGCCCAGAGCCAGCTATGGTCGAGCTTGCGATCGGTGGCGCTGTAGATGGCCTTCTTGTACTTGTCGGCGTACTCCTTGATGCGGCCACGGCGGTTGTTCTTCAGATCCATGACGTACGCGAGTTTCTCGCGGTCGATGCCGTCAGCGTCGTAGATGGCGCCGTCGGAATCGGACACGGAAACCGGCTTCGCGCCCAGATCCAGCAGCTTCTCGATGGTGTATTGCGAGACATTGCCGCTGCCCGAAACCAGACACACTTTGCCTTTCAGGTTTTCTTTGCGGGTCTTCAGCATTTCCTCGGCGAAGTACACGCAGCCATAGCCGGTGGCCTCGGGACGAATCAGCGAGCCGCCCCAAGCCAGGCCTTTGCCGGTGAGAACGCCGCTGAATTCATTCCGCAGCCGCTTGTATTGTCCGAACAGGAAGCCGATTTCGCGGCCGCCCACGCCGATGTCGCCGGCGGGAATGTCGGTGTCAGGACCGATGTGGCGCTGCAGTTCGGTCATGAAGCTCTGGCAGAAACGCATTACTTCGTTGTCGCTCTTGCCTTTGGGATCGAAATCGCTTCCGCCCTTGCCGCCGCCCATGGGGAGCGTGGTGAGCGAATTTTTGAAGACTTGTTCGAACGCCAGGAACTTCAGAATGCCGAGGTTCACCGAGGGATGGAGTCGCAGTCCGCCCTTGTAGGGGCCGATGGCACTGTTCATCTCAATGCGGAAGCCGCGGTTGACTTGCACTTTGCCCCTGTCGTCAAACCAGGGTACGCGGAACATCAGGACGCGTTCGGGCTCCGTGATACGTTCAAGAATCTTGGCTTCCTGATACTCGGGGTGGCGCTCCAACACGGGCTTCAAGGACTCGAACACTTCCATTACGGCCTGGTGGAATTCCGGTTCGGCTGGGTTCTTGGCTTTTACTAGGTTAAGAATCTGATTAGCGTAGTCCGCCGCAGCATTCCTCTTAGGCGGTTCCATAACAGTCATAGGCTTGCCTCCGAATTTTGATAGGTAGAAAGAATTTTCAAGGACGCCGCATGAATTGCGGCTGTACTCATTGGACGCCTGGAGGGGAGGCTCCGCCGTGACTTGCGTCACTTGGTTTCGTGACAATTGGACGCAAGACTCCGACTCTGGGCGCAGGATACAGTACCGAGGACGTGGAAACCCCGTCGAACGAGTCCGTTAGCACGGCTATAAGGCTACTTCCTGTAGACCGGTTTTACAATCGTAACCTTGGCGGTAACCTGCTGGCCCTTTTCCATGCCACCCGCGATGACCAGGCCGCGGCGGGTAATCAGCAGGCCGCGATGGTCCATGGTGGGCTCGGGAGTGTTGTCGTTGACAGTCTCCCAAGCGCGGGTGCGTACGTTAAACGCGAAGGTTACGGGAGAAGGTTCGGCAGGCTGGCCGTTGTAGCCTATCCCGTTGTAGTTGTAGGGGTTATCGCTTCCGCCGGAGAAATAGATTCGGGTTGCCTTCTTGTCTTGCGAATCCGCACCGGCCGCGATCCGGTAGCGCGCGTTACCGGGATGGGCGGGAAGTTGCGTCCAGCGAATCTTGGTGATGTCAGCCTTCTTCGAAATTGGTAGCCTGCCCATCCAGCATTCGCTGGAGGCAACGTACTTGGGATTGGGGCCGTTCGGGTTCGTATAGGCGCCGTCCACATAAACGATGGTGTCGCCCAGGATGGCACCGGCATGGCCGAACACCGGTGTGCCGGGAATCGGTGTGCCCTGCATCCAGACATCTTTGTCGGTGTCGTAAATCTGGACGTTGCGAACGACAGCGCCCTTTGATGTTGACCATCCGCCGATAAGGAAAATGTAACGGTCGCGATAGAGGCCGACCACGGCGTCATCGACGGGCTCGGGTATATCCTTGCCGCGATAATAGCGATTCTCAACCGGGACAAAAACGTTCAGGTCCGACACGGTGGTCTCACCACCCTGGGAGTCGACGACGTAGCCTCCGAAGATGAAGACCTGATCGTGAAGTGCGACCGCCGACGCTGCCAGCCGACCCGCCACACCCGGTACGGGACGTTTTTCCTCCCACTTGCCGGTGCCTGGATCCATTTCGTAGGTGCTGGTGGTGATTGCATCCCAGGTTTTCTTCGGACCGATGCCCATGAAGGAAAAAATTCTGGCTCCGCCCTCGTCATGCGAAATGGCCACCGCATTGTTCGAGACCGGCGCCGGAAGCGCGCTGAGCTTGGGTTCCTCGGCGGCGTGAAGGCGAGCGATCAAGAAAAGATAGAGCAACGCGGGGAGCAGTTTGGTCGATGCTGAACTCATCGCTGAAATGATAACAGCGAAATCTGATGGAGAGACGGGCGTCCTCGCCCGTCCGCACAGACCCACAAGCCTCAGAACCATGTGTGCCTGCGGTATTCGCGATAAGCGTCGCCGAACTTTGCATCCAGGACTGCAGCTTCGCGGCGTGCGCGAATGATCTGCATAGGAATGATGACGACCAAAACCAGCGCGATGACGGGTCGCCGCACGATCAGAATCAGGCCGATGATAAGCGTCACGCTCGAAATGTAAATCGGATTCCTGATCCGCGAATAGATTCCAGTGGTTACCAGATCAGTGGCTTTGGCCATGACTGAGAACGAACGGCCAAGGTTGGCGCGGCCGGCAATCACGCCGCTCAGGCCCATCAGACAGAGAACAAGCCCCAGCCACCGAATCGCATCATGCGGGACCCGGGCCGACGCAAAAGTGACGTAAATGGCATAGAGGCCAGCCAGCAGCGGCAGCCAAACACGCAATATGGCTCCACGATCCATCTTCTTTCTTTGCCCCTCCTCCCTCCTTCTTACTTATTCGACGAACCCCTGCCGCACGGCGTGGATGAAATCGGTGTAAGCGGGTGTCAGACCCGAGGCGCGCATCTGCAAGGCAATCTGCCCACGATGGTGGGCGGAGTGAAACAGCACGTGCATCAATATATCTTCCACGCGGCTGGACCACGGTTCGCCCTTGCTGTTGCGGTATCCGACTTTGTCGTCGAGCGAGCCGGGGGCGAACGGGTTGGCAACCCGCGCCAGGTAATTCCGCCACGCCAGCGACATCTCGTCGGCCAACGCCGCGCAATCATCAATAGTTGAACCGGGCCACACCGGCATGCTCTGAGGTTGCTTCAGGACGCGTTGGAGCCAGAGCTTCTGCGCCGAAAGAATGTGAGCCATGCGGCCGATAGTGTCCGCGGGCAGGGAATTAGCGGCAGTCATGGCGGCAAGACATTCGCGATTTGCCCAGTCATCGTAGGCAAACATCCGAAGAAAATCTTTGGCATGCATGGAATTCTCCTCGAACAGAGCCAGGACAGAAGCCGCATTGCGGCTGGCTCTGCAAAGACGATACGATGACAGAAGCTGCGATGACAAACGGTCGGATAACGAACGTGGCCTTGATGATTGCCACCTCACTCTGCTTCTGGTGCCTGTCTGCGCCAGCCCAGGCGCAGAATCAGACACAAGCCCAAACCCGGCAGCAGTTGCTGCAAGACATAGAGACCGGCAAGTTCCGCGATGCGGTCCTGCTGGGTCAACAAGCGGTTTCACGGTGGCCGCGCGATGCGCAATTCCGCCACTATCTGGGCCTGGCCTACTTCGAGACCGACGATCTCAAGCAAGCCCAGGAACAGCTCACGCGAGCACGAGAGCTGAATCCAAACGATTCCGCGACGCACTATGACCTGGCGCTGGTGTTCTTGAGCCAGCAGAATTATGTGGCAGGGGCGGACGAACTGGAAGCCGCGGTCAAGCTCGATCCCTCGAACGCGCTTGCGCATATGCTGCTGGGGCGAGCGTATTTGAATTCGAATCGCAGCGTACAGGGGATCGAGGAGTTCAAAACCACTCTGAAGCTCGACCCGGCAATCAAGCTCGGACACTACCATCTGGGGTTCGCCTACTTCAGCCTCGGGCGCAACGACGAAGCCATCAGCGAATATAAGGAGGAGTTGCGCCAGTCGGGGGAGAGTCCCGTAGCGGTCAACGCCTTGGGACACGCGTTACTCGCGAGCGGAAAATATGCGATGGCCGTGACCTATCTGCGGCGCGGCACGGAACTGGACGCACCCAATCCCGACGTCTGGTACGACCTGGGCAAAGCGCTGGCGCTCGCCGAGCAGTGGGCTCAGGCGGAGCCTGCTTTGCGGAAGGCGGCCGAACTGAATCCGAAGGACCCGGGTCCGCACTATCAACTGGCTCGCGTGCTGGAGAAGCTTGGCAAGACCGACGAAGCGCGAAGCGAGCGAGAACGCTTCGCCGCACTGAAGAAGGCGCAACCGGCCACGGCGGGCATGGCGACCGGACGCGATCAGTGAGAGCGATTCAGCGCATGAGAAAACTGCAGGTTGCGGTCGCGGCGGCCTTCCTGCTGACGGCCCTGTCGATGGCACTGAGCCTGACGACACTGACGGGCGGTTGGATTTTGTGGGCGACGGCGCAGACGGCGCCGAAACACCCTGCACCGGCAAACCAGAGTCCAGCGGCGAAACCTGTTCGTTCCGCACCCAAGCCGGGCGCCAAGACTCCCGCGACCAATCCAGCATTGTTCGTTGACGTCACCCGGGCCGCGGGAATTGACTTTCACCTGAACTGCGGCAGCAAGGAAAAACTCTATATCGTCGAAACCCAGTGCGGTGGCGCCGCCGCATTCGATTACGACAATGACGGATGGATGGACATCCTGCTGATTGACGGCTCGTCGATCGAGGACTACAAGGCCGGCAAGTGCCATCCGCCGCGCCTCTATCACAATAACCACGACGGCACGTTTACCGATGTCTCGGCAAAGTCGGGGCTGAATTTTTGCGGCTGGGGATACGGCGTGGCCATCGGCGACTACGACAATGACGGCTGGGAAGACGTCTACATCACCGGCTTTCACGGTTCGGCGCTTTACCACAACAATCACGACGGCACGTTCACCGACGTCACCGCAAAAGCCGGGGTTGCCAACCCCACCGAGTGGGGAACCAGCGCGGCTTTCGGCGATTACGACAATGATGGCTATCTCGACCTGGTCGTCGCCGATTACGTAGATGTGGACATGAACAATCTTCCGCCCTTCGGCGTGGGTCCCTTCTGCCAGTATCGCGGCATCCCGGTGAATTGCGGTCCGCGCGGGCTTAAGGGCGCGCGCGATCGCCTCTACCACAACAACGGTGACGGTACCTTTACCGATGTCACCGAAAAACTCAACATCGATCCCGACCGCTACTACGGGCTCGGCGTGCTGTGGCTGGATTACGACAAAGACGGTTGCCTCGACCTCTACGTCGCCGACGACTCTTCGCCCAGCCTGCTCTATCACAACGACTGCAAGGGTGGATTCACCGAAGTCGGCGCCGAAGCTGGTGTGGCTTACAGTTCCGATGGACACGAGCAGGCTGGCATGGGCATTGATTCCGCCGACTATGATCGCGACGGCTGGCCCGACATCGTGAAAACCAACTTCTCCGACGATACCAAGAACCTCTACCACAACGACCACAACGGCGAGTTCACCGACATGGCTGGCTTCGCCGGCATCGCCGCTATCGGCTACCCGTACCTCGGCTTTGGCGTGAAATTTTTCGATTTCGACAACGATGGCTGGCCCGACATCTTCATGGTCAACGGCCACGTAGACGCGCAGGTCGAAGGGCAGTCCTTCGGCGTCGGCTACGCCGAGCGGCCGTTTCTGTTTCACAATCTCGGGTTCCAGGGAAAGATCGACCAATCGAAGATCGGCAAGTTCGAAGAGATCGGCGAGAAGTCCGGCCCGGCCCTTGCGAAGAAGTACATTGGCCGCGCCGCCCTGACTGCCGACTTCTGGAATCGCGGCCGCCAGGATCTCCTGTTCACAAATATGGATGGCTCCCCCGTTCTGTTGCGCAACGAAGTTCCGTCGCCCGGGCACTGGCTGCGGATCAAGACCATCGGCAGCAAATCGAACCGCGATGGCTTCGGCGCAAGGATAGAGATCACGGCCGGGGGCTCAACCCGCTATGCGGAAGGGCGCGCCGGAAGCAGCTTCGAAAGTTCAAACGATCCGCGCGTGCATTTTGGCCTGGGTGCGGCGACCAGAGTCGACGCGATTGTCATTCGGTGGCCGAGTGGGCAAGTCGACAAACTTGGACCGGAGGCGGCCGACCAGGAACTCGTTGTCCGAGAGGGCAGCGGGGTCATCGAGAGGAAGCCCTCGAAAGAAAACGCTGAAAAGCGATGAATCTACGGAATTTAGTAGGTTATTGCATTTTGATCTTCAGTTACTCATAGATATAGCCCAGAACTAACCCGTAAGTATTTGAAAAATCATGGCATCGTCGTTTGGAGCGAGAAGTGCGATTCTACTAAGAAAGCACTATTTGTTGGCGTGCCGGAGTGAGGCAAGCTATTTTTCGAGCCATTTCTCCGATTACATTAACAGAATCAGCAAGATAGATTGAAAATTTAGTGCTTCGAAGGCGCAGGTGTTATCGCCTCACCAAGGTTCGAAAGATCGAGTTCGCAACCAGGATTTTCGTACATTCGTGCAAACTACAACAATCACGCGACATAGTCTCCAGGGGGTAGGTAAATGAAGAGATTGCAGTTTTGCCTCGTAGTGTTTGCCGTACTCGCTCTGACCTTCAGCGCATTCGCGCAGGTACAGAACGGCCAGTTCACCGGCATCGTCACCGATCAAACCGGTGCCGCCATTGCGAACGCCAAGGTTACGGTCGTTAATCCGGCGACCAACCTTACCGTTTCGGTCACGAGCAACTCCAGCGGCAATTACACCGCCAGAGAACTGCCGCCCGGCACTTACAAGCTGACGGTCGAAGCCGCCGGCTTCAAGACCACCTCCAACACGAACGTCGCGCTGAATGCCGGCGTCATCGCGCACCTGGACTTCAAGCTGCAAATCGGCAAGGCCACGGAAGTGGTCGAAGTGACCGGCGCTGCCGTCAGTGTCCAGACTGACGATGCCAAGCTGTACAACACGGTCGGTAGCACCGTGATCGAGAATACGGTGCTGAGCGGCCGCGACATCTTCGACCTGATGCAATTAACCGCCGGCGCTGTGAACGTGTCCGGCACCGACTTTGAAAACGGCCACAACACCGTAGTCAATGGCGTCCGTGAAGACTTCAACGGGTTCCTGATTAACGGCGTGTCGAACAAAGGCTTAAGCGGCGGCGAAGAGAGCACGCCGATCAACGATACTGTCGAAGAGTTCCAGCAACTGGGACTGAACATGTCGGCGCAGTATGGCAACAGCGCCGGCAGTACCGTCAACCTGGTGACCAAAGGGGGAACCAACTCGTTGCATGGCAGCTTGTTCGAATACCTGCGCAACGAAGACGCTGACGCCAACGACTTTTTCGCGAATCAAGCTGGCGTGGGGCGGAATCCTTATCGCTGGAACCAGTTCGGCGGCACGGTCGGCGGACCGATTATCAAAGACAAGCTGTTCTTCTTCCTAGCTTACGAGAAGAGCGTCTTCAAGACCTCGAACATTTCCACGATTACCCAAGAGTCATCCGCATTCCGGACTGCAGTGGCTGCGGCTGACGCAAACACCAATACGGCGTCGGTCGCCGGCCTTCTTTACGGCAACTTTGCCCCGAAAAATCCGGGGACGCCGTTGATCAACCTTGACACTTATCTGCAAAGTGTGGCACCCGGCAGTACCTCAGGGCTTGGATGCGTTGGCACGTATGATCCGAACACGGGCACGTGCGTCGGCGGTGTCACGAACTACGCAGACTATCTCTGCCCAGATACCTACGGGCCCAGCGGCATGGGCGGCTCACTGGCCCAGGCGAATTTAATTGCGGCGAGAATGCAGTCCATTCTCGGCGTCGTTGCAGGGGACCAGACCACTCCCCTGACCTATACAGGCGTGGGCTGCACCGCTACGCTGACCCCACAGGCAGGTACGGTGGGACGCAACGCCGCAGGCATTTCCACCATGGACTTCGAGGATACGAGCATCGCGACCTCAGGTTCGAGAGCCCAAGGCAACTACTTTAATGGCAGACGGATGTCTGGACGCCTCGACTACAACTGGAATACCAACAACCGCATTTCGGGCAACTTCCAGTGGCAGCGGAATTACGACGAATTCGGTCCCTGCGACCCCGCCTGCGACCGCGGTTTTAGCAACCCTGAGATCCTTCGCTCACCCAATGCGCAGTTCAGCTTTAACCATACTTTCAGCCCGACGGTTATGAACGAATTCAGGGCTGGGTATGTGCAGAATGTAGCCCTGATTGGCACCAACCTTCCGGGTGTCCCCCAGATGAGCTTTGACGATGGGTCGGTTGGCTTCGGTTCGTACAACGGCTATCCACAGTACTTCAGGGAGAACATCTACAGCTACTCCGACATGGTGTCGGTGAGCCACGGCAACCACAACATCAAGATCGGCGCGGACGTCCGGCGCAACATCGAGAACAGCTCGTTCAGCGTGGCGCGCGGTTCCTACTACTTCTCCGACCCGCTTTTCTTTGCGGCAGACTCCCCGTACACGGTTTCCGCTGGTGTCAATCCGGAAATCTGCAAACCACCGTGCTCGCAATCGACCATCCAGGGGGTGGTGGCGGGCGGCGTTGTGCCCAGTGCGCAAGAGGAAAGCAACATCCGGCACTGGCGCAACATTGAGTTTGGAGCCTATTTCCAGGATGACTGGAAGGCCACCAAACGCCTGACCCTGCAACTGGGCCTTCGTTACGACCTGTACCAGCGGCACCAGGAAGAAGGGAATGCGGCGACAACGTTCATCCCGGGCCCCGGGAGCAACATCATCGAGGGGTTGGTCAATGCCAACGTGCCTGCTGGAACGATAGGAACGATCGGGGGCACCACTTACGACTGTCAAACCAACCTTGCGGCGGCGGCCATGGCTCAAGTCGCTGGCGTCTGCGGACCCGGTGGTTTTGCCGCGTCAGCCTCGCTGGGCAAAGGTCGACACAAGGACTTTGGTCCGCGTCTTGGCTTTGCCTGGGATGTGTTCGGCAACGGCAAAACGGCCGTGCGCGGCGGTTTCGGCATCTCGTATGAGGGCACGCTTTATAACCCGCTCTCGAACTCGCGCTGGAACCTTCCCTACTACTCGTTCAACGGCGTCACCAACTTTATCGGTGCGGATGTCAACTCGGTGGTTTACGGTCCGACGGTTTGCTCCGGAGGAACCTGCACGCCAAACGGCGGGGCGCTGGTGCCGGGCGGCGTCGCTCCAGCTTTCAACGGACCAGCAACTAACCCCGGCCAAGGGATCGGGGCGCAGGCTACCGGCAATATCAGCGGCTGGAATGGAGCGAATCCGAACCAAGCCAACTTGACGGGAATCATCACCCCAAATGGCGTGGATGATCCCTACGTCTACAACTACTACCTCGGGATTCAGCACGAAATTATGCCCAAGACCATCCTGGAGGTGAATTTTGTGGGGACCACCGGGCACAAGCTGTTCCGGTCTGAGAACATCAACCGCCTGCCCGGCACACTGTTGCCGGCGGGCTCCGACATCATCAACAATGTGGGCGAGGAGCTGAAGGGTTCGCCGTACAGCACGCCGTCTGTGGGGGTCCGGCCGAACCCGAACTATGGCACGATGCGCGCCTGGGAGAACGTGGTTAATTCCAACTACAACTCCCTGCAGATGGGGTTCAAGCGCCAGATGAGCCACGGGCTGCTGCTGAACGTGAACTACACCTACAGCCACACGATTGATAACGGCTCGACTTGGCACAGCGGCGCCACGACGTCCAACGGCGCTGCCGGCGGCGACGGCTACACCACCGATCCGACAAACCCCGAGTTTGATCGGGGCAACTCGATCTTCGACATCCGCCATCGTTTGGTCATCAACCACGTGTGGCAGATGCCCGGCTACAACATGACCGGACCGCTTGGATACGTTGCGGGTGGCTGGTCGCTGAGCGGAATCTGGGCGTTGCAGAGCGGCGCACACTGGCAGCCCTACAACGCACGCGGGCCGAATCTACGCACCAGCGCTACTCCTGGTGCTCCCCATTGCACTGCCGCAGATGTGAACAGTGGGAACTGCGTAAACCTGGGTGGCGACTATCTTCTGACGCGAGGCAGGAATGAACGTCCGGATAGCAGCTTGTCCAGCTTCGGCAATTTCAACCACAGTACCTGGGCGAATGGTTGGGCCGGTGGCGGCCAGACCGGTTTGCCCGTTCTTTCCGACCCATGCCTGGGTTGCCTGGGCAACTTGGGACGCAACACGTTTGTCGGCCCGAATTTCTGGTCGACAGACTTGACGCTGTCCAAGAACTTTAAGCTGACGGAGCGATTCAACCTGAAGTTCGATGCAGCAGCATTTAACGTGTTCAACCGCGCCAACTTCCTGCTGGCAACCGCTGGCGGTGGAGGGCATAACGAAATACACTCCGGTATTTTCGGCGAGGCGGGCGGCACTACAATCGGCGGTGGCGGACCGCGCGTCATGCAGTTCGGCTTGAAGTTGAGCTTCTAGCCGCACTCGCTTTCCCGGGGCCTGTTCTCGAAAGAGATCGGGCCCCTTTTCTCTTTCCGGTGACGGCCATGACCCTCCAGCTGTATCTTTATCCTCATCGTCATCGACCGTTTCTGCTGGTTATCATGGTGTTCTTCTCGTGTGCGCTGGCCGCTCAATTCCAACCCCTTGGCAATATTACGGGTCGAATCCAAGTCGCGAGCGCCGATACCCCATCGCATCAGGTCCTGGTGGAGTTGCGCTTGCACGGCGCAACCCTCAACAGCGTGTACGCCGACGCGCGGGGGTACTTTAGCTTTGGCAGCCTCGACCCCAATGCCTATCACATCGTCATCGAGGACGCAGACTACTACCCGGTGGATGCGCTGGCGGTAGTCCAGCCGGAGGCGCCGAACACCATGGTGCAGATCATCGTGCGTGTTCGTGAGGAGCAGAAGAAGAGTGACCCGATCAGCGCGCGGGCATCCGGCAGCAATCCCTATCTGGTCGATCTGGCAGACTACAACAAGCGCTTTCCCAAGAAGGCGGTCAAAGAATTCGAGCGAGGGGTGAACGCCGAGCAGAAAGGTGAGCGAGACGACGCCATCGCGCACTATGAAGGCGCATTGAAGATTGCTCCGGACTACTACCCCGCGCACAACAATCTTGGGTCGTTGTATCTGGGCAAGTCGGATTTCAAGTCGGCGGAGGCCGAGTTCCGCGAATCGGTGCGCCTCGACCAAAACGAAGCGCAGGCCTATTTCAATCTGGGCAACGTGCTCATGCTGACCGGGCGCTACAGGGAGTCCGAGGCCGCTTTGGAGTCTGGTTTACAACGCAGCCCGAACTCTGCTTTTGCGCGCTTTCTCCAGGGATGCCTGTTCGCACGCACCGGCAAGTTCGAGGAAGCCGAAAAGAGCCTGCGCGAGGCTTTACAGCTCGACCCGGCCATGTCACAAGCGCATCTGCAGTTGGTGAACCTCTACCTGCAGCAGAAGCGCAAGGAAGACGCGGTTCATCAGCTTCAGGATTTTCTGAAGGCCTTCCCCAATGCCCCCACGGCAGCCAAAGCCAGGGAAGTGTTGAACAAACTGCAAGGTCAAGAGGGCGAGCGCAAGCGGTAGACAAGTCCGCCCGTTCACTTGGGAACTACGCCACAGAACTTTGCTTCCAACTGGCAGGCGATTGCGTACTCGGCGCGCGCCTGGCTGATCTTCCCAACTTTCTGATAGGCGTATGCCAGGTTGAGGTGCCCTTCTGCCAGCTTCGGGTCGAGTTCAATAACCCGCTGATGCTCGCGGAGGGCTTTCGCCATTCGATTTGTCTGGCTATAGCAGATCCCCAGGAAATTATGGATGTGAGCGTCTTCCAAACCGAGTGCTATTGCTTTCTCCAGATGGGTTGCCGCGGCGGCATAGTCCTTCTGCTGAAACAGCGCCAGGCCCAACTGCATCTGCCCCGGCGAAAAATTGGGCTGGATGGCAATCGCCTTCTGGTACAAAGACAGCGCCGCTGCCGGATCGCTTGCCTCATCGAGCAGCCCCAACTGATACCAGGCCCGGTAGTTCTGCGGGTTGCTTTGCACAGCCTTGCCCAGCCAGCTTCTCGCCTCATCCACGCGGCCGAGTTTCGCCAACGCCCGCGCCAGGCCGGTCATGGCGTTGTCGAAATTCGGGTTTAACACGAGGCAGCGTTGCAGTTGATCGGCAGCGCGTTCCCAGTTCTGCCGCCGCAAGGCCGACTCGCCGAGCAGGAAAGGAATCACGTAGATTTCTGGATCCTTTTGCTGGATCTCGGTGAGAAGAGCCTCTGCCTGATCGTTTTCCTTACGCTGAAAAAGGTCCTCGGTCTTTAGGATGGAATTGAACTCCCACAATTTGTCCTTGGGATCGGGGAGACCTTGCTTGAGCGCCTCGGCGGAAACAGCGGCGCGAAATCCGAAGTAGCCGAGAGCCCGTAATTTCCCCTGAGCGTCGGGACTAAGATTCCCTGTGCCTGCATCCTGGTGGGTAAAGGGATTGTGAGCCAGAAGCGCCTGCATCTTCTCCCGCAGCACGGCAACGGTGGCGGGTTGCTCGGCGACGATGTTCAGCGTTTCTCCCGGATCGGTTGCAAGATCGTAGAGCTCAGGCTTGGGTGCCTCGATGAAGTGAAAGCGCTCAGTCTCGATCGCGTGCAGCGGACTCCAGCCGAAAGAACTGAAGGGATAGAAAGTCTCGCTGTAAGCCGGATCTTTTGCCGGCTGGCCAGCTCCTGACAAAGTTCCTAACAAAGCATGCGACTGAAACTGCGCGTGAATCGCATCCGTCGAATCCTCCATACGAGCCAGTTGCAGAAGCGTAGGGGCCACGGCCACGGTTTCCACGGGCTCGGGACGACGGGCAGCCGGAATGCCGCTTCCGGCGGGCGGTTTCACGATCAGCGGTACGCGCACGGTGGCGTTGTACAGAAAGAAGCCGTGCTCGTCTTCGCCGTGCTCACCGAGAGATTCGCCGTGATCGCTGAGGGCGACGATCAGCGATGAATCATAAAGGTGGTTCTGCTTGAGCCAGGCCATCAGGTTTCCGAGTTCGTGATCGGCGTAGGCAATCTCGCCATCGTAGAGATGGCTGCTGTACTCGGAGCGGTAGGGCTCCGGAGGATCGTAGGGGCTGTGCGGGTCGTAAAGATGCAGCCAGAGAAAAAATGGGCGTCGCGGAGTCTTCTTCAACCATGCGATGGCGTGCGCCACGCTCTCCCCGGCACGACGGTCCACCAGGCCGATATCCTTCTGCTCGAAGGTTTGCGCCGAAAATGCATCATCGTAAAAGTCGAAGCCGCGTGCCAGCCCCCAGCTCCGGTCGAGCACGAAGGCGCTGACCACGGCGCCGGTGGCGTAGCCCGCCTTCTTGAATGCCTGGGCGACGGTTCGAAATTGCGGCGCGAGCGGTTGGGCGGTGAAATCCTGCACGCCGTTTTGAAAAGGATAAGCGCCGGTCATAATCACCGCGTGGGAAGGCCAGGTCAGCGGAACCTGCGCGATCGCCCGCTCAAATACGACCCCGTCGTGAGCCAGCGCATCGAGGGTTGGAGTCTCGACCGTGTGCGCTCCATAACATCCCACGTGATCGGCACGCAGGGTATCGATGGTGATCAATATGACGCTGGGTTTCGCAACGTTAGATCGTCTGACAGCGGGCGCGGCCCGCGTTTTCGCTGGCGCGGGTTTAGTCGGAGCATCCTGAGCGAACGCTGAGCATCCGGCTGACAGAGTGATGGCAACCGCTAACGAAAGAGTCGACCAGAAAGTTGAGAAGCGCCTGAACATGCGTCTAGTGCGGCGCCGGCTGCTGTTGCGCGCGCCGCGTCTCCTCGTCTGCTTCCGCCGTTAGTCCCTTGGCGGCCAGCGCCTTGGCTAACGTCTGGTGCATGATGGGCTCTTGCGGCGCCAACTCCACGGCGCGGCGCAACTCCGCAATGGCATCATCAAGCTTGTTCTGATACAGCAGGGTCTCGCCCAGAGCGCGATGTCCACGCGCCAATTCAGAATTGATCGTTACTGATTGCCGGAACGCCGCCGCCGCCGGCTCCAGTTGCTTCTTCTGGATGAACGCTACTCCCAGATTGTAGGCGGCTTCGAAATTGGTGGCATCGAGCTGCAGAGCCCGTTGCAACGTCGCGATGGCGGCATCGATCTGCCCGGCATGGGCCTGCGCCATGCCGAGATTGAAAACGGCAAGGGCATAGTCAGGACTAAGTTGAACGGTTTTCTGCAATTCGTCCACCGCCTCGGCAAACATTTTGAGGTGGTAGAAGTCGAGGCCCTGTAGATAGTGAGCCGGAAGCGAGTTGGGCTCGGTTTGGATTGCACTCTTAAGTTTTTCGATCGACTCCCGATAGCGGCCATGCTGGCTGTCGGCGATAGCGTCAGAGATCAGCTCATAGGTGGCGATGCGGTCCTTCGGATCCGGCAGATCGCGGCTGCTGATCGCCGGATCGCTCCCCCCGGAAAACCCCGCGTACCCCAGGGCTTTCAATCGCTCCATCAGCACTGGGTCGAGGCCGGTCTTTTCGGCCAGTTCCTTGCCAGCACTGTAATCGCGGATAATGCCCACCAGCTTAGCGTGCATCTCCTCGGCTACCGCCTTCTTTTCGGCGAACAGATTGTGAACTTCGCCTGGATCCTTCGCCAGATCGTAGAGCTCCGGCCGAGGCGCGTCGATGAAGTGATACTTTGTGTTCTCCGAGCCCCGCAGTTCACTCCAGTTGAAGTGAATCCGCGGCAGGAAGGTCTCTCCATAGAGGACGCGGTCGCGGCCGGCCAGTTCGTCATGATCACCTTCGCCGCGAAGCTGGGGAAGCAGGCTGCGTCCTTGCACCTGCGATGGGATCTCCAGCCCGACGGCGCCCAGCACGGTGGGCATCAGATCCACCAGCGAAACCGGATCGGCAACCGTGCGCGCCGCCGCATTCTCCGGCAATCGAATGATCAGCGGCACATGCATCGTCGTGTTGTAGATGAAGAACCCGTGCGTTTTCTCGCCATGCTCTCCCAGGCTCTCGCCATGGTCGCCGCAAAGCACGATTACCGTGTTCTGATAAATCCCTTTTTCTTTCAAGAAGCGGAGAAGCCGCCCAACCTGTTCATCCGCAAAGGCGATCTCTCCATCATAGGGCTGCGCCGCATACTCGCTGCTGTAAGGTTCCGGTGGATGATACGGGAAGTGCGGGTCGTAGAGGTGCATCCAAAGGAAGAACCTTTTTTGCGAATTCTTCTCTAGCTGGTCTTTTTCCAGCCAAATTTTTTCCAACCAGTTCAACGCCACATCGGCTACCACATTGCCTGGACGCTCCATCTCATCGAGATTCGATTCGTCTAGCCGGCTGAAGTCGAAGTGGTCGTAATAAAAATCAAATCCCTGGTTCAGTCCAAAGCGTGAATCGAGCACCGCCGAGGCAACCACGGCCCCGGTTTGGTACCCTGCCTGTTTGAGAACCGAGGCCAGCGTGGGCTGAAGCGGGCTGAGTTTGTTGCCGCTGAAATCATGCATGCCGCTCAACATCGGGTAGGTTCCCGTCAGCATCGAGGTGTGCGAAGGCAGGGTTACAGGGACGACCGCGAACGCGCTCTCAAAGCGCACGCCATCCGCTGCCAGGCCGTCGATGTTCGGCGTCTTGATCTGTTTGTAGCCGTAGCAGCCGACATGATCGGCGCGCAGCGTGTCAATCGTGATCAGGACCACATTCAGCGCCGGCTTCACAGGCGTTTGCGCCGCCGCTTGCAGCGCGGTGAAGGCCATTAGGACGACAATCAGTTGACGAAAAGAAGGCGCCATCGGTGAGTTCAGTTTATCGCATGGCGACGGGCAGCACAGGCTCAACCCGGCGGAAGTGTGTGATAGGCTGGGCGCTGATGAGACGGCTGGCTATTTTTTTTGCGATTGCGCTGTCCGGGACTTTACTCGGAACTCTATTGGGAACTATCGTCTGGGCCCAGACCTCCGCGACGAAACATTCTCCTCCTGACGTGTACCTCATCACCATCGACACGCTGCGGGCCGATCATGTCGGGTGCTATGGATACAAACGGGTCGAAACGCCCGCACTCGATGCTCTGGCCGCCGACGGTGTCCGCTTCACCGAGGCCTTCACGCACAGCCCGATCACGAACACTTCTCACATCACGATTCTGACCGGGCTGTTGCCCAGCGTGCATGGCGTCACCGATTTCGGAGTCCCGCTCTCGCCGCAGCATGCGACCGCGGCGGAACTGCTGAAGAAGCACGGCTACCAGACCGCAGCGTTCATCGGAGCCGTGATTCTCGACAGCAACACGCTCGCTCCCGGCCTCGATCGCGGCTTCGATTTCTACGACAACTTTCCCGCCAAGACCGAGACTAAAGAACGCTGGGGCCGCGTCGAGCGTCGAGGAATGGAAGTCGTCGGGCACGCCGAAAATTGGTTCGAGAAACATCGCACCGGGCCGCATTTCGTGTGGGTGCATCTGTACGATCCGCACGATCCCTACGAGCCGCCGCCGCCGTTCTCGGAAAAATACAAAGACCATCTGTATGACGGCGAAATCGCCTATGCCGATTCCGCTTTGGCCCGCTGGATTGCGTTCCTGAAAAAAGCTGGCGTCTACGACAACGCCATCATCGTCGTGACCGGCGATCACGGCGAGGGTCTGGGCGAGCACGGAGAAGAAACCCACGGACTGTTTCTCTACGACTCGACGCTGCACATCCCGCTCATCCTGAAAATGCCGCTGAAAATGGCAGGAGCCGCTCCTCACGGCACCGTGATTGATGCTCAGGTGCGCACCACCGATATCCTTCCGACCATTCTGGCGGCGACGGGCGTAGCTGCGCCGGCAGAACTGAACGGGGAGTCGCTGCTTCCTCTAATCGACGCGCAAGCGCCCTCAGATCGAGCCCTCTTCGGTGAGACCGACTATCCGCTGCGTTGGGGATGGGCTTCCCTGCGTGCTTTGCGTGCCGAGAACACGAAGCTGATCGAAGCTCCCCGGCCGGAGTTCTACGACCTGCAAGCCGATCCGAGGGAGCTTAAGAATCTCTACGCTCCCGACAACTCCAGGCTGCAAGTCATGCAGGCCGAAATGGCGAAGTGGAAGGCAAAGCTCCCGACGGCGGCAAACTCCGGCAAGCCGGGAGAAGCTTTGCCGGATCCCAAAGACAAAGTCGAGGTGCAGAACCTACTGCACAACGCGATGCTAGCCGGTGACGACAATCGGCCGAACGACGAGCGCCAGTTCCTGGAAAAAGCGTTGCAGATCGACCCGACGTCGCCGACCGCGCTCCGCCAATTGGGCGAGCTTGAATTTGCTTCCGGCGATTTCGCCAAAGCGGCTGTCCCCTTGAAGCGAGCTTGTGAACTCCGTCCCGACGATTCCACCGCCGCTTTCGAATTGGGCGAGGCGCTGGAGAAGTCCGGCAACTGGGCGGGAGCGCGGGATGCGCTGGAATCGAGTTTGAAGCTCGCGCCCAGCCAAGTGCCCGCGCGGCTGCTGCTGGGTCACGTGTATCTGCAACTCAAAGACGCGAAGAATGCGGAAGACCAGTTTGAGGCAGCGCTGTTGGTGGAGTTGAATAATAGCGACGGGCGCCTGGGGCTGGCGGAGGCGCAGATTCAGCAATCCGATTTTGCCGGCGCTGTGCCCGATCTGGAAGCGTTCACCAAAACCGATCCCTCAAGCACCGCAGCCCTGCGGTTGCTGGCGCGCGCCTATCGTGGGCTGGGCAGGGAACGAGACGCCAAGCGAACCGAGGAGCGGGCCGCAGCGCTGGAGAAAAAGTAATCAGCTACGTTCCTGGCTGGCCGCTTCGCCGCGTTGGCGCTATTAGTATTTACATTCCTTTCACACGTCCGTTTTATGCTAGCTTCTCTGTAGTCGGTACGCTTCCGGAATGGCTCAAGTTTCCATGGCCCGAAAACAACCTTCACGCGTGAAAAAACGCTCGACTTCGACGCGCTCCAGAGCCACGGAGGTCCGCACCCGTCCAACCGAGGCTCCCAATGGAGAATTGGCGGGAGATGAACTGCCGGCGCTGGTCGTGCGCGGCTGCCTGATCGCCCGCGACGCGGTTTTCAACGTGAGGGACTTTCTCGCGGACGGTTCGCGCCTGGCTTTTTTGGCCATCAAGGATTGCGAAAAAGAACTCGACCAGATTGAGCGCAAGATTGATGAGCAACTCCCCGAAGCCATTACGCGCGTAGGAGAAGCCAAGGCGCGCGAATTACTCGCGTGTCTGAAGTTCATCACTGACCTCGAACGCATTGGCGACCTCGCCTACAGCGCGGTGATGCAACTGCAAGCGCGCCGCGAAAAATTGCCGGTCGCAGACTCGCGCCAGCTCATCGAGATGGCCTCTTTGCTTTGCACCATGCTGGAGCAGGTTCATCAGGGCTTCCTGCAGCGTGACGTGGCACACGCGCAGACCGTTCTGCAGTCCGATCCGGGAGTGGACCGGTTATGCCATTCCCTGTTTCACCGACACCTGGCCGAGCCGAATAGTCCGACCGGACAAAAGAATTTCGATATCCTTCTCGCCGCTCAGGCGCTGGAGCGCATCGGCGATCACGCCAAGAATCTGGCGGAAGAACTGTACAGCCTATCCGAAGGCCGCTCTCTGCGTCACAATGCCAGGAAGCTCTCGTCAGCCTAGGGTTGTATGTAGCGCCGCCTTCCCGGCGGCTGTCCGGCGGGCGTCTCGCCTGCCGCAAGGCCTTTGCTATAATCAGATTTCGTCGCAATCCACCCGAGTGGCGCTATCGTCTAGGGGTTAGGACGGAAGATTCTCAATCTTCAAACCCGGGTTCGATTCCCGGTAGCGCTACCAACTATCAACCGCTAAAGCCCGCCAAATCAGCGGGTTTCGTTTCTTCTCAAACAGCGATCTTGTCGCCTGGCAGGCCCGGTCGAGCCGATGCCACAAGTCGGGTGTCAGATGTCGGCCTTTCGATTAGCCGATTCATGCGCGTAACAGATTGTCTATTTGACTGCTTGCCGGTGTGGATTGCTATACTGTCAAAATGTGGCGAGGATGTCATCTGCTTCGGGGCGAAGGCCGGTTTTCAGGCCGCCATGTAGTGGTGTTACTCGCCATTCTCGCGATTTCCGTCAGCGTTGCCACCCGCACTTTTCACGGCGCTCTTCTCGATCATGCCAGCGTCCAGACTGATCAATCGCATGCGATGCGGCAGCACCTTGCGGCAGATGCGTTTGTTCTGACGAATCCCGTCTCGAATTTGAGTACCATGCTGCTTGCGGTGGTGGCGCCCCATGCCCCGCCGGCCGATCCTCAGGTCCGCACCGTTGAACTCGCGGAGTCTCTGTACAACCGTCCTCCCCCTTCGATCTCCCTCCTGTAGCTGACTACCCAAGTCAATCCATTGCTTCTGAACGTTCGCTAGGTTTCTTCCGCATCTTTCGCGCAACCCTAGCGGCTGCGGAAGCCCATTTCCGGGGGGGGGAATCCCCAAGGAGGATCGATGAAGAAGACACAGTCATTTGACTGAGGGAGCTCCGCTTGAACGAAGCGCGGCGTGATCAGGTTCGAGCCCAGTGGGGAAAGCAAGTCTCCGGACCACGGGGTCAGAACCCTCGCCCCCGGAATTTCTCTTATTTCCTGGGCGCGAGGGATTGTTGCAAAACTGAATTGGAGTTACTCAATGCGATGGAAGCGAAGTTACACCGTCATAGCGGTTGCGGTTGTGGCGGTCGTAAGCTGGGCGATTTTCGAGTTTCCCGGGCACAAAGCGGAGGCCAACCGGGAAGATCCGGCGGCGGTCACGACGGTTGCAGTGGCACAGGCGATTCGGGGTCCAATCCGCAGCTCCATCACCTTGTCAGGCGCTTTCCGGTCCTATCAGGACGTCGATGTCCACGCCAAGGTTGCCGGTTATATCCGGCGTATCTATGTTGATGTCGGCGACAAGGTGAAAGAGAAGCAGACGCTGGCCATTCTGGAAGTCCCCGAACTGAGCGCTCAAGTTGCTGGGGCGAATGCCGACATTCAGCGCAGTGAGGATGCAATCCGCCGGGCGGAACAAGATGTCAAACGAGCGGAATCATCCTATACGGCCTACCATGCCGCTTACACGCGGCTGAAGCAGGCGTCAGAGGCTCGCCCGGGGTTGATTGCTGAGCAGGAACTCGATGACTCGCTGGCCCACGATCAGGAAGCCGAAGCTCAGGTCGGCAGCGCTCGGGCCGCGCTCGCGGAAGCCCAAAGCCAACGTTCCATGGCCAAAGCCAACCAGGATCGATATGCATCGCTTGAAGCGTACTCCCGCATTACCGCTCCCTTCAGCGGAGTAGTGACCAAGCGGTACGCGGATACCGGCGCGCTCATCCAAGCTGGCACCGCATCGGAGACGCAGTCCATGCCGGTCGTAAGATTGGCGGAATGGTCCCGGCTCCGTCTGGTTGTCCCGGTGCCGGAGTCGGCCGTTCCCGACCTGCGCCTCGGCCAAGCCATCGACGTGGTGGTTCCGGCTTTAGCCCGCACCTTCAAGGGAAAGGTCGCGCGCTTCGCCGATTCTCTCAACGAGGAGACGCGCACCATGCATACCGAGATCGACGTCGAGAATCCCGACGACACGCTGGTCGAAGGCATGTATGCCGAAACAACTTTGGTACTACACCAGAAAGACAACGCGCTCACCATCCCCGTTCAGGCGGTGAAGCGCAGCGGCGCAAACGCCAGCGTCCTGGTCGTGGATAAGGCGGGCGACGTGGTGGAACATCCGATCACGTTGGGAGTTGAAAGCGGCGCCCGAGTTGAGATCCTCGCCGGACTCACAGAAGGCGACCAAGTCGTTGTCGGCAACTTGAACGCGTTGCAAGCCGGACAGCGCGTCCGCGCCAAGGTGGTTGTTCAAAATGAACCCTCCGGGGAGGGCCAAGACTGATGTCCAGCTTCGCCATCCGCTATCCCTACTTCATTATTGTTGCTTGCCTCATTGTCGCAATTGTCGGCGGAGTCATCCTGGTGAGAATGCCCGTCGACCTGTTTCCTCCCATCAACATTCCGGTGGTGGTGGTCGCGACGTTCTACTCCGGCATGCCCCCCGAGCAGATCGAGACTGACATCACCGGCCGGTTTGAACGTTTTTTCACGCTCGGCAGCAACATCGATCACATCGAGTCGCGTTCTCTACCGGGCGTGAGCCTGATCAAAATCTATTTCCAGCCGGGCACAGACGCGGACGCCGACCTCAGCCAGGTTTCCAATCTGGCGATGGCCGATCTGCGCAAGCTGCCACCCGGGACGCTTCCTCCCGTCGTGCTCAAGTTCGATGCGTCCAGCTTGCCCGTGTGCCTGATCACTTTGAAGGGGCAGGGGCTCAATGAAACGGAACTGCGTGATCTGGGTCAATACAACGTTCGAAATCAGGTCGCCAATGTTCCCGGCGCTTCCGTGCCGCAGCCATTCGGCGGCCGCTACCGGCAGATCATGGTCTACGTGGATCCGCTCAAGCTGGAAGCACGCCAACTCAGCGTCATGGACGTCGTTCGTACCGTCAACGACAGTAACCTAATTCTCCCGGCGGGTGACGTCCGCATCGGGCCGATTGACTACAACCTCTACACCAATAGCCAACTGCCGACGACCGACGAAATCAACCGCCTTCCCCTGAAAACCGTGAATGGCGCATCGGTGCTGGTCCAGGACGTCGGCAAGGCCATGGATGCCCATGAAATCCAGACCAACGTGGTGCGGGTAGACGGCCAGAGTTCGGTGTATTTGCCCATCCTGAAACAGGGAGGGGACACCAACACGATCGCGGTGGTCAACGGCATCAAGCAGGCAGTTGCCAATCTCACGGATGTGCCCAAAGAGCTGGTAGCGAAGGTGGTATTCGATCAATCGGTTTTCGTGAAGAAGGCAATTGAAAACCTGCTGCACGAAGGCGGGATTGGACTGATCTTGACGGGACTGATGATCCTGCTGTTCCTCGGGAGCATGCGAGCGACGCTGGCTGTGTTCTTGTCCATCCCGCTATCGGCCCTGGCCGCCTTCATGGCCATCAGCGCCGGCGGCGGCACCGTCAACACGATGGTGCTGGGAGGGCTGGCGCTCGCGTTCTCCCGTCTGATCGACAACTCGGTGGTGGTGCTCGAGAACATTTTCCGCCATCTCGAAATGGGCGAGACGCCGGCCGTTGCGGCGGAGAAAGGCGGACAGGAAGTTTCCCTGGCCGTTCTGGCCGCGACGCTGGCGACCGCCGTCGTCTTCTTCCCAGTTGTTTTCTTGAGCGGAGTGAGCCGCTTTCTTTTTACCGCGCTCGCTTCTGCCGTGGTGCTTTCGCTCGCGGCTTCGTATGTGGTCGCGATGACGGTTGTGCCGCTGTTCTGTTCCCGACTGATCAAGGGAGGGAACATCGTCCATGAGCATAAAGTGAGGGATTCGTTCTACGGCAGAGTTTTCACAATTTTCAATCGCTACTTTGAGAAGATGGTTCACCGCTACGATCACACACTGGGCCGTTCCTTGCTTCGGCCCGCGGCAACGACTCTTGGTTTGGTGGGCGTTTCCCTGCTGTGTTTCTCCCTGTATCCGCTGCTTGGCGTTGCTTATTTTCCTCGAACCGACCCGGGGCAATTCCTGATTAATCTGAAGGCGCCCTCCGGTACGCGGCTGGAACTCACCGAGAACTACATTGCGCAAGTCGAGGACCTGATCCGCCGCACCGTTCCGCCGAACGAACTGGGCATGATCGTCTCGAACATCGGGGTGACGCCGGGGTTTTCGGCAATCTACACACCCAATTCCGGACAGCACACGGCGTTCGTACAAGTCAGTCTGAAAGACGGCCACAAAGTGGGCAGCTACGAGTACATGAATCGCGTGCGCCGGGTACTGCGCGAGGATCTGCCTCAGCTCAGCGCCTACTTTCAATCGGGTGGTCTGGTGGATTCGGTGTTGAACCTCGGGTTGCCCGCGCCCATCGACGTCCAAGTGAGTGGCATGGATCTCGACAAGACGTATGCAGTCGCCGCCCAGATCGGAAATCGTATTCGCCGCTTGAAGGGAGTCAATGACGTCCTCATCCCCCAGGATATCGACTATCCGGCTCTGCGACTCAATATCGACCGTGAGCGTGCCAGCCTGGTGGGACTCAATCAAAAAGAAGTGGTTGACAACGTGATCACCGCCCTGACCTCGAACCAGATGATCGCTCCGAGCTACTGGGTCGATCCAAAGTCGGGCAACGACTACATGCTGACGGTGCAGTATCCGGAAGATGAGATTCACACTCTGAACGATCTAAAACAAATCCCCATACGCGCTTCCAATGGCCAGCATCCAACGCAACTCGACAGCGTTGCCGATATTAAGGCAGTCGAGTCTCCTACTGAGGTGGATCACTACCAACTCCGCCGGGTGGTGGATGTCTACGTGGCTCCGACGAAAGAGGATTTAGGGGACCTGACCACGGCCATCGACGGGGTGGTCAAGCAGACCAGCCTTCCGGCAGGGATTCACGTCGAACTTCGTGGCTCCGTGCAGGGCATGCGATCGTCATTCCGTAGCTTTGGCCTCGGCCTCATCCTTTCCGTTGTCCTGGTGTACCTGATCCTGGTGGCGCAATTCGCTTCGTTTGTCGACCCGTTCATCATCCTCCTCGCCATTCCACCCGGACTGGCGGGGGTGCTGCTGTTCTTGTTGGCGACGGGAACGACGCTCAATATCATGTCGCTGATGGGAATCGTCATGATGGTAGGGATCGTCGTGTCCAACAGCATTCTGATCGTGGAATTTACGCGCCAATTGCGCGCGCACGGTACTCCGCTGCGGGAGGCTACGGCCGTGGCCTCGCGGCTGCGACTTCGGCCCGTGTTGATGACTTCGCTGGCGACACTGCTCGGTTTGATTCCCATGGCAATGAAACTGGGAACCGGTGCAGAGGCTTACGCTCCGCTGGCCCGCTCCATTATCGGGGGCCTGCTGGTTTCTGTGGTTGTGACTGTGTATCTCGTGCCAGCAGCGTATTTGTGGATCCACCGCGACGAGCAAGACGCCACTCCCGAGGTGGCGGCATGATTCAAAGACTGGTAACTCTATTCTGTTTTGCCGCGTTCACTACTCTCTGCGTGGGCCAATCCACAGCAATTCCTCAGGTTCTCCCAGACGCTCCGCAGGCTTCAGGCGCAGGACCTTCGGAAACGCAGGCCGCGCCCCAACCGCCGCCTTCAGGTCTTCCCGATTCCAAAGCACCTGCCGCAGGAACGCTGATTCGCCTGACGCTGAAAGAAGCCGAGACGCTGGTGATCAAAAATAACCCACAAATTACCAGCGCGCGCCTGCAGGCTCTGGCCGCGCAGCAGATGGTTCGCGAAGCCCGCTCCAGTTACTGGCCTACAGCCACGGCAAACCTGACGGCGGTCGACTCGCAAGTCAACAGCCGAATTACGGCCGGGGGCTTAAACAACCCGATCATCTTCGAGCGCGCCGCCGGAGGGGCAGCCGTCAGCCAGTTGGTCACCGATTTCGGGCACACGAAAAACCTGGTCGCCAGCGCAAACTTTTCTGCCAAGGCCGAAGAGCAGAACGCTTTAGCGACGCGGGAACAGGTGCTGCTGGCCGTCGATCAAGCGTTCTATGGGGTGCTGCAGGCGCAAGCGGTGTTGCGCGTGGCGACCGGGACAGTCGCCAACCGGCAAGTGGTGGTTGACCAGGTGCAGGCCCTGACGAAGAGCTTGTTGAAGTCCGAACTCGACCTCAGTTTTGCGCAAGTCAATCTTGCCCAAGCCAAGCTGCTTCTGCTGGATGCGCAAAACAACGAAAGAAGCGCCCAAGCAGTCCTCGCTGCCCTCTTGGGCTATGTCAGCCCCTGGGAGTTCGATGTAGTTGACGAACCTGCCGCACCCAACGTCCCGCCTGCCAATCTTGACGATCTGATTCACCAGGCATTCGACTCCCGGCCTGAGTTGCAAGCGATTAACTTTCAGTATCAATCCCTGGAAAAGTTGAAATATGCCGAGCGAGATTCCCAGTTCCCCACCATCTCCGCATTGGGTGCTGCCGGAGGAACGCCGGTCCGCGACTATCGCCTCTCGCCCTGGTATGGCGCCGTCGGGGTCAACATGGAAGTCCCTATATTCAACGGATTCCTGTTCTCGGCGCGTGCCAAGGAAGCCGACCTGAGGGCACAGGCGGTGCAACAGCGGCTCGTGGACTTGCGCAATACGATCGCAAGAGACGTCCGCACCAGTTGGCTGAATGCCACTACCGCCTATGATCGGCTCGACGTCACGAATCAACTTCTAAAGCAAGCCAATCTCGCCCTGGATTTGGCGCAAACCCGTTACAAACTCGGATTGGGCTCGATCGTAGAGCTCAGCCAAGCCCAACTTCAGCAGACGCAAGCGGAAATCAGCCAGTCCCAGGCAGGTTATGAGTACGGGCTCGCTTTGCTGATCCTGCAGTATCAAACCAGCGGTCTCTAAGTTGTAGCGTCAGCGCCTCGCCGCCGCCGGCACCTCAATTTGCGCGAGGATCTCAGCCAGCCCTGGGTGAGTGAGTTCCTCCACCTCGTAAGTGACCCGCAAGCTGGGTTTGTTGAGCTTGATGACTCGCGCCAGATCAATTGGCGTAGCGATCAAAACCAGGTCGCAAGGCACGCGGTTGATGGTCTCTTCCAGTTCATGCCTTTGCATAACGCTGTAGCCCATGGCGGGAAGAAGATGGTCGAGGTGTGGGAAGCGCTCAAAAGTGCTGAGAATGGAGCCGACCGCAAAAGGCTTGGGGCCCACCAACTCTGCCGCTCCCCACTTGCGCGCGGCCACGACTCCAGCGCCATAGGGCATTTCGCCGTGGGTAAGGGTGGGGCCATCTTCCACCACCAGCACGCGCTTTCCCTTCACCAGTTCAGGATTAGGCGCGGAAAGCCGGCAGGCGGTCTCAACCACTTTGGCTTTGGGGTTGTTTAACTGGATGTTGCGGCGGACGGTCTCGATGTCCTGCTGTGCGGCAGTATCCACTTTATTGATGACCACCACGTCGGCGCGCCGCAGGTTTACCTCTCCGGGAAAATATGACAATTCGTGCCCGGGACGCAGCGGGTCGACCACCACGATTTCGAGGTCCGACTTGTAGAACGAGGTATCGTTATTGCCGCCATCCCAGAGAATGATGTCGGCTTCCTTCTCGGCCTGGCGCAGGATTTTCTCGTAGTCGACGCCGGCATAGACTACGGTTCCCTGACGGATGTGGGGTTCGTACTCTTCGCGCTCTTCGATAGTACATTGCTGCAGATCGAGATCGTCGACGGTGGCAAAGCGCTGCACCGCCTGCGCGGCCAGATCGCCGTAGGGCATGGGATGGCGGATGACGACGGGTTTCCAGCCCTGGCGTCGCAACTCGGAGGCCACAAATCTCGACAGCGGGCTCTTGCCGCAACCGGTTCGTACCGCGCAAATCGAAACTACTGGGGCTGACGACTTGATTTGAGTGCGCTCCGTCCCCAAAAGCCAAAAGTCGGCGTCGGCAGCTACCACGCGCGATGCCAGATGCATCAGGTTCTGGTGCGAGATATCGCTGTAGGAGAACACCACCGCATCCACCCGCTCGTCGTGAATCAGTTTTTCCAGGTCCTTCTCTTCAAAGATCGGGATGCCCACGGGATACTGCAAACTGCCGGCCAGTTCCGGGGGGTAGCGGCGGCCTGCAATGTCGGGGATCTGCGTGGCCGTGAAGGCAACGACCTGGTAGTCAGGATTACTGCGGAAAATTACGTTGAAGTTATGAAAGTCCCTGCCCGCTGCACCTAAGATGAGAATCCTTTTCATGAATGGCCTCCTGCCAGTCCCACTTAACATTCTATTCATGTTCTCCCGTGGCATGGGAGCGTGGCAGTGCGGCGTGTCACTGCCGGGTGTGATGCCGCGTGAGCGAGGTTACCTCTTAGGGGCGGCATATCACCGTCTTTTGTGATTTTGGGCACGCTTGCAGCGTGACCTGGAACACAGCGGTCTGCCCACGGTCTCCTGTATCTACGTGAGAGCGGCATTCAGCCGGAGAGCTGCGGGCCTCTGGCGTAAACGAGCGAACGCTGACATCACCATGAAGGCTTTCAAAGATTCCGGACACCTTTTCCGACTGTTGGGAGTTGGTGCGGCGGGCATCCTGCTGTTCCTGGTCATGCGCACTTTCCTGGTCCCAAAAAGCTTCGGCGAGTACGGGCATTACCGCGGGGACGCGATTTCCGACCTCGCCGCCAGGCCCGTCAACTTCGCCGGCCATGAGACTTGCGAGGGCTGCCATAGCGACGTGCTCGACAAGAAGAAGGATGGCAAGCACGCCCATGTCAATTGCGAGGCCTGCCACGGACCCCAAGCCAAGCATGCCGACGACCCGGCCACGGTCCAGCCTCCGAAGCTCGACACGGCGGTACTCTGCGTGCGCTGTCATGAGGCGAACGCCGCCAAGCCGAAAAATTTCCCGCAGGTCGCTTCCGCCGACCATTCTTCCGGCCTTGCTTGCGATACCTGCCACCAGCCGCACAGTCCGGCTATCAGCAGTGCGGCCGGGGGAGGCGCGAAATGACCATCTCCCGGCGCCATATGCTTCTGCTGTTGCCTGCTGCTGCCGTCGCCTGGAAGCACGTTCTGGCCGGAACTCCGGAGTCCTCCCCCAACTACACCATGAGCCAGCACTGGTGGGGCATGCTGATCGACCTGCCCAAATGCATCGGTTGCGGGAATTGTGTCCGTGCCTGCCAGTCCGAGAATGAGGTGCCCGACGGCTACTTCCGCACCTGGGTGGAGCGCTACCACGTCTCCGATTACGACATTGAGAATCCCCACGTGGACTCTCCCGATGGCGGCAAGAAGGGATTTCCTCCGGCGAAGGATGACAGCGGAAAGAATTTCTTCGTGCCCAAGCTGTGCAACCACTGCGCCGAATCACCTTGCACCCAAGTCTGTCCGGTGGGCGCAACCTTTATAAGCCCGGATGGCGTGGTTCTAATCGACAAGAAATACTGCCTCGGCTGCCGGTATTGTGTGCAGGCCTGCCCCTACGGTTGCCGCTTTATCAATCCGGGGAGTAATACTGCCGAGAAATGCACTCTCTGTTATCACCGCATCACGAAAGGCTTGACCACCGCATGTTGCGAGTCCTGTCCGACGGGTGCGCGGCAACTGGCCGACCTGAAAAATCCCAGCGACCCGATTCACGAGTTTCTGAAAACCCACAGCGTGCAGGTGCTGAAGCCTTACATGGCGACCCACGCCAAGGTGTTTTACAACGGCCTGGATGGTTCCGTGCGATGACCAGTGCGACGAACTCTACGATGAGCTTTACCATGAGGAGAGGCGGATATGTCGGGCGTTGAAGGCTTCATGTATCCGAACGAAATCGAGCTGCAGTGGAGCGTGCTGATCGTGCTCTATCCGTTCCTGACGGGGCTGGTGGCGGGCGCGTTCATCCTGGCTTCGCTCGAGCGCGTTTTCCAGGTGCAGGAGGTAAAGCCCACCTACCGGCTGGCATTGCTGACGGCCCTGGCTTTCCTGCTGGTGGCACCCCTGCCGCTGCAACTGCACCTCGGGCACCCGGAACGGTCGTATGAGATGTACCTGACGCCGCACAAGACGTCGGCGATGGCCATGTTCGGCTTTGTCTACCTGTGGTACCTGATGGCGGTTCTGGTGCTGGAAATCTGGCTTGACTACCGGCGCGACATCGTACTGCTGTCCCAATCCACCACCGGCTGGAAGCGCTGGATCTATCGCCTGATGACCCTGGGCTCCAGCAACCTCAGCGAACGCGCGCTCGCCATTGACGAACGAGTGGGATGGCTGATTACGCTGATTGGCATCCCTTCGGCGTTCCTGCTGCACGGCTACGTCGGATTCATCTTCGGCTCGATCAAGGCCAACCCGTGGTGGTCGTCGCCGCTCATGCCGGTGGTGTTCATCTTCTCGGCCATGGTATCGGGGATCGCCGCCGTGATGCTGCTCTACATGCTGATGATGTGGTTTCGAGGAGAGACCATCGATATGCGCTGCGTAGACACCGTGGCGCGCTACCTGTGCTACACCTTCATCATCGATTTCAGCCTGGAAATGCTCGACCTGATCCACCGCATCTACGAGGCCGATGAAAGCTTCCGCAGTCTGGACTTCATGGTCCATACCAAGCTGTACATGTCGCATATCGTGGTGCAGATCATGCTGGGCACCGTGGTTCCCATCGCGCTTCTCGCTTTGACCCAGGTGGTGAAGCTCGGCGAAATGGCCCGCAAGCGCATTTACGCGGTGGCCGGATGCCTGACCCTGGTCGGTATTTTTGCCATGCGCTGGAACGTCGTGATTGGAGGCCAGCTGTTCTCGAAGAGCTTTCTGGGATACACGACGTACAAGATGGCTTTGGTCACGCGCGAAGGACTGCTGGTGGCGATTGTGCTTACCATTCTGCCCTTGGTCATTCTGTGGGTGCTGGTGAAGCTTCTGCCACCTTGGCCGGAAGGAATTGCGGGCTCGCTTCCCGACGCCACGCCTGCGAACTAAGTTCGACTTATTCGTTGCTGGCAGTCCGTAGTCTATATGAGATTCGTATCAGGGCATGCCTTTAGGCATTCCGCAAGTGCCAGTCTCAAAGCGGTGGAGACTATGGACGATCTTCTCGAGGCTTTAGCGCGGATTTCCGAACGGCTGGAGCGCCTGGAGAGCCGAGTCTCCGCCCTGGAACACTCCCCCAAAATCATTAACAGTCGCCCCTCCCCGGCAACCGCGCCGGCGAGCGGAACGCACGCTGCGGAAGAGATCGCCGTTCCGCAAGATGGAGGAGTGTTTCCGGTTGTGGGTAAGGCCATGCTCGGAATTGCGGGCGCCTACCTGCTGCGGGCCGTGGCCGAATCTGGGTCATTGCCGCAAGTGGTAATCGTAGCGCTTGCGCTTGCCTACGCGGGAATGTGGTTGCTATGGGCGGCGCGGGTTTCGGCCAGCAGCCCCTTTGCCAGCGCCGCGTATGCCGTTACCTCAGGCATGATTCTCGCTCCCATGCTTTGGGAACTCACCCTGGTTTTCAAGGTCTTGCCAGCCTCCGCCACTGCTGGCGTACTGATCGCGTTCGCGGCCAGCGCATCGGCTCTGGCCTGGAAACGCAATCTGACGCCCGTCCTCTGGATCGCCAACATCGCCGCGGTATTCACCGCCCTCGCGTTGCTGCTTGCCACGCATGATCTGGAGCCGTTCATTTCGGCGCTGCTCATCATGGCTTTAATCAGCGAATTCGCGGCTCATCGCAAGCGCTGGATGGGCCTCCGTTTTCTGGTGGCGCCTGCGGCGGACCTTGCCGTTTGGATTCCAATCTACATCTATTCGCTGCCGCAAAGCTCCCGCTTGGACTACCCACCAGTCCAGAGCGGGGTGCTGCTCACGCTCCCGTCAGTTCTGTTTCTGATTTATGGGGCCAGCGTTACTTTTCGGACCATGTGGTTGCGCCAGCGGATCACCATCTTCGAAATCGCGCAGACCGTGATCGCGTTCCTGCTGGCCGCCTTCAGCTTGCTGGAGCTCGGGCCTACCGTTCGCACAAGCTTGGGAATCTTCTGTCTGGTAATCTCGGCGGCTGGTTACGTGGTGGCGTTTGCCCGCTTCGATCGCCTGCCCGAGCAACGCAACTACTATGTTTATTCCACCTGGAGTGCCTTACTCCTCCTGGCGGGCAGCTTCCTTTGTCTCCCGCCGCTGCTGCTGGCTCTGTTCTTGAGCCTGGCCGCCATTCTTGCCACGGTGGTTGGCGTCCGCAGGGATCGCCTGACGCCTGAGTTCCACGGCTTGTTGTATCTGGCGGCGGCCGCCTTTGCTTCGGGCTTGCTGGAATATGCCGTCCGCGCCCTGGCCGGAACCTTTCCCAGCGCGCCTGGGTGGATGGTCTGGCTGGTGGCCGCTTCCGTGCTTCTCTGCTACGCCGTCGGAGGACGATTTCCAGGAGAACGGTGGAATCAGCGACTGCTGCGGTTGCTCTCGGCCATTCTGGCCGTCAGCGCCGCCGCCACCCTGCTGGTCTCGGCCCTGGTCTGGTTGGCAGCGGTTGGCATGACCCCCGGCGCGTCTCATATCGCCGTTATCCGCACGCTCATTACCTGCGCACTGGCGCTTACCCTCGCCTACGGGGGCTCGCGCTGGCAGCACATCGAGCTGGTGTGGACCGCCTACGGCACGCTAGCCTTTGTTACGGCCAAGCTTCTGTTCGAAGACTTGCCCCACGGCCACTCGGGATCCATCGCCATCTCAATCTTCCTTTATGCCGTGGCTTTGATTATCGTTCCACGCATGGCCCGCCTCGGATCACAACGTCGGGGAAGCGCGAACTCGTCGAGATGACGACGTAGAAAACGAGTAGCCGCCGGGACGGCGGCGCTACTCTCAGTGGCGATTAGTTGGTGCTGTGGACGATCAGGATCATGCCCGGGCGCAAGGTTGCGACATTCTGGTTGTCGTGCTGTAGCGCGGTAACGGTGGTCTTGTAGGAGTTGGCAATCGAGTACAGAGTCTCGCCGGCCTTGACCTTGTGATGGACGACGCCGCTGGCCGAGGCGGTTTGGGTCGCGGCATGGTGTTTCGACCGGCTTGAATGTCTACTGGCGACCTGCGCTTCACCGCCCGGAGTTACGGGAAGGTGGAGAAACAGGACCTTTCGTCCGGCGAGGCTGTCGCCTTTGAGGCGGTTCCATCCGCGCAGCATCTTGACGGAGACGCCGAAATTTTCGGCCACCGATTCAACCGTATCCCCTTTGCGCACCTTGTAACGTGTGGTCGCGTGCGCGTAGGTGCTGGTATCGCCCTGTTTGCCGGGTGCGATCGGGATGATCAGGCGGCTTTCGGGCTCGACCGGATCGTCATTCAGGTCGTTGGCTTCGGCGATGGCCTTCGAAGTCGTGTGATAGGTTCGGGCGATCGAGGCCAGCGTTTCTCCGCCTTGCACCTTGTGATAACGCCACCAGACGCGCTTGTCGGCGGGAATCGCGGCCACCGCCGTTTGAAACTTGTCCACGGTCCCGGCTGGCAGGTGAAGCTCAAATTCGTGGCCTTTTCCGGGAACTCTGGGCGTGGTCAGGCGCAGCAGGCTGGGGTTCAGATCGAGCAAGTCGGAGGTGGTGGCATCCACGCATTCCGCGGCTAGCCGCAGGTCAATGGGATAGTCGATCTTGATGGTGTCGTAAGGAACCGGTTTTTCCTTTACTACCGTGTCCAGTCCGTACTGCGCGGGATTCTTGGCCATAATGGTCACGGCCACGATGATCGGCACGTAGTTACGGGTTTCTTTCGGCAGCACGTTGCGGCGGTAAAGTTCCCAGAAATCGGCGTAGCCAGTGCGCTTGACCGCGGCCTGGACTGTCCCAGGACCAGAGTTGTAAGCGGCCATGGCCAGGTACCAGTCTCCGAACTGGTTGTAGAGGTCCTTCAAATGGCGGGCGGCGGCGCGAGTCGCTTTTTCGGGATCCTGCCGGTCATCCACCCACCAACTGCGTTCCAGTCCGTAACCTCTGGCGCGGCTACCCATGAATTGCCACATGCCGCGAGCACCGGCGCGAGAAACGGCCAGCGGATGAAATCCGGATTCAGCCTGGGCAAGATAAATCAATTCCTCGGGAACGCCTTCTTCCCGCAGGACGCGCCGGATCATGTCTTCATAACGGCCGGAGCGCGCCAGAGCGTGCTCGACGGTGCCACGGCCGCGGGTAGAGAAGTAATTGATATAACCCGCGACCTGGTCGGTCATCATCAGCGGCAGGTCGGAACGCGTGAATCTTATCTCGGCCTCGGCCTTTGCCTTGACCTTTTGGTCAACTGCTGGGGTGAGCTCGTTGGCTTCGTCAATCGGAGCTGGTTCTGACTTTTGCTCGGCAAAGCCGTCGCCCTGCTGCAAGGCCGCAAGTTCGAGGCCGTTGATGCCGTCGAGGATGCGGTCAAGTTCGTGCGCCAGGCGGTCGTCTGAAGAAACCTCGGCGCGGAGATCGAATCCGCTGCCCAAAAGCAGGTTGAAAGCCGCGTCGAAATTCTGTTTGGCGGCTTCGAGGTGCCCGGCACGATAGTTATCCTGTCCTGCCTGGAATTCCTTTTCGACGCGAGCGATCAGGTCGGCTACGGGATCGGCTTGGAGCGCCTGTGGAACCTGCGGCTTCGATTGGGGTGCCTCGGCGGGCTTCTGCTTTTGCGGATCGGGCGGACTGCTGGCCGCGACCAGGGTTGGGGCCTGGGCCTGAGCGGGAGGCATGAAAGAGCTCTTTTGAGCGCTCTGGCAAGCGAGGCTTGCCGCCAGAGTTGCCGATAATGCGGCGGAGAGCAGAATCGCCAGGTACGATTGAGAAGAAAGCCTCATATTTTCAAAAACTTACCGCAACCAACTCCGGGCAAGTGCAAGCGTTCTTTCTTATGAGATGGTACTATCGCAAAATTCGTTGGGTCAACGCCACAGAAGACACCTGAGCGCTGTTACTTTGGGAACCGGGTGGGATGTTACCCGAGGCTGGCGGGAATGGCAAACCGGGCAGTGGCGCCCGGGCGGTGGCGGCATCAGTCCTTTGCAGAAGCTTTCTTGCTGGGAACTCTAAAGGGTAGCGGATTGCCGCCGACGAATCTATCATCATTCCGGATTCATCGAAGCCAAATATGAAAGCCATACAAGTAAAGCGAACCGGTGGACCGGAAGTCATGGAACTGGTGGACTTGCCGGTTCCGCAGCCAAAATCGAATGAAGCCGTGGTGAAGATCGAAGCGGTGGGCGTGAACTTTATTGACGTCTATAACCGCGAAGGCCGTTACAAGGTGCCGCTGCCGTTTGTTTTGGGGCAGGAAGCGGCGGGCGTGGTTTCGGCGGTCGGCTCCGGTGTGCACAAAAAAGACGTGCACGAAGTGGCCATCGGCGATCGGGTAGCTTACACCATGGCGCTCGGGAGCTATGCCGAGTACGCCGCAGTCGCGGCTGACTGTCTGGTGAAGATCCCGGCCGGTGTCGGAGCGCGCGAGGCCGCGGCCGCCATGTTACAGGGGATGACGGCGCACTACCTTTCTCACGACACTTATGAGTTGGAGAAAGGGGACACGGCCCTGATTCATGCTGCTGCCGGCGGAGTTGGGTTGCTGCTCGTCCAGATGGCGCACAACATAGGGGCGCGGGTGATTGCGACAGTTTCGACCGAGGAAAAGGCCAAACTAGCGCGAGCGGCGGGAGCCGACGAAGTCATTCTCTATACCCAGGCCGATTTTGAGGCGGAGACGAAACGGCTGACCGGCGGCAAAGGCGTGGATGTGGTCTATGACTCGGTGGGCAAGACGACGTTCGAAAAGGGACTGAACCTGCTGCGTCCGCGAGGCATGATGGTGCTCTACGGAGCCTCCAGTGGGCCGGTCGCGCCAATTGATCCGCTGGCGCTTACGCAGAAGGGTTCCATGTTTCTGACGCGGCCTTCGCTTGGGCATTACGTTATCACCACCGAGGAGTTGCAGCAGCGTGCCGGAGCGGTCTTCGGCATGATTCGAGACGGCAAACTCAAGTTGCGGATCGAACACGTGTATCCGCTGGCCGAAGCGCAGCAGGCGCACCGCGACCTCGAAGGCCGGAAGACCACAGGGAAGTTGCTGCTGTTGCCGAACTGAGTGGTTCGGAGAACAATCCAGCCGCGAAGCGGCGGCATAGGAAAGCCCCGGACGTAAGTCCGGGGTACGCGATTGAATACGAGCGAGTCCCGTAGGGACGCCACTTGCGTTCGCACACGGGTGAGGTGCTGTCCCCTGCGGGACTCGCGATCTCCCGCTCCAATTACCCGGCACTTACGTGCCGGGGCTTTCCTATGCCGCCGCTGCGCGGCTGGCGCTAGGTATTACCCAACTTCCTCTCTCTTGCGAGAATAATCCTTCAGATACGCAGGCAGTTCCCGCTCGCAGCGCTCATCGCGGATTGGCGCGCCCGATTTCATCTCCAGCGGGATCACTCCCGCCCAGGTGGGGAACGAGTAATCCTCTTCGTCATCCACCGGCGGGCCGACGCGAACTTTCGCTGAAAATTCACTAATCGGAAGGCGCAGGACCGACGTTGCCTTCAGCTCTTTTTCGTTGGGCTGGCGCGAGTCGTCCCAGCGATGAGGCAGGATGTGCTCACTCAACGCGCGCAGAGCCGCGAGTTTTTCTGCCGGATCGTCGACCAGCGTTGCCGTGCCCAGAATTACCACCGAGCGGTAGTTCATCGAGTGATTGAACACCGAGCGAGCGAGCACTAACCCATCGACCAGCGTGACCGTGATGCAGACCGGAACGCCCTGATCCAGATTGCGCAACATGCGGCTGGCGGCCGATCCGTGGATGTACAGCACGTCGCCGTCGCGTCCATAAGAAGTGGGGATAACATACGGCTGTCCGTCGGTAACGAAGCTGACGTGGCAGAGGAAAGCTTCATCGAGAATCTGGTTGACGGTGTCGCGGTCGTAAACCGCCCGCTGCGGTTCGCGCGCTACGCGCGTGCGTGGAGTTGGATTGCTGGACATGAGACTGACTTCCTAGGCAGGCGCCAAGAGTGTAAAGAAGAATTTTAGCAGGTTGGAGCGGAGAGCCGGCGCCGACGGGTACCTTGTACACTAGCGTGGCGGCATGATTAGGTGGACACAAGTTTACAATCGCGGTTGTTACTGGGAGTTATGCAACTTAGTTCTGCTAAACGGGTTCCTACCAATGGGGTGCTCAATGAAAATCAAACTCGGCTTCCTTCTGTTGGGGATTTCCATGATGTTCGGGTGCACGCGCACGGCGCGGTTCTACCCCGTCCAAGGGCCACTCACTTCGCAGACTCCGTTGCCGGTTCCCGTCGCCAAAGTCACCTTTGGTGTTAACCCCGGAAATCTTTCGGTTGTTCTCACCGATGGCGAGATTTGCAGAGGACGCTGGCAGGTAGTGCCGCGGGGTCAAGTGCCGACAGGTGCAACAGCGACTGGCGCACCGGCAACCATTAGCATGCAATCGGAATGGGATACCGTTTACGGAGCGGGGTTCTACGTGGCGCACGTTCTGGGTGCAAGGTTTTACGCCCGGACGACGGCTACAGGAGACCGGGGGACGGTGCTCAACGTGGAAATGTACAGACCTGAAAACGTGGAGGAGGGCGGTAACCTCATAGCTGTCGTAAAGGGTGTTGCCAAAGACAATAAGGACAACATCTATAAGCTGGTCTTGCAGTGAGCACGCCCACGGCTAGAGCAGCCCGCCGGTCTGGATCGCGAGGATGTTGAGCGCCATCTCCAGTTTCGTTATGGCTTCGCCGAGTTCGGGATGGTTCCCGACCTTCTGCTGCAGTTCCTTCAAAATCTGATGAGCACTGGCGATGTGCTCGGCAGCCTGGGTTGAGTTCTGTTCGGGTTTGGGTTCGCTTGGCGTTGGCATGGTCTCGTTCCCCGTGAATCTCATTCTATAGTCAGACCGTGCGTCGGTGGAGCGGCTCTCCACAAGCGGATCACTTGCGGCGCTTTTCCCCCGACGACCTTGGCTCCTCCTCCAGCACCGCGAACTGGATCTTCTTCTCCACCGGATCAATCCGGTCCACCAGCACCCGCACGCGATCGCCCAGGTTATAGGTCCTGCGCGAGCGCTGGCCGATGATCTGGCGCGCGGCTTCGTGATAGGTGTAGCGGTCATCGGCGAGCGTGTTGAGAGGGACCAGGCCTTCGACAAAGAGGTCGGTAAGTTCCACGAAGAATCCGAACTTGGTGATGCTGATGATGAGGCCGTCGAAGTCTTCTCCGATGCGGCGCTCCATGAATTTCATTTTCTTCCATTCCATCAAGCCGCGTTCGGCTTCGTCGGCGCGGCGTTCGGACTGGCTGGACTCGTCGGCAATGTTGTGGAGCTCTCCAAGCGTGATCGGGCCGCCGATAGGTTCGAGCGCGTGCTGATGGCTGGCGTGGTCGCGGCGCTTGGACCAGGGAGAGGGAGGCGGATCCTCCCGGCCGTGTGGTGACGGGGCGGAGCCTGCCCTGAGCGGAGCCGAAGGGCCCCGTTCCAGCGGGGCAGAGCCCCGCTTCCACACGACGTCGGGGGATTGCGATGTTCCCATCGGCACTTCTCCATCCAACTTTTCTGCCGATTCCCGCAGTACCTCCTTAAGGATGCGATGCACGATCAGGTCCGGATAGCGGCGGATGGGCGAGGTGAAATGAGTATAGGTGGTGGCGGCCAGGGCAAAGTGCCCGCGATTTTCTTCTGAATAGCGGGCCTGCTTCAGTGACCGCAGCATCAGGAAACTCAGGATTCTCTCTTCCGGCTTGCCCGCGATTTTCTCCGTCAGTTTTTGATACATGCGCGGGGTGATGTGAACTTCTTTGGGCACTTCGATTTCGCGGACGCGCTTGCCGGTGCCGCGGGCCTCACGGCGGTCGGCTTTTAGTTGCACGCGCTGAATGGGCAGCGCGCCTACGCCTAGCGAGTATCCGAAAGTGGCGGCGATGACTTCGAAGTCGTAGACGCGTTTGGCGTCAGGCTTCTCGTGGATGCGGTAGAGCGAAGCAATGCGTTTATTTTCCAGATAGTGCGCTACGCTCTCGTTCGCCGACAGCATGAATTCTTCAATCAGGCGGTGGGCGATATTGCGTTCCGAACGCGTGATGCTCTTCATCATTCCGAATTCGTCGAATTCAATGACCGGCTCCGGGAGATCGAAGTCGATCGATCCACCGCGTTTGCGCTTGCGGTTCAGGATCATCGCCAGATCCCGCATGCGTTCGAAATGCTCAATCTGCGCAGCGTATTCGCGGCGCGCGTCGGCATCTCCTTCAATGACGGCGTTCACAGCCGTGTAAGTCATGCGGTTCGCCGAACGGATGACGCCTTCGTTGATTTGGTAGCTGGAGATTTCGCCCTGGTGGTCAATCTCCATAATGCAGGAGAGCACTAGACGGTCGACCTGCGGGCGCAGGCTGCAAATGTCGGTTGAGAGTTCAAGTGGCAGCATGGGGACGGCGCGATCGGGAAAATAGACGCTGGTGCCGCGCAGACGAGCTTCCTGATCGAGCGGCGAGTTGGGAGTTACATATTGTGCGACGTCGGCGATGTGGACCTGCAGTTCGTAGTTGCCATTCTCCAATTGGCGGACGTGGACGGCGTCGTCGAAATCGCGCGCGGTTTCTCCATCGATGGTGACGATGGGAAGCTGGCGGTAGTCGCGGCGGTGGCGCAATTCATCCACGGGAATGTCGGATGCGATCGCTTGCGCTTCTTCGATCACTTCGGGCGGGAAGCGGTGGGGCAGATGGAACTTGCGGATCATGATCTCGACGTCGACGCCGAAGTCGGTTTCTTCGCCGAGAATCTCGATCACGCGTCCGCGCGGTTGCTGCGTGGCGCTTGGCCAGTCGGTGATTTCAACGTCAACGACTACGCCCTCAAGATCCCGCCAGTCAGCGTGCACCGCGGCTTCGTCGCCGATGACGCGGTCCACTGACTCTTTCCCCTGTGTCCTCTGTGTTCCCTGTGGTTGCTTCTGACCTTGACGTTTCAAGCCAACCACAGGGGGCACAGGGGACTGCGGGTTCTCCATCCCCGGCGGGATGACGATTTCCTGCGTAACTTTTTCGTCGATCGGTTTGACGAAGTTGTGCCGGTGTCCGTAGTGGAAGATGCCGACCACGGTCGGATGCGCGCGCGACAGCGAGCGTACGATGCGCCCTTCGGCGCGGCCATCGGTGCGAACGGCGGAAACCTCGACCAGCACGCGGTCGCCGTGCATAGACGATCCGATAGCGTGCGGCGGAATGAAAACATCGCCGGCAAGGCGAGCCTTCAGATTGACATCCAGCGATGTAGCGTCGGGAATTACGAAGCCGAAGCCGTCGCGATGCATGGTCAGGCGGCCGACGAGCGAGTTATGTCCCTTGGACATTAGTTCTCGGGTTACCGCAAATATTTCTCTTCCAGCATCTTCCGATGATGCAGTTCGTGCCCGGCGATGACATAGGCTAGGGCCCGTACTGTGATCTCAAGTTTGTTGGCGACGCCGCGGCGGGTCCAGGCGGCCTCATCCAGATTGCGGAGCAGCGAGACGGTGGCGCGCCGCACAGCAATGTAGTCCTCGATCAAGGCAGAAAGCGGACGCCGCCCGAATGGACCATTGCGAACGTAATCGTCCTGCTCGTAGCCTTCGATGGGAGTCGCGTCGCCGCGCGCTATGCGCAGGGCGCGGTAGCTCATGATGCGCTCGGTATCGTTGATGTGGCCGAGAACTTCCTTCAGGCTCCACTTCCCAGGCGCGTAGCGGAGATCGCCGTCGGTTTCGGTGCGTCCGGAGAGCAGCAAAAGCATCTGGCGGCGCTGTTCGTCGAGCGCGGCGAGAATGTCGTTGCACGTAACCAGGGAGATGTAGCGGTCGTAGTAGGGAGCATTTTCTCCGGGCTGAGGCCGGAGCGACGCGATCGTAGTCGAATTCATGGAGTCCTCGTCAGGGATGGCCCACGGTCGTGGCCCACGGCTCCATACTATCGGATAAAAGTATCGCGATAGAAGAATTACCGCAGGCTGGGCAGGGCTTACACGGCGGGCGCGCGGCCGAGCGTTCTGGGCGGCCGGGGGAACCACGAGGGGAACTATGAAAATCCGTTGGAAATGCTGGATTTCCACAAGGCAGGGCGTTTACTGAGGAGTACAATTTGTTTTGGCCCCCGAAATGCGGCGCTGATTTAGAGTTTCTTGATACCTGCTTCAGAATTTCTTGATAGAGGAAAGGATTTCGACCACCATGTGGAAGCCCACGAATCAACCTGCAACCCCTGGACGGCCAGCGGAGCCGGAGCGTCCGAGTACGACTGCTGCGACGCCGGCGCCGAGCATGGGCGAGACCCCGGCGGTACCGCGTCCGGTTGTGACCACCGCTTCGGACCAGGCGACGATTGGCAAGTCGCTGGTAATTAAAGGCGAAGTAACCGGCTCCGAGTCTTTATATATTGACGGGAAAGTGGAGGGGTCGATCAACCTCTCCGGCAACCGCGTCACCATCGGACGTAATGGAGTGGTGGCCGCCAACATCAGCGCGCGGGAAATCGTAGTGCTCGGCAAGGTGCGGGGCAACCTGATCGCAAGCGACCGGGTGGATATTCGCAGTGACGGTTCGCTGACCGGCGACGTGGTGGCAGCGCGCATCTCGATCGAAGACGGCGCCTTCTTCAAGGGCGGCATCGACATCCGCAAGGCGGGAACGAAGCCGGAAGAGGCGGCGAAGAGTGTTTCAATAACGTCGGCTGAACCGGCGATTGCGGCCAGAGCGTAGAAGCGCTGCTCGCTGATCGTCTTCGCTATTCGTCGATCGGCTGCATGACTGTTTAGGAAACGGATCTCTTTTGAGGTCCGTTTTCTTTTTGGTTACGGCTAAGACTGCGGCGTTTCATCACGAAGGCGAATAGCGAACGACGAATAGCGATCAGCGCTCTCACGGTTCTTTGCCCGTCGCCATCGTTTCCACCGCCCCGCCTTCGGCAACTCGTGGAAATGATGACGGCTTCTTCCGGCGAAGGTCTGCCGGCAATTCCGAACCCAACAGCCAGAGGCCAGCAGCGACTGCTGCGGCCCAGGTCAAGCTGCCCAGTGCAAGGGCGAACAGATCGGCGCGGCGGCTGCCATCGAGCGCTACGCTGCGCATGACTTCATAACTCAATCCGCCGGAAACGGCGCCTACCAGCGCAGCCTTCGATAGTTCTTTCCAGTTCATGCCACCGAGCGGGACCATGCCGCGAACATGCAGGAGTAGCGCGATGGCCACCGCATTCGCCGCGATGCCAACGTCGGACGCGATGGCCAATCCGGTAACCGACAGCGTCCGGAAGAACAGCGCATACATGGGCAGGGAAGCGAGCGTGATAAGGCTGGTGGCGACCATCGGAGTCAGGGTGTTGCCCGAGGCATAAAACGCGCGCGCATAAAGCGCCTGACTGGACCACAAAGCCAAAGAAAGCGAAAACCAGAAGAAATAAATCGCTGTGGATTCGGAATCCGCGAAAGTGAAGCGCCCGCGGCGATAGACGAGATCGATCAGTGGGACGGCAATCGCCATCATCCATCCGGTGAGCAGCAAGGAAGCAGCCGTGATGCGATAGACCGAACCGTTCACGATAGCGGCGAATTCCGCGAATTTCTTTTCTCCGAAAAGGCGCGAGAAAAAAGGTAGCGACGCCTGGCCCACCGCCTGTCCAAGAATGGCGATAGGAACGGCGAACAGACGCTTGGCATAGTTGAGCCGCGCGATGTCGCCGATGCCGCTGGAGGCGAAGTAACGGAGGATCCAGTCGTCGGCGGTGACCAGCGAAACGCCCAGCATCAAAGGGATGGAGAGCCGCACCCACTCGCGGAACGCCGGATTCTTAACGTCGAACGAAGGCCGGTATCCCGTGCCAATTTTGGCCGCTCCCAGCGCATTGATCAGAAATGGCCCGGCGATGCTGCCGGCGAGCGCGCCAAATGCAAGGGAAGCGATCCCCATCTGGCGCCCGGCGACAACTCCACCGCCGATAATGAACACGTTGTAGATCAGCGGACCGAAGGCCGGCAGCAGAAACAGACGGTGCGAGAGCAACACCGCCGAAACAACTCCGCCTACATAAAAGAAAATCTGCGCCGGCAGCAGGATGCGCGTCAGATGAACGCACAGCCGCATCTGCTCCGGCGTGAAGCCATGGAACATCCAGCCAGCGAACTGAGGAGTGAAGATCTCGGCCAGGATGGTGCCGGCGACCAGCACGGTGGTCATCACGGTAATGATGATGGAGAAAGTTTTCTGCGCATCCTGCTCGCGCTTTTCCGCCAGAAACCGGGTGTAGATGGAGATGAAGGTAATGGAAGCGGTGCCGCCGGCAACGATGTAGTTGAGCCAGTCGGGGAGGGTGAACGCGGCGACGTAGGCGTCGGTCTGCTGTCCGGCGCCGAAAGCGTAGGCGATGTAGGCTTCGCGGATGTATCCGATCACGCGCGAGAGCGTGATGGTCGTCATCAGCAGCAGCGTCGCCGAAAAAGCGGTGTGCTGGTGCGATGGCCGGAAGAAACGCAGCAGACGCATCGTTTGCAGATTAACGCATCTGGGCGCGCCGGCGGAGAGTTATCGGAGGGCTGGAATCGGGAATGGCAATCTCGGTGGCAACAGGCTCGCTTCTGTGCCTCCTGCAATTGGAACTGATATGCTTTCGGGCTAACAACGTCCATCCAGGTTTGGGGAGGTCGAAAATGAGGTCCGTGCTTTGCTGTGTACTGCTGATTTCGTGGTTGATGTTAGCTCAGGCGATGGCACAGAGCCCCTTTGACGGTACTTGGAAGATTGACCTCTCCGAGTCTCAATCTCCGACGAAGGGTGACGACTATCTGCTGCAAGACAACACCTATCGCTGCACCACCTGTGATCCCCCGCTCGACATTAGGGCTGATGGCCAAGACCAGAAGATCATCGGAGAGCCGTGCTACGACACCGTCAGCCTCAAGGTAGTAGACGATTGGACGACCGTTGAAACTGACAAGAGGAATGGGAAGACGGTCGGGACTTCAAAGATGACAGTCTCATCCGACGGGAACTCCGCCACGGTCGAGTGGACGGAGAGTTGTAACGCCAACGGAGATGTGACAAGTGGGACACTTATCCTGAGTCGGGTAACCAAAGGACCGCGTGGGTCGCACGCAGTTTCGGGTTCGTGGCAGATCGTGAAGCGTGTGAACCTCTCGGAGAATGCGCTGGTCGCGATCTTGAAGCTGGAAGGCGATACCTTCAGCTTCGCCGATCCCACCGGGCAGAGTTACGCTGCGAGGTTGGACGGAACGGAGACGCCCGTCAAGGGGGATCTCAGCAATACCATGGTTTCGGTAAAACGCATTGGCGAGAACACGATCGAGGAGACTGCCAAACAGAACGGGAAAGTGGTCGAGGTCACTCGCTTCACGCCCTCCGCTGACGGAAAAACGATGACCATCTCCATGGAGAACAAAGTGAAAAGAACTATTCGGCAGTTTGTCGCGCATAAACAGTAAGCCGGTTTTGCCTCACGAAGATCCCACAAACCGCCTTCTAAGAACTCGCGGCTTTACGCGGGCGAGGGCGCCCGCGCCACACGTTCCCTTATAATCCGCCTGTGAGCGAAACCACTTTGATCCAGCAACAACTCCGCACGCCCGTACTCCGCCGGTCGTTTCGCAAACCCTATCCCGTGGCCGTGCGGGGTGAGGGCGTTTACGTCTGGGATGCCGGCGGCACCCGCTACCTGGATTTCTCGGGATCGGCGGCGGTGAACTTTATCGGTCATGGCATTCGCAAAATTGGCGAAGCCATGGCGGAGCAAGCTCGGCAATTGGAGTTTGTCCACACCAGCCAGTTCACCACTCCAATCGCCGAAGAATTTGCGCAAGAACTGCTGGATTTTGCCGGCGCAGGCTTTGCCGGGGGAGCCGTCTACTTCACCTGTGGCGGGTCGGAGTCGGTCGAGACGGCACTGAAGTTGGCGCGCCAGTATCAGGTGGAGATCGGCCAGAGCAACCGGCATCAGATTCTGAGCCGCCAGCAGAGTTATCACGGAGCGACGCTCGGGGCACTCGCGGTTTCTGGCAACCGGAAGCGCCGCGAGATTTATCTGCCCATGGTGCGCGAGTTTGCGCACATCGGGATGCCTTATTGCTATCGCTGCGCGTTCTGTCGGACTAACGACTGCACCGACGGTTGCCGCAACTGCGGCCAGCAGTACGCCGCGGAACTGGAGCGCGCGATTGAGACGGCGCACGGCGCAGCGGCGGGCTTCATCTTTGAACCCATGAGCGGCGCGACATTGGGTGCGGTCACGCCTCCACCGGGATACTTGAAGGCCGTTGCGGAAATTTGCCAGCGCCACGGTATGCTGCTGATTGCCGATGAAGTCATGACCGGCATGGGACGCACCGGCCGAAATTTCGCCATTGAGCACTGGGAAATCACGCCCGACATTCTGGTAGCCGCCAAGGGCGTTTCGTCGGGATACGCGCCGCTGGGAGCGGTGATTGCCAGCAAGAAGGTTGCCGATGCGATCGCCGCAGGCTCGGGAGCTTTTCTCCACGGCTTTACCTACAACGCGCACCCGGTTTCGCTGGCTGCCGGACGCGCCGTGTTGAGGCGCATCCGGTCGTTGAATCTGGTGCACGCCGCCGATTCTGAGGCTGAGGGGACTGCGGGCTCCACTTTGAAGAAAGCTCTCGGGAGTTTGTGCGATCTCGACGCGGTTGGCGATGTCCGCGGCCTGGGCTTGTTGTGCGGCGTTGAGTTCGTCGCTGACAAGAAGACGAAGGCTCCCTTCCCGCCGGAGAAGAATTTCGCCGGACTGGTTGGGCAGGCATGTCTCCGGCGGGGGCTGTTGGTTTACCCCATGCAGGGCTGCGTGGACGGCGTCGCGGGCGACCATTTGCTGATTGCGCCTCCGGCAGTGATTACGGCCGAGCAGATTGGATGGGCGGTGGAGCAGATGCGGGCGGCGGTTGTGGAGTCGTCCTTCCACTGACAGCCGGGCTTTGCTCGGCTTGGACGGGCGCGACGCCCGTCCCCACACGAACCCAAGCTCCTCAGGCGAGACCTTGCTCTAACTATCTGAAATATTTGAATTTGTCGGTTGATCCACGTTTTACCTGCGCTGCATTGTCATCTTGCCCCTCTAGGTCCCATAGTGCCCGCAGAAACGGAGGCACTATGGCCACCTCACTTGCCGATTTTGCGGAACAGATCAATCCCAAGACCTTGGCCGAAGCACGCCGCGCCAACTTCCGGCAAGCAACGCGCGTTCACGGAAGTTTCCTGGCTGCCGCCGAGAAGCGGGCTTTGGTCTGGATGGCCGAGCGCATGCCCGCCTGGGTGAATTCCGACCACCTGACCGTCCTCGGCTTTGCCGCCCAGATCGCTACCGGCGTTTGTTACGCCCTGGCCGTTCATGATCGCCGCATGCTGCTTGCGGCTGTTGTTTGCCTGGCAGTGAACTGGTTCGGCGACAGCCTCGACGGGACCTTGGCGCGCGTGCGACAGAAGCAGCGACCGCGTTATGGTTTTTACGTCGACCACATCATCGATTCCATCGGCGCCGTGGCGATGATGGGCGGGCTGGCGCTTTCCGGATACATGCATCCCGTGATCGCGATTGGCTTGCTGATTGCCTTTCTGCTGCTTTCTATCCAGTCGTATCTGGCGACGTATACGCTCGGCGAATTTCACCTTTCGTTGGGGCGCTTCGGCCCGACCGAGTTGCGCGTTCTGCTGGCGGTTGGAAACCTGGCGCTGTTCCGTTGGGCGTGGGTGATTCATGGGCGCTACCGGCTGTTTGATATTGGCGGCGCGATTGGATTGGCCGGGATGCTGCTGATGCTGGTTGTCGTTACCCTGAAAAACACAGTCCGGCTTTACCAGGAAGAGAGAATTTCATGAACAGTTCGTGGAGGGACGAGCGTCCTCGCTCGTCCAGGTCGAGCGCAGCTCGGCAGTGTTTTCTGCGCTGGATCAAGTTCAATGCCGTCGGTGGCATCGGCATCGGCGTGCAACTGGCGGCGCTGGCCATCTTTCGTTCGTGGCTGAAACTAGACTATCTGCTGGCTACGGGGCTGGCGGTCGAGATCGCGGTGATTCACAACTTCCTGTGGCACGAACGCTACACCTGGGCGGACCGGCCGGCCATACGGCCGATTCAGTCGCTGGTCAGGCTCGCCAAGTTCAACGCCAGCAATGGAGCGGTTTCGATTGCGGGAAACCTCTTGGTGATGCGGCTGCTGGTGGGCGAATTGAAGCTCAACTATGTCGTGTCGAATCTGATTGCGATCGTCGTCTGTTCGCTGGTGAATTTCCTTCTTGGCGATCGCTTTGTGTTCGAACGCGAGGTCGTCCCAGCTTCAACTCTGAACCAGTGATTGTGCAGCGGAACGCTAGTCCATCCACGTCAGGATTCCTTCCCCAGGCTGTCGAGTGCGTCAATCTTGTGTTGTAGCTTGCGCGCCCCCCAATTATTTATTTTGCCTACGGTGATAAACACGAGGGCAACAAAGGCAGCCGTGAGGCTGAAAGAAATGGTTATGAGGCGAGCGTGTGCAGGCGCGTTCGGCAGTTTCATGGTCCACAGGAAAAGCCCCAGAAGAAAGATAGCCATGCCGGGAACGAACGGCAACAGGTACCAGGTCCAAACGCTGCGCGAAGGGTCACGCTGGCGCTCGAGTTCCCTGCGGTGAAAGTCAAGGCAAGTGCGGAACGCCATCCCCGCCGGCACGATTCGGGCGGCGCCTCTTTTGTGGAGCTGATACAACACAACCAAAACTCCCGCGATTACCAGAACGCACCCGAAACGGACCATCGGAGCGGGAAATTTCCAGATGTAATATCCGAAGATGGCCATCGCGATCAGGCTGCCCGCGTACTCCCGCAGATTCCTGCGGCGGATCTGCTTCTCAAGGTTCTCAGCTTTCTGCTGAAGCTCGGCGAGCGAGATCGGGACGTCCGCCACTGGCTGGTTCCTCCAGACATCTTTCATATCGTTTCCCGTCTCATTCTCCATGGCTTCCTCCTTCATGAAATCTACGAGCTAGAACGTTCTTGATGCGGTGGATTTTGGTCGCCACGTTCCCGGGCGAAATGCCGTTGATCTCGGCAATCGAAGCTGCGTCCATGTCTTCGAGATAGGACAAGATGACCTGCCGGTCCAACGGCTTTAGCCGCTGGATCAACTTCAACAGCTTCTCCAGGGCATCGCGCTGATCTACGACGCGCTCGCCATCGCTACCGGTGGGGAGCGTCTCAAGCACTTCGAGACCCACCAGCGTTCGCGAGTTTCTCCGATGCTCGCGGATCACGTGCGAGGCTGCCACATTGTGCGCCACAGGTAGACCCAGGTTCGAAGCGAGCACCGGCCATCGAAGCCCGCGAGACTCTGCCAGAGCGCGAGGTGAATCTCCTGCACCAGGTCGCAGCGCCGGTCCGGATCGGCTTCGTAGCCGCGCGCCAGCCGCTCCAGAGCCGTACCGTAGCCGCTGGCAGCTTCCTGATAAAGCTCGTTCTGCCGGGATGTTGCCTCCGCGATAGATTCCGTTTTCATTCGGTTCACATTCTTGGCTCTTACATAAGGTAGTCGTTGGCCGTGCTGTTTTCTTACATCTTCGCGCGGGCCCGGCCTTCCCTCCGTAACCCATTCTGTTAAATTGAGCTATGCCTGCTGCCAAAACCGCACTGGTCGTCATCGATGTACAACGCGGCATCCTGGCCATCCCCAATCTTGCCCGCAAGAAGGAAATCGACCGGGCTCTCGACGCAACGGTCGGGCGCATCGCAGGACTCATCGCGAGGGCCCGGACGGCCTCCGTGCCCGTGATCTACATCCAGCACGATGGAAGCCCCGGTCACCGGCTGGAGCCTGAAACCTCAGGGTGGCCGCTTCGAGCTGAGATTGCACCCCAGCCTTCCGAACCCGTAATTCACAAACGTGCCTGCGACGCGTTCTTTGAGACGCCTCTCGATGCGAAGCTCGCGGCCGCTGGCGTCACCCGGCTTGTCATCTGCGGATGCATGACCCAGTACTGCATTGACACCACCGTGCGCCGCGCCGTCAGCCTTGGCTATGACGTCATCCTCGCTTCGGACGGTCACACGACGGCTGATACCGGCACGCTCCCTTTCGAGCAGATCATTGCGCACCACAATGCGCTTTTGGATGGTTTTGACGCTGGCGAGCACGAAGTCTGCGTCCGTCCTTCGTCTGAGATTCTTCTAACTTAGGCAGCTTTTTGGACGTGACTTTGGGGTGTTTCTTTGGGGGTTACGCCGCGAGCAAACGCGGGATATAATGTTGGTAGTTGCTATGCGATCGAAGGGCTACATTTCGCCTGTGCAGACCTGCTGGATCGAGGGACGCGCTTGTCCCCGCCGCTACCTTTCCGTTCTGCCCTCGCACGTGCGCGCCAATCTCTTTGGCAGCGACTAATTTTCCTATCCCTATTGTTTCTTCGCTAATCGCTATCTCGCTGTCTGCTCTTAGCTTTTAGCTCCAGCCCAAGCAGCTACGCTGCTCGCACCCTGGCCTAATAACACTGAGAACTAATAACTGTTCTGGAGGACTCCATGACTACCAAGACTTTGATTGCCGGCCCCAAGCTCAAGACCGCGATTCCGGGCCCGAATGCCAAGCGCATACTTGCTGGCGATGAGCAATACATTTCACCTTCCTACACGCGCTCTTATCCGATGGTTGCCAAGCGCGGCCGTGGCATTGTGGTCGAAGATGTGGATGGCAATGAGTTCTTCGATTTTTCCGCTGGCATTGCCGTGGTCTCGACTGGCCATTGCCATCCAAAGGTGGTCGCCGCCATTCAGAAACAGGCGGGCGAACTGATCCACATGTCGGGCACCGACTTCTACTACGAGGGTATGGTGACCCTGGCCGAACGCCTCTCAAAGATTGCGCCCATGCCGGGACCGCACAGGATTTATTACGGGAACTCCGGAGCCGAAGCCATTGAGTGCGCTTTGAAGCTGGCGCGGTATCACACCCAGCGGCAGCACGTGATCGCCTTCCTTGGAGCTTTCCACGGACGGACCATGGGCGCGCTCTCGCTGACCGCCTCGAAGCCGCAGCAGAAGCGCCGCTTCTCGCCGATGGTGCCCGGAGTTACCCACGTGCGCTATCCCGATGTGTATCGCGGCTGCGTTGGTGGTCCGCAGGATGCCGAGAAGTTCGCGCTCGGTTGCGCGCGCTACATCGAAGACAAATTGTTTAAGACCGTCCTCGCGCCGGAAGAAGTCGCTGCCATATTTGTCGAGCCCATCCAGGGCGAAGGCGGTTACGTTGTCGCGCCCACGGTCTTCATGCAGGAACTGCGCCGCATCTGTGACAAGTACGGCATCATGCTGGTGGTGGACGAAGTTCAGAGCGGTATAGGCCGCACCGGCAAATGGTTTGCCGTCGAACACAGCGGTGTGCAGCCCGACATGGTTTGCATGGCGAAAGGCATTGCTTCCGGAATGCCGCTCGGCGTGACCATGACCAGGGCCGACATCATGGACTGGGTGCCCGGTTCGCACGCATCGACGTTCGGCGGTAACCCGGTGTGCATCGCGGCGGCGCTGGCCACGCTCGATGTGATCGAGAAAGAAGGGCTGCTGCGGAATTCGCAGGAAGTGGGCGACTACATGATGAAGCGCATGGCGGCCTGGCCGAAGAAGCACAAGATCGTCGGCGACGTCCGCGGGCGCGGCCTCATGATCGGAGTCGACATCGTGAAAGACCAGGTGACTCGCGAGTACGGCAACACCGATCGCGATCGCATCGTCGAGGCGGCGTTCGAGCGCGGCATTCTGTTCTTGGGCTGCGGTCCAAGCACGGTTCGCATCGCGCCTCCGCTCATTGTCACCAAGGACGAAGCCGACGTGGCCATGGATGCGCTGGAAGAGTCGATCGCGGTCGTTGAAAAGAACGCGTAATCGTTGGTCGTCGGATCGCTGGGAGGTACGCAATGTGGAACGGAACTGTGGAATCGATTTATATCGCTTCCTCCGCCCAGGGGCCGCCGAAATCTGTTGGTCAGGCGACGGTGATTCCCGGCGCCGGGCTTGAGGGTGACCGGTACGCGCTTAAGCTCGGCACGTTCTACAAACCCGAGCCGGATTACGAACTCACGCTGATCGAGGCGGAGGCGATTGAGGCGCTGCGGCGCGACTATCAGGTTGAGTTGGCTGCCGGCGACGCTCGCCGCAACATCGTGACCCGCAACGTCCCGCTGAATCACCTGGTGGGCAAGGAGTTTGCCATCGGTGATGTGCGCATTCGCGGCATCCGCCTCTGCGAGCCTTGCGATCACTTGGAGAAGGTAACGGGCAAGCGAGTGATGAAGGGCCTGCTGCACCGCGGGGGATTGCGGGCGCAGATTCTCAAGCGGGGCACGATTCGCGTCGGGGACGCAGTCAATATCCTGTAGAGACGCGGCTGGCCGCGTCTCCGCGGCACCCCGGTTTCGTATCAGGGTATCGCTTTAGCAGTACCGCACCCCGCTCTCGAGAGAAAGGATGGAACGTATGGGCGACAGCACACTGCGCGAACTCGTGTACGGCAAAGGCGCCCACGTGGACCCGGTTGCTTGCGTCGAAGATATTTCGGTGGAACTGGCGGCGCGGACCGTGGCGGGTTATCCGCATTCCATCTGGCAACTTGTGGAGCACATGAACTACTGGATGGACTACGATCTCGCCAAAATTGCGGGAGAGAATCGTCCTTACCCGGACAAGGCGATCGAGAGCTGGCCGGTGCATCCAAGTCCAGCCGCTGACAGTCGCGCGGCCGATGAGGCATGGCAAGCCACGACTCGCCGTTTCACCGTTTTGCTGGCTCGTCTGGCCCGGCTCGCCGAATCCGATGCCGCGGCGCTGGCGCGAAAAGTTCAGAAGGTGGGCTCGCCAAAATCTCCGCGCGAATCCACCGTGCACGCGATGCTATGGCAAATTGCGGCCCACAACAGTTATCACGCCGGCCAGATTGCCTTGCTCCGCAGGCAGGCTGGCGCTTGGCCTCCTGAACGTGGCGGCGACACCTGGTGAGCAACCCGGCTTGCCGCGTGTCCACCGCCTGAGACGGGGCAAGCCCCGTCTCTATACATATTCCGGAAATCCATCAATCGAAATTCCTGCTGGAAGGAGGCCTCTCAATGCCGCGCTTTACATCTCGTACTCTTGTCGCTCTGGCGTTCACCCTGGTGATCTGGGCCTCCGCCTTTGCCGGTATTCGCGCCGGCCTGCGCGCTTACTCGCCCGCGAATCTTGCCATCATGCGATTTCTGGTCGCGTCTCTGGTGCTCGCCATCTATGCCGCGATCGCACACTTTCGCCGTCCGGAATTGCGCGATATTCCCGGGCTGATCCTGACCGGCGCCATCGGCATCACCTTTTACAACCTGGCACTCAATTACGGAGAAACTCGCGTCACTGCGGGCGCGGCCAGCCTGCTGATTGCCTCCGTGCCCATCTGGACCGCGCTGGCGGCCCGATTCTGGCTGCACGAGAAGCTGACTGCCATCGGATGGTGTGGAGTGTTCGTGAGCTTTGCCGGAGTCGCGCTGATTTCGAGTGGAGAAGGTGAAGGCATCCGTCTCTCACCGCAAGCGCTCATCATTCTTGCCGCCGCGGTTACGTCCGCGCTCTACATGATTTTGCAGAAGCACTACCTGGACAGATATAGCGCGCTGGAATTTACGGCTTACTCGATCTGGTTCGGCACCGCGATGATGCTGCCCTTCGGCAATGGACTGGTGCACACCCTGCGTGCTGCTCCTGTTTCGGCCACGTTGGCGGTCATCTATTTGGGCATCTTTCCAGGGGCGCTGGCTTATGTGGCGTGGGCCTACGTGCTTTCGCACGGCGCCGCCGGGCGCACGACGACGCTGCTCTACGTGATTCCGATCGTGGCCATTGGCATTGCGTGGATCTGGCTAGGCGAAGTGCCAAAGTTGATCTCGTTGCTTGGCGGCGCGATTGCACTCGGGGGCGTTGTGTTGGTGAATACCGTCGGGAAGAAGAAATTGGACGAGAAACCGGCGAATTGTACCGGACGCACGGTGACCACCATCACATAACGCGTAATGGGTCTGAGCTAGGGTGAATGTGGAGTTCCCCCCGTGTTTGCTGGACGCCTGACTCAAGCCACAATCCGCGCATTGGATTGGCTGGCAGCCCGCACGCTCCCGCCCGAAGACGCGCCCACACACCAGCGCACCGGCCGGCGCGGCGAGGAGGACGCTTATTTCTACCTTCGCCGTCGGGGCTACACGATCATTGCCCGCAACTACCGCTCCCCGCATCATCGTGGCGAACTCGATCTCGTGGGTTGGGAACGGGACGTGCTGTGTTTTATCGAAGTGAAAACTCGCACCACGCATGACGTCAAGCCCGCCGAAGCTGCGGTGGATCGAAACAAGCAACGGGAGTTGTCGCTGGTCGCCCGCGACTTTCTGCACCAGATGCCCCCTTCGAGCCAGCCGGGCCCCCAGCCCGCGCGCCTTTCGCGGGAGGGGGTGGAGTGGCGGTTCGATGTGCTCGCCGTATACTATGAGCACGGATGCAGCCGGCCAGCATTCGAGTTATTTCAGAATGCGTTTCCCGTATCGTACAATCATGAATTCGGCAATCGAAAGTTTGCGGACCACTTGAAAGGATTTAGTACGTGCCTGAATTAAGGAAGGACCCCATCGTGGGCCGGTGGGTGATTATTTCCACGGATCGCGCCCGGCGCCCTAACGACTTTGTGCGCGAAGCGGTGAAAATCAAGGGCGGATTCTGCCCCTTCTGCTATGGCAATGAAAGCAAGACCCCGCCGGAGATTCTGGCCTATCGCCCAAGCTCCAACAGCAATCCTCCGCAGAGAGACACTCCGGGTTGGACCGTCCGCGTCGTTCCGAACAAGTTCCCGGCGCTCGGCATTGAAGGGAATTTGAATAAGCAAGCTGAGGGCATGTTTGACAAGATGAATGGCATCGGCGCCCACGAGGTCATCATCGAAACCCCCGACCACAATGCCACCCTGGCCTCGCTGCCGCCGAAAAGAATCGAAGACGTTCTATGGGCCGAGCGCGATCGCATTCTCGATCTCAAGAAAGACCGGCGCTTCAAGTATATTCTGCTTTTCAAGAACCACGGAGAAGCCGCCGGAGCATCGCTCGAGCACGCTCACTCCCAACTGATCGCGCTGCCGATTGTGCCCATCTACGTGGCGGAGGAACTGCAGGGATCCAAGCAGTATTACATCTACAAAGAGCGCTGCGTCTTCTGCGACATCATCCGGCAGGAAACCGAGAGCGGTATCCGGGTGGTGGCTGAGAACGAAGATTTTCTGACTCTCGCCCCGTATGCTCCGCGCTTTCCCTTTGAAACCTGGATCCTCCCCAAGAGCCACGAGTCTGCCTTCGAGAACTCGTCGTCGCACATGTTCGAGAATCTCGCCAGAGCGATCAAGTTGCTGCTGATGAAAGCGGACCGCGTGCTCGACAATCCACCCTACAACCTGGTCGTGCACACGTCGCCGGTGCAGGATCCCACCAACGAGTACTACCACTGGCACATCGAATTCATGCCGAAGCTGACCAAGACGGCGGGATTTGAGTGGGGTACCGGTTTCTACATCAATCCCACCCCGCCCGAAGAGGCGGCGAAGTTTCTGCGCGAGGCGAGTGTAGAAGACGCTGCGCCCAGCCCGGTGGGCGTGCGGTAGGGATCGCTAGCGCTGGGGTAAGTCAACCACCCCCCTACGGGGCTAGGCTTTCCCGTGCGAGGATAATTTCTCCCTCGTTTCGCTCCACCGGGTCGCTCGAAAGCGAACTCTCACCCGTACACATATCGCCCCATCCCATAACCCGTTTACCTGCCGAAACTTACCGTTCGCTTGCGAAATCCAGCCGATGCCTGATCGGCCTTGCGCGAAGTGGTCGCTACGGTTAAAATTGAAGTGCGACCGAAACAGTCGGCTTTCTATCCGACTATATAAGTCGGCATTCGCGAATGCTGAAACTGACCAAAAAAGCGGACTACGGGCTGATGGCCATGAAGCACCTGGCGGAGCACGCTGACCGGGGCTCGTGCAGCGCCAAGGACGTCGCCGAGGCCTACGGCATCCCGCAAGAAGCGCTGGCGAAGATCCTCCAACGGCTGGCCAAGGTCGGCTTGATACGGTCGCAGCATGGCATGAACGGTGGTTACACGCTGACCCGGGATCCGAAGACGATTTCCGCGTTCGAAGTGATCAAGGCCATTGACGGGCCGCTGTTCATTACGTCGTGCGTGACGGTTCGCGGCGAATGCGGCCAGAGCAATCGCTGCACGATTCGCGAGCCGCTGCGGAAGGTGAATGAAAGCATCGAGCAGGTGCTGAAGAACATCATGATTTCGCAGATGAAGGAAGAGCCGGAAGTTCTCCAGGTCAGTAAGGTGGAGACCAAGAGGCCGGCAGAGTTGGTAACGATTTCGTAGCACCTTTAAGGAGAACGGTAATCATGAGCACGGATGTGAAGACGGCGACCCCAACCAGCAAGGATAACGACATCGGACAGCGCACGACTCCCCACGGAATCAAGCTGCCCATTTACATGGATAACCATGCGACCACGCCGATGGATCCGCGGGTTCTCGAAGAAATGCTGCCCTACTTCATGGAGAAGTTCGGCAACGCCGCCAGCCGCAATCACCCGTTTGGATGGGCGGCGGAGGAAGCGGTGGAGTTGTCGCGTGAACGGATCGCCAAATTGATCGGCGCGACGGCGAAAGAAATCATCTTCACCTCGGGCGCCACCGAGAGCGACAACCTCGCCATCAAAGGCGTTGCCGAGATGTACCGCGAGAAGGGCAACCACATCATCACCGCCACCACCGAACATAAAGCGGTGCTCGACACCTGCAAGCACCTGGAGAAGTTTGGCTTCCGCGTGACCTATCTGCCGGTGCAGAAGGATGGCCTGGTTGACCTCGATGACCTGAAGCGCGCCATCGACGACAAAACGATTCTGGTCACGATCATGGCAGCCAACAACGAGATCGGCGTGCTGCAACCGATCGCGGAAATCGGCAAGATGTGCCGCGAGCGCGGCGTGGTCTTCCACACCGATGCCGTACAGGCAATCGGCAAGGTGCCAGTGGACGTGAACAAGATGAACATCGATGTCGCGTCCATCACCGGACACAAGCTCTACGGGCCGAAGGGCGCGGGGGCGCTGTATGTGCGGCGCAAGAATCCGCGCGTGCAACTGGTGCCGCTGATTGACGGCGGCGGGCACGAGCGCGGAATGCGCTCCGGAACGCTGAATGTTCCCGGCATCGCCGGCCTCGGCAAGGCGTGCGCCATCGCGCAGGAAGAAATGCCGCAGGAGTCCTGCAAAATGGCAGGCCTGCGCAACCGGTTGCGAGACAGCATCATGAGCCGGCTCGACGAAGTGTATATCAATGGTTCCATGGAGCATCGCCTGCCCGGCAATCTGAATATCAGCTTTGCCTATGTGGAAGGTGAGTCGCTGCTGATGGGCATCAACGATATCGCGGTTTCGAGCGGATCGGCATGCACTTCGGCGACGCTGGAGCCATCGTATGTATTAAAGGCGCTCGGCACGGGCGACGATCTGGCTCACAGTTCGATCCGCTTCGGCATTGGACGGTTCAACACCGAAGCCGAGATCGATTACGTAGCCGACCGCGTGGTTGAGACGGTACTGCGTCTGCGCGAACTGTCGCCGCTCTACGAGATGGCGAAAGAGGGCGTGGACTTGAAGAGTGTGAAGTGGGCAGCGGAGGCGCACTAGAAGCAAGGTTTCAGGGTTTCAAAGTTTCAAGGTTTCAAGGTGCCTTGATCGAAATTGGAGCCCTTATAACTCAGTGGGGTAGTTCTTTGAAACCTTGAAACGTTGAAACTTTGAAACCTGAAGGGGTGAAAGATGTCATACAGCGATAAAGTGATCGATCACTACAACAATCCACGCAACGTGGGCTCCATGGACAAGAAGGATGCCGATGTGGGCACCGGTCTGGTCGGTGCGCCCGAGTGCGGCGACGTGATGAAGCTGCAGATCAAGGTGAATCCGCAGACCAACGTCATCGAAGACGCCAAGTTCAAGACCTTCGGCTGCGGTTCGGCGATTGCGTCGTCTTCGCTCGCGACCGAGTGGGTCAAGGGCAAGACGGTTGACCAGGCCCTCGAGATCAAGAACACCGAAATCGTGAAGGAACTGGCCTTGCCGCCAGTGAAAATTCACTGCTCGGTGCTGGCCGAAGATGCGATCCGGGCTGCGATCGGTGACTGGAAGAAGAAACAGGAAGCCGCGAAGCCCGCGACGGTACAGGCGGTACAGTAACATCGCTGTAGAGACGGTGCTTGCCCCGTCTCCCTCGGCGAAGGAGACGCGGCAAGCCGCATCTCTACGGGAAAATAGAATCAACCATGGATCAAGCAGTCAAAGATGAAGCGGTCAAACCCGCGGCTCCGGCGGCTCCGGCTAAGGGCATCCAGGTAACTGACAACGCGCTCAAGAAGATCCGCTCGGCGATGGTGAAAGAAAACGTTTCGCCGGAGCAGGGCGGCCTTCGTTTGGGCGTGCAGGGCGGCGGCTGCTCGGGCCTGAGCTACAACATACGGTTTGACACGCAACCGCGTGAGCGCGACCGGGTGTTTCAGTTCGGAGATGTGCGCGTCTTTGTTGACCCAAAGTCCTTCATCTATCTGCACGGGATGACTCTTGACTACCAGGAAACCCTGATGCAGCAGGGCTTCGTGTTTGTGAATCCGAACTCGACCAAATCGTGCGGCTGCGGAAGCTCGTTCTCGTAGAAGAGATCGTGTGGTGACGGGGTTCCACCCCGTCAGGACGAGCCAGAGGCCCGTCACCACACAACCAGTGGTCAGAGGGCGGGCCGCACGCTCGCCCTGAATTTTGTTATGGCAAATACTGAATCCAAATCGTCGTTGGCCGGATCAAGCTTGATCATGCCCGGACAAGCACCCGGAGAGGCCACTCCAAGTTGCTGGTCATGCGGCACCATGCGCGCGGTGCATTTCTGCCACTCGTGCGGCAAAGTGCAGCCGCCGATTCCGGTGGACTATTTCACCTTTTTCGGATTTCCGCGCAAACTCAACCTGGATGCAGCCGAATTGGAAAAAGAGTTTTACGCGCTGAGCCGCCGGCTGCATCCTGACGTATTTGGGCAGGCTGACGAGCGGGAACGTACCTGGAGCCTGGAACAAAGTTCCATGCTCAACGACGCCTATCGCACGCTGAAAGATCCGATCAAGCGTACTCAGTACCTGTTGCGCCTCGAAGGCATCGAACTGGAAGAGCAATCGAAGCAGGCAACGGAAAAGGCTCGCGCCACCGGAGAACTGAAGAAGCAGGTCGTGCCTCCCGACCTTTTGGAAGAAGTTTTCGAACTCAACCTGCATCTGGAGGAATTGCGAGCCCAGAAGAAGTTGGGCGAAGACGATCCGGCATTGCTTGAGGAAATCGGCAAGGCCAAGCTCTCGCTGGAACAAAAATACGAGGCGCTATTCAACGAACTCAAACATGAGTGGGATCTCTGGGACAGGGTAGTGGACGGCGGCACCGGTGAGGACCAGAAGAAGATCCTCGACAAAATGCTGGATGTGCTGAACCGCAGGAACTACATCCGGAACCTGGTACGGGACGTGAATGAGGCAATGGAATAATTGGTAATTTGTGATTTGTAATTTCTAATCTAAAACGACACACCGAAGACGATTCGCAATTACAAATTACAAATCAGAAATTACAAATGAGCTCTGAGACGATTCGCAATTACAAATTACAAATCAGAAATTACAAATGAGCTCTGACTACATCGTCGGCATCGATCTCGGCACCACGAACTCGCTCGTGGCCTACATGCAGGGGGATTCCCCGGTCGTCATCCCTGGAGAAGACGGGCTGAACCTTGTGCCTTCGGTGGTGGCACTCGACGAGAACCAGCAGATCGTAGTCGGAAATGCCGCGCGCAAATACCTGATCGAAACGCCGGAGCGGGCGGTTTACTCGGTCAAACGCCTGATGGGGCGCGGCGTCGAGGATATACAGGAGGAACTGAAGCTTTTCCCGTTCCAGTTGGCGGAAGATCTTCATGCGGGTGAAGTGCTGCGCATCAAGATCGGCGAGCGCACCTACACCCCGCCTGAGATTTCTGCGCTGGTGTTGCGACAGCTCAAGCGCAACGCCGAGCGGTTTTTCGGAGCGCCCGTAACCCAGGCAGTCATCACCGTCCCCGCATACTTCAACGACGCGCAACGGCAGGCCACCAAAGATGCCGGCCGCATTGCCGGGCTGAATGTTTTGCGGTTGGTGAACGAACCGACGGCGGCATCGCTCGCCTACGGTCTGGATAAGAAGAAGCACGGCATTGTGGTGGTTTACGATCTGGGCGGCGGGACGTTCGACATCTCGATTCTCAAACTGCACGACGGCATTTTCGAGGTGATTTCGACCAACGGCGACACGCATCTCGGCGGAGATGATATCGATAATCTGTTGATTGCGATTGCGCTCGACGACATTCGCGGCGACCTCGGAATAGATTTACGTCGAGACGCTCGGCGCAGCGGCGAAGCCGTTGCTCGCATCCGCAAGGCCGTGATCGAGGCCAAGATTGCGCTTTCGTCGCAACCTTCAGCAAAACTCGATGTCGATTTGCCCGGGGGAAAGAAATATCAGCGGGAGATCTCGCTCGAAGTTTTCGAGCAGATGATCCAACCGATCATTGACCGCACCGTCGGCCCCTGCAAGCAGGCGCTCAAAGACGCAAACCTGAAGCCCGAACAGATCGACGAGGTCGTGCTGGTCGGAGGCTCCACGCGCATTCCGAAGGTGCGGCGGTTGGTGCAGGATCTGTTTCAGCGCGTGCCGCACACGGATTTGAATCCCGACGAAGTGGTTGCGCTGGGCGCCGCCGTGCAGGCGAATATTCTCGGCGGCGGCTCCGAAATCACGAAAGAGATGCTGCTGCTCGACGTAACGCCGCTGTCTCTGGGAATTGAAGTAGCGGGCGGCGTGACCGACAAAATCATTCTGCGCAATTCGACGGTGCCGGCTTCGGCAACGCAGTACTATACGACCCAGGTCGATGGCCAGACGAACGTAGCGATCCACGTGCTGCAAGGCGAACGCGAACTGGCGCGGGATTGCCGGTCGCTGGCGCGTTTCGACCTGAAGGGCGTTCCGCCGATGCCCGCCGGCATGCCGCGCATTGAAGTTAAGTTTTTGATCGACGCCAACGGCATTCTGCGCGTTTCGGCGCGCGAGCAGCGCAGCGGACGAGAGGCTGAAATTGACGTCCAGCCCAGTTACGGCCTCACCGACGAACAGGTCGAGAACATGCTGCTTGAGTCGTTCGACTATGCGGAAGAGGATTTCCGGCAGCGGCAGGTCATTGAAGCCCGGCGCGAGGCCGACACCATGCTAACGGCGCTGGCCAAAGGAAAGAAGAGTCCGGCCTGGCAGGAACTCACCGGCACGGAACGCAGCAACGTCGAGGCGCTGGAGAAATCTCTGGTAGCGGTCAAGGATGGCGATGACTACCATGCGATCCGCGGAGGCATTGACGCGCTGAACGAAGCGACGATGCATCTGGCGGAATTGATGATGGATACTGCTGTCTCGACCGCGCTCAAAGGCAAAGCCATGGCCGACACCGGTCTTGAGGAAGGCCCGCAAGCCGGACATCCCGTGGCGAAGGCAGAATTTAAATGAAGCAGGTTTCAAGGTTGCAACGTTTCAATGTGAAACCCTGGCTGGCAACCTTGGAACTCTGAAACCTTGAAACTTTGAAACCTGGGGTTCTTACATGTCTGAAGAAAAAACACAGGGAAGTGGAACAACCACAATGGATGCTCCTGGCGAAAACACGGTTGAGGTCACCTTTCTTCCCGAAGGCAAGACGGTGACTTTCGAACACGGCAAGTTGCCATACAAAGATCACGGCAAAGAAGAGTCGCTGCTTGATGTAGCGTTGAACTTCGGAATTCATCTGGATCATGCTTGCGGAGGAAACTGCGCCTGCACCACCTGCCACGTCTGGGTGAAAGAAGGGGCGGACCTGATCTCGGAGATGGAAGATGACGAGGCCGACAAGCTCGACATGGCCGCCGACCTTCAGCTAAACTCGCGCCTCGGATGCCAGACGGTCATCAAGAAGCCAGGCAAAGTCGTCGTGGAAATCCCAGCGTGGAATCGGAATTACGTCTCGGAAGAGCACTGAGAACCAGCTGTTCGCTATTTGTTGTTGGTCGTTCGCTGTTTGGCTCTGCTCCGCGGATGAACGAAAGTGAAGTTGACCAAGCGAATAGCGAACAGCGAAAGACGAAAAGCGGGGTTACCATGCGAAAAGAACTCACCTGGAGCGATGCCGAAGACATCGGGATTCTGCTCTCTGAAACCTATCCGGAACTGGATCCGCTTGCGGTCCGCTTCACCGACCTGCACAAATATGTGATCGCGCTCCCCGACTTCAAAGACGACCCCATAAGGTCGAACGAAGCCAAGCTGGAAGCGATCCAGATGGCGTGGCACACAGAAGTCCTCGACCGAACGCAGGGATAGTGCTGCGGTTCAGCCAGCGTCATATCGCCCCTCACTCATCTCGTCAATGAGTGGAATTGTATTTCGCTCACGAGCAGCATCGCCGAGTCCGGTTCGTTTCAGCCCTGCACCCGCCGCTTCAAACCCTCCAGCACCAGGGCACAGAGATCGTCGACGAACCCTTCGTCCAGCTTGTCGTGGCGGATCAGAAAACGCATGTAGATCGGTCCGTAGAGCGAGTCGAGGATGACGTCGAGGTCGCTGTCGGCGGGTAACTCACCGCGGTCCATGCCGCGTTGCAGAGTTTGATAGGCCTGTCGGCGCTTCGGCCACAAGAATCTCTCCCGAAACGCTTCAAGTAACTCCGGGTCGGATTGACCGCCGGCAAGCAGCGCCGCGACCACTTTGCCGCGCTCGGATCGGAAGATGCGAATCACCCTTCGCATCTGGAGGCTCATGTCGCGTTGCACCGAGCCGGTATTCGGAAACTGGAGTTCCTCTTCGGCGCTGGCGAAGAAAGCATCGGCGACCAGGGCGGCCTTGGTCGGCCACCAACGGTAGACAGTTGTCTTGCCGACATTGGCGTCGGCGGCAATGGCTTCAATGCTCAGATCCGCGAATCTACCGTCCCGCTTGAGCAGCTTCAGGGTACTGCGCAGGATCGACTGACGCGATTCCTCACTGCGCGGCCGGCCGGGCGGGCGCTTCTCGCCGGTTCCATTGTTTCCGTTGCTTCTGTATTGAGCCCCGGCGAGCTTATGATTTTGAACCATGGCTGAAGTCTATTATAATTTAAATCCGAAACGTATTGTTTCGAATCTTATTCACAAGTTGGTAGCCCAGTGTGGGGTCGGGGTTTTGGCGGGATAGTTTCCGCTGGCACTGGACTTGGGCATTACCGGTTTTTGCCAGTCTTATGTGGATCGTCGCATTAGCGCTTCGTCGGCCTTATACGTTTGTGGTGATGGCTCTGCTCATCATCATTCTCATGGGCGTTGCCGTCCTGCGCACCCCGGTCGACATTTTCCCCGAAATCAACATTCCCGTAGTCAGCGTGGTGTGGAGCTATACCGGCCTGTCGCCGCAGGAAATGGCGGACCGGATCGTGACCAACTCCGAGCGCGGATTTACCGTTACGGTCAACGACATCGAACACCAGGAATCGCAGGCCCTGGGCGGAATCGCCGTGATCAAGATCTTCTTCCGGCCTTCCGTCAATATTTCCGTGGCTCTCACGCAAGTCACGGCGATGTGTCAGACCGTGCTGCGCGGACTGCCTCCGGGCACGACTCCGCCGCTGGTGATCACTTATACGGCATCCTCCACTCCGATTGTGCAACTGGGCTTGAGCAGCAAGACGCTATCGGAACAACAGCTGTTCGACCTGGGGCAAAATTTTCTGCGTACGCAGTTGACTACGGTGCAGGGTGCGGCGACTCCGTATCCTTATGGCGGCAAGATTCGCCAGGTGCAGGTGGACCTGGATTCCGCCAAACTGCAAGCCTACGGCCTGGCGCCTGCCGACATCGTCAACGCGGTAGCCGCGCAGAACCTGGTGCTGCCGGCGGGCACAACCAAGATTGGGCCGACCGAGTACACGGTGGAGATGAACGGCAATCCGCAGACGATTGCCGAACTGAATGATCTGCCGGTGAAAACCTCGAACTCGTCTACCCTTTACCTGCGGGACGTGGCCCACGTGCGCGACGGGTTTTCTCCGCAAACCAACATCGTGCGGCAGGACGGCGTGCGCGGCGTGCTGATGTCGATCTTCAAGCTGGGCGGAGCTTCTACCCTGACTGTCGTCAATGGCATAAAGGCGATGGTGCCGGAGGCGGCGAAACAGCTGCCGCGCGAACTTACCATCAAAGCTCTATTCGACCAGTCGCTTTTCGTGCGTGCGTCGATTAATGGCGTCGTGCGGGAAGGCTTGATCGCTGCCTGCCTTACCGCAGCCATGATCCTGATCTTTCTGGGCGACTGGCGTCCCACCGTGATCATCGCGGTCTCGATTCCCCTGTCCATCTTCGTCTCCGTGATTCTGCTGAGCGCGCTTGGCCAGACCATCAACATCATGACCCTTGGGGGCCTGGCGCTTGCCGTGGGCATTCTGGTGGATGACGCAACCGTGACCATCGAAAACATCGAGCGCAATCTCGCCATGGGCAAGGAGATGAGGCAGGCCATCCTCGATGGCGCGCAGGAAATTGCGGTGCCTGCGTTCGTCTCAACGCTGTGTATCTGCATCGTGTTTGTCCCCATGTTCTTTCTCGCCGGAGTCGCGAAATTTCTTTTCGTCCCCATGGCGGAAGCGGTGTGCTTCGCCATGCTGGCGTCGTACCTGCTCTCGCGAACCCTGGTTCCGACCATGGTGCTGTTCATCATGCGCGGGCACGAGCACCGCGCCGCCGAGCCGACCAACGTCCTGGCCAAATTCCAGCGGAGATTTGAGCGCGGATTTGAACGCTTCCGCGCCGGTTACCAGCAACTGCTGGAATCCGCGCTGGAACACCGGAAATTATTCGCCGCCGGCTTTGCGGTTTTCTGCTTTCTGTCGCTGGGGCTGGTGTTCTTTCTGGGCGAGGACTTCTTCCCGCAAGTGGATGCGGGCCTGATTCGTCTGCATCTTCGCGCCCGTCCTGGCCTGCGCGTGGAAGAGACCGCGCGTCTGTGCGATGACGTCGAGCGTGTGCTGCGCGACGAGATACCAAAAGCAGAATTGGAAACGATGCTCGACAATATCGGCGTTCCATACTCCGGCCTGAACCTTTCCTACGGCAGTTCGGGTGTGATTGGGACGGGTGACGCGGAGATCCTGATCTCCCTAAATCCGGAACACCATCATCCCACGGCGCAATACGTGCGCCGGTTGCGCCGCGAACTCCCGTCGCGCTTTCCGGGCGTAGAATTCTTCTTCCAGCCCGCCGACATCGTGTCGCAAATTCTCAACTTCGGATTGCCTGCGCCGGTTGACATCCAGGTGTTGGGCGCCGACATGCGCGGGAACTACGACATTGCGCAGAAAATTGCCAACCGGTTGCGCCTGATTCCCGGCACGGCCGACGTGCACGTGCAACAAATGATGAATCTACCCACTCTTTACCTCGACATGGACCGCACGCGCATCAACCAGGTCGGGCTGAACGCCCGCGATGTCGCCCAAAGCGTGCTCATCAGCTTGAGTGGGAGCTTCCAGACATCTCCCAATTTCTGGCTGAATCCAAAGAACGGCGTTACCTATCCCATTGCCATTCAGTCGCCGCAGTATCGCATGACGTCGCTGCAAGATTTGATGAATACGCCGGTGACAAGCTCGACGGCGCGAGCTCCGCAGGTACTCGGCAATCTGGCGCAACTTACGCCGGCGATGCGTTCTGCCGTGGTCAGTCATTACCAGGTGCAGCCAGTCATCGATGTCTATGCCAGCACGCAGGGGCGCGATCTGGGCGGGGTCGCGTCCGACATCATGAAGGCGCTAAAACCATTCCAGGATCCAAACCATCTGCCGCGGGGAACCCGCATCGTGGTTCGCGGCCAGATCGAGACCATGCAGTCCTCGTTCTTTGGCCTGGGCGTGGGCCTTCTGATGGCGATCGTTCTCGTCTATCTGCTGATTGTGGTTAATTTTCAGTCCTGGCTCGATCCTTTTATTATCATCACCGCGCTGCCGGGAGCGCTGGCGGGCATCTGCTGGTTCCTGCTGATTACCCGCACCACGCTTAGTGTTCCATCGTTGACCGGCGCGGTCATGTGCATGGGAGTTGCGACCGCAAATTCCATTCTGCTGGTTTCGTTTGCGCGCGACCGCATGGATAGTGGAGTACCTGCAATGCAGGCGGCACTCGAAGCTGGCTACACACGTATTCGCCCTGTGCTGATGACGGCCCTCGCCATGGTGATCGGCATGTTGCCCATGGCGTTGGGCTTCGGAGAAGGCGGGGAGCAGAACGCACCGCTGGGCCGCGCCGTAATTGGCGGCCTGCTTTTCGCGACCGTAGCCACCTTATTTTTCGTGCCGAGCGTATTTGTGATGATCCACGGCCACCGCGAAGAGCGGCTGCAGCCGGAGCAAGAGTAGAGAATTTATTGGAGATTGCTATCATGCCAGTCCAACCGCCGCCTGTAACGCCGCAGATCGATCAGACTTCCGGCCCAGGTTCAGCTCCAGCAAGCCGGGGAAAGCTTCTGGTGGGGGCCGCGCTGCTCGTCCTGATCACCGCCGGAGCGGTTACGTTTCTGAATCGGAAGAGTGAAACCGACGCGCTGGCGAAAGAAACCGAAGCCGTTTCCGTTCCAACCGTCGCGGTGGTGCAACCCACAACCGAGCCCGGAAACGATGAACTTGTGTTGCCCGGAAATCTGCTGGCCTTTGAAGAGTCTCCCATTTTTGCCCGCACCAACGGTTACCTCTTGCGCTGGTACAGGGACATTGGAAGCAAGGTTCAGAAAGGGGAACTGCTGGCGGCGATTGATACTCCGGAAGTCGACCAGGAACTTTCCCAGGCCCGAGCCGCCCGCGAGCAGATCAAGGCGGCGCTGGAGTTGGCGAAGATTTCCGCCGACCGCTGGGCGAATCTGCGCAAGTCCGACTCGGTTTCGCAGCAGGAAGCCGACCAGCAAGCCAGCGGCTACCAGCAGGCGCAAGCCAACCTCGCAGCCGCAGACGCGAGTGTTCGCCGCCTTGAACAACTCGAGTCCTTCAAGAACGTGTACGCTCCTTTTTCCGGCGTGCTGACCCGGCGCAATGTTGATCCGGGCGCGCTCATCAATTCCGGAGCGGGGGCGACGGGCAAAGAGCTGTTCGATATTGCTCGCGTCGACCCGCTTCGTGTTTACGTCAGTGTTCCACAGGCCTATGCGCCGAACATCAAGGCCGGGATGAAGGCCAACGTTACGCTGCAGGAATTTCCCGGCCAGAAATTCCTTGGCACCGTAGCTCGTACCGCCGATGCCATCGATCCCGCAACCCGCACCCTGAATACGGAAGTCGATGTTCCCAACAAAGACGGGAAGCTGTTGCCTGGTTCGTTCGGCCAAGTGCATTTTGCGACCGGAACTTCGGTTCCAAGAATTACCATCCCGGTCAATGCCATGCTGTTCCGCACCGAAGGGGCGCGGGTCGCGGTGGTCGACAAGGATGGCAAAGTGCATCTACGTCCGATCAGCATTGGTCGCGACTTCGGATCTACGCTTGAGATTCTCGGCGGGATCGACGTAAACGATCAGATCATCATCAACCCTTCCGACTCGCTCGAGGAAGGGCAGCAAGTGCACGTGGCCAGGCCGAGCGCCGGAGATGCTCACTCGTGAAGTGCTCGCCGCCAGTCATGAACATGGCCCTGCTGGCCGCTGCATTGCTCGCGGGTTGCGCCTTGGGCTGCACCGTCGGGCCAGGATACAAGCGTCCCGCTGCGCAGGTACCGGACGCCTGGAAAGGCGAAGGGCCGTGGCAAACCGCAGCTCCGAAGGATGCAATTCCCAAGGGCGTGTGGTGGCAGATATTTCATGACGCAGAACTCGACCGGCTGGAGCACGAGTTGCTCCAGGCAAACCAGTCGCTGGCAGCAGCACAGGATCGCCTCTCCCAGGCCCGGTCGCAGGCGCGGATCGCATCCTCGGCATACTTTCCCACGCTCAGCGCCAATCCCAGCGGGCAGCGCCAGGAGGTCTCCAGCAACCGTGCGTTTTCGGGCAACCCGCCCTTTACCCAGAGTGATTTTGTCGTCCCGTTTTCCGTCAGCTACGAACTTGATCTATTCGGACGCGTGCGCCGCAATCTGGAAGCGGCCAACGCTTCGCTGCAGGGAAGTGCGGCCGACCTGGAAAATGTGCACTTGGTGTTGACCGCCGAACTCGCCGCCGACTATTTCAACCTGCGCGAACTTGATCGCGAAGCGGGAGTCGTACGGCAGTCGGTTGAAATCCAGCAAAAAGGATTGGACTTGGTCAACCATCGTCACGAAGGCGGGGTCGCGTCCGGGCTGGAAGTCGCACAGCAGGCCGCGTTGCTGGATGCGACCGCGACCCAGCTTCAGTTGGTGCTGCAACAGCGGGCGCAATACGAACATGCCATCGCCGTGCTGACGGGGAAGTCCGCCTCGGCTTTCAATCTTGCCGAGGCGCCGTTCGACGCTACCCCTCCTGCGATTCCGACCGCAGTTCCATCCGAGATTCTGGAGCGCCGGCCTGACGTGGCTACCAGCGAGCGCCAGATGGCTTTCGAAAATGCGCAAGTAGGTTTGGCGATGACTGCGTTTTATCCGCATGTCACGCTGGGCGGGGGTGGCGGATATGAAAGCCGCGACATCGCCACGCTGATAAGCGCTCCCAGCGCTTTGTGGTCGCTGGGCGGCGATCTGCTGCAGCCGATTTTTAATGGTGGCCGCAATCGTGCCAACCTGGCGGCCAGCCGCGCAGCCTACGACGAATCCGTCGCCAATTATCGCGAATCCGTACTGGTCGCATTTCAGCAGGTGGAGGATGGGCTTTCCGGTCTGGCGCTGCTTAATCAGGCTGCGAAAACTCAGCAGGCAGCGGTTGCCGACTCGCGCCGCGCACTTGACATCGCCAACGACCGGTATGTCGGGGGCCTCACCACGTACCTCGATGTGCTTACCGCGCAATCCGCGCTGCTGAATAACGAACGGCTGGCGACGCAATTACTCGGTCAGCAAATGATAACTTCCGTCTATCTGGTGAAGGCTCTGGGGGGCGCGTGGGATGCCTCCGAAATTCAGCGCGAACAGGTAAGGCCGGCGCTGGTCCAAGCCGTGCAGCAGTAACTCGAGCGGAACCGTCTAGCAGGCCGCGGAAAAACCTGCCCTTGACTCTGTTTTGAAAGGGCGCGGCTTCAGCCGCGCCGTACGGATCGCAAAATCAATGGCGGCTTTAGCCGCCGCGGCGCGCTGCGGCATGGGGCGCAACTTTCTCCGCGGCCTCCTAGGCTTCAACGTCGGATTCGTAGTACAAATTCGGGCCCAGAACGGTGTTGAGCAGCTTTGTTGATTGCGCTACGCAAGCCTATGATTTACAAACTTTTACCATCGTTTGCTTTCCAGAAACCATCACTTTAGGAGAGTATGATCGTCTAATAGTTTTTGGCGCCGAATTCGTGGGTCAAGAGCCAAGAGCGAAGAGAACGATTCGATTCGGCAACGACTTACCGTTTGTGCGGCTTCTCTTATGAATAGAAATATACATTGCCGTCGGCTGCAACTCGGCGGGATCTTGCTCCTGCTGCTCGCCTTTGGCGGGTGCCAGAGCGCCGTTTCCTCGAAAGACAAGCAAGCCCTGGCCGCGACAATCCGCGCCGTACCGGTTGCGGTTGCGTCCGCAGTCGAACAAGACATGCCGGTGTATCTGACCGGCTTGGGCTCGGTTACCGCCTATAACACGGTAAGCGTGAAGAGCCGGGTAGACGGCCAGCTTATTCAGGTGAATTTCCGCGAAGGGCAGCAGGTCAACAAGGGCGACTTGTTGATCCTCATCGATCCACGGCCTTACCAGGTGCAACTAGAGTCTGCACAAGCGCAGTTGTATAAGGACCAGGCTTCACTCCGCGACGCCCAACTCAACTATCAGCGCTACAAAGATCTGCTGCAGCAATCCGGCGCCATGTCGCAGCAGCAGGTGGACACGCAGAAGTCGACGGCGGATCAGTTCGAGGGTGCGGTTCGTTCCGACCAGGCAGCCATCGACAACGCGAAACTCCAGCTTGCCTATTGCCACATCACCGCGCCAGTCAGCGGCCGTATCGGCTTACGGCTGGTCGACGCCGGCAACATCGTCCACGCCAGCGATACCAATGCCATGCTGGTCATCACGCAGTTGCAGCCGATCTCGGTGATCTTTACCTTGCCGGAAGACAGCCTCCGTGTGGTCGTGCAGCGAATGAGACAGGGGACTCTGACGGTTGACGCCTACGATCGCGACGACAAGACCAAGCTGGCGACCGGCACCTTGTTGACCATCGACAACCAGATTGATCAGACGACGGGCACCGACCGCCTGAAAGCCACGTTCGACAACAAAGACGGTGTGCTTTTTCCGAATCAGTTTGTCAACATCCGCCTGCTTCTCGACGTGCGCAAGAACAGTACGATCGTTCCCAGCGTGGCCGTGCAGCGCGGGCCGCAGGGAAGTTTTGTCTATGTAGTCAAAGCCGACAAGACGGTCGAGGCGCGCACCGTGACTGTGGCACTCACACAGATGAATCAAAGCGCAATTGACAGCGGCCTGCAGGTGGGGGAGATCGTGGTCACCGACGGGCAGGACAAATTGCAGAATGGCGCGAAAGTTGAAACTCGCGGCCCGGCCGGGAACTCCAACGCATCGCAACCAACTACGCAGCCCGCTACCAAAGCTCCGAAGTCATGAACCCGTCTCGCCTTTTCATTCTCCGGCCAGTCGCCACTTCTTTATTGATGGTGGCCGTCATGCTGGTCGGATTCGTCGCTTACCGGCAGCTGCCGGTTTCCGCCTTGCCCGAGGTGGATTACCCGACGATCCAGGTCATGACTTTCTATCCCGGAGCCGCGCCCGACGTGATGGCTTCTTCAGTCACCGCTCCCCTGGAGCGGCAGTTCGGACAAGTCCCCGGACTGAACCAGATGACCTCGACCAGTTCGTTCGGCAGTTCGCTGATCACGTTGCAATTCGCTCTCGATCAGAATATCGACGTCGAGGAGCAGCAGGTACAGGCCGCGATCAACGCGGGCTCCACCTACCTGCCGCAGAATCTTCCCAATCCTCCGATTTACAACAAGGTGAACCCGGCCGACGCGCCCATCCTGACGCTGGCGCTGACCTCGGATTCGATGCCCTTGTCGCGCATCGAAGATTTGGCCGAAACCGCGCTGGCGCAGAAGATCTCGCAGCTTCCCGGAGTCGGCTTGGTTTCGATCAGCGGCGGGCAGAAGCCCGCGGTTCGTGTTCAGGCCAATCCGACGGCGCTAGCTTCCTACGGGCTGGGTCTCGAAGATGTGCGCGCAGCGCTCATGGCCGCCAATGTGGACCAGGCCAAGGGAGTGATTGACGGTCCGCGGCAATCGTTCACCATTGGCGCGAACGACCAGTTGCTATCGAGCCAGCAATACAACGGTGTGATCGTTGCCTACCGTAACGGCGCGCCAGTGCGTTTGTCCGATGTGGCTACCGCCGTCGACAGCGCGGAAAATGTGAAGCAGGCAGCCTGGGTGAACACTACGCCTGCGGTTCTGCTCAACATTCAGCGCCAGCCCGGGGCCAACATCATCAGCGTTGCCGATCGCATCAAGAAAGTTCTGCCGCAATTGCAGGCATCCATGCCCGCGGCCGTCAAAGCGCAAATCCTCATCGACCGTACAGAGACCATTCGCGCCTCAGTTAACGATGTGCAGTTTGAGTTGATGCTGACCGTGGCCCTGGTGGTGATGGTCATCTTCCTCTTTCTGCGGAATCTTTCCGCCACCATCATCCCCAGCGTTGCCGTGCCCCTCTCGCTCGTGGGCACCTTCGGAGTGATGTACCTGCTCGGCTACAGCCTGAACAACCTGACGCTGATGGCGCTCACCATTTCCACCGGATTCGTCGTCGATGACGCCATCGTGATGATCGAGAACATCGATCGTTATTTGGAAGAAGGCGATTCTCCCCTGGACGCCGCTCTCAAGGGCGCGGGACAAATTGGGTTCACCATCGTGTCGCTGACCGTTTCGCTGATCGCCGTGCTGATCCCGCTGCTGTTCATGGGCGACATCGTAGGCCGGCTCTTCCGCGAATTTGCCGTTACCCTGGCAGTGACCATCCTGGTTTCGGCCGTGGTCTCGCTCACCCTGACGCCGATGATGTGCGCCAAGCTTCTGAAACAACGCAAACCCGGGCAGGGATCATGGTTCTACCGCGTCACCGAAGACTTCTACAACCGCGTGATCGCGTTTTACGGCCGCACCCTCAAATTTGTCCTCAAATATCAGACCACCACTCTTCTGGTCACGGTATCAACCCTGATCGCCACGTTGCTGCTTTATGTCTATGTGCCCAAGGGTTTCTTCCCGGTACAGGATACGGGCGTGATCATGGGAATTTCGGAAGCCGCCGAGAATACGTCGTTTGTGGCCATGTCGGAGAAGCAGCAGGCGCTGGCCAAGGTGATCCTAAAGAATCCGAATGTCGATAACCTGGCTTCGTTCATCGGCGTCGATGGCACCAACGTTACGCCGAACAGCGGACGCATCCAGATCAATCTGAAGCCGCGCAATCAGCGTAAAGAGACTGCGTCCGAGATCATTCGCGATCTGCAACCGGAATTGGCCAAGGTGGAAGGCATCACGCTCTACATGCAACCGGTGCAGGATCTCACCGTCGAAAGCCGTGTCAGCCAAACCCAGTACCAGTATTCGATGGAAGACGCCGACGCCGCCGAATTGGCCACCTGGTCGCAGCAGCTTCTGCAAAAGCTGCAAGGTATACCGCAGCTGCGCGATGTGGCCAGCGACCAGCTCAACAACGGATTGCAAGCCAACCTGATCATCGATCGCGACACCGCTTCGCGCTTGGGCATTCTGCCTCAGGCCATCGACGATACGCTCTACGACGCGTTCGGGCAGCGGCAGGTCTCCACCATGTTTACCCAGCTCAACCAGTATCACGTCGTGCTGGAAGTGGATCCGCAATTCCGGGTGACCCCGGACGACTTAAAGGACATCTACGTCAAGTCAACGAACACTGTATCCAGCGCTGGCACAACGGCGACTACTACATCAAGCACCAGCCCGTCGGCCACCAATACGTCGACTGCTAGCGCATCGGTGGCTGGAGCAACCGGCAACACTACACAGGTTCCGCTTTCTACTTTCACTCGCCTCGAAATGCGCAATGCCCCGCTCGCGATTAATCACCTCGGCCAGTTTCCGGTGGTGAACCTGTCGTTCAACCTTGCTCCCGGTGTTTCTCTGGGCGATGCCACCACGGCGATCGAAAAGGCGGAACAGGAAATCAACCTGCCGCGAAGCATCAACACCAGTTTCCAGGGTACGGCGGCGGCCTTTCACAATTCGCTTTCGAGCGAGCCCTGGCTCATTCTGGCGGCCATCATCACGGTTTACATCGTGCTGGGCGTGCTCTACGAGAGTTACATTCATCCCGTCACGATTCTTTCCACGCTGCCCTCGGCTGGAGTGGGCGCCATTCTCGCGCTGCTGATTACCGGCAACGATCTCGGCGTGGTCGCGCTGATCGGCATCATCCTGCTCATCGGCATCGTGAAGAAGAACGCCATCATGATGATCGACTTCGCGCTCGAGGCCGAACGTGTAGAGCACAAGGCTCCGGAAGAAGCCATCTACCAGGCATGCTTACTTCGATTCCGCCCGATCATGATGACTACCATGGCCGCATTGCTCGGTGGATTGCCGCTGGCGCTGGGTGGCGGCACCGGCTCGGAACTGCGCCATCCGCTCGGCATCACGATTGTCGGCGGATTGCTCCTCAGCCAGTTGCTCACTCTCTATACCACCCCAGTCGTGTATCTGTGGTTTGACCGGCTGGCGCAAAGATTCGCGCGCTACAAGATTGGCAATCCCATGGAGGAACCCGCTCCCGAGGTTTCCGGGGACTGATTCCATCCGTTGAAGTTGCCGCCGTAAGCGCCAGAAAGGCTCGTATCAGGGCGTCGCATGAGCGATGCCGCCACGAAGGTTCGTATCAAGGCATCGCTTCAGCGATGCCGCAAGTCTTCGGAATCGGATGCCCCTTTAGGGGCCGGATTTCGAAATGTAAGTTTCATCGCAGGCTCTTATGAATATCTCCGCTCCCTTCATCAAGCGGCCGGTTGGGACCTCGTTGCTGGCAGCGGCGCTGCTGCTTTCGGGAGTGTTGGCCTTCAACTTTCTGCCCGTGGCTCCGCTGCCACAGGTGGAGTTTCCCGTCATCTCGGTTGGGGCGAGTTTGCCCGGAGCCAGCCCGGAGACGATGGCGTCGGCGGTGGCCACTCCGCTGGAGCGGCAGTTCGGACGCATCGCCGGCGTCAACCAGATGACCTCGACCAGCCAACTGGGTTCGACCAGCATTGTTCTCCAGTTTGACCTCAGCCGGAACATCGATGCCGCCGGACGCGACGTACAAGCCTGCATCAATGCGGCGCGCAGCCAACTGCCTGCCTACCTGCCGGGCAACCCCACCTATCGCAAAGTTAACCCGGCGGACGCGCCCGTCCTCATCCTGGCACTCACCTCCGACACCATCACGCTGCCCAAAATTTACGACGCCGCCGACTCCATCCTCTCCCAGAAACTGGCGCAAGTGGATGGCGTAGGGCAAGTCTTCGTCGGCGGCGGCGCCAAACCTGCCGTCCGCGCCGAAGTGAATCCCATGCTTCTGAACAAGCTGGGCGTGGGTTTGGACTCGGTCCGCACCGCACTCAACCAGGCCAACGCGAACACTCCCAAGGGCGAATTCAGCGACGCCGTGAATGCCTGGAGCATTCGCGATACCGACCAGATTTTCCAATCCGACCAGTATCGCAAACTGATCGTCGCTTACAAGAACGGCGCGCCGGTCCGCCTCGCCGATGTCGCCGATGTGCAGGATGCTGTCGAAGACATTCATAACGTCGGACTGGCCAATGGCAAGCCCGCCGTGCTGATTATCGTGTTCCGCCAGCCGGGCGCGAACATTATCGAAACCGTCGACCGCGTCTATGCGGCGTTGCCACAGTTGAAGGCTTCGATTTCTCCCGCCATCGATGTGAGTCCGGTTATGGACCGCACAATTACGGTGCGCGCCTCGGTGCACGATATCGAATTAACGCTCATTATCTCGGTCATGCTCGTCATCCTGGTTGTCTTCGCTTTCCTGCGTACGTTGCGCGCCACCTTGATTCCCACCGTAGCGGTGCCGTTGTCGCTGATTGGCACTTTCGGTGTGATGTACCTGGCGGGCTACAGCCTGGATAACCTTTCGCTGATGGCGCTGGCGATCTCGACTGGCTTCGTGGTGGACGATGCGATTGTGGTGCTCGAGAACGTTACCCGCTTCATCGAGCACGGGATGACCCCGGTGCAGGCGGCGTTTCGCGGAGCGCGCGAAATCGGATTCACCGTGCTCTCGATGAGCACCTCGCTGGTGGCTGTTTTCATTCCTATTCTGCTGATGGGGGGCATCGTCGGACGGCTCTTCCGGGAATTCGCCGTCGTCCTCAGCGTCGCCATCGGCATGTCGTTGCTGATTTCACTGACCATGACGCCCATGATGTGCGCCAAGTTCCTGCGGCCCGCGGGCGAGAAGAAGCATGGGCACATCTATCGCTTCAACGAATGGGCTTTTGAACGCATGCTGACCAGCTATCGCCACAGCCTCGACTGGGTTTTGCGGCATCAGCCGCTGACCCTGGCGGTGACCATCGCGACCGCGTGTCTCAGCGTGTATCTCTACATCCTGGTTCCGAAGGGCTTTTTCCCGCAGCAGGATACGGGACGAGTCATGGGCTCGGTGCAGGCCGCGCAAGACATTTCCTTCACCGCCATGAAGGGAAAGATGAGCCAGTTCGTGAACATCGTGATGAAGGATCCCGCGGTGAGCACGGTCGTGGGTTTCGCCGGCGGCAACACCACGTACAACACCGGACGCATGTTCATCATGTTGAAGCCGCTTTCCGAACGCAAGATCAGCGCCGATCAGGTGATTGGACGTTTGCGAGGGAAGTTAGCTGTGGTTCCAGGTGCGACCCTGTACATGCAGTCGGCGCAGGATCTCACCATCGGCGGGCGCATGGGTCAGGCGCAATACCAGTACACGCTGCAGGGAGAAGATCTGGCAGAGATGAACCAATGGGCGCCGCGGCTACTGCAGAAGCTTCGCTCTTTGCCGCAGTTACGCGACGTCAACACCGATCAGCAGGACAAGGGATTGCAAGCCAGTGTGGTGATTGACCGCGACACCGCCGCGCGGCTCGGCGTCGCCGCCTCCGATATCGACGCCGCTCTTTACGATGCCTTTGGCCAGCGCCAGGTCTCGATCATGTACCGGCAACTGAACCAGTACCACGTGGTCATGGAAGTGGCGCCTGAATTTGCCAACAGCCCGGACGCTCTCCAAAGCATTTATGTGCGCGCAAGAAACGGCACGGCGGTGCCGCTGGTGGCGCTCGCGCACTTCGGGCCGTCGAACACCGCGCTTGGGGTCAACCACCAGGGACAGTATCCGTCCGTGACGTTCTCTTTCAATCTAGCCCCGGGAGTTTCGCTGGGCGCTGCGACGACGGTAATTGAAGAGGCCGAGCGCAGCATCGGTTTTCCGTCGACGATGCATGCAGGCTTTCAGGGCACGGCCGCCGCTTTCCAGGACGCGTTATCGAGCGAATGGCTGCTGATCCTTTGTGCGGTGGGGACCGTGTACATCGTGCTGGGCATTCTCTATGAGAGCTACGCACACCCGGTCACGATCCTGTCGACGATTCCGTCTGCCGGCGTCGGTGCGCTGCTGGCGCTGCTGATTTCGAAGAATGAGCTCAATGTGATTGGGATGATCGGAATCATCCTGCTGATCGGCATCGTCAAGAAGAATGCCATCATGATGATTGACTTCGCGCTCTACACCGAGCGCGAACACGGAAAGCCGCCGACGGAGGCGATTCGCGAGGCCTGTCTGTTGCGTTTTCGCCCCATCATGATGACCACCATGGCGGCGCTTCTGGGCGGATTGCCTTTGGCTTTGGGCACGGGCACGGGATCAGAACTGCGGCGCCCGCTCGGCATCACCATCGTAGGTGGGCTCATTGTGAGCCAGATGCTGACGCTGTTTACCACGCCCGTGGTTTATATCTACATCGACCGGCTGCGACTCTGGCTGACAGGAGTGCGCACCCCAACTCGCACGCCGGCAGTATCGCGTCCGGCGCAGAGCACGTAGGCAGTCCTCAGCGTCCGCTGGACCTTCAGCGCGCCGAAGCCGCCTGGGCCTGAGCCGGGTGTTGTTCCTGACTGCCGTGGCGCGAGCGGATCTCACGCTCCGCAATCAGCCAATCCTGGTTTTCGTCGCCGCTCCCGTTGCTCGCGGTGGCTGCCCGCTGCAGGTAGAGTTCATAGGCGCGGCGGCGAATCTCTTCTTCCAGATTGACAGGAACGCCGACAGGAACCTGGTTGGCCGTCTTTCCCTCCTCGCGAACCTCGAGTGCAGCCTCCACCGCGGCTGGCGAGATCGAGACTCCGGATTTCTTGCTGCGCTTGCTGATACCGTTTCCGGTTGTCTTGCGAGCCATAGCGTACTCCTTGCAGATACCCAACTCCAGGAATGGTCTTACGTAATGAATGAGCGACATACGCGTACTCCGATAGCCGCTATCCGACTATTTACGACAATTGTTATATCAACTATAGCGCGAACCCCTGTGGAAGAGTGCCGCCAATTCTTTTTTTCCGTACAAAAAAAGGCACCCTTTTGGGTACGGCCAATCCAGCGTTGCCCGAGCAGCAAAAAGCACTCTGGTAACTTGTTGAAAAGCTGCTGCTGCACGCACGATGGAGGCATAAGGACTAGGGCAGCAATGATGTCATCAACGGGTATTCAAAGTTCCGCAGTCAACGCCGCCAAGGCCAGCGTCAGCGAATTGGAGAGCATGATCTCAGAATATCCGAGTTCAGACAGGGTTTGCCTCAAGGTGGCGCAGATCCTGCATGTGCGGCGCAGCGAAGTAGCGCTGCTCAGGTTAGACAAGGGTAGTCTGCGATTTATCTTTCCGCCGGAGCTGCGATCCGCGGGCGTACTGCCCCTGACCGGAACCGCGGTTGCGGCGCGCACGGCAGCGACTCGCGCTCCCCTCCTCTCGAATACCTTTATGCGCGTAAAACATGTCAGCCTCTTTGAAGCGGTCAAGCTGGAAGCCGAGGAGGAAGATCGAAGCTTGGGCCAAGTACCGATTCAGAAAATCATGTCCGTTCCCGTGGTACCCTCCGGAGGACTCGTGATGGGAGTGGTGCAGATTTCGCGCAAAGGGCTGGATGCTTCGTTCGCGGGCGCCGATTTCACTGGGGAAGATCTCAAGCTATTAGAGCAGACCGCCGAAATTCTAGCCCGCATGCCCTTCATGCAGGAAGGCGCGGAAATATAGCGGACTACGGGAAATGGGCTTCGTATCAGGGCATCGCTTCAGCGATGCCGTAAATCCCGGAATTTGGATGCCCCTTTAGGGGCTGGCCATCGCACTGAGTCTAAGCGTTGTTCTCACGAAAATCTTCACACCGCCTGTCCCGCGCAAAACCCCGATGCCCACGCCCACTGGAAGTTGAAGCCGCCAAGCTGGCCGGTGACGTCGACCACTTCTCCAATGAAATAAAGACCAGGCATTTTCCGGGATTCCATGGTCTTGGCGGAAAGCTCGCCAGTATCAACGCCGCCAGCCGTGACTTCCGCTTTTCCGTAACCCTCAGTCCCTACTGGCTTGACTTCCCACGCATGCAGTTGATGTTCGGCATCGGTGAAGCTGCGATCAGAGTTGCCCCCTAAAGGATAAGTTTCAAGCCAGCGGTCGGCAAAGCGCCGAGGCAGAACTTCTCTCAGCAGCGATTTCCAGTTCGACTGGTCGCGAAGTCCACGGGCTCGCAACTCACCGGCGAGATTGCGGTCAGGCGCAAGGTCCAGATGAATCGGCTCCCTGCCGTCCCAGTAAGAAGAAATCTGTAGAATCGCGGGCCCGCTGATGCCGTGATGAGTGAAAAGCATGTTCTCCCTGAACGTCTGCTTCGTTCCGCGCGTGGAAACAACTACCTCCGTCGAGACTCCCGCCAGATCGCACCAGCGCTTGCGGTCGTGTTCGCTGAACACAAGAGGCACCAGGGCGGCGCGCGGGGGCACAATCTTCAGGCCGAATTGCCGGGCCAGATCGTATCCCAATGATGTAGCGCCGATCTTCGCGATGGATAGGCCTCCGGTGGCGACCACCAGGCAGGTCGCCGGGAAACTGGCGTCCTCGGCTTGCACCATAAACTGGTCGTTCTTTAGCACCGCGCTCATTTTCGTGTTGAGCCGGATTTCTACCCCGGCGTCGCGGCATTCCTGCTCCAGCATCGCAGTAATGTCACTCGCCGCTCGATCGCAGAACATCTGTCCAAGCTTTTTCTCGTGATAGGGGATGCGATGCTTTTCGACAAGCCGCACGAAATCGGCAGGAGTATAGCGGGCGAGGGCCGACTTGGCGAAATGTGGGTTGGTCGAGAGAAAATTCTCCGGGCCAGTGTGCAGGTTAGTGAAATTACAGCGGCCGCCGCCGGAAATCAGGATTTTCTTGCCGATTCGGTCCGCCCGTTCAACTACCAGAACACGCCGCCCCCGCTTGCCAGCTTCCATGGCACACATCAGCCCGGCAGCGCCCGCTCCGAGAATGAGGACGTCATATTTCTGATCCACGCAGAGAGCTTAGCAGGGTCCGCTTGTGTGGGGACTCTAGTGTGGGGACGGGCGCCCTCGCCCGTCCAAGCCGAGTGCAAGCTCGGCAGTTTCCGCGGCCACGGCAACGCTGGGTTCGTTTTGACCGCTGCCGCTGATCGTCTGGATCAACGGAGCGCCGGTTTCTCCGACGGTGAGCTCGACGATGGAAGTTTCAACGACTCTAAGAACGCTACAATCTGCCAGCGCTGCTGTTCGGGCAGCTTCGACCAAACCGGCATGCCTCGGCGGACCACTCCATTGCTCAGGATCCAGAACAGCGTGCCGGGCGTTGCCTGCTGCACTTCGTCCCGAAGCAGACTCGGTCCTTTCCGCGTGCCCGTCGCTTTGCTTCCATGACACTCGGCGCAGTGCTGTTCAAAAAGCTTTCCTCCCGCAGCCACAGCCTGACTGTCGCCCTCGAAAGGGTTTCTCCTCTGCCGCGCTTTTTGGGGAGCGTCCGCCAGTGCCGCATAGGTTGATTCCTTGATTTTGTCTCCACCAGCGTCTTTCTTCTGCGCGCTGGCTCGAGAAGCCACGAAAACGACAGTCGCGACCACGGTGATGGCCGCCAGGTCAAGAAGTCGGGCGAAACGAGATGAAACCGAGGGCGCTCTCATGGCCGGCCTCCGAACCATCGCCCGATGATTTCCCCAAACCTGGAAAATTCACGCGAAAGCCCCCAGCGCAGCAGAAGTCGATGGCTGTTGTCGTTAAGACCGAAGCCGCTAGAAACACGAAGCGTCCAGTCCGATGGGAGGTTCCACGCGACCACGGGCGCGAGGTAGTGAGACGTGTCGCGCAGGCCGGCACTCTGTGTGTCGCCCAGACCTCCGTACATTTCCACTCCGGCAACAAGATTCTCCCGGCAGAAATTGCAGCGGTTGGGTGAAGCTTTCAAGGCGAGCGGACGGCTGGCGCCGACGGCGTAAGCGAATTCCCAGGGCTCGATCGGCAATAGATTCTTAGTAGCAATCGGATTCACCGCGACATTCCAGCCTTTGAAGGTGCTGGAAAGCAGAAGTTTCATTTCCAATTCGTGATCGTGTTGCTTGCGCAATACGGCATTAGAAACGGCGTAGTCGGACTCTACATCGTGTCCTTCGACCTCTTTCAGAATCTTGTCGGCCCCGCTAATTTGCTCGTACTCGAAATAGAACACCGGATTAACCAGGTGCTCGCGCTGCAGCAGACGAAACCTATTCTCCCAGCGGAAGCCCGTAAATATCGTGCTGTCGTGGAAGGTCGTCTGCCCGTCCAAGTACAACTCCGCGGTCCACCACGCCGTCGCGCCGTATTCAAGTTCCGTCCAGAAGGCATGGAAGTCGTTGCCATCGCGCTGTGTGCCGAAGGTCGAGAAATATTCCACCTCCAGACTGCCCGGCTCTTCCAGGTAATGGTCGTAGGTCACGATGTAAGGACTCTCCTGCGCCAAAAGCAAACCTGGCCGGGAAAGGAGCAGCGAGAAAATAAGGACAGGGAGAAAGAGGCCGGAGAACTTCGACCGAATCGACCCAGGAATCACGTAGGCAACCATCATCTCCTCTGCCAGTAATATCGTCTTGCGACTGAGTCGCAATAAGCATTACAATCCCAGCCTAGAGCGCACCGCCGCGCACTGTCAATCGGCGCTTCAAGATTTTGTCGCAGGTTCTTTGCGATCAGTTGCGACTAACAATGGGAGATTACGAATGCCGCTGCCACAAACCGAGATTCCCGGCCGTTTGCAGATGCAACTGGCTGACCGCGGAATCCGCATGACCAGCCCGCGCCGCGCGATTCTAAGCGTGATTGAGACCGCGAACAAACATCTCGATGCCAGCCAGATCTTGCGCAAGGCCCGCGCGGTGGACGCCTCCGTCGATCGCAGCACCGTCTACCGGACGCTGGACCTGTTGAAGCGGCAAGGGCTGATCGATGAACTCGACCTGATGCATTTGAACGGCGAAGGGCACTACTACGAGCGCAAGCTCGCGCGCGATCACATTCACATGGCCTGTCTCCGGTGCGGGAAAATTACCGAATTTGTCAGCAAGACTTTCGAGTCGTTGAAGAAGCAGTTAGAGCGCGATTGCCGCTTTCACATCCTCGTGGCAAGGCTTGAAGTCGGTGGATACTGCTCCGCGTGCCGCCGGTAGCCTTCCGTGGTGCAAGTACGCTTCGTAGAAGGGGCGCGCATTCAGGCGTGCCATCGTGATTTTGGGTGGCGCAGCGCTTTAGCGCTGCGATAACTGCGTAGTCTTGAATGCGGCTTTAGCCGCTGAGGGCGCAAGATTCAATCCCCGAGGCTACCCCATCAGCATCCCGCCGTTCACGTTCAACACATGCCCCGTGATATAAGCCGCTTCGTCCGAGGCCAGAAAGCACACCGCGCTGGCAATATCGTCCGGCGTACCCACCCGCCCCAGCGGGATCGCCTTTACCGCGTTCTGTTTGAATTCGTCGCTCAGCCCCGCCGTCATGCCGGTCTCGATGAACCCCGGAGCCACCGCATTGCACGTGATATTGCGCGACGCCACTTCGCGCGCCATCGCCATGGTCAGCCCGATCAGCCCAGCTTTCGATGCTGCATAGTTCGCCTGCCCCGCCTGCCCGGTCTGCCCAAACACGCTGGTAATGTTGATGATCCGTCCCCAGCGCTGCTTGAGCATCGAACCAATCACCTGCTGGATGCACAGATACGCTGAGGTCAGGTTTGTGTTGAGCACCGCGTCCCAGTCCGCGCGCTTCATGCGCATCACCAGTTGATCGCGCGTGATGCCGGCATTGTTCACCAGGATGTCGATCTTGCCGAATTGTCCAAGCGCCGACTTGATCCCCGACTTCACCTGCTCTTCTTCGGCCACGTCCATGACGAAAGCCGCCGCCTTGCCTCCCGCCGCCGTGATCTGCGCAACCAGTTCCTCCAGTTTCTGCCGATTGCGCGCCGCCACCGCGACGCTCGCGCCCTCCCGCGCCAGTGCCAGCGCGCAGGCATGACCGATGCCCTGCGACGCTCCCGTAACCAGCGCGACTCGTCCCTCGAGTTTCATGAGTGCTCCTATGGAACCCGAGATTATAACGTCCAAAGAGGAGCAAAGCTAAAGGTTTCAAAAAACGCGTGCAGTCGCGGCACTAGCTTGCTTGCGTTGCCACCCGCCCCAGCGCCACCGCCGCAAGAATCTTCTCGATTTTCTCAATCAGCGACCGCCTCGAATACGGCTTCGCCAGAAAATACGTGCGCGACTCGGGCACTTCCGTCTCGTATTCGAGATTGCCGTAACCCGACGTCACCAAAACCACAATTTCCGGCGACCGTTGCCGCAGATCTCGCCCCAATTCCTGTCCCGTCCGTCCAGGAAGCACCATGTCCGTCATCACCAGATCAATCTCCCGTTTGCACGCTTCGTAAACCGCCATGGCATCTTGCGCATCCTCGGCCGGCAGAACTTCAAAACCCGCGTTCTGCAGAATGCCGCAAGTCGCCTCCCGCACAAAAGGCTCGTCTTCAACCAGAAGAATGGTGCGCCGCCGGGGCCGATCGTTTGCCGATACACAGGGCAGAAGATTCATATCGTCCTCCAATGCACTTTCCTGACAATATTTCCTCCAGCATTCGCATAGCCGCGCCGTCATCGCAATTCAGCGCGTCTCGCACCAATAGCTCTGTTGTCCGACGTAGGTTCGGAATGTGGTTGGGAATTTACTTCAGGGCGGTCAGAATCGTCTGCTTCGGATCCAGCACAATCTTCCGCGCGTCACTCGGCGCCGTCAGCCGAAACGCGGTCTCCCGGCCATCCGCCAGCACTTCGCCGAGAAAAACCAGTGCGTTAGCCGCGGTTGTCGCATACACCGGAACCGCCGTCACCAGATCGTCGGGCGCGTCCTTTTGTACGATCACACCCGTAACCGTGGTCACGCCAGCTTTCTCCGTGATGCGGATTTCTCGCGTTTGCAGCTCCGGAATCGCCGTCCCTTCGATCCAACCTTCCAAAAACCAGTCCAGCTTGGGACGTTTCTCGTACCAAAGTGGGCGCGGCAGTTCCTCTTCGAAAACCTGCACCAACTCGTGCGTGCTTATGCTCTTTCCTGCGTACCGTTCCCGGATTTTCCGCAACGCGCGGAAAAACGGCTCGTCTGAATTCACCGCCGCATTTGCCCGCCCTTTCCGGGAACGGGATGCCGTTACGGCATCGCGCAGCATCATCCGCAGCATGTGAAACAGCCACGTCCCTCGTTCGTAGCTGATCGCCTCGTAGCCCGCGGGAAAATGCGACGAATCCAGCCGCTGCCCGAACGTTACTGGTCCCGCATCGCGCAACCACTCTCCATCTTGATTCTTGCTCAGAAGATCCCGACGGTACTTTTCCAGAACCTGCCGGAATCGCGCCGGGTTCTGTTGCTCCAGAATCAACAGCGACGCATAGTTTGCCAGACCCTCCGAGATCCACTGATCCCGATAATTCTTAAACAACACCAGATCGCCCCACCATTGATGCGCCGTTTCGTGGACCAGAACCTGGCTGTCGAGCACGCGGGTCAGCGGGTCAATATGCAGGTCGGCCTGCTCCTGCGAACTCAGAAACGCAAAGCTCGACAGAAACACCAGCCCCGGCCACCCCTGGCTCAAGTTCCCAGGCATCTGCGTCAACGCCAGCGAACTATACGGATACGGCCCAAACCACTCCGAAAAATTGGCAATGGCCTTGGCCGCCCTGTCCGCCACCGCCTGCACGTCATTTGCCGGGGACGGCGGCGGCGGAACCATCACAATCGGCGGCGCCGATCTCGTCGAGGCGCCGGGGAAAGACGGCTGCTCAATCAACTCCGGCCGCGCCTTGGGGAACGATTTCTCTACCCCTTTGGTCCCGAACGCCTCCACCAGAATGTTGCCCGTCTTGGCTTCAGCCCGAACGTACTTACCCAGGTTAAAGCCCGCCAGCGGAATTGGCCGCTCTGAGGTCCACCGCGAAATCTTCTCCGTCCCTGCTTCTTCGCTTGTTTCCCCGTCGCTGCCCGTGCGTGAAGTCTGTTTTCCGGTTGCGACCAGCGTCCAGTTCGCCGGATAGTGAAACTCCATCTCGAACCGTGCCGGGCTCAAACCGAAGTTCGGATACCAGGTGCCGCGCTCGCCCACATACAGCAATCCGTTGCCCGCCACTGACAGAACCTCGCCCGCATAGCGGAAGCGCAGCTTCAGTTCCTGTCCGGCCGCAAGCGGAGCAGGGAACACCAGCGCCACTACATCATTTCCCTTCCGCCGCAGCTCGGTTCCTTCCATGGCCGGGTTCTGGATGAAGTCTACCGGCCGGTCATCCGCTTCCACGGCTTCAATCTTCAGATAACGCGACAACTCAAACAGCAGCGTTCGTTCTCCTCCGCTGCGAACATGAACATCCAACTCCGTCGAAGCGCGCAGCATAGTGGGAGGCTCGACCGACGCCTGAATTCGGAAGCCCGTGATCGAGACATCATCGAACCGCAGGTCCGCAGCCGAACTGCGCGCCCCACTGGGCGCAAACGAAGTCCATATATCGAAGAACAGAATGCCGTCTTTCAGTCGCGACTGTCCCGCCCACAACGGCTCGGCGCCAGACGCATCCCAGAGCACCTCGAAGCTACCCAGTTTCTTGCCCAGCAAATGAGCGTGCAGCAGCGGCGGGAACTTTCGATCGGGATCGCTGCCACCTGTAGCTGGAAGGAGATGGCTGAAGTCGAGCAGTAAGCGCAGGGCATCAAACTCCGCCAGTTGGCGGCTCACGTCGCTCCATCCTTTTGCGAATTCCGCGCCCTCGGGAGCCGGCGAAAGAAAGGGCTGCAAGACCGCTGCCGTGTCGTCGTTGAAGCGCAGGTATCCCGAATAGAACTGTTCTTCGAGAATCGCCATTCCGGTAAACAGCGAGAGCGATCCGCGCTCCTCGCGGTTTGGAGGCCGCAGCCGTACCTCGCCCTCACCCTCAAAGAGCGCGCCCGTGATCCGCCCGCAAATGTCTTCCGTAAACGCCAGCGTGCCGTCGTCGAAATCAATATGAAGATTAGGCCGGTCAATCAAAGCGTCGCGAACGTGGTACACCCGTTGCGGATCGAGCCCCACGGAACGAATCCGTGAGTAAAGCCCGCCGGTGGTTTGCGGACACTGGAGGCTCGGCCCCGCCGGCTGCGCCCAAACCGCAACGGCCCACAGCCACCAAGCCAACCCGATGATCCGCCATGACCACACCAACCCTGGCCTCATAAAATCCAGCCCCGAAGGGGCGCCCCAGCTTAGCCCAGCGCTTTAGCGCTGGGAAACGTGGATACTATGAATCAAGTCCCGGCGGGACGGCCGAGTCCTCACGCATGCTCTCTCGGTGCCGGCGAATCTCGTTCTTCCGCCGCCCCAGTTCCAGCACCTTGGTCACCTTACCGACCCCAGCACCCCATTGCTAGAATCAGCCGAGTGCGCGCCCTCGTCCTCATTTTAGTGCTTCTCGCGACGCTTCCAGCGTCCGCCGACGTCATTCATCTTAAGAATGGACGCACCATCTGGGCCGACCAGGTCCGCGAAAGCAAAGACCGCGTTGAGTATGACCTCGGCGACGACACCTACGCCATCCCGAAATCCTCCGTTGACCACATCGACGCCGGTGTCGCCCCGCCGGTGCACGCCGGTTCCGCCGCCAACGTCCCAGATATCGCCCCGCCCGCGCCCTCGTTCAGCCAGGACGCCGGCGTAGCCGAGAAAGTCATCCGCGACGGCAAGGTCGATACCGATTTCCTCGCCAGCCTTGCGCCTACCGCTAATCCCGAAATCGCCGCCACCGCCTACTTTCTCGCCGGCAAGCACGAGTCCGATCACGGCAACTTTCCGCAGGCCAAGCTCTATTTCGAATCCGCCCTCCGCTTCAAGCCGGACAACTCCGCCCTGCTGATCTACTACGCCGCCACGCTGCTGCGTACCGGCCAAACAGCGGAGGCCCTGTCGTGCGCGCAACGCGCCGCCAGCATCGATCCCAACTCACCCGATACCCTCGCCATGCTCGGTTTCGCCCAATTTGCCAGTGATCGTACGCCCGATGCGATTCGTTCCTGGAAAAAGTCGCTCGCCCTGCGTCCCGATGCCACCATCAGCGAGTACCTGGCCCGCGCCGAACGCGAATCGAACGCCGAATCCGATTTTTCCCAGCGCGAAAGCAGCCACTTCAACCTCCACTTCGAAGGCAAGGAGACCTCTGAGACCTTCCGCCGCGACCTGCTCTCGACCCTCGACTCCGAATATGACGACCTGGTGCGCGATCTTGGCTACTCGCCCCACTACAATATCGTCGTCACACTCTATACCCAGCAGGCCTTCTTCGACGTTACCCGTGCGCCCTCCTGGACAGGCGCCATTAACGACGGCAAGCTGCGCATCCCGGTCAGCGGCGTCCAGAGCGTAACGCCCGAACTGGCTCGCGTCCTCAAACATGAACTGACACACTCGTTCGTTTCCCAGATGTCGAGCAACCGCTGCCCCACGTGGTTGAACGAAGGCGTCGCACAAATCGAAGAGGGCAGGTCGTCCGCGGCCCACGGACGCCAGTTGGCACAACTCTTCGCCGGCGGAAATGAGATTCCCTTCAATATGCTCGAAGGCAGCTTTATGAGCTTTTCCGCCCCCGAAGCCACTGCCGCCTATGCCGAATCGCTCGCTGCCGCCGAATACATCCGTGACGTCTACGGCATGAGCGAAATCGCCCGCATCCTGGAACTTCTGGCGCAGGGCAGTTCCACCGAGGCCGCTTTACGCGCCACCGTCCACTCCGATTACCGCCAACTCCGCGACGAAATGACCCGCACGCTGAAAGATAAATACGGCGAATAGGCCCGTGTGGGCGCGGGCGACTCGCCCGCGCCATCCCCCACTTCCCACTCATTGCCTCGCCTTAAGGTTTGTGCTAAATTGCGCACCTCATGAAGGCGCTGCTTTCCAAGCTCCGGTTCGGCTCCAGGGTGGAAGAGGTCCCCGAGATCGTCCACGCAGAAAGCCCCACGCTTCAGGGAGCGGACATCGCCGTCGCCTATTTTTCCTCGCGCTCGGGAGGGGATTTCAACGATTTCTTGCGGGCGAGCCCGACCCGCTTCCTTTTCGGATTGCTGGACGTGGCCGGGAAACGGGAAGCCAACGCCGGCGTACTCGAAGCCGCGAAGGCTTGTTTTCGCTCGTCCGCCGAGCAACTCTTTGGCGCTGCCGAACTGAACGAATCGGAGGCCATGGTCGAACTCTCGCGCCGTCTGAATCTTGAGATCATGCGCGCGGCTGGAGGGGTTCGAAGTTGTCCAGCCTTCGCCGGCTGCTACAACGAAGAACTGGGGACGGTTTGCTACGTTAATGCCGGCCACACTCCCGGCCTGCTGCGCGATGACTCGGGCCTCGTCGAATTGCCCGCGACCGGCCTGCCGCTCGGCCTGTTTTCGCTGGCCCCCACCGATGCCCGCATCGTCGGCCTCGGCCAAAAGGGTTCGCTGGCGGTGGTCTCCCGTGGGGTGGTTGAGGCCGAGTCGAAGCATGCGGAATTTGGCCTGGATGGAGTCAAGAGCGTCATGCAGGCGGGGCCTTCATCGGCCAAAGATCTTTCCCAGAACATCCTGCAACGGGTGCAGGACTTCATGCACACGGCTCCGAAACACAATGATGTGACTGCTCTGACGCTGACGCGAGGAAATTAGCCCTTTGGGGTTGATGAATTTAGGACGGCACCGGACGCCCGCTCCATTGGCCTCCACCCTGCTTGCGGCGTAAAATAGAAAAACAATTTCCTCGGGTGTACCCCAGGTTTCGAGAGAACGTTTCGAGAGAGCCCTAATGAAGAAGAAGACCAGACTTCCCCTGCTGCTAGCTGTCGCATATGCATTGTTGCTCCCATCCCTTTCGCCTGCCGATAGCGTCGTCGAAGAGATCATCGCCCGCGTGAATAACGAAATCATTACGCGTACCGAATACGTCCGCAGCCGCGATCAGCTCAAGCAGGAGGCCCAGCAGCAGGACCCCGCCAACGCCGACCGCGCCTTTGCGGAAAAGCAGCGTGACGTTCTACGCGATCTGATTGACCAGCAACTCCTTCTGCAAAAGGCCAAAGACCTCGGCATCACCGGCGACACCGAACTCATCAAGCGCCTCGATGAAATGCGCAAGCAGATGAACCTCGGATCCATGGAAGAACTGGAGAAAGCAGCGGAGGCGCAGGGAGCCTCCTATGAAGACTTCAAGCAGAATCTACGCAACCAGATCGTCACCCAGCATGTGATCGGGGAAGAAGTTGGCAAGCACCTGGCGATGAACAAGGACGACGTGAAAAAGTTCTACGACCTGCACCGCGCGGAGATGGAGCGTCCCGAGCAGGTTCGCCTGAGCGAAATTCTGATTGCGCCCAAGCCTCCCGTCAAACCGGCCGCCCCCGACGCCAAGCCCGAGCCGCCATCGGAGGCCGAAACCGAGGCTGCGCTGGCCACCGCCCAGGCCAAAGCTCAGGATCTACTCGACCAGTTCCACAAGGGCGCGAAGTTCGAAGATTTGGCGAAAAAGTACTCCGATGGACCGTCGGCGAAAGACGGCGGCGACCTCAGTTACTTCAAGCGCGGCACGCTCTCCAAGGAATTGGAAGATAAAGTCTTTGCGTTGAAGGCCGGTGAAGTCACGGATGTGGTCCGCACCAAGCAGGGTTACGTGATTCTGCAGGTGAGCGAGCATCAGATGGCGGGCATCCCCCCGCTGAAGGAAGTTGAGCCGCGCATCCAGGATGAGCTGTACATGCAGAAACTGCAGCCGGCGCTGCGCGTGTATCTGACCACGCTGCGCGAAGAAGCTTTCATTGACATCAAGAATGGTTACATCGACTCGGGCGCGAGCGCCAAGCAAACCAAGCCGGTCGAAACCACGGCCAAAGAGGCCTCTGCCAAGAAACTGAAAAAGAAGAAGAAGCTCGGAGTGTTTTAGCTGCGAAGCGGCGTAAGAATGCAGCCCACGGCGTAAGCCGTGGGGAAGAGTGGAAGGCAGACAAGCCCCAGCGGGGCGAAAGAGCGGCTCTCACGCGCACTAATCTGATCCAATTTCGCGGAGGCTCATGAAAGAGTTTTTTATCTCCGAATGTTCCCAGCAGGAAAACAAGGTCATCACTTCCAGCTTCGTGGTGGCATCGAAGCAGGTCAAAGCCAAGAAGAATGGCGAGCCTTACCTGGCTTTGACCCTCGCCGATCGCACCGGCCAGATCGAAGCCAAGATGTGGGACAACGTCGACGAATTCATCGACGTCTTCGAGCAGGACGACTTTCTCAAGATCAAGGGACTCATCAACAAGTACAAGAATCGGTTTCAGCTCACCATTCACAAGCTGCGGCGCATGGAAGAAGCTGAGGTCGACTTCACCGACTACCTGCCGAAGACGACCAAGGACATCGGCGAGCTCTGGCGGACGCTGACCGAGCTTGTCGCCACGTTCCAGAATCCGCACCTGAAGGCGCTGGTGGAACTGTTCATGGCCGACGCGGAGATCGCCGAGCGCTACCGCAACGCCCCCGCGGCCAAGACGCTTCATCATGCCTACATCGGCGGACTGCTCGATCACGTCGTGTCCCTGTTCCGCTCCTGTGATTTGCTCTGCCGGAACTATCCCCAGGTCAACCGCGACCTGCTGTTGACGGGAGCGTTTCTGCACGACATCGGCAAGCTTCAGGAACTTACTTACAACCGCTCGTTTTCCTACACCACGCGCGGCCAGTTGCTCGGGCACATGATCATCGAACTGGAGATGCTGCAAGCTAAGCTTCGAAAACTGCCGGATTTTCCCGAAGAACTGAAAACTCTGCTCGAACACATGATCATCAGCCATCACGGGCAATACGACTTTGGATCGCCCAAGCTGCCGATGTTTCCCGAAGCACTCATGCTCCACTATCTCGATGATTTGGATTCCAAGATGGAGGCGATGCGCGCCCACTTCGATCGCGAGTCTGAACTCGAAGGACCATGGACCAGCTACAATGCGTCGCTGGGACGCCCGCTGCTCGATTCCAGGAAATTCCTGCAAGGGAGAAACGCGTCGGATGCGAATGCCGACGGGCCCGGTGCTGGTGCACCAACGGTCACGCCCGCGACGCCCGAGAGTCCAACTTCCGCACCGCCCGTGCTTGATCTGTTCAGCGAACAGAAAGCGTAGGGCGTATTTCATAAGTCGGTTTTGCGTAGGGCACGGCTTCACACCTTGCGGAAGAACTCACGAATGCGGGCACCGCCGTGGAAGAGCGGCCCTTCAGGGCCGCGTGAGTTTCGGGCGCGCAAGCGGATACAGGCTCCAGATGATAGGATCCGTGCCGTCTAGGATTGCCCTATTGGGTTTGTGCACTTGGCCCGCTTCGGTTACAGTTCTGTCCTCAACAAATTGTGATTTCGGAGGTAAAGATCATGCGTTCACGTGCGTTGTATGTACTGTCCATGTTCCTTTTGTTTACGTTCGCGGCCTGCTCCAGCAAGCCTGCCGATACCGCCTCCAGCTCCGCCAGCAACACAGCAGCTTCGTCCGACGCTGCTGGCGGTAACGCGGTGGGTTCTTCGGCGGAGACCAAGGCGCCTGCGCCGCAACAACCGGTGGTCGTGCCCGCCGGCACGACGCTGACCGTGAGGCTGGGACAATCCGTGGGATCGAAGATCAGCTCGCCGGGTGACTCTTTCAGCGCCACGCTGGCTTCTGCCGTCACCGTGGATGGCAACACCGTGATTCCGGCGGGCGCATCGGCCCGCGGCACGGTGGTCGATGCCAAACCTCTGGGCAGGTTCAAAGGCGGTGCTCTGCTGGAACTCAGGCTGACTACAGTTACGGTAAATGGGGCCGAGCAGCGGATTGAAACCTCCGCTGTCAACCGCACGGAAAAGGGCAAAGGCAAGCGGACGGCAGTGGTGGCAGGCGGTGGCACAGCGCTCGGTGCAATTATCGGCGGCCTTGCGGGTGGCGGAAAAGGCGCAGCGATTGGCGCGGTCGCCGGTGCCGGCGCAGGTGCGGGCGGAGCCGCGTTTACCGGCAATAAGGAGATTGTTCTGCCCGCCGAGTCCGCGCTCAGCTTCAGGCTAAAGTCTCCGCTGGAAGTGAAATAGGCAAAGTAAGCAGTCGATGGTCGTTGGTCGCTGGCTCAAGCAAGAATTGCGAACGACTAGCGACCGGCGACTATCGACTATTTCCCATGGACTTTTCGCGTTTCACCACCATCAGCTTTGACTGCTACGGCACTCTGATTGATTGGGAGTCGGGGATTCTGCCTGTCCTTCGCACCGTGCTCGCAAGCCATGGTCTGGAGAACCATGGTCAAAGCCTGCCCGACGCCTCCATCCTTGAACTCTACGGAGAATTTGAGGCAGGGGCGGAAAGCGGCCCCTACCAAAGCTACTGCGACGTGCTCCAATCAGTGGTGCGGTCGTTTGCAGATCGCCTTCATTTCGAAGCCACTCCCGCCGAAATTCGTTCGCTGCACGAATCGGTCCCCGCCTGGCCGCCTTTTCCGGATACCGTGGCTGCGCTGCGCGAACTGCAGAGCCGCTACAAGCTCGTCGTAATTTCAAACATTGACAACGATCTATTTGCGCAGACGCGGAAGCATCTGCACGTGGAATTCGATGGCGTGATCACGGCGGAACAGGCGAGAAGCTACAAACCTTCTCTCAATAATTTTCAGATGGCCTTGCGCAAGCTTGCGATTTCTCCGGATCGCCTGCTGCACGCCGGGCAGAGCATTTATCACGACGTGGTGCCGGCGCACGCTCTCGGGATCTCGACGGTGTGGGTGAACCGGAGATCGGCTCGTCCCGGGGCTGGGGCCGTGCGCGCTTCAGCAGGGCGGCCGGACCTCGAGGTCCCCGATCTTGCCAGCCTCGCCGCCGCAGCTGTCACCAGTACGCAAGACTGATTTGGCACAGCTACCAGCGTCCTGTCCCGCAAGTTCGCCGTATAAATCCAAATTGTCATCCTGAGCGAAGCGAAGGACCTGCTGTCCTCCACGGCTGAAAAAAACAGGTCCTTCGCTTCGCTCAGGATGACAACCACACTCATGCCGTGAAGTTACGCACACGGCTCTAGTTCATCGAGACCGGCATCGGAAGAATTTTCTTCTGGATGGCGACCGTGACCAACTGGGCCTTGTTGTGAATGTCGAGTTTGCGCATCAGGTTGAACTTGTGCGCTTCCACCGTCTTGACGCTGATTTCGAGAGCTGCCGCCACTTGCTTCACGGTATGCCCCTCGGCGAGTAACTTCATAACTTCGCGCTCTCGCACCGTCAGGGTGCTTCTCCGCACCGGTCGTATCCCCTGGTGTCGCCGGATCGCGTCGTCCTTCAGTTTCGTCTCGATCTGCGGACTCAACGACCGTTCACCGCGATGCACTTCGCGCAGCGCCCGCAACAAGAGCGGCGCGGGAGTATCTTTCACCAGGTACCCGCTCGCGCCCGAGCGCAGGGCTTGCTGCACGTACTCTCGATCCTCATGCATGGTCAGATACACGATGCGCGTGCCGGGGCAGTGTTCTTCGATCAGGCGTCCGGCTTCGAACGACGACATACCGGGCATGCTGATATCGAGCAGCACCAGATCGGGGCGGTGCTCCAGGACCAGCTTGAGAGCCTCGGCGGCATCACCCGCTTCCCCCACCACGGCAAAGTCGGGAGCATCTTCCAGCAGGCGGCGAACGCCGTAGCGCAACATCTCGTGGTCGTCCGCAATCACGCAGCGAATGCGTTCAGCAACGTCCGGATGAATCGGACCGGCCTTCATGGTAAACATGGGAAGAGCCTCGCGTATTCTGACGAAGGGCGCGATGGGCCTTGAAACCGGGTCGTCCCGCGACTTGCAGTACAAAGTATCGATCCATTGTACCTGCGCAGGCCGCGCATCAGGGGCAAAAAAGCTTCGGCCCAGGAATCTTCGACTTGAAAATCAAAGAGAGCTGAACGTTTCTACTTCATTTACAATGCCTCTTCGACATGCTGCGCTACTTCACTTCCGGAGAATCCCACGGCGAGGCCCTGGTTGCGTTCCTTTCCGGGCTTCCCGCCGGGCTAGTGGTGGATCAGGCATTTGTGGACCGCGAACTCTGGCGCCGCCAGCAAGGCTTTGGACGCGGCGGACGTATGAAGATCGAATCCGATAAAGCGCACTTTCTCTCTGGCGTGCGTCACGGCAAAACCATCGGCTCGCCGATCGCGGTGATGCTCGAGAACCGCGACTGGCAGAATTGGAAAGAGTCCCTGCCGGTGGAGGCGGGTGATCCGGAGAAACACAAGCGCGTAGCGTCGCCGCGTCCCGGCCATGCCGATCTGGCCGGGGCTTTGAAGTACGATTTCACCGAATCACGCTACGTTCTGGAGCGAGCCTCGGCCCGGGAATCGGCGGCGCGCGTGGCGATTGGCGCGCTGGCCAAGCTGTTGCTGCGCGAGTTGGGCGTGGAGGTTCTGAGCCACGTGATTGCGGTTGGTTCGGTCTCGATTGCGGATCGGGAAATTCCGTGGGAACAAATCGAACCCTTGTCGCGCAAGAACGAGGTGCTGCTTTCCTGCGCCGACGCCGATGCCGAGCAGCGCATGAAGGAAGAAGTCGACAACGTCCTGCGCACCGGCGATTCGGTGGGCGGGGTCTTCGAGGTCGTAGCGCACCATGTTCCGCCCGGTCTCGGTAGCTATGCGCAATGGGACGAGCGGCTGGATGCCCTGTTGGCCGCGGCGGTCATGTCGTTGCAGGCGGTGAAAGCGGTAGAGATTGGAAGCGGGATTCAGGCAGCGCATTCGCCGGGATCGGCCGTGCATGACGAAATCGGTTATCAGACCCATGCAGGATTTTCGGGCTTCACGCGCGCACACAACAATGCCGGAGGTCTCGAGGGCGGCGTCTCCAACGGGCAGGAGATTCGCGTTCGCGGTTATCTGAAACCAATTTCCACGCTGCGGCGTCCCTTGCAGTCGGTCGATTTTGCGACCCGCGAACCCGTGAAAGCGGCGTACGAACGGTCGGATGTATGCGTGGTACCCGCCGCCGGCGTGGCCGCCGAGGCCATGGTCGCACTGACGCTGGCGCGCTGTGCCCTCGAAAAATTCGGTGGCGACTCGATGAAGGAAACGAAGCGAAATTTTCAAGGCTATCTGGAACAACTAAAGAACTACTAAAGAATGATCTATCCCATTGTGAAATTCGGCAACCCGGTCCTGGAAACACCCGCAGCCGAGGTGACTAGCTTCGACGACGAACTCAAGAAACTCATCGAAGACATGTTCGAGTCGATGTACGCGGCGCGCGGCGTCGGTCTGGCGGCTCCGCAAATCGGCATCTCGAAACGAATCGCCGTCGTGGATGTGACCTTCAAGGAAGACCCCAACGCCAGGCTGGTGCTGATCAATCCGGTGATCGTCAGCAAAGAAGGCCGCCAGCGAAGCAGCGAAGGCTGCCTGAGCATTCCCGAATTTCGCGAAGACGTCACCCGCGCCAAAACCGTAACCGTGCGCGCGCAGGACGCGAGCGGCAAGTTCTTCGAGCACACCGGAGAAGACCTGCTGGCACGGGCTTTTTTGCACGAAACCGACCACTTGAACGGCAAGCTGTACATTTCGCACGTCAGCGCGTTGAAGCGCGACCTCATCAAGCGCAAAATCAAGAAGCTGGTGAAGGCGGGAGAGTGGTAAGGACTTCTTCTCATGAATTGTCATCCTGAGCGGAGCGAAGGACCTGCTGTTCGCCGCGAAACTCACCAACCCCTTCGCTCAGGATGACAATGTCGGCTGAATTGAGATCGAGCCCGAGCGATCACATATCTATGATTATCGTTTTCTGCGGCACTCCCAGTTTCGCAGTTCCTACGCTTGAGAAACTAGTCGAGGCCGGTCATTCCATCCCGCTGGTAGTGACGCAACCCGATCGTCCGCGCGGTCGCGGCATGGAACTATCCGTTTCTCCCGTGAAGAACGCGGTACTCCGCCTAGGCATTGCCGTTGTGCAGCCCGCCGCCATCAAGAATAACGCCGCATTCCGCGACCAGCTTGCGGCGACAGGCCCGGACGCGATCATCGTCGTCGGCTATGGCCGCATCATTCCGCAGTGGATGATTGATCTCCCTCGGCTCGGAAATCTGAACCTGCATGCGTCTCTGCTGCCAAAGTATCGCGGCGCAGCACCGATCCAGTGGGCGATTGCCAACGGTGAACCCGTAACCGGGGTAACGACCATGCGCATTGATGCAGGTCTCGACACGGGTGACATCTTCATGCAGCGCGAGATTTCGATTGCCGTGGAAGATACAGCTGAGACGTTGGGTCCGAAGCTGGCGTCTATCGGCGCGGATCTGATGATCGAAACCCTGCGTGGGCTCGAGAGCGGGCAAGATCGCTCAACTCCGCAAGATCACTCGCAAGCCACGCTCGCACCAATTCTGAAAAAAGAAGATGGCCGCATGGATTTCGCTCGCAGCGCTAAAGACCTGTTCAACCGCCTGCGCGGTTTTCAACCGTGGCCCGGAGCCTTCACGACCTTTAAGGGAAAGACGCTGCAAGTGCGCCGCGCTCAACCCGCGCAACGTACGGTCAAGGCAACGCCCGGCGAAATCGAGGTGGAGGGAACGCGCCTGTTCGTCGGCTGCGGCCTGCATACGGACACGACGCTGGAGTTGCTCGAAATTCAACTCGAGGGCAAGCGCCGCATGACCGCGCAAGAATTCATCAACGGCTACCGGCCCAAATCCGGCGACCATCTGGGACAATAGCTAGAGTTCGTGTGGGGGCGGGCGCCTCGCCCGTCCAAGCCGAGCGCAGCTCGGCAGTTACCGGAGGCCACAACAATTATGGAGTCGCCATAGCGATGGCCGTTTCCCCTGCACGCTCCGCAGCTTTCGAGATTCTTCTGCGAGTCGAACGTGAAGATTCCTACGCCGCAGAACTGCTCCACTCCGTCCGCCTCGCGAAGCTTTCCTCGCGCGATCACGGGCTGGCCACCGAACTGGTGATGGGAGTGCTCCGCTGGCAGTCTCTACTCGATCAGCGGCTGGCTGCGGCATCGTCGCAGAAGATCGCGCGGCTGGATAGCGAGGTTCTAGCCGCATTGCGCCTCGGCGTCTATCAATTGCAGTTTCTTTCCCGAGTCCCGGCGCGAGCGGCCATCTTCGAAAGTGTGGAGCTCGTCAAAGCCGCGCGCAAGCGTTCGGCCGCATCTTTTGTGAATGCGGTTCTCCGGAAGATGGCTGGCGCCGGCGCGGTCGACATCTTCGCGGAAATCGGCCAATCGACCGACTCGACCATGCTGGCACAGAACGCGGCACATCCCGCGTGGCTGGTAGCACGCTGGACCGGGCACTACGGCCTCGAGGCGGCGCGGCAGATCTGCGCCCATGATCAGACGGTGCCCGCCGCCTCCATTTACATTCACAGCGATGAATCTGGTGCGGAACTGGCCGAGGCCGGTGTGGAGCTTGCGCCGGGTCGCATTCTATCCGCCGCAAGGCGCGTTCTAGCGGGCGACGTAACCACGACGCGGGACTACCAGCAAGGCCGCGTCTCGATTCAGGATGAAGCTTCGCAACTGGTAGCGTTGCTGGCCGGTCGTGGGGAAATAATCGTTGATTGCAAGATTCTCGATTGTTGCGCCGCCCCCGGCAGCAAGACTGCCTTAATCGCCCGTCGCAACCCGCGGGCTCAACTGTTTGCGACGGAACTGCATCCTCACCGCGCGCGCTTGCTGCAGAGCCTCAGCCGCCTGCCGAACGTCCACGTGGTCACGGCGGACGCGCGCCATTTGCCCTTCTTGTGTACGTTCGACCGCATTCTCGCCGACGTCCCTTGTTCCGGCACCGGCACTCTGGCCCGCAATCCAGAGATCAAGTGGCGGCTCAAAGAGGAAGACCTGAGCGACCTTCAGTCGCGGCAGGCGGCCATCCTGAAGGCTGCGTTAGCCCAGCTTGCGATGGGAGGACGGCTCGTCTATTCCACCTGTTCGCTGGAGCGCGAGGAAAACGAAGCTGTGGTGGAAGCTGCCCTCGATGGCTCGTCTGAATTCAAGGTCATCGATTGTAAGGAAGAGCTGGAGCAACTGCGGCAGTCGGGCGAGTTTTCCTCCGGACTTGATCTCGCGTCGCTTCTCTCCGGTCCCTATCTGAGAACACTCCCCGGCGTGCATCCATGCGACGGATTCTTTGCGGCAATGGTGGGACGGAGATGAGCGCTCGAAGGATAGGGCTGTCATCTTGAGCGAAGCGAAAGACCTCGTCTATCGCGGCGTTCAATTGCTTAGGTCCTTCGCTTCGCTCAGGATGACACTGGGAGTTGTGCAGAAATTGGGGAGGACCGCGCTACCGGACTTCGAAATTCACCGCGCTACCCGCCGCAATCTTCTGTCCCGGCGCCGGATCCTGGGTCACAATCATGCTCGCTGCGCTGGGCTCGGGAACCACAGACGAAGTAGCCGGCGCGCCTTGCGGCTCCCCATCCGGCGACGGCGGCGGCAGAACGCTGACTCTTCCGACCTTGATGCCGGCGTCTTGTAACGCCAGCATCGCGCTGCCCAGCGGTTGCCCAGTAAGGTTCGGCATGACATAGACTGGCGGCGCGGCGCCGTCGCTGACCAAAAGGCTGATCTTTGGCGCTGCCACGCCGCTGGCATTGGCCGGCGGGCTTTGCGATAGCACCTGATCCAATGTTCCATCCGGCAAACTGACGTGGGCGATCGAGCCCAGAGTCAGCCCGCGGCGCCGTATATTCAACTCGGCGACCCGTTCACTCCCTCCTGTCACATCGGGAATCGCCACCCGCTGCGGCCCCAGACTCTGCGCCAGGCGGACCGCCCAGCCCCGCCGCACCGTGGTTCCCGGCGGTGGCATCTGGGTCATGATTTTTCCTTCGGGAATGTCAGCGCTGTAGAACTGCCGCTCGACCACCACCTGCAGGCCCAAAGCCGCGCCCGCGCGCTCAGCCTCCGACGGACTCATGCCCACCAGCTTCGGTATAGCCACCTCGCGCCCGTGGATGGCCAACTGCATGGCTGTGAGCGCCGAAATCAACGCCACCGTCATCAGCACCAGAGCCAGGAGCAGCATGCGGAAAAATTGTCGCATTGCTGAGGATTATAACTTCCCTGCGAAAACGGCAACGTCTACGGCGTGGCACCGTCCTGTTCCGGCAGCGTGTCGCTTTGCTCTTCCCACCTATTCCCGCAGGCGTGGCAAGTCCATCCCCGTTTGTACACCGGAACGGGAACGCCAGCATACGCTGTGAAATAGGAGACCGGCTTATTCAGTTCTTCATTGCTGATGTCGAGCGACTGGCATCGGGGACATTTCGGTTGCTCGAAATTCCCGACGCCTTCAACATCCAGCATTTCAGGGATAGGCTGATTCAGGATTTCGCTGGCCGCTTCCACGTCCTCGGCGCGAACCTTCAGTTTAATGCCGCCGAGAAGATTCGAGATGAACCAATCCATGCGGATCATGTTGTCGTCCACCAAGTACGTCTGAATACCCGCCGACTCGAGACTACCCTTCGCCAGCAGCGCTTCAGGGAGGTCACGAAACTGGCGGAGGGTCACAGTCTCGTTGAACTCGAAGACGTCCTCACCGCGCGGCGGGGAAATCTCCATCTTGAGGCCGCGCTTCGCGGCCTCCGCCAGAAGCGCGGTCTGGGCAACGGCGCTCAATTCATCGCCGCTCTCAGCGATCTGCCCCAGTTCTTCATCGCTCAACGCGGAGTACACGCCGGCTACGCGTGCGCGTTCCTCTTCCGGCGTCGGCGTTGTCATAGCTGGACATCATACTCCGCCAACGAACTCGTTATCAGTTTTGATTCGCGCCCGACGATGATGACGATGGCAGCGATGCCTGCGCCTTCTGGTGTCCCACCCATTCGTGAATGCGCGTGCTGAGCACGTCCATCGGAAGCGCCCCGCCCGAGAGCACCTCATCGTGGAAACCACGCAGGTCGAATTTGTCGCCCAGTTGGTCTTTTGCATACTGGCGCAGCTTCAGAATTTCGAGCTGTCCGATCTTGTAACCGAGCGCCTGTGCCGGCGCCGCCATGTAGCGGTCGGTCTCGCTTTGTACCGAAGTTTCGTCAATCGTGGAGTGGTCGTGGAAATAGTCGACCACTTGTTGCCGTGTCCAGTGTTTGGCATGGAAACCGGTGTCGACGACCAGGCGAATCGCCCGCAGCATGTCATCCTGCAGGTGGCCGTAGTAGCTGTAGGGATCCTGAAAAAATCCGGTTTCCTTGCCCAGTCTCTCTGAGTAGAGCGCCCAACCTTCGGTAAAGGCCGTGTAGTACTCGTGCTGGCGGAAAGGGGGAAGTTCGGGCAACTCTTGCGCGATGGTAATTTGCAGGTGATGGCCGGGCACGCCTTCGTGATATGCGGTCGTCTCGATATCCAGGACGGTGCGCTTGGCGAAGTCGCCCGTGTTTACCATGATGTGGCCCGGCCGCGAACCATCGGGCGTGCCGTCAACGTACGACGCGTCCGCCGCTTCTTTCTCGCGGAATTCCTCCACCGGCAAAACCTGCAGCCTCGCTTTGGGCAGCCGTCCAAACATTTGTGGCAGGCGCGTGTACATCTGATCTACGTACTTTTGGTACAAGTCGAGGATTTCCTGTCGCGACTGTGCGTGCAGTTTTGGATTCGCATCGACGGCCGCTTTGAAACTTTTCATGTCCTTGTAGCCGAGTTGGTTCTCCACCGCGAGCATACGAGCTTCAATATCTTTCACCTGCGCCAGCCCGATCTGGTGAATCTCTTCAGGTGACAAGTTCGTCGTCGTGCTGTCTTTCACCCGGAACGCATACCAGGCGTCGCCTTCCGGCAGGGCCCAGGCTCCGGGCTCCGCCCTCCCTTTCGGCACATACTCGTCCCGGACGAACGCCGCGAATTTGACATAGGCCGGAATCACGGAATCGTGCACGGCGGCCAACCCCGCCTCGCGTAAACGCTTGCGGTCGGCTTCCGAAACGGCATCGGGAAACTTGTCAAAAGGATGAATAAACGGACTTTGATCCGCAGCCGTCGTGGCGATTCCGTTCGCTTGCGTCACCACTTTTTCCAGCAGGATCTTTGGCGGCATCAGCCCCGCCGCCATACCTTTGCGCATCTGCTCGATGGTCTGGTCAAACAGCCGTGGAAGCAGCTTCAGGCGCGTAATGTAGTCTTCGTAGTCCTTCACATTTTCGAACGACAGAATGCTGACCAGCTGGGGCGCGTCAATGTGAATTCCACTCTGCTGATTGACCGGCATCTCCCACGGCTTGAAGCGCGCGCCTTCCAGCCCCATTTTCAGGTCTCGCACCATGAGCGCTTTATTCAGCGCTTCCTGCTCGGGGAAGCCGGCTGTATCGATCGCTTCGAAACGGTCGCGGAAGCGGCGAGTCTGTTCCAGATTGTCGTCGATGGCCGCCTGCGAGAAGTCGTCGATTTTGTCGTTATAGCGCTTGTCGCCGAGGATAGAGGCGTAGATGGGGCTGGTGCGCATCGTGTATTCCCACTGCTCGTGCAGCAGGTCGTTCAGCGCTTTGCGCCGCGCGTCAAGACCGGCAGGTTGGTTAGCGGCAACCGCAGTAGCCGGAATCAGCATGGCGACGGTCAGCAGGCAGATCAAAAATCGCATTGGAGCTCCAAAAGAGAATTTTGTTGGTATCGAAGCAGTCTTCCCGCACACAGGTGTCTCTCTATTAGACGAATACGCAAGCGGATGGTTATCAGTTCCCGGACGAGTTATTTGCCCGCATTTGCACGGGCCCGTCGCAGTCCGGCAGCAACGCCTTGCCGCACTGCACGCCCATACCCGGCAGCGTCCATTCCAGTCGCAGTCGCCGCGGCAATGCCGCCAGGAGTGGCCGCCTCCTCAAATAGCGACTTCAAGGAATGCTTGCCATCGCGCCAGCCGATGATCCCATCCGCCAGCGCATGCGCGCTCGCCAGCAACGCAGTTTTTCGATCGAGACCCGCCTCCTGCGCGGCCCGCGCCAGAGTCGCGAGCGCGTGATAACCGTGGCTGCATGAGTAAGTCACGGTGAACGCATCGAACTTGCTTTCCGGGATTTCGACGACCTGGCCGAAGCTCAAGAAAAAATCCTGAACGCGTTTGCGATCCGCGCGCGGCAAGCTCCGGGAAAAAGTCAACGCCGTAAGGCCGCGCCCACTGCGGCATACCGGACTCGGCATCGCCCGTGCCCATTTCACGAGACGGCCGGCCTCCTCCCTCAGCAGCTGCAGCGGTATGCCTGCAGCCAGACTGACGGCGAGCACTCGCCGGTTCCGGTCGGCGATTACCTTCCCGACCATGCCAAGAAGTTCCCGAACCGAACTCGGACGAACCGCGACGATCAGCATGTCAGCTTGCTCGACGGCTCGGTTCAGATCGGGCTCGACTGCAACCGCGTAACGCTTTTTTAGATTGCGCAGCTTGCCCGGATCGCGATCATGCACGACCACGCGGTATCTGTTCTTTCCCAGACGCAGGCCCGCCAGCATCGCCGACGCGATCCGCCCTCCGCCGAGAAAAACGATCGTGCTCATGCCGCCTCCAAGTCGATCGCTAATCTGCCGTACCGCCGCCATCCACTACCAGCGCTGCTCCGGTCATAAACGACGAATCGTCCGACGCCAGAAACAGCACCGCTTTTGCAATCTCGTCGACCGTACCAATTCTTCCCAGTGGCCGGTTCTCGCAGCCTGCCAGATAGGTCTTCCAGTCCAGGCCGCGCCGTCGTGCATCTTCGGGCAGCATGGGAGTGTCCACATCGCCCGGGCAAATGCAATTCACGCGGATGCCCTGCCGTCCGTGATCGACGGCCATCGCCTTTGTAAGCAGAACCACTCCACCCTTCGACGCGCAATACGCCACCGCTTTGTCGCCACCGACCAGACCCCAGCCCGAACTGTTGTTGATAATCACCCCGCCACCATGCGCGATCATCGGAGTGAGCGCGTACTTTGACATCAGGAATGTACCTTTCAGATTGATGTCGATCTGCAGGTCCCATTCTTCTTCGGAGCATTCGAGCGCCGTCTGCGGAAAGAAAACTCCGGCGTTATTGAACAGAATGTCGAGACGTCCAAACGAGCGCAGCGTCTCCTCCACAGCCCGTTGGCACTCGGCAGCCTTCCGAACGTCCGTACGCAGGAAGATGGCCTTCCCACCGGACTCAAGAATGCGTGCCGTGACCGCGTGGCCCCGCGACTCATTGCGGCCCGTGATGGCCACCTTCGCGCCCTCGCGCGCAAACAGTTCAGCAGCGGCTTCCCCAATGCCGGACGTGCCGCCCGTGATCAGCGCGACTTTTCCCGCTATTTTCCCCTCAAGCTGCATGGCTTACCGGCTGGCCAGCCCTCCCGCGGTTTCTCCGCCGTCGCACGTATAAACGTGGCCGGTCATATTTTGCGCATCGTCGGAGGCAAGGAAGGCGAACAGCGCCGCAATTTCTTCCGGTTGAGCGTGGCGGCGCAAGGGAATCTTCCGGTTGACCTCTTCCAGCATTGCATCCGTGTACTCGGCGCGCTGCATCGGCGTCAACACATATCCCGGAGCCACCGCGCATACCCGGACTTTCGGCGCCAGTTCCAGCGCCATCGATTTCGTCAGCTCGATCACTCCTGCCTTGGTGGCGTTGTAATCCGCATAAAACGGATATCCCATGACGCCGTTGGTCGAAGCCGTCTGCAGAATTACGCCGCTGCCGCGCTCCATCATGTGCCGCGCCGCCGTCTGCGCCACGTAGAACACTCCAGTGAGATTCACGGCCATCACTTTGTCCCATTCTTCCGGCGTGATGTCGAGAAAGTTATGACGGATACTGATGCCGGCGTTATTCACCAGCACATCCACGCCGCCGATCAGGCAAATTGCTTCCGCAAAGGCGGCCTGTACCTGTGCCAGATTGGAAACGTCGGCATCGATCGCTCCCGCGAGATTGGGCAGTTCGACCAAGATCCTCCGCCGCCCCTCCGCATCGCGGTCGAGCACGCACACCACCGACCCTTCCTCTAGGAACCGCGCCGCCGTAGCCGCTCCTATGCCACTGGCCCCGCCGGTGATCAGGACTCGCTTCGCTTTCAGCCCGCGCACGCGCACCTCCACAAAAGAAAATCGGGCAGATCAGGATACCTGTCTGCCCGCATTCCCGCCATCCTCGCCGACGTTTACGGCTGCGAACTGACCTCCAGCAACAGATGATCCGTGAATTCCGCCGGCAGCTTCGCCACGCCGTTATCCGCTGCCTCCACCGTGCCGAAGTCTTTCGCTTCGCTGTAGTCACTCACCCGGTACTTCCCGGGCTTCAACCCGCGCAGCTCAACCTCGCCCTTCCACGGCGAGTCGGCAGGCGCGAAGAACGCGTAATACATTTTGCCGTCCTTCGCGATCGCATATCCTTCGGGCGTGTCATAGCCGGTCACGTAAAGATCCCTGAACTCGCCCTTCGAAAGCATCTTCTCGTTATACAGACCGATCCACTTCTTCCAATGCTCTTCTTTCGCAGCGGTCAGATTGACATCCTTAAACTTCGGACCCGGATCGGGCCAGACGAACTTCGTTCCCACCACGCCTCCGGCTCCAATCGTGGAAGCGAAATCGTCGCCGTGTTCTTTCCAGTCCTTCCCCACTCTGGTCATCGCGGAAAGTTCGACGTGATCGCCGTAGACCGCCGATTCGGGCCCCAGCAGAGCCTTATACATCTTGATCCGCCGCCGCACCTGCACCGCCCCAACCGGGTCTGCGGTCACCGCCTGGTCCATAAACGGCAGCCAGGCTAGCGATGGCGGTGTTCCGCACGGACAACTCTGCGTCACGCTCTGTGGTTTCAGCGCACGCGTCGTCTGGAAGATTTCTTTGTACACATCCCCCATCGCATTCACCGAATCCTGCGGCGACTTGTGATGGTGCGCCGGGTTGTAGCACGCCGGAACGCTGTAGATGTTGTCCAGCTTACTGCCGTCGAATCCCCAGTCGCGAATGAATTTCTCCGTCAGTTGTTTGTGATAAGCGCGCACTTCCGGCACCGCCGGACAGAGCGCGGCCAGACCGCGCGTGATGTGGGCGTGCTTGCCGTTCTTGTCAAGAATCAGCCACTCGGGGTGATCTTGAACCACCTTGGACACGACGTACTTGTGAGAATCCCAGCGCCCCGTGCCATCTTCCACGCCGAGCGGCAGCCACCACAGTTGCACCAGCATGCCTTCCTTGTGGAAGTCGTCGGTCATCTTCTTGATGGAATCCCCCGGGAAGGTCTCCTTCCGCGGATTCCAGTCGCCATAGCTATCGAACCAGCGATCGTCGAGCGTCACCCACTTGATGCCCATTTCCTTCAGCTTTGGAACCGTGCCCAGCATCTGCGCCGGCGTGACGTTGAACTCGTATCCCCAACCGCACCAGCTCACGTTGTAGGCTTCGCTCGAGGGCTTGGGCAGATCCCAGCCTTCTTTCTGCAGCACGCTCGACCAGATCCGCAGCGGCTCATAGAAGTCGCCCGCAAACACCGAGAGGAAACTACGCGGAGTAGAGTAGGTTTCGCCCGGCTTTAGGGTGACATTGGCGGCGTAGTCCACCTCGGTATTCACGCGTCCATCCGCTCCCACTTTTGCCGGAATCGCCGCGGGGATCGGAATCGTCTCCACGTGCCCGACCGCCTCGCCCACCTGGCTCGTCCAGAAAGCCACCACCGGAATGCCGCCCCCATAGCCGCCTTTGACCATTTCTCCCATGACGTTGGGCTGCGAAAAACCCGGTGTCAGCTTCACCACATCATCCTTTCCCCAGCCGTAGCTGGAGCCGTGATAGGACCACATTTCCCACGGATGAGCCTTCGCGTCGCCCAGTCCCGCGTTCAACCGGCGCCGCTGATTCACACTCTTTTCGATGGCCACTTCGCTCGTGCCAATGTTTTTGTATTCCACCGTGCTCAGCAAAATGTTCGGGAACTTGTCATAAACTTCGAGCGCCAGCACGCGCTGCAAATTCATCCCCGATGGCCCCAGCGGACGCGCCGGAATCTCCACCCGCTTCCCCACTCCCATCTTCCCAATCGCTTCGTGCACCTGCGCCTGCTGAAAGTCCAGCGTGAAATGCACATCCTTGCCCGCTATCCGCACAAAGTCGCTGTCCGCGGGAGCGCCGACGCTGGACTCGTCAAGCGAAAGTCTCTTCCCGTCCTTCAACAAAAACGCCTGCACATAACCCTCCGGCGTCACCTGAAACTCAGCCGTGCCGGTAGTCAGCACCGCTGGCCCGCCATCCTTCATCTCCACCTTGATCGTGGAAGGTTGAGTAGGTTCCGGCTTGGCGGTCGCGGTCTTCAGTGGCGATTTCGGCAATTTCGAGCAAGCCGCCAGCATGAGTGTGAGAACAAGTGCCGTACCGGCTAGTACGTTCCAGTATTTGCGGGCAATCATGAAACACCTCTCTCTTGGGCTACTGTCAAACGCTATCAAACGAAAGGACAAATAATGAGTCGTAACATTATACCGAAAGCTCGCGATTCCAGCATGACCGTGCAATGATGTTCAGCTTTTAACGCGAAGTCGTAACCATCTGGTGAACCGGCGCGCCGTGGATGGGCGCCTCGGGGCGACTACGAGACCTGCCAGACCGTATCCAACACCGTTCCGTCCACCCACTTCACCACCGCGCATGGACGATCGCCCAGCTTCGGACGCGCCGGCTTGCCGCAAATCTTTTCGACTTCCACCTTGATGTCCTGAATCGGCCGGACCGGCAGCTTCGATCCCATCATTGCATGGAGCAGGTCTGTCCGCCGCGGATTGATCGCAATTCCGCGCTCGGTCACCACCACGTCAATCATCTCGCCCGGCCCCGTCATGGTCGTGACTTCGTCCACGATCACGGGAATGCGGTCGCGGAAGGAAGGCAGCGCAAGAATGGTGCAGCCCGCAAACAGGCAGTTCTGCCATCCGCCAATGCCGTGCAGCAAGCGCCCGTCGGAGTGTGTCACCACGTTGGCGTTGAAGTTCACGTCAACTTCCGTCGCGCCCAACACCACGGCATCAACCAGAGAAGCGAAGTTTCCCTTGCCGTGGTAGTTGTACGAAGTGAACGGCGAAGTGGCCACGTGCCGTGGATCGTTAGCCATCGACCTCACGCCATCGAGATCGAACGTCTGCCCATCCAAAATGTAATCCGTCAGCCCCTCATGCAGCAACTCAACCAGGAATTTCGTCGATCCACCGCGGACGAAGCGCGCCTTCACCCCATCCTCTTTCATCATCTGTTTCAGGTACTCGACGAATGCCAGCGCGATTCCGCCCGCTCCCGCCTGAAACGAAAATCCGTTCTTCATGATGCCCGCATCGCGGAGAAACTGCGCCACCAATTCCGCGATCCGCAACCGGTCGGGCGAGCGTGTAATCTGCGTAGTACCGGAAACAATCTTCGCCGGATCTCCAATCGATTCCACTTCCACCACAAAATCCACGTTGTTGCCCTGAATCTGCCAGGGAACGCAAGGGAACGGCACCAGGTTATCGGTGACCACGATGACGCGGTCGGCGTAGGTCGAATCTGCCAGCGCAAAACCGAGCGAGCCGCAAGCCGACTTGCCATGCGAGCCATCCGCATTCCCGAAGAAATCGGCGGTCGGCGCTGCAATCACCGCGATGTCAACGTGAACTTCACCATCCTGGATCGCCTGGTAGCGTCCGCCATGCGAGCGCAGTACACCCATGCCGCGCATTTTCCCCTGCGTGCAGTAGTCGCCCAATGGCCCGTTCATCGAGCCTTCGATGTGATGGATCACGCGTTTTTCCATGAGTGCAATCGCGCCCTGCTGGGACGGAAACGACGCGCTCGGAAACCACATCAGGTCTTTGACCCCGATCCTGGCCGCCGCCTCCAGCGCCATCAGCGCCACTTTGTCGCCGTCGCGCAGATGATGATGGTTCGAAATCACCATCCCGTCGCGCAGCCCGCACTGCCGCAGCGCCGTCTCCAGATCGGCCACGCGCTTATCGCCAGTATCCGGGTAATCCTTATTCGAACTGATCGCTGGCGCCGCCTTGCGCCCGCGTGGCTGGTACTTTCCTGCGCCCAGAAACGGAATCTGCGGCTTGCCGTTCACCATCGTCGGCACCGCGCGCCCCGCGGCGTTATGCGCCAGTTCTACTCGTTCCTTCACATTCGCACTCACGAGATCGCTCCCATCGCCTTCGCCCGCTCCACGAGTTTCAACGCCCGCTGCACCACGGGCGGGTCGATCATTTTCGATCCCAGGCTCACCACCGCCAATCCCTTGTTCTGTGCGTCTTCAAAAGCGGCAACCACCTTTCTCGCTTTTTCGATCTCGACTGCGCTCGGCTGAAACGCTTCGTGGATCACCCGAATCTGCCCGGGATGGATGCATCCCATGCCCTCGAACCCTAAAGCCCGCGAAGCTTCTCCCCAGTGTCGTAGCGCTTCCATGTCGCCGACATCGCTGAACACCGAGTCAATCGCCTGCACTCCAGCCGCCCGCGCCGCATTCACCACCCGCGACCGCGCATATTGCGACTCGCGGCCTTCCGTGGTCTTGACCACGCCCAGATCAGCCGTGTAATCCTCGAGCCCAATCGTCAACGCCGCCACATGTTCACTGGCCGTCGCCACGGCAAACGCGTTCTCGATCCCCATCGCCGACTCCAGAATCGGCATGATCCAGATCGGACGGACGATTCCGTTCCGCGACTTCATCTCGCCGATCATGCGATCCACTTCCCGCACCTGTTCGGGCTGCTCGACCTTCGGAATCAGAATCAGATCGGGACTCTCGCCCACCACTTCCGCCAGATCTTCGAGTCCCAGCGGCAACTGATTAATGCGCGCCATGCGCTCGCACGATCCGAAATCGACAGCCCGCAAAGTATTCCGCACCAGGATGCGAGCCGCGTCTTTTTCTCCACGATGTACCGAATCTTCCAAATCGAGAATCACGGCATCCGGCGCGTGTAGGGAAGCGTTGATGTAGTACTTCGGTTCAGAGCCCGGCAGATACAGACGCGATCGGCGCAGCCGGTCCTTTTGCGACGGCGGAGGCAGCGGATGCTGCTCCGGTAGCGACCGCTTGCCGAGCCCAATCCCCGCCCGCCTAGCCGCGGCCTCGATGCGCGCCGCAATTATAAAAGGAAGAGCGCCTTCGTCGTGAATCGCAACCCGCGCGTGCTTCACCCCGAGTTCGTCCAGAACGTCTCGCGTCTGCTCCATGATCGCCGAGCCGTAATAAGGCGCAACTCGCGACTCCAGCGAGATCTCGATCCCCCCGCTGTCCTGCGCTTCAAAGACAACGTGCACGTCCGACCGAACTTCTTTGCCCCAGTGACCTGCCTCGGCAGAACGAGGGGATGTAGTTTCGACAGCGCTGCTCATAATTTCCTCAAATTAGGACAAAACAATTCGGGCTCCTGTGATTCCCCGTGATCCTTTGTGCCCCCTGTGGTTATCGCACTTTCTCCAAAATTGCATCCGTCATCTGCACAGTAGAAGCCGCGCCCTGGCTGATCGCCTTCGGACCACCCGTAAAGCGCATCATATCGTATGTTCGGACTTTCCCTTCACGCACCACACCCGCAATGGCCGTGCGGATCCGATTCGCCTTCTCGCCTTCGCCCACGTGATCGAGCATCATCGCGGCCGAAAGGATCATCGCAATTGGATTCACGATGGGCGGATTCAGTTCGGCATACTTCGGCGCCGATCCGTGCGTCGGTTCGAAGACCGCTACTTCAGATCCAATGTTGCCGGACGCCGCGAATCCCAGCCCGCCAACCAGTCCCGCGAACGCGTCGGAAAGAATGTCGCCAAACAGATTCGACGATACGACGACGTTGTACTCCTCCGGATTCTTGTTCAGCCACATCAGTTGCGCGTCGATATTCGTTGACCAAAGCGCGATCCCCGGATAATTCTTCGCCACCTCTTTTGCCACTTCTTCCATCATGCCCGAAGTCTCGCGCACTACATTCGGCTTCTCGCAAATGGTCACGCCCTTGAACCCGCGCTTCTTCGCGTATTCGAAAGCCGCAGTCACAATGCGCTGCGCCGCCTTGCGAGTAATGATGCGGCAACTCACCGCGATCTCAGGTCCTGGCACGTTGGCAAATGCCTTAAAGCGGGGATGGCTGTTCAGCGCGGCGCGCACATTTTCCGGAGGATTCGTCCACTCCACGCCAGCGTACATGCCCTCCGTACCCTGCCGGAACACGGTGGTATCAATCTTCGGTTCGTCGAAACCGCCGCGAGTGTTCTTCCGAATGTAATTCAGCGGATTGCCGGTGAACCCGACGCACGGCCGCATGCAAATATCAAGATTGAATTTCTGCCGCATGGTCACGATCGGCGAGTAATAAACGTAGCCCTTGCCCTGCAGTTCGGGTTTAAGCTCTGCCTGTGCCGCCTTGTTTGGCTTCGAAGTAATCGCGCCAAATAGTCCTAGCTTGTGCTTTGTGAGCAACTCAATCGTTCGCTCGGGCAGAGCATTGCCGTTTTTGCGCCAGCAATCCCATCCGATATCGGCATGAATGTATTCAGCGTCAAAGCCGACCGCCTTCAAAACCCGCACCGACTCGGGCAGAACCTGGTTTCCAATGCCGTCTCCCGGCATGCTAATAACTGTGTATTTCGCCATGATTGCTCCTTAAGAAATGTCTACCGCCAAGACGCCGAGAAATTTACAAATATAACCAAAAACTCTGTTGTCATCCTGAGCGAAGCGAAGGACCTGCTTTCCTCTCGGCGGCCTCTGCACCGGTGAAAAGCTAAGCTACGCCCAGTCGCTTCGCCACCAAATTCTCCACGCCGCCCGCAATCACCAGAGACTGCGGCACGCTGCCCAACGCCGGGAAAGAAAATTTCTCTCCCCGCCAAGAAATCGTGCTCGAAGTAAAGTCGATATCAATCTCATCCCCCGGAATAATCGTCTTCTCCTTAGCCGCGATCTCCCCCGCAAACTGCGAGCGTACACGCGCCACAAACTCCGGCACTTCGATGCACAAAAAGCCATTGTTGAACGCATTCCGCAGATAAGTCTGCGAGAAGCTGGCTGCGATCACCAGTGGAATACCTTTCGCCTTCAGGCAAGTCACCGCCTGTTCGCGGCTCGACCCGGTGCCAAAGTTGAACTGGCTGACGATCACGTCGCCCGCCTTTGTGCGCGCGGCAAACTGCGGATCGTAATTCCACATCACCACCTTCGCCATCATTTCCGGAGTCATGTCGTCGCGATAGGTATAGTCCTTGCCATAAATCGCATCGGTATTGACGTTATCCTGCGGCATGAACACCAGCCGTCCCTTCACGCGCTGTGGAAAGCCCGCCAGGATTTCGACCTTTTCAGCCCTGCCCGCCGACGCTGCCAATTCGATATAAGCGCGCTGCGGCGCTCGATTCGCAAACTCATGCGGCCCGCGAATATAGCCGGCCACCGCCGATGCCGCCACCACCTCCGGACTCGCCAGATAGCACTTCGCATCCCGCGATCCCATGCGGCCCTTGAAGTTTCGATTGGTCGCCGAGATTCCGACCTCGCCCGCCTCCAGCAAACCCACGCCCAGCCCGATACACGGCCCGCAACCCGACGGCAGCGGCTGCGCACCCGAATCTATCAGCGTCTGCCAGATGCCCCGCCGCTCTGCTTCTTCCTGCACCCACTTGCTCGCGGCGCTCAAATAAAACTTCACGCCGGACGCGATCTTCTGACCCTTGAGCACTGCGGCCGCCGCCGCCAAATCCTCCAGCCGTGAATTCACGCACGAAATCAGATACGCCTTCTGGATCGCGACTTTATTCTTCTCGATCTCGGCCAGCGACTGCATCACCTGCACCGTATCCGGTCCCGACACGTGAGGCGTCACCTGCCCGAGATCGAGCGTGATCCGCGCCGCATAGGCCGCGTCCGCGTCCGGTGTCGGAGGATTCTTCTCCCAACTCGCAATGTCGCGTTCCGTGAACCGTTCCACGCCCATCGCCTTGAGCCGCGAGTAAACGCCGCGTAAGTACTGGATCGTGACCGCATCCACCGGAAACCAGCCCACCAGCGGACCCCACTCCGTCGTCATATTTGAAATTGAAAGCCGTGCATCCATCGAGAGCGACGCCACTCCCGGCCCCGTGAACTCGACCGCCGAGTTCAGGCATTCGTCGTGGTTATAGAGCCCGCACAGAGTGATGATGACGTCCTTGCCCGTAACGCCGTCGGGCAACTTGCCTTCCAGCGCGACCTGAATCGACCGCGGAATCTGCCACCAGAATTCCCCCGTGGCCCACACGGCAGCCGCGTCGGTGCGGACAATCGGCGTGCCGATCGCGCCCAGCGCACCATACATATTGGAATGCGAATCCGATGCGACCACGAAGGAGCTGGGAACCGCATACCCGCGCTCCACCATAATCTGGTGCCCAATGCCCGACCCCGCAGGATAGAAATCCACGCCCTGCTCTTTCGCGAACGCTTCAATCGCGCGGTACTTCTTCAGGTTCGCCTCATCCTGATTCTGGATGTCATGATCGAGTGCGAACGTGAGTTGCTGCGAATCTTTCACCTTCTTCGCGCCGATGCCTTTGAACTTGCTCATCACTGCCGACGTGTTGTCGTGCGTCATGCAGCGGTGCGGACGAATCGACAGAAAATCCCCCGTCCGCAGCGGCCGCTTTGGCCCTTCGGTCATGTGCTTTTGCGCGATCTTTTCAACGATGGTCTGACTCATCTAAGCACCCTCTACTCTGTCATCCTGAGCGGAGCAGAACGATGCGCGAAGCGATCGTTCTGCGGAGTCGAAGGACCCCTACGTCTCTCCATGACCTAGGTTCTTGACTCGCTTTACCTCAAAATTCAGATACACCATCTGCCCAACGTGATGATGCAGATGCGTCGCGCACGACAACACAATGCCAAATCGATCTCGGCTGTCCGTACCCACTGCCGTGTATTCCTTTGACCAGTCGTCCGCCGACTGACGGTTGATCGCACCGACCACCATCTCAATCACCTGATCGAATTCCTTCATCACTTCTGTCTTGGATGGCCGCGTCGCATCCGAAAACTCCAGCGGACGATCCCGCACGTAGCCCGTCCCTGAAATCTGTGTTCCGATGTAGTAATTCAAGTTGCCCGTGAGATGCAGCATGAGGTGGCCGAAGCTGTTACCGAATGGGAAGGGCTTAACCCAAAACTGTTCGTCGCTCAGCGGCGCCGCCAGCTCCCGAACCACGCCGGCGAGCTTTGTGTACCGAGCCGCCAGGTCTGATGCAATCGTCGATTTCAAATCCGCCATAAGTTACCTCTACCAACGTAGTCACAGCCGCCCTCGGCTGTGCGGGCGAGCGCAACTCGCCAGGTTCGCTTAGCGCCGTTTCTTGCTCGCCTTCTTGATCCCTTTTGCTTTCGCCTTCTTCTTCACATCCGCCTTCATCAGCGCCATCAGCTTTGTGACCGACCCGCACTTTTCCAGATTCCAGATCGCCTCGATCAGCTTGTCCTGTGCCTTCGCCGAAAGCACGCCCTCCGCCAGCGCTCGAAATTTCTCCTCAATCTCGGCATCGGTCAGTGGATTTCGCGGATCACCCTTCGGATAGTCCAGCTGCTTCGAGAATTTCCGCCCGTCAGTGGTGGTGATGTTCACAATCACCCGCTGCAGCGCCGGGAAAACTTTCTCGATCTCAGGATCCGCCAAAACTTCAACTTTCTTAAGTTGCGCGCGAATCACCGGGTCCATAATCTTCTTCATCTCGAATTGCGCCGGCGTCACTTGCCGATCGACCAGCGCCGCTGCAACCACGTAGGGCAGCGAATGGTCCGCCGTTTCCTTGGTGTGCGGATCGTATTTGCTCGGGTCGGAAAGAATGTCGGCCGCACGCGCCAGCGACCGGATCTGAATCTTCTCCACTTGATCCGGATGCAGGTCGTTGCCCTTAACCAGGTCAAGCACCGCCGAAATCGGAGCATGCGTCAGCGCCTCAGTCGGAAAGAATTTCATTCCGCACTGCGTGATGCGCCACGACTCGCCCAGTCCGTCGGTCAGCAGGTTCTGTTTCCACTCCGGACCGTAGCAGTGCACCAATCCTTCTTTGCCATCGATCACGTGTTCCGGGCCGCTGTAGCCCCGCTCGGCCAGCAGCGCCGCCAGAACGCCGCTTTGGGTAGCCATCGGATCGACAGTGTTTTTCATCATGGTCAGCTTCCCGGCGGTTACCGCGCCCATGGTGCAATGTCGCGATGCCGAGATTCCGATCGCATGTTGAATCTGTTCCCAACTTAAATGCAGCGCTCGTCCCGCCACGATCGGCGAGACAAACGCCGTCAGGGTCGCATGATGCCAGCCGCGCTCGCGGATACCGGGAAACGCCGCTTCGCACAAGCGCATCTCAAATTCGTGGCCGAGCACAAATCCGACAATCAATTCCTTGCCATCGCTCTTGGCGCGCTCACAACACGCCATTGCTGCCGGAAAAATGTCGGAGGGATGCGACGGATCCTGCTTCCAGTAGATGTCGTTGTAATCCATGCAGCGGATCATCAGCGCATTCGCCAGCGAAGCCGAAACTGCATCCATCTTCTGGCCGGTGCCAATCACGGTCGCCGATCCGCGTCCCGCAATCTCCTTCAGCACTTGGAGCGCAATAGTCACGTCATGCTGCTGATATCCGCCGAGCGCACAGCCTACTGAATCGAGCAGAAAGCGCTTGGCCTGGTAAACAGCGTCCTGCGAGAGGTGTTTGTATTCCAGTCGCGCCGCCCAGCGGGACATGGTCGCGGTGATGGTTTCTTTGGTGGAGCCTTGCATTCCCGTCGACACTAGTTTCTCCTCAACCAATCAAATTGAATTGTCATCAAATTGGATTGTCAGCCTGAGCGAAGCGAAGGACCCGCTTTCTTCTCATCCGCCAGGAAAGCAGGTCCTTCGCTTCGCTCAGGCTGACAATTCTGAAGAAGAACTTTCACACGATCACTTCACTTTCACGTTCTTCGAATTCTTAAACGGCAGAAACGCCATGAAATCGGCGTGATGCACAATGAACGCTTCGGTCGTGCGCTTCACCAGATCGCCTTCGGCTGCGTGCGCGGCGATGATGTGGCAGACTGCGTCCGGCACGCCGCACTCCATCGCCAGCGCGACTCCGGTAAACGGATGCCGCAATGCTTCTCCGCGCTCACTTTGCCGGCTCTTCCCGTCGGGACCAATTTCGTATTCCAGCAATTTCCCAACGTCCGCTAGAATCGCGCCCGCAATCACCACGTCGGCGTCGATCGGCAGCGCTCGACCCATGAAGTCCGTCATCGCCTTCGCGCTGTCCCGCGCAATGTGCACCACGCAGCGTTTGTGCTCCATAAAGGTGATCGGGCAATTCGGAACCAGCAGCGTAAAAGGAATCTGATTCAGGTCGTCAGGCTTCAGCGGACTTCGTTCCAGCGCCTTGATCCAGGTTTCGGTCACCTGTGCACGAAGCTTGTCATCCTTGATCCACTGAATTTCCGGCCACAGTCGTTCGACGGCCTCGCGCATCAGGAAACCTCCAATGACTTGTTAAGAATCGACTCTGTAGAAAGAAAGAGGACCCAATAGCTTACCGAAGTCTCCGGAACGCGTCGAGGCATCGCCGCACAAGCGGATGTGATCTGGGAATTGGGTTCAAGGTGATTTCGAGCGAAAGTGAAGATCTCATTGACACCGCATTCCCTCTGACCCCTCTCCCTGCGGTCTTTTAAACTCAAAGACTTAGCAACTGGGTCACGCCCAGGTCTTTGAGGAATAAGGACTTACTTGTAAAGTATTTAAGAATCAATGAGTTAGAGGTTGCATTTTCATGAGATTCGATCCAGGTCTTTGAGGAATAAAGACTTATGTCCGGCTCGAGTCGCGGGAGTCTCAGGCTTCGACAATCATGAAACGTGGGGCAGCCGGCTCCCTCGGGTAGTTTTAGTTTGATCGGAATTCTGCGCCAACTACCTTGAGGCATGCTTGCCCGAACCAGTCCCGACAGGTTGAGGGCAACGAGTGTTCAATGTTCTTGGAGTTAACAGCCGCACCGTGATGTCCAGTTTGTCCATTTCCATGCCAACCGCCTGAGGCCCTACTGTGGCGGGAATGTTTTCCACGATGTCGAGCGCATCCGCTACAGCTTGAAAGGGAACGCCATCGTCAGCAAGGAGATAAAGCGTACGGTGCGCTCGCACGCTGTAAATCTTTGACAAACGACCTGCCAGACTGTCCCAATTCTCCTGCTCAGTATTAAGCGAAAGTTTTCCTGCGTCGGTTATGTGCAGAACGATGAGTGGGTCGTTACCATCATGTTCGCAGCGGGTCGAGTCGAGTTCGACTTCGAGGCCAGTTGGCTCTCGCGGAGAAAAATACGGCGTATGCACCGCAACGAGAACAGCCAGACCGGGTGCTGCAATCAGGGCGAATGTCGGGAGTTGAGAGAATCGTTTCGTTAACGCGAGCCTGCGGGTACCGTGACGGTATCGGCGTATTTGCGCGGGCGGGTCGTTAGACACTTCGCTCTCAAGCAAGTCTTTGCGCGTGCAAAGATAGTTATAGGAACATGTCGCTGGAACAGCCACAAGTATTCCCGCCGCGGTTGTGACCAGCGCTACGGCTATTCTTGACGAAATCAGCGCCAGCGCAGCGTTCTTTTCCATGTCGATTCCGCCGAATCCGAGTCCGCTCATAATGCCGACGCATGTGCCTGCAAGTCCGAGGTAAGGGGCGCTGTAGGCAATAGCTTTGAGACTGCCCAACTCAATGCTCAGGATGGCGGCGAGTTTCCCCCTGCTTGCACTATCAGTGTCTCCGACAGGCCGAGCTGAGTGGTAGCGATAGAAAATACGGGTCAAAACAACGACGACACAAACAAGCATGAGCGCAAGCACGATGACATCGAGGCGCACAATCCAGTTCATCCAGCGCCATAGGTATCCGACACTCCATTCACACCCGTTCGGTTGCCACGAGTTGAGACAGACTCCGTTCATCAGGAGAACCGCACTCTTTCGGTTGCTGCCCTAAGTAGCAAAGACACCAGACCATCTGTTCGAGTTCCGTTGTTGAAAACAGAGGTTAGCGCTCAAAATCCTGCCGCGACCGTAGTCTCGAATGACGGCCTTATTTTGCCGCCGCTCCTGCCGCGCGCTGTTCTGCCTCAATCGGCAACAACTCGATGGCGCAGCCTGAAGCACCGCAGCTCAACTGCCCTCGCCGCACAATCTTAATTGACGAAACATCCGGAAACCGCACCGGAAAGTCCTTCTCGCGCAGTTGCTCACCCACGGAACGAAGGCTCTCGTCGCCGTCAACAAACTCCGCGCGCTCCGGACGAGGCGAGCTGTCGAACACAAGGTTAAACCGCGCCGACGCAGTCTTGCTCGTAATTGACCTCAGCTTTACCGTGCGCGCCTGCACCAGCTCCGCCGGAGCCTGAGCGAGCTCTTTCTCCGCCGCTGCCGAATCGCCCGCCAGCTTCGCTAGCCGCGCCCGCGAATCCGCCACGTCGCTTCCTCCCGCCGCCACGGCCAGCGCATACATATGACGCGCCTTCTCCGTTTGCCCTTGTTTTTCGAGCACTTGCCCCAGCCGGTTCGCGACCGTCCCCGACTGGCTCAAAAGCCAAGCCGATTGCAGAAATTGCATGGCCGGAAGATTTTCGCCGCCCTGGAATTTGGCCCATCCCATCCGCGCCCACGCCAGCGCTACCAGTCGCATCGAAGAAAACGCTGACGGCCCCAGCCGGTCCAGTTCACCCGAGTCGAACTGCCCTCCAATGTCGTACAGAACCTGCTGCGCGTCGTTCTCGGTTTGCGTCGGATCAATATCGTTCTTCATCTTTAATGCCGACGCGTATATGTCCTGACCCGAATCCGCGCCCGCACTGCCGGTCAATCCCTTCAACAATTCCTGCGCTTGTGTCTTCTCTCCTAATCGCCCATACACCTGCGCCAGGGCCATCTTCGTTTCGGGATCGTCCGGGGGAATCGCAGCGGCCGCTTCCAGCTCCGTGCGCGCGTCGGCATCGCGTCCCAACTGCGCCAGCAACAAGCCGAGATTCTTATGCGCCGCCTTCTCGTACGGAGTCGTTTCCAGTTGCTTGTGATAAGCCGCGATCGCCTCGTCGTTCTTCCCCGTTTGTTGCAGTTCCATTGCCAGGTCGCCGCTAGCGTGCTTGTGATTCGGATCCAGTTCGATCTGCTTGCGGAACGCGCCGATCGCCCCCACATGATTGTTGGCTCCAGCGTAGGCCAGTCCAAGGTCGTACCAGCCGTCTTTCATCCCCGGAGCTGCCAGGCTCGCATCCCCGTCCACTGCGCGCTTTAACAGGTCGATCGCCGTCCGATAATCCTTGCTCTGCAGCGCTTTCACTCCCGCCTTGTGCAGTTCCGCGGGAGTGCCTTCCATCTTCGAAGCCGCCTGCGTCCCTTGCCCCGAAGGCGCCAGGATAGTGCACGACAACAACTGGTCCTGATCACTCTGCGTGGCATTGCGAAACGATTCGTAATCCGCGCGCCGCGCCGCTGCCACCTCGTTCACCTTCACCACAAGTTTGCGCTCGCCTTCCAGAATTCCCTTGCTCTGTGAATACGTGGATGAATAGTCGCCATAGTCTCGCGACATTTTCACCGCGGTCGGCGTGCGCACCGTGTAGTTGGAGGGAAACTGCAAGCGGACCCGGTAGTCCATTTCCCCCGCGGGACCGATGCTCAGGGGCTCCGTGTTCTTTTCCGGCGTTCGAATGGCCGGCATCCCCAGCGGCGGAATCGGGCGAAAATTCACGCTTGCCGATGGCACCACAAAATACTGGTCCTGGCGCAGGTGATACTTAAGATGAAAAGGCTTGCTCGTGTCCTCGATGGGATCGAGTTGAACGTCATCGACGTCGCCCGGCAACCCCCAGCTCGCCGAGAGGGCCTTCACAAAGTCCTTCCACTGCGCCTGCGAAAATCGACGAAAGCTGGCGCGCATCGGCCAATCCCGATCTCCCTGGGCGGTAACCTCGAGCCTAGCATCGAGCGCGCCGAACTCGCTGAACTTACCGTCGAGCGTGAAGCGCATAAAGGTCTTGACGGGAGAATCCGCCGGCGTCCGCTGCAAACCGCCCTCGCTGTCCTCCGACGCCAGCACCGCCTGTTTGTTTCGCAACTGGTAAAGAATCAGGCCGAAGGGCGTCACTTCAGGAGTCGTATCCAGCCAAGTCAACCCCGTTCCCAGTCGCGCCGCCGTGATCACGTGATCGAACTGCGCTGGAGACGGAACATCCACGTCCAGCTTGCGCGAGCTGTTGATAAGCACCGGATAACTCTGGATCCCCTCCGCCCGCAGCAACGCGGAAAACAGCGTGTGCTTGTCCTTACAGTCGCCGTAACCGCTCTGCAGAACGTCCGAAGCCGAGTGTGGCTGATAGCGACCGACTCCAAGCGAGATGCTCACATAGCGCACACTCCGCGCCACGAAATCGTACAGACGCCGCGCTTTCTCGGTGGGCGTGTCCGCTCCCTTGGTGAGTTCCTCGGCTTTCTTTCGCACGCTGTCGTCCACCGTCATGCGCTCGCCTTGCAGCTTGGCGTACCATTCGGCCACCTGCTTCCAGTCGGTGAACGTCGTCACCTGCACATCGGGACCGGTTTCTTCATCCTCATCTTTCTCCTTGTCGCGTTCTGGTTGGATGTCCTTCACCACCCAGGTGTAGACGCGCCGGTCCCCGGTCTCCTGCATCTCCGGCTTTCGCGTCGGCGTCTTAAGCTTCACCTCGCGCGATTTCGGGATGTCAATCTCCAGCCGATCTTCGTTGACGGCAATGCCCTTCGGAAATGTGTATTCGTACCAGAAGTTTCCTGCGGCCAGCGGGGTAACAACGCGCGTCACCGTGCGGTATTCCAGCGTGTCCCCCGGTTCGAGCGCCGCCACCGAAATGTGCCGCTGCCGGTAGTCGCTGTACATCGGAGCTTCTTTCAGCACATCGGGAGCGAAATCCTGCGCCGTCGACTCCGGCGTCACCACCACCCGTCCATCCGGCTTGCGCACCCGGACATATTCAACTTCCAGCTTCTCGGTCGCCGAGGAGTATCCGAAAACCAGTTGCCCGAATTCTTCCACGCCCGCCTGGCTCTGAATCCGAATCACAGCCTCGGTCTCGCTCACTTCGGTCCCGTCATTTTCAAAGCGGACATGGTTTGAGATTCGCTCGAAGACCGCGGCCTCTTCAGAGTTATTCGTTTTCGGCTTGGATGAAGCCGGAGAGGGAGCCTGCGCCATGCCGTCCACACTCATCAAGCCGGCGAGCAAACAAACGGGTAAAAAGCGAACCGCAACGTGGGACACACGATAAGACATATTGCAGTTCTTTTACGCTGTGCCCAGCGTAAAATCAAACGAACCGTGATGGATTTCACCAAAATCATTCGTCGGATTGCGCTCCTGATTTGTTTCTGCGCTCCGCTTACCGCGCAGGCTCCCCCACTCGCCGTGGTCGACGAAGCTCTGCCCCCACTCGACGCAGGCGTGGAATTCCACATGCTTCTGCATGCCACCGGCGGCGTTCTGCCCTATGTCTGGAGCATAGCCAGTGGCGACCTCCCCGAAGGAATCGCGCTTACCCCGGAAGGCCTTCTGGCCGGACGCCCCACCAAGCCCGGAGCATTCGCATTCACCTTAAAAGTCGAAGACTCCGGCCATCCCGCACACACCATCAACAAGGAGTTCCAGGCCGTGGTCGCGGCTTCTCTCCTGATCGAATGGCTTCAACCTCCCAAGGTCCGAGACAACCGGATTGACGGCGTCCTCCAGGTCTCCAATGGTTCCAAAAACACCTTCGATCTGACCGTCGTCATCGTGGCCGTCGCCGACAACGGGCGAGCAACGGCCATCGGCTACGAGCATTTCCCGCTGAAAGCCGGCGTCGCCAGCGTTCCGATTCCCTTTGGCAACACGCTGCCCCACGGCGCCTACGTGGTCCATGCCGATGCCATTGCTGAAATCCCCACCCGCAACGCCATCCTTCGCCAGAGACTCCAAACCCCGCAACCTCTGCAGGTGACGCAGGGTCCGTAGCCACTGGAAACGCTCGCCCCTCTGTTTCTTGCTTTTTGGGGGTTCTTCCGCTAGATTTCATCTTTCCTCGATTTGGCGGGCATTGATTTGGACGAGCATCGATCTGACGAGCATTGATTTGACGAAAAATGATCGGGCGAGCAGGCAAGCCGAAACTTGCCTCCAGGAGTTGTGGGTATGAAGCGGAGCTATATTGGGCTGGCGATGAGTGTGCTGGTCATGGTGGCGGCATTATTGACTTTTCCAAGTTGCGGGTTCAAACGTAAACTGGTGGAAATTACCATCGTCCCTCCGGCGTTTATCTTTCCCACCCCAGATCCCACCTCACAGGGTGTTTTCACAGCTCTTGGGTCTTACATACATCCGCCTGACACGCATGACATAACCAGCCAAGTGACGTGGAAGACGGACGTTCCGCAATTGCTCCAAATTAACGACGGAGTTGTGTCTCCGCAGCCCGGCAATGTCTGCGGAATCGCCGACATCTCGGCCAGCATGAGTGACGGAGGAAATCTGGTTATCGGTTTTGCAACCGTCACGGTGAACGATCCTACGAGGTCCATCTGTCCGGGCGGCAGCCCGACGCAAGCGGTGGTGACCGTTACCCTCGCTGGTGCTAACGCGGGTGGTTCCGTGACGAGTGTGCCGGCTGGGATCACCTGCCCAAGCGGGGCATGCGGCGCCCTGTTTACAATCGGCAATGCGATGGTGCTTACCGCCACGCCGAATACAGGACATACCTTCGTCAGTTGGAGCGGGGGTTGTACCACAACTGCCGGAACTACCTGCTCGATCCTGGTACCCAGCGGCAGCACCAACGCAACCGCTACTTTCAACTGACTAAGTCGTTTCTAAAGTCGGTTATTCATCGGTGAGTAGTTTGCCGAGTGTAGGCTTGTGCTTCTCGGCCTTCGCCTTCTTTTCCGGCACCAGGCGGGACGGTTTCGGGCTCCCGACGCGTTCGCGAGCCATCTCGCGAACCAGTTTCGCGGCTGAGAAAACCTTCTTTTTGCGCTTGCGGGCCATGGTCGTAATCCCCGCATCTTCGCACATTCGATCCGCAAGAGTGCAATAAAAGTGCAATAATCTGAGGTTGCGCGGAGTTCCAACCTGTCGCAGTCATGCGCAGGGCGGGCGCGCGCCGCGGTAGTCTGATGCCCGAGGCCTAATTCATGGATGAGCGCGATTTTTTTGACGAACGGTCCGATAAGAAGCCGGCAAATCTAAGTTGTCCGCACTGCCATCAGTCGGCGGAATACGAAATCCAATGGCTGGTGCGCACCAAGAAGAAGAGTCTGCCGCCACGCGCCGACGATCGCGACCGCGCCAAGTTCGCCAAGGCGCAGTCTTACATGCTGCGCCAGGACGACATGCTGATGTGCAAGAACATGCGCTGCCGCAAGCGATTTGAAATTACGGGCGTGCAGAGCGTCGCCTTTCTGCAGTAGCGCTGGTGGAGCGCCGGGCGCCCTCGCCCGGCCCCGCGCAGGGTCGCGGTTCTAACTCTTGGCGGAGGCGCGGTGAGCGACGAGGGTTACAGCCAGGCGGCGCACACTTTGGAGAAGCGCGCCTAGCGCTTCGGAAGCCGGGGAAGTCGGCTTCCTCTGTGGAGTGTCGCTGTAACCCTCCCGCTCCATTTGTTTAGCCGCGGCGGCCAAGCGCGTCGCACTTGTGTCCTCCATAGCCAGGAAGCGGAAGGCTTGGGCCAGCGCAACGCCATCGGCGCCGGTCTGAAGGAATTCGATATGCGCGCTGACTTTGCCGAAGACGGTTTTCATAACCACGTCTCCCATGGTTCCACGGGAAATCGGACCCTTGGAGAGGACGGCGGATCCTCCGGTAAGAGAGAGCCGCTGCAGCACCCCGACGAAGTGAACACCGTCGATGGTAAATAGCGCGCGTTCGCTATTAGGGACGCGGATGCGCGGCGCGCGCGGGGCGTGGCGCGGCTTCTGAGGTTTCTTCACGATACATTCAGCATCGCAAGCGGGAAGAGCGCGGTCAAGTTACGGCGGTGCGTGGCGGGTGTAGCGCAGAAAAATGTGGCGCGGACACTCCTGTCCGCCTTCCATCGACTCGTTTATACTAACTGGCTTGCCTGTACGTGTTGATACTGCAAGGGGTTGATCCGTGAAGATTCTGGTTTGCATGAAGCAGGTGCCGCAGAAAGACGCTCCGCTCAAGCTGAATGATGCGGGGACGTGGATCCGCGAAGATGTCTCCTACGAAGCCAACGAGCCGGACGCATTCGCGCTCGAAGAGGCGCTACGGCAGAAGGAAAAGCACACCGGCGAGGTGGTGGTCGTCACCGCTGGCCCGGCGCGAGCCATGCAGGTGTTGCGGGAGGCGTTGGCAAAAGGCGCGGATCGGGCCATCCATCTCGAGGACGACGCTTTTGTCGGGCTCGATGCCTACAACACGGCGCGGGCTATCGCGGCCGCCATCAAGGATGAGAAATTCGACCTCATCTTTACCGGCCTGCAATCGGACGATTACGGATATGCGCAGACGGGCGTGATCCTGGCCGAGATTCTGGGCCTGCCACACGCCACCATCATCATGCAGATCGAGAAAAATGACCAAGGCATCCGCGTGAAAAGGGAACTGGAAGCCGGGTTCTTTCAGTTTGTCGACATGCCTTTGCCGGCGGTCCTGACCATCCAGTCGGGCATCAACAAGCTGCGCTATGCGACGCTGATCGGAATCAAGCAGGCCAAGAACAAGCCATTGCGCAAGGTGACCATGGCCGAGGTGCAGTCAGCCGTGGGCGGCAATTTGCAAAAGATAGAGAAGCTCTACCTGCCCCAAAAGACAAAGAATACAGAGTTTCTGGAAGGCCCACCCGCGGAAGTGGCAAAGAAGCTGGTGGAAAGACTGAAAAATGAAATGCGGGTAATTTGAGGATCAGTACAGTAGAGACGGGGCTTGTTCCGTCTCCGCATGCCAAGACCTGAGACCTGACACCTGACCTTATGGACACAATCCTAGTAATCGTCGAACAGCGCGAAGGAAAACTGAACCGAATCTCGTGGGAAACGATTGCCGCCGGGCAGGCGATTGCCGCCCAGACCGGATGGACGCTGGAAGCGGCAGTCGTCGGCTCGGGCGTAGCTGCCATCGCCAGCGAGGTGGCGGAGAAGAAAGTTGCCAGGGTGTATGACGTCGAGTCGGCCAGGCTCGAGCCCTACACTCCCGATGCGTTTGCGCACGCCTTGCGCGATTTTCTGGCAAAGCATCCGGCGAAGCTGGTGTTGATGCCGCATACCTATCAGGTGCGGGACTTTGTCCCGAAGCTGGCGACCGCCCTGCAAACGACGGCCATCAGCGACGTGATCGGGGTCAGGTATGAAGGCGGGAAGCTGCTGTTCACACGGCAAATGTTTCAGGGAAAGTTTGTAGCCGACGTGAGCTTCGCCGGTTCGGGCCCCTGCTTTGTGACCTTTCAGAATGGCTCGTTTCGCGCCGACAAAGTCGAAGCAGGCGCGGCTGCGGCGCCGGTTGAGACCGTCACTATCGAGGTTCCGGATGGCGTGGTGCGCAACCATCCGCAGGCAGTTTTCAAGGAAGCCAAGCAGGCAGTCGACCTGACGCAGGCCGAAATTATTGTGTCGGTCGGGCGCGGGATCAAGGAGCAGAAGAATATCGAACTGGCAAAGCAGTTGGCGGATGCGCTGGGCGGCGAGCTCGCGGCATCCCGTCCCATCTGCGATAACGGATGGTTGCCCATGGACCGCCAGGTTGGATCCTCGGGACAGACGGTCGCTCCGAAACTGTATCTGGCGCTCGGAATCTCAGGCGCGATCCAGCACATGGTCGGCATGAAGGGCTCCAAGAGCATCGTGGCCATCAATAAAGATTCCGAGGCGCCCATTTTCGAGATTGCGGACTACGCTATAGTCGGAAATTTGTTCGACATCGTGCCCCCGCTGATCGAGGAAGTGAAGAAGGCGAAAGGGTAATACCGCGTTTGCGAGAGAACGCGTTTTCGAGCGATCCGCGAAACGAAATGTTTGAGAGTCCAGCCCCAGGGGGGCGACCGAACTTAGCCCAGCGCTTCAGCGCTGGGAAACATGGGGTAGATGATCCAAGTCCCGGAGGGACGGCCGAGAAAGCTGCGCGAGCTTACTCCGTCTTCGGGTCTTCCATGAACTATGTTCGAGCAAAAACGGGAAGGGCACGACTTCAGTCGTGCCGTAAAGTGCCTTAATGAAACCGGCTTCAGCCGCTGAGGGCGACTGCGGCGCGCGGTACGAGCTCTCCCAATAGGACATGAGTGTCCACACCGCACTTTTCCCCGGCGCAATTTTTCTGAAAAGATTTTCGGGACTTACGAGCCGGCCGCAAACCCGCCGAAACGTGCCACAGTCAGCCGCAGGTACTTGTAGGGGTTGACCGGAACGTCGTTGATGCGGACTTCGTAGTGGAGATGCGGCCCCGTCGAGCGGCCGCTTGAACCCACGTAGCCGATGGTGTCGCCGCGGTGAACGTATTGTCCGGCGGCAACGGCAAAGTTGGAAAGGTGCCCGTAGCGCGTAGAGATACCGTGTCCGTGGTCGACCATGATGGCGCGACCGTAGCCGCCCAGGTAGTCGGCGAAGGTAACGGCGCCGTCGGCAGGAGCGATCACCGGCGTGCCCACAGCGCTGGAGATGTCAACCCCCGAGTGGAACGCGCCTTCTCCGTTAAACGGATCGATGCGCTCGCCGAATGAAGCCGAGATCTGGCCTTCGATCGGCCACAGGTTCGGAGCCGAATTGGCCCGGATCCAGTCTGCCGTGGTCGAGTTCTTGGTCAGGCCAAGTGAGATACCGACGCTGGCCGCGCCGCTCAGCGCGGTGTGCCGCAACGCGTAAAGCTGGTCCAGGGAAGAATTCACCTGCGCTTCTTGAATTTGCTCGGTCGAGGCGGCCACCATCGCCGGATCGGACTTCAGCCCGTACAGTGCCGAAACCTCGCTCGCCAGCGAACCTAGAGAAGCGACCTGAATGTCCCGCTCCTTGGCCACCTGTTCCAGGCGCGAATAGCTGTCCTTGAGCTGGGCTTGCTCGGTACGGAGCTGGTTGTAATGGTGAACCTTGGCCAGCATTCGGGTATAAGAGCTGGCAATGCCCGTGAGGCAGAGCGCTCCGATCGCCAGCCCGGCCAGTAAAACGTAGAGATACTGGACCGGAATGGAGATTTTGCGGAGCTGTCCCGCTTCGTCCCGAGCTACGAAAAAGATGTAGAAACGTTTACGCAATATCCTATCCGCTTACCGAATTTTAGCTTCGGAATCCTGCCGGAGCTGAACTGTCTTGCTCGGGCTCGGAATCCTGATTCCACCAGCCGCATCAGGAGCTGACTGGCACTTCCAGCCACACGGAACCAGGCACGCCGAAATCCAGGTTCGCCGCAACTGATTCATGTTGCAGCACTTGGTTCGGCAAATTAACTGTGAACGGCGAGTTAAAGTTAACAAACCTGATTCCCCCTGTCAACCTCACTCCGCCTTTTGGAAGGTTACCAAGGCAGGGTAATGTGCGGTGTCCATTCGGCCGGATTACCGTAGTAAGGGCGTCTCGGGGTTGCTCCAGGGTGCCCCCCTCCTTCCCAGAAGTGGGACACTTCAGCGGAAAAAACTCGCGCCTCGTATCAGGGCATCGCTTTAGCGATGCCGCAAGCCTTTCGATATCAAACGCCCCTTCAGGGGCTGCCGGTCGAAAATCGAGCCTTTTCCGCAGCCATCGCCGTTGGGCACCGGGGTATAGTGATCGGCATGCCCCTTGCCGAACAGAAACTGATTCAGCAGATCCGCCGTTCGGTCCGCAGAGACAAGTCGGTGGTGACCGGCATCGGCGATGATTGTGCCGTGTTGCGCGTTCCTCCCGGACACCAATTGCTGGTGACCACCGACTTCACCATCGAAAACGTGCATTTCCGGCGAGATTGTCATAGTCCCGAACTGGTGGGCTGGCGCTGCCTGACGCGCGGTCTGAGCGATATCGCGGCGATGGGCGGCCAGCCGCGGGCGGCATTCTTGTCGCTGGCCCTCGCCAGTGACGTTCCCCAGAAGTGGGTAGATCGCTTCCTCAAGGGACTGCTCGATCTGGCGAAAGAATTCAAGCTTCCGCTGGCAGGCGGCGACACGGCGCAGTCGGCCGGCGGGATTCAAGCGGATATCGTGGTAGTCGGCTCAGTGCCGAAGGGAACGGCAGTGCTGCGTTCGGGAGCGAAAGCGGGTCAGCAGATCTATGTGACCGGCGAGTTGGGAGCGTCGGCGGCGGTGTTGGCGCGGCTGGCAGAATCGAAACCGGTGGGCGCAGAGTACTCCAGCCACTTTCGTCCGCAAGCGCGGGTTGGCGTGGGCCAGTGGCTGCGGCAACGGCGAATCGCTTCCGCCATGATTGACTTGAGTGACGGCCTTTCCACCGACCTCGAACACATCTGCCAGGAAAGCCACGTGGGCGCCGAGATTGAGGCCGAGGCAATTCCGCGGGCGCAAGTGGGCCGACGGAAAAAAGAGCCGGGCAAGAAGCGGGTCGCACTCGATTTGGCGCTGCACGGCGGCGACGATTATGAACTGCTGTTTACCTCCGCGGCGGCGGTTCCCTCGAAGATCGCGGGAGTTCGAGTAACGCGGATCGGGCGGACCACGCGGTCTCCGGGGATGCAGCTGATCGGAGCGGATGGGAAAGCGCGTCCGCTCCAAGCCAAAGGATGGGAGCACTTCAAGGGAAATCGGTGATTGGCGACTTGTAATCTCTAAATTTGGTTCGTATCAGGGCATCGCTTTAGCGATGCCAAAACTGCCGAAAACCCAGCCCCGGGAGGGGCGTTCGAAAACTGCCGAAAATCCTGCCCCGGAGGGGCGTTCGAACTTAGCCCAGCGCTTCAGCGCTGGGAAGAAGTGGGAAAATCGACTCAAGTCCCGGAGGGACGACCGAGTCCCCAGGCACGGACCTCAGGGTCCAGCCGAATTATCTTGGGACCACGGGCGGTGACTTCGGTTACCTGCCCGAGGTGACGGAGGGGGACTAGAGTAGACCAATGCGAAAAGCATTTTTATTCCTGGCGTTCAGTGGTGCCATGCTCCTTCCAGTCTTCGGGCAGGGATCCCCACCGGCACGCAAAATCGATAACGAGTTCGTGCAACAGCAGTTTGGCAGGGAGTTCACACTACTGCCCGAATTTGCACCGGTGTTCGCCGATCTGGATGGCGACGGAATAGAAGACGTGGTAATTGCGGCGCGCTGCAAGAATCCGATGCTGGATCAAGGCGACCACAATTACACGGTGATGGATCCTTACTACGACTTTTACGGCTATGGCAACCCCACCGTGACCACCACTTTCATCGAGTCCAATCCGGCGCTGCGCGGTCTGGTGGTGCTGGTCATTTATGGCGTGGGGCCCGAGGGCTGGCGCTCGGCAACTCCGAAAGCGAAGTTCGTGATTGTTCATTTGCAGTATCGGTCGATCTCCGTCAGAAAAATGAAAGTGCGAAAGAAAACGGTCGAAGCGATCTACGTTGATGAAGCCGGCGAAGCGGGAGAAACGGGAGAAAGCGCCGCCGTGTTCTTCGACGGCAGGAAGTTCCGCTACGTGCCGATGGGCGGAAGCATGGAGTAATTGAAAGGCCGCGCCTCTAACCGGCTGCGAAAAACACTGGATTCGTATCAGGGTATCGCTTCAGCGATACCGAATGTCCTTCCAAATCACATGCCCCTTTAGGGGCAACCTGCGGCATGTTGTAGTAACCTTCCTTTCTGAATTGCCTCACCATTTGAAATACCGCGTTCTACTGGAGAGCCTGGCGGTGTGCCGGCTTGCCTCCGATGCCCGAACCCCTGCCTGGGCGCTGGAGGGAGGATTCCTCTGCGTGGTACGCACGCCCGATGAGCTCTCCATTGTTTGCATGGAAGACGCCTGCCCGGAAGACGTCTGCACCGAAGATCGAATGCCCGCCGCAACCGTCGAGCGCGGATGGGTGGCGCTGAAGCTCGAAGGGACGTTTCCGTTCTCGATGACCGGCGTGCTGGCTTCGTTTGTGCAACCGCTGGCCGAAACGCAGATCCCGATCTTCGCGATTTCCACGTTTGATACGGATTACGTCCTCATCAAGCGCGAGAACCTGGCGCAAGCGGTGTCTGCCCTCGCCGCGGCGGGACACGAACTCGGTGAAGGGGATTGCGGGTAAGTCTGAATTGCCGTTTAACCGCGCTTTTCCACCGAATACTGACCGAAATTGGACGGCGGCCTCCATGCGATGATCTAATAAAACGATATCTCTCTCCTATGGCTTCGCTAGTGAAAATGCGCCGTAAATTCAAATCGGCGGAACGCAACGCTCATGGATTGTGGCAAATCCTGAAAGCCCTTGTGTCCACCGACCATCCTCTGCTGGCGCATCTGATCCCCATCCGGCGCTGCAATCTGGCCTGCACCTACTGCAACGAGTTCGATGATTTTTCCAAGCCGGTGCCCACTGAGCAGATGCTGCAGCGTGTCGATAAGCTGGGCGACCTCGGCACTTCCGTGATCACCATCAGCGGCGGCGAACCGCTGCTGCATCCGCAACTCGATGACATCGTTCACCGCATGCGAGAACGCAGGATCGTCTCTGGGCTGATCACCAACGGCTATCTGCTGACCGCCGACCGCATCCAGCGGCTCAACCGGGCGGGCCTGGAGTGGCTGCAGATTTCCATTGATAACGTGAATCCCGACGAAGTTTCCAAGAAAAGCTTGAAGGTGCTCGACCGCAAGCTGCAACTGCTGGCCGAGCACGCGGAATTTCACGTCAATATCAATTCGGTGGTGGGCGGCGGCATTAGCCATCCCCAGGACGCGCTCACCATCGGCAGGCGCGCGCTGGAACTCGGATTCAGTTCCACCATAGGAATCATTCACGACGGCTCAGGACAGGTGCAGCCCTTGAACGACGAAGAACGCCGCGTGTACCACGAGATGAAGGGACTGGAGAAACGCAGCTTTACCCGTGTGAATGCGTTTCAGGACAACATCGCGCTGGGGCGTCCGAATCAGTGGCGCTGCCGCGCCGGAGCGCGCTACCTCTACATTTGCGAGGACGGCCTGGTGCATTACTGCTCGCAGCAGCGCGGCTATCCAGGCACCCCGCTTGAGAAATACACGCTTGCCGACATACGCCGCGAGTTCCATACGGAGAAGCCATGCGCCCCGCATTGCACGGTATCGTGCGTGCACCAGGTGTCCGTTCTGGATGCCTGGCGAGCGCCGCAATGGCCCGCGACCGCGTCCGAACCCGCCAGCGGATTAGTGCACATCGAATAGCATTTAGCACTTAGCTAACCCCAAAGAGCGCAAGAATCCCTGTGAGCTGCACACCTTTCTGAAATCCGATTTGGCTAAGTGCTAAGTGTTAATTGCTGCCCTTAGAACGTTGTCGCCACCGTAAAGCGGAAAGTCTTGCGCGGTTCCCGCAGAGTGTAGTTGGAGCCCAGGGTCGCTTTCGTCAAACAATAGGTGTAGTCGCCAGCGCCTTCTGGGCTTGTGCAGCCGTTCGGTCCCGCAGTGCCGGGGAACATTCCGCGGGTGATCGGTATGGGCGGCGTCGCGCTGCTGTCGAGGCGCATGGCATTGTAGGCATAGTAAATGCGGAAGGGCGCATTCAGGACCGGCAACATCGTCTGCAACTCGATCCCGGTGGACATCCGAACTACCCAGTTAGTGCCGGGTACAGCTCTGAGGTTTTGCGAAGGGAGGGGAAGGCCGGAAGTGCCAAGCCTAACTCCACCGACACAGGCATAGGCCGAATTCAGTTGTGGACAACCGAACAGCGTATTGATCAGGGTGTCATACTGGAAAATGTTAGTCTGCAATTGCGACGGGCGTAGGATCGGATCGGTCCCCATGTCGACAAAAGGCGCGATGGCCACTGGTCCGGCGATGGTGATGCGGTACTCGAGGTTGCCGGTAAGACTGAGGTCGCCGCCCGGAGTCACGAGTTGATTGTACGGGACCGGTATATTCCAGCAGTTGGCGGCGCATCCTCCCGAGGAGTTTACCTGCACCGGAAACCGCGGGTTAGCAGGCACAAATGATCCATCCGGGTTTCTGAGGGCCACGGTCTGGGCGCTGGGCAGGTAAGCGATCGGAGAAATGGTCCGGATGTCGAAGCCGCGAATATCATTCTCGCCACCGAGATAGGCGCGTTCAAACGGAGGCGCAACCACCCCGCTATACCCCGTGATAAACGAAGCCTGAACGTTGTAACCCAAGGCGTTGCGGCGCTTCTGCATCGGGAAGAACTGTTTGTACTGGATGATGGGCCGGATGGTATGAACCGTGCCTCCGATGCCCGCGAACTCGCCGCCGATGAACAAGCTCTTGCCATGGTGCGGCGCGTAGGCCGCATCGAGTGTGTTCATCGTGAAGCTGGGGGTGATCTTGCTGGTAACGATGCCGTTCAGCGCGTTGGGTCCGGTGATCCCGCTAAAGTTGAGATTCTCGAACAACAGCTTGGAAGCGTTGCTGACCGCGACCAGCGAAGAGCGGTCGAACGAGTAGCTGATGCCCAGGCGCTTGAACGAACGGCGCAGCGGATAGCTTAAGCTCAGGCTCAACCCGGTACTCGACTGCGAGTAGTTCTGCAGGTTCTGCAGATACACCGAAGGCAGGTTCAGATTCTGTCCCGTGGCAATCGCATACTGACGAGCCTCGTCATAGCTGGTCTTCCGCGTGTAAACGTTGAACCCGGCTTGGATCGGCCGGTCAAACAGGTAGGGTTCAGTGAATCCGAACACCAGGTCGCGCTGGCGGGCGCCCAGGCTGGCCTGCACTGAAAGCGTCTCGCCCAATCCGAGAAAATTGTTGGTACTGTAATTGATCCCGACAAAGGCGCCGGCCAGGCCGCTGACGCCGCCTTGCAGTCCAATGCTGTTCTTCCCCTTTTCATGCACCTTCAGCGTGAGATCGACAGTGCCCGCCTTTTCGTCGAGATGGCGTTCGGTGGTGTTTTGATCTTCGGGCTTGAGTTGCTCGAAGTAGCCGAGTTGGTTCAGGCGCATCAGGCTGAGTTCCCAGTAGCGCGAGTTGTAGATCTGGCCTTCTTCCAGCGCAATTTCCCGGCGAATGACTTTGTCGCGAGTGGTGGTATTGCCCGCGAACTCGATGCGGCGCACGTAGAACTGCTTGCCTTCGTCCACGTCGATTTCCAGATTCACGATCTTCTTCTCGTCGTCGAACTTGGTGTCGGGGACGGAGGTGAAGTTAATGTAGCCGGCTTCGCCATAGGCTTTGCGCAGGTTCTCCAGACCTTTGGCGACTTTTTCGCGGCTGAAGATTTCACCGTCCTTCATCGCGAAAAGGCTGCGCAGGGCGGCCGCGTTCGGGATGGCTTTATTGTTCTTGAAGGTAATCGTGCCCAGGCGGTAGCGGTCGCCTTCTTCGATGGGCATGGTGATATCGACCGATTTGCCCAACCCAGGCTGCACCCACGGTATATGGAAGCCCGTGTGTCCGGTGTCATGAATCTCGGTTTTGGGATCGTCAACCAGAACCTTGAAATAGCCGCGGTTCTGGAACTCGGCGCGGACGCGTTCGGTGTCTTCTTCAAGTTTGGTAGCGTCGTAGGTCTTGGAAAATAGATCTTCCAGGAAAATGGAGTGCGGAATGCCGATGGGTTTAAGGTTCTTCATAGCCGCACGCAGCGTCCGGTCATTGACGTGTTTGTTGCCCCGGAAGCGGATGTGCCCCACCTTCACCTTCGGCCCTTCGCGAACCACGAACGTGATGCCCACGGCATTGGGCGGAATCGGGCGCACCTCGGTTCGAATCGTGGCAAACTGGCGCCCGTGCTCGGCCAGCAGTTGTTTCAAAGTAACTTCGGCCTTCTTGATTTTCGTGGGATCGTACTGGCTCTCCACCGACAGTCCGACCTTGCGGTCCTTGAAACGGTCGAGCACGTCGCTGGTGGAAACCGCGTTCAGGCCCGTGTAGTTGATCTCGCGGATGGTGGGCCGCTCTTTGAGGTAGATGTGAAGAATCCAGCCTTTGGCACTCTGTTCGCGTTCAAACCGGATGTCTTCAAAGTAGCCCGAGTTCCACAGGGCGTTGAAGTCACGTTCGATGGCGGCGGTGTCGTAGACGTCGCCGACCTTGCTGAAGATTCGAGCCTTGACCGTGTCCGCAGGGATGCGGCGGTTGCCGTGAATCGTGATGCCCACGATCAGGTCCTGCTGGCCGATAACCGGGGCAGCCACCAGCAGAAGCGCCAGCAGCACGAGAACATGGTTCCAGAAGGACCGCTGCTTCCAACCCCTTGTGGGGGAAGAAGATGAAGACCAGGACGGCTCTCGCTGTGGGCCCATGTCGTGGGCCAGTTGTGGGGCCCACACGGAGATAGCATGATGACGGCGATGAATCGCAACTACCTCGAAAAGTCAGAGTTGGGAAAACGGTAATTATACGGTAGAGACTGGGAACCGTCCAAGGCAGAGACGATTTCCTCTCCCGGCAGACCTGCGGAAGACCCCGGCTTCGTATCCGGTTTCGAATTCGGCTTCGTATCAGGGTATCGCTTTAGCGATACCGTACATCTTTCGAAACCAGACGCCCCTTTAGGGGCTGGCATCAAGCACCGTGTTCTTCCTCAGCCCCCCGGAGTCACGCCCGAAAGAGTTCCACCTCAACAGAGACGGAATAAAACGTCGCCGCGTTGCCCATGTCCGTAAGTTTTTCTGAGGTAAGCACGTTGATATTGGTTCCGCCGGGACTGAACCGTGCCCAATCGAGGCTGGCGGCAACCACTCCCGGAGATACCGAACCATTAACCCGGGCTCGAAGCACGATTTCACCCCGGGAGTTGAAGGCGCGAACCCGATCGCCATTTCGGATGCCGCGCGCCTCAGCATCGCTCCGATGTATCTCGAGATCCCCGATCCATGGCTCCATCTTGCGCACGGATGGCAGGTTGGCGAACGACGAATTCAGATGGTTGTCAGCCTTGCGGGCAAGAAGTTCCAGCGGGAGTCCGGCTTTTCCGTGTCGCGATTCGTCCGGCGGAGTGAAGGCGACGACCGGATCAAGCCCCTGCCGTTTCAGCGCCTCACTGTAGAACTCAGCCTTCCCGCTAGGCGTAGGAAAGTTGCCCTGAGCAAACGGAAGAAAGGGGTCGCTGGAGGCATCACGAACCGCGTGGGGACGGACGCGTTCGTCCGTCCCGCCGAGCGAAGCTCGGCCAGTAACCGCGTCGAAATTCAACCGAATCTGATGCTCGCGCTCCAACCTCTCCCGCGTAATCCCTTGCAGCCACGGATTGGGCGACTCCAGCGCGCGGTCAATCATCGAATCCACGCTTTCGCGGAAACAGTCGTCGTCAAAGCCCATGCGCACGGCGAGCGCGCGGAACATCTCGACATTCGACCGGCATTCGCCCATCGGTTCCATCGCCTGATTCGAAACCTGCAGGTAATAGTGCCCGTAAGAAGTCTGCAGGTCCTTGTGCTCGAAAAACGTGGTGGCAGGCAGCACGATGTCGGCGTAGTCGGTGGTGTCGGTGAAGAACTGCTCGTGGACCACGGTGAAAAGGTCCGGCCGCTTCAATCCGCGGATGACTTCGTTGTGATTGGGGCAGACCGCCGCCGGGTTCGAGTTGTAAACGAACAGCGCCTGGATGGGCGGCACGGTCAGCGAGTTTAAGACGCTGCCGAGTTGCACCATGTTGACGACCCGGGCGGGGCGTCCCAGCGCCTTCCGCATCAACTCAGGCATTTCGAGCGCTTCTTTATTCAAACCGAAAGAACCGCTGAGCGAGAGCTGAAGTCCGCCACCGATCTCTTTCCACGATCCGATCAAACAAGGCAGCATGGTGACCGCGCGCATCGACATACCGCCGCGTTCGGAGCGTTGGATACCGTAGTTGACGCGGATCACTGACGGGCGCACGGTGGCGTATTCCCGCGCCAGTTTGCAAATGTCAGCCGCGGATATGCCCGTCCAGTGGGCAACTTTTTCAGGCGGATACTGTTCTGCGCGAGCCTTCAGGTCTTCGAACCCGACGGTGTAACGCGAGACATAGTCGGCGTCGAAGAGATTCTCCTTGATGATAACGTGCATCAGGCCGAGCGCCAGCGCAGCATCGGTGCCGGGATTGATGGGCAGGTACCAATCGGCGCATTTCGCGGTGCGCGTGCGGTACGGATCGATGACCACCAGCTTCGCGCCTTGGCGCCGAGCTTCCTCGATGAAGGGCCAGAGATGAACGTTGTTGCCGTGAATATTCGAGCCCCAGGCGATGATGTAGCGCGAATGCGCAAATTGTTCCGGCTCGGTGCCGAGCTTGATGCCAATCACCGATTTCAGGCCTTCTTCGCCGGCGCTCGAGCAGATGCTGCGCTCCAGTTGCGAAGCGCCCAACCGGTGGAAGAAGCGGCGGTCCATGGAGCCGCCATTGAGCGCGGCAATCGTGCCTCCGTAAGAATATGGCAGAATGGATTCAAGCCCGTATTCAGCGATGATCCGGCGGAAGCGATGCGCAATTTCGTCAAGCGCCTCATCCCAGGAAATACGTTCAAACGCTCGCGTAGGGACGGACGCATTCGTCCGTCCCAGCGGAGCGAAGCTCCGCTCGAGTGTGGAGCGGGCGCCCTCGCCCGCGTTCGCCGCCGGTCCCTTCGCCCCCACCCGCCGCATCGGATACAGCACCCGCTCCGGCGAGTACACGCGGTCCAGATACTTGGCAACTTTGGCGCAAAGAAATCCCCGCGTAACCGGGTGCTCGGGATCGCCCTGAATTCTGGTAGCCCGGCCGTCTTCGATGGTGATCAGCACGCCGCAGGCGTCCGGGCAGTCGTGCGGGCAGGCAGCGTGGACGACGCGCTTCATGATCGTTTGATTATAGAGGGGGAAGGAAGGTTCACGACTTGTTTACCGGTCAGCTTTTTGCACGGACCGAGTGGTAAATCCCAATTTATCCGCGTATGAATAGGGCCACGAGGCTGGTCTTTACAGGAGCGCAGCCATGAAAATTCGTCGTGACGTGGTATTCGTTTCGGCAGTGCTTTTTACTGTCGCGCTGCTTTGTGCGCTGCCAACGTTTACCAGGACAGCCTTGGAAGGGTACAGCAGTATGTCTGAGGCGCAACACTTATGTTGCGGCCTCTACCTCCGCACCATGGGCGATCTCGGCGTGGCTTCCCTTGCCATTATTTTCATTGCGCTGATCGTTACGCGGGCCGGATACGCAAAGTGCCTTCGGTCAGCGTGGTTCATTATGTTCGCCGTGGTGTGGATTTGGGCGTTCCCGCTTTTGGCATTGCCATTATTCAAGCGTGCGAGTGCCCTAACGTTCGTTGAGGTGCTTTACGGCGCCCTTCACGGATACCAATATCCTCGAATTTGGCTGAAGGCGATCCTAATTTTCTCGCTGATGGTGATCGCGCTACTCCTGCCCATAAAATCATTTCTTGTTAGCGGGGGAATTCGAGAACCAAGCCGTAGTTTATCGCCCAGGCTCATCGGGTTTTCCGTCGCAGGAGCTCTGGTCATTGCGATTGCACTGTTGGCCTGGATAGACTTTCGCGCGTACGAGATCCCTTCTGCCTGGTTGAATAATGGGCAACAACTAGTGGGGATAGACATACCATTGTCACCGCCGCCGCCACCTTCTCGCGCTCGTGCCCCAGCGGAAGATTGGCTTTCCTGCAGATGTCAAGCAAAGCTACGTGCACGGCTACCTGTTTGGATTTCTAGGAGGCAAGCGCGAAGGATGTTCGTTTTACGAGGAAAAATCGACGGCGTACTTGCCCCACCAACAGGTGCAACCTGCGAAGCAACCGGCACAGGTCTGCCTGACGAGTCTGCCTTATCTTGTCGACCTGTATTCCAACGCTTATGCGGACAAGATCACGAGTTACTACACGAAGTATCCACGCGATCGAGAGGCCGAGGTCTCGAATATTTTGGATGTGATGGCCACGCCTCCGGGCCTTACTAACATCGACCAGATTCATGCGAAGCTCACTGGAGGCGAGAAAGTAAACTAGCGGCAGTTGGAAAATAAAGAGGCGGCCAGGTTCGGCCGCCTCGTCGTAAGACTCACTTCAAAGCTGCCCGCTACTGTCCAGCCGGCAGTACCCGCACCCGGCCAGCCACCACCACCGGCTTGCCGTTAGCGGGGTTCTTAAAGACCAGCCCGCGTGAAATCAGGTTCGGAGTGCCGGCTTGCTGCAATCCGGCCAGGCCGTTGATGTTCACGAAGAAAGTCTTGTCGCCCGTCAGCACCGTAAAGGGCCCACCCGCGGCATAACTCATCAGGGCATCATTCTGCATCTGGAAGTAGCCCTGATTGCTGCCCGTGCCTCCGGTGACGGTTACGCTGTTTGCCACCAGCGCGCCGGTCACGCCTTGGCGCCGCAACGAAACCATCTGCGGAGTGAAGACCCCACCGGCGGTGGAACCACCGATGAAGATGCGTTGTGCAACCACCAGCGACGCGTCGTTGAACACCTGCTCCGTAAGAATATTGTCGAAGAAGCAGACGTCATAGGTCGAGACCGCGCTCAAGTCGATGGTCTGCACCGTATCGACAGGAATGATTCCCGACGTTCCCAACTCTTCGCCCACCCACATGGTCGCAGTCTGCACCGGACCCGAGGTTGGATTGACGGCCAGAACACGGCCCGAGATGAAGGCCTTGTTCGTGGTGATCAATTCCACGCCGCTGGCCAGAATGCTGCCATCCGCCTGCATCCTCCCGATCACGGACACAATTCCGTCCACCACCAGCGTGCTCAAGCTGTTGCTGCCGTTGTAGACCGTGTTCGAGTTCACGTCGATGGTTCTCTGGAAGCCGTAGGGCCCCTGCATCACGAACGAATTCGCATTCGCGTCCACAGAAACGATGTTGCCCGTGAATTCGGTGATCTCGCCCAGTTCTTCCGAAGCGGAAACCGCCTGCACGCTAACCACCGGGTTGATGGCGCCAGTCATCTGGCCGCCGTTATCGACCACCAGCGAATCATGCAAGTTGAAGTCGATGTGTAAACCCGCCAGTCCGTTGTTTCCCACCGCCAGCGGTTTGCCGGAAGGAAACGGAATCGTCACCGTGGGCTGGCTCAGATTGCCAGTCAGCGTATTCACCGAGGGCGGATTGGTGCTCAGGTCGATATAGTCGATCACCGGCGCGGGGCTGGAGTTTTCAAACGCAATCGTCACGCTGCTGTACGTCCCCGCCGGAACCGTGTTGAACGCCAGCAGGGAACGGAGTCCCATCAGCCGCCCAAAATCGACCGCCGTAGGCGTGGAAAGCGCCTTCACGCTGCTCGAACTGTTGTTGAGGGTAATGCTGTTGATGGTGACATTGAAGGCCACTACCGACGATACGGGAGCGTCTTCGCCAACCACAAAAACCGAGCCAGCCTGGTTATTGCTCTGACTATTCGTTGTTCCGCCACCGCAAGCCATCAGCACGAACAGCGGGGCAAGTAAACCTAGAAGCGTCGCAAAGCGTTTCATGACATCGAACTCCGTGGGTACCGGCGATTGGTGGGAAGGCAGTTTCTGCGCGGTACGTAAGCAATAACCCGGACCTCAGAACAGAGTTGCGGAGTTTTTTAGTAAACATTACCGGCGGGATCCGGCTATGGGCAGGGCTTTTCGGGGATTCTTCCAGGCTGATTGTGTGTCAAATCTTGAGGTTATGCGAAAAAGTGGACTCTGCGATGCACCAGCCGCGAAGCGGCGAAACAAGAAAGCCCGGCACGGCAGTGCCGGGTAGCAGGAAGCGGAACGAATCCAGTCCCGCAAGGGACGGCACCTGGGCTAAGGAAGACTCACTTAAACTCCAGCACTTCCTTTTCCTTGGCCTTGCTCATCTCTTCCATCTTCTTGATTTCGTCGTCGGTCAGCTTCTGGATTTCGTCCAGCGCACGCTTCTCGTCGTCCTCGGTAATCTTCTTGTCTTTCGCCGCCTTCTTGATGGCGTCGTTGCCTTCGCGCCGTATGTTGCGCACCGCCGTCCGGTGCTCCTCAAGGATCCGGTGCAGGTGCTTGACCATATCTTTGCGCCGCTCCTCGGTGAGCGCGGGTATGGGTACGCGCACAATTTTCCCGTCGTTCATCGGGTTAAGCCCAAGGTCAGCGCTGCGGATCGCCTTTTCGATCGCCCCCAACTGCGACGTGTCGAACGGTTGTACCGTAATCATCTGTGGCTCGGGCGCGTGAATCTGCGAAACCTGGTTGAGCGACATCTGCTCGCCGTAGTAGTCGACCGAAACTGTGTCGAGCATGTGCACGTTCGCTCGCCCGGTGCGCGTGGCCGCCATTTCCCGGCGGAAATCTTCCACCGCTTTGTCCATGCGTGTCTTTAATGTTGCGTAGACTTCTTTCAGGGCAGGATGAGCCATCTCTCTCAGCTCCCAAACATAGCGATGTGGAACCGTGAATTATAAACCGGAAGCCGGGTCTCAGGTGTTAGGTCTTAGGAAATACAGGTCCTGACTCCTAAGACCTGAGACCTTTCCTACGCGCTGACCCGCGACCCGATCTTCTCCCCCAGTACGACGCGACGGATATTCCCGCGCCGGTTCAGGTTGAAAACGATGATGGGAAGATTGTTGTCCTTGCACAAAGAAATGGCGGTCGAGTCCATCACCTTGAGGCCCTTCTTCAGAACGTCCATGTAGGTGAGCTGCGAGAACTTCTTGGCGTCCTTCACCTTCATCGGATCGGCGTTGTAGATCCCGTCCACTTTGGTGGCTTTGAGTATGGCGTCGGCTTTGATTTCCATGGCGCGCAGCGAGGCCGCCGTGTCGGTCGAGAAATACGGGTTGCCGGTGCCGCCCGCAAAGATAACGACGCGTCCCTTCTCCAGATGCCGGATGGCGCGGCGCCGGATAAAGGGTTCGGCCACCTGGTTCATCTCAATGGCCGTCTGCACCCGGGTGAAGACGTGCTGTTTTTCCAGAGCATCCTGCAATGCCAGCGAGTTGATGACGGTGGCCAGCATGCCCATGTGATCGGCGGAGACACGGTCCATGTCCTTGGCCTGGTCGGCCACCCCGCGAAAGAAATTGCCCCCGCCGACCACAATGGCCAACTGGATGCCGAGTTTGTGGACATCGGCCAGCTCTGCCGCAATCTCATGAATGCGTTTGGTGTCGACGCCGAAGCCTTGATCGGCCGCCAGGGCCTCGCCGGAGATTTTTAACAGGACACGTTTGAAGATCGGAGTGGGCATGAAAAAGCAGTGTAGCACCGCCGCCGTGCCGTTCAGCCCCGGAATAATGGAGTGCACGACCTGGAATAATGGAGCGCCGGGCGTCCCCGCCCGGCTGCAGCGCCCCCGAATTATTCGGCTGCTACCTGGCGACCGGAGCAGACGCCGCGCCGCCCTCATCGGGATTGTCCGGCTTGGCGCCGACGGAAGCGATGGTAGCGGTCGTGTCACCGACTTTGAACCGGGCAAAGCGCCGAACCGCGATGTTCTCGCCGAGTTTGCCCACCTTGGCGGCGATCAGCTGCGAGATGCTGATGGTCTGGTCCTTGATGAAGGGCTGTTCCAGCAGGCAGACCTCTTCGTAGAATTTTTCCATCATGCCGGCGACCATCTTCTCTGCGATGTGCGCAGGCTTGCCGCTGGCAATCGCTTTCGCTAGATAAATGTCCTTCTCTCTCGCATAGTCCTCCGGCGTGACGTCCTCTTTCCTGACAAACTTCGGATCGCTCGCTGCAATGTGCATAGCGATGTCGTGCACCAGCTCTTTGAAGTCTTCCGTGCGCGCCACGAAATCGCTTTCGCAGTTCACCTCGACCAGCACGCCAATCTTGCCGCCGGCGTGAATGTAGTGCGCCACTGACCCTTCACTGGTCACGCGGGTCGCCTTCTTGGCTGCGACTGACACACCCTTCTTGCGCAACAGAACAATCGCCTGTTCCAGATCGCCTTGGGCTTCGGTCAGGGCGTGCTTGCAATCCATCATCGGCGCTCCGGTTTTTTCCCGGAGCTCTTTCACTTGTGCTGCAGAAATGTTTGCCATAGTAGTACTCACTAGAACGAACCTCTGATTTTAAGGTTTCAAGGTTTCAGAGTTTCAAGGAGGTCAGTCGGAGGGCCACTCAGAGGACTAATCAAGGTTGCAACCCTGAAACTTTGCAACCTTGAAACCTTGAAACCTGCGTTTTGGCTAGAACCGCCGTGTCTCGGCCTGCAGTTCGTCGACGTCTTCAGTGGCAGCTGACGGACGTTTGCGCGTGCCCTTGCCCAGCACATCTTCCATGCGGATTTCTTCACCTTCAACGCCCGTAGCTTCGGGGCCCGCAACGGGAGCGGCCGTTGCGTCTTCGACCGCGACCTCGGCAAGTATGGCTTCAGCGGCCTGGGCTTCAATTGCGCTGACCGGCTCCGGCTCTGCCGCTGCCTGAATGTCCGCCATCGCCTTGTCGTCCCGGGCATGCACGCCCTCGGCAATCGACTCCGAAATCTTCGAGGTGAACAGCCGGATCGCCCGCAGTGCGTCGTCGTTGCCCGGTATCACGTAATCCACTTCACTCGGGTCGCAGTTCGTATCCACCACGGCGACTACAGGAATGCCTAGCTTGCGCGCTTCCCGCACCGCAATCTGCTCTTTATTCGAATCGATGACGAAGATCGCATCCGGCAACCGCGTCATGTTCTTGATGCCGGCAAGATTGGCTTGCAGATGCTTGCGCTCGCGCTCGAGCTTGATCACTTCTTTTTTCGGAAGCAGGTCGTAACGGCCATCGGTGGCCATTTCGTCGAGTTCTTTGAGCCGCTTCACGGATTTCTGTACCGTAACCCAGTTGGTCAGCAGGCCGCCCAGCCAGCGCTGGTTCACGTAGAACATCGAGCAGCGCTGCGCCTCTTCGGAGATTGCGTCCTGTGCCTGGCGCTTGGTGCCCACGAAGAGGATGATTCTGCCCTCGGCGGCCAGGTCCTGCACGAACTTCGACGCTTCCTTGAACATCTTCAGCGTCTTCTGCAGGTCGATAATATAGATACCATTGCGCTCGCCAAAAATGAACTCCTTCATCTTTGGGTTCCACCGCTTGGTCTGGTGCCCGAAGTGAACGCCAGCTTCGAGCAACTCCTTCATCGTAATGTTTGCCAATCAACCTCCTCAGTTGGTCTGCATCCGGACACTGACAGGCCCCGGATTGCCATTCCCGTCCACCCCATCTCGGGGAGGTGGGGGGATGAATTTTAACGCCCTACTGTAGAGACGCGGCTTGCCGCGTCTGCGTTTGCCACAGAAGACGGGGCAAGCCCCGTCTCTACACGTATTACCGCTTCGAGAACTGGAACCGTTTCCTGGCGCCCTTCTGTCCATACTTCTTGCGCTCTTTGGCCCGCGGGTCACGAGTGACCATGCCTTCAGCCTTGAGCTGCTTGCGCAGTTCCGCATTGAACAACATGAGCGCGCGCGTGATGCCCAGCCGCACCGCATCGGCTTGTCCAGCCACTCCGCCGCCGCACACATTCGCCAGCACGTTGAAAGTGGCCGCAGTGTCGGTCGAGACCAGCGCACGCTTCGCCGCAATGCGTTGCGAAGGCGTCACGAAGTATTCATCGAACGCTTTGCCGTTGACCTTGAACTCGCCGCTGCCGGGACGAAGAAAAACCCGCGCGATCGCCGTCTTGCGGCGTCCAGTTCCGTAGTATTGAACAGTTTCTGCCATGTAAGCTTTTAGCACTTAGCGTTTAGCACTTAGCTAAACCGCGGGTGCTTCAACCCTTTCCAAAATTCAGCGGCGCCGGTCTTCCTAACACCTGAAACCTGACACCCTTGTTTCCTTACGCTAACACCTTCGCTTCCGGCTTCTGCGCCGCGTGCGGATGCTTGTCGCCACGGTAAACCTTCAGCTTCGTAAACATCTGCTTGCCCAGTTTGTTCTTGGGCAACATGCGAGACACCGCGTCTTCAATGATCAGCTCCGGCTTGCGGACCATGCGCTTCTTCATTTCTTCCGAGCGCAGTCCCCCGGGATATCCGGTGTAGCGGTGATACATCTTCTGATCCGCCTTCATCCCGGTGATCTTGACTTTCTCAGCGTTGATGATGACCACGTGATCGCCGGTATCGATAAACGGCGTGTACTTCGGATTCTCTTTGCCGATCAGAATGCGAGCTACGCGCGAGGCCAGGCGGCCGAGCGCAATCCCGCTGGCATCCACCACAAACCACTTACGCGTAATATCTCCCTCTTTCGGGAAATAGGTTGACATCGGAACTCTCCCAGAAAATTAAAGAACGCTATTGCAACGAAGACCGCTGAGTGCCCCAAGCAAAATCCATCCACGCAGAACGCGCGCTAGGTGTTCCAGGCGGGCAGCCGCAGGACTTCCAAAGGCTTCTAGAATAGCCCAGCCCCAGCGGGCTTGTCAACGAAGAGGTTCAAAGGCAAGGAGTTACCGGAGGCATCTCGGCTTGGTCGACGAAATTCGATAACCACAGGGGGCACAGGCATACACAGGGGAAATCGATTGAAGCGGGTTTCTCCTGTGGACCTCTGTGCTCCCTGTGGTGGAGAATTTGATCTACTTCCCGCCCACCGACTGCAAACACCGCCCATAGAGTTCCAGCAGATGAGCGGCATATTCCTCCGGCTTGTCGGCCGAGCCGGTACCCTGGAAGCCGACGCCAGCTCCAGCAGTCTTGCCGTAGCCGGTGGTCATGGCGATGAATTTCATAAGGTCAAGCGCGATGTCTTCATTGCGGCGGGAGCCCAGAGGAAGAGCGGGCATTTCCATGACAAAACTCCTCATTAAAGGTGAAATCCGCCGGTTCTTCCCGGCCCAACCGCGATCATAGCAGAACCATGGAGGACGAGCCTCGCAGCCGCGAAGCGGCGGAAGAACGCAGCCCACGGCGCAAGCCGAGAAGATTGGGAAACAGATAAGCCCCGGAGGGGCGATCGAACTTAGCCCAGCGCTTCAGCGCTGGGGAGAGTGCTTCGCAGTCGCAGCAGAACCACTCCAAGAGCCGCCATCCCGGCAACCCAGATCCCAAGCGTAGTATTCACCACCCAGCCCGGCGCCACTCCCACCCGGCGCAGCAGAAACGGCAGAAAATTCCAGGTCGTGATGTGAACGTAATCCCAAGGGTCCTGGCCCATAGCCTCGGTGTTCAATCCCCAGGCATCCATCTTGCCCAGAGCGAAGGCAACGATGTTCTTGAACCGCAGAGCAATCACAAGCCTAGGATGCCCCAGCGTCTCCATCTGGTAGATTTCCAGCGGCAACCAGAAGGCGAGCGATGCCACCTGAATCGCCAGGCTGACCAGGATCAGCGCCCATCCCACCCGCCAGATCGTTTTCCCCAGAACCTCCCGATAGCGCATGAGCAGCGGCACAGACACCAGCGCCACTAACTCCACCGAGGTAGAAACATAGCGGTCGCCCCAGGCAAAGTCGCCGCTCCAAAACGTGTAGCGCGCATAAAAGCAGACATAGGCGAGTACCAGCAGAAGCGAGGTCACACCGTAAGCGCGCACCGATGGAGTCAGCCGCTTCCACAGCAATGCCAGTAAGAAAATCGCCAGTACCAGCAGCGGATCGAAAAGAAAAATAGATTTCTCCGGCTGGAAAAGCGCGCCGAAAACCCCCGTGTGAAAAGGCGTGCTCCAGGGAAAGCTCACCGGCAGCGTAGGATCCCGCTGCCGAAATTCCCGCGCGAAGTTCGTCACGTAAGTATTAGTAAGAGATCCAAAGCGGTAGAACTGGTAAACACGATCGACCAGAAGAAAAAACGCATACACCGGGGCGGCAATCTTGCAGTAGTCGATAAGACGCCGCCACAACGGGTTTGACGATGGAGAGCCGGGCGTCCCCGCCCGGCCACCAAACTGCAGGCCAGGCGACACGCCTGTTGCTCCACTTAGATCTTCGAAACAAAACACCAGCAAGACAAAGACCCCCGCCGCAATAAGATCCAAACCAGTAGTAAGCCGCGTAAGCAGGTTCAGCCCCAACGCGCAGCATCCCCAGAAAAGCGCCCGCCGGCTGTCCGTGCGCAGCCACTCATACTGAAATGAGAATCCCGTCAACGTCAGCAACATGATGTAGTTGTTCTCCATCATGTTCTGCGTGTAGTGGAGATGGGTGGTGCAGAACATCAGCGCCAGCACGCCCGCCACCGACTCTTTCATGCCAAAGCGCAACTGCCGCAAAAACCGGAAGGCGGCCAGCGCCGTGAAAACGTTGACCAAAATGCTGGTAAGGTAGCTGACCACAATGCTGCGCACCGATGGGTCGTCTTCGTATTCCGAGAAGATAGGCCAGTGCGCAATCCACGTCCCCAGAAAGTCGGAGGGCAGCATCAGCAGCGACTGCCCAATGCCATACCAGCTGTAAAGCCGCCCACCGCGCCCGTGCAGTCCAAACTCGGGATACTCGTCAGGGAAAACCTGCGGCTCCGAAGTCCAGAGCCAATGCGTGGTTTGCAGCCGGTGCGCGGTGTCGGACGTCCCCAACTCGCCCGATTGCACCACAAAAGCAAGCAGCCCCGCCGTCAGACACAAAAGAAAAAGAGGATCGCGCAGCCATCGTCCGAGGCGAGAGGTCATCGTTTGGATGGTAATTCGGAAGCCATAGTTTAAGAAAGTCCGGCGCCGCAATCCGGGGTAGTTGGTGAAATCGTGGTTACGCCAATTGGGAAAAGCATACACTCAGAGGGCATGGAGAACTTGGACTCGAATTTCATTTCCGATGCGAGGGCGCTATCTTGAGAACTATCAAACTGCGGGCCTTTGGGGTAACTGTCGCGATCTTGGCTTTGATCCCGATATTGGCCGCGCAAAAATCAAAAGGGGCCGCGCCTGCCCCGGTGCCCACACAGATCGGAGCTGCCCAAAAAGTGTTCATTTCCAATGCCGGGGGAGAAAGCTTCGAGAATGTCATTGATGAGACCGTGTTTAATGGCGGTCCTGATCGGCCTTACAACCAGTTCTACGCGGCAATGGCGGGTTGGGGCCGATATGTGCTCGTTTCTTCCCCCGCAGACGCCGACTTGGTCTTCGAGATCAGTTGGGTGCTCACTGATACAGGATTGAAACTCCCCGTTCTCGGCCAGCTTCGATTGGTGGTCATCGATCCCAAGACGCATGTCACATTGTGGAATTTTACTGAATATGTGCGTGGAGCAATCCTGCTGGGGAATCGTGACAAGAACTTCGATCAAGCGATGAGCACCATTGTGAACCGCGTGACGAAGATGGTGGACACACCGGCAGCGGCTACAACAGACGCAACCCGCAAATAAGAGACGAGTCTAGGAGTCTAGGAATATACCGCCCGCGGTTCTCAGTTTCTGAGACAGACGCTCGCAGCCAACCGAGTTCGTTGACTGTCGAAAAATCGCGTCTCTAACAATGTCGGCGGTGTCAATCACTTTTTCGAGCACACTACGGCATGCACTCGGAGAAGAGCGCCATTTCGCTCTCGTTGAAGCTTTTGCTTTTCCTCAGCCAACCAAGGCTCGCTCGTAATCTGTTTTCAGGTCAGGAACTCAGTCCGACCCATGCGTCTCTTCGGTCACACCTTCGATCATGATTACTACTTCGAACTCCCCAGTGATGGGGAGCGGGATACCCAATCAATTACTCGGTGTTCGACATCACACCATCGCGATTTCCGGGCTCTCCCGCGTGCGAACCGAACTTTTTCAACTGCTCGTAATTCCATCCCTTGCGCCACATCCAGTACATGCGAACCGCCAGTCTCCGAGCCATGGCGACCTTGGCGATCTTCCGCCCTCGCCGCAGCGCCAGGTGGAAGTACTTGTTGCGCCATTCCTGATCGCTGCGCACTGTAACTTGCGCCGCTTCCACCAGCAAAAAGCGCAAAAGAGAGTTACCTTGTTTCGTGATGTGTCCCAACCGGCGCCGATTCCCACTCGACTCTTCTAATGGCACCAGCCCCAGATAGCTCGCGATCTGCTTGCCACACTGAAACCGCTCCGCTCTCCCGATAATCAGCACGAAGGCCAACGCTGTCAGGGCGCCCACTCCGGGGTGCGTCTGCAACCGCCGCGCCTCAGGACACTTCTCCACTTCCCCCTCGATGGCTTGCGTCAGTTCGGCAATCGTGGGCGTCAGTCGGTCCAGCAGCTCCAGCAGATCGCGCCTTCGCCGGCTTGCCCATGGCGCTAAGTGAAACGACTCTAGTTGCTCCCGTCCGGCATCCCGCCAGAGCCGCTTCTTGCAGCGCAGGCCTTCGTTGAGCGCCACCGCCTGCAGCTGGTTCATGATCCGCGTGCGCGCCTGCACCATCCGGTGCCGGTGCCACAGCAGTTGCCGCAGATCGCGATTCTCCCAGCTCGGTACCCAGATCTGCGGAAAACGATCTTCGATCAGTAGTTGCAGAATCAGCCGTGCATCCTGGCGATCCGTCTTCTGCTTGCGTACTCGCTTGGTTCGGATCTCGGCGGCATCGCCGATGTTGAGTTCGAACCGCAGTTCTGACAGCAGTCTTTCAAACCAGCGTGCGTGCCCGCTGGCTTCCATTCCGACCCGTACCTCCTTGCCGATCAGAGCACGGTAGAACTTCTCCGCCTCTTCGCGATGCGTTAGCCGCTTTTCCTGAAACTCTCCAGTGTCGGTATCCACCGATGCCATTTGCTGAAACTCGGGGTGGAAATCTACTCCTATAATGATCATTGTTCGGCTCCTTTCTCCCGAGCCTGTTGGTTGGCTTTAGCACCACCAACTTTACTCGAGCGTGGGAGCCGACATTGTCATGCAATCAATTACCCCAATAACCCTCAAGGCGCCTTCTATCTGAGACGCGCCCCTACCCCACCTCCACCAGCCCATAACTCATCGCCCAGCGCGACCGCATCTCCCGCAGCGCCCGCTCAATCTCTTCTTTCGAAATTTCAGCATTCGGCCCGGAGATCACAAAAGCAGCCTCGCGCTTAGCGGCCTCCAGTAGTTGCCGGTCGCGGATGATATTAGCCACGCGGAAGCTAGGAATGCCCGCCTGCTTGGTCCCGAAAAATTCGCCCGGCCCGCGCAGCTCAAGATCAAGCTCCGCGATCTGGAAACCGTCGTTCGACTGCACCATAGCGTCAAGCCGCCGCTCGCCTTCTTCGGAAACCTTCCCACCGCGCATGAGCACGCAATAAGACTTCGCAGCACCGCGTCCAATGCGTCCCCGCAACTGGTGAAGCTGCGCCAATCCAAAGCGGTCGGCGTGCTCGATCACCATGACGGTAGCGTTTGGCACGTCGACGCCGACTTCAATCACCGTCGTAGCGACCAGAATTTCAATCTTGCCCGCTTGAAATTCGCGCATGACATTTTCTTTTTCGTCGGCATCAAGACGCCCATGCAGCAACCCAACATGAAGGTCGGGAAAAATCTTCTCCCGCAATTGCCGGTGCATCTGCTCGGCGGCCTTCAGTTCGCGCTCTTCGTTCTCCTCGATCACCGGATAAACGACATACGCCTGATGTCCGGCGCCAATCTGTTTGCGGACAAAGTCCCAAACTTCAGGCGCGCGCTCATCTGGCACGCAGCGAGTAACCACCGGAGTGCGTCCCGGAGGAAGCTCGTCCAGCACCGAGACATCAAGATCGCCATAAAGAGTAAGTGCCAGCGTGCGAGGAATAGGCGTAGCCGTCATGACCAGCACATCAGGCTCCGGATCAGTGGAGCGCCGGGCGTCCCCGCCCGGCAAGACGGGGCGAAGCCCCGTCTCCACACGGCCATCATCCGATTTCTTCATCAGCTTCAGCCGTTGCATCACGCCGAAGCGGTGCTGCTCATCCACCACCACCAGCCCAAGCTTTTCAAACTCGACGCGATCCTGAATCAGCGCGTGCGTCCCAATGACCAGTTGCGCGTTCCCTTGCGCAATGTGCCGCCGCACGTCGCGTTTGCGGTCCTCTTCCAGCGAGCCCGTCAGCAGCACGATGCGGTATCCCGCACGTTCCAGAATCTGCCGCGCGGAAAAATAATGTTGCTGCGCCAGAATTTCCGTCGGAGCCATCAAAGCGACCTGATAGCCGTTTTCGATAGCAATGATCGCGGCCTGAAACGCCACAATCGTTTTGCCCGATCCCACATCTCCCTGCAGCAGACGCCGCATCGGACAGGGCGTCTGCATGTCGGTGGCGATTTCCTTCAGCACCCGCTTCTGCGCCGCCGTCGGATGAAATGGCAGTATCTTCTTAATTGCCGCGCGAACGCCATCGTTCAGCTGAAACGCGACTCCAGTTTGCGCTTTCTGCTCGCGCCGCTTGAGTTCCAGCCCCAGCTCGATAAAGAATAGTTCGTCAAAGATCAGCCGGATATGCGCCGCCGTGCGCGACGATTGCAAATCGGCAAAGCTTTCGCCGGCATCCGGCCAGTGAACTTTAAACAACGCTTCCCGCGGGGACGCCAGGCTCAAATGCCCGCGCACCGCCGCCGGAATGGGATCGGGAACCTCGGGACTCAGATTTTCCAGCGCTCCGCGGATAATGCGCCGGAACCAGCGCGGCGTAAGTTTCCCCTGCCCAGTCGATTCGTAGATAGGAACAATCCGCCCAATTTCAAGCGATGCGGCCGCCTTTTTTTCAGCCCCGTCGGCGCCGCCCTCTTCATTGATGTCGCCAAGAATCTCAAATTGCGGCTGCATGATCTGCAGTCCGCCGTCGCGGTCCTCTTCGACCTTGCCGTAGAGTGCCAACATCTGTCCGGGCTGGAAGCGGTCTTGAAGATACGTAGCGTTAAACCACAGGCACTTCAACTTGGACCGGCCCTGGCCCACGGTAAGTTGGAAGATGGGCATCCGCCGCGTGCGAAACAGTCCCGAGTTGCGAACTTCGGCAATCACCGTCGCCATCTCTCCGGCGCGCAGTTCGGCCACGGAACGCGGGTTCAGCCGGTCTTCGTAGCGGAACGGCAGGTAGTGCAGCAGGTCGTCGACGGTCCGAATGCCCTTGGCGGCAAGCACCTCCGCCAGCCGAGGGCCGATGCCTTTCACATACTGCACTGAAGTGGCCGGGTCCAGCATCGTAAGCGATGTTAGCAGCCGGGGTCCCCCTCGCGCCCGGTTTTCGCGCGATGGGGTGGAGGAGCCGAGGTTGGGTTGCGCAAGAAGCCAAGTGGGCTCTGGTGCAAGAAAGATTCGTATCGAGGTATGCCTTCAGGCATGCCGAAAGGCGCTTAGAATTGAATGCGCCTTTAGGCGCTGGATTCTCGGGATTCAAGTTCACCACCAGCTGTTGGGATGACAAAAGGAAGATGAAGAATTTTCTCGACGCCCTCGTGGCCGTGCTCGCCGGCAACGCCATCTACTTCCTCCTAATGCCACATCTGCCTGCCGTAGCGCGCCACGCGCTCTTCCGGGAAGACTGGGGCCTGTTGGTGGATTTCGCGATCTGCACAGCGATCTTTGTAGCGGTGAAGTATCTGAGGCAGCGTGAACAATGACTGTCGTAAACTCATCGTCATGTTCAGGTACATGTCATGCTGAAGCCGCGAGAATCGATTGCCAGGATGAGCCCGTACCACTCGCCCATAGTGAGCCGCGCCGGGCTGAGTCTCGATCTCAATGAGAGCATGGCCGGATGCTCGCTGCGCGTCCTGGCGCGCCTGCGCTCGCTCTCGGCGGCCGACGTGTCGCTGTATCCAGAGCGCGAAGTCGGTGAGCGGATGGTTGCAAATTTCCTGGGCATAGCACCCGAGCAGGTGTTGCTCACCAACGGGGTAGATGAAGCGCTGGCGCTGCTCTTTGCCAACTACCTCGACGCCGGAGATGAACTGCTGTTTGCCGATCCCACCTTCGTGATGTATCCCATGCTGGGCCAGGCGCTGGGAGCGCAAGTGGTGCGCCTGCGATCGGGCGAAGACCTGGCGCTTCCCGTTACCGATTTTCTGCGGCGCATATCGCCGCGCACCCGGGTGATCGCGATCGCGAATCCCAACAACCCCACCGGCCTCGCCACCTCGCGCGCGGACTTGCTGAAAATTGCCGAAGCTGCGCCCGATGCGGCGGTTCTCATCGACGAAGCCTATTTCGAATTCGGCGGCGACACGCTCATCCCAGACTTAGCAAGCCATCCCAACCTGTTCGTCGCGCGCACGTTCTCCAAAGCCTATGGACTCGCCGGCCTGCGCCTGGGCGTGCTGACCGGAGCAACGGAGCAGATCGCCTACATACGGAGGCACAGTTTGCCCTTCAATGTGAATTCCGTGGTGCTAGCTTGCCTCGAAGAAGCGTTGGCGGACCAGGCGTTCGTGCGCAATCACGTCGCGCAAGTAAAGCATGGCCGCGAGCAACTGGAGCAGTTGTTCGACGAGTTGGGTCTGCGCTTCTGGCCCAGTCAGACGAACTTCGTCCTGGTGCGAATAGGCCCCGCCGCGAAAATGTTCGTGGAGTCGATGCGGCGCCGCGGCATTCTGGTCCGCGATTCATCCGCAAACCCAGGCTGTGAAGGATGCGTTCGAATCACCGTAGGCACGCCCAGTCAGATGGATGGAGTAGTGCAAGCCATTCGCAAGTCGATCGCAGAAACCCGGCGCTGATAGTGGAGCGCCGGGCGTCCCCGCCCGGCCACCACAGAACTGGAAGGTCAACAAGTCGGCGTTCCACCCGCCCGAAGCGTGCAACCGAAGCCCGGATCAGGCAACATATATCCTCATGACCACGATTCTGCTCCTGACCCTCTCCAACATCTTCATGACCTTCGCATGGTATGGCCATCTGAAGTATCGTCAGGCTCCCCTGTTCAAAGTCATCGTCATCAGTTGGCTCATCGCGTTCGCCGAATACTGTTTCCAGGTGCCCGCCAACCGCATCGGCTCCTACGAGTTCACCACGGCACAGTTGAAAACCATCCAGGAGGTCATCACCTTGACCGTGTTTTCGGTCTTCTCGCTCCTCTATCTTCGTGAACCGCTGAAGTGGAACTACCTCGTGGGCTTTGCCATGATGATCGGCGCCGTCGCAGTTATTTTCAAGAAATGGTGAGGTCGCTAGTGGAGAGCCGGGCGTCCCCGCCCGGCCACGCTGGTGTCATCAATTGTCATCCTGAGCGAAGCGAAGGACCTATGTACTTGGCTGCGAAATGCACAGGTCCTTCCCTTCGCTCAGGATGACAACTTAACTCATGCCGCGAATTACGGGACGCGACCACCGCCGCCCGTCTTCTCCGCACTGCCTTTCGCAATCGCTGCCGCCGCGATCTGCGCGACGTCCAACAACTCCGGCGGATTGTCCGTAGCCGCCGCCAATCCATCGCGCAGCATCGAATTGCAGAACGGACACGCCGCCGCCACCACGCTTGCGCCCGTCGCCACCAGTTCCTGCGCCCTCTCCAGATTGACGCGCTTGCCCGACTCTTCTCCCAGGAACATCAACCCTCCGCCGCCACCGCAGCAGAAGCCGCGTTCGCGTGCCCGAGGCGGATCCACGACCTTGCCGAAACGAGCAATCACCTCGCGCGGCTCGTCATACACGCCGCGATATCGTCCCAGGTAGCAGGCGTCGTGAAACACCATGCTCTTCTGCGCCGCGGAATCTCTCGGCAATTTGTCCTGGTGCCGGGCGAGCAGCTCGCTGTGGTGCTCGATGTCGATGTTCCCGCCGTGCTCCTTCCAATCCACGCCCATCGTGCGCACGCAGTGCGGGCAGATTGAAACCATCTTCTTTACTCCAGCCTCGCGGATCTGTTCCAGATTTCCCTGCGCCAATTCGCCGAACAGATAATCGTTGCCCAGTCGCCGCACCGGATCGCCGTTGCACTTCTCCTGCCGCAGAACCCCGAAGCTGATGCCCAGGTAGCGCAGCACTTCGACCAGCGCCAGCAGAATTTTCCGTCCATTCGGGTCAAACGATCCCAGGCACCCCATCCACAGGCAGTATTCTTGGCTTCCGTCGAAGTACGGCAGCCCGTTCTTTTCGATGAATTTTCCGCGTTCGGACGGCGGAAACCCCAGCGCATTCCCCTGCCGTTCCAGCGTGTTGAACAGATCGCCGCCATGACTGTTGTCCCACTTGCCGGTATTCACCGCGCCGCGGCGCAATCCAACGATCAACGGCAGGTGCTGGATCCCCACCGGGCACTGGAACTCGCACGCCCCGCAAGTGGTGCACTGAAATGCCGCTTCCATGGAAAGGTGCTTGCCCAGCAACGGCTCGCTGCTCTGCGGCCCAAACTCTTGCAGGTAATGCCGCGTGCCCAAAATAATCTCTTTGGGATTCAGAATCTTCCCCGTGTTGTTAGCCGGACAGTGTTCCGTGCAGCGCCCACACTCGACGCACGTATAGGCCTGCAGACTGGCAATCCGCGTCAGATCCTTGCCCGTGTCGAGCCCGAAATCCTCGTCGCCCACCAGCGGCGGGATCTTGCTGAAGCCATCGCGCTCCAGAAACACCGTCAACGGGCTCAGCACCAGGTGCATGTGCTTGGTGCCCGGAATCAGCGGCAGAAAAACCAGCAGCACCACCGTGTGCGCCCACCACCATGTCCAGGACGCCGCCGTGCCTTCCGCTACCCAGAACCGGGCCAAGTAAGTAATCATCAACGCGAAAATCAGGAATGCGATCAGCCCGGATTCCGGAGACAGCGGTTCCAGCCATTTCGGCCGGACGACGAACCGGCGAAAGGCCAGCGCTGCGATCGAAACCGCCACAGCCACGGCGAACACGCCCGCAAACAGGAAATAAAAGCGCGAAAATCCGCCTTGGGACAGGAATCCCAAGCCGAATCCTTCGGCGAAGTGGTTAAGCGTCACCAACGCGAAGACGCAGAAGCCCCAAAACACAAAGGCATGCGCCAAGCCGGGCAGCGGCCTCTGCGCAATCACCAGTCCCTGCGCCGCCACCTCCCAGAGCACTTTGCGGATGCGCGGGCCAATCGGCCGCAATTGGAAGTCGGCGTCCGGCTTCGATGCCAGGATGATACGCAGCGCCGCACCGAACTTACGCCAGAACAGAAACACCGAAGCGCAGATAGCAATGAGCAGGACGATTCGTCCCGGCCAGTTCATACAGGGATGTCTCCAGATAACCCCGACAGTCTAACGTAGCCGCAGTTCCTTATGCACTAGACCCTATGTGATCGCCTGGCAGGCTGCGGAAAAACCCGATATTGCACTTGATTTTGGGTGGCGCAGCGCTTCAGCCTGCGATAACTGGCTTGTTGTCGGCACCGGCTTCAGCCGCCGAGGTGAGATTTTCGGGCGGAAGGCGCTTCTTCCGCAGCCTGCTAGGGGTTCGATCTGAGTACAATAGAGCTCCCGTGACTCCCAGAGAATTAGGGTCCGCAATTCTGGCGTGTGCCATCTGCGTCAGCGCTGCCTTCGCGCAACCGCCAACTCCCCAGCCATCGGCGCCGACGCCCTTGGAGCGCTGGCGCAATTCGCGCGCGGCGGTCTACATGAACGACTTTGGCGAGCTTGCGAGGTACCGGGATGAAAACGCGCGTCTGAAGCCGCCGGCGCCCGAAGAAAAGCGGGTCGTATTCTTCGGAGACTCCATCACTGACGCCTGGCCTCTGCCGGAGTACTTCCCAGGAAAACCATACGTTAACCGCGGCATTGGAGGACAGACGACGGCGCAGATGCTGGTGCGGTTTCAGCAGGGTGTCATCGCCCTGCAACCGAAAGCGGTTGTCATCCTGGCGGGCACCAATGACATTGCCGGCAACACCGGTCTGGCCCGCATCGAGGATATCGAAGCGAATTTCGCCTCGCTCGCGGAGTTGGCGAAAGCCAATGGCATCGGAGCAGTGCTTTCCTCCGTGCTCCCGGTGCCAACTACACCCCCGAGTCGCAGGATTTCTTCGCGCAGCGCCCGCCGGAGAAGATCGTCGAACTGAATCGCTGGCTGAAGGCATACTGCGCCGCCCACGGTTGCATATATCTCGACTATTTCAGCGCTTTGGTTGACAAGAGCGGCTTGCTCGGGAAGGAACTGGCCGATGACGGCCTGCACCCGAATCATGCCGGATACAAGATAATGGCGCCGATGGCGGAAAGGGCGATCCGCAAAGCCTTGGGCGAAGCGAACTAGGACTCCAGCCCCGGAGGGGCGAACTAACTTAGCCCAGCGCCGGGGTCCCCAGCACGCCCGCTCTTGGCGTGATGGGGTGGAGGGCTTCAGCGCTGGGAAAAGTGGACCAAATAGCTCAAGTCCCGGAGGGACGACCGGGTTCTGGATTGTTTTCAACGCTGCCTTCAGCCGCCGAGGTTAGGCCAATCCCCCAATGGTTGCACCTAGCCCCGCCTCCCGCCCGGGTATATACTGCTCCCGTACTTTTGAGTTGCCCGGCTATGACCGGGGACGGGGCGCGTTCATCTTCATACAGCTCCGTTAATAGAACGCTGGCACTGGGGTTCTTTTATCATTCACCCTGGACGGCCGGCGGGGGCGGGAATCGCGTGAGCGGAGCCTTCCCCGAGAGAGGTCCTGGACGTGGACGTCGTACTCATACGCCTTCTGTTTGTTCTCATCGTTGCTGTTATTTGCTTCCTCATTCATCCTTTCAGCCTGCCCGCAAACCAGGCCGCAGCCGTCGGTTTGTTGATCGGCATCGCCATCATTGTGTTCGAGTGGCGATTGCGCGTCATGAGCCTGAGGCGCCTGATTGGAGCCGCCATCGGTAGCGTGCTCGGCATCATTGGCGCCTATCTGTTTGCGCTCGTGATTCGCAACAGCATCCCTGCGAGCCCCACCCAGAGTTTCCTGCAGATCATGGTCATGATGGTCATGGCCTACGTGGGATTGACCGTGGGCGCCAACAAAGGCGATCTGCTCAATCTGGCGGCGCTCGGCGGGGTTTTCGGCGGCGAAAAGACGGGCAAGAAGAGTTATAAAATCCTCGACACCAGCGTCATTATTGACGGCCGCATCGCCGACATCGCCGAGACCGGTTTCCTCGACGGCCTGATTGTCATTCCGCAGTTTGTGCTCCGCGAATTGCAACTGGTGGCCGATTCCGCCGATTCGCTCAAACGCAATCGCGGACGCCGCGGCCTCGACATCCTGCAGCGTCTACAGAAAACTGCCTCCGTCCAGATCCAGATCGTCGAAGACGACTTCCCCACCGTCCGCGAAGTCGATATGAAGCTCATCGAACTGGCCAAGCTCTATGAAGGCAAGATCCTCACCAACGACTTCAATCTCAACAAAGTCGCCCAGTTGCAGGGTGTGGCCGTGCTCAACATCAACGAACTCGCCAACTCGCTCAAGCCCATCGTGCTGCCCGGCGAAGTCATGCGCGTATTCATCCTGAAGGAAGGCAAAGAATACAACCAGGGCGTCGCCTATCTCGATGACGGCACCATGGTGGTCGTAGATAACGCGCGCAAGATGATTGGCAAGACCATCGACATCTCCGTGACCTCCGTCTTGCAAACCACGGCGGGCAAAATGATCTTTGGCAAGTGGGATGAACGCGGGCCGGGCCGCCACGACTCCAAGGCACCAGCGCCGCCCCCGGCAGCCCCGCCTCCGGCGGCAGCAACCAACGGATCACCCTCCGACCCGGTAAGAAAAGCCGTACCGGTGGTGAACGACCGGGTAGCCGAGTAGGCTCCGGACAGATTTCGTATAAGGGTAATCGCTTTAGCGATACCATCGGCCTTCGAAATCGTCCTCCCCTTTAGGGGCTGGGCACTCCTTGGCCTTCGGCTCAAAACCTGACACCTGTACTATACTGATCCCCCCTATGAAGGTGTTTGTCATCGTCCCCGCCGCTGGATTGGGCACGCGCATGGCGCCGCCCTCGCCCGCCCCGTCGAAAGAAAGGTCCAGGAAGAAGACGCCCAGCAAGCAGTTCAAAGAACTGGGAGGCGTGCCCATTCTTGTCCACACACTGCGTAAGTTCGCCGCCACTCCTGCCGTTTACGAAATCATCGTTGCTCTGCGCAAAGACGAAATTGCCGGCTTTCGTACCCAGGTCGAAAAGCAGTTCCCGGAAATCCTGAGCAAGCGCCTGCAGATGGTCGAAGGCGGCGAGCATCGTCAGGACTCGGTGGCCAATGCCTTGGCCCGCGCCGCGGCCGATCCCGAAGATATTGTCCTGGTGCACGATGCTGTTCGCCCCTTGGTCACGCCCGAAATCATTGCGAATGTGATCGAAGCCGCGCACAAACATGGAGCCGCCATCGCGGGCTTGCCCGCTGTCGACACCGTGAAACAAGTGGAAAGAACTGCGGACGGCGCGCACATCAAAGCCACCATCCCGCGCGCCAGCATCGTGATGGCGCAAACTCCGCAGGGCTTTCGCTACAACATCCTGAAAAAAGCTTTTGATGAAGCCGCCACCGACGGCTTCGTTGGTACCGACGAAGCTTCCTTGATCGAGCGTGCTGGCCTGCCGGTAGTAGTAGTAATGGGATCGCCAAGCAATATAAAAATCACCACGCCAGCCGATATGGAACTGGCCGATTTCTATCTGAAAAATGTCGTGTAGAGACGGGGCTTGCCCCGTCTCAGGCCGCCCGTGAACTATGTTCGAGCAAGAACGGGAACGGCACGGCTTCACCGGTTGCAGAGAAACTCGATCTGGCTTTTGATTTTGGGTGGCGCAGTGCTTCAGCGCTGAGGTACCTGCACGGTTTTTGAATTCGGCTTCAGCCGCTGAGGGCCAGACCTCGAAGACGGGATCAAATGTTGAAACCTGAAATGCGCATCGGCTACGGTTGGGACTCGCACGAATTCAAGCCCGGCGTTCCATTAAAAATCGGCGGCATAACCCTGCCGCACGATAAAGGACTAGGCGGCCATTCCGACGGCGACGTCCTGCTTCATGCCATTACCGACGCCTTGCTCGGCGCCATAGCCGGCCCCGACATCGGAGCCCTGTTCCCGCCATCCGACCCGCAATGGAAGAACGCAGACTCCGCCGTGTTTCTGCGAGAAGCGTTAAAGCGCGTCAAAACCGCGGGCTACGAATTAGGGAACCTCGATTCCACGCTCATCCTCTCCACGCCAAAAATCGGCCCCCACGCCGACAAGATTCGCCAACACGTAGCCAAGTTGTGCGGAATTTCAGCAGACTGCGTAGGCATCAAAGCCAAAACCCCGGAAGGCATGGGCACCGAAAACGCCGCGATTGCGAATGTGGCAGTGCTGCTGAAACGAAGCTGACTAAATCTAACGTTGTCATCCTGAGCGAAGCGAAGGACCTATGTATTTGTAGGCAGCGCCCGAATGCGTATGTCTGTAGCCAACTCCGCCCGCTTCGCCCTCGCCGCCTCCACGAACGCGCGGAAGATAGCCTTTGCCGACTCCGCCACCTCCGCCCCATCATTCACGCTCCGCTCCGGATGCCACTGCACCGCCAGCACAAAATGCCCAGGAGCAGTTCCTTCCAAAGCTTCGACGATTCCGTCTTCAGCGCAACGCGCCACCACGCGCAACCCATCCCCCGCCGCGTCCGCCGACTGGTGATGCGAAGAATTCACCGCCAGCGTTTTGCTAGCCCCCACAATCTCCGCCAGCCGCGACCCCGCCTCGATCTCAACCGTGTGCGCCTTAGCCACCGTCCGTCCCGCGCTATGGTTGATCGCCGACTCGATGTGCTGCACCAGCGATCCCGAGCGATGCACATTCAACGATTGCAGTCCGTAGCAGATGCCCAGCACGGGCTTGCGCAGGATGTAGGCGTCGCGCAGAAGCAACTCGTCCACCAAGTCTCGTTTAACGTCAGCAGATGCCGTCTTCGCGTGCCGCTCCGCGCCGTACTTCTGCGGATCAAGGTCAGCCTTGCTGCCCGGCAGCAGAACCGCGTCGCAGCCTTCGATCTGCTTCCGTACCTGAGCCGGAATCTGCTCCAGTTCGATGCGCACCGGCTCTCCGCCGGCCCCGCGCACCGCTTCTTCATACTGCGGCAGCGCCCTCTCGGCATACGCGCGATCCCCGGAATGCGGCACCGGAATCGCAACCCGAGGCGCAATAGTCTTCACGTCGCCCATCTTCAACTCACCCGCTTTTGCCAGTGGAGCGCGGGGCGTCCCCGCCCGGCCACCATATAACTCAACTCAACTCACCCGCTCGATCGCCTCCAGCGCCTTCCGCTGCCGGTAGTTCCGAACTTCCATCCCGAACGACACCACCAGCACGATCGCTCCCACCGTGATCGCGAACGGAAACGCAATGTGCCGGTAGGCAAACGTCAGATTGGGAGCGACGTGCTTCACGTGCGAGTACACCACCGTCCCCAGGATGCTCAACAGCAGCGCGACCGCGAACGACAGCAGGGTAAACAGAAACGTCATCGCGAATGCGCGCACCGGAACTTCGATCCAGTGCAGGCCGTCCGAACTCGCTATGCCCATGCTTTTAAGCTACACCATCGGCCCAGAGCATCGCGACTGGCTGCGGCGACCGCAACCGACAGCCGTCCGTCGCCCCTTTGCGCCCATACGCTACAATACCGTCATGTCGCAAGCCGCTTCCGCGATCACCCGCAGCCCCGCGGAGATCGTGCAAAATAGCCCGGTTTCTCAGGCGTCGAATGGTATCTGCTACGCCCGCTCCGGCGAGATCCCCATTTCCGATAATGACCTCGACCGCATGATTGCGGCGGTGCCCGTGCCGGTGGCTGCCGCGCTCAGCCGCAAGGCGTACTACTTCGTACCGCTCACCGTCACCCAGGGCGACGACACCGTCATTGCCGACCGCTACGACGTTGCCCTCAGCGACAATGCGGTCTGCCATCGCAACCTGAATCTGGGCGATGCGCAGTGCGTCTTCATCTCGACCCGCTTGATGGAAGACAAATTTTCGGTGGCCTTCGAGTTCTACATCAACGTAGGACACGCCCTGGTCGAACGCGCCGGCGTGTCGCAGAATTTCGCCGACTTGGCCTGGCAGCAGGTGGAATCCGGTGTGCGCGGAGAAACTTCGCTCGACGCCTGGGAGGCGCGCAAGTTTGCCACTGCCCACGGTCCCGACGCGGAGAAATTCAAGAACGACTATCTCACCGCCAGCTTCGCCGATGCGATTTCCATCTACCTGCTCTCGCTCTATCTCGATGTCGACTACTACGACCTGCGCGAGCGCGACTATCCGCTGCTGGCGCCGGCTCCCATGGCCGAACGGCTGCGGAAAATTGCCGAGATATTCCCGCCCAATCCCGGGTTCGAATTCAATATTTACTATCGCCGCCGAGCCTAATCCCGAAGTATGAATGGAGCGCCGGGCGTCCTCGCCAGGCCACCACTGTCCTCGCTCCACCGCATCTATTTCAGGAGCGCCGGCAAGAGCAGTCCAAGTCCTACCTGGAACAGCGCAGGGGCCGGGTGTGGGACCGGCCCCTGTTCTCCGAACTCACTCGTCAAGACGGCGCCGCAAGCCCCGTAATGGCAACTACGACTTTGGCGTCATAAGGCGCGTTGAGCTCGTTGAAACTGTTTCCCGCAACCACAATTTGTATCCCCTAATCGGTGCTCTATTTCCGGCCCTTCAAGGTCCAAATCAGGAAAATGTTGACGCTATCGTCCACCGCAGCGAGCCTGGCGGTCTTTCCTCCCGTTTCCACGGCCAGTCCAAATGACCCTCCCGAACCTGGGTCGAGAGAAATTTGTTTGACAAAGTGCCCCTCCACGGTGAACTCGACGAGTTCACTTGGTTGCGCGGGATCGGGGTTGATCGCATCGTTGTTGGTGACCAGCAGGTGGCCGTTTGGCGCCATCGCCAACCCGAGCGCCCCGTGCAAGTGTTTCGAGCTTCTGTAAATTAATTTGCCGATCCCTCCATCGTGCGTTCGATCCGCCGCGTCAGTCACGGCATATACGGCGTTGTCCGCCGCCGAAGCCACGTAGAGAACATTTCTAGATGGATCGTAGACCAGACCCGTAGGCGCGTCGACAAACGTCACTGCGTCGCAATTGTGCATATAGCCGGACGCAATTTGCGTCGCTTTGGTCACAGTCACGCCTGAGTCGCTGACTTTCAGGTCGTAACGCACAACCGCCCCACTCAACGCATTGGCAACGAAAAATTTTGCCGTGCCTCCCTCGTCGAACAGTGCAGAATCCCACGGTCCCTGAATCATTGGATCTGTGATGGTCGAAACCAGATTTCCGTTCTTGTCGATCACCAGGATCGATCCCGCCGAGGCGTTCCCGCAGGTCCCGTCAGGAGATGGGAAGTTGCCAACCAGGACGAAACCCTTTCGCAGAACGTTCAGCGCGGTGCTCAGTCCCAGTGGAGGCACCCCTTGGAAAAAGAGCGTTACCGGCGCGTTGGCGGGTACATCGACGATCGTTGTACCGCTTCCCTGAAGATTCGTACTGGCGTTGAAATTCGAAACCAGAACATCACCGGGGCTGATTGTCCCACCCTGGGGGAATGAGGGCGGCACGAAAGCTACGCCGTACGGATTCACATCCCCATTGGCCGGCACAGTCGATACCACCCGAACGGGTCCGGGAAGAAATTGGTCGTCGTCCGCCTTCAACATGGCCGAGCAAAACACACAGAACAGCACCGCCGCCGTGACTGGCATCAGTAACTTGATGGAAAGTTTCATGGGTCATCCTCCAGGTGCAACCAGGGCCGTTCACTCCACAAGCCCAAGGTCCAGCAAGCCACAAATCTAGACCCCGGCCCCTGCTGAGTTGTCAGAGAGTTGTCACTTTCTTGTCAAATTAAGAAGAAGAGATGGTCGAAAGCCCAGAAGAGGTAGTCGAGGTCAAGGACAAAAAACAGTGAATAGTGAATAGTGAAAGAATCCACTGTCCACTACCCACTGCCTCACGCACCTTCAATGCCCTTGGCGGCCGGAGCAGTGAAGCCTTATGCTGAAAGTAGATTGAAAGGTCTAGGTTTCGCTTTGCCTATGATTTCGTTTCGCCTCTACACGATTGTGCTGGGCATAATTGGTCTGGCTGTCGTCAGCTATGCCTTGCTGCGTCGCAAAACCAAAACCGCCGACGACGTCGAACTCGGACGCCGCACTTGGCTCAATACGGTCGGGCGCATCACCGACGGCACCGTGATCGACGTCCAGGAAATCATCACGAAGGTGAACCGCCCCGCCACCATGCTGATTTACCAGTACGATGTGGCCGGTGTTTCCTATGAGGCCTCGCAGGATGTTACCTATCTTCGGCAGTGGATCAATCTGCATTCCTGCCGGCTCGGCCTGCCCACATCGGTGAAGTACGATGCTCGCAACCCCGGAAATTCCATGGTCATAGCCGAAGGTTGGATGGGCTTGCGGCAGTAGGCGACAATTCCAGAACCTGAGGGCGACTGATTCTTCGTAGAGACGCGGCTTGGCGCGTCTCCCTTGGCCTGCTCGAAAGCCGAGCCCCGGAGGGGCGACCGACCTTAGCCCAGCGCTTCAGCGCTGGGGAGAAGTTGACGAAATGATTCAAGTCCCGGAGGGACGACCGAGTTCTCTACCCACGCTCTAAAGGCTTGTCGCAGCGATCCAACAAGAAATTGAACTTCATTGCAGCTTCCCGAGCGCGACCGCAGTCAGATAGACGATTTGCGCCGTCGCCAGCCCCACCCAGATTCTCTGCCGGATGCGCGAGCGGCGCAGGTCGCGCAGCAGGTCGCCGGCGGTGGGTTCGCTAACCAACGCCTCCAGTTTCCTCGGCGGCAAAGCCACCGGTTGCAGATTGACTGGCCTCACCGCATCGGCCGTCTTCGGCTTGTCGGGATAAAACACCTTCGGCGTGTCCACCACTTCCGACCACATCGGCAGCAGGATCCATGACTTAGGAATGATGTCCAGAATCGGCTTGGAGGTCAGGTTCAGAGTCGGCTGCGTTTCCGGCGCGACCTGGTCGGCCAGATTCCGCAGCAGCGATCCCCACCAGAAATGGCTGAGTTGATCAGTGATCAGTTCCCCCACATCGACCGGCCTCGATTCCAGTTCCAGCGGCGGCAGTACTTCCGGCGAGATCACGTCCCCGATGTTGGTAAACACCGTGCGGTACCAGGGCAGCCGCAGACGCTCGCCCAGCGCCAAGCCCACATACACCGGCCGCGAAGTTAGTACCAGCGGCGGCAACTTCTCCGGCGCCAGGGTATCGCGCAGATTGCCCGCCAACGATCTCCAGAGCGGCTGCGTCAGGCTCGCCGGCGGCAGCAAATCCAGCGGAATTTCCGGCTCTGGCGTCGTGGACTGCGAGTCGGGATACCAGGCTTCGGCGGCATTCGAGCGGTATGACATAAGGATTTAGTTTGCTCCAGCGCGGCTCCGTCAGCACGACCCCCAGAAGCACACGCTCCATGTTAGATGCTGCACCGAGCCTCTGTCACGCGCCTTTACGCAGCTTTACAGGCTGCGGAAAAACTCGACGATTCGTATCAGGGTATGCCTTCAGGCATACTGCAAGTCCGGGAGTGGGCCCATATAATGATTCTCCGGGCATGACTTGCAGATAGGTTCCGAATGAAAACCGACAACGAAAAGATAAGGAAGCGCCATGTCGGCAACGTGGCAGCCCTGCCTATCGCGCGGACGCTTATTTCATTGGTACATGCCCTTTGATGCCGTTGAGGGTAAACTTGCTTTGAAGCACAATCAAAAGTAAGGTTTCGAAGGATGTCTGAAAATATCTGAAATGGAGAAGCTGAATTGAACGACTACGAACAAGCGGCAGCCAAAGCTAATCGCAGGCTGCGGCGTTTCTCCCGCAGTCGTTTCGATGCGCGCATTGAGGTGTCGGTATTCCGCGAAGGCCTCACCACCACCTACTGGGGCCGTACCAGCGAGCTCAGTGTGGATGGCATTGGCGCGACCCTCAGCGGCCAGTTGCAGGTCGGCGAGGTTGTTTCCCTGGAGTTTCCCATTCCTGTCCCGCCTCACATCATCAAAGTGCGGGCCGTGGTGCGTTATAACGACGGTTTGCGCTGCGGATTCGAGTTCCTGGTCGTCACCGAACAGCAGCGTCTGCTGCTGCGCGAAGTCTGTGTTGTGTTGACCAACGCCTACTGAACCTCTCCTCTGACTCAGTTCAAATCTCCATTACGGGGGTAACTATCGGCGGACATCCCTGCCCGCTTAACATCGCATTATCGTCACATCACTTTGGGAGAGGATTGTATGGGTGAGAAGATCGCCCCGGCATCTTCGACTGACCTGCCGCAGGTGAAGCCGCTGCAGGAAGGTCATGGCCCCGGTGCGCCACCGGTTCCTACCCAAACTTCCCATCCCGTCCCGGCCGCTTCGCCCACCAATGGCAATGCCGCCGAAACCCCGCCCACAATCCAGAAGGCCTACTTCGAACAGGTCATCGAAAACGCCCCGGATGCCATCAGCATTGTCGACCAGGATCTGTGCATTTTGCGGGTCAACGGGGAATTCACCCGCCTCTTCGGCTTTACCGCCGCTGAAGCTGTCGGGAAACGGCTCGACCTGCTCATCGTGCCGCCCGATCGCTACTCCGAAGCCGCGTGGATCACCGAGGGCACCAAGACCAAAACCAAACTCACCTTGGAGACCCGCCGCCAGCGTAAAGATGGCTCTTTGATCGAAGTACTGGTTTCCACTTCGCTCGTTACCCTGAACGGCAAACGAGTTGGAGCCTACGCTTCCTACCGCGATATCACCGAGCAGAAGCGCACCGAGGAGTTGAATGCGGCTTTGTACGCCATTGCGGCGCGTAGCCAGTCGGCCGAAGATCTGCAGCAGTTTTTCACCGCCATTCACCATATCGTCGGCCAGTTGATGAATGCACGCAACTTCTACATCGCCCTCTTCGATCCGCAGTCCCAGTTGCTCAGCTTTCCCTATTTCGTCGATGAGCAGGACCCTACCCCAACCCCCAGGCATCTCGGCCGCGGCCTCACCGAATACGTGCTGCGATCGGGCGAACCCCTGCTGGTGACGCCCACGGTCTTTGAGGAACTGGTGCGGCGCGGGGAAGTGGAATCGATCGGCGCTCCTTCCCTGGACTGGCTGGGTGTTCCCCTGCAAACTGGCGCCAGCTGCATTGGCGTTGTGGTCGTCCAGACCTATAGCGAGAACACCCGTTTTGGGGACCGCGACCGCGAGATCTTGAAATTCGTGTCCCAGCAGTTGGCCGCGGCCATCGAGCACAAGCGCGACAGCGAAGCGCTACGCCGCTCCGAAGCCCGCTCCCGCTCTCTGATTTTGAGCGCCGCCTTCGGAATTTGCCGCTGTACCCTCGCCGGAAGATTCCTCGATATGAATCCCGCGCTCATTACCATGCTTGGGTATGGATCCATCCAGGATCTTCTCCAACTGGATGCCAGGCGCGAAATCTTCGTCAATCCCCCCGAGTTCGACCGCCTGGTTGAGGACTATCGCCACAGCGGAAGTCTGAATGGCGTGGAAGTTCAGTGGAAACGCAAAGACGGCCGCCTTATTATCGTGCGCCTCAGTGGCTGCGCCGCCACCGGCAAGGATGAAGATGAACCCGAAGAAGTCCTGGAGCTCATCGCCGAAGACATCACCGACCGCCGCCAGCTCGAAGAACAGCTGCGCCAGGCCCAAAAAATGGACGCCGTCGGCCGCCTGGCCGGGGGCGTCGCCCACGACTTTAACAACCTGCTGATGGTGATTAACGGCTACACCGAGGTCTTGCTGGAGCAGTTGGAGAAGGGCAGCGCCGCGCACCTTAAGGTTCAGTTCATCCAGCAGGCCGCTGATCGCGCCGCCAACCTCACCCGCCAATTGTTGGCCTTCAGCCGGAAACAGCTCCTCGAACTCAAGGTGATCGACGTCAACACTGTCATCAGCGACATGGAGCGCCTCCTGCGGCCCCTCATCGGTGAAAACATCGAGCTAGTCACGCGTCTCTCCGACGATACCGGACACACCCGCGCCGACGCTGGCCAACTCGAACAGGTCATCATGAACTTGGTGGTCAACGCCAAAGATTCCATGCCCGAAGGCGGCAGGCTCACTCTGCAAAGCTCCGACGTTACCGTGCACCAGAGCTTCCGCGAGCACCGTTTTATCCAGCCCGGACGCTACGCCGTGATCTCGGTTGCCGACACCGGCCACGGCATGGACAAGGAAACCAAATCCCGCATCTTTGAGCCGTTCTTTACCACCAAGGAAAAGGGAAAAGGCACCGGCCTTGGCCTCTCCACCGTCTACGGCATCGTCAAGCAGAGCAATGGATACGTGTTCGCCGAAAGCGAGGTCGGCGCCGGAACCACTTTCTATGTTTATTTGCCGCGCGTGCAGGATTCCGCCGAGACGGCGAGCCCGGCCAAGTCCCCGCAGAACGAAGCCGGCGGCTGCGAAACCGTCTTGCTGGTGGAAGACGAAGAATCCGTTCGCGAACTGGTGCGTGTAACCCTCGCCTCTCGCGGCTACAAAGTCCTCGAAGCCGAGGATGGAGAACGCGGCCTGCAGATCGCCGAATCCTGCAAAGAACACATCCACATCCTGATCACCGATGTGGTCATGCCCGGCATCGGCGGCCGCGAACTGGCCAAGAAACTGCTTACCCTCCGTCCCGGCATCAGCGTGCTCTATCTTTCCGGCTACACCGAAGATGCCGTTGTCACCCCCGGCGCGCTCGGTCCCGGTACCGGGTTCCTGCAAAAACCCTTCACCCTTCAGAATCTCGCCAAGAAAGTCCGCGAAGTCATTCGCTCCCAGCCCGACGCCAAGTCCGCGACAAAATCAGCCTCCAACTAGTGGAGCGCCGGGCGTCCTCGCCCGGCCACGATGAATCTGGCGCTTGCAACTTTTCCCCCGGCCGCGCGTCCTATACTCAGTTGTGGGGTTTCGCAGTCGGCACGTCCATGTAGGCCCGCCGTGCGTACCTTAAGGAGACTCTGAATAAGTGCTCCTTTTCCACAACGAGTAAAGATAAATTAGCGCCAGATGAAATCTCCAAGCCAACAGAGGACACTGGCGATGATGACGGGATTCGAGCGGTATACGAAGAAGACGCGGCGGGCAGTCTTTTTGGAAGAGATGGAGCAGGTGGTGCCGTGGGCAAAATTGTGCGCCCTGATTGAGCCGCACTATCCGAAGCCAGGAAACGGGCGCCGGCCGAAAGAACTGGAAAAGATGCTACGGATTTATTTTCTGCAGCAGTGGTTCAATCTGGCGGACCCGGCGGTGGAAGAGGCCTTGTACGACTCGGCGACGCTGCGGCAGTTTGCGGGCATAGATTTGGGAGGGGAACCGGTACCGGATGAGACCACGGTGTGCAATTTCCGGCACCTGTTGGAAGAGCACAACCTGGGGGAAGAGATCCTGGGGACAGTGAACCTACATTTGCAAGCCAAGGGAGTGCGGATTACGACCGGCACGATCGTGGACGCGACGATTATTCACGCGCCCTCCTCGACCAAGAACCGCGAGCAAAAGCGCGACCCGGAGATGCATCAGACCAGAAAAGGAAATCAGTGGTATTTCGGGATGAAGGCGCACGTGGGGGTGGACAGCAAGACGAAACTGATTCACACGGCGGTGGCGACGGCGGCGAACGTTTCCGATGTGGAGATCTTGCTCGATCTCCTGCACGGAGAAGAGACGCGGGTGTGGGGCGATGGGGCCTATCAGGGACAAACGGAAGTGATCCGGCAGGGCGCGCCGCGGGCGCAAGACTGCACCCAACGACGCTGTCGCTACAAAGGTCAGATTGTGGACAAAGTGGCATGGATGAAGAACCGGACAAAGTCAAAGGTGCGGTCCAAGGTCGAGCACGTCTTTCAGGTGATGAAGCTGAAGTTTGGATTCGTGAAAGTGCGGTACCGCGGGCTGAAGAAAAACGCGCATCGTTTGTTTGTCACCTGCGCTCTGGTCAATCTATTTCTAAGTCGCAAGAAACTGCTGCTGGCGGCGTAACCGCTGTCCTTCTTGGCATGGCAAAGGCGACCAGAAGGGCGCTAGAAACAACGTTCTAGAGTTCGACGGTCGCACGGGAAATAATACTTTCCTGAGTTTTGAGGTCACTCGACGTTAGAAGCGTGCTTATTCAGAGTCTCCTTAATAGCTTTAACAAATAATCGGAGTAACCAATGCTAATCGGCAAACCGCCTGCAATTCCGTCCTCAGAAATTACTCCCAAAGCCACTTATCTGAACCGGCGCAATTTCCTAGCCGGAGCCGCCCTCGCCGGCGCGGCCGCCGTCACCGGTGTCGCCTTCCGAGATCTTGCCGAGCCCCCGCTCACCGCCCACGCCAACGCCAAAATTGACGGCCTCCAGAAAAGTCCCTTCAGCACCACGGAAAAGGAAACACCCTACAAGGATGTCACCACCTACAACAATTTCTACGAATTCGCCACCGACAAAGAGGGGCCAGCCGAACTCGCCAGGAATTTCAAGACCCGCCCCTGGACCGTGACCATCGACGGCGAGGTAAAGAAGAAGCAGGTCCTCGACGTCGACACGATCATAAAGATGGCTGCCCCCGAAGAGCGCATCTATCGCCATCGCTGTGTCGAAGGCTGGTCGATTGTCGTGCCCTGGGTAGGATTTTCCCTGAGCGAACTGGTCAAGCACGCCGACCCGCTGCCCAAAGCAAAGTATGTCGAGTTCACCACTTTGTACGATCCCAAACAAATGCTCGGCCAGCGCAGCAACGTATTGCAGTGGCCCTACGTCGAAGGTCTCCGCATGGACGAGGCCATGCATCCCCTAGCCCTGCTCTGCTTCGGCATGTACGGCGAGGTGCTCCCCAATCAGGACGGAGCCCCGCTCCGCATAGTGATTCCATGGAAATACGGATTCAAGAGCGCCAAGTCGATAGTCCGCATCCGCTTCACCAGTGACCAACCCCTGAACACCTGGCAGCAGTCCGCCCCCAGCGAGTACGGTTTCTATTCGAACGTAAATCCCAACGTAGACCATCCCCGCTGGAGCCAGGCCAAGGAACGCCGCCTGGGCGAATTTCTAAAGCGGCCAACGCTCATGTTCAATGGTTACGACCAGGTGTCCAGCCTCTATTCCGGCATGGACCTGAAAAAGAACTTCTAGGAATTTGTAATTGGCAATTTGTAATTTGCAGTGTAGGTACTCTTACTTTATGAATTGTCATCCTGAGCGAAGCGAAGGACCTGCTTTTTGCGGCGAAGGGCAATATCCCTCGCCCCGCGCGGGATGACAAACTCCGGTAATTCCAAAATGCGCCTCCGCCTCACCAAAATCGCGATCTTCCTAGCCGCCCTGGTCCCGCTAGGCCGTCTAATCGGGAAAGCCTTCCACGGCGGCCTGGGCGCCAATCCCATCGAGTACATCACGCACTCGACCGGCGACTGGACGCTGATCCTGATTCTCACCACGCTTTCCATCACGCCTCTTCGCCGCATCACCCGCCAATACTGGCTGATCGGCGTCCGCCGCATGGTCGGGTTGTTTGCCTTCTTCTACGGCACCCTGCACTTCCTGACCTATATCTGGCTCGACAAGTTCTTCGACGTTCATGAGATGTTCAAAGACATAGCCAAGCGCCGCTTCATCACCGTAGGATTCTCCGCTTTCGTCCTCCTGATTCCGCTGGCCCTGACCTCGACCGCCTGGTCGATTCGCCAACTCGGCGGCAAGAACTGGCAGCGCCTGCACCGCCTGATCTATCTCACGGGAATCCTCGTCGTGGTGCATTACTACTGGCTGGTAAAGGCCGACCACCGCAAGCCCATCGAGTATGCCTTCGTACTCAGCGTGCTGTTGCTCTACCGCGTCGCAGGCTGGTATTCCGAACGAGCCTCAGAAAGGACCAAGCCGCCCGCCCTCCCAGCCCCGGCCCGGAATCCCCTGTAGAGACGGGGCTTGCCGCGTCTCCTGCCGGCTGCTGAAAAATGGAGCGCCGGGCGTCTTCGCCCGGCCATGATGAACCCTACCGTCCGAGCTAGACATCCGACTCGCCCTCAGCCAGCCCCCAGGAAACTCCCCCGCCAATTTTTCCCGCCGAAACTTTCCTCTACAATCCGGGTTAGCGCATCTGAAGAAGAAGATAGGAGTGTCCTATGAATCCCCTTGCTTCCACCAATTGTGCCAGGCGCGTGCTCATGGCCCTGGCCGCTGTAACAGGCATCTCCTTGACCGCCGGGTGCGGCGGCAGCAACGCGGCATTAGTGATCGTCAAGGGAGGCTTCAGCAAAGCCAGTTTGAAGGGCACATATTCGTTTGCCGTGAAGGGTTACGGCTATAACGTCGGAACGTTGACCGCGGCCAATTTCTTTATCGAGGGCGGAGTACTCACCAGCGACGGCAACGGAAACATCACTGCGGGAACGGACGACTTCGTGGAAGCTGTGGGAAACACTACCCAGGCTTTTTCGGATAGCGTGACCGGACCTTATATTATCAACCCCGATGGCACGGGCGACCTGACGCTCAATTTCGCCAGCGGAGGGCAGGAAGTCTATCGCATCACCTTGAGTGATGCCAATAACCTCTACATGCAGGAGGAAGACGGCGGCGGAACCAGCGCCGGGTCGGCGCAACTGCAGACCTCCAGCACAACGCCTGCCGGAACCTTTGTCTTCCGCACCCACGACGTGCAGGTGAGCTCCACCATGGGCGCCATGACAATTACCGCAGGCGCCGTCAGTGGCTCCTACATAATGGTTCAGAATGGAGTAGCAGCCACCGGTTCCATCGGCGCTGGCGGCAGCATGACCGCGCCGACGGGTGGTCGGGGGACCATTACCTACTCCGTGAACGGCACCACTCACACCGCCGAATACTATGTTGTGAGTGCCAGCAAGTTCCTGTTGTTCGATACCACTCCCGGCATCCTTTCCATTGGCTCAGCCGAGCAGCAGAGTAACGTTGCGTTCGTACCCTCCTCGCTCACCGGCTCCTTTACTTTTGGCAGTACCGGAGAAACGGCAACGCCCGGTTTTGTGAACACGGTGGGAGTCTTTACCACCGATGGCGTTTCACAAGTCACGGCGGCGAATTACGATTCCGTGCTGGACGGTAACGTCTCCAGCGACCAAACGGCGACCGGGACCTATCTGATCGACAATTCCGTCGGCAACGGGTCCGGCAGTTTCACCATTGGAGGCCTTACCCGTGACCTCTGGATGGTGAACCCGTCGCGGGCTTACTTCATCGCCCTCAACGGCACCAACGTCGAGGACGGCACCATCGATCAGCAGAGCGGAACCATCGGCCTCAGCGCCCAGGCCACATTCTTCATGGATGGCTACGATGGCGTGGCGGCCCTGCTCAAAGACCGTGTGGGAACCCTGGTTCCGAGCGGCACCGACTCTCTGGGGACCAACTACATCACCAGCTTCTTCGATCCGGTTGGGCTGGCTGGCGGCTCTAATTCCAATGCCTTCTCGGGCACCTATTCGGTCGCAAGTAACGGTCGAACCACAACCCAGTTGAACGGCTTCACCAACAACCTCGTTCTCTACCTGACATCCAGCAGTACTGGCTATGTGCTGCAGGCAGACACCGGAATCAACATGAGCGGCACGTTTGCCGCACAACCGTCACAGTAGGGAAGTTGTAAGAAAAGCAATCCAGCGTGGAGCGCCGGGCGTCCCCGCCCGGCCACGCCAGTCAGGTTCTCAAACTACGAAGCCTCACTGACCACCATTTCACCCGTTCGCCGCCAAATCCAGGGATACTCCATTAGCTTACTTGATTGCTTCCGCCGCGATCCGTTCCGTAACAAACGCCTCAATCACGTCGCCGGCCTTGATATCGCCGTAGTTAGAGATGGAGATGCCGCATTCCATGCCGCTGGTGACTTGCGAAGCATCGTCCTTGAAGCGCCGCAGCGACGCGACTTTCCCTTTGAACACAACCACGTTATCGCGCAGCAGCCGCACTTCGGAGTCGCGCTTGATCAGTCCATCGCTCACGCGGCAACCGGCAATCGTTCCCACCTTCGGGATGCGGAATGTTTCCAGCACATCGGCGCGTCCCTGGTAAGTTTCTTTGATGGTCGGCTCGAGCAGCCCGGTCATGGCGCGCTTGATCTCGTCCTGCAGTTCGTAAATGATCGAGTGCAGCCGTATATCGACTTTCTCCTGATCGGCCAACTCCTGCGCCTTGCGCTCCGGACGCACGTTAAATCCAATGATGATGGCATTCGACGCCGATGCCAGCAGCACATCGGTCTCCGTAATCGCGCCAATGCCCGACCGCAGCAGCTTCAGCCGCACTTTGTCGTTCGAGAGCCGGCCCAGCAAATCGCCCAGCACTTCTACCGAGCCCTGCACGTCGGCCTTCAGAATGATGTTCAGTTCCTTCATGCCCGCCGTCTTCAACTGTTCCGCCAGGCCTTCGAGCGAAACTCGCGAACTCTTGGCAAGCTGCGCTTCGCGCGCTTTCTGTTCGCGGTATTCCGAGATGTCGCGCGCCTTCTCACGGTCGGTTACCACCACGAACTGATCGCCCGCCTGCGGCAGCCCTTCCAATCCGATGATTTCCACCGGAGTCGAGGGTGGCGCTTCCTTCAGCGGCTTGCTGCGATCGTCGAACATCGCCCTGACTTTTCCGTAGACGTTGCCGACCACGAAGTTGTCGCCGGCGTGCAGCGTGCCGTTCTGCACCAGGATCGTCCCCACCGGACCGCGTCCGCGATCCAGTTTCGCTTCCAGCACCAGCCCGCTCGCCGCTCGTCCCGGAGTCGCTTTCAATTCCTGCAGGTCCGCTGTCAGGCAGATCATTTCCATCAGCAGATTGAGGTTCGTTTTCTGCTTGGCGGAAACGTCGACAAACACCGTCTTGCCGCCCCACTCTTCCGGAACCAGTCCGCGATCCGCCAGTTGCTTCTTGACCCGCTCCGGCAAAGCGCCAGGCTTGTCGATCTTATTGACGGCGACAATGATGGGAACTTCGGCAGCGTGCGCGTGGTCGATCGCTTCCACCGTCTGCGGCATGACGCCGTCGTCCGCCGCAGTGACCAGCACCACAATGTCGGTAGCCTTCGCGCCGCGCGCCCGCATGCGCGTAAACGCTTCATGACCCGGTGTATCCAGGAACACAATCTCGCGGCCGTACGCCGGAGACGCCGTGTCCGTAATGCGAACCTTATATGCGCCGATATGCTGCGTGATGCCCCCCGCCTCGCCTCCGGCCACATTGGTCGAACGGATCGAATCCAGCAGCGTCGTCTTGCCGTGGTCCACGTGGCCCATGATCGTGACCACCGGCGGACGTGGCACCGCTTCCGCGCCTTCTTCGCTGCTTTCGACTGCTTCCGTCGTGTCTTTCGCAGCTTGCTCTTCGAAGGTGATGACTTCCGTATCCGCTCCGAAGAAGCGCGCCATTTCGCTGGCCAGTTCGGCATCGAGCGTTTGGTTGATAGTCGCGAACACGCCTCGCACCACCAGCCGCGCAATCACATCCTTGGCGCGAATGCCCAGCTTCTCGGCCAGGTCTTTTACCGAGATCCCCTCTGTAATCGTGATGTTCCGCGTGATTGGAGCCGGCTCGTTGCTGATGGTCATCCGCGGCGGAGGAGTGTAGCCCTTCATCGGGCCTTCCTTCACGCCTCGCGGTACATACCTCTGTCCCGGTCGCCGCGAAGGCGCTCCCGGACGGCTTCCCGGACGCGTTGGCCCCGGAGGTGGCAGCGTTCCTCCCGGTCCAACACCCAGCGGTCGCGATCCCGCTGGGACCACACGTGTGGGATGCATCGGCCGCCGTTCACCCGGACGAAGTGTAGGACGCGGTGATCCCGGCGCTTGCGGCCGCGCCGTACGCTGAAAAATTGGTTGCCCTGGAACCGGTCGTCCCGGCGTCGGCCGTGGTGGCGCTCCCGGTGCTGGCAGAGGCGCCTTGTACACCGGACGTGGACCCGTCTGCGGCATGATCATGCGCGGCAGCGGCGCAATCGGAGTCGCTGCCTTCGTGGGCGCCGAAGCTTGTATCTGCGTAGCGTTATCGAGCGCCGGAAGCTGTGCAACCGGCGGAGGACTTCCCGCCTGTACGGCAGGAGTCGTAGTCGTGATTCGTGGCGGAACGGCGATCGCAGGCGGTGCTGCAGTCGTACTAGCAGCGCCAGCGCCAGCCGGTACCGTCGCGGCGGGCGCGGTTGCGGGAGCTTTAGGCGGAATCACGACCACCGCCGGTGGCCGCTGCGCGGCAGCTACCGAAGCCGGTGTCACTAGTCTCGGCGGCGCAAGCGCGGGTGCTTCACTCGCGGGCTTGAGCGGCGCCGCCTTCGGTTTTACTGGAGCGGCCGGGGCGGCTGCCTTCGCTTCCACAGGTGGCGTAGCAACCGGAGGCTTGACTGCTAGGCGCGCCGCGGGATGCTCGGCGGCTCCCTTTTGCTGCGTGATGGCGCGCAGCACATCTCCAGGCCGCGAAATATGCGAGAGGTCGATTTTGGTCTTGATCTCGTCTTCGCCGCGAGCAGCACGCGAAGTCTTGGCCGAACTCGGCGCCGCTTCGGAGCGGCCGCGAAGATGTTTCCGCACCAGTTCGGCTTCGTGATCTTCCAGAGAACTGGAGTGCGTTTTCTTCTCCGTGACGCCCACCGTGGTCAGCACGTCAAGAATTTCCTTGCTCTTGACTTCCAACTCACGGGCCAGATCATTGATTCGAATCTTGCTCATCCGCTCTCGTTTCCTCTTCTTGTCCTGCTGATGTTGTGCTTCTATGCGCGCATGTCTAACCTCACGAAATCCTGCCCTTGCTCGTGGAGTGCCGGGCGTCCTCGCCCGGCCACCACATCGCCAAGGCCCATAAAAAAGGCGTGGCTCGATTCTCAGTTCTGCTTGTCTTCCGGGGCTTCTTCAGTCGCGACTTCTTCCGTCGCGAGCTCTGCGCCTTCTTCTGCTGGCGCCGTTCCGGTGGGCTCCGCTTCCGCTGGCAACCTCGCCGCCTCTAACTCGCCGTCTGCCGGCGATTCAGCTTCTCCGGTGCTTTCCGGTTCCGCGGCCAACGCCTCCGCTTCAATCGAACCTTCCGCCAGCGATTCCTCGCTGAAAGCCGCTTCGGTGGCGGCTTCTCCGGTGCCTTCTTGTTCGGCGGCGGCTACTGCCTCGCCGCCATCCAGACTGGCGAAGTAATTATTGACCGCAATGCTGATTTTTTCCACCGTTTTCGGGCCAATGCCTTCAATCGCTTCCAATTGTTCCGGCGTCATATCGGCCAGCGCTTCCACCGTGTTCACGCCCGCCGCCTTCAGTTTCTCGACCAGTCCCTCGCCCAATCCCGTAACAATCTCCAGCGGAGTTACGGTCTGCGTGACCAGCGCCGACATCTGCTGTTCCACTTCCTGGCGCTTCTCTTCCTCGCTCTTGATGTCGATCTTCCAGCCCAGCAGCTTCGCCGCCAGCCGCACGTTCTGCCCTTTTTTCCCGATGGCCAGCGAGAGTTGCGTATCGTCCACCACTACTTCCAGGTGTTTGTCCGCCGCATCCACAATCGTCACCCGGCTCACTTTCGCCGGCTGCAGCGCCTTTTCCGCGAACGTAACCGGATCGTCGTGATACTCGATGATGTCGATCTTCTCTCCGCGCAACTCGCGGATGATCGACTGCACCCGCATCCCCTTCATGCCCACGCAGGCTCCAACCGCATCCACGTCCTTGTCCTTCGACAGCACCGCGATCTTCGTGCGCTCGCCCGCTTCCCGCGCAATCGCCCGGATCACCACCGTGCCGTCATAAATCTCCGGCACCTCGGTCTGGAATAGGTGCTGGACTAATTCCGGAGCAGAGCGCGAAGCGATCACGCCCGGACCCTTCACCGCTTTTTCCACTCGCACGATCACGACCCGAATCCGCTCGCCGACGGCGAACGATTCCAGCCGCGACTGCTCCTTGCGTCCCATGCGCGCTTCGGCCTTGCCGATATCCAGAATCACGTCTGGACCTTCGATCCGCTTCACGGTTGCATTTACAACCTCGTTCACGTGCCCGATGTACTCGTTGTAAACCGTGTCGCGTTCCGCCTCGCGTACTTTCTGGAAAATGACCTGCTTAGCCAGTTGCGCCGCAATCCGGCCCAGAATTCCTTCTGTCACTTTCGGGATCAACAACTCGCCGCCCGCTTCCGCACTCGGATCCAGCTTCCGCGCCTGCTCTACCGTCACCTGCAAGTCGGGATCTTCCACTTGCTCGGGAGTCTCGACGATCGATTTCACCGCATAGGCATTGATCTTGCCGCTATCCTTGTCGAGCACCGCGCGCAAGTTCTCCTGCGTCTTGTAGTATTTGCGCGTGGCCACCACAATGGCGTCCTCGACCGCGCTGACCACAATCTGCGGATCAATGCCTTTCTCCCGGCTGACCCCTTCGATGATGTTGTAGAGCTCACTAGCCATAAATTCTCAGGTCTTAGGTGTTAGGTCTCAGGTCTCAGGCCTTTAGGACTTTGGTTTTCCTAAGACCTGAGACCTAACACCTAAGACCTTGCTCCTAGATTTCCGGCACCAAATTTGCTTTCTCTACGTTGCCTAACTCAATCTCAACCTGCGTCCCCGCGCCCTCTTTCGGACGCATCTTCTTCTTCCGCGCCGCGCTCAGATCCAGCAGCAGCTTGCCGTTTTCGAAGCTTTCCAGCTTCCCCTCGAAATACCGGTTGTTGTTCACCGGCTCCCGCGTCATCACCTTCACCCGATGTCCGCGGAAGCGCTCAAAATCCGCCGCCTTCGTCAGCTTGCGATCCAGTCCCGGAGAAGAAACCTCCAGCACATAGGATCCGCCCGGTACCGCATCCTCAACATCGACGATCGTCCCGAACTCGCGGCTGAACTTCGAGCAATCCTCATGCGTCACGCCGTCCGGACGATTTTCATCTGAGTGACCCGCCGCAGGCGCCGCTCCCAGTCGATCAATAAACACGCGCAGCATGCGGTGCTTACCCGCCCCGCAAACTTCCACTTCAACCACTTCCAGCCCGCTCGAGCCTGCCACTCGCTCGGCAATCTGCCGGACTTTATCCAGATCAAGAGCCATGTTTTCAGCACGTTGCGTCCAGAATCGTCTCGCGAGAATTCCCGCAAGTCGGCCCAAACTAAAAAGTGGGCTTTCGCCCACTGGTGTGCTTCGACAATCCTGACACTACGACACAACAGTATTCATTTGCAACTATACGCCGCCAATTTGGAAAACACAAACCAGGGCGACCGTCCCGTAGGGACAGCCGCCCTCGGCTGTCCAAGCCCAGCCAAACTCGGCAGCCAGCGGAGAGCCGGTCGTTGCAGGAGGGTCCGGACTTCCAACTCCAGTTACGAAAGTATCGAGAGTAACCTTGCCGTCACAGCGTCCATCCCCCAAACTTCTTCTGAATGCAGTTTTCCCGCGCCCATCTCGCCATCGCACTGGGTTCTGCCGTCCTGCTCGTGGGTGGGTTCCTCGGCTATTTGAACTGGCTCAGTAACCAGGGGCCGGTTCTGTCACGCTCGGAAGAGCGCGACCCTTTGACCCAGATGCCGATCAGCATCACCATGAATCCCTTTCGCGATCGCACCATCGAACGCACCGCCAACAGCTTTATCGCGGAGATGCGTGACGGTAATTGCCGCAAACTGCTCACCCAGTGGGAAAAGGACTACCGCAAGAAGCGCGCCAAATTCCTCTGCGATTCCGAAGCCCAGCACCCGCTGATTTCCTGGAACCTCGTGGAATGGGAAGACGCGCCGCCGCTGGTGATTCTGCACTACAAAGGCAAGCGCTACAGCACTCCAGCTCAGGACGCAACTTACAAAGATCTTTTTTCCGTGACCGAAGAAAAGAAGGATGAAGGCTGGACGGTTACGAAGTACGATTCCTTCTATTGACGTGCAATCCTCGGCGCACTCTGCGTCTCGGCGGTGAAGCGCCGTTCCTAACGACTAACGACCAAGCGCCGAACCTATCCGCCAATATGCACCATGGTCCGCGAAGCCGGCACAAATCCCGGCTCGCCAATATGGTGCCGCTCTTCTTTCTTCTCCACCACTTTCACAATGAACTCGGTGAGCTTCTCATCGGTCGCGCCACGCCGCATCAACTCATGCAGGTCGTGGTCCCACACGGAAAATAGACACGTGCGGAGTTTGCCGTCCGAGGTAATGCGAATCCGGCTGCACTGCCCGCAGAAGGGATGCGATACCGGCGCGATGATCCCAATCTCGCCCACGCCATCGCGGAAGCGATAGCGCCGCGCCGTTTCGCTGTGCTCGTGCGCCACCTCCTCCAACGGCAAGTACTCCGACATGCGGGAGACGATCTCATCCAGCGTAACCACAATTTCCGGCGTCCAAACGCGGTCTTCTTCGAGCGGCATGAATTCGATGAAGCGCACCATCACCCGCTCTTCCCGCGCGAACATGCCGAACGGAATGATCTGATCTTCGTTGAAGCCGCGTAGCAGCACGCAATTGATTTTCACCGGGTCGAGTCCCGCCCGCCGCGCTGCGCGCACTCCCGCCAGCACGCTGTCGTATCCGCTCGGCACGCGTGTGATGCGCGCAAAGCGCTCCGGATCCACCGCGTCCATGCTGACCGTCACGCGGTCCAGGCCCGCGTCTTTCAGAGGCTGCGCAATCTCAGCCAGCAAGTGGCCGTTCGTCGTCAGCGCAATCTCAGGCTTCTTGCCTTGTAAGGTGCGCAGCTTGGCGAGATCCCCCACAAACCGCACAATGCCTTTGCGCAGCAGCGGCTCGCCCCCCGTCAGGCGAATCTTTGTTATTCCCATCCCCACCATGATTCGCGCCATCCGCAGATAATCCTCGAATGGAAGCTCTGCAAACGCCGCCCCATTGGTCCCTGTCCGGCAGTACACACACCGGTAGTTGCAGCGGTCCGTGATTGAGATCCGCAGATCATGAATCGAGCGCCCGAATTTGTCAGAAAGCAGCATTTAGCACTTAGCAATTAGCATTCGGCTTCCACACCGCACCAAACCGGTTTGGCTAGGTGCTAAATGCCAAATGCTAAGTGCTGGGAAGGGAAGCAGGCGGGCAGAAGCCGGCGAGCGTTTCCTTTCCAACACGGGAGGCGCAGACGTTTCCATCCGCACCCTCGAATCGCACCTGCAAAACCGGCGCAACCCTCGTCCCCGTTGCCAGAGAATTGCTCAGGCCGCGGGGATCGGAAACTCGGTCGTCATTATAGATGACGAATCCAAACTCCGCGAGCCCCTGTGCGTGGAGAGCCGGGCGTCCCCGCCCGGCGGACGGGCGAGACGCCCGTCACTCCACAGGCCTGCTAAACTTTCCCCATGAAAGCACTCGTCATCACTCGTTTCGGCGGCCCCGAGGTCCTTGAATTGCAGCAGGTTCCCGACGCCCATCCCACACCCGAGCAACTCCTGGTGAAGGTGGAAGCGGGCGGCTTGAACTTTGCCGATTTGCTCACCGCGCGCGGCGGATACGCTGGCACTCCCAAGCCGCCGCTAACCGCAGGCCGCGAATTCGCGGGACGCGAAGATTCGAGCGGACGCCGAGTCATGGGCTACACACAATGGGCCGCTTTCGCCGAACGAACGGTATCGCATCGCAACCTGGTCTGGCCCGTCCCAGAAAATTGGACGGCCGAACAAGCCGCTGCTTTCCCGGTCAATTTCTTCACTGCCTACTTCGCCTACTGGAAAGCCGGTTTGCTGGACTCGCCGAAAAACGACAAGCCTGGTGCCCGCGTTCTGATTCACGCTGTCGCCGGCGGAGTCGGTACCGCCGCCGTGCAGATCGGGAAGATTCTCGGCATCGAAATGTACGGAACGTCCTCCTCCGAAGATAAGCTCGCCCGAGTGCGCGAGCTCGGCCTGCAACATAGCATCAACTACAAGCAGCGCGATTACGCCGAAGCGATCAAAGACATGACGCACGGCGAAGGTGTCGATGCAGTTTTCGAAATGCTCGGCGGCGAGCACGTTGCCAAAAGCGTCAAATGCGTGCGCGACTTCGGACGCGTCATTGTCTACGGCGCTGCTACCGGAGAAACACCGAATCTGGACACTCGCCTTCTCTACGCGAAAGGCGCGAGCGTCCACGGACTGTGGCTGTCGTATCTGAGCGCGAATCGTCCGCTCATGGAAGCCGCGTGGAAGCAGCTTTCGGAATGGCTTGTAGCCGGCAAGCTCCATCCCGTGATCGGGAAAGTTTTTCCGCTAGAGGAAGCGCGCACCGCCTACACGCTAATGCAAGAGGGCAAGAATTACGGCAAGATCGTGCTCAAGATTAGTTAAGGTTCGATAGCTTTGAAGGGGCATGGCTTCAGCCATGCCGTTAGAACCCGCCATACCAGCGGCTTTAGCCGCCGAGGGCCGCCCTTTTCACTGCGGCTTACACCTGACTCCAGACAAAACACTTCCGTTCTGTTACTCGGTCGGCGTGCACTATGCATTGCTAACCCAGCCCGCGCGCCCGCGTCCAACATGCATGTTCGCAAGAAGCATGGTTCGAAAAAAAAAGAAAGAAATCGGGAACCTACTGCAAGTGAGATTCGTATCTTGTAACGAACCAACGTGGAGTGGAGGAAATAAATTTCGCTCCACTTAAAGAGTTTGCAGGGTGACGGGACGGGCGCAGGCATGGTTTGGCGGCCCTGGATGCGCCGGATCCGGTAAAAAGCACGAGCGTGAGCCCGCGTCTTTTTGCGTCACCCTGACACGCGCATTGTAGGACTTTGCAAGGAAAAGGCAAGCCCTCAGTCGAGATCCTCGAACTATCACCAGCCGCCCCTAACGTCCCGGCCGAAACCGGACAGAAAGCGAAGGAGCAAATGAAACTGAACCATCTGGCAAAGACTGTGGTGCTCGGGCTGGTGGTGCTGCTCGCATCGAGTGCTTTCGCAAGTAACAAGGGTTCACTACATGTTCAGGAGGCGTTCGTAGTGAACGGCCAGCAACTCGCTCCCGGGGAGTATCAACTGCGCTGGGACGGCACGGGATCGAACGTCGAGGTAAGCTTCATGCAGGGCAAGAAGGAAGTCGCGAAAGCTTCGGCGAAAGTTGTCACACTCGATAAGGCTTTCAACTACGACTCCGCTGTTGTTGACCATTCCAGCGGCAAGGCAGCGGTTTCCGAAGTACGCTTCGCCGGCAAGAAGTATGCTCTAGCCCTCGGCGCGACTGAGAAAGCCGACATGGGCGGAAGCGCCGATTCCAGTAAGTAACTTTCTAACTCCTGAAAGAGGAAGTTACGCAGGGGAGCACCTCGGTGCTCCCTTTCTCTTTCGGTCCTGATAACCAGGGGCGGGCTCGTCTTGTCGCCTATTAACTCCGAAGGTATTAACCCGTGTTTACTACCACCCCCCTCCCCCCGGTCTTTTGGAATCATAGGGTTATGGAGGGGATTCCCGCCAGATCTTTGGTTTTAGAGGAGTTACAGGTAAAATATTTATGAATCAACGACTTAGGTTGTCAAAGAGCGCTGAAAATGGGTTTGGGGCAGCTTCGAGAGCCGTCTGGAAAGACACTACCCCACGAAACTGCCCCAATCAGATCTCTATCGTGGCGCACGACGAGGTCTTAAGTCAATGGATTTTGATCATGGAGAATTTGTGATGAATTTGTGATGAAAAAGAGTCAAGCGCCAGATTGCAGAAGTGGATACGCCCACAGCATCCCACGTCTCGAAAAGCGCGAGACGTGGGGCACCCGGCAGCCATTGCAGCTTTCTCTTTGGGAACTTTGAACAGAACTTTCATGCCTTCTTCAAAGTTCTCGGTGGCTTGTTTGCCTTCGATATATTCCGGCTTCATGGAGTAGGAGCCTTTCTCATGGACCCTTTACTAGGGTCTACACGTACATATGCCCCTGCCAAATTGGAATAACAGGTTCCGTGTTCACAATTTATCTTAATCTTCAATCCAGATGATTGAATAAAGCGCTCCGAGACACCACCTGGAAGCGGGAAATGAATCCAGCCCTGCACCGAATCTCCGGGACGTGTCAATTCTTTTATAAGGGGAGCACAGGGAGCAAAAGAACGAAGCGCATCCTCTGTTGATTTCACTAACTGCCAATCGGTAACATCGTCAACCGCAAGAATCGTAGATGACTGAGTGTCGTTATAGATCATGAGCGAAAAATCTAGAATAGAGACACGGTTAGGACTTCCCAGCACCAAGTCTAGATAGAAGAACAAATCGGTCATCCCGGATCCAAGACTTCCTCGCGGGACCACATTCAGAACGTTAATGTCGATGTGAGGCGCGGCTTCGTTTTTGGCAACTTCCGTTTCGTATTTATCGCGTTCCTCAGACCACACTCCGTACTGAGCGACCAATACCAAGAACGCAGAAATGCCCCCTGTGATCCAAGCGATATACTTTGCTGCTGTCGCGGTCGCTGTCGCATCGTTTGCATACAGAGCGTTCACAATCACGGCGACTATAGCTACCACTGCCAATATCGGCCCGGAAATATGTGCCCCCCACAATCTTGCTAGCATTGTGAGGTACTCCACAGGTCGCCGTTTGTCGGGCATACTTGACATTGTCGCAAAAAGTACGACGCGTGCCACGCATATAATCCTCCTTAGGAGGAAGTCCCCGCCAGGTCTTTGGGTTTAAGGACTTGCGGGTAAGGTCTTTAAGAACCAACGAGTTACGAGATCCATTCCCTTCGACTGCGCTCAGAGTCACGCCCGCTAAACGGCCTCAACTCAAGTTGTCAAAGAGCGCTGAAAATGAGTTTGGGGCAGTTTCGAGGTCCGTCTCTTAGTTGACGCGCGCACCTCGAAACTACCCCAATCAGACCTCTATCGTCGCCCGTGGCTATTCTTAAGTCAATGATTTCGGTCAGGGAGGATTTGTGCTGAGAAAAAGTCAAGCGTCAGATTGCAGAAATGGATTCGGCCGGCGGTACCCGCAAGACGCCGCGGCTAATGCAACTTACCTTATTCGTTGCGCCGATATTCGGGCTGGGCTATAGTTCAGGCGACGAGCCTTATACATTTTGATGGAGAAGTCAGAAATGAAAAAAGTAATTGCGTTGCTTTTGACGTGTTTATTCGCGTTGGACTTCGTTGCATTCGCAGGTTTGGGCAGCGACAAGACAGCGTATATCGGAGGCACTGAAAACCAGATCAAGGAGGGCACAGAGGGAAAATCCTCCGCAAAGGACGATAAGCATTTTGCATTCGAATACAAAGGCGGAGACCTCTCGATCCCCTATGACCAGGTGAACGATTTAGAGTACGGCCAAAAAGCCGGGCGCAGACTCGGTCTCGCGCTAACGATAAGCCCCTGGCTCCTCCTTTCACACAAGCGAAAACACTTCCTGACTGTCGGTTGGAAGGATGAGCAAGACAAGCAACATGCTGCGGTATTTGAGTTAGGCAAGTCAATCGTTAGAACTACGCTTGCTACGATGGAAGCAAGAACCGGAAAGAAGATCGAGTTCCAGGATGACGAGGCCCGGAAGAGCGGATTAGGAGGCTTCTAGTATGCTGGCCGCCTTGTTGATGGCAGGGTTGCTCCTTCAGACGAGTCCGAGCACACAGGAAACAAAGCCTGCGGCGGCAGTTCAAGCAGCGCCAGCGCAAACGCCGAGCAGGGACGCCGATGCTGACCCAGCTGCCTTGTTAAAGGTGAAACGCATTTTCGTCGACAGCTTCGGAGACGACGTCATTTCAAAAGAGCTCCAGTCCATGATTGTCTCGGCTCTGGTAGCGACCAAGCGATTCAAGGTCACAGAAAATCGTGACCGAGCAGATGCAATACTGAAGGGTGTCGCCCTGGAAAAGACGTCTCAAGAATTGCATGCCTATGGGGAGAGCACGGCGGTCGGCGCCGCGAGCGGTGGATCGCACGGCGAGGTCAGCGGCACCGTTGTAAACGGAACCGGAAGCGTGTCCGGTTCTTCCAGCGGGGGCTTCATCGCCCGACATATGGGAACAAGCGATTCATCCGTAAACACCGAGACCATCAACGAAGCGAGAGTTGCTGTTCGCCTGGTCAATCCCGATGGCGATGTGATTTGGACCAGCACACAGGAGAGCAAGGGAGCTAAATACAAAGGATCTAGCGCCGACGCAGCCGACAAGGTCGTCAAGCAACTACTCAGGGACGTAGAGAAACTGGAAGGGCCGGGTATGTCACAACCAGCAGCAACTCCGCCCGCCGCGCCGGCAAGCCACAACTAAGGGGTCGTCTCATAGCGAACCGAGGGGTAAGCCGCCGGGTCCCTCAGGGGCTAAAGCCCGCATCGATTGTGGTGTTGGGTGGCACGGCTAAAGCCGTGCCCTTCCCAAAACTTGCTCGAGTCAAATCGCGGTATGCCTGAAGGCATACCCTGATACGAAGCGCCGTCTTCAGTACTTCGGCATCTTGGAGTCGATCTTCTCCGCCCAAGCCGTAATGCCGCCGGTCAGGTTATAGACCTTAGTAAATCCCGAGCGGCGCAGAAAGTTCACGGCCTTAGCGCTGCGTCCGCCCATCTTGCAATGGGCCACGATCTCGCGGCTGGAGTCAAGTTCGTTCACGCGCTTGGGTAAGTCGCCCACCGGAATGAGATATCCCTTCAAGTTACAGATCTGGTATTCGTGGGGTTCGCGCACGTCGAGAATGAATACGTCGGCCTTAGCGTCTAACTTCTTCTTTAACTCCTCGACCGAGATCGCCGGGATGTCGTTGCCCGCGGGCTCTTCCTGGCCTCGGATGCCGCAGAACTGATCGTAGTCAATCAACTGGGTGATCGTCCGATGGGTGCCGCAGACGGGGCAATCGGGATTCTTGCGCAGCTTCAGTTCGCGGAACTTCATGCCGAGGGCATCGACCAGCAGCAAGCGTCCGGCAAGGGAATCGCCTTGTCCCAGAATCAGCTTGATGGTCTCAGTCGCCTGAATCACGCCGATCAGTCCGGGCAAAATGCCGAGCACTCCGCCTTCGGCGCACGAAGGAACCAGGCCGGGCGGGGGCGGCTCGGGATAGAGACAGCGATAGCATGGTCCCCCTTCGGTCGCGAAGACGCTGGCCTGGCCCTCAAAGCGAAAAATGGAGCCGTAAACGTTAGGCTTGCCGGTGAGCACGCAGGCGTCGTTGACCAGGTAGCGGGTGGGAAAATTGTCGGTGCCGTCGGCGACGATGTCGAACTCGCGAAATAACTCCAGCGCGTTGGCGCTGGTCAGCTTCATGTCAAACGTGCGCAGGTTCAGGTAGGGATTGATGGCCTTCAGCTTGTCGCTGGCGGAGTCGAGCTTCTTGCGGCCAACGTCTTCGGTCGAGTGAATGATCTGGCGCTGCAGGTTCGTGTAGTCCACGACATCGAAGTCCACGATGCCGAGCGTTCCGACGCCTGCGGCCGTCAAATAAAGTGCTAGCGGCGAGCCGAGCCCGCCTGCCCCAATGCACAGGACTTTCGCGGCCTTCAGCTTCTGCTGCCCATCCATACCCACCTCGGGCATGATCAGATGGCGCGAGTAGCGCAGGATTTCGTCGTTGCTTAAAACGGCTTCGGGTTTGGCTTCGGTCAGCGTGGCCATGGAAATCAGCAGCAACCTCCGGCAATTGACGGCACGATGGAAATGGTATCACCGTCGTTCAGCGCGGTGGCCTCTTTTTGCAGGTAGCGCATGTCTTCGTCATTGACGTAGACGTTCACGAAGGCGCGCAACTTGCCTTCCTCGGTATAGAGGTGGCGCTTCAGGTCAGGATGCTGGGAGACCAGGCCAGCCAAGGCCTCGCCCACGGTTTTTGCCGGGACGTCAACCGAGGACTGTTTCCCCGAGTATTGGCGCAGTGGAGACGGAATCTGGATCTGAGGCATATACAGAGAAGATGCCAGGGCGCGGGTGAAAGATGCAAGTACGAAAATGGGCACAAGCACCTGATTGTCAGACGACTTCAAGCTTCTCGTCCGCAAATTTCTTGTCGCCCTCGTCAGTCCCTAGAAGCTCGAACGAATTCGTCGTCGCAGCGGCGCCCTTCTCGACGTTGGTGATCACGTAGGAACAGCCGAACCAGTGGGCCTCGGCGAGGTCAGTGGGAGACCACCGCGCAGGATGGTCGGGATGGGAGTGATAGAAGCCGACGATGTCTTCGCCGTGCTCGCGGCCCTCGCGCTGGATGCGGATCAGCTCTCTCGGATCGATGCCGTAGCGGTTATGGGGCGAGTCCGCGCGTGTGTTGCCGCAGGGAGCTACGCGCACGACGGTCTTCGCGCTGTCGTCGAAGTTCCCGAGCAGCACGCCGCAGCACTCGTGGGGATAGGTTTCCTCCCCGTGTTGACGAAGGGAGCCGTAGGCGGATTGGGAGAGCTTGAGCATCAGGAGTCAAAGACCATTTCACCACGGAGACACGGAGGAAATCCAAAAAAGGTTTTCTCTGTGTCTCCGTGTCTCTGTGGTGAATTCGATCTCAGCCCTCATGCCAGAAGCGCTCGCTCAGATATTTTTCGCCGGAGTCGCAGAGGATGGTCACGATGGTGGCATGTTGATTGATCTTCAGGCGCTCGGCAACCTGCAGGCTGCCCACCAGGGCCGCGGCGGCGGAGACTCCGACCAGTATTCCTTGTTCTCGTGCCAGGTGGCGGCACATGGCGTGCGCGTCTTCGGTCGTGATCTCCAGATTCTGGTCGGCGAGCGACGGATCGTAAATGCGCGGCACGATCGCAGACGGCAAGTGCTTCGCGCCTTCGATGCCGTGGAAGGCGGAGTCGGGTTGCAGCGAGATGCAGCGGATCTTCGGATTTAACTCCTTCAAACGGCGTGTCGCTCCGACAAAGGTTCCCGTGGTGCCGAGCATGGCGACGAAATGCGTAATACGTCCTTCGGTTTGTTGCCAGATTTCGTTGCCGGTGGTTTCATAGTGCGCGCGCCAGTTGGCGTCGTTCGAATACTGATCGGCATAAAAATAAAGATCGGGATGTCGCTCGGCGAGCTGGCGCGCGATCTTGAGGGCGCCGTCAGAACCTTCGGCGGGGTCGGTATAGATGATATTTGCTCCGTATGCCTGTAGAATGCGCTTTCGCTCGGGAGAAACATTCTCGGGCACGCAGAGCGTAACCGGGAATCCGAGAGCGGCGCCGAGCATGGCATAGGCGATCCCGGTGTTGCCGCTGGTGGAATCGAGCAGAATCTTCCCGGGAGCGAGTTTGCCGGCGCGACGCGCTTCGGAGACGATGCGGGCGGCGGCACGATCCTTGACGGATCCGCCGGGGTTATGCCATTCGGCCTTGCCCAACAGTTTTACGCTGGGAAGATCGCTGGTGAGCGCGTCGAGCGGCAACAGGGGCGTGTTGCCGATTTGAGCGAGCACGGCCTCTCCTGGCAGGCCAGACGCGGCTTTGGCATGGGAAGGCGATGGCGAGGACCCGGAGCCGGAAGCTGCTGGTGACATGGAATGGGATGCGCTCATGACTAGAGTAATGTGCCCGCAATCCTAAAAAGGTATATCTATACTAACGTTGTTAAATTCTACCGTGATTAGATTCGACGTGGACGCTTTTGGTTCCATCGAATCGGTAAAAGCCGCATCTAACCAGATGCAGTAGCGAAAGAGAATTGAGTTCATCAATGGCAGCGAAAGTCGAACAACGAACTTACGAAGACGCAGTCAGCTGGCTGCGCGACCATGGTTTTGACCTGATTGAGGCTCCGGGCGCGCAAACCCGCGTGTTCCTGAAGAAGCACAAGTGCTCGGCGGCGATCCAGAAGACGGACGACGGCGGCGTGAAAATCTTTGCCTATCCGGGATACATGATCGGCAGCGAGATTTCAAAGCTGGTCAATCGCGGCTATCAGCAGTTTCTGAAGACGACCAAGACCGAAGTGCCGGCGACGGCCGACCACCTGAAAGCGCTGCAGCAGTTCTCCGAAGAAATGAAGGAAGCGCTGGCCCTGCCCAGCCTCTACAACGAGTCGCTCGGAACGGTGAGCGATTCGTACCAGTACGATCGCATCAAAGACCGCGACGAGCCGCAAGTGGAGCGTCCCAAGCGGCCGTGGGAGACGGTGAAGGTGAAGGCGGCTGCGGCAGCGAAGAAAAGCCAGGCGTAGGCGCGCACGGCTGCTACCCTTTAGCTCTTGGCTTCGTATCAGGGCATCGCTTTAGCGATGCCGTTCTTGTTCCGAAATCCGATGCGCCTTTAGGGGCTGCCTATCGCGAATCGATTCCGCTCCGCTTTCCTCTTTTCTCTCCGCTTCACAATATCCAGAACATTTATGATGCGAGCTGATGCCTAGGGAGGCCTCATGCGCGCTCTTGTTTTGCTGGTGGGGGTAATGGCTACGCTGGCGTTTCTTGGTATTGCGCAGGACGCGAGCGATGCCGAACGCGTCGCGATTCGAAAAGTGCTGGAGGAGCAGCAGGCGGCCTGGAACCGGCAGGATCTGGAGAGCTTCATGGCCGGGTACTGGAACTCGCCCGAACTGACGTTTTTCTCGGGAGCACATGAGTCGAAGGGCTGGCAGGCGGCGCTCGATCGCTACAAGAAGAACTATCAGGGCGCGGGGCACGAAATGGGGAAGCTGGAATTCGCGAACCTGCGGATCGAGATGCTGGGGCCGGACTCGGCGTTTGTGCGCGGCGAGTTTCATCTGACCATGTCGGATGGAAAGACGCCGCACGGCCTGTTCACACTGGTTTTCCGCAAGTTTCCCGAAGGATGGAAGATTGTGCACGATCACTCCGCAGGAGAGTGAGGCATTTCCCTCAGTGCGGCCACTGCGCCAAAATCGCTCCCATGACCAGATAGCAGACCAATTGGTATCCGGTGTTGATCACGTAGAGCTTGGTGGGTTGCTTGCCAAACAGAGCGCCGGTCAGTTGGACGGTGGTTACGAATCCCAGCCAGACCGCAAAGCCGACCTTCATTCCGTAGAGAATGGAGTTGACGCTGGTGATATCGATGATTTTGGCGAGCACTACCGCCGACACCAGGCTGGCCACGAATGCGAGGCCGTAGATTTTGCCTGCGCCTTTTTGCATCTCGGCGATCTTGGCCTTGTCGTTGGGATCGAATCCCATCAAGCGCATCCAGGGATTCGCGAAGAGGATGGGGGAATACCAGAGGAATCCGATTACCATGGCCGCAATGGCGGATGCCAGCACCGCCCAGGGATTGATTCCAATAAATGAGTGAGCTCCGATCATCGGGTCGTCCTCCTATGGGCGGCGATGCGGCGCAATGGTAATCCCGCGGGCAGGGTGTAGGGAAGAAGAAAATTCGGCGCACCCTTCATGAATTGTCATCCCGAGCGAAGCGAGGGATCTGCATTGTGCTGCGAACTCCAGATCCCTCGCTCTGCTCGGGATGACAAAGTCAAGGCACTACCGCCCTCTATCCATGGCCTCATTCGCCAGCCGGTCGGCAATCTGGTTGTGTTCGCGGAGCGCATGCCTGATTTCGAAGTGTTCCAGCCGCCGCGCCAGTTGTTGCGCCTCGTCGTACAGCTTGCGCAGTTCGGGATGACGTACTTTGTAGATGCCTTTCATCTGGCGGACCATCAGTTCGGAATCGCTGATTACCTTGAGCGCTCTGACCTGATGTTCGGCGGCGTAGCGCAGCGCGGCGAGGAGTCCCTGATACTCAGCGTAGTTGTTGGTGCGGTGTCCAAGGTATTCGCTAAGCTCAGCGACCGGGTGGCCGGAGGCGTCCTGAATGGCGACACCGTAACCGGCAGGCCCGGGATTGCCGCGAGCTCCGCCATCGACGTGGGCAGTGTGAGCGGCGGGCGCGGATTTCGGCGCAGAGAAAAGATTGCGAGAGCCGGACGAGCGCGGAGGCATAGAGCGAGTTTACAACGGGGGGACATCAGCTTGTTCTATCTTCCTGCGGCGAGTCGTGTGGCCAAGCGCTGTGGGAGATTAGCAGCCAGAATTTTCTCCTGCGCCACACGCAGGTTGTAAGGCACGCGATAAAAACTCACGATCCAGGTTTCAGAATCGAATACCGCAAACGCGGCGCGCCAGTCGCCATCACGCGGCTGGCCTACGGAGCCGGGGTTGATGAGGTAGCGGCGATCTTTGCGCAGCGGCCAGTCGGACGACTCGGTCTGCCCCACGGTGCGATACCCCGGACGATAGGCTTCGCTGATTTCACCCGAGAGCACGAATCCACCCTGGAGGTGAGTGTGTCCAAAGAACGTGATGGGGACGGGATCGGTGATGAGCGGTTCGATGGCGTCGCGGGCGCTAACCATGTATTCATCTTCGTCGAGGGCGGAGCCGTGGACGAACTGGATGCCGGGGAGTTCGTCGAGTTTGAGGGGACCCTGCGGAAGCGAACGCAGCCAATCGAGATTTTCGGGGGTGAGTTGGTCGCGGGTCCAGAGAGTGGCGAGGCCGGCGACGGGATTAAAATCCTCAAGGTTCATCAGGCCACTGACGGCTTTGTCATGATTGCCGCGCACGAAAACGCGTCCGATAGCTTGCGAGCGGGCAATGACTTCGTTGGGATTGCCGCCGTAGCCGACGGTATCGCCAAGATTTACGACGAGATCGTGGGCAGGAGCGGCAGCCAGACAGGCATCCAGCGCTTCGAGGTTACTGTGAATGTCGCTAAGAAGAAGGATACGCACGGCAAAGGGAGGATTATAGCTGCTCTGGAGGGGAAAGGACGAGGCGGGGATATCTGATTTTCCGTAGAGACGCGGCTTGCCGCGTCTGGGCAGCATCAGGTGCGGGGCGGATTCACGACCGGGCAGCGCGCCCAGTGTCCGGGGCCCACTTCAAGCAGCGGCGGCAACTGCACGGCGCAGGCAGCGACCCGCTGCGGGCAGCGAGGTTCGAACGGGCATCCGGGAGGAAGTTGGGCGATCGGTGGCACCGTGCCTTCGATGGTTGCAAGCGGAAGGGCGCGGTTGGTCGACAGCGTAGGAATGGCGCGCAGCAGTCCTTGCGTATAGGGATGTGCGGGCGCGTGGAAAATGTCGTCCCTGGCGCCGAGTTCGACCAGGCTTCCGGCGTACATCACGGCGACCCGATCGGCGACGTGCGAGACCACGGCGAGATCGTGCGAGATGAAGAGCATGGCCAATCCGAATTTGTGGCGCAGATCATTGAGCAGGTCGAGAATCTGCTGCTGGATGGTGACATCGAGCGCGGTGGTGGGCTCGTCGGCGATGAGCAGTTGCGGACGATTGACGATGGCCATGGCGATCATAACGCGCTGGCGCATGCCTCCGGAGAGTTGGTGCGGATAACTACGGGCGCGGGCTTCGGGATCGGCGATGGCAACATCGCGCATGCCTTCGACCGCTTGATGCCATGCCTCGGATTTTGAGACACGGTGGTGAGCGAGGACCGCTTCGGCAATCTGGTCGCCGACGCGCATCACCGGATTGAGAGCGGTCATCGGCTCCTGGAAAATCATGGCCATGCGCGAGCCGCGAAGTTGGCGCAGTTGATCAGCAGGCATCGTGGCAAGATGCAGGGGCACGCCTGCGTTTTCCGGTGAGCCGTTCTCAAAAGTGATTTCGCCTTTGACGATGGCGGTGGGCGGGAGCAAGCCCATGATGGCAAGCGCGGTGATAGATTTTCCGGAACCGGACTCGCCGACCAGGCCAAGAACTTCGCCGGGGGCGATGGAAAATGACAAGCCGCGCACGGCGGTCACCGGGCCACCGTTCGGTTGTGCGGGCAAAGGCGCCCGTCCTCGCCCTCCGAGCGATTGCGGGAACTCGATGGTCAGTTCACGGACGTCGAGCAGCGGGCTCACCAAGGGTATGGTATCAGCGGGACACGCTGGTGGAGCGCCGGGCGTCCCCGCCCGGCCACCAAACTGCTGGACGGGCGAGAAGCCCGTCCCTCCACTTATTCCAGCCCGGCCTTCCCCAACATCTCCAGAAACTGTTTCTGCGTGCGCATGTCGATCGACTGGGCTACCAGCTTGCCTTCGCGGTCGTACACGAAGGTCTTCGGAATCCCCTGAACCACGAACATTTCATTGACCTTCCGCCCAGGATCGAGCAGCACGGGGAACGAAACCTTCCGCTCTCGGATAAACGGCTCCACCTTCGCCGCCTCTTCATCGGAAATGCCCAGCACCACCAGTTCTTGCGAACCGAAGCGCCCGTAAAGCGCCTCCAGATCCGGCATCTCCTTGCGGCAGGGAGGACACCAGGTCGCCCAGAAATTCACCAGCACTACTTTGCCGCGCAGCTCCGCAAACGTCCAGGTCTTGCCGGAAAGATCTTTCAGCGCAAACTCCGGATGTTCCCGATTGCGGTCATCTGCCTCCAGCCGTGCGATGGCCGCACGATATTGCCCGTCATCGTTATTGAGATCCACTGGCGCCTCGACATGCTCATAACGCACCAGCGAGGCGAGCTCAACATATGGATACGCTGGCTCTCGTGTGGCGCGGGCGCCCCCGCCCGCGTCCGCTTCCTGTGACTCCGCCCAAGGAACGGGCCGCTCGCGCAACGTTTCCGCCAGCGTCGTCGCCACTTCCTGCAGCGTGCTGTGTCCGAAATCGCCTTCGGTGGAAAGTCCCGCCAACCCCACTGCCAGACGCAGCTTGTTCCCGGTGGCGGACAACTTCCGGATGTTTAGCGCCAGATCTTTCGTGGTCCCCGCCCGAACGTCATCCGCCAGGCCGCGTAACCGGTGTATCTGGTCTGCGAGCGGTTTCTCTTCCGCGCTCCACACAACTTCTTTCTCTTGGGCTGAGGCGAGCTGCAGCGCGACCGTCGTGATCGCGACCGACACAAAGAAAAGTCCTATCCTGCCGAGCAATTTCTTGCGATTCATAGCCCACCAAGCTTAGCAACAGACGGTCGCCCGCACCAATCGCGTGCCAATTGTTGGTGGAGGGCCGGGCGTCCCCGCCCGGCCACTAAATGCTGGACGGGCGAGGCGCCCGTCCCTCCACTGTACAGCTCATCGCGCGGTTACAACGCTAGAACGCGCCGCCACCACCGCCGCCGAATCCGCCTCCGGAAAATCCGCCGCCAGAGAAGCCTCCTCCTCCTCCGAAGCCCGATCCGCTGGAACTGGATCTGGGGGCGGAGGTGAAGACCTGCTGCATGTCCGACGCCATGCTGTGCATCGAACTGGAAAAGAAAAGCGGGCTGAAACCGGTGTAGCCGTTGGGCGAAACGTACCAGCTCGGCGGATCTTTCACGATGCCGTCGAACGTCTGTGCCCAGTGGTGCTCGACGCCCAGCGCCATGGCGAAGGGGAGAAATTTTTCGAAGGTGTCGGGCGACAGGGTCTTGATGCGGTCAGCGTCCACGCGGTTCATGAACTCCTGAAAGCCGAGCACCTCGATTCTGGTGCGCGCGCCGGACACGGTTTTGGCCGTCATCTGACGCGCAAAGAGCCACCAGATCAGCGCGGAAACGAGCGCGCTTCCGATCACCAGCGGAACCGAATAGAACAGGTTTATCCAACCCATAACTTGCACGCCGACCACGAGGAGGCCGATGGCGACGGCGGCAACGATGCTGTAGGCATTGGCCGATTCCGGGTCGAGGGTGTAGATGCCTTTGCTCTTCAGCGCCGACATGATGTCCTCGCGCACTACGGGAATCACGGTGTAGAAGCGATTCTTCAGATCGGAAAGGCGTGTTCCGGTCCCGGCGAGAAAAATATTTTCCAGCATCACGCGTTCGTGGGGCGTAAGGTCGGGGCCCCACTGCTCGCGCGGCTTCAACAAGTGGAACATGTAATCTTTGTGGTGAAAGACCAGAAACGTGTCGACCTTTTCTTCGATCTTGATGTAGCCGCGCACGGCCAGGTCGACGACCGTGCTGGTGATGTCGCGGGGATGAATAGCGTCGTCGATCAAAGTTCCGGCTTCGGCGGGAGACAGCCCTTTGGGCGGCTCGTACTGCGGGGCCACGGAAATTCCGGGATCGGGGTCGCGTCCCACGTAATACCAGAGCGCGCACATCACAACCACGGTCAGCAGCGGCAGAAACAGGATGGGGTTGCTGTAGAGGAACCAGTCGAACTTGGTCAGTGAACTTGGAGCCTGCAGAACTCCCTGCGGGATATAGACGTCAACGGTCATGCCGCTGCGCATGGAAAGGGGACGGGTGGTTTCGAAGGTGGCGTCAGCGCCTTTGACTTCGGCGGTCGCGTCACTTTCCGTCGAGCCGTAGGCGCCGGTGAAGGCCTGAGCGCGCAGTCCTCCAGCGGCGTTGTCGGGCAGGGTCACGAAGGCCGAAGCACGGTCGATGGGAACCGGCCAATCGTTGCCGGTTACGTTCCAGTAGAACTCGGTATAACTATCATTATTACTATCGAAGAAGCGGATACCGTTGCGAACCAGGTAATCGATGTTGACGATGCGCGTGGTGTCGACCGCATCGGGAATGTAGATCTTCAGGTCGCGATCGGCTCCGGACTTGCGCGAATCGTACTTCAGCTTGTTCCCGTTTTCGTCGGTGATGTTCAGCACCTCGAGAAACAGCGTGTAGTTGGTTCCGTGCGGTCCGGGATACTCGACCGGAATCGTGCGGTGAATACCGTGCCACGCGCCGGTGAAAGCCACGGTAATTCTTTCGCTGACCAGGGCGGTGCTATCGGCGCCTATGGAGATGGTGTCTTTGAAATCGGTAACGCGCCAACTGGGGGATTGAGCGGCCGCGGAACTCAGGCTCAGCATGAGCCCGAGCAGCAGCGCGCAAAACACTTTTACCACACGGGACAGAGAGGAACAGAGAGAAACAGTGCGCGAAGTACGAAGTGCCCTGGACAACATGTTTTAGACCTACTTTGCCTTAATGATGTCGCTCAACACATCCGGCTTCGATTCGTCTCTTACCAGGTGTGGATACCTTTCTCCACCGTGGTAGTCGAGCTTATAGGTGTGGAAGTAGTCGGAGTTCTCCACCAGTAATTCAAGCGGGGCCGAGCTGGCCATGCCTTCTTTCAATGCGTCACGCAGAGATTCGATCGAGAACCTCCGGCCATTTACCGCAATGACTTTCATCCCCGGTCCGATTCCGGCCTTAGCAGCGACTGTGCCTTCGATCGTGTCACGAATGACGCCGTCCTTGTTGAGCAGCAGCCCAATCGAGTAGCCGGAATTGAAGCCGTCGCGCTCTTCTTCAGCCCTTTGGAGGTCCGAGCGCGTCGCGTCGTAGAGCAAAGTCCAACCGCTGGATTCGATACCCAGCAAAGGGGCGCCCGGGCCATGATTCGTGAGCCGTTCCACCCAAAACCCGTGCCAGTCGTAGGGAACAACCTGGTTGAGGGTGTTGACCACATCCTCAAAGGTAAAAGTCTTAAGCTGGGGAGGACCGCTCTCGCCCCCGTGGAACAGGCGACAAAAATCATCCAGCGACTTGGCGCCGTGGGTCTGCTGGCGAACGACCATGTCTGCCCACAGCCAGTTCAGAACGTCTTCGTCGTAGTAGTCCGCGCTTCGCCGCCAGGACTGCCACTGCGAGGGAGCACCCATCATCACCGGTATACCGTCGGCGGTGTCCTGCAGGTTGCGCCAAGCGCGGCCGGGAGTGTGATCGAGCCGGGCCGCCATGCTCGCCAGATTATCCCGGAACTGCTCGGGCGTTCGAATGCCGCTGCGTGCACTAAGAACGTCGCCCAGATAGGAAGTCAGACCTTCATAGACCCAAAGCAGGTCATCCTGCATCGGCTTCTGATAATCGGAAGTCGCCAGACCCGCAGGACGGCGGTACTTTCCGTTCCAGGAATGAGCGTACTCATGGGCGAGGAGACCCGACGCCAACAGCCTCGCCTGAGGATCGACGAAAGCCCGCTCAACGCTTCGGCTGTCATTCGATTCATGGTGCTCCAGGCCGCCATGCGAAACGTGATCGCTCAGACCGTAAAGGAAGTGATAATCGCGAAAGTGTTGTGCGCCGAAAAGCTTCTTGGCTTGGTCGGGAAGGTTCCTGTAATGATCGAGCACGTCCTGCGGAGCTTCGAGTGCGGCGGCGCTGTCAGCCGCAATGTCCATTTGCTGGGTGGGATTTTCACTTAGGGGTATAACTCGAAAGTACTCGCCCACGATCACTGGAGAATCGACGAGCGCGGTCAGCGAAACGGGCTGAAACTTGATTTCCCGATCGTTTTGCGATGTGACTGGCAAGGAGGTTCCGAACTTCCACCCAGCAGGCAGACGCAGACCGGCTTCATACGTCAACTCGTCGCTCGCCCAGCCCGCGGGATAGAGCAGCACGGTGTTCCAGTTGACGACCGCCATTTTGGCGGTCGCCGAAGAGCCGCCGGTATGGGCCCCCCACTTGCCTTCTCCGGGAAAAACAAAATCCAGTGCGGCTTCCAGGCTGGACACGCCAGCAGGAATCTCCACATGGAAGGTCCACCCATCGAGCAGGTCGCGCCGCCACTGCAGGGTTTGGCCGTTGGCAGTGAAGGTGAGGCCGGTCAGGTTCTGGATGGGTCCGCTCGGCCCATGTTCGCCTGGAATCCACTTTGGGTAATAGAGGGTCAAGGTTCCCGGAGTCGAAGGGATGGTGAGCCGCGCGTGGAGAATCTTTCGCGGTGCTTCCGTGGCATCCAGCGACACGGTGATTCGGGGCGCAGCGGTTTTTGCGATCGAGTTCTTCTGCGCTTTTTGTGCCACCGCGGGCAACGCGCAGCTCGAGAGCAACAGACAACAACCAATCGCAATTCGGACAAGTCTCATCGAGACCTTCTCTCAGGCAGGCTATTAGAACTTTACGGCGACCGGTTCGCGATCGGCGGCTGCGGTTTCGAAAAACTGCTTCTGCTGGAAACCGAACATCCCGGCCAGAATGTTGGTCGGGAAAGATTGAATTTTGGTGTTCAGGTCGCGTACCACGGCGTTGTAGTAGCGGCGGGCGTTTTGAATCGCGTCCTCGATTTCATTGAGAGAATTCTGCAGCTGGGTGAATTCCGTCGAGGCCTGGAGCTGGGGATAGTTTTCGGCCACCGCAAACAGGCTCTTGAGCGCGCCGGTCAGCTGATTCTCGGCGGCAGCCTTGTCGGCCGGGCCGGTGGCCTGCATGGCCATGGAGCGGAATTTCGCGATGTTCTCGAACGTACCCTTTTCGTGGGCGGCGTAACCCTTCACGGTTTCGACCAGATTCGGTATCAGGTCGTGGCGGCGTTTAAGCTGAACATCGATGTCGGACCAGGCCGACTCGGAGCGCACCCGCAACTGCACCAGGCTGTTGTACGTCCCGATCAGAAAGACGCCCAGCAGAACTATGACGGCCAGAAAGATCAACATCATGCAGAACTCCTTCGATACGGATTTAAAGGGACGTTAGCAGCAAAGTTTCAAAGTTTCAAGGTTGCAGAGAGGCAAGGTTTCAAAGTTTCAATGAACTCGGAGCAACCCTGAAACTTTGCAACCTTGAAACTTTGAAACCTGGACTTACTGCCTCGGAGCGTAGTATCCACGCCGGGCGCGGACTTGCAGGTCTTTTTTCAGTGCAGTGATCTGGATGGAGCGGTAGCGCCCGTCGGCGTCGAAGTCCGTAGGCTTGTAGGAAACGTCGTACTGACTGCGCAGTTCGTCTTCAATGGCGGCGAACGAGTGCGTGATGTCTTTCATCTTATAGGGGAAAAAGGCGCGGCCGCCGGTGGCGGAAGCGAGGTCTTCGAGCACTTTGTCGCCGCGAAGAATCAGCCCGCTGTCGTCAGTAGAGATGGCATAGATAAGAACTTCGGCGCGCTCCGCCATTTCGATAGCCTGGGCGCGCGTGGTTTCACTCTGATTGTCCTCCCCATCGCTGAGGATGACGATGGCCTTACGTATGGGATGGTCGGAATGTTCGCGTAGCAACTTTTCCTTGCACGCCTTGTAGATTGCATCGTAGAGCGCGGTGCCGCCGCCATCGTGGAGGCGCTGCACACCGGCGGCGAGTAAAGGTACCTGGTCGGTGAAATCCTGCGTCAGATGGCTATCTTTGTTGAAGCCCACGACAAAGGCGTGGTCATAGCCGGGACGGATGATGTGCTGCAGAAATCCGATGGCGGCTTCCTTTTCAAATCCGAAGCGGCCCTGCACCGAGCCGCTCACGTCCACCAGCAAGCCCAACTCGATGGGCAGGTCAGTCTCGCGGCGGAAGTTGAGAATGGATTGCACCGGCTTGTGGTCGTCAAAAATGGAGAAATCGCTCTGATTCAAATTGCGGACGAATTTTCCGTGGCGATCGGTGGCGATGAACAGCACGTTGACTTCATCGACGCGCTTCTTGATGGTGAGAATCGGTTCGTCCGCTTCGTTGATCGTGTCGGTACCAGAGATCGCCACCGCGGAAGCGGTGAAGACGTAGGGGCTCGTTTGGGCGCATCCGGCAGCGGACAGACCAAGAACTACGACGACCCCAAAGATCAGTGCGAACCCGCCCGGCGCCCACCCGAATTTGCTGCCCTTCGTCATTCTTTCGCCTTGTCTGTGAATCGTCGTCTGGACGCCCGCGAATATCGGAGCGTCTAACCATTCGATGCACGCCGGGGGCCGAAAACTGCAAAACCCAGTTCGATTACTGTAGGACGTAACCGGGTGCAAGTCCAAGTTACAAAAGGAGTACGCAGAGGGTGTGTCCCTTAACCATAAGCCGGGCAACAAGTTGGGAAAAGGTCTCCGGACATTTTTTCATGATCAAGCGAGTTCTGTGCAAAAATTGCTGAAATCCAGGCTCGCGTCCGGACCTATACTCTGGCACGTAGCGGCGGCATCAGTGTTCGGCGGGCGCCAGTGGCTCATCCGAAAAACTCCGGAAGCAGTATCCACCCAGGAGTCGCTTATGAACTTTGAACAGTTTTACCTCACCTGTCTGGCTCATGCTTCGGATTACCGGTAATAGATAGGACGCGCCCAGTTGCGGTTCACTGCAAGGGCGGATATCGCAGTATGATTGCTTGCGGTCTGCTCGAGCGCGCCGGCCATCGCAACGTGGTCAACGTAGCGGGAGGTTTCGACGCCTGGCATGCCGCCAAACTTCCAGAAATTGCGGAGCAACTGTGCAAGGCATGATGCGTCTTATCATCAGAATTAGCGGATTCGCGGTTTTCTTAGCACTCCTCTCGTGGTCCAATGCAGCGCCAGCCCAGGTTTCGGCCGCTGCCATCGACAACTTGTTCTCGAAATTCGCCAGCCCGCACGATCCCGGCTGCGCGGTGCTCGTGATCAAAGACGGCCAGCCGGTATTCCGCAAAGGCTATGGCGTGGCCGATCTGCGAACCTTGCAGAAGATCGGCCCGGAAACAAACTTCCGGCTGGCATCACTCACCAAGCAATTCACCGCCATGGCAGTGATGCTGCTGGTTCACGACGGCAAACTGCATTACGACGACCGTCTCACCGACGTTTTTCCAGATTTCCCCGCTTATGGGAGAGCGATCACCATCCGCCAGGTGCTGAACCACACCTCCGGTCTGGTCGCCTACGAAGACATCATGGAGAAGCAGTATGCGGGCATTTCCGACGACAAAATCCCGCAGATCAGCGACGCCGGCGTTCTCGATCTGCTGAAGCAGCAGACCGCCACGAAGTTCGCGCCCGGCACGCGCTGGGAATACAGCAATTCGGGTTATGTACTGCTGGCGATGGTGGTGGAGAAACGATCGGGGATGAGGTTTGGAGACTTTCTGCGCCAGCGAATTTTCACGCCGCTAGAGATGTCAGGCACCATCGCATACGAGAAAGGCCGCAACGAAGTTACACATCGTGCTTACGGGCACAGCAAAACGGCGGGGGGATGGACCGAGACGGATCAGAGTTCGACTTCGGCTACCCTGGGCGATGGCGGCGTTTATACGTCGCTCGACGACCTCGAAAAGTGGGACCACGCGCTAACCGCTCACACCTTGCTTACTGCGAAGGAAATGGAGCCGGCATTGACCCCGCCGGCCGCGGCCAACGGCGCTCCTCTGCAGCAACCGGACGGCAGCCTTGCGCCCCTCTACGGCTTCGGATGGTTTCTCAACCCCTACCACGGGCATCGCCGCTACGCGCATTATGGCGAGACCATAGGATCTCGGACCGCCATTCAGCGCTTTCCCGATGACCGCCTCACCGTGATTGTCCTGTCGAATCGCGCCGAGGTCGACGCGCCCGCCTTGGCCGACAGCGTGGCGGATTTGTACTTCCTGAAACCCTAGCGGAAAACTTGAATCCAAGCGGACAACACACTTCAGTTACCTGTCGTAGCACTGTCCTTTCGTGCCATCCTCTTCTTGCCGTCAAAGTGCCCATCGACCGCGACCGCAGGGCCGACTCCCACTGTGGTGCGGAACTCAAGTGAGGTTTATTCATGTTGCAGTCCCCGGAACCGAAGTACTCTCCAAACGCAGTCCCGCCGCCAAACACTTACACTCCAGTTAAGCCGGCCACCTCACCCATGGATCAGGCCAACATCGGACGCACGCTCGTTATTAAGGGTGAAGTGACGGGCGCGGAATCGCTCTTCATTGACGGACGCGTAGAAGGCACCATCAGCTTTCCTGACAATCGTGTCACCATCGGCCGCAATGGAAACGTCGCGGCAAACATTACCGCCAAAGAAATCGTGATCATGGGCAAGGTGCAGGGCAACGTCGAGGCCTCGGACCGGTTGGACATCCGCAGCGAAGGCGTGCTCGCGGGCGATGTGATCACGCATCGCATCAGCGTCGAAGAAGGCGCGATCCTCAAGGGTGGCGTCGAAGTGCGCAACCCCGAAAAGAAAGAACAAAAGCCGCAGGTGCAGAACCACGCCCAGAACAAGCCGGAGCCTCCCAAGGCGATGGCGGCGACTGCGGGCAACGCATAATTATCAATCAGACGACGTTTGAATTCGATGTTGGAATTCAGGAATGACGATGGAGGGACGGGCATCTGGCCCGTCCAGCCGGAAGAAGACGCCCGGCGCTCCATCGGTTCTTTTTTGGGGTTCTCTTCCTGGTGCTGATTACTTCTTCGGCTTGAAGTCGAGCGATGCCGAGTTCATGCAGTAGCGCAGCCCGGTTGGCCCGGGGCCATCGGGAAAGACGTGGCCCAAATGCGCATCGCAGCGGGCACAGCGCGCCTCGGTGCGGGCCATACCATAACTGTTGTCGGTCAGGTCTTTGATGTTCTGGCGGTCGGCGGCGGCATAAAAGCTTGGCCACCCGGTTCCCGAATCAAACTTTGTTTCCGAGCCAAACAGCAGCGCGCCACAACAGACGCAGTGGTAGGTTCCGTCGTCGTGCTTGTTCCAGTACTGCCCGGTGAAAGCGCGCTCGGTGCCACAGGCGCGGGCCACCTGATACTGCTCAGGAGTGAGCTGCTGCCGCCACTCGGCTTCGGTCTTGGCGATCTTATCGCTGGTCTTTTCGGTCATGTCAATTCTCCAGGAATAAGATGCGGAACGAGCGCTAAAGTTGCAAGCTGGCGCCCGTGGTGTAGGTGCGGTTTGTGCCGGACTGATTCGTATCAGGGCATGCCTTCAGGCATGCCGAAGGTGCCGCGTTGGGAGTGCGCCTTCAGGCGCTGAGGGCAGTTCGATCACAGCGTCTAGTGCGACAGGGGCTGATTGGAGCCAAGCAGCAGCCCGATGCCGGCGCGTTTGCGCAACTCCGAAAGGAGTGCGTTAGCAGCATTCAAGTAAGTGCGATTGGGATCGGAGGTGTCGGCCCAGACCGCCTCATAGACAATCTTGGCCGCGTCTTTCGCGTCCATGTGGAGAGCGGCTTCCAGGCGGTCGGCCTGCTGGCGCACCTCACCGTAGCAGGTATGGCAAACCGCGGCCGGTTCGGTGGCCCCGCTGTGCTGGTGCTGGAGAACGCAACGGAACGTGGCGGCGGCGTTGATCTGGGTGTGGGAAGCGAAGGCCTGCGATTTAAGCTCTTTCAGGAAGCGTTCGCGGTCGTCGTCGATGGGCGCGCCGGTTGCAGGTTGCGCCACTGCGGGAGTCGTGGAATGCTCCACCGGTTTGGTGGGCGAGACACGATCCGGCGACTTGCAAATCGGACAGGCGTGCATGTCGGCAGGGTAGTAGGCGTGGCATCGTGAACAAGGCAAGCCATAGCCGATGGCTTTCTTCTCTGGCGCCGAGGCGGCCTCCGGAGCCGATCCCGGCGGCATACGCCGCTCTGCAGTCGATAGCGCAGCCGGGTTCGCGGACTTCTCTTGCGCTTGCCTCGTCCCTGTGTTTTCCATGGAATCGCCCCGTCGGCGCCACCAGCGCCGCGCTTTCTCCCCACATTTTAAGTTTGTTGATACCCAGAGGCGATGCACGTCAGTGCATAGAAAAGGTAATGTCCGATGGGAAATCTCGTAGCGTGTTACTGGGCAGGTTACTTTGACGTTGTGATCAGGCGGACGACCTCCTGCATTCGGGCCCGGTAAAGATTCTGGCTGGGATCCATTCGGGAGGCGATTTCGAGTTCTCCCAGAGCCTCCTCGTACTGGTTGAGCGCCACCAGGCAGGCGGCGAGCGAATAGTGATTCTGGGCGCTGGGCTCGAGCCGGAGAGCCTCGCGGAATTCCTTCTCAGCTTCGGCCAGTTGTTGAGTGTTCACCAGCGCGGTGCCGAGATAGTGGTGGGCCAGGCTGGATTCGGGGTTGAGCGTAACCGCTTTGCGCAGTGCATCCACGGCTTCCTGGTCTCTTCCCGAAAGAAGCAGGGCCTGCCCCAGGACGCGGTGTTCGGCCGCTCCTGCAGGGTTGGCGGCGATGGCAGCCTGTAACTCGCGAATGGCAGAAGGGTAGTCGCGCTTGGACATGTAGGCGCGAGCAAGGCAGTTGTGCCCGCCTTCCCACTCCGGACTCTGACGATAGAGATCCTTGAACTCCGCGATGGCGCTATCGAAATCTTCCTTGTCGCAAAGCGTGTTTCCGAGGTTGTTGCGGACGCTGGCTTCCTCCGGGTTGAGGCGCTTGGCCATGCGGTATTCGGCGATCGACTCATCCAGCTTCCCTTGATCGTGCAGCACGACTCCCAGATTGCTGTGCGCTTCCCAGAAGTCGGGGCGCAGGCTGAGGGCGTGGCGATAGGCGATGGCGGCGCGGCGCAGATCTCCCTTGTCGCGTTGCGTGATACCCATATCGAAGTAGACATCAGCGTTCGCGAGCGAGCCGGCGGGTTCGCGCTCGATCGCTTTGTCGAAGGCATTCAGGGCGGCCTCGTAATGGCCTTGGGCGTAGAGCGCGAGTCCGAGGTCGCGGTAACCCTCGGCGTTGGCGGGATCCATGCTGAGTGCGGTGCGCGCCTCGGCGAGCGCGGCCTCGGGATCGTCCATCCGGTAAAACAGGTAAGAAAGCTGGCCGTGCGTTTCGGGGAAACCAGGCAGCAGGCGTGAAGATTCCGTAAAGGCGTCGAGCGCCTCATCGAACCGGTCTTCCCGGCGCAAGATGGTTCCCAGGACAAAATTCAGCAGGGCATTGTTCGCATCATGGTTCGCATCATTGCCCGCATCATCGCGTAGCAGAGCGAGGACCTTGTTTTCCGCAGCGTCGAAGTTGTGGTCGTGAACCAGGGTGGCAACTTGCGCGGCCGGACTGGAGCAGACGCAGGCGCTGTCGGCGGCTGGCTTTCGGTCCGAACGCCTGCCCACCAGGCTCTGAATCAATTCTGAGTCGGCCCCGGCCTTTTGCAGGGCGCGGGTGCATTGCGATGTGGACTGGCACGAGAGCGCGCGGGTTTGGCTCGGCGTTTGGGCGTTCTGGGTCTGGGCGTTCTGTGTTTGGGTCAGGCGCTCGACCCGAGCCCTTGAAATGCCCCCCGCCAGCCACAGGAAAACGGTGTCGGAAACGGGGGAGGGAGGGACTTGTTCAGCATGCAAGGAGGTTGCCGCCAACAGAAGCAAAAGCCATCTCAGGACACAGCGTTTCACGAAGCCCTCCGGCGTTCTTGGCGGTCTTGATGCGCGAAAATAACCCTGCCGAAACGATAGTCCGGTTGCGGTAACGCCGATAGGTCACCGAAGTAATTCTTTGGGACATGCACCGCAGCCAATCGGCGAGACTGCCGGGTTCAGTTGCGGTACACTACATAGTGGTTGTGCTCTCCGGTGTTGCCGGTCGGCATCCGTTCGGAGGTTTTATGTTTGAAGGTCTGTTTCAACCCATGCACCTGCTGGTGATATTCTTCATCGCACTGCTGGTGTTTGGTCCCAAGAAATTGCCGGAGTTGGGCAAGGGTCTGGGTGAGGGTATTCGGGCGCTGAAAGATGGCATGAAAGATGAAGCCAAGCCTGAAATCAAGCCTGAAAATAAGCCTGAAAATAAAGCCTGAGTCCGCGGCAACCTCCTGGTTGCCGGTGTGCAGTTTGTCGCTGGTTCGATATAACCCCAGCATCTAAAATGCATAAACTAGGGCAGTAGGGAGTTCTGTTCCTCACCTACTGGCTGTCGGCGCCGCTCTGCAAGGTTGTACAAAGAACTCCACGCTATTTGTAAACACCCAGGAGGCTCGTATGCATAAGAAACTGGTGGCAGGTCTTTTTCTGGCATTGGCGATTCCGGCGCTTGCCGACCAGGTCGTCCTCAAGAATGGCGACCGTTTGACCGGCTCGATCACCAAGTCTGATGGCAAGCAACTCGTGATCAACACCGATTATGCCGGCGATGTGAGCGTAAAGTTCGACGCCATCCAGGGCATCACTTCCGCGGGCGACTTGAACGTCACCCTTGGCGGCAAGACGGTGGTGGGTCCCGTGACCACCCAAGGCAACGACGTGATTGTCGCCACCAGGACGGCGGGACCGGTCGAAGCGCCGAAGTCTTCCGTCACCACGTTGCGCAGTCCTGCCGAGCAGTTGGCTTATGAAAAGAGCCTGCACCCGGGCTGGTTGGAAGGTTGGAACGGCGGTCTGAATCTGGGGTTTGCTGTGACCCGTGGCAACAGCGCGACCAAGAACCTGAACATCGCGTTTAATTCCGTGCGCACCGGGTTCCACGACAAACTGCTCCTTTACACCAATTCGGTGTACGCGACCAACGATCTGCCAACCGCATCGCCCCACACCACCGCGAACTCGATCGGCGCCGGGGCGCGCTATGACCACGATTTCGGATGGCGCGAATTCGGCTTTGTGAGCGGTGATTTCTTTTCCAATTCACTGCAGGAACTGAATCTGCGGTCCACCCTGGGCGGGGGCTTGGGGGTGCATTGGATCAAGAATGCTTCCACCACGCTGGATTTCTTGCTCGGCTTGAACTATACGCATGAAAGCTACTCGGCTTTCACTATTCCAACCACTCCGATCCCCACGCTCGAGCCGGCTTTGACCCGCAGCCTGGCGGGCGCGACGCTGGGTGACGCCTTCATGCACAAGGCCGGAAAGAGCACGGTCATTACGCAAAGCTTCTTTTTCTATCCGGACCTCAGTCAGACCGGAGAATACCGCGGCACATTCAATTTCGGCACGGTTACCAAGCTCAACAAATGGCTGGGTTGGCAGAACTCGTTCGCGGATATTTACGTCAGCAACCCGCCGACCGGAACAAAACAAAACGATCTGCAACTGGCGACCGGCCTGAACTTTTCTTTCACTCACTAGATTGGTTGCTAAAAAGCGGCAAAAGGGAATGGCACCCAGTGTGCCTGCCGGCGAGTTGACAGCAGTCAGCCTTGCGTATAAGACTCTTGCAGCAAGGACGCTGGAGCCGGTTGTGATCAGGGACAAGAGTTTCCACGGCAAAGGGCTGCAAGGGGAAGTCGCGTTTCATCGAATTGCGCTTTATCCCCCATCTCATCTCCGAGTGGCGGCAGCATTTATTCTGCTTCTTCTTCTGCTGAGTGCGGCGGCGATGCCCGCCCTGGGCCGCGAAAAGGACGTTCTTCAGTACGGCGCGGGCCTGATCGTCAATATTCCGCTGCCGGAGCCCGAAGTCGTGCAGGTTGTGGAGGACGTCGCACAGAACGGGATTATCCGCGGCAGCAAGGAATACAACAAAGACGAGTACATCACGGGAGCGGTCGAGGCCACGTCTACGCCGGTGTTCGCAGCATGGACGGAGGGCGGCAAGGTTTTCTACAAGGTGCGGAAGCAGGCGCTCGATCCGCGGAACTTCAAAGACAGCGGCGATGTTGGAACGCTGGCCGTGCGCTACGTGGTGCAACCGCAGGGCGACAAGAATACCGTTCTGCGGGTTGACGCTCTGTTCGTGGAGGATTTTCGGCACAGCGTCCACCAGTCGAACGGCTCGGTGGAGAGCAGCGAATACAAAAATATCCAGGACCGCCTCGCGGAAGTCGAGCTGATGAAAAAGGAAACCGCCGAGGCTCTGGAAGCAAAGCAAGAACGGCAGGCAAGACAAAACTTCGGCCCGGGCAGCGACAAAGACAAAGACAAAGAGGTGCTGAGTACTCCGCCCGCGACGGCGAAGGCCGGCGATAGGGTGATGGGCGAGAGCGCGAATGTCGAAGGGACGAATATCGAGAAAACGAATGGCCAAGCTACGCCTATCTCTGCGCCGCAGCCATCCCCCGCGCTACCCACCTCCGCGATGCCGCAAGCACCGGGAACGTCTGAGCAACCGGCTGAATCGCTGGAGCAGCACGTTGCAGAGTTGCGTCAGCAGGTAGAGCGGCTGGTCAAGAAGCCCGGAGCTCCGCTCAAGTCCGCTCCATTCCACACCGCAAGCACGCTGAAATCACTGCAGCCTGGCGTCGAAGTTCTGATTCTGATTGCGACGCCTTACTGGTACGGGGTGGAGACGCACGACGGCCAGCACGGATGGATCCGGCGGGATCAGTTGGAGCAGATGCCATGACCGGACGGAGTTTGCCAGTCGCTACTTCATCGGTTCCGCGCCGGTTGCTTCGCGCGCTTTGCGCGGCTGCGTTTCTGCTGGTCGTGGTTCCGATGGCCGCGGCGCAAAGCGGCAGTCCGCAAACAAGTACGCAAATAAGTCCGCCAGCAAGCGCGTTTGAACGCACCTACCATCAATCGAAAAGCGCGGTGGAAAAAGCGCTGAAGGAGTTGCAACCGTCCATGAGTGGACGGCTGCCGGTGCTGGAAGGATTCGCGCTGCCCGGCGATCATCCTTTAAACCGCTACCAGCGGGCGTATTACCAATCTGCCGTGCAGGTGAGTTCGACTGGGTCGGGCGGCGCGGTGGTGCGGGTGACCACGAAGGTGACCGCCTGGTACGCGGATTCAAGTCCGTCGCGTTCCGGATACCAGCTGCTGACCTCGAATGGCCGGCTCGAATCCGACCTTCTCGACCAGTTAACCGAGGAACTGGCGAGTACCCCCGGTGGCATGACTGCGAGCGAGAGTTCGAGCGAGAGTTTCCCGGTGACCCATCAGCCGACGACGTCAAAGCGGCCAGCAATGGCGGACAAAGGCACCGTGGAACCAACCATCTCAGCGCCGATGCCCCAGTCGCCAGGAACCGGGCATCCGTTCTCGTCTTCGGTGGCACAAGGTCTGTCAAGTCGGCAACCGGCGGATCCGAAGAGTTCTACGCCTTCAGATCGGCCTCAAACCGCCTTGCAGGCCGAGGCAGCGAGCCTGGAAGAAGTGCTCAAGAACCAGGCGCATCCAAAGAACTTGGTGGCAATCAAGAAAACGGGAACTCCGGTGGTTGCGGCTCCCAGTTTGAGTGCCAAGACCTTGTTTCTGGCCAGTGCGCACGATGAGTTTGAGATGCTGGATTACAACGCGGACTGGGTTCACGTGCGGATTTCCGGCCTGTCGCGGGGCTGGATCTGGCGCACCAGCCTGGAGATGCCCGAGGGCATCTCAGACGTTCCGCCCGGCAGTCCGAGTGCCGCACCGGTCGCGGCCGATCTGTTTCAGGTGACGCGCGAAGAAACTGCGCCCTTCCCTGGAGATTGGGAGCCGCTTCGGGGCAGAAACGTAAGAATCATCTCGGTGCAAAAGATCCAGGAAAACGAGAAAGATAGCGGAGCGCAAGCGAAATTGGAATTCGCCAAGTCTTTGCTAGACAAGAACTACCCCGAACTGGAGGCAAGATCGCAGGAACTCTCCGGAGTAGTGTTGATCTTCGATTCGGTCGATGGCGGCATGATCGCGGCAACCCTCGCGACGGTTCAGCACTGGAAGGCGGGCACGTTGTCCGACGCGGCGTTTTGGCATCAGTGTTATTTTGATCCACCCGAGACATTCAATGTTCCCAGTTCTGGCGGCGGTCACTAGCAGGCTGCGGAAAGACTCAATCTCGGGCTTGATTTTGGGTGGCGCAGCGCTTCAGCGCTGCGGTAACTGCTTTGTTCTGAGTCCGGCTTTAGCCGCTGAGGTGGCACTGTCTGGTCGGGAACGACTTTTTCCGCAGCCTCCTAGGTGCCGTCGTTAGTTGCCAACAACCTCGTTCCGGTGCGAACATCGGTAGAGCGAAGCGCGCCGTCGTTTTGAATTTTGGCTTGACATTGCACAGATTGCGCGATACCAATGCTGTCTCTTGGGGTCGGTGTGGTTCCGTTGGGGATTTGTTGAGTGACTGCCGGTTTGAGCTAAACCGCCGGATGAAGGCGGATAGGGAGCAAACCAGCGAGTGTGGGGTCCATGTTGCAACAATTAGTTTCCAGGCTGCGCGATTACGCCGAGCTGACTAAGGCGCGCATTACAACCTTGATCGTCCTTACGGCGTGGTGCGGCTATTTCTTTGGCGCGCACCGCTTGGGCGTCTCGTCGTGGTCGCTGGGTTTATTCCATGCCTTGTTGGGTGTGGCACTGGTTTCGAGCGGTACGGCGGCGCTGAACGAAGTGCTCGAAGCGAGTGTGGACGCGCGCATGCGGCGCACTGCGCTGCGCCCTTTGCCGTCGGGACGTATGAGCACGGCACACGCGGCTACGGTCGGATTGGCGCTGACTCTGGGCGGTTCCGCTTATCTGGCAATCTATGCCAACCTGCTGACTGGGCTGTTGGTGTTCTTGACCGCGCTGGTGTACTTGGCGGCATACACTCCGCTGAAGAAAGTGTCTCCAGTGTGCACTTTTGTGGGCGCGTTTCCGGGAGCGATGCCGGTAGTGCTGGGTTGGACGGCGGTGCGCGGAAAGCTGGAAATTGAGACTCTAATCCTTTTTGCCATCATGTTCGTCTGGCAGTTCCCTCATTTTCTTTCGATCGCATGGCTCTACCGCGAGGATTATGCGCAGGGCGACATTCGCATGTTGCCCGTGGTGGATTCCGATGGGAAGTCCACGGTGTGGCGGATTCTGGCCTATTCGGGCGCGTTGATCCCGGTGAGCCTTTTGCCGGTGGCGATGGGAATGGCGGGACGGGTGTATCTGGTTGGGGCCATCCTGATGGGCGCTGCGTTGCTCCGCGTGTCCATGGGCATGGCCTATCCGCAACTGCCGGCGACGGCGCCAGCCTCCAAACCACCGGCTCGCCGATTGCTGCAAGCTACGATCCTCTATCTGCCTGCGCTGTTCGCGCTGATGATGGCTAACTCGGGAAGTTAGTCGCAGGCCGATTCGAGAGTGCCGCCCGTTGTGACCCCGGACTTTCTCGCTCCTAAGGTTTAATTTTGTCTAAACGTTGCCGGAATTGCCCCGCCGCCCGTAGAATTGAAGCCACCATCGGTTCGCATGTAGGCCCGTAGCTCAGTCTGGTTAGAGCGCTTCCTTGACACGGAAGAGGTCGATGGTTCGAGTCCATTCGGGCCTACCAATCCTGGCGCCGCACCCTGAAAATTGACATGGGGTCTTGGGACTCCCTCCGGCAAGTCGGTTCAGGGCTGCGGCTCCGACGGCGGTTTTCCGGTCGTGAGCCTGCTCTACTACTCCGAGATCGCCGATCCGAATCCACCCACATGGATTGGGCGCACATAAGGATTTCCAATCGCGCACATAAATAGTTTCAATTTCCGCAAAGGGCGGTCTGCGGCTATTGTTATGCTACTGTGCGTTCAAGGCGAGGGGTCAGAAGAGATCAATGAAGAATTTCGCCATAGTGTGTCTTACGCTGGTGATAGCGTTTCTATTCGCAAGCGGCGCCCTGGCGCAGACTTCGGGTGGGGCAGGCGCCACGAATGAGGCGCAATCGGCGCGGATCGCAAAATTGGAACAGGCGGTGGCCGACGCTAAGTCTTCCGGCGACAATGCCTGGATGCTGACCAGCGCGGCTCTCGTCCTGATGATGACCGGCCCCGGCCTGGCATTGTTCTACGGCGGGTTGGTGCGGAAGAAGAATGTCCTGTCGACCATGATGCAGAGCTTCGCGCTGATGGCCATTGTCACTTTGCTCTGGGCCTTCGTGTCTTACAGCCTGGCATTCGGTTCGGGAAACAGCTTCATCGGAGGACTGCACAACATCTTTCTGCGCGGCGTGGGAGCGCAACCTGACCCGGACTATGCCGCCACCATTCCCCTGCAGACGTTCATGGTTTACCAGTTGATGTTTGCCATCATCACCCCGGCGCTGATTACAGGCGCTTTCGCGGAGCGTATGAAATTCAGCGCCATGGCAGCTTTTATGGTGCTGTGGTCGCTGGTGGTGTATTCGCCGATGGCACACATGGTCTGGGGGAAAGGCGGCCTGCTGAATGCTTCTCTTGGCGGACGCTTCCCCTGTCTCGATTTTGCCGGCGGCACGGTGGTGCACGTTACTTCGGGCGTGTCGGCGCTGGTGTGTGCGTTGTATCTGGGACCTCGCATCGGGTATCCCAGGCAGTCCATGCCTCCCCATAGCGTAGTTTTGAGTTTCATTGGCGCTTGTTTGCTTTGGGTGGGATGGTTCGGGTTTAACGCGGGCAGCGCGCTGTCGGCGGGGAGTCTGGCTACCAGCGCTTTCGTCGCCACCCATTTCGGCGCTGCCGCAGCGACCCTGGGGTGGAGCGCCGCGGAGTGGTGGAAGCGGGGTAAGCCCAGTGCCCTGGGCGCCATTTCAGGAGCCGTGGCCGGGCTGGTTGCAATTACGCCGGCGGCCGGATTTGTCTCGCCCATGTCGGCCATCGCCATCGGATTGGCCGCAGGCGTCGGCTGTTTCCTCATGGTGACCAAGGTCAAGTCCATATTCGGATACGACGACTCGCTCGATGCCTTCGGCGTGCACGGTGCCGGTGGAACGCTGGGAGCTCTTTTGACGGCCATCTTCGCATCGAGCGCCGTGAATCCCGTCTTTAAAGACGCGCAGGGAAATACCCTGGCTTCGGGATTGCTAGAAGGCAATGCCCACCAGTTACTCAATCAACTGATCGGGGTAGCGATTGCCTGGGGGTTGGCAATCGTCGGAACTGTGGTCATCCTGAAGCTGGTGGACATCACCATCGGGCTGCGTGTTTCTGAGGATCATGAGGTGCAAGGTCTCGATCTTTCGCAGCATGGCGAAGAGGGATATTACTGGGAGACTTCCGCATAACGAGAAACGAAAAGTGGGCGACAGTGTCACCAAGAGGGACAACCAGGACGGACACATGACGAAGGTCGAAGCGATTATCCAGGTTTCAAAGCTCGAAGCGGTGAAAGACGCATTGCACGAGGTGGGCGTCGAAGGCATGACCGTTTTTGAAGCCAGAGGGCATGGCCGGCAAAAGGGACACACCGAGTTTTATCGAGGACGCGAGTACACCGTGGATTTGATTCCGAAAGTGAAACTCGAGATCGTGCTGGCCGATGAAATGGTCGAGAAAGTCGTCCAGGCAATCACCACCGCCGCACGCACGGGCAAGATCGGCGACGGAAAGATTTTTCTTTCGCGCATTGACGAAGCGATTCGGATTCGCAACGACGAACGTGGCGAGAGCGTGCTGTAAGCGCACGAATCATGAATCGTCATGCGAATCATGAATTGTCATCCTGAGTGAAGCGAAGGACCTGCTTTTTGCGGCGAGCAGCAGGTCCTTCCCCTTCGGCTGCGCTCAGGGTCAGGATGACAAATGATAAGTGGTGCCGTCCGTGTGCCAAATTTTCGATGCGTGCTGCGGAACAGTTCGGGGAGGGTGTCATCGAGATGACCACCGTGGCCACCGTCCGCAGTGAGTTACGAGATCTGTACGTGCGGGAATCCGCGGCGATCGAACAGGAGTTTTCGGTCACCGGTGACGGGCGCGCGGCGCTGGCCAGGCGCACGGCGCTGGTGGATGGGATTGTCCAGCAACTGTGGAATGAAATCATCGTCAGTTCCCACGCTGCAAAACCTGCCGATGGAGACGGTCCGAAAGACTTCGCGCTGGTGGCGACTGGCGGATTCGGACGCGGCTGGCTTTTTCCTCACTCCGATATTGATCTGCTGTTCCTGCACGCCGGCGGTAACTCCGAGAGTGAATTCAAAGATCCCATCCGGCGCTTTTCCCAGGAGTTGTGGGACCTGCGCCTGAAGTTGAGTCCGGCCACGCGAAATGTGGCGGAGTGCGAGCGGCTGGATCCGAACAATGTAGAGTTTGCCATCTCGTTGCTCGACAGCCGGTATCTGGCGGGCGATCGCGAGCTTTTTGCGCGGCTGAGAGAAAAGGCGATCCCTCGTCTAGTCAGTCGCGATTGCCAGAACCTGATCCAGAACCTGGCCGAGATTACGCGCGCGCGCCATCATAAGTTTGGCAATACCGTCTTTCACCTGGAGCCCAACGTGAAGGATGGGCCAGGCGGTTTGCGCGACTACAACGTCGCCAACTGGCTGACACTGATCTCCGCCATGGAAAAGCTGAAGGTGTGGCCCGACGAGAAAGCGTTGCTGCCGGTTTCTTCGCGGAGGGCCTTCGACGCCGCGCTGGATTTCCAAATGTCGGTGCGCTGCTTCCTGCATTTCCGGCACGGGCGCCACGACAACACGCTCTTTTGGGAGGCGCAAGATGAAGCTGCGGCGAGAAAGATCGGCGCCAGCATCGGAGCGAACGACGCGGAAATCACGAACACAGCCGATTGGATGCGCGTCTACTTTGGCCACGTGCGCAGCGTGCACCGCGTCTGCAACCAGTTGCTGGAGGAGATTCCGGCGGCATGGTCGTCGTTGTACCGGCAGTTCCAGGGCTGGAGGGCGAAGGTCGCAAGTGCCGACTTCTCGGTGGTCGATGGACTGATATTTCTACAACAGCCGGGCAGCTTGCGCGATCCGGAAATGCTGCTGCGGCTTTTTCATTTCATGGCCGAACACGGCCTGAAACTGAGCACAACCACCGAATATAAAGTCGAGCAAGCCCTGCCGGCGCTGGCGGCAACGCCTCCGCGGGGCGCCGAGTTGTGGCTTTACCTGCAGGAAACGCTGGTGCAGCCCCATGCCGCCGACGCTCTGCGCGCCATGAACGCGCTTCGCCTTTTGGCCCTTCTCCTGCCTGAACTCAAAGGGATTGAGGCTCTGGTGGTGCGGGATTTTTACCATCGCTACACAGTCGACGAGCACTCGTTCCTGGCGATCGAACATCTGCATCGCCTGAAAGAATCGAAATCGGAGTGGGACCAGCGCTTTGCGGAGTTGCAGAGTGAACTCGAACAACCGGAACTGCTTTTCCTGGCGTTGCTGCTGCATGATTCCGGCAAAGCCGCGCCGGGCGAGAATCACGTTGAGGCCAGCTTGCAGCTCACTGACAGTTGCGCGGAGCGGCTCGATCTTGATCCCGTGGATCGCGAGACGGTGCGCTATCTGGTGGCGAACCATCTGGAAATGTCGGCGGCGATGCGGCGCGATGTATTCGATCCGGTGAATGTGAAGTCGTTCGCAGAGAAAGTAGGAGTGCCCGAACGGCTGAAGATGCTTTGCCTGATGACCTATGCCGACATCAAAGCCGTGAACCCGGAGGCCATGACGCCGTGGAGAGCGGATAACTTATGGCAGCTGTACATTGCGTGCGCGAATTACTTCAGCCGCAGCGCCGACGAGCGCGTACACACCGCTGGCGGCCATGATCGCGCCAGCGTTGGATTGGCTAACCTGGATCATCTGCGCTCGCTGGCACGGGTTGCAGGCAAGAAGTTCAACATCTTTCTGGAAGGATTGCCGCAACGGTATCTGCGCATCCACGGTGCAACCGACGTTCTGGCGCATGCCGAAATGGCCGCCCGCTTGGGCCAGGGCGGGGTTCAGCTGAATTTGAAGCAGGTCCGGCACTGGTATGAGCTGACCTTGGTCACCACCGACCGGCCTGCGCTGTTCGCATCCGTCTCGGGAGCGCTAGCCGCTTGGGGCATGAACATCGTGAAGGCGAACGCGTTTTCGAATGCCGCTGGAACGGTAGTCGACACCTTTTATTTCACCGACCGCTTCCGAACCTTGGAGATGAATCTGCAGGAATGGGAGCGCCTGAAAAAAAGTATTGCGGACGTGGTCAAGGGTGAGGTCAATGTGGCGCGTATGCTGCGCGACCGCCTGAAATCAGAGAAGGGGAACGGCACGAAGGTCAAGATCGCGACCCAGATTGAGTTCGACGATAGCTGCTCCGCCCACAGCACGCTACTGCAGGTTCTGACCCAGGATCGCCCGGGCCTGCTTTACCGGATGTGCTCGCTGGTCTCGAAGCATGAGTGCAACATCGAAATTGCGCTGATCGAGACCGAAGGGCAGATGGCGATTGATGTCCTGTATCTGACCTCAGGCGGTGCGAAGTTGAGCGCGGACCGGCAGGCGGCGCTGGGTCGGGCACTGCGCGACGAACTCGTGGCAAAATAGTTTCCACAATCCAGGGGACCTCGTCTGGGATCAGGCACGTCCCCGGAACTGGATAATCCTCCGGCGGTCGCGCTTGGATGGTCTGCCTGCGGGTAACTCTTCGAACTGCTTCATCGCCCTGCGCTCCGCCGCCACCTTCAGGCGCAGTTCCCGGCTCGTCTCCGTCTCGCGGTAAAGCGTTTGCGCAACCGGAGCCGGACCGCGCACGTCGCTGAGCAGCAGGACTTCCACCTGAAAGTCGCCGCCGTCGTTGGTCACTAGCAACCTGTCTCCAATCCGCACCTCGCGCGCAGCCTTAGCGGCCTGCCTGTTGGATTGAATCCTCCCGAGTTCACAGGCCCGTGCGGCCAAGGCTCGCGTCTTGAAGAATCGGGCGGCCCAAAGCCACTTGTCCATTCGCACGGAGGTCATGATCTATTTTCCTATACGAACGGGATTTCAGCGGGGCATCCTTTGGTTCAAGCCAGGTAACGAAATCATAATGTATCGCCGAAGACGGAAGCAGCATCTTGGTCCTGAAAGGAGGCGCATTGCCGGCTGTGCGCCTTCCCTGGATTCCGGGCCACGTTCTACCAATAACAATACTTAAGGAGGATGTCTTATGCCTACGATCACAACCAAAGATGGCACCACGATTTACTACAAGGACTGGGGAAAGGGCCAGCCCATAGTGTTCAGTCACGGCTGGCCGCTCACCGCGGACGACTGGGACGGACAGATGTTGTTCTTCGGACAGCGTGGCTATCGAGTCATCGCGGCTGACCGGCGAGGACACGGCCGTTCCAGCCAGACCTGGGACGGCAACGATATGGACACCTACGCCGACGATCTCGCAGTCCTCACGGAAAAGCTTGACCTGAAGAACGCAATCCATGTGGGCCACTCCACCGGCGGCGGAGAAGTTGCCCGTTACATTGGGCGTCATGGCTCAAAACGCGTCGCCATGGCCGTGCTCATCAGCTCGGTGCCACCGCTGATGGTGAAGACGGGCAAGAATCCCGCGGGTGCGCCAATCGAGGTGTTCGACGACCTGCGGGCCCAGTATGTGAAAAATCGGCCGCAGTTTTACAAGGACATTACCCTTCCGTTCTACGGCTACAACCGGCCGGGCGCGAGGATATCGGAAGGCATTCGGGAGAAGTGGTGGCTCCAAGGGATGATGGGCGGGATGAAGGCGGGCTACGACTGCATCAAGGCTTTCTCGGAGACCGATTTTACCGAAGACCTCAAGAAGTTCGACATGCCCACTCTCATTCTTCATGGCGACGATGACCAGATCGTTCCCATAGGCGCGGCGGCTCTGATGTCGGCCAAGATTGTGAAGGGCGCCACGCTGAAGGTCTATCCAGGCTTTCCGCACGGGATGCCCACAACCAATGCGGACCAGATCAATGCCGACCTGCTAGCGTTCGTCAAGCAAAGCCGGCAAGTGGCAGCTTAAACGGCCATCGCTGGGCCAGAGCGGGATCTGCACGTTGTTGAATTTTGGCGGAAGCGTGTGTGAGGCGCATCCGCCAACAAACGTCAAACAAAGGACATAGCAGAGCACAGTTGGTATTCTTAGTCCTTTTAAGTCATTGCAGGATAAGCAACTGATTTCCGAAATCATTTTGCGGCGCTGGGATGTGAAAACGGACCTCACCTCTGCTGACTTTCTTGGAAGGTAAGTGTCAGAGGAAGCGCACGGTTGACATGTTGAGTCCGCAGCCAGCCATTTCACTAACAAATTCTCCGCCGGCGCAACCCCTGGTTTTGCCAATCCCCATCCAGCCCTTTGTAAGACCAGCTTTCGCTCCAGGCGAATTACTTCCGTTTGTCCATCACTTCGGTGAAAAATTGCGAGAGACCGTACTTAATCCGTTGCGAAGATCACTTTCTTGTCGGCCTGGGCAAATCGTCAAGCAGGTTATCTTGCTTTCATAGCTCGAGTACCGGCACTATTGCAGCCTCTCGTACTCCGCTTTCGCTTGTTTCAGAATGGGAATGTCGGGGTCGGCGTCTTTCCAGAGGGTGAGGAAATCCTGATAGGCTTTTCTGGCTTTCGCCGGGTCGCCAGCGAGCGCGCAGGCGCGCGCCAGCCCCAGGTAGGAAAGCGAGTAGAACTGTCCCCAATAGGGGTGTTGCCAAGCACTGCCCCAATTGGCGCCCTTGTGATCCAGGATCCTTTCGAACTCAGCCGCTGCCTCAGCGCCTTCACGCAGACCCAGGTAAGCCAAGCCCCGCAGGTACACCGCCTCGGGGTAAGCACGCTCGTACGGCGAGGCGGATGCCAGCAGTTCCACGGCTTTGGCGGGCTGATCGCGCTTGAGCGCGATCGCAGCGCGAATCGCGGGTAGCTGCACCGCATTCCAGAGGGTTCCGTTTGGAAACAGCTTCGAAGTCTCCCCGGCGAGCTTCTCCGCTTGGGCCGCATCGCCGCACATGGCCAGTGCCAGCGCAGAACGCCCCAATTGCCGCACGGTCTGGCAATTACCCGACAGCGCGTCGGCACGCGCATCGGCCTCTTCAAATTCGGCGGCGGCGTTCCGGAGCCCCTGGCGCAGCGCTGTCTCCGCGGCTCGCCGGTACAGTTTGCTCGACTCGCGACGCTGGCCAAGAGCATTCTGATTGGCCGCCTGCAAGCCAAAGCTGAGGTACTCCGCCGGCTTGCCTGCGAACCATTGAATCTCCTGCGCAGCGGCCGCATCATCGCCCTCGACGTAAGCGATTTCGAGGAAGCGCTGGTGGATCCTCGCTCCGCCGAGTCCCTGCGCCCGCAGTTTCTCCGCTAATTGCTTCGCCTCGGCGAGCCGATCCAGGCACACGTAGGCGTCCAGTTGGCGCCGGTACGGAGGTTCAACGTTGGCCTGTAGCAGCCCAGTCGCTTCCTGACCCTCCTTGAGCCCCTCTTCGAATTGCCCCCGGTCTATGTACTCGACACTCAAGTCGTTATGGAATCCCCAAAAGCGGGGATAGTTCTGGATACCCAACCGATATGCGTCAATCGCTTTGTCAGACTGGCCATCATACGCGTAGTAGTCAGCCGTAATGAGGTCCCGCTCAAACTCGGACACTCGGCCGATCAAACCGAAAGCTTTTTGTGTGTATTCCCGGCTGCGCTCTATGTCTCCGGCATTGTTGAACGCGATGCCAAGAAAGTAGTAAGCCATCGCGAAATTTGGATCGAGCGAAATGGCGCGCTCAAACAACGGGACAGCAGCCAGAAATTGGCCCTGCTCCATCTCGGAATGACCCGCGGTGTAGCTCTGGAGAGCTTCCAGCGATGGAGTGGTGGCTTGTTCGAGCGGACGATTCAACTTCTGGATCGAGTTGAGCGACTCTCCCAGCTTGGCCCGCATCGCAGTAGCGGCGGTTCCCAACGCGTTCAACACGTGCTCTTTGTCGCCCGCTTGAATCTGTTCCCGAGCCAGCGTCGCGCCGCCCCGGCAAGTCGTTGCCTGTAGCGTGATGACGTAGTTCTTACCCAGGCTCTCGATGGAGCCGTCGATGGTGGCCGCGGCTCCGTCCCGCACGCAGATGTCATGTGCGATCTGGTTTGTGATATGGCTCGCGGGAGTAACGCTCATCAACCGCAGGTCTTGTTGTACCTGGTCGTCGTCCATGATTTTCAGAAAGGGCGATTGCTCGAGTTGGATGGCGAGCCCCTGGCGCAGGGTGCCGTCAAACACGGCGTCACCCGTCGTGTTGATGAAATCGGCGAGGACAATCGTGTCCTTGTCGGTAAGTTTTGCGGCCCTGAGTCTTGGTGCGCCCTGAAAATAGAAGTAACCTGCCACGAACAACGCCAGAATAGCTGCGGCAGCAGGAACAATCAGCTTCCAGCGTTTGGCGATGGCGGCTGTGGTGCCGGGCTTCGCACTTGTTGTCACCCGCGCCGAATCCGTGTCCCGCTTCATCCGTCGCAGGTCGGTTCTAACATCGGCTGCATTCTGGTATCGCAAGTCCCGGTCTTTCTCCAGACACTTGGCGATGATCCGCTCCAATTCCGCCGGCACGTCGGGATTGAGGCGCACTGGAGGAACGGGTACCCGGTTCAGGATGGCCTCGAAGATCACTCCTGTGCTTTCGCCACGGAACGGCACTGTCCCGGTTGCCATCTCGTACAAGACGACTCCGAACGAGAACAAATCAGTACGGGCATCCAACTCCTTGACTCGAATTTGCTCCGGCGACATATAGGCAACGGTTCCCAACGCCGTTCCGGAACTTGTCAGGCGCTCTTCGATGGTCACAGTTGACTGTGCCGCTACACTCGCCTGGCCCCCGCTGCTGAGCACGGGTGTCACTTTCGCTAAGCCAAAGTCGAGAATCTTGGCATGTCCGCGCTGGGTGACAAAGATGTTCGCGGGTTTGATGTCGCGATGAACGATCCCTTCGGTGTGCGCGGCATCCAGTGCGTCGGCAATGTCGATCGCCAGCGAGAGCAAGACTCGGTCTCGACGGGCCTGCCGCCGATGCGATGCTTCAGCGTCGCGCCATCCAGATACTCCATGACGATGAAGGCTTGCGCCTTCGTGCTCGCCGATTTCGTAAATCGTGCAGATGTTGGGGTGGTTCAGGGCAGACGCGGCCTTGCGCTTCTCGCCGGAAGCGGCTGAGAGCCTGGGGGTCTCGGGCCACTTCATCGGGAAGAAACTTCAGAGCTACGAAACGGTGGAGTCGAGTGTCCTCGGCCTTGTAGACCACGCCCATCCCACCACCGCCGAGCTTCTCGACGATGCGGTAATGGGAGACGATCCGGCCGATCGGGAAACTCGCTCTTTCCTGCGCGTCTTCGCTCTGCTGGCGAGCGAGGGCCCGCGCGGCCACTTCTATAGCAGGGCTCTCCAGGAAGCTTCCTGCCTGCTGCTGTGCCGTCAGCAGAGAGCGGACTTCGCGCTCCAGCGCTTCGTCGCCCGCGCACGCGTGCCGCAGAAACGCGTCGCGCTCCTCGGGCGGACGCTCCAGCACCGACTGCAGCAGGCTATCGACTTGTTTCCACCGTTCAGAATCCATCGCCCGTCCCGCCGGTCAGTTCGCGGTAGAGCCAGGCCTTGGCGGTGCTCCAGTCGCGCATCACGGTGACGGGCGATACTTTGAGCACCTCGGCCGTCTCTTCCACGCTGAGTCCGCCAAAGAAGCGCATTTCGACGACCTGCACTTTGCGGGGATCGAGCCGCGCCAGCGCGTCCATCGCGTCATCGAGCGCCACCAGGTCCGCGGCCCGGTCGCCGCCCACCATGGCCGCCTCTTCCAAGGAAACATGCTGCACGCCGCCCCCGCGTTTCAGGTTGTGGCGCCGCGCATGCTCAACCAGAATGCGCCTCATCAACTGGGCCGAAACCGCGAAGAAATGGGCGCGATTCTGCCACTGCATGCCCTTATAATCCACCAGGCGCATGTAGGCCTCATTGACCAGGGCCGTCGTTTGGAGGCTGTGGCCGGGGCGCTCACGTTTCATGTAGCGCCGCGCCAGGCGGCGGAGCTCGTCATAGACGATTGGCGTCAGCCTGTCGAGCGCGCTTCGGTCTCCGTCACTCCAGGCTCGGAGCAACCCGCTCACCTCCCCACGAGGTGGCGTTTTAGCCTCATCGTCGTGTGGTCGTGTTGACTTCCGCATTGCCCCAGACCCTTCAGGAATCATAGCCCCTTAATGCAGTCCCTTCAAGAAAAGTAATTCCTGCGTGATAGTTCCGTCCCGCCGTTTGCGCCTATCTAGATGAGAGCGATCGAGGGTGGCCGCGAAAGCCCTCGAGAAACAGTCAAAAAAGGAGATAACATGAAAACCACATTATTGAAGTCCATGTGTGCAGTGAGTCTACTAGCTGCGTTGGCGATGCCGGTTGGGCTAACCGCGCAGGAACAGTCAGCGGCGCAGGAACGAACGCCCGAGCCTGCCCGCTATACCATCACCGACCTCGGCACGTTGGAGGGCGGAACGTTTAGCCAGCCGTTCTTCATCAACAAGTATGGACTGGTAAGTGGCTCGGCGAGCCTCCCTAACGGCACACAGCATGCCGTTCTCTGGGCTAGAGGGACTCATGGGGGACATCGGTGCGCCCGGACTCGGGGGACCGAACAGCATTGCGTTTGGCGACAACGTAAGGTTCCAGGCGGCCGGTGAAGCTGAAACCTCTACTCCGGATCCCCATGGTGAAGACTTCTGCGGCTTCGGTACTCACCTCACATGTCTACCTTTCCTGTGGAAAGAAGGCGTGATGAATCCGCTCTCTACGCTGGGGGGCAACAACGGTGTGGCTTACGCGATCAACAATCGAGGCGAAGTAGCCGGGACCGCGGAAAATACGACGCTGGACCCGCAATGCCCAGCTCCCCAAGTGCTCCACTTTAAGCCTGTCGTCTGGGAAAAAGGAGTGATTCACAAACTGCCTACGTTTGGGGGCGATCCAGTTGGCGTCGCCCAGGAGATCAACGACAACGGAGAGGTTGTCGGCGGGTCGGGCACTTGTGCAACTTTCAACATGAATTTCCTCTACAACCTCGTGCCGGTTCACGCCTTGCTCTGGGAAAAAGGCAAAGCGACTGACCTCGGCAATCTCGGCGGCCAAACGGGACAGGCGGGGGGGAACATCGCCTATGACGTTAATAACCAAGGCCAGGTGGTCGGTAACTCGGACCTGCCGGGCGACACAACTTTTCACGCTTTTCTCTGGACCAAGAGAACTGGGATGCAGGATTTGGGTACACTCTACGGGGACGTAGCGAGCGTCAGCATCAGCATTAACGATGCCGGCTCGGTAATTGGCGCGTCCCTGGACGCAAACTTCAGCCCGCGGGCGTTTCTGTGGGAGAAAGGCGTGATGACCGACCTCAACACCCTGATTGCGGGTGATTCTCCCCTGTATCTGCTAACTGGTTGCTCCATCAATTCCCGCGGGGAGATCACTGGCTTGGGTCTGACCAGCACCGGCGAAACTCACACCTATCTGGCGACCCCGACACACGGTGTTGCGACCAGCGAGAGCACTTCACAAGGCGTGACCGGCCCGAGGGTTCTGAGCGACGATGCCCGCAAGCTGCTTCAGCAACAGCTGCGCTTCGGCCGATCCGGAACTCGGCTCATGGGGCCGCAGTGACCGTCCGGAAGACACCAATCGCCAATGTCGCACGGCCACCGAGAAGTCAAGAAATGTGAGCCGCGTGCGTCAGTTGATTCCGACGCTGGACGGATCGCGGCACGACACGCTGCGAGAAATGCGACCGGGCGCACGCGAAGTACCAGAAATCGCTCCTGCGCCGGAACTACGAGCGCGATGTCAAAGCGGGCGTTTGCGTGCGGTGCCACAAGCGGCCCGCAGCTCCCTCCAACAAACACTGCCAGAAGTGTCAGGATTACCACGCTAACCAGAATCGACTCAGCAGGTGACGCAACGCGCAACGCGCCAACAGGTGCCGGGAATGGGTTGTGGTCCGGGCCGACGCAACTCTCAGTCGGTGTAATCTGATTACGCCAGTTAAGTCGGCAGTGCTGTTTATGCGGCTCGCGGCAGCGGGGCCAAGCTATTGAGAGGCAATGACAATCGGTGGTAAGAACTGGCCCGGGTTGGCAGGGTCTTGCAGCCGAATCTCAATTCCGCTGTCCACTATCACCAAGTCCGGCTTGTTGTCACCATTCATGTCACCTACGGCCACACAAGTGATCACGCCGCTTCCCGCATAATTCGTTGCCGGCTGAAAGGTTCCCGGCGCGAAAGGATCCTGGAGGAACACCGAGATACTGCTTCCGCTCAAGTCGCCGCTGTTTGCAACAACAATGTCGGCCTTGCCATCCCCGTTCAAGTCGGCCGCGACCACTACGGATGAGCGAATCCCGGTACTGTAGTTGGTTGTGGGCAGAAAGGCTCCGGCACCCGAAGTACTCTGCAGCAGCACCGAGAGGCTGGCCGTCGAGCCGTCATCGGGAGTTCCATAATTGGCAACAGCGAGATCGGGGCGACCATCGCCGTTGAGGTCTTGGATCGCTATGAAGATAGGCTGTTCTCCTGCCTTATAGGTTACCGGGCTCACAAACCTTCCTAGCAAAGTTGGGTCCTGCAGATACACGTTGACCCCGGAAGAAGTCGACGCTACCAAATCGGCCTTGCCGTCTCCATTCAAGTCCGCAATCGCAACCGCCGATGTCCCCCCGTTTCCAACACTAATTGTGGTGGCCGCCAAGAATGTTCCCGGTGCAGCGGGATTTTGCATGAGAAGTGAAATGCCGGTTGTATCCGCGACAGTCAAGTCGGGCCTTCCGTCACCATCTAAATCCCCAATTGCCACACCCACTGGCGAAAAGCCTGTTGGATAGTTCACCGCAGAAAGAAAACGTCCCAGACTACCCGCATCCTGCAGCAGAACCGAGACGCTGCTTGATCCTGTGCCATCTACGTTCATGATTGTGTTGGCAGTAACAATGTCTAGATTACCGTCACCATTCAAATCGCCAATCGCAAGCGCGACCGGATCGTTTCCGACGTCGTAGGTCACAGGGGGGAGAAAATTCCCGGGATTGGCAGCATCCTGAAATAAGATTGCGACCATGCCCAGGTGAGGTGGCGGGCCGGATATCTTCGAGTAAGACGCGACGATGTCGAGTTTGCCATCACCGTTCAGGTCAGCCACGGCCACAGACCAGTACATGTTAAATGGCGGCAGCACGACGGTTCCTCCGCTGGCGCCCGCGCCGCAAGCAGTGAGGCTTCCCAGGGCAAGGATGGCAATAAGCATGACGACCATTTGAATTAGCCGGAATTGCGACATAATTCCACCTCCGTCAGAGTGTCGTCCAGGTGTTATTCAACTCTCATACCAAGCCGGATAAAACATTCCGCCAGCAGCTTCGCACCTTCGGTGAAATGCTCCTGGAAACATTACCGGAATCGTTCGCTGAGAAATGTGCCGCGTGATACTCCGGCGCCGGGGATTTCGCGCCAGAAGGCCGGCCAGCATTCTGTAGACTCTCTGGCGGGGCCAACGGAACAGATAACCCCATGCGATCTCAGAGGAAAATTGCGCCATCGTCTCTTCTGAACTTGGCCGGGGAAGGAAATCGAAGGTTCGAAACTTCTTGCCCGTGGCATCCCACATTTGCGGTTTCCAGTATGGTGTTCCGGGCAGCGGAGTAAGCGGAATAAAGAAGATTTCGTCCAGCGGCAACCTTTCAGCACTTTGAAACAACGACCGCACACTTTCTGGTGTGTCCCAGGAGAGACCATAGATGAAGCTTCCGACCGTAACTACATCGGGATGCTTCGTGTGCAGAATCTCGAGTGCACGCGTCGCCTCGCCGTTGAGATTCCCCTTGCCAAGTCGAGAAAGCTCGGAGGGTTCCAGGCGCTCGATCCCGAGATAAGCTTCGTTCCATCCAGATTGGCAACAGAGTTTGAGAGCACCGGAAGCATCGTCTCGAACTACGTAGTCTGCTCGGACCCAGGCACTTTGGCCAATGATTCGATTCTCGCGCAATAGAAGTTCAGACAGACGGGCTGCCGTCCGCGGGTCAGCATTGAAGCACGGATCCACCCAGCCCAGATACTGCCGCTGGAATTGATCCATCAGAATGCGAACTTCCTCCAGCAGGCGTTCGGGAGACTTGACACGCAGGGAGGGCACTTGACGGTCGGCCTCATAGCGCCCCATCTGCCTCCATAGGACACAAAATTGGCATCCGTGAGAGCAGCCACGCCCCAATTCGATGGCGGCAAGGCTCGGGTGATTCCGACTCCGGTCTCCGTAGCTCTTTATCGGGAGGAGGTCGTAGGCAGGAAACGGAAGGCAATCAAGATCGGCCAAGAGTTCGCGCCAGCCGGTGAAGACGACTTCCTCACCGTCCACAAAGGAAATGCCCGCGACCGCGCGAAGTGCTTTCGGATCATTCTCCTGCAAGGCCTGCGCCAGTTCGACGATGGTCAGTTCGCCTTCGCCGTGAACGACAACATCGATCAGGCCGGTGGCCAGGACATGGGGAGCTACGTAGGAGAAGAAACATCCACCCGCCACAACGCGGGCTCCCAGTTCTTTCGCAAGCCTCGCGAGCCGAAGTCCCTCGACGCAACTCACCGCCTCTTCTCCAATTCCGATGTAGTCCGGTTGTAGCCATCGCAGGTGTTGGGTCAGCGTACTCCACCCCATCGACAAGGCGGGAGCGTCCAGAATCGCAACGCGCAGACCGGGCACGTGCTCTCGCAGCGCGGCTGCGAGCGAGGCGAATGCCAGCGGTGGCCAGAACGCGGTGCTGGGACCGTTGAAAGGCCACAGCGGGCGAGGCGGGCGCACGAAGAGGAATAGTGGTTTCATTGCGATTGAAGACGAGAACCGGAACGAAGTGCCCGAAATATTCCGGGAAGAACAGCGAGATTCACCGCAGTGAGCAAGCAAAGAGATGCGAATCCGAGAGCTCCCAAGCCGGTTAGGAGAAGAGCTGAAAGGCCGCTGCCCAAGCGCACCATTAAGAGCAGCAGCGGGAGCAGGGTCGCGATCAGCAACACGTAAGCTCTGGTTCGCCAGGCGGTGTCGGCTTTCCAAGCATGCCACGCGGTGAACGGGTTAAGTGCGAGATAGTAGACAAGCCCGAAGCCAAACAGCGTCCCGGTCAAAGTTCGCGTCAGACCGCCGTGGGTGACAAAATGAAATCCAAACGGAATCATGACGAGCATGAAGATGCCGTGAATCCAGTAGAGGAAAAGATTGGGGCGAGGGCGGAAGATAAGGATCAGGATCAAGGCGGAGAATGCACCGACATACAATCCGGTACACCTTTGACAAAACGGCATCGTCTGGCCGCTGAGTACCCAGCAGTGTTGCTGGCCGCAGATATGAGAAAACAGTTCGCGCAAGAAAATCATTGCTGTACCTTTGGTCCCGGAGCCACCGCCGGCGGCTGGCGGGGAATCGGCACTCGCTGCAGTGGCCGAGCCGGGTCGCGCAGGTCGATGAGGAAAAGCGCCCGATCGCGATCGTCGAGAGTTCCTTTGCCGAGTACGGCGGGCGTGGCGGCGATCCAGCGGCCATCCGGAGACATTGAAATCGGCATGCCCAGCCGGAAGATGGACTCGAAATCGTCGTTCAGCTCACTTCGCATGGGAGCAATCTTCGTCAGGCGGACGCGGCCACCGTCTACGGGGATTTCGGCGAGCCAATAGTCCAATGTATTTTGCTGCTCACCTATCGTGATCGCGGAGGCGTAGAGCATTCTGCCGTCCGATGACCAGATCAGATTTCCGAGTTTGTAAAGTTTTACGCCCAGGTCGGGAGCGAGCACGCGGACGATACCTTTGTTTTCCTCCCCGAGCAATATCTTGTCGGAATCGCTCTCCTTCCCCAGTCCGATCAATGCCACACTGGATCCATGAGGCCAGAAAATTGAATAGACGTCCCGAACACCGAGGGCGGGCAAGTCCTGGGCCCAGAAGGTGAAAAAGGGCTTCAAGGTTAAGTCCTCGAGCTGGATTCCGCCGACTTCGCTGCCCTCCTCTTCTTTTTCCTTGCCTTCAGCGCCGCTGACCTTGTGCGTGACCTTTCCCTGGTAATAAACCTGACCGCCGTGCTCAGAGAGTACGACCTCCTGGAAGCCCGAGAGTTTGCTCGGCAATTTAAAGTCCTGTGACTCGACTTCCCCCGTTTCCAGGTCAACCCAGCGCAGATCTGCGCCTCCGAAGTACACCTTCCCGTTCAACTGGAGATAGGGGAAGTTGCAACCTTCCGTGAAGCCCAAGTTGTAGACCTGCAAGGACACGCTCGACTTAACAGGAATCGAGATCAGTTCGCACGCGCCATCGGAAGAGCCGCCAGGAATGCCGCGGTAGATCGCGACCAAGGCTCGGGTTCCGTCGTTTTGCCACCTCGGGTGCAGCGCCAGTTCTCCTTCTTTGGCAGCGGGCTGGCTGAGGATGGTCGAGACAGCGCCTGTCGCACGGTCGTAGAGTGCGACGGCGGTTCGGGAGTTCTCGACGTCGCGGTAGGCGAAGATGATTTGCGAGCCGTCAGAACTCCAATCAGCGCCTCCGACGCAGGCAAGAATGAAAACCATCCATCCTGCCAGCCCGACCGCCAGAAGAATCACATGGAGCCATCGAGCAGACTCTGGTCTTAGACTGCGCGAGGATCTTGCCGGCGAGACGTACCGAGTGCTGTTTCCCTCACTCATGGGGCCACCTCGTATTGCGCCCGATGGGGCGCGAGGAAGAGGCAGAAACGGTTTACCAATACAAGGGAAGGAGCTTCATCTGTTCTGCTCAACGCTAGATCACTTCCCGAAAGCTGGCTGTGATGATGGTCACACTTCCGCTCTGCTACTCTGCGTCGCGAACTTCCCGTTGTGCATTTCGTAGCGCGATTCTGATGTTATGTGGTCAGAACTGAAGGGACTGTGACAGGTGGCAGAAGGTCGGAGATGCAGCTATGAGTTCAGGCTTACAAAATGGTAATGATTTGCCTTCTGCGGAGGTAGAATTAGTTGAGTAACACGAAGCCGTTGTCTCTTCGTGCAGGAGATGGCCACCGAATCCACTTCACCGGATATTGCCCCGACGAAAGAAGAAGGGTTGGTCATACGCATTCGGGGCGGTGACCCGGTTGCCGAAGAAGAACTGGTCAATACCTACCGGCGTGCGGTGCTCCTGATTGCAACCGTTCGCACGCGTGATCGCGATGCCGCCAACGACCTGAGCCAGGAAATTCTGATCGCGGTGCTCAAGGCACTGCGCGCGGGTCAGATCCGTGAAAGCGAGAAGCTTGGCGCCTTTGTTCAGGGCACAGCTCGCAACATCATTAATAACTATTTAAGGAGTCGGGCGCGGCATCCCGAGAGCGACCTCGCTACGGTGGAACTCCGGGCTAGCGACCCGATCGAGCAACTGGAATCGTCCGAACGGCAGCGCCTGGTTCGACAAGAACTGGCAAAACTGTGCATAGCGGACCAGCAGATATTGCTGCTTTCCCTGGTCGATGGCCATTCGCTCGCCGAGGTAGCCCACCGCCTCAACCTTTCCCACGACGCTGTACGTGCCCGTAAGTCTCGGATAGTTAAGAGGATGATAAATAAATTTGTGAGGGTGTCACAGAAGCATCGTTTGTGACCACTTCACAGTGGCGCACGGGTTATGAACTGCCAGAATGTCGGAGAAGACGGAATCGCAGAAAAGTACCTGAAGGGTGAGCTGGAGCCACCAGTACAGGACGAATTCGAGGTGCATATCCTCGAGTGCCCCAGGTGCCTGCAGTCCGTCGAGACACTGCAGGAAATGCGCACCGCACTGGCTGCCCAGGCCCACGAGATCCGTCTTGCATCGCAACGCCCTTCGTTCCGTCTTCGCCACTTGGTGTTCGCTGCGGTGGCTCTGGTAGTCTTCGTTGGGATCGGCGTGTTGCAGTTGCGAAAACGCAAGCCGGCCGGTGCAGAAGTGAACATCGTCCAGCACCAGGCTCCGCCGTCGAGAGACGCGTCGCTGAGCAACTCCGCAGGAAGCCGTGAAGGCTCAGGGCAACCCGCTCTCATCCGGCCCTTCCGCGCCACAGCCACAGAGGAGTCTACCCTCAGCACGGCATAATCCGGCGCCAGGCAAAGATACCACCACCGAACTAGCATCTGGGGCCGCCTCCGCGGAACCACCTGCGATGCCCATACAGGAACCTTCCCAAGCGCCACCCGCCGCGCAAATATCGGCGTCGAATCAGCCTGCCGTTCCTCGTGAAGTCCGCAAGCAGCAGCCCGAGCTCACTTCCGAGCAAGCTCTCGAACTCTATCGGCTCGGCGAAATCCATCCAGCCCCTTATTGGTTTTCTGGTCTTACTGCCAGTGCCAAACATCCTGCAGGACGGACTGGCGCAGCCGGGGCCGTACCGGGCGGCGTTCCCGCAGATCCGGAACGGACCAGTTTCCGCAATGCAATGGTCGCCTATGTCGATGGTCGTTATGCGGATGCGAGCATCATGCTCGAAAACGCTGCTTTGCTAGAGCCGAAGGCGGCAGATGTTAACTTCTATCGCGGTGTGTGCAGTCTGCTGCTGGGACGTCCGGACGATGCCATTGCGGTTTTGACCAAGGCAATCCAAGAAGGCAAGTCCCCGCTCGTACAGCCAGCGCATGTTTACCTTGCCAGAGCCTACTTGCAGAAAGCGAACTTGAAACAGGCCGAGGCTGAACTGGCAACCGCCAGCGTGTTACCGGGCCCGCTCAGAAGTGAGGCTAACTCAATGTTGCGCCGAGTCCGGTCGCTGCGCGCCAGCGCGGAAGCCGCCCCCCAGGGCAGTCCACCACAATAGTCACGCTACGGGTGACCTCGTCATTCGTGAGGGGTCTCGGCAGCTATCCGAGGAGGGAGCAGCTCGCTGTCAGCGGTTCGATCTTCTCCCTCTGCTGTGCTGACCGGCTTCAGTTCCCAGTTATTGGACATCCCCGAGCGCAGTCGCAAGAAATAGTCGTTCCCACCCTCCACAGTAAGCTCGATCGGCCGCGACATTCCGGCGTGGCAAGAGTGCTTCCCTGGTTCCAGATCAACAATTGCACTTTGCCGTGAACCCAGCGGGCCAACTTCATTCTGGTCGCAGAACACAGGCGGTGAGAGTCCACCTCGCTCCTTCGTCCGGAATACATACAAGGTCGCCGTCAAATTCGGAGTGGGCAGGCCCGCTTGTGCCTGTTCGAGTTCTGCCAACCCGATCGTAACGTCTCCGTCCAGAAACGCATGCATACGGGAGCCGGCGGGAATCCACATCTTTTCGCGGAATGTTCGCGTTGTGAACAGATCCAATCCAATTAAAGCGTTGGCCATGCCGCGCTTGAAACTATGCGGAATCACCTCAATCCCGCCTTTGTCCGAAAACACTTCGGCCTCAAAAGACTCGGCGGTACCTGTCCGCCGAGGCCGCAACGGAGCTCTCGCCCCGGTAACCGTCGTGACCCAGTCCAACCTCAAAGTAAGCCCGGTGAACACAAGGTCGCTGCCAACGAGCCGCCGAACATTCGTGACCGTTGCCTGGGCAACAGAACCTTTCGCGATCACAATCCGAGCATGGGCGCGCACGTCGCCAGCAGCAACCAAGCGGATGGCGGCTCCCTTCTGAATGGCCGTTTTCTCCGGCGCCACGGCCAATCCGTATACCGGTTGAGCAAACCGAAGAAACACAGGAGTGCCGTCCGGGACGACCACCGTCTGCGCAACCAGGGTTGGAGAAGTCCTGTCTGGCACTTGAGTCCGGACGTCCTGCCCCCGCGCGTGGGGCTCGAAGCAGCAAACTGCCGCAATAAGAACTATCAGCGGAGGGTGATGGCGGTAGTTCATGATCGGTCCCAATCTGCGAGTAGTCAGGCGGTTGATGTCGGCCTTTGTTGCAAGGCTGGGAGCACTCCCAAGAAGCAGCACTATCTTGGACCGTCCAGCGCGTTCATTCAGTGACTGGACGCACACGAGAAAGTGACCTGTCGCGACCGAGATCGAGAGTTGCACCCAGCCACGGATCGATTGCATGTCACACACGCGTGCGTCCGAGCCACATACACAATGAGCGGCAAGAACGCAAAGCATGGTTCTTGAGCGGAAACAATATCGAATCGAAAGAGAGGATTGCCCCAATGAGAATGACAAGACTTCTCGGTGTCTGCTTTGCACTGTTACTAGCATCGGCGGCATTCGGCCAGAACTTCGATCACGCGCAATACTTTCCAAAAGCCACCCCGGGCCAAAAAAGTCTGATCCCGTGAAAGGCGTTTTCCGCATTGACGGCAACAGCAAGGAAATTCAGTTCCTCGGCAAAGGTGGCGCCCCGGCGGTCAGCATCAAGATGGACAATATCAAGAGCATCCTTTACGAACGAACCGCCAAACCCCGCTATGCCGAAGGCCTGTTGATCGCCTGGCCATTGCTGTTCACGAAATCCAAAAGTCACTATCTGACGATCCAATACAACGACGAAAAGGAGGGGAGCCAGTATGCGATCATCCGACTCGACAAGTCGAACTATCGTGATGCATTGGCCTCCATCGAGGCGGGAACCGGCAAGCAGGTCCAGCGCAGCGAGGAAAGTTAGAGCCCATGCGCCCGTCCCGGTTTCGTCTGAGTTACTCTGAAGTTATCGGCGAGGGTGGAGTTCCGACAATCGGGGAGTTGTCTCGTGGTGGCTCGAATCGAATGCCGGTGCTCATGACGGCGACCGTGGGTGCCGCGTTTTCTCTCTCGACATCACACAGAACTGTGACGGTGAAGATTGCCATTGGCTGAGTCTCGGCGTGTAATGGATATAGCACGCTGAGGCAGGACTTGCCATCCAGATCGGGTGTGCGTATGAGAAAGTCTCGCTCAGTTCTCATTCTTTTCGTACTTCTTAGCTTCTGTGCGTCTTTCGGTGTTCCAGCAGAAGACGTCCCGGAAACCCCGTACGACGAATCGGAGGCACTGCCTTACGAGAAGACGCTACAATTCTTGCTCGTGGTGCCACAAGCCTCAGTCCAGATAGCCAAGACCCAGCTCAACGCCGGCTCTTTGACGAAACGCTGCCGGCGCCGTCCTGAAAGCAAAGCGCAGTCCCACTGCGTCCACGATTCGCTCACCATCATCAATCATTGTCTTCGCTGTTAAGAACGCTTCAAGCTGGTCGCGGTTTCCCTCCTTGCCCTGATTTCTGGAGCGAGGACGGACGCTCGTTCTCCAGCCCAACCTGAAACAGCTCCGGAGTCGGTCGTTGGCCCAACCGGGTCGACTCCGCCGCGCTCCGTGACCCGAGGGTTCGGTAGATGAAGCGTGGAACATCCGTGTAAGTTTCAAGGAGGCGCCCGCATGAGTATCAGCCTTGGTTTGGATGTAGGAGCAGTCAGCGTGAAACTGGCGGCTTTGGGTTCGCCCGAAGACTATCCCGTGCTCGCCCGCCTGGCCGAGGCCTCCTCGGCATTCTTTCTCCCGAAACTGCCAAAAAGCAACGGGTTTGCTGAGTGTTGTGTTGCACTTTCCACTTACCGGCGACTACAGGGCAATCCGCTGGAAGCTGCCTCGGACCTGTTGCGGGAGTTCGGCGAAGTTGTGCCAGACGAAACCATCGCGGGCATTCGCTTCACAGGGTCGGGTGGACGGACGGTGGCCCGTGCCTTCGACGCCGGATTTGAAAACGAGTTTCGAGCGCTGGCTCGAAGCATGCATGCGCTCTATCCGCAAGTGCGAACGGTGTTTGAGATGGGCGGGGAGAACTTGAAATATATCCGCCTGGGCGCAACGGATGGCTCCGACCATCTTGGAATTCTGGACTACCAATCCAGCACGGAGTGCGCTGCCGGGACAGGGTCGTTTATTGATCAGCAGGCTTCGCGACTGCTCTATGAGGTCGAGGATGTGGGCGCTGCCGCCCGCGGCGCCAGTTGTGCCGCCCGGGTTGCGGGCCGCTGCTCGGTGTTTGCCAAGACGGACATGATCCATGCCCAGCAGAAGGGATACGCCGCGAACCAGATCCTGCGCGGGCTGTGCGAGGCCGTGGCTCGAAATTTCAAGTCCAGCATCGTCAAGGGAAGGCAGGTAGTCTCCCCCGTGGCATTTGTCGGTGGCGTGGCGCTGAATGCTGGAGTGCGCGATGCCGTTCGGGAGGCCTTCCGGTTGCAGGAATCAGATTTTCTGGTTCCGGAGTTGCACTACTGGATGACCGCGCTGGGCGCGAGCATTCTCGCCGCTGAAGGGAATGGCAATGGCACCACTGGAACATTCCGCCACCTGCAAGGGGAGACCGCAGTTGCAGAAGAGTTTTCCACCACCGCAGCACTCTCGCTCGAACACGTGACGTTGCTGCGGGACAGAGTGCCGCCGCTCCAACTGCCGGAGGCAGGCAGTCGTGTGGATGCCTACCTTGGTATTGACGTGGGTTCGGTAAGCACGAACCTGGTAGTGATTGACTCGAGGGGCAATCTGCTGAAGGAGATTTACGTTCCCACCGCAGGCCGTCCGATCGAAGTAGTTTCTGCGGGGCTGCGTGAGATCAAGGACGAACTGGGTGCGCGAGTCAATATTCGCGGCGTAGGCACGACGGGGTCCGGGAGGGAACTGATTGGGGAGCTTACCGGAGCCGACACCATAAATGACGAGATCACCGCCCACAAAACCGGCGCGATGCATGTGTGCCGCCAACTGGGTATGCCACTGGTGGATACGATCTTCGAGATTGGCGGGCAGGATTCGAAATTCATTCGTATCCGCGACGGTGTCGTAGTGGACTTCGCCATGAATGAAGCTTGCGCCGCAGGGACCGGTTCGTTTCTGGAAGAGCAAGCCGAGAAGTTGGGGGTTGCGATCAAGGGCGAATTCGCGCAGCTGGCGTTGTCGTCGCGCAACCCGATCCGGTTAGGCGAACGCTGCACGGTGTTCATGGCGAGGGACGTAAGCAGCCTGCTGCTGAGGGGGGCCGCTGTCGCCGACTTGTGCGCCGGATTGGCCTACTCGGTGGCCTTGAACTATCTGAATCGCGTGGTGCGTGGACGCAACCTCGGCAATGTGATCTATTTCCAGGGCGGCACCGCCTATAACGATGCCGTTGCCGCCGCCTTCTCTGTCATTTTGCAGAAACCCATCGTTGTTCCGCCACATAACGGGGTGATCGGGGCGATCGGTATGGCGCTGATTGCACGAGATCGGGTGCTGGCCAGCGGCGAAATGAGCAGGTTCCGCGGCTTTGACCTAAAGCAGGTGAGTTTCACCAGCCGCGATTTCGTCTGCCGCGCCTGCTCCAACTACTGCGAGATGAAGGAATTTTCCATTGACGGCGAGAAGAGCTACTGGGGAGACCAGTGCTCCGATAAATTCCGCAAGCGCTCGCGCACCGACCGGCAGCCGGTGATTGAGGATCTTGTCTCTTGCCGTGACCAATTGCTGGAGGCGGCACTCGAGCCACCAAGAAAGGGACGGAAAACGGTCGGTATTCCCCGCGCCATGTTCTTCTATGATCGCTTCCCCTTCTGGTGTACCTACCTGCAGGAACTGGGATACAACGTGGCGGTTTCGCCACCCACCGACGGGCGCATCGCGGCCATCGGTGAAGAACTGGCGATTGCGCAGCCCTGTTTTCCGATCCAGGTGGCGCATGGGCATGTGCACGCACTGCTGAAGCAAGGCGTGGATTATATTCTGCTGCCTAACACAGTCGACGCGGAAACGCCGTTCATGCAGGCGGAGTCGAAGCTGTGTCCGTGGAACCAGAGTCTGCCGTTTGTGGTGCGCGCGGTAGAGAAACTGGAGAACGATCTGGACGGCAAGCTACTGTGCCCGACCATCCACTTTCGACAAGGCCCCCAGCATGTGCGGAAGCAGCTTCGCATTTTGGCGAGTACGTTAGGACGAAACAAAGCGGCGAGCGATGCAGCAGCGGAGCATGCCTACCGGGCGCAAAAGAGGTTTGGCGAGACGGTGCGGCGAGCAGGGGAGGCCGCGTTGCAAGTATTGCGCGCGACGCAGCGAGCCTGCGATTGTCCTGCTGGGCCGGCCTTACAACATCTACGATCGGGCGGTGTGTTGCGACATTCCCCGTAAGCTGCGGACCTTATACGGCATCAACGTGCTGCCCCTGGATTTTCTGCCACTCGATGGCGAGGATGTTTCTGCGATCAACGACAACATGTACTGGCACTCCGGCCGGCTGATTCTGGCCGCTGCGCAGTTCACCCGGCGCATTCCCGGCTTGCACCTTATTTACATCTCGAACTTCAAGTGCGGCCCGGACTCCTACCTCAAGTCCTTTCTCGAAGATGCCTGCGGCAAGCCCAGCCTGGTGCTGCAGTTTGACGGGCATTCCAACGACGCCGGCTACATCACCCGGTGTGAAGCTTATCTCGATAGCAAGGGATTTTTACGATGCAATTCCACAAACATCGCTGCGTAACCCGGAAGATTGGCGCCACCCATCCACTGGCGGGGAAAAAGGTCTACGTCCCCGCCATGGCCGAGGGAAGCATCGAGGCGTTGTGCGCCGCTTTGCGCTGGATGGGCGTTGAGGCGTATCCCACGCCGCCCTCGGATCCACACACACTCGAGTTGGGCGGCAAGCACACGAGCGGTGACGAATGTTATCCCGCCAAGGTTACGACCGGCGATTTCCTGAAAATCGCGCAGCAACCGGGCTTTGATGCCAAGCACACAGTTTTTCTCATGGGCAGTACCGACGGGCCGTGCCGCTTCGGGCAGTATGCGCCGTTTCTGCGGAAGGTTCTGCATGAACAGGGCTATGGTGACGTACAAGTCCTTTCTCCGCACGGGGAACATGGCTACAGCGACTTCCAGGATTTTGACACCGCGTTCGTACGGACGGCGTGGCGGGCCGTGGTCTCGGCGGACATCCTGCGCAAGCTCCTGCTGCAGACCCGCCCTTACGAAACGCAGCCGGGAGAAGCCGACCGGGCTTTTCGCGAGTCACTCGAGGATTTCTGTCAGGCGGTGGAACAGAGCTGTTCCGACATTCGCGTGCCAGATGCGCTCGCTGACTGCATCGTTGTTGCGGGCGAGAGCTCGCTTTCACGCTGTACCTGCGCGCTTCGACAGCAGCCGGCCGCTGATTGGCATCGTGGGCGAGATTTTCTGCCGCCTCAACAACTTCAGCAACCAGGACCTTGTGCGCCGCCTGGAGGAACAGGGCGCGGAATGCTGGATGGCCGACATCGCCGAGTGGATCGGTTACACCAACATGGAAGAGGTGCGCAATCTCCGGCTCGCCGGTCGGTCGTACTCCTGGGAGATGATCAAGTCGAAGCTCCGTTCCCGAATTCAGGATGCCGACGAGCACGCGCTACGTTCGCTATTTGTTCAGGATTTCGCCGGCTACAAGGAACCCAGCGTCGAGGAGGTGCTGGCGCTGGCGCAACCCTATCTTCCGTTTCCCGGGGCCGAAGGCGAGATGGTCACGAACATGGGCAGGAGCGCCTATCTTGCCCTGCAAGGGGTGGACGGAATCGTGGACATCAGCCCGTTCACCTGCATGAATGGAGTTGTGAGCGAAGCCATCTATCCCAAGCTCAGCCGGGATTATGGCGGCGTCCCTATCCGCAATTTCTATTTTGACGGCCAGCAATCCGACCTCGACCGTGACATCGGAATCTACCTCGAACTGGGGCGGTCGTACCGGGAGAAAAAGCCGTATGAACGCTTTTACCCTTCGCGGTTTTTCATGGCAGGAAAACGTCGAGATGCCGGCTTGTTTTTCCTGCCGAGGCAGCGATAGCCATCCAGATTTGGTGCACGGGTGTCCGACTTAGTGCACGCTGGTCTTTTCCTGGCCAAGCATGCCGAAACGCTGGTCGGGAGGCCGATCTTGGAGAGCTGCTCGTGGCCAAGGTTGCCAGGCAACGCCATGAAGACTGCCACGGAAATCGACGTGGAGGCGCAGGCGCAAGACTCCACGCTGGCCATGATGGTGCGGGGCCTGGAAGACGTTGCTGAAACCGTCCTCGAGTACATGGGGGAGTGACCTCACATGCTGAGTCACACTGAACACTTCGTAGGCCTTATGGCTCATCCATCACGCCGATGGTTCCGGGCTGCCCTCGCCTTGCTTGTTGTTCTGTGCCCAGCTTGTTCGTCTAACCGATCTTTGCAGCAGGAAGCCGGATCTACATCCGCACTCCCCGCCAACGCCAACGCGACAGGTTCGAGCGCGCAACCTCCTGATAGTTCCTCTGGAAAGACCGATGCGGTGTTTCCGATCCTGGAGAACGGCAAGTGGGGGCTCATGGACGAGAGGGGAAAAGTGGTCCTGAACGCGCGCTTTGATGCCATGAGCCCCCTCGGTGGTTTCATTCGCGTGCCTCCCTTCCTGGTTGCGTTCGAGAATGAACCCATTCTTGTCGCCGTTGGAAACAAGTGGGGTTACATCGACAAGAATGGGAACTTTGTTTCTCCACCGCAATTTGAGGAAGCGTTGCAATTTTCGGACGAGCTGGCAGCGGTCAAAGTTGGCGACAAGTGGGGTTATATCGACCAAGCAGGCAAATTCGTAATTCCCCCGAAATTCAAAGACGCGGAAGGATTCTCGGAGGGCAAGGCAGCTGTCTGCGTGAATAGCCTCTGGCATAACCTCTGGGGCGATTGTTGGGGGTATATCGACAAAACCGGGTGCTTGATCATTCGGCCGCATTTCTATGGAGCGGGTCACTTCTTGGAAGGAATCGCCTTTGTCGATACCACTGACCGCGAAGTAGAAGAAGTGGGTAAATGGGAATATGCCTTTATCGATGGAGAGGGCAAGACCCTTGCCTCGCCCTTTCACCAGAAACCACTTCGTTCGTACCACGGTGTGCTCCAGGCTTCTGTGGGGCGACGCCGTGGATACTGGGATGTTTGGGGAGCCGTGACCTTGGAACCTTTGGGAGACGAGCCCCATACTCTCGCCGGGATTCACCCTCCTCGGAGCGAAGATTTTGGAACGTTATTCGAGAATTCTGTTCAGGAACACGAGGTGCATAGCCGCTACGAGGACGGAACACGCTTCTTTGTGAATGGGCACGCGCCGGTTAGGGTGGAATTAAGCCCGGGTTACACATACATCGATCAGAACGGCACTGAGATGTTCGGACAATTTGATGGCGCTGACGCTTTTTCGGAAGGTCTGGCTCGAATCGAGGTCGAAGGTCGTTCGGGCTACATTGATAGGAACGGCAGGACAGTCATAAAACCCCGCTTTCGCTGGGCTAGAGAGTTTTCGGAGGGGCTGGCGAGATTTAGTTCGGGCCCTGTGTTGAATGGCAAACCGACTTGGGGATATATCGATCGGGACGGCAAACAGGTTATTCCCGACCTCTATACCCAGGCCACTGCTTTTTCTCATGGCTTGGCGGTGGTGGAACGGGATGGTCAATGGCAGTATATCGATCACGCGGGAAATGTCGTGTGGGGCCCGACGAAGCCGGAGTTCAGTTCCATCCGGCTCAGATACGTCTCCAATGGGAAACTGCAATTCACACCGGAGTTTGAACGGTTGCTCGATGCGAACCTCAAAACCCAGCTGAAGGAAACTGGAATGTTTGCGCAGATTCTGTCTGGGACGCAGGTCATGGACGCGGCTAACACTGGGCGATCATTCGTTCTCGAATGCAATATCCTGGAATTAACGAAGACAACGGGGCGCTGGATCGAGGAGACTGCCCGCCTGCAAATCACGCTTCGCCCCAGTGACAGCCCAGATCCCATCCTGTTCAAAGATGTGCCTGTGGGCCTCGGCACTCAGAATGACAATGAATTTGCCAAAGAGGTGGCTGAAGCCGTCAGGAATGAAGTCCGTGTTCCGCTGGTAGGGGGACCCAAACTTAACTATGTTGGTCCGAAATAACGGGGCTCCAGAGCTGTTCGGGCAAGCCGCAGATCAGAATTCAAAGCATAGCTGAGCTTTTAAAGGCTCTGCCTGAGCCTCCCTCTTTTCCCCGCGCTCACTTAGTGGGTAGTCGGCAAACAGGAAGTGTGCGCTGAGCAGCGCGTTGTTCAGGAGGGGTGCGTCCCTCTGGCGCTCAAATGAGGGGAAGAACAAGAGTCACCCGGAGTGAGCGCACGATCTGCTCTTGCTGTTCTTTTGTGGCCGCAATCAGCAAGTGCGGTGAGTCTGGCACTCGCGCTTCATGTCCAAGGGCAAGTTGAAACAAACTGATCACGCGCAACCGTGCTACCGCTCACTGAATAATCGGGGCAGGCCATGCTATTGTGACGCGAATGAGTACCGCTCAAGCGACAGACAGCGCGGTCCAGATCCGGACACGCCGAATTTCTAGCCTTATTATGACGGCTGGCGTTGTCGGAGCGCCCAGCTTAGGGGTAATCGCGGGGCGCATTTTCGCCGCCAGAGACATATCCATTTTCGTCGTCCCCGGTCCAATTATTTTCCTGCGTTGGGTTACGCCCTTTGTAGTTATCACAGCGCTCCCATTTGTTGGGCTTGTCGTCATCACTCGCCGATCAGTCTGCAAACAGGGCCGTTGGAGTGCCTTTTGGATTGGAGCTTTTGTCGGCGGTATGGTGTCCTCCATTCTCGTTTTTGCAGTATTAGCCAGCGATCTTGAATTCCTGTGGACCTGCTGGGCGGAGTTAAACGGGGCCGGAGCAATTCTAGCAGTCGCACTTCTCAGCGTGACTATGTTACTGGGCGGTGCAATCGGATGGATACTGGCCCGTGCAATCTCATGGTTCCGGCAGCGGGCTGCCTAGTCGCAAACTTCGGATAGTTGTCGCAAAATCGCGTTTACACTCACGACCCTGCCCCTGTGGGGGTTCTGAGTGTAATTGATTCCATGACAAAGTCGGCTCCCGTACCCGAGTAAACTTTGGCGGTGCAAACCAACCAAAAAGGCTCGGGAGACAAGGAGCCGAACAATGATCATTATAGGATGCGATTACCACCCGAGCTTCCAACAAATTGCTTTTGTGGATACCGAGACTGGGGAACTGCAAGAGCGGCGACTGCAGCACCGTGAGGAAGCGGAGAAGTTTTATCGTGATCTGGCGGCACAGGGGATGAAGGTGCGCGTAGGGATGGAAGCGAGCGGACATGCGCGCTGGTTTGAACGACTGCTTGCGGAACTACAGTTTGAGCTGTGGATCGGGGACGCCGCCGAGATCAGTACGAAGCGAGTACGCAAGCAGAAGACGGATCGCCAGGACTTCATGTCGATGAAGGACAGTAAGGGGAAGGAATTGTTCCAGAAAGACTTTTGCGATGCAGCGAGAAAGCCTTCCGGTGTGTGGTCCGAATATTGGTGGCCGAAGCCTGGCGAGAAGGAGGGCTCCCGCAAACTCACTTATAGCTTGGGTGTCAAAGGAACCCCCTACGTGGTTTCCGCCGGGGTCTACGACGACAACGCAACCATAGCGGAACTGTCGAAGCTGAGCAGCATGAAGTAACCGTCGGCTCTCACCCACACGTCGCAACAAACACCAAGCCGCCTGACGGGGCGGCTTTTCTCTGCATCACGCTGAATGGTCTGCTCGTGGTTCTTTCGAAGAGCCAACTAAGTTGTAGAGATTTCTTTCGTGCCATTGTTGCGGATCGAAAGGGCTTTGCCAGCGATCAGGCCAAATCCCTTGTCGCGTGCAAGTTAGCATAACAAGGATGAGGGGCTGCTAGCGTGGCATGGCACTTCACCGCTTGGCGGCTGTGGCGTCATAGGTCAGCTTGCCACCTACCCACGTCTTCACGACTTTGACGTTACGTAACTTCGCTGAATCGATGTTAAGTATGTCGTCGCTTAACAGCACCATATCCGCCAGCTTGCCCGGAGTGATCGAGCCTTTCACGTTCTCCTGAAACTCAGCAAAGGCGGATCCCATCGTGTAGCCCTCGATGGCCTCTTGAATGGTCAGCTTTTGCTCGGGAAACCATCCACTAGGATTCTTGCCGTCCAGCGTGGCTCGAGTTGTCGCGGCATAGAGCGTCAACATGGGATCGAGTGGGGCGACATTCCAGTCCGTGCCTATCGCAAGGCGGACGCCGTGGTCGAGAAACGTGCGATAGGCGTGAGTCCGGCTCGCTCGATCGTGACCGATCCGGCCCTCAGCCCAGCGACCATCGTCAATCGCGTGGTAGGGCTGCACCGAGGCGATGACATGAAGCTGAGCAAAGCGATCGAAGTCGCTGGCGGCCAGGTGTTGCGCATGCTCGATCCGCCAACGGCGATCCGCGGGACCGTGGGCCTTTTCGATTTCGGAGTAAATGTCAAGGATCGCGGAAATGCCAGCATCGCCAATGGCATGCGTGCAAATCTGCAAGCCAGCCGTGTCGGCGCGCATCATGCGGTCCCGCATCAGCGAGATCGGATGCATTTCATCGGAGAGCAGTCCGCGATTGCCAGGCTGATCCGTAAAGGGCTCGAAAAAATAGGCCGTGCGTGAGCCTAAAGAGCCGTCGGAGTAAGCTTTCACCGCGCCAATGCGCAGGTCGGGGCTGCCGAATGCGTGCCGGATGCCGATCTTGGCCTGGTCCTCAAGATCCGTGATCAGGGGAGCGGCGTAGATGCGCGTTGTCAACTTGCCTTCACCAAGAAGCTCAGAGTAGATGGCGATATCCGCATACGGCGGGTTCATGTCTTGAGCGCTGGTTACACCGAGTGAAGCGGCATGTTCGAGGGCGCGCTCAATGGCGTGTCGTCGCTGCACATGTGTGGGTTCTGGGATGACCTTGAAAGCCAAGTCCTCCGCGGCATCTTTCAAGATGCCCGTGGGATTGCCTTGAGCGTCGCGGACGATAACACCTCCAGGCGGATCAGGAGTTTGCGCAGTAATTCCAGCAAGCTTCAGTGCCAGCGAGTTGACCAGGATCATGTGACCGTCATAGCGATCCACGGCAACAGGGTTTTTCGACGTGACGGGATCTATTAGTTCCTTTGTGGGCACCTGCGGAGGGCTCCACTTGGTTTCGTCCCAATCGCCGCCCAATAGCCATTCACTTTTGGTCATTCTTGCCACGCGCTCGCCGATGCGCCGGACAAACTCCTGCACACTCGCAGCGTCATTCAGTTGCACATTGTCAAGTTGGGAACCACCCGACATGAAATGCAGGTGGGCGTCGTTGAACCCCGGCAGAAGACGTTTGCCACCGGCATCAACGACGCGTGTCCCGGCGCCACGCCAGGCATCCAGTTCGCGATTGGATCCGACGGCGACAATGCGATCGCCGAGGACGGCAACCGCCTCAGCTTCGGGGCGAGAGGGGTCTACGGTCCAGATTTTGGCGTTCCGAATTATCAGGTCGGCGGCAACTCCGGACGACTGCCCCCAAACGGGTACTACGCAGACAAGAGCGACCAGAAGCGACGACACACAGTAACGCATCTTTCCTCCCGGGCTGTAGAAAATCCTGCTGGAAAACATTGAAACCGTTCAATGCATGACACCGAAGGCCGTCCACGTAACGAATACTCGAGATGGAAACACACCGCAGACACATCGAGCATAAGATCGTCCCGAGCTGCCAACGGCTAGAAGCTGTAGCGCAATGCGAACTCCATCAAGCGTGGAGTTGTCAATGTGCTGGTGTACTTGCCAAATGCCGGTCCCCGATCAATCTGGCCGTTGTTCTGCGGCAACGGCGCAACGTCAAACCGTGCTGAATTCGTGACGTTGAATACCTCCCAGCTGAACTTCAAGTCTTGGGATTCTTTGATTGGCCAAGTCTTACTCAAACCACTATCGATTCCGAAATATCCTGGACCCCGGATCTCATTCCGCTGTCCTGATTCTCCCGGATACGAGTAGCGGAAGGAACTAATTGCTGTTTGTGGATCCTTAAAGATGTTGGGATCGCCGTCCTTGTCAATAAATGCCCCCGTTTTCGGCGCTGGCCCAACCAAAATGGCTGAAGATTCCAGATACCAGTTAGTCGGGTAGCAGCAGTAAGCGTAGATCGTAGTGGGAAATCCGCTCGTCCAGCGCGCCAGTCCCGACCACTCCCAGCCGCCGATGACGCCATTCACCCAGCCGTTTGTGGAGGCGGCGAATTTCTTCCCTCGGCCAAACGGCAGCTGGTAAACCCAGTTGGTGTTTATCTGATGGGTGGTGTCGAAATCAGATACCGACCGCAATTGATTTGGCGACCACGCGTTGATGATCTGACTGAAGCCTTCAAAGGTCGAATTATGGGAGTTTAAGCGTTCTGCATTGGAACCGATATCCAGGGACTTCGAGAACGTGTAGTTGAAGTCCCATTGCAGACCGCTACTCATTTTGCGGCGCAACATTACTTGCAGGCCGTTGTAGGAGCTGTTGCCGATGCTTCTCCAGGACATTAGTGAAGAGAACTGAGGATCGAAAAATGCATTGGGTGTAATCTGACCGTTGATCGTTGCGCATGATGGGAAGCAGCCATCCGTCCCGCTGACTGGTGCCACGCCCGGCACATCCGCCTGATAAAGGGCGTAGGTTTCGTTATGCAAGTTGCAGGCGTAGAGGTCATACATTGCCTGCGTTGCCGTGGGGCTGCCGGTGAAGCTCCCAGTTCCCGGAGCACAGTTGAAGTACAGAGGTACGCCCGTTGCTCCGGCGTAGATGTTTTCCCAAAACGGAATGGTCCCGCCGGGTCCGAAGTTTTGAATCGGAGTGCCCGCCTCTGCCGCTTTTGCGAAAAGAGTGGCGGCCGTAAAGTAATCCATCCCGGATTTCGGATCCCGAATATCGAGCGGCATTGCCAAATCTTCCTCTTGCAGCAGGTGACGCCCCAACCTGCCGACGTACGCCACCTCCAAGGCGAGATTCTTGGGCAGTTCTCGGGTAATGGACAGGTCAAAGACATATGAGTAAGGAGTTTTCAGCTTGTCATCCAAACCCCAATAAATAGCGGTGGCATTTTGAGGAGTTTGAGGAAAGCCTCCTTGTGGTGCGGGCTGGATCAATTGCGAAGGGAGGCTATACAGATCGGTAAAACGCGGAGCTTTGTCAACGGAGAATTGGCTCGGACTGTTCTCCAGAGAGGTTGACAATCCGAATGAACCATTTTGGTCAAAGCTGTTCGTGATAGCGTCGCCGAAATGATCGTAGTAAATGCCGCCGCCACCGCGGATCGATGTTTTTCCCGCGCCGCCAAAGAATCGCTGCAGGAACCCACGTTCGGCTTTTGGTGACCACGCAAAAGAGAACCGCGGTGCGATGTTCTTGTAATCCCAATCCCAATAAGGTTTGCGCCCGTTCGCCTGGCCAGAGAGATCAAAGACGATCGTCGGATCGTAGGTCTGCCCCGCTAACATGGCCGCCACCCGCTTGTTGAAAAAGTCGTTCATGCTGATCGTGGATGCCACCTGGGTACCTGTCGTCTCATAGGGTGGCTGTAACAAGGTGTAGCGTAGTCCGTACGTGAGAACGAGTTGCGGCGTCGCACGCCAGGAATCCTGGGCATAAATTTCAAACTCGTGGGCACGAAAGTGTCTTTGGGGGAGGACTCCCTCTCCCAAAACGTTCCCCTGCTTCGTGAGGTTGTAGTTCGAGTAGGACTGCAATAGCAAGCCGGTGACAGCAGCGACGGGATAGTCGTATCCGAACTGGAAAGTATCGGTATCAACAGCAGGAAAGCCATAGCGACTGGTAAATGCGCCTGGATCCAGGCTCCCACCCGAACCGGCGATCTTGCCGCTAGGTGCCGCCCACTGCGAGTTGGTGATAACTTGCGAAAATGAGTTGCTGTTCCATGATCGGTTATTGGAGATGATGCGCAGGTTGCCGCCGAACTGCAGCGTGTGTTTCCCTTTTACCCAGATAAAATCATCCGCGAGATTGTGCACCGGAATACTTACGTTTTGGGTAGGGGTAAATCCCTGGATGCTATCCATGAAGTCGAATTGTATGTAAGGTTTATTTTGTAACCCGGCTGTATCGGTGCCCTGTCGGATAAACCCATATCGAAAATTGTTAATGAGTGTTGTGCTGAAAGTAGCGGTATATCCAACGATGAGACCTTTGCTGTTGTTGAGGCTGCTCTGATCCGCCGGGAGGCCCGGAAATTGCTGTGGCTGTAACGTCGTGTGGTCATTGACTAATCCGCCGCGCACGAAAACGCGGTGATTCTGAGTCAAGTTGAAATCGAACTTGGCAATGTAAGTGTCTAGTTTCCCGGGCATTGGCGCAGAAAATGTGTATCCCTGGAAATTCAGCCCGTCGCCGGCATTGGTGGCATTAGGGTGAGGATACTGTTGAAAAAGAGCAAGAACATTCGGGTTAGCGCCGGCTCCAAGCGGGCACGTGCCCAGGCCTGTACAATTCGGATCCATTTCAGCGAGGTCCTGAGGAGTTAGCGTATAAACATCGGTCGCGGTGTAGTAGTAACCCACGATCCCATTTCGAAGGTTGTCGCTGGGAACAACACGTGTGACTTCCTGATTCTCGCGAGTCCTTTGTCCCTCGTAGGACAGAAAGAAGAAGACACGGTCTTTGCGGATCGGACCGCCGACCGCGGTTCCAAAGGTATTGCGGATCAGCTGGCCAGGAACATTCGGCAACCCGTTCTTGAGTTCGGTATGTTTATTGAACCAGTCATTCGCGACCCCGACCGTATTCCTGTTGTACTCGTATAGCGAGCCATGCAGCTTATTGGTGCCACTTTTTGTCACGAGCACGACTTGCGCTCCTGACGAGCGCCCCGCATCGGCATTGGCGTTGCTGGTCGTGACCCGGAACTCCTGGAGTGAATCTAGAGTCGAGCGAAGAGCACCAGTGAACGCGTACCCCCGTGTCTGGTCGTTATTGTCGATCCCGTCCAGTACTACGTTAGTCTGGTCGCTGCGGGCACCACTCACTGATCCGCCGCGGCTGTCGACGTCTTGATCTACTCCCTTGCCGACATATGTGACACCGGCCTGAAGGCTCAGAATCTGAACCGGATCACGGCCTTCGAACGGCAAGGAAGCTATCTGTGCGGTCGCGAAGGCATTGCCCAGGGTGGCATCTTGCGTATTCACTTGTGTTCTTTCGGTGGTGACATCCACCGTCGTTGTTTCTCCCTGCACGTTCAGGGTCACGTCAACAGTGGCTGGCAGATTCACCATGAGCCGCAGGTTGGTTTCTTTTGTGGTCGCGAATCCGCTCTTGCTAACAGTCAACACGTACCCACCGGGTGGAAGCTGCAACAACTGGTAGACTCCCTGATCGTCCGTTCTCGTTGATTTCGAGAACCCGGTGTTCGCATCTGAAATCGTGACGGTGGCACCTGGCACGACTGCGGCTTGCGGATCAGTAACTGTTCCGCGCAAAGAGGTAGTCGAAGATTGACCCCAACCTAAAACAGCGAGCAAGAGGACAACACCTACTAAGACGAAACGTTGCTGCGACCTATTCATATCCTCTCCTTAGTTTCTTGGGTGACAAGAGCTGGACAGAACTTGGATTTAGCCTGTGCGCGGACGTGAAGTTCGCTGTTGGCTTTCGGGCGAGTAGCGGAGAGTGCACGGAGGTGCTCCGCTCGACGCTGAACATCAGCGCCTCCTCTCACGGTAAAAGGACCCAAGATGATACCGCTTACCGGTGGCTCTGTCTGTGATCGCAATCACGCTTCTCAGTGAGCAGCGATATCAAACCTTCAACCTACCGCGCGCGATACGGCAACGCGGTGTTGACCATGACAAGCCGCGCGTCGGCGGCGCGCCTGAGCCAGAAACCGTGGCCCTACAAGACATGCTCACCCGTTTCGCCGAATGGCAAGGACGAAAACTTCAAGCGACTGGTACGGTTCCTCAGCCAAGGGCAAAGACCCATGATAGCCGCGACGACGTAGTGGCAATCCCGTTGTGAAGAAACACTCGCGCTACCGCAGTATTCGTAGCCGAGGCATGAGTGTTTCGGAGGCTACTTGTTCAACACCCACTCCCGATTACACTCAAATGTATGGTCCGCCGCCGGACTGCAAGAGGTTTGAAGTTGGGCGAAAGGACAAGTCCGCGTAAATGTATCCGGCCTCTTAGTGGAGAATCGCTCTCCGGGCACTTGATGATGATCCGCACGTACCGGTCCTTTTAAACCCCTCGGTCACCAGGGACGCATTTGAGTGTCCAGGTTTTCCGGCACGCCGTTGGACTGTTCTTTCGTCTCCTTCTCTCCTCAGCAGACCTTGGTGGAACTTTCTGCAATCTTCGTCGTCGTGGCGGTGGGAAAGTGGAAAGCGTTCTCTGCTTTCCAAGCGCAGCGTCTTTTCCACGGCCATCAAGCTGCCGCTGGCTGCAGCGGCTGATGTCGATAGTCCCGGCCGCTGGACAACACGGCCCAGGCGATGCGAGCCAGTTTGTTGGCGATGGCGACAACGACTTTGTTGCGCGGAGCACGCTGAGCCAGCCGGTGCACCCACTGCCCGAATCCTCCTGTGTCGTACTTAACGCGAAGTAGGACCGCGCGGGCACCGTGGATCAGCATGCGCCGCAAATACATGTTGCCGCGCTTGCTGATGCCGAACAGCTTTTGCTTCCCCCCAGTGGAGTACTGCCGTGGCACGACGCCAACCCAGGCCGCGAAGTCGCGTCCGCGACGAAACGCAGCTCCGTTGCCGATAGCGGCCACGGTGGCGGTGGAGACCAGCGGGCCGAAGCCGGGGATCTGGCGCAGACGCTGGCAACTCACATCCTCATTACTAATGCGCTCAATCTCGTCTGTAATGGTCTTGATGTCGGTCTCCGTCTGCTTCCACTCCTGCCACAGCCGATCCAGCAGCCAGCGCAGACGCTCGCTCAGGTTCTGCTGGGCATCTTCCACAACGGTAGGGAGGTTCTTACGCAGGTGAATGGGCTGCGCCGGAAAGGTGATACCGCGCTCCAACAAGAAGCCGCGAATCTCGTTGATCAGTGCGGTGCGACGCTGGACGAGTCGATCCCGCACGCGGTGCATGGCCTGCCAATCGAGTTGCTCTTGGGTTTTGATCTGCACAAAGCGCATGTTTTGCTTGGTTACGGCTTCGGCGATCGCCTCGGCATCGATGAAGTCATTCTTGTTCGACTTCCGATTGCGCGAAGCATCAGGGGATGTGCCACTTTGACCCGTGTCGCATGCGGATGGAGGTGATCGTAGATCCACCCGGTAAGAATCGTTGCTTCCATCGCAACTGTCCAGGGTTGCGGAAGAGTCCTCATCCAGATGTCCAGCTCGCAGCGCGTTGCTCCGAGCTTGCCTTCCTGGTGAACTCGACCACTCACATCCTTGACGCAGTAGCTGATCGTCTTCTTGTGAACATCCAGTCCGATGTAATACATATCTCCGTGAGGAGCCTCCGTGTGTTCTCTGAATCAACGTTCCCGTTGAGTTCAGCTTTTTGTACACCACGTGCTCCTCTTGGACTTAGCATTCAAACAGTTAGTCGGGTAGTCACCTGCGTCCCTTGAATGGGGACTTTGAGATTCAGCACCCTTCCCGCACACAGACCCAAGCGAAACAAACCGGCATGAGACTTGCGGGAGGCAACACGAAGCGTGTTTTCCTGTCGACGGCCGTATTCTCTGGGTGCCGATAATGCGGAACCTGCGTTCGCTTCCCACAAGCCCGTTTCTGGATAACTTCCGGATTGCCCGTCAACCGGGAACAATCGCATACTCCGTTCTACGCTAGGTTCATTTTCTGCAGCAGAGCCTGGAAGCGCGGGTTGGCGCGGTATGGTTCGAAGAACAACGTGGAGTAGAAACACATCGTGCTGCCGGTTGGCCTCATCGAGGCGCGGGTGCTCGGGTTGTGCGTTGCAAGATAGTGCGGCACAAGTTGCGCTTCGCTGGGAGCCGACATGGTTATCTATTCAGCCCGAAGGCACTGTGCCGCGGAGTGATAGTTCGCACTCCGGATTTTCTTTGCCGTTCAGTTGAGCGGCGGCAGGCCAATCTTGGCGAGCAGTTGTTCGAAGGCCGGATCGCCGTGCAGGCTGGCGAAACCCTGGTCTTCGCTAAGATTCAGCATGCGTTCGTCATGCGACTGGATGCCGGTTGCCAGGTACTTGAGCGCTTCGTGTGTGTCGCCGAGACGCGCGTCGGTTTGCGCGACAAAATAGGGTGACAACTTCCCCTGCGCATACAGCTTCATCTGTTCCGAAAGTTCCGCTTCCAGCAATCCGCGTTCGCCGCCTTGGGCCCAGCCTTTGGTCGCCGCCTCAGCCACCGATGATTGTGCGGCATCGTGCGTCAGCAGCGCTTCTTTCTTCCACTCCGCGATGTAGTCCGGATAATCGCCATTTTCGGAATAAGCGAATTTCAAGTAACGGTGAGGCGAAAGGAAATTTGGATCCGACGCCTCGAGTTGTTCTAACAATTGCAACGCTTGTTCGTGATGTCCCCCAGCCCAGAGCAACTCCCCCTTGTCGGCGAGGATGGAGGGCGAGTCGGGGGCAAGTTTGCGCGCCAGCTCAATCTCGGTCAGGGCTTCCTCGTGGCGGTTCAGGGCATGCAGAAACGTCGCGTACCAGTGGTGGGCCTTGACATTATTCGGATCGAGTTCGATGGCGCGGCGGAATTCCTTTTCGGACTCGGCAGAGTCCCACATTCCAAAAAAGGTCACAAACGCCAGCGAGGCGTGCGCCTCGGAAGACTGCGGGTCCAACTCAACCGCCTTCTTCGCAGCGGCAAACGCTTTGAAATAGGCTTCATTCCCCGACATGGCGGAGAACTCCCGCAGCAGGTTGTAACAGTCGGCGAGCCCAACGTAGGCGTCCGAATAATTCGGATCGTGGGCAATTGCCTGGGTGAAGGCCTCCAAAGCCTGATTCAGGCTCTCGGGAGTGCGCTTGTTCCAGTAAAAGCGGCCTTTGAGGTAAAAGTCTTCCGCCTCGCGATTGGCGGGTTGACGCAGACTTCGGGCTGAGGCCGGGCGGGATTTCGCGCTCGCCTTGGCGTCGCGATAGCCGGGACGGAACATCCACACGGCGAAAAGAATCGCCAGCACCGGGAGGACAAAGACCAGCTTCCACGACGGCGAGGGCCTCGACGGCAGCACCAATGCCAGCGGAATTGCTTGTTCTTCCGGCGATTCTCTTTCCGGCGACTCGCTCGGAACCGGTTCCACTCGTTGGATGGGTCCGATCCAGCGGTAGCCACGGCGCTCGATGGTCTCAATGAAGATGGGATTGTCAGCGGAGTCGCCCAAGGCGTCGCGCAGGCGCATGACAGCGCTGCTGATGCCTTGCTCAAAATCCACAAAGACATTGGGCGGCCAGAGTGCCTGACGAAACTCCTCGCGCGTGATCACTTCCCCGGGACGGGCCAGCAACACCGTCAACGCGCGGAAAGGCAGATCCTGAAGACGGACCTTGATGCCATTCCGCCGGAGTTCACCCGCGCGAGGGTCGGCCTCGAACACACCAAAGCGAACGAGAGCCAAAGGCACCACTGCAGAACCCATAAGGACGGTCGGTGGGGGAGCCTGTAGTTTAGCACTTGACCAGACCAAGAGAAAAGACGCGGCGTCGGCTAGACGAAAGCGGTTTCTTGCCAGGCAATAAGTTCGCTTAAACACTTACAGCTAAATATCTTATTTCGCCAGATACCCACCAGCCTCCCGCTATCTCCAGACCATTGACCGAGCGGCTCATCGCGGGGCACAGTTCGGCTCACAGGTGGGGGAGGGGTCCCTCTCGAAAACAAGACCTAAACGTAATTCACTCTCAGGAGACAAACAATGAAGTCGAATCATCGTCAAGGTAGGCGTTCGGGCGTGACTGCAATAAGGCTCGCCATGCTTGCCGCCGTGGTTATGTTCGCCGGGGCGGCCGTTCCGGTGCAGGCGCAAACTCCCACCGTGCTCTACACCTTCATGCAGACGACTAACGCCTGCGCTCCCCGAGGCAACATCGTACAGGGCCGCGACGGCAATATGTACGGGGGTGGTGCGGCCTGCGGAGGCAACGGTAGCGGCGCGATCTACAAGATATCTCCGGCGGGAGCGGAAAGCGTGTTTTTCAGCTTCCCCCAGCAATGGCTCTATTGTGGTGGCGCTGGGCTGACGCTGGGCAGCGATGGAAACTTCTACGGCACATGCATAGCTGGGAATCCGGCAACCGGCCTCGGCAGCATTTTCCGGCTGACGCCAGCCGGAGTGTTTACCGATCTGCATGACTTCACTGGTGTGAACGGCGACTCTCTACCCGTATACCCGCCGATCCAGGCCAGCGATGGCAATTTCTATGGCGTGTCTGGAAATGAAGTTCAGATCTGCGGGAATATTTACAAGATGACCCCGGCGGGCGTGTACACGAACCTGCATGCTTTTTCCGGCAGCGACTGCCACTCTTCGAACTTGGTCCAGGCCAGCGATGGCAATCTCTATGGCACGCTTGCGCAGTGCACACTCACCGGGAGCGTGGGATGCGTGTACAAGATCAGCACTGCAGGTGTTTTCAAAGAAATTCACGGCTTCGCGTTCACAACCGGGGAGACTCCATGTACTGGATTGATTCAGGGCAAGGATGGGAAGCTGTATGGAGCCACGAACCAGGGAGCGGCGAATGGCTCCGGAAATATCTACAAGATGACCACAGCCGGAGTGGCTACTGATTTGCACGATTTCACCAATGCAACCGATGCGTCGTGCGTCAACAATATCGGTCCCCCGGTGAATATGCTGCAAGTGACCGACGGGACCTACTACGGGGTTAACCCAGCTTACGGGCCTTACGGCGGCAGCATCTACAAACTGACTTCCGCCAACGTTTTCTCTGCATTCCTGTTCCCGTCCACCGACGTTGACGGGAACTCGCCCAGTTCCACGCTGATTCAGAATACGAACGGACTGGTGTATGGAACAACCCCCTCTGGCGGGGGCAGTAGCACCACCTGCACCCAGATATGCCAAGGCACGTTCTTCAGTGTAGCTACCGGCGATGTGCCGTTCGTAAGTCTGGAGCCGACCCAGAAGACGGGCAACGTGGGTGCGAGCGTGGGCATGTTCGGCCAGGGATTTAGCAGCGCTTCAGTCGTGGAGTTCGGAGGTGTGGCGGCGGCATCCGTGACACTCTCAGGGACGACTTATCTGACCGCGGTCGTTCCCGGGGGAGCGCATACGGGCGCAGTTACGGTGACCACGGGCGCGACGACCTTGAAGAGTCCGCAAACGTATAAGGTGAAGCCGAAGATTACGAGCTTTACTCCACCGAGCGGTCCACCGGCAACCCTGGTGACAATCGACGGCACCGGACTGATTCAGGCGACCGCAGTGAAATTTGGCACTGTGAAAGCGACCACATTTACGGTGAAGTCTGACTCGCAGGTAACCGCGCTTGTGCCATCGGGATTGGCGGCGGGCGCAGTGACGATTTCCGTCACCACGCCCGGCGGGACAGCGAACAGCCCGACGAAATTCACGGTGAACTAGCGGCCGTCGCTGGCGATCAGCAGCAGCACTCTGGGCGGCGCGGACGCGGGCGACTTCAGCGAAACGTCCCCCTGCGGATCGAGCACCAAGGCTGGCTGGAATTGCACCATCGCGGTGACGTTTAATGCCACCGGCGCGCGCAGGGCGACTTTGAACATCAAAGACGCAGTGGGCACGCAGAGAGTACAACTCAGCGGAACCGGCAAGTAGGAGGCCGATTCGGCAAGCGGCGATGGCTCATACGATTCGTTGCGGTATGGGCCACGCCGATTGCATGGCAAAATTTAACCGCGGCGGGACCCGCCTTAAGATTGCCAGAATAGGGATAGCCAGCGTGCGGTTTGGGGCACAGTTTCCTCTCCCACCTCCATGGTTCCCCCCGGACCATCGGTGCCTCGATGACGGGCAAATCGGGGATTGTTCTGGGCCAGAAGTCCTAGGGCTGTATCTGAAGCGCCCCCGAGCAATAGTTGGGATGCGAGACGCTGTGCAAGGGCGCTTCGGATACAGCGACTTGAAGGAAGCCGCCCCGCGGGACTATGGGATTTGTATCAGGATGAGCCGGTCTTGATCGTTTGCGAGTTTGGCGTTGCGGTCAGGGCGCTTGGGCTTCAGTAGCTTGTGGCAGAGAGAACGGGCGTGGGGCGGCGCATCGGAGAGTGTGAATCGCACCCCCATACTGCATTCTGACAAGTGCGAGACACAGACCCGGTGTGCGCGCCGAAGCACGAGCGAGATTCGAGGTTGGAGATGTGGATTCATGCGGCGCACCAGCTGAGATGAGGCGGGGATCGAAGGAGAAGTTGCGCGGCGGAGAGGCGCTCGACGACCTGCATGGTTCCCCCGCACAGCGGACATCGCCACAGCGAGTGAATGGGCAGCGCCGGTGAGGCGGCGCGCGGGTGGCTGATCGGATGGCTGGAGCAACCGCAAACAAAGCGGAAGAAGTTCTGCTCGCCGCCGGTTCGCGAGGAATCCGAAGTTGCGGATGCGCATAAAACCGCGCGGTAGCAGGTGCAGTAGGAATCGGCGAAGGAACTCTTCGACGGGCAGGGTCATGAGCCGCTTCTGGTTGCCGTGAGCAGAGTCTCGTCTCGGCAGCCGGTCATTCGGCCGCTCTCGGTCAGGCGCGTGCCGCTGGTGGACGAACAAAACGCCGGAGGCGCAAACCGCCCGCCCCCAGCGCGAAGACCACCAGCAGCGCTACGGTCCCCGGTTCGGCACGGCAGTGACCGGGCAGGCTCCAGCTTACCAGGGTGCTCTGGTCTTCCGCCGACAAGTCCGCCACGAACAGTCCCCACGTCCCGTTAGGGTCCACGGTCTGAAACGTGCTCGCGAACGTCGCGCCCGATGCAGCGTCCGGTTGCCAGGCGCTTGCCAGTTTCTCGCGGTGGACCC
>CAVWAN010000041.1:0-6552 GCA_963752985.1 uncultured Acidobacteriaceae bacterium
CTCCACCGAAATCTCGCAGCTTGTCTCATTCCTGACCGGCAGCCTGGGTGACTTCCTCGACCGCAATTACGAATCCGAAAAAGTAAAAACGCTGTTTCTCGCCAACAACGTCTACGGTAAACACGGAGGTCCCTACCAGCCCGGCACTGCTCTAGGCCTGCTCTTCCACCTGCTCAGCGGCGGCGAGCACGACCAACAAGGCTTCTACGGCCACGTCATGGGAGGCATGGGCTCCATCACCGGCGCCATGGCTAAAGCGGCTCAAGCCTTCGGAGCCGAAATCCGCACCAGCGTGCCGGTTCAGCAGATCGATTCGCGCGATGGAAGAGTGCGAGGCGTGGTGCTTGAAGACGGCACAGAAATCCGAGCCCGCGTCGTGCTCTCAAACGCCGATCCCAAACGCACCTTCCTGGGCATGGTCCCGGAACGCGATCTCCCTGCCGATTTCGTTCACGCCATTCGCGGGATTAAGATGGACGGCCCCTGCGCCAAGGTCAACATGGTCCTGGCCAATGAGCCTCGCTTCACCGGCACGCCCCCGAGTTATGATCCGCAACAGCGCTCGCTTTTCACGCTGGTGCCATCGCTCGAATTCGCCGAGCGCTGCTACGACATCGCCAAGTTCGGAGAAATTCCTGAAGAGCTATGGGTCGATTGCGTAATCGCTTCAAACGCCGACCCGTCCCTCGCGCCTGCCGGCAAGCACGTCATGACCTGCTTCGTGCAGTACGTTCCCTACAAGCTTCGCCAGGGCACCTGGGACGAGAATCGAGAACTACTGGGCGACCGCGTAGTGAAAAAGATCTCCGAATACGCGCCTAATGTTCCAACGGCGATCATCGCCCGCCAGGTTCTCACCCCACTCGATCTGGAACGCACCTACGGGCTCACTGAAGGCAACATCTTCCACGGCGACTTAAATCTTGAGCAACTATTTTTCAATCGCCCGGTTGCCGGATGGTCGCAGTACCGCACTCCCATCGCCGGCCTCTATCTTTGTGGCGCTGGAGCCCACCCCGGCGGCGGCGTTACCGGAGCCCCCGGCCACAACTCCGCTCACCAGGTTTTACGCGATTTGAAAAAAGGTAAATTCAAGGAGGCGGTCGCATGAGCACCAACGGCATCCCCAAAACCGCCGACTTCATCATCCTCGGCGCCGGCGTCATGGGCGCTTCCATCGCCTTCCATCTCGCGCGGCGCCACGCCGGACGCATCGCCGTTCTCGACAAAGACCACGCCGGAAGCGGCGCGAGCGGACGGTCCTCCGCCTTGGTCCGCATGCATTACAGCTTCCCGCCTGAGGTCCAACTTGCCCTCATCAGCTTGAAGGTGTTTCAGCGCTGGCGCGACATCGTGGGCGAGCCCGGTGAATTTCGCAAGACCGGATTCGTTCGCATTGTTCACCCCGGCGAATCCGAAGCACTCAGACAAAATGTGGCTATGCAAAAGAAGCTGGGCGCAAACGTCGAGCTCATCGGTCGAGATCAACTCCAGAAACTCGAGCCCAACTGGCAAGTTGATGACGTCGAATTAGCCGCCTATGAACCTGATTCCGGGTACGGCGACGGTAACGTTGTAGCCAACGATTTCCTGACCCGCGCCCGGGATTCTGGCGTGACCTATCTTTCCAAAACCCGTGCCACCAGTTTTCTGATCGAAGCTGGGCGCATTCGCGGTGTCGCAACCGATCGCGGCAAAATCCGCGCCCCCCTGGTCATCGCCGCGACCGGCCCCTGGACGCGTCCACTGTTTCAGTCCACCGGCTTCGATCCGCCCATCGAAACCGAATTTCACCAGGTCGCCATCCTTAAGAATGCGCCGACCATGAAGCCCGGAGCGGCCTGCATCGACTCCGTCACCGCGACTTACTTCCGTTCCGATGGCAGCGACAAATTCCTGGTCGGCGATTTCTATGGCAAGCGCCCCATTGATCCCGATAACTTCCCGCAGCGGCCCTCCGAAACCGACCTGGAAGGAATCATCGACCGCGCCGCCCGCCGCGTCCCCAAACTCGAAAACGCCGAAGTCATGCGCGGCGTCACCGGCGTTTACGACGTAACTCCGGACTCCCGCCCGCTGCTAGGCCCAGTTCCTGGAATCGAAGGTTTATACCTCTGCGCGGGTTTTTCCGGGATGGGCTTCAAAATCTCCCCTGCCGTCGGCTTGGTAATGTCTGAGCTAATTCTCGATGGTAAGGCAAATACGGTGGACATAACTCCGTTCCGTCCCAACCGCTTCCAGGAGGGCTACCCGATCAAGGCAGATTTCGAGTACAAAGATGACTAGCTGAAATATAGCGACAGCGGCTGCCGAGCTTCGCTCGGCTTGGACGGGCGAGACGCCCGTCCCCACACGTTCTTCTTTGAAAGGAGATTCCAATGTCTGAAACCGCCCAACAATACACCCAACGCATCCTGGCGAACGCCGAGGGACAAGACCCGATTAAACTCCAGGCCACCACCCCGAAGAAACTGGCGCGCCTCATCAAAGGCGTGCCCACTGGCAAACTCCGCAAGCGTCCAGCACCCGAGAAATGGTCCGTCGCTGAAATCCTGGCCCACCTGGCGGACGTCGAAATCGTAATCGGATGGCGCATGCGCTCCATTCTCGGAGCCCCCGGAACACCCGTCCAGGCCTATGACCAGAATGCATGGGTCATTGCCGGACATTACGAGAAACGCGATCTCCGTGAATCCATCGAACTGCACCGCGTCGTGCGCGAAGCCAATCTGGCGCTCCTGAAATCACTTTCCCCCGACCAATGGAAGCTTTACGGTCAACATGCCGAACGCGGCCAGGAATCTATCGAGCACATTGTCCGCATGGTGGCCGGACACGATATCAACCATATCAAACAGATCGAGCGCATCCTGACCCCAACCAAGTGACCGCATCTCAGAAGGAGCACCTTATGCCCAAGCAAGGTATTCTCGAACGCCTGAAGAAAGGCCCGGTCCTGGGCGACGGCGGCTACTTACTCGAACTCGAAAAACGCGGCTGGGTTCGTCCCGGTCCCTTCACTCCCGAAGTCGCCATCGTCTATCCCGACGCTCTGCGCGAACTCCATATCGAATTCCGCGAAGCCGGAGCCGAAGTTCTCCAAGCCCTGACCTTCTACGCCAGCCGCGACAAACTAGCCACGGTTGGCCTCGAAGACCGTGTCGAAGATATCAACCGCAACGCCGTCCGCGTCGCCAAAGAAGTGGCGGGAGACCAGTGCCTGGTCGCCGGCAATCTAAGCCTAACCTGGATGTACGAACCGAACAGTTCCTCCTCCGCCGACCGCGTCCGACAGACCTTTGACGAACAACTGAAAATTCAGTGCGAAGAAGGCATCGACTTCATCATTGGCGAGACTTTTTCCTGGCTGGGCGAAGCGCTGCTGTGCGTGGAGCGCGCGAAGAAGACTGGCCTCCCCGTCATGGTCACCATCTGCTTCGAAAACAAAGATGAAACTGCCGAAGGCACCGACGCCGCCACCGCGGCCAAAACGCTGTTTGACGCCGGGGCCGACATCGTCGGCATGAACTGTCTGCGCCCACCGCAACATATCCTCGGTCCCATGGAACAAATGCGCAAAGCGGTAGACGGTTATTTAGCCTGCCAGCCCGTGGCCTATAACACGCCGAAAGACAGGCCCGACTTCACCAGCCTCCCCGAATTTCCCTACGCCCTCGATCCGCTCCAACTAACTCGCAAACAAATGGGAGACTACGCGCTGCACGCCAAGGAGATCGGCATCAACTACATCGGCTCCTGCTGCGGATCGGTCGCTATGCATGTACGCGAGATGGCTCGAGTGCTGGGAAAGCTCCCGGCCGAAAGCCGGATTTGGAAAAAAGGCGGTGCCAAGCCGATGTCAGCCTATGAGTATTACGATCACGACCATGTAACAACGAAATAGGAATTGGAGAGGAACATCAGGATCAGCCACAAGCTTGACTAGCAACAGCCGCAAGGCTAGCCTGATTTCAACGTTGTCCCGCTCGGCTACCTGGAGGACGTGCCATGCATTTCTCATCCACGTGGTTCCTTCTCGTCGGCATCCCGTTATTGCAAGCTTCGGAAAACACCGGAATCAAAATGACGATAGAACACGGCGAGACTGGACTTTCGAGCCGGCAGATCATCTATCTGCAGGCAGACCGGAAGCGAATGGAGTTCCGCAGTTCCTACGGACGAAAGCAAGCCGATGGGTCACTACAGAAAATAGACGGGCCACGGCTGGCTGCCATCATAAGGTGCGACCTGGGACAGTCCTTCGAACTCAATCTTGATGCCCACGAATACACGTCAGGCCCATATCCACCCCAGCCCCTGACCAAAGAAGAAATCGAGAAGCGCGGATTACCGACGAGAACAAGCTACGTTTCCGATCAACCGACGTTGCGAATCGAAGTGACCACCACCGACACCGGCGAGCGGAAAGAAATCTTCGGACACAACGCGCGCCATGTCATCACGACCAGGAAGCAGATTCCGCTCGAAGGCTCTCTCTCCAAGCCACAGGAATCGGTAACGGACGCGTGGTACATCGATTCCAACTCCAACGCCATCGATCTCCACCAGCGACTGTCCTGCGACAGGAAGCTACCTGAAGGGAAACATGCCCACGCTTATGGTTACCTCGCGCTTGGAGGAAACCAGCCAATCGACAAGGCTGAGTTCGTCACAATCGGCGAATCGGAAACCGGCTTTGCTCTGCAGTCTGTAATGACGTCGAAAAATACATACACGCTACCGGACGGGACCGAGAAGCAGTCCGACTGGAAGTTTCAGACGCAAGTGACTCAACTCGACGAAGGCGCTCTCGATCCCGCGCTCTTCGAGATTCCTCCAGGCTTCAAACGGGTCGACCACATCGAGCGAAACCCGCCCGCATCGGCGTTTGCGAGTCAACCCAAAGACTTCTGGCAACGAATTCGAACCAGCGTGGCAGACTTCTTTCGCTGATGAGTGGCCTACGGTTCCGCCAGTTCCTGAACAGGTTTCATCAGCGGCGAGGCGGCAGGTTTCTGGGCGCGGGTGGTGGTAATCACAATCACGCTGACCAGCACCAGCAGCGTTCCGAGCAGGGTTCTCGGGCCGACCATCTCGCCTCCAAGAAAATATCCGACGAGCACGGCCACAACCGGGTTGACGTAGGCGTAGGTGCCAACCTTCGTCGGCGATTCATGATGGATGAGCCAGACGTAGGCGGTATAGCCCACGATGGAGCCGGCCACGATCAGGTAGGCGAGTGCGAACCAAGCGCCGCGAGACACCGCTTGAATGTGAAATCCGTGGAACTCGCCGAAGATTGCCGCAGCCAGGGCAAGCATGATTCCTCCTGCCAGCATCTGCGCTCCCGAACTCATGGCTTTTGATGCGGGCAACGGAAGCTTGCGGGTAAGCGCCGAAGCAATCGACCAGCTCATCGCCGCCACTACCAGTGCCATCGCACCGCCACGATCGATGGGTGCTTCGCCGAAAGTCGCGGACCGGCTTACCAGAACCGCGACGCCTCCGATGCCGACCAGAAGAGCCAGCGCCAATCGAAACGTAAGGCGCTGAGTCTCCAGAAAAAGGATCTCCGAAAGCGACATGAACAGCGGGATGGTCGCAAGCATCACCGCGGCAATTCCGGAAGGTACCCGTTGTTCGGCCCAGAACAACAGGCCGTAATCGAGCACAAAAATGCAAACCGCGAGAAGCGAAGCGGAAACCCATTCGCGGCGTGACGGCGACGGAGTACCCTGCAGACGCAAAAATCCGAAGAGCACGACTCCGGCAATGAAGAAACGCATGCTGGCGAGAAGAAGGGGCGGAACCTCGCGTACACCCACGCGGATGGCCAGAAAGGTCGAGCCCCAGACAAAATAAATGATGGAGAACGCCAGCACGGTCTTCCATGCTGGAGGACGAACCGTGGGTTCCATGGGAAATAGATCGCTGGCGAGGGCTATAGGACGCAGAGATTTTCTGGACCGATCTCTTCCAAATTACCGAATTACAAATTACTTAGTTATCAATTCTCACGAACTCCCAATCCATATCCCCACCACAAACACCAGCACCCCGCCCACCACCACCTGAAACGCAGCCGACAGCAGCGGAGTGTCCATATAGCGATTGCGAATCCAGGCGATCGTTGCCAACTCGGCCGCGACGATAATTACCGCTGCCATAAACGCCACATGGAAATTCGTCAGCAAAAACGGAAGCGTATGTCCAATCCCGCCCGCCGCCGTCATCAGTCCCGTCACCGCACCACGCAGCATCGGACGCCCGCGCCCCGTCAACGATCCGTCATCCGACAGCGCCTCCGCAAACGCCATCGAAATTCCGGCTCCAATCGATGCCGCCAGTCCCACCAGAAACGCATCATGGCTATTTCTGGTGGCGAATGCCGCCGCGAACACCGGAGCCAGCGTCGACACCGACCCATCCATCAGCCCGGCCAGCCCCGGCTGCACAATCTGCAAAACGAACAGACGCCGCTGCGCTTCGTCCTCCGTCTTTTGCACCGACTGAGTGATACTCTCCGACATCGCCTCGGCCGCGACCTGATGC
>CAVWAN010000042.1:0-24102 GCA_963752985.1 uncultured Acidobacteriaceae bacterium
CCGAAGGCTCTTATCGCGCCGCCTTAGCCGCCTCGATGGACTCGTGCAGCTCATGCTCCGCCGCTCGCAGATGCTCCTCCGCCTTAGCGCCGTGCCCCGCCATGTCGTAGTGGTTGGCGGCGCGGGCATGATCCAACTCATGGATCGCTTCTTGCACGTGGTGATGGGCCGATTCGAGGTCTTCCCAGTCACGAACTTTTTCGGCAACCGCGAATCCGGCAACAAACGACAGACACACAGAAAGAACGGCAACTACAATGGCTTTCGTCATAATTTGTTCCTCTCAAAGTTGTGGATTGGTTTTCCCGACACTCGCCGATTCCCGTCATTTTCCCCGACGACCAACTTTCTGTCAAAATGAAACCGCGCATCCCCGTGTAAAGACAGGTTCGTGCGGTGCGGGCGGCCCTTCGCCCGCGGCCCTTGACTGTGCCTCTTGCGTCTGCGCTGGAACCCGCGTGATTTAGATCACTGCCGGATGTCCGCCACTACCGCTACAGTATCCTCAGGCATGGGCGGATTTTCCATTCTCACCAACCGCAAGCGCGCCGTCGTCGCACTGGTGCATTCCGTGGTGTTCCTGCTAATTGCGGTGCGGCAGATGGTCGCCGCCAATCCCGCCGCCGGTATCTGGGTAGCCTCCGCGGTGTCCCGAGGCACGTGGATTCTCTGCGGAATCTTTGTCATCGTTTCCGCAATTCTTTTGTGGCTGCTCGTCATTTCCCGCGGGTGGATGGAGAAGATCTATTTCGGACTCTGCACCGTGAGCGCCTCGTCGGGCCTGGTGCGAACCGCCGCTGGCGACCAGACGTTTCACGCCGGCCTCTACGTCCGGGTAGTGATGCTGGTCAGCGCGGTTCTGGTGGGACTGCTGATCGTTCGAGTACACTCCCGCGCGGATTCCCACTTGAACCCGGAGTACGTCGAGGAAAGTTCGCAACCGGCCCTCTGACCCCGCTTAAATAGCTGGAATTCACAGAAAATTTTGCTATTATGCTGACCGGAAATTAGGAGGCGATCCATGAAACTTTCCTCTCTCGCTCTGGGTTTCACCCTGGCTGTGCTCGTTGCTGCGCGGCCGATGGCGGCTCAGAATGCTTTCACTCCCGATCAGATCAAGTACGGACCTGCGCCAGCTTTCCTGCCGCCAGGCGCGCAACTAGCCGTCCTGGAAGGCGATCCCATGGCTTCCACCGGCGATTTCACGATTCGTCTCAAGATGCCAGATGGTTACAAGGTCGCCACCCCACACCCACCCCAACCGGGAGAACGTGACGGTCCTCTCCGGCACCTTGAAAGTAGGAATGGGCGATCAGTTTGACGCCAGCAAGATGATGAGTTTCGCTCCGGGCAGTTTCGCTTATCTGGACCCGAGCATGCATCACTACGCCATGGCGTCTGGCGACACGGTGATTCAGATCCACGGCATGTCGCCGGTGAAGTTCAATTACATCAATCCGGCCGACGATCCCAGCGGCAAGAAGTAATTTCCCGCCCGCGTCTGGTCCACGCTTCGCGGTCCCCGCGCAAGTAATGATTCCACCAGTGCGTATAAATGTGTATTCTATTGTTGACTGGTGTGTATATCGTGTGTATTATATTGATATAGAGAACACGAGAGAAACATGCACAGCCGGGACGTCATAAGGCAATTACAGAAAGACGGCTGGTATGAAGTGAATCAGGTCGGGAGCCACAAGCAATTCAAACACCCGACGAAAAAAGGGAGGGTGACAGTGCCACACCCGAACCGTGACATAGCAATAGGCACCCTCAAGAGTGTCGAAAAGCAGGCGGGGATCAAGCTGAGGTGATGCCCCGGAGCACAGGGAGCAAGGGAGCGAGCCATGGAATATATAGCCTATCTTCATAAGGACCGGGATTCGGATTACGGTGTGAGCTTTCCCGATTTTCCGGGCTGCATCACCGCCGGAAAGACCCTCGATGAAGCGAGCCGGATGGCGGCGGAGGCGCTGGCGCTCCATATCGAGGGCATGATAGAGGACGGAGACGCAGTGCCGGAGCCGTCGAAGCTCGACGATATCGCGGAGGACGCGGCCAAACATGGCGCCATCGCCTTCATGGTGAGCGTGGACGCCCCCGATGCGACGGTGCGGGTTAACATCACGGCGCGCGAAAGCCAGATTGAAAAGATCGATGCGTTGGCCGAAGCGGCGGGGATGACGCGATCAGGGTATATGGTGCGTGCGGCGCTCGGCATCGGCGAAGAAAAGGGGGTTGTCCGCGGGAAGTCGCGCGGTGCGCGGGCTGGTTGAGATACTTGCGGGTTCCGGCTCCAACCGTTCCCAATTAAACGAACTAACTGCTTCTGCCAGAGCCCGTGCTATCTTTATCGGCCACTGCACTCGGCCTGATGGGGGTCGCAGCGTCTTCTCCGGCAACCGTCGTCCATTCCCTCACATACCACCGCTTCACGGCCCCGCTGGTCACATAAGGATCAGCCCGGGCAAACTTCTCCGCGACCTCGGGCGAGTCGCCCTTGAAGAGCAACACGGCACCATCTACCGGATTCGAGAGCGCGCCGCCCAATACCAGTTCACCACACTCGCTTGCCTGCCAGGCCTTTTCTAGATGCGCATCCCGAAACTGAGCGCGCCTGGAAACGTAGTCCTCACCAACCTCATAGAACAATAGGTAATGCATACTTGAGTCTCGCTTCTCTGGGCCGCAGTCACTCAGCGGCTGAAGCCGTCGGGGATTGGCTCCTAAACCGCAGCGGTAAACCGCTGCGCCACCCAAAATCAAGTAACATGTCGAGTTTTTCCGCTCCCTGCCCTACACCACAAAATACTTCGCGCCCGGATGATGCACCACAATCGCCGACGTGCTCTGCTCTGGCTCCAGCAGGAAGCCTGAAGTCAGGCGCACGCCTACATTCTCTTCCGGCTTGAGCAGCGCGAACAGCTTCGTCTGATCCTCCAGGTGCGGACACGCGGGATAGCCGAACGAATAGCGCGAGCCTCGATACTTCTGATGGAAGAGATCGCGAATGTGCGGAGAATCCTCGGCTGCGATGCCTAACTCTTCGCGCATCTTCTTATGGTGGAACTCGGCCAGGGCCTCGGCTGTCTCCACGCTTAGGCCGTGGAGATAGAGATAGCGCGTGTATTCTCCGCCTTCGAAGAGGCGCTGGGTTTCTACCGAGGCTTTGGGACCTATCGTCACTAGCGACAGTCCAATCACGTCCACCTTTCCTGATGACGGGGCGGCGAAGAAATCGGAGATGCAGAGTCGGCGGCCTTCCTTCTGGCGGGGGAAGGTAAAGCGTAGGAGTTCCTTGGGTTGCGTAGGGGCGGACGCATTCGTCCGCCCAGCCCCCGCTTGCAGTTGCTGCCGAGCTTCGCTCGGCTCAGACGGACGAATGCGTCCGTCCCTACACGAGCTGGGTTCGTACACTACTACGTCGTTGCCGTCACCTTGTGCTGGAAAGTATCCGTAGACTACTTTCGGCTCAAACCAGCCTGCCGCCAGCACATCCTCTTCCAGTTTCTTTTTGATGGGACGGTACTTCTCCTCGACCAGCCTGGCGTAATCTTCCTGCGACGCGGTCTTCAGCTGCCACTGATTCTTGAACAGCGCGGTGTCGTTGATGTAATGGAAAAGCTCGCGCAGATCGTAATCCTTGACCACACGTACGCCCCAGAATGGAGGCTCGGGAATGTTGGGCGCATCGGTCACCACCGGGCTGCGTTCGGCGAATACCGGGCCGATCTCTTCATCTACCACCGCCGCTTTCGAGTAATCCTTTACGGTCTTGCCCTCCTTCAAACGCGCATCGCGCTTACCGTCTTCTGACGCGAGGTCCTCCATTACGTGCAGGCCCGCGAAGGCATCTTCTCCATAGAAGACGGCATGCGAATACTCGCGCCGCAGATCGTCTTCTACATACTTCCTGGTCAGGGCCGCGCCTCCGCAGATCACGGGGTACTGTAGCTTCTGCCGTTCCAGTTCCTGGATCACGTACTTCATCTCGAGCGTTGACTTCACCAGCAGGCCGCTCAGGCCGATGGCGTCGGCCTGGTGCTCCTGCGCCGAGTGGATGATCTTTTCGCCCGCCTGCTTGATGCCGAGGTTCACGACCTTGTAGCCGTTGTTGGACAAGATGATGTCGACCAGGTTCTTCCCGATGTCGTGCACATCGCCTTTCACCGTCGCGAGAATGATGGTGCCCTTCTGCTGCGACCCGGCCTTCTTCTCCATCTTCGGCTCAAGATAGGCGACGGCGGCCTTCATCACTCCCGCTGAATCGAGCACCGACGGCAACTGCATCTTGCGGGCTCCGAACAGGTCGCCTACCGTCTTCATACCGTCTAACAGGACCGTATTGATCAGGTCTAGCGGCGTGTACTCGACTAACGCAGCTTCCAGCAATTCTTCCAGGCTGCGCTTGGTCTTGCCCTCGCCTACGGATTTCTCTCCGTTGATGATGGCGTACTTGAGCTTGTCCTCGATCGACAGGGTTTCGACGTGCGCGGTGGTCTGCGCCTGCGCCTTGCCTTTCATGCCCGCGAAATGCTGCATGTAAACCTGCAGCGGGTCGCCATTCGAGCGGTCCTGGTAAATCAGCTTGCGCGCCAGTTCCACTTCTTCCGCCGGAATCTTGTACAGCGGATAAATCTTGGTGTAATTGACGATGGCAACGTCCAGGCCGTTTTCCACCGCTTCGTGCAGAAACACCGAGTTCAGAACGCGCCGCGGATAGGCGTCGAGGCCAAAGCTGATATTGCTTACGCCAAGCACCGTCTTCACTTCCGGCAATTCCTCGCGGATGCGCTTCACCGCCTTCAAGGTCTCCATGCCGGCGGAGCGGTACTCTTCCTGGCCTGTTGAAATCGGAAGCGTCAACGTGTCGAAGAGCAAGTCCACCGGACGAATGCCGTATTTCTGCGTCGCCAGATCAAAGATGCGATGCGCGATCGCTACCTTCTTGTCGGCTGTGAGCGCCATGCCCTCTTCATCGATGGTGAGCGCGATTACGCCTGCGCCGTAGCGCTTCGCCATCGGCAACACTTTCGATGTGCGCTTCTCGCCGTCTTCCAGATTGATGGAATTGATGATGGCTTTGCCCGGAATACGCTTCAGCGCCTCTTCGACTACATCGGCTTCGGTGCTGTCGATCAGGATCGGCGCGGGCACTCGGGTCGCGATTTTTTCCAGGATGGTGGAAATGTATCCTTTCTCGTCTTCGCCCACGATGGCGCAACACAGGTCGAGCATGTGCGAGCCTTCGTTGGCCAGTTTTTTCGCCAGCGTCAGAATGTCGTCGTATTTTTTCGCCTGTACCAGCTTGCGGAAATGATCGACGCGCGTCGTCGTGTTCATCTCTTCCGCCACGATCAGGGGCTTGGGCTCCAGATCCAGCGGGACCGAGGTGTAGGCACTGGATGCCGCGCCTACCGCCTTTACGTCGCGCTTGGCTGGCTCTACGCCGGAAACCGCATCTACCACGGCTTTCAGATGCTCGGGAGTGGTGCCGCAACAGCCTCCCACGATTCTCACACCGTAATCTTTCACAAAATGCTTATGAAAGTCGGCCAAGGCTTTGGGCGCGAGTTTGTACACTGCGTGACCGCCCACGTTCTGCGGCAGTCCGGCATTCGGCAGCACCGAAATATGCTTGGTGGAGTTCAGCCCCAGATATCGAACCGTCTCGTTCATCTCCGCTGGACCGGTCGCGCAGTTCAGGCCGATGATGTCGACATCATACGGTTCGAGCGCAGTCAGCGCAGCGCCAATCTCGGTTCCGAGCAGCATGGTGCCGGATTCCTGCAGCGTGACCTGCACGGTCACCGGCAGGCGCTTTCCCGCTTTGCGCATGGCTTCGAGCACAGCGACGGTGGCGATCTTGGCTTGCAACAAATCCTGGCAAGTTTCGATGAGCAGCACATCTACGCCGCCCTCGATCAGCGCCGCTGCCTGCTCTTCATAAGACTCCAGCATCGCGTCCCAACGGATGTGTCCCAGCGATGGCAATTTCGTCGTGGGGCCCATCGATCCGGCCACGAAGCGCGGTTTGTCCTTAGTCGAGAATTGTTGGGCCACTTCCCTCGCAAGTTGCGCCGCTTTCAGGTTGATCTCATGCACTTTGTCGCGCAGCTCGAACTCGCCCAGAACGAGGCCGGTCCCGCCGAACGTGTTCGTCTCCACGACGTCGCAGCCCACGCGGAGGAAGTCGGCATGAATGTCGCGAATGATGTCGGGACGGCTCAGCACCAGAACTTCGCTGCAATTCTCCTTGCCCCAGTAATCGTCGAGGGTAGGGTTGCGCTTCTGGATGTTCGTCCCCATCGCGCCGTCGTACACCACGACGCGTTCTTTTACGGTTTGGAGAAAACTTGTCATAAAGTCGTTAGTCGATAGTCGTTGGCTGTTCCCGATTCGCTGGTCGCCAGGCCCTGTTCGTCCAAACGCGGATTTACGGCAACAACCAGCAAGGTGGCGTCGTCCTGGAATTGCGCGCCGCAATAATCGGACACCTGGGCGAGCAGTTGCTGGTTCAACTCAGCGGCGGAACTGGCCGCGTGCGCCTTGCCAAAGGCCGCGACCCTCTCCACTCCGAACTCTTCACCTTGCGCGTCCTCGGCTTCGGTGATGCCGTCGGTGAATAGAAGCAGCCTGTCTCCGGATTTCAGATTAACGCTGGCGTCCTGGTAACTCCACGCGGGGAAAACGCCGAGCACCGCACCGCCGCCATGATCCAGAGTGAGCGCCGCGCCGCCGGAAACGAGGATAGGATAGGGATGGCCGGCATTGCAGTAGCGAAACGCGCGCGTAGTGCCGTCGAGAACGCCGCAGAAAAAAGTCACGAATTTGTTCGCAGCAATGCTTTCGCACAGCATACCGTTCACGATGCTGCACACGCGCGCCGGACTATCCAGGTCGCGCACGGATGCGCGCAGGCTGGCCTGGACATTCGCCATCAGCAAAGCGGCGGAAACTCCCTTGCCGGAGACATCGGCAATGCAGATGGCCAGCCGGTTGCCGTCGAGCCGCAGCACGTCGAAGTAATCTCCTCCGACCGCGCGCGCCGGGCGCCAAGCGGTGGCTACGGCGATTCCCGGAAGCTGCGGAATTTCCTTGGGCAGAAGCGACTGCTGGATTTCGCGGGCGCGTTGCAATTCCTGCTCATGGATTTCCAGGCGAACCGCGCCCGACTGGACCATGCCCTGCAGTTCGACATTGCGGCGCTCGAGGCGAGCCTTCGTCTTGCCGTAGAGAAAATTCGTCACGCCGTAAACGAAGGTGATCAGGAAGGGCAGCTTCCAGCCGGTGGCGATCAGGCGCCCAAGCGATTGCGGAGCCGGCGGGGCGAACCACCAGACAATTACGCTGGTCAGCGCGTAGACGGGAAGCATCACGACGCATAGCACGGCCAGGAAGATCAGCCAATCGTAGGGAGACGGCTTTTCGTACAGGACGTGCAGCCATTGGACCGGAGGCGAAAGGAAATTGCCGATGCACAGTGAGTACAAGATGACGGTGAAAGGATTTATAGGCTGGCCGATGGCCCAGAAAATCGCGCCGACCACGAGAGCAATGAACAGGTAAATGCCCTGATTGCGGAAGAAAACGGTTAACGATTTGGAGTCAATGGTCATGTTGACTAATAGTCTCTGGCAGCCGTGCTTTCCATACGACAACGCCGGTCCTTGTGGGACCGGCGCGTGGTAGAAAATCTTGAAATTCGCTAATCCCCGGTCACGCCCGCATCCGTTTCCGACTGCGCAAACACCTGATTGGCTCCCATGTGCGCCGGAGCCGGCGCCAGCATCTGCTCTTTGCGGTAAATCAGATTACTGGCATTGAAACTTGCCAACTCAAATCCATGGCCGTGGGTAATCGCATCCGTCGGACAAGCCTCCACACAATAGCCGCAAAATATGCATCGATTGTAGTCGATGTTGTAGACCTGAGCGTAGCGTTCGGCGCCTGAAACCCTTTTCTCAGCGGTGTTTTCCGCGGCTTCTATGTAGATGCAATTCGCGGGACACGCGGCGGCGCAGAGGAAACAGGCCACACACTTCTCCAGTCCGTTTTCGTCGCGCTGCAGGACGTGCATGCCGCGAAAACGTTCCTGGAACTTTGCGCCTTTCAGCGGGCCGGGACCGTCGGGATAGTTCTCGACGATGGAGGGCTGAAACATCTCCTTCAGGGTGATGGTCATTCCCTGGGCGATGGCGCCGACATTTTTGATCACGGACATGTTTTGACATTATAGCGGATGTTGGGGGAGGGGGCAGCTTCAGGCGCTGGCCACGGCAGCCAAGCGTGGCTGAGACGGCGCGTTCGCGACCAATAACTTGATGGTTACGCGTGCGCCGTGCGGCTTCACGTTTTCTATTTCGAGATCCCCACCGCGTTTCTTGACGATCCCGTAACAAACGCTTAACCCGAGTCCCGTTCCTTTGCCCACGGGTTTCGTGGTGTAGAAGGGGTCCAAGGCGCGGTTCAGATTGCCAAAGCCCGGGCCCGTATCCTCGACTTCGATCACCGCCCGTGGGCCGCTCTGGTAGGCGCGAATGCTGATCTGTTTGCTGCCGGTCATTCCCTCCAGAGCATCGTTGGAATTGTTGAACAGGTTGAGGAGAATCTGTTTGATTTCGTCCTCATTGACGGCCAGGGAGGGCAAGTCCGGTGCAATGTCGAGTTCAACTCGAACGTTGCGGGTGCGCGTGTGGTATTCGCGAAGCGCCAGCACCTGCTGTACGACCGGGGAGAGTTGTACCTCCTGAGCGTCACCCGTACTTTGCCGCGAAAACCGTAGCAGGTTGTCAATAATCCGTTTCATGCGGCGGGCTTCACTCACCAACTGCGCGAGTTGAGCGCGAGCATTCGGCGTCGCGATGGCATCGTTGATCAACTCACCGTATCCCATGATCGCGGTTAGAGGGTTGTTGAGCTCATGCGCGACTCCCGCCAGCAGTTGCCCCAGGGCAGCCAGTTTTTCGGACCAAACCAGCTGCGTGCGCAACTCCTTCAGTTCGACGGCTAAGGCAAGGTCGGCTGCGAGCATTTCGATGTGGGACAATTCGAGCGCATGGATCGTACTCGTGTCTCGTGGCGCAGCCAATCGGATGCAGCCCAGGTATGCGCCTCCATCGGAGCAAAGCGGAATCAACAGCTCTTCGCCATTCCCACGGCGCACAGTCGGGTTCTCGTGCAGCGCGAACGGAATTGCTTCCTGGGGAGGCAGTAAGTACGAATTCTTCCCTATAAGCTGCGCACTGGAACACAGATTCTTAATGTGATCGAGCGTCCAGTCATCAGAATTGGTTTGGGCCTGCAGGCTGCGCAAAGATTCGACCGACAATCCGCTGGAGCCAGCCACCCGTAACCTGCGCTCTGCATCTTCGAGTTGGACCACCGCCACACTGAAATTGCTGACGTCGGTGATCGCCGCGGCGATGGCGGGGCAGATGGTATCCAACTCCGCACCGCTCAACAGCCGGGAAGTGATGGCCGAAAAGCGTTCCAGCAGACGGTTGAGGCCTTCTGCCTTGTGTTGCATGCCCGCGATCGATTCTGACTTGTCCTCCACCACCGCCAGAATCATTCCGAGCGCGACGAAGAGCTTGGGAGTGTTCCACAGTTCTGCTGGAATGATCAGGTTTGGATTGAGATGATGGATCAACCATGCGATCGGGAACGCAGCTCCCCACGTGAAGAATCCGCCAGCGATTGTTAGAATTGCGGGCGATTTGCGCCAGAGATTTCGGCAAATGAACACACCCGCCAAACCAAATCCGATTCCAAGAAGTGCAACTGTCCCTTCGTCAAACGAGCCGCGGAGCGCGGCACGAATCGCCCAGAGTCCGGCCAGCGAGCACAGAAAGGTTGCGGCCTCCAGGTACAACGACATCCTGCCGCTTACCCCGAAGAAGAAGCACGCCGCTCCGCCGAAGCAGGCTGCGAGGCACAAGACATAAGGCCAGTACGCCTGCACGTGGTAGCAAGCGCATACCGCGTACACCGTGGAAGGCACACCCAGCACAAGCAGGAGGAGAGTCCGCTTCGCGTAGTCTTCCGCCACCGACGAGACTGACACCAGAAAAGTGATCGCGGCGGCTTGCAACGATCCGGAATCGACGGCCAAAAGAAAGGAATTGGCGGGGCCGTGATCCGGCTCCAGCAATTGCGCCAGGAAGTGTGTGAACACCAGTGTCCAGCCCACGGTCCAGAGAGTCAGGCGGGCGCTGCGTCCGTGGCGCTTCAGACTCACAAAGATAATGACTAGCACGCCTACGATCAAAAATGTCGGAATCTTATCGAGGACATCCATTTAGGAATTCATAGGGGGGAGAAGCATTGTCTCAGCAGTAATCAACAGTAACCAACTGTAGAACTGTCGGGCAACGCCCCAACGTGCCATCGGCGTGGCACTAACGTTGGGCCGCATGCACGTTGGAGCCATGGGGCTACCAAGGACGGGGGGACTTTCGAGGACATGGAAATCTTCTTCTAAAGGTTGAGACTCTACTGGTGCGCTGCGCCATGCCGGCGCGCAGGTGGCGTTTCAATTTATGGCCAGCCGCGGGTTGTGCTCTTCTCGTTTCTTTTTCTTCGTCATTTTCTTCGCGGTTTTCGTTTTTCTTTTCGGTGGCGGTCTCAGCAGCGTCTTCGTCGCCGTCGCCTTCGGTCAAGAGCCTGGCAATCCAACACCTCACTCGTCTTCTTCTGAGAAGGGAAGCGAAGAGCGCGCCGGAGATCGTCCTTACCTGCGGGACGATCTGAGCTGGAACTGGAACCAGCGGGGACGGAGTGTGCCTCGGGGAGAATCGGCGGCGGGGCTACGGTTTCGTGCTTATCAGCAGAAGATGGCGATGCGGGCGCGGCGCGCGGCTGCGAATGCCTCGCACCCACTCATCGCAAAGGGCGCGATGAGTGGGGCACCCGCAACGCCTTCGGGTTCTAACGTGTGGGCTCCTCTTGGACCGGCTCCGCTGGCTTCCGATGCCACGGGCGATGGGATACAGGATTACAACTGGGTCTCCGGACGCGCCACTTCGGTGGTGATTGATCCGGCGGACCCTAGCGGAAACACGGTGCTGCTGGGCGGCGCTTATGGCGGGCTTTGGAAATCGACGAACGCGGGCAGCCTGAATTCCAATCCTGCTTCGGTCACATGGCAGGCTTTGATTGACGATCAGCCGACGTTGGCGGTGGGCGCGATCGCTTTGCAGCCGGGAAATAGCAACGTCATTCTGGTCGGAACCGGGGAGACCAACAGTTCGGGCGATTCCTATTACGGGTTGGGAATCTTGCGTTCCGCGGATGGAGGTTCGACTTGGACGCAGGTCCAGAACGCGGTAAGTGGGCAGTCGTTTCTGGGAATCGGGTTCAGCAAGATCGCTTTCAGTGCGGCGCATACCAACGTGGTGGTAGCGGCTACGGCTGGAGACAACGGCTTGTACGTTGGGCTGGAACAGGATGGGAATTCGACTGCGCGCGGACTCTACTACTCGCAGGATGGGGGAGTGACGTGGAACCGCGTCATCCTATCGGACGGACCGGTTCCTGCGTCGGCAACGGCGGTGGTTTACAACCCGCTTCAGGGAGCGAGCGGCACTTTCTATGCTTTCATCCGGCGTCATGGACTCTACTCCTCAACCGACGGGCAACATTTTACGCGGTTGACCACGCAACCGACCGCGGGCCTGGCATCGGCAAACTGCCCCGCTGGGTCGAATGCCAGCACTTGCCTGATTTATCGCGGCGAGTTTGCAGTGGCGCCGGGGCGTAACGAGATGTATGTGTGGGTGATCGACGTACAGACGGACTCCGATGGGAACCCAGCAGCCTTTGACGAGGGCATCTATCGATCGACGAACGGCGGGGCGAGTTGGACACTTATTCCGGACAACGGCCTCACCAACTGCGGCGACAGCGCGTTTGGTCCCAACAGCGGCTGTGGGGTGGAACAGGGCTGGTACAACCTGGAGTTGGCAGCGGTCCCCAATGCAGCGGCCACGGATATTTACGCGGGTGCGATCAATCTCTACAAGTGCACGATTGCGTCCGGCACGACCTGCACGCAAGGCGACTGGATCAATCTTACGCACGTCTATGGGTGCAACCCAGGTCCGCTGGGGGCACTGGCACATGTGCATCCGGATCAGCACGGGATCGCGTTCATGGTGGCCGGCGGCAAAACGCCGGGCTACTTCGCGCATGATGGTGGCATCAGCCGGACGCTGGATGGCTATGCCGGATTGAACACGGGAAGTTGTGCGGGGGCGAATCAGTTTGACAGCCTGAGCCAGAGCCTGGGCTCGATGACGGAGTTTGTTTCCTTCTCCGCAGACCCCTCTGACGCGGACATTTTGCTGGGGGGAACGCAGGATAACGGATCTCCCAAGACCAGTGGCGCGACTGGCAACAGCACCTGGCAGAGTGGGCTGGGCGGGGACGGCGGATTCACGGCCATCAATCCTCAGAACCCTGACGAGTGGTTTGCGGCGAATCCTTACGTCACGATTGTGAAGTGCGAGTTGGGAACGGCTTGCAACGACGCTGGATTTGTCGAGGTCGTCAGCTCGGCCAGTCTGGGTGGAGATGAGGGCGCTTTTTATACTCCTTACATACTGGATCCGCAGAATAGCAGCGAACTGTTGGTGGGAACCTGCCGGGTGTGGCGGATCAGCACGAGTGGAACTGCTCCGCTGCAGCTGAGTAACGACTTCGACACATTGGGAACGGGAGCGTGCACAGGGGATGAGATCAATCTGGTGAATGAGTTGGCCGCGGGCGGACCCAAAGACACGAACAACAATTCAAAGGTGGTGTATGCGGTAACGAATGGATACGGGCCGCTGAGCGGGTTGCCCGGCGGCGAGGTCTGGGTCACGACGAACGCCGGCGTCAGCTTGATGACGAATGTAACACAGACTGTCAATCCCAACGGCTACGCGATTTCGTCGGTCGCGATGGACTCGTCGGATGCGACTGGCAATACGGCGTATGTCGGAATTATGGGATTCAGCACGCCGGGATTTCCCACGTCGCATATATGGAAGACGGCGAATGCTGGCACGAGTTGGGCGGACTGGACCGGAACCGGGCTGCCGGACGCTCCAGTAAACGCGTTACTGGTGGATTCGCAAGCGGGAGTGGTATACGCGGGAACCGATGTCGGCGTTTTTGTCAGCTCGACGAATACGGCAAGTTGGACCGAAGTTGGTCCTGCGCCGGGGGCGGGGGTGTTGGGATTTCTGCCGGACGCTCCGGTGACGGCGCTGCAGCTTTTTAATCCTGACGCGGGCACAAAAACACTGCTGGCATCGACCTATGGGCGGGGTGTTTGGAGTTTTGCGCTGGTGACGTCGGCAGACTACACGAATGGGATTTCCGATTCGCCGCAGACAGTGTTTCCTACGCAGACGGCCACTTTCAACGGCACGGTGACGACGAAAAACGGATACGCCAGCCCGGTGAAATTCAGTTGCACAGGCACGGTTCCGGCGACCTGCACGCTGAATCCGGCGCAAGAAACTCCTACGGCTACCTACACGGTCACGGCGAGCGGGAGTGCGGGCGATTACAGTTTCAACGCGCATGCGGTAGGGACGGACGGTAAGGCGATTACACACGACGCACCGGTAACGCTCCATGTGGTGGATTTTAATTTGACGGCGCCCAGTCCGAATGCAATGAGTGTGGCGACGGGAGGAACGTCGGGGGCCAGCACGTTCCAGGTGACGGCGGCGGGGAGTTTCGCGGAGACGGTGACGCTCGCTTGCTCGGCGGGGCTGCCAGCGGGAACGGCTTGCGTGTTCTCACCATCGAGCTCGGTGAATCCGACTTCTTCCTTACCTGTGACGGTTACGTTGACGGTGACGGCGGCGGCCGGGACTCCGGCGGGCGGTCCGACGACGGTGACGATTTCGGCGATGACTGCGGGAGCTCCTACGGCCAAGACGCAAGCATTCGGGCTGACGGTAACGGGACCGCCTCCGGACTTTGCGATTGCGGTGACGGCGACTCCGAATACGACGGTGGTGAATCAGAATGTGACGTGGAATGGAACCCTAACGGGCGCGAACGGATACAGCAGGGGTGTGAGGCTGACTTGCACGGCGGGAGCTCCGGGGACATGCGCGAGCACCCCTTCGACTCTGACACCGACTGCTTTGGGTGCTGCGTTTACGGTGAAGTTGGGCAGCGCGACGGCAGGGACGTTTAACTTCACGATTCAGGGAACGGACGGGACACTGACTCATGCTACGGCGACGGAGACGCTGACGGTGGGAACCGATGTTACGTGGACGGACACGGGCAACGCTGGGGTTACGGTGGCGGCGGGACAAAGTGCCAGCTATACGTTCTCGGCGGTTCCGGCTGGGGGCGTGGCATTTAGCTCGGCGGTGACTTTTGGCTGCACAGGTTTGCCGGCGTTGACTAGTTGTGGGTTTAGTCCGGCGACGATTGCGGCGGGGGCGGGGACGACTCCGGTGACTTTGACAATTACTACTACGGGTCCGAACCTGGGGAGTGAGTCGCAGCCGCGGATTAGGGCCGCGCTGCGCACGGCTTGGACCCTTCGGCTTCCCCCTCGGCTTCGCTCGGGGCTTCGGCAAAACGGGCAGGCTCGCGAGGTCGCCCGTCCCCACACGGGCAAACCTCGGACGGTCGGGGGCGGCCGTCCCTACGCGTTCGTTTTGATGGTGGTGGTGGGGATTGTGGGGCTGGGGATAAAGAGACGCGGCGAGCCGCGTCTCTACGCAGGGATCGCAGGCATTTGTCTGGGGCTGGGGTTGCTAGCGCTGATCGCTTGCGGAGGGGTTGGGGGTGGTGGTACCACGCCGCCTCAGGTGACGGTTACCGTAAATCCGGGATTGGCGACTTTGTTTGCCAATGAAGCGGGTAACTCGTGGCCGGCGGGGGCTACTCAGCAACGATTCAAAGCGACCGTGAATGGCTCGACTGATCAGAGCGTCACTTGGGCGGTGACGGGCGGCAGTGGGAATGGCACGGTGGACGGGACCGGGCTGTATACGACTCCGGCGGTAGTGCCGAATCCGGGGACAGTGACGGTTACGGCCACATCAGCCGCAGCCGCGACTCCAGGATCGACTTTTGTGACAGTGGCGCCACCGACGGCAGCGGGGACGTCGCAGATTACGGTGACGGCTACGGCCACGGGTGGGGTGGCGCACGGGGATCCGGTGACGCTGATTGTGCAGTAAGGCCGAATTCACCGCTGAGACGCCGAGGACGCCGAGAAGAACTTTTTGCTGGAAGGCGCGGACTTATGTCTGCGCTTTTTCTTTTCTTGCGTCGCGGGTTCTTGCGTCACATCTTCTTGTTCTTGCGTCACGGTGACGGAACACGGTGGTGAGGTAGGATCATCCTCGGTGAGGCTGCCGTGCTTTGCACGGCTTGGACCCTTCGACTTCGCTCAGGGCAGGCTCGCGAGTTGCCCGTCCCCACACCGGCATCTACGGACAAACTTATGACTTATGACATTGCGGTGGTTGGCGGGGGGATTGTTGGGCTTTCGTTTGCCATGCAAGCGACCGAGCAGTTCCCTCACCTGCGGTTGGTGGTTCTGGAGAAGGAAGCCGGAGTGGCCCGGCACCAGACGGGACACAATAGCGGGGTGATCCACAGCGGGGTTTATTACAAGGCGGGATCGCTGAAGGCGCGGTTGTGTGTGGCGGGGGCGCGCGAGATGGTGGAGTTCTGCTCGCGACATGGGATTCCGCATGAGGTGTGCGGGAAATTGATTGTGGCCACGAACGCGGAGGAAGCGGCCCGGCTGGACGATCTGCTGGCGCGGGGCGTGGCCAATGGGCTTGAGGGTTTGTGTTTGCTTTCGCGCGAGGCAATGCGGGAGATCGAGCCTCACGTGGGCGGGGTGCGAGCGCTCAAAGTGCCGTCGACGGGAATCACGGACTATACGGCGGTAACGGCGAAGTATGCGGAGATCGCGACCGGGCGCGGAGCAGAAGTTCGCACGGATGCTGCGGTAGTGGGATTCGAGCGGACTTCGTCCGCAAAGCAGGAGACAGTGGTGGTGCGGACGCGAGCGGGAGATTTTTCGGCGCGGTATGTGGTGAATTGCGCTGGGCTGTATAGCGATCGGGTCGCGCGGTTGGCTGGAGACGATCCCGGGATGTTGCTGGTTCCGTTTCGGGGGGAGTATTACGATCTGGCGGCGGCGCGGCAGGAGTTGGTGCGCGGGCTGATTTATCCGGTACCGGATCCGCGGTATCCGTTTCTGGGCGTGCACTTCACGCGGCGGATTCAGGGCAATGTGGATGCGGGGCCGAATGCGGTGCTGGCATTCCGGCGCGAAGGCTACCGGTGGTCAGATTTCGATTTAGGCGAGGCCATGGAAGTCTTCCTGGATGCGGGGTTTCGGACGATGGTGCGACAGCACTGGAAAAATGGACTGAGAGAGTTTCGGCGGTCACTGCGGAAGCGGGAGTTTGTGCGGTCTTGCCAGCGACTGGTGCCCGAGGTACGGATGGAGGATATGACTCCGGGCGGGTCGGGAGTACGGGCGCAGGCGGTGGGGGCGGATGGCGCGCTGGTGGATGATTTCCGGTTTGCGGGGCGGGAACGGTTCTTGCATGTGCTGAATGTGCCGTCCCCGGCGGCGACGGCCTCGTTGCCGATTGGACGCGAGATACTGAAGATGGTGCCGGCGGAGATTACGGGGTAAAGCGGCGTTGCGCAGGTTTCGCGCCATGGATCCACACTGTCATCCTGAGCGAAGCGAAGGACCTATGTATCGCCGCTCGCAGCATTCCAATGCATAGGTCCTTCGCTTCGCTCAGGATGACAATCCAAACTCAGGATGACGACTGAGCCTTCGCCCACGGCAGTTAGCGGATGGCAGACTGCTCGCTGTCGTGTAATCTGGGGGCTTCTCATTACATCACATCGGGTTGGGAGAATTCGTATGGGGCAGGGTTTGAGTTCGAAGAAAAAAGTGGCTGTGTTGGGTGCCGGGAAAATCGGGTCGATTCTACTGCAATCTCTCTTGCGCGATGGATTGCTGTCGCCGGGGCAGACGTGGGCGACGGTGGCGCATCCGGAGCGGGCGCGAATCCTGAAGGAGAAGTTGAAGGTACACGCGGGCACCGACAACTCGGAAGCGGTCAGGGACGCGGACATTATTTTTCTTTGCGTGAAGCCGCAGGTGGTAGCCGACGTGGTGCGGGAGATCCGCTCGCACTTGCATGGCAAGCAGCTGGTGATTTCGGTGGCGGCTTCGGTTCCTACGGAGATGATTGAGCGGGCGATGGAGAAAGAAGTGCCGGTGGTGCGGGCGATGCCGAACACTCCTTGCGTGCTGGGCGCGGGCATGACGGCGCTGTGCAAGGGGAAGTTTGCGACCAAGCAGCATCTGGACATGGCGACGAAGTTTTTCGATGCGGTGGGGCGAACCGTGGTTGTAGATGAGAAACATATGGACGCGGTCACGGGATTGTCAGCGAGCGGGCCAGCGTATATCTACATCATCCTGGAATCGCTGGCGGAGGCGGGAGTGAAGGTGGGACTGCCCCGCGATGTAGCGACACTATTGGCGGCCCAGACAACGATGGGTGCGGCGCGGGTGGTGCTCGAGACCGGAGATCATCCAGCGCTGTTGAAGGATGCGGTGACCACTCCGGCGGGATGCACGATTGACGGCATCATGGAACTGGAAGAAGGCAAGCTGCGCGTGACTCTGATCAAGGCGGTGGTGAAGGCGGTGCAGCGAGCTAAGGAGTTGGCGTTCTCGTAAAGCAAAATCCCCACTTCTCGAAAACTGCCAGAGGTGGGGAACCCTGAGTCACAGTTACCGGGGCCACCTACCCCCGATTACTTTCGACACTTTCCGCTTACCGCGTCATGCCTATAGATTAAAAGGGAAAGGTGATTCTCCCCCATGCGCCGAGTAGGCAGTTTGATAGTTGCGGCAGCGCTCGCTGCCGGTCTGTTCACATATACCAACAAGGCTCAGGCAGAGGGCCACGTGGGACGAAGAGCGGTCGACAAAGTTCCTGCGGTTTATCCTGAACTCGCCAAGCGTAACCGTATTCGCGGTGTGGTGAAGGTGGAGGTTGTCGTCCGCGAAAATGGTAGTGTTAAATCCACAAAGGTGTTGGGGGGAAGCCCGGTGCTGGTCGACTCGGCCGCCGATGCGGTTCGCAAGTGGAAGTTTGAGCCCGCATCCCAGGAAACCACTGAAGTTGTGCAAATCGAATTCGCGGAATAACTGCAAGTCGTAAGCGCTACGGAACATCCACTGCGTCGCTCCCACCTGTCTCGCCCCTCAAGCCCAGGGCGTTGTTGCATTTTTGGCGCGAGAAGTGAGGCACCCCCCTTTTTCGCAAGCAACCAGGTTTCGACGCCGGACTTTAGTGTTGATCGTGGTCGTCGTGATGGTCTCTGTCTCTGTCGTGGTGGTCACCGCAACGACGCTTCACGTCTTCGAGTTGGTCGCGGCGCTTGCGGGCTTGTTTGCTGTCCTCACCGTGGCGATGGATCGCGTCGCGCAGCTTGTCTTCTGCCTGGTGAATTTGCCGTTCACATGCATCGTGCCGGTCGTCTCTATCCTGCGCGCGTACCTGGAGGGATGAACCCACCAGGCCGGCGATCGTCAGCAATGCAATGCAAAGAATTCTGATCATTCGAGGCATGTTTTTCTCCTTTGTGAACCATTGATTTGGAGCAACTTAAGGGTCGACGGAGTGGCGTTCATTCTGACGAGAATAGTCCGAGTGGTGCACTCGCGCAAGCGCGGTTGGATTCCATGACGATCAGTTGGGGAGAACGAAGCTCAGAGTTACATCGGTCTGAAACTGGGCGGGGTGATCGTGGCTTCGGTAGGGCTTATAGCGCCAACTGCGCACGGCTTCGGTGGCGGCGGCAGCGAGCGTGGGGTCTCCGCTGAGGGTACGGATATTGGAAACCGAGCCGTCTTCGGCGACTTGGACCTCAAGGACTACGTTGCCTGCGCGGCGGGCGGCAAGAGCTTCGGGAGGATATTGGGGCTCGGTACGGCTAAGCAAACGGGTTTCGGCTTGTGCCGGAGAGAGCCAAACGCTTTGGAATGGAGCGATCTTCGTCGCCGACGACGCTTCTACGATCGCGTCGCTGGATTGCCTGGTGGCATGCGGTTTGTCTGGTCGATGCTGCGCCCGGTCAGGCTTGGCGGGAGCAGGTTTCATGCGGAAGATGACTTTGCCTTTTTCGTAGACGACCAGTTCGTCCGAGGCGGGGGCGGCGGGCTTGGCTTTTGTCTCAGCGGATTTGGTCGCGGCAGCGGATTTTGTGGATTGGTCCGGCTGCGAGTTGGTTGGCGGCGGGGCGATCTGAGTGTGCGACGCGCTGGGAAGCAGCCATCCAATGCGGGAACCGATGATGAAGCTGACGGCGAGAGCAACAAAAATGGCCAGGGTTCCAAGGACCAGAGTCCAGGTTTGGTAAGGAGGACGGCGAGTGGAGAGTGGGCCGTCGGCGATGTCATTGGACGGGGTGAGCGCGGTACGGCCTAACTCGGACGGGGCGGGCTTTGATAGGACGGGCTGCGACAGGACGGGCTTCGATAGAACGGTCTCCGATAGAACGGCCTCGGGCAGCACGATCTCCGGCACATCGGCCCGGGCGGGCATGGACTGACTAAGTTCGGTGGCGGCGCGACGAATGCGAGCGCATTCCTCGGCGAAACCTTCGAGCAGGTCCCGGTGGAAATTCGAGAAGGCGGCGGGAGAGGTCGAAAAGGCTTCGAGGACACCGCTGACTTGGGGATTCTTGTCGTGACTGTCAGAGACGCTGTCAAAGACGGGAACGATGAGGATGGAGCGGATGCCGAGGCGCTGGGGAATGGCGGAGTCGACAAGCGGGTCGAGCTCGGTATCCGCGGAAAGCTGGGGTCGACGCGTTTGGAGACAGGCTCCGGAGAGACCGTCGCGGGTGCTGAGGGGGATGCCGAGATCGGGGGCCGCCGGTCCGGTAGCGGCGCGGCAGACCATTTCCTCTCCGCGAAACAGAGCGAGGGCTGCGGAGCTGGCGCCAGTGGCGTCAGCGGCGCGGACGACGAGTTCGTTGAGAACTAAATCGAGAGCGAGGTCGGGCGGAAAACCGGCGAGCATGTGCTGCTCGAGGAGGCGGGTCAAGTCAAGATGCGAATCGTCAGAGCGGAACTCGGACCTCAACATGGGTTGCGGGAACATGATTTGTTCCGGCAGCCTGCGGTGATGCAGGGGAATACAGGCTCAGAGCGAGTCTCCCGCGAAACGAGGGGGAAGTCAATTGGCGGATGGATTGGGCAATCGGGTAATTTTGTAATTCCGGGTGGGAGTGACGCGGGCGGGGCCGGCCGCGTCTACTTTTGTGGCAGGCGCAAACTCTTGCACATATTGCACTCTCTTTTCTTTAAAGCCACTCCGGATCCGGCGCGGTGCCCGGCCCGCGCGAGCAGGTCAGTAATCGAAACGGAGGCGAACCGAGACGGTTCGGGGCGAGGCGATGGCGGTTCCGGAAAAGACGCTGGCAAAGTTGATCAGGTTGAGGCGGTCGTTAAGATTGCGGACATCGCCCTGCAGGCGCACGACGCGCGATTCTTTCTTATAGAGGTCGAAGGCGGCGGAGAGATCGACGGATAAGGATGGGCGCACGCGTCCGGCACTGAGGTTGACGCGGTCGACTACGGCCTGGCCGAATTCTTCGACCAGGGTTGCGATCGATTCGCCGTTCACTTCGACGGGAAGGCCGGTGCCATAGGAGGCGCTGGCGGAGGTCCAGAAGCGCGACCAGGGCTGGTACCGGAGCTGCCCGTGCAGGGTGTGACGCTGGTCCTGGGAAACCCAGATACGGGAACTGGAGTTGAGGAGATCGGAAGCATCCTCGCCCAGGAACAATCCGCCGGCGACGGGAAGGTGCGCGGAGGCGACCATGTAGGAGTAGTTGAACCAGGCCGACCACGGTCCCCACTGCGGCAGGGCGAGCTGGCTTTCCGCGCCATAGATATGGGCGGAACTGAGGGCGATGGGAAAGCTGACGCCGCTATCCAGCAGAACATCGTCGTCGGCAAAATTGCGGGTGTCACGGCGGAAGACGTTGGCGGAGAGGTGCGCCTTGCGGAAAAGTTCTTTGGTCGCGCCGAGCTCGTAGTAATTGCCGCGCGAGGGGCGGACGGGGAGTTGGGCAACTTCCTGGTTGAGAGTGCGGGCTGCGGGCGAGGTGCTTAACAACAGGTTCTCAATGGCGGGAGTGCCAAAGGCACGGTCGTACGATCCGCGGAAGACAATGCCGAGCTTAGGGACGTACCAAGCAAAACCGAAACGCGGGCTCCAGGCGGAGTCGGCGACGCGAACGCTGTAATGGTCAAAGCGTATTCCTCCGCTCAGGTTGAGGTTGCCGAAGTGAGCATTGTCCTGGATGAAAAAAGCCTGCTCGCGGTCGTCGCCCGACTGGTGGAACGCGAAGCTGGGAGGAGTGGAGGGCGGCAAACAATCGGGGCAGGTGACCTGGTAGGAAAATTGTTCGTGGACCAAGCTGTAGATGGAATCAGCTCCGGCTTTGATTTCGTGGTGATTAAAGTTAGCGGCGACCGTGGCGCTGACGTAGCCCTCGCGAAAACCGCGATCCTGAAACGGCTGAACGGGCGTGGAGAAGGGATTGGAAGTGAGAACGGCTTCGTCGTCGCGCACGCGACCCTGCACGGTACCGAGGACGTTGGAGGAGAAAGTGTGCTGATACGAGACCTGGCCTGAGACTTCCTGATTGCTGCGATCCTGGCGCTGGGCCGCAAGCCCTCCCGCCTGAGTTCCCTGCTGGACCAGATCATTGGGAACCATGAAACCGGCACGATTGAAACTGAGCGAAAGTCGTAGACGATCTTGCGGCGTAAGGTCGCGCTCGAAGCTGCCTTTGATTCCGGCCAGGGTGGCGCGGTTGGTGAAATTCTCGAGGACCGGGGGATCGAGAAAGCGGCCGGTGCGCGCCGCGTTCATGGTGAGTCCGAAGATGTTGCGGCCGTCGAAGTAACTGGTGCCGAGGTATGCATTCCCGGTGTTGAAACTGCCTCCACCGATTATGGCGGTGCCGTGCACGCCGCGCGCGGGATTACGATCGGTCGTGGTTTCGATTACGCCTCCCACCTTGCGGCCGAATTCGGGAGGAATGCCGGAAGTGTAAGTCTTCACCGACTGCACATCGTCGAGATCGTCGGCGGGAGAGAAGGCAGGCGAGCGGTTGTTGAGTATGGGGAGTCCATCGACAACGTACTGCGTATCGTATTCGGAGGCGCGGGGATGGAGGACTCCGTTAGCCTCGAGAACCCAGCCGGGTTGCGATTGCACGACGTCGATGGCCTGTCGTCCGGGAGTAGTAGCCGCCCAATCGCGTAGCGCGGGCGCTCCGAGTTGGTAAATGTTGCCGGCGTTTGTGGTGTCGAGGAGCGTGTCGGAATCTTTTACTTCGACGGTCTGGGCGACGGTGGCGACCGCGAGGATGGCGGAAATTTTCTGCGGCAACTGCGAGCGGATCTCGACCAACGAATTGTAGGGGGCAAACCCGGGGTGCTCGAGGGTCAGATGGTAGGTGCCGAGAGGCAACTGTTTGGCGGTGTATTCGCCGTTGAGGGCGGTGTCGAAGCTGAGTTCGAAATGGCTTGCCTGGCTGACGAGAAGTCCGTGGGCAGGCAAGACGGCGCCGTCCGAATCGGTGACGGAAAGGCGGAGTTCGCCGGAGCGATCCTGCGCGCGGGCCAGCGGCGAGACAAGCAGCAGGAACACAAGTGCGGCGTTGATCAGGACGGCGTTTGTCGGGGCAAAGCGCAGATGGATTCTCCGAAATCGGCGGCCAATGCCTTGGGATATTTTACAGTGGTCACGGGCGAAGGCTGTTGGACAGGAGCCCTACGACCTTCGGGCAAACGCGGGCCGAGCTGCGCTCGGCTTGGACAGCCGGGGGCGGCTGTCCTTACGCAATCTTGGACGGGCGAGACGCCCGTCCCCACACGAGCGGTGATGGCGGTCACGGATTCTTTGTGAGATTTGAATTCCCATTCCTGGGCCCGGGGGCCCAGCGAAGACGATGTAGACGCTGTAAGGGCGGGAAAGGCTGCTACAGTTAAGAAAGCTGCACTCCGACGAGCCGGAGGTGCACATGAAAATTCAAGGAGAAGGCTCGCTATGCGCATCGCGGTGGTTGGTTCCGGGTATGTAGGGCTGGTGACAGGAGCGTGTTTTGCGGATCTGGGGCACGAGGTTGTCCTGGTCGACAACGACGAGAGAAGAATCGCGGCGTTACGGGATGGCGAGGTGCCGATTCATGAACGATTTTTGCCCGAGTTGCTGGCGCGGCACCGGGGAGGGCGCATCAAGTTTTCCGGCGACTTGCAGGCGGCCACGCGGGAGAGCGAGGCCGTGTTCATTGCGGTGGGAACGCCTCCGACCGAAAACGGGGACGCGGATATGTCGTATGTGGAGTCGGTGGCTCGGGAAATCGCCGGGGGAGTGGACGGGTACAAGGTGGTGGTGGAGAAGAGCACGGTTCCGGTTTATACGAGCCAGTGGATCCGCACCATCATCATGAGGAACGGGGCCGATCCGGCGCAGTTCGATGTGGCTTCGAATCCGGAATTTCTGCGGGAAGGGACGGCGGTTACAGATTTTCTCTATCCCGATCGCATTGTGGTAGGAGTCGAGAGCGAGCGGGGCGCGGAGATCATGCGCCAACTCTACGGGCCGCTTACCAGCGGATGGTATTACGGGCGGGGAGATGTCATTCCGCGTCCGGGAGCGGCTTTAGCCAAAGCGCCGCCGCGGCTGATCCTCACCAGCACCAAAAGCGCGGAACTGATCAAGCACGCTTCCAACGCATTTCTGGCGATGAAGATTTCTTTTATCAATGCGGTGGCGTCGATCTGCGAATCGGTGGGGGCGAATGTGGAGCAGGTGTGTGACGGGATCGGAACGGACTCGCGGATTGGGCCGGGATTTATGAATCCGGGGATCGGGTATGGAGGGTCGTGCTTTCCGAAAGACCTGATGGCGTTTCGGGCGGTCGCCAAGGAAAGCGGATACGACTTCCGCTTGCTGGAAGAAGTGATTCGCATCAATGAAGAGCAGCGGCACCGGTTCC
>CAVWAN010000043.1:0-123740 GCA_963752985.1 uncultured Acidobacteriaceae bacterium
GCTTAGGGGAGCTCCGCTTATGGGTGAAACAAATATTCGAACGGAACCGCCATATCTCCCAGGCCCTCCGCCAGAGCCTGAGCGTCAGTTGGCGAAACATCCCCATTCATTGACCTCGGCAAAAACAGAAGCTATCCAGAAACGGGCTTCGAGGAAGTTGGCAGATCCTAAACACAAGAAGCTTAAGTTAAAGCTGATGGGACGCTGCCCCTGTCCGATTGATTGCCATTCTGGGCGGAGGTATGCATCCGAGCTACGTGTTCTCCATGTGTTGGGAGCACTTGCAGTCCAGTCAAAAGGGGGTCAGTCAAAATACCTGCAAACGGACAACCGCCGCGGATCCGCTGTGCCCGAGAAGGGACCTCCTGATCACCGGGTGCGTTTTGGACTCTTGGCCAACCGTGCGGTGCATCACTGGGAAGGCCCAGACCCACCAATGCGTTGCGGAACATCGGTGGCACAAAGACTTCGGTCAAGCATATAGATTTCCAAGCATTTCGTAGCGAATCGAAAATCGCCTCAACCTCACCAAATCGAAGCAGAGCTATTTCCGGCTTGCGCAGCTCTGTTGCCTCTGTATTTGACGAACTTCAGCTTCAGGACTAAATCCAGTCCACCGGTTAATCCGTCTGACTCTCGGACGGGCCGCCAAGTCCTTAATTTGGAGTTGATATGTCAAGCCAGCCGCCTGCCAAACCTCAAAGTGTGTTCACGCCCGGGATGACCGCTGTTTCGGGCGCCCCGAAAGGCATTGAACAACGCGACCGCAGTAGTCCTCTAACGATTCACCAATTCGGGAGGATAGCCGCGGAGCAGCAACAAGAACCGTTCAATGGCCGTGAGAGAGACCCTCTCCTCACGGCACAGGATGTCGCTGAGCGGTTGAATGTGACGAAGGACTGGGTGTGGGACCACTCGTCTCGCAAGGCCCCATTCCTTCCTGTCATCCGCATGGGGGACGGGACTCTCCGCTACCGTGCGAGCAAAATTGAAGAGTTCATTGACCAGCAGGAACGCCTCACTCAAATCCGCCGCAAGCGCGCGTAAAATTAGGTGCAGGCCCAATTGTTCCCGCCACAGAAACTGAGGAATGAATGGGTACATCGAGTCAGAGGGGTTACGTGACCCCTCGTGGCAAGAAATGGTACGGGTATTTTCGCAAGACCGTAAATGACCCGACGACGGCCGAGCAGAAGACCGTCAGGGTCACGGTGATTCTCGGGCCCAGATCCCAGATGAAGAGATCTGAAGCTCGGGAGGCACTGGAACGTGAAATCACTAAACAGAACGGGCACACGGGCGACGGGGGCAGGGTGATGAATGACGGCTCTGTGAGCTTCGGCTGGTTTGTTCGCAATCGCTTTCTGCCCCTGAAGGAGGCCAACTGGAAGGAAGAAACCAGCAAGGTGAAAAAACTGCTTATCCAGAGGGACCTTATCGATCCATTCGACAAGATTCCGCTGGAGAATTTCGACAAGTTCACCCTGCAGGTGCACCTGAACAATTTGGCGCAAACGAGATCTAGGGACAGAGTGCTTCAGATGAGGGCATACCTACGGGACATCTTTGTTGAAGCGGTCGATCAGGACTTCCTCTCAAAGGATCCCGCGCGCAAGGTGAGAGTTCCAACCCAACTACGCGAGACCGACAAAACAACGTTGAGCTGGGAACAACTCCGAACAGCGCTTTCCCGCTTGGATCTTCGTGACCGGGTCCTCTTGGAACTCGATATGACAAATGCCCTCCGTCCCAGCGAACTGTTCGCGCTCCGATGGAAATGCTTCAACCTCGCAGAATCCTCCATGAGCGTGAGCGAAACCGCCTACATGGGCAAGATCCGCCCGTGGGGCAAAACCCGAAGGAGTCTAGGGGTTATTCATATCCCCAAGAAGCTCACGGCCGACCTCCTGCGCTGGAAACGGCGGTGTCCTGATCCAACCCCAGAAGCGTTCATCTTCCCGAACAAGGACGGCGACTTTATGGACACCGGCAACTATCGCAAGCGAGTGTTGCACAAGCTCGCAGCGGAGCTGGAACTCCCAAAGCTCACCTTCCAGGTCATACGGCGCACCATTGCGACGCTGGCCCAAAAGAAGGGTACGGTGAAGGACGTGCAAGGCGTGCTCCGGCACTCTCGCACGGCAACCACAACGGATGTGTATATGCAGGAGATTCCGAAGAGTGTGCAGGCGACGGTCGATTCCATCAATTCGGAGTTGAGGAAGAAATCAACGTCTGTGGGGAAGCGGAAGGCAAGCGTGGTGAATGAGGGCCTGATCGCTTCTCAATTTGGAAGAAGTCAGAGCGTTTTGACACCAAATGACACCAAACTGAAAAGCGTGGTATCTGCAAGTAGTTGAAAAGATGGTGGACCTGGTCGGGATCGAACCGACGACCTCTTCCATGCCATGGAAGCGCGCTCCCAGCTGCGCCACAGGCCCACTATTTTTATTCTCGCTTAGCTGGGCCGCCGCGTCAAACTCGACTGGGACAGCCAAACTCAACTAGGATAGGGTTGGCAAAATACCCGAACGTAATTGGAGCCCCATGGTGAACTCACGGAATATTCTTGTTCGGTCACTTCTTCCTTGTCTCATCGCGCTGCTTGCGGCCGGACTGGCGCAGGCGCAAGCCACCGCCGGCGCACCATCCGGGGAGCAGCCTCCGGTGGCTTATGCATCGGTCAGCGAACTGAACGGCATCCTTTCGCAATTGCAGCAGACGGCGCAGAACATGCAATCCGATCTGGGAAAGACGCGCATTGAGAAATGGAAGACCGACGGTGCGACCAAGCGGCAAACGCTGGCGACGGTAGAGTCGATCCAACGCAACCTGCAGTCGGCTTTGCCGGAAACGATTGCGACGCTGAGCAACTCACCGGAAGATCTGGGAGCGAGTTTCAAGCTCTACCGCAACCTCGTTATTCTGTATGACTACTTCGGTGCGGTGGTGGAAAATACGGGAGCGTTCGGATCCAAAGATGAGTTTCAGAGTCTGAGCAACGACATGAGCGGACTGGAGAGCGCTCGTCGCACGTTTGGCGAGCGCATGCAGAAACTGGCCGCCAGCAAGGAAGACGAGTTGACGCATCTGAGGGCGCAGGTCAAGACGCTGACCGCGGCGCCGCCTCCGCCGCCCAAGAAAATTGTTGTGGATGACACCGAGCCTCCAAAGAAGCCGGCGCCAGTGAAAAAGAAAGTGACGAAACCGAAGACCGCGACCGATGCTCCGCCCGCGGCCCCTCCGGCAAAGTGACGCGCCCGGCGTAAGACCCGAGTCCAACTTCGGCGTTGTCGGTCGGCCGGCCCGCTTCCCGAAAAGCGCGAGAAGTGTGGCACCCCCATCCCCCCAACCTACCCCCGTCCTTACGTAACCCTGTTTCCCTGCGACCCGTTGCAAATATTGGGCTTACGACTGGAACTCTGGGGAGCGCTTCGGAGTCTAAGTTAATAGCGGGAAGTGTCATCCGGTGTCGCTTTGGGCAAGAATGAAGATTCCCGCCGCTGGGGCTCGAGTCACTCTATAATTGGGGGCAACGCCGTCATGGCGGGAGCTACGACATTGGTTGACGTTGCCAGCGCTATCGGGACCCGAACTGAGGAATCCGCCGTCATTGCTGAACTGAAGGCGGGTTCGGAAGAAGCATATTCCTGGCTGATCGGCGAGTTTCACCAGCCGATCTACAGCCTCATCTACCGGATGGTGAATGACCCATCCGACGCGGCAGACACGACGCAAGAGGTGTTTCTGAAAGTCTTCCGCGGAATGAAGCATTTTCACGGCGAGTCGTGCCTGAAGACGTGGATTTACCGGATTGCGCTGCACGAGGCGGCCAACCGGAAGCGCTGGTGGTTCCGGCACAAGGCACAGGAAACGCCGATTGATCCGGTCATGACCGGCGGATGCGAATTTTCCGGAGAATTTTCCGGAGAAGACCGGCTGGTCGATCCCGGCGAGTCGCCGTTTGAAAAGTTCGCGCACACGGAAGTGCGCGACGCAGTGGATCAGGCGCTGCAACAGGTGCCCGAACCCTATCGGACGGCATTGATCTTGCGCGACCTGGAAGAAATGTCGTACGAGGAGATCGCCGAAGTTTTGGCGATTTCCCTGGGCACGGTGAAGTCGCGCATCACGCGCGGGCGCGACGCGCTGCGCAAGGAATTAACCGGGTATGTCCGGGAAGTGGGTCCGGAGTTAGGGCTGCTCGCTCCCGACCTCGCGCATAACCTCGTTCGTAACAACGAGCGGCGGAACGGCGCCAGCCAAAGTTTGCGGGAAGGTTCGCGTGGTGGCAGAGAGGTTGAGGTGACGCCATGAAGTGCGCTGAGATCAAGAAATTGTTCTCGCCGTATCTCGACGGGCAAGTCAGCGGAAGCGAGATGCGCGCGCTCACGCGCCATGTGGAACAGTGCGCGGGTTGCGCGCGGGAATTTGCCGCGATGCAGCGCACGCAGCAGTTGCTGGCCAGTCTGGGACGGAAGAAGGCCCCAGCCGACCTGGCGTTAAAGTTGCGGGTGGCGATTTCGCGCGAGGCGGCACAGGCGCGCCGTCCGCGGTATGAAGGTGTGCTGGTAAGGCTGGAAAATTCGCTCAACGCGTTCATGGTTCCAGCCACGGCGGGGCTGGTCAGTGCGGTGTTGTTTTTCGGATTGCTGCTGGGTTTCTTTGCCTTGCCGGCGCAACTGCGGGCGAGCAGTGGAGACGTTCCGCTCATGCTCTACACCGGGCCGCAACTGGAACGGTCGGCGTTCGGCACCTCGCTCGGCAGTATGGGTGACGAAGCGTTGGTGATTGAAGCCTACGTGGATGCCAACGGCCGAGTGGAGGACTATCGCATTCTGTCGCAACCGGACGAAGCGCAGGCGGTGCTGCCGCAGTTGAAGAACCTGTTGATTTTCACGACCTTCCGTCCGGCACTGTCCATGGGACGGCCAACGACGGGCACGGCAGTGCTGTCATTCTCCAAGATTAGCGTGAAGGGATAGCTGGTGTAGAGACGTGGCTTGCCACGTCTTTCCCGCGTTCCAGAAGAAGACGGGGCAAGACCTGTCTCTACATCCCGGTATTTCCGTCCCTCTCGGTTTGACCGCGAATTGACCAGTTCGTACACTACTTCTAGCTCATCCGTCTATGCCTGAACTCCGAAGGGACCTCCCGGGACGACACATTCGCCTAACGCTCGCTCTCGGCCTGGCGATCGTGCTGGTGACGGCGCCCGGCATGGCGCAGAACACGCCGCAGGTGTCTTTGGAAACCAGCGAGACGCTGTTTACGGTGCTGACCGCCATCAACACGTGCGGGTATGACCAGGAGCTGGGTTCTTCCGATCCGCTGCGGGTGCAGATCCGGTCGGAAGTTGCCAAGGCGGTGGAGAATACCGCCGGAGCGCAGGATGTGATCGCTCCGATGTGCGCGTTCTACCGGCAACACCAGGGGGCGGATGATTCGCGCGACCTGTCGCAGTATTTATCGCTGGCGCTCTATCTGCAGGAGCCGCCGGCGTTCACGCCGAAAGTGAAACAAGCGGAATTGCCTCCTGATGCCGCACCGTTGGCGGACATAGTGCCGATGATGCAGGCCTTCTACCAGAAGATCGGCTTGCACGCGATCTGGGAGCGGCACCGCGCCCGCTATACGGAATTGATGGATATCTATCACGATCCGCTGGCGAAGATGACCTTCGACACTGAGATCTATCTGAAAATGCCGTCCGCGGGCTACCTGGGACGGCAGTTCACCGTGTACCTGGATGCGATGGGCGCGCCGGGCCAGACCAACGCGCGCAACTACGCGGCGGATTATTACGTTGTGATTTCACCGAGTTCGGGCACAGCCATCAAGTTGCAGCAGATTCGGCATACGTATCTGCATTACCTTCTGGACCCGCTGGCGATGAAGAACGGAGGCTCGTTCAAGCGCCTCGAGCCGCTGCTCGACGACGTGAAGATGGCTCCGATGGATGAGGCGTTCAAGAGCAATATTTCGCTGCTGGTAACGGAATGCCTGATCCGGGCGATTGAAGAACGATTGAGCAAGATTTCCGAGGCGGAGCGGGCCCAAGCCATCGACGAGGCTGACAAAGAAGGGTACGTGCTGACGCGGTATTTCTACGACGCGATGGGCAAGTTCGAGAAAGATCCCGCGAGCATGCGCAATGCTTATGCGGACATGGTCAGTTCGATCGACGTGGGCAAAGAAATGAAGCGGGCATCGCTGATCCAGTTTTCGGGCGAAGCGGCGCCGGAACTCCTTCACCTGGCGGGAAAGCGGAATGAACACTTGCTGCTGAACGCGGAGCGCCGACTGGCGGCGGGCGATCCTGAAACGGCGCAGAAACTGGCGCAGCAGGCGCTCGATCAGCAGGAAGAGGATGCGGGACGCGCCCTCTTCATTCTGGCGGAAATCGCCACCGCGAATCGGGACATGGAAGGGGCGCGCAAATACTTCGAACAAGCGCTGCAGACTGCCCATGAACCCAAGGTGATTGCCTGGTCGCATATCTACCTGGGGCGCATATTTGATTTGAAGGAAGACAGATTCGCGGCCCTGGACCAGTACCGTGCGGCGCTCAATTCGGCGGGCACGCTTCCGGAAGCGAAGCTGGCGGCGCAACGAGGGCTGGATCAGCCGTATGAGCCTCCGGTAGCGAAGCAACCGGAATAAATTTGCTTGTAGAGACGGGGCAATCCGTGTCTCGATGCGCGTGAGCAGATCTTAGGTTTGAAATCTTGCACTATGGGAGACAGCATGAAGCGAGCAGCAGTCATTCTAGGAATAATGAGTCTAGCGATGGGGATAGGAATAACGACGGTCGCGGTGTGGGCCCAGGCCCCGAGCAGCGCCCAACCAGCACAGAAGAATCCACCGGCAGCGGGTCAGGCGGCGCCGGCGCAGGGTGCGCCAGCGCCAGCAACCAAGCGCCCACCGCAGGCCAAGACCCAGCCGGAGTTCGATGCCTGGAAACTGGCATCGGCAAATACCGACGCTGCGGGGCTGGAGAAAGCGACTGACGATTTTGCCACCAAGTTCCCTGATAGCGAACTTCGCATTCTGTTGTACAAGAACACGATGCGCCTCTACCAGAATGCCAACAACGCCGAGAAGACTGAGGCCATAGGCCGTAAAGTGCTCAGCTTGGACGCGGACGATCCCGAAGCTTTGGTCATCGTCGCCGAGGTGATTGCGGAGCGAACGCACGACTCGGATCTCGACAAGGATCAGCGCTACGCCGAAGCGGTCACGATGGCGCAGAAGTCGACGCAGACGGTGGACACAGACGTCCAAGTGCCGGCGGGGACACCGCAGGAGAGGATCGACGCCTACAAGGCTCTACTGCGCTCGAACGCGTATTCGATTATGGGCACGATTGATTTTAAGAAAGAGAATTACCCGGCGGCGCAAGAGCAACTGCAGAAGTCGATCGACGCGTTTCCCAGCAACCCGGATCCGGTGGTCATTCTCCGTCTGGCGCTGGCGCTCGATAAGCAGCAGAAGTATCCGGAAGCGCTCAAGGCGGCAAACCGCGCCGTGGAACTAACGCAGAAAGAGGAAAGCGGCATGATTGGAACCGCGGCACGGAGGGAACGCGACCGTCTGCAACAACTCACCGGAGGCGCGGCTCCGGCCCAACCGCAGGCCCCGCCGAAGAACTAACCGCCGCTCCTGGAGAGGCGAGGCTTACCTCGTCTCTCAGGCGCGGGACAATCTCAGACGCGGTAAGCTGCGTCTCTACCAGAATGAAATCACGCGAAAGCGAAATTATTGCGCTGGAAGAAAGCCTGGGTCACCAGTTCCAGAGCCGGGAACTGCTCGAGCAGGCTCTTACCCACAGTTCGCAAGCGCGCGAAACGGAGGCACTGGGCGCGGGAAGCGGCGTGCCTGGCGGCGGCTTGCGCAGTGGCGACAACGAGATCCTCGAGTTTCTGGGAGACGCCGTGCTCGGCCTGGTCACCAGCGAGGCGCTGTTTCATCGCTTCCCCGAATTCCAGGAAGGGCATCTTTCGAAGCTGCGGGCTCATCTGGTTGGCCAACGGCATCTGCTGCAGGTGGCGGAGCAGTTGCAGATTGGTCATTACATGCGCCTGGGCCGCGGCGAAGAAAAAAGCGGCGGCCGCAACAAGGCAAGCCTGCTGGTGGACGCTCTGGAGGCGATTCTGGCGGCGCTTTATCTGGACGGCGGGTGGCCGGTGGCGCGAGACTTTATAGTGCGCGCGATCGTAGAGCCGGAACTGGCCAACATGAAACTGGAGACCAGCGCCATGCCGGTGATGGATTTCAAGTCCGCGTTGCAGGAGGCGCTGCAGGCGAGAGGTGGACCGCAGCCGGTTTACGCGCTTGTGAAAGAGGAAGGCCCGGAACACAAGAAGACCTTTACGGTTGAGGTAAGACTGCCAGAACCTGAGATGGGGCACTTCGTGGGTCGGGCACAGGGCGCCACCAAGAAACGGGCAGAGCAGGAAGCGGCGCGTCAGGCGCTGGAGCACTTGGCGGCGCTGCCCGGGATGCGGCAGTCAAGCGCCGGAAAGAACGGCGGAACGGCGTAAATCCACGCTGTTATCCTGAGCGAAGCGAAGGACCTATGGATTTGAACGCGCGATGCATAGGTCTTTCGCTTCGCTCAAGATGACAGTCCAACTGTGGTTGCGAATTTAAATTATGTCGTGGAGTGAGAAGATTTCCGTGGGGGATTGGCCTGCGACCATTCAGTCGGTCGCGGGAACAGTGGTGATCGCGGTTTTTGTGGTTACCTTCCTCCTGCAGGCGTTCACCATTCCTTCGGGATCCATGGAGCACACGCTGCTGGTCGGCGACTACCTGCTGGTGGATAAGTTTTGCTATGGCGGCAGCTTGGGTTGGAACCGTCTGATACCTTATCGCAACGTCCGGCGCGGGGACATCATCGTCTTTCATTATCCGGTAAATCCTGCACAGGACTTTGTAAAACGAGTGGCGGCTCTGCCGGGAGACCGCCTGCGCCTCATCAACAAGCGCGTCTACATCAACGGCGCTCCGGTCGAAGAGCCCTATGTGCAGTACATCACGACGCAGCGTAATTATTATCGCGACGACTTCCCGCGCACCGATACTCCCGACTACGGAGTGGATGCGAAGTGGTGGAAAGAAATGCCAAAGCTGGTGGAGGCCCACCAGTTGATTATCCCCGAGGGCCTCTACTTTGTGCTGGGAGACAATCGCGACGACAGTCAGGACAGCCGCTACTGGGGATTCGTACCGCGCGAAAATATCATTGGGCGGCCGCTCTTGATCTACTGGTCGTCGGGCAATATGAATAGCGATCTTCCTGGATCGCCAACCGTGGGTGATAGACTTTATCACCTTGCTTATGCGGTAACTCACGTATTCCAGATAACTCGCTGGGAACGCACTTTCAGGCGAGTACGTTGAGAAGAAATCCTTTGAAACGGGTAGCGAACGTGCCAAAAAAAGAAAAAGAAGAAGTTGTCGACGAAAAACCACGCGAGACCATGGTGGAGTTCCTGGCTTCGCTGGCGGGAGTACTGGTCACCGGACTGTTCATCATCACGTTTGTGCTGCAGGCGTTTGAGATTCCCTCCAGTTCCATGGAGGACACTCTGCTCATCGGCGACCACGTATTCGTGAACCGGGAGCAGTTCGCGCCACCAACCCGGTGGATGGGCCCGCTGATGCCCTATCGCGATATCCGCCGCAACGACATTGTTGTGTTTCTGTCGCCGGAGGAACAAGGACTGTTTGTGGTGAAGCGGATCATGGGCGTTCCCGGCGACCACATCCACTTAAGCGATGGTGTCGTCTACCGCAACGGCGAAAAGCTGGTTGAGCCCTACGTCCAGCACAAGGTGGCGGATTACAACCCCTATCGCGACAATTTTCCCGCCGTGCCGCCGTCGGAAATGTATGGCGTAAGAAACGAGAAATGGACGCAGGAGTTGCCTTCGCATGTGGAGGGCGGCGATATCGTCGTGCCTCCAGACAGCTACTTTGCCATGGGCGACAACCGCGACGTGAGCTACGACAGCCGTTACTGGGGCTTCATTCCACGGAAGAACGTGATCGGCCGGCCCATGTTCGTGTACTGGTCATTTATCACCCCGGCCGACCAGTACCAGATGCGCAGCGCGGGCGACAGGCTGGGGTTCCTGGCGCACATTATCATTCACTTCTTTGACGAAACGCGCTGGTCGCGAACTCTAAGGATCGTGCGGTGAAGTTTCTGAAATCCAGACGCGGGGTAGCTGCGATCGCGGCTCTCGTGCTGGTCCTGTTTCTGTTCCGGCCAGGCGTTTACAAATTGCGAAACCGGATTTCGAGTTCCATCGGAAGCGCTCTAGGGCGCAAGGTGACGCTCGACAACGTACGGGTTCATCTTCTGCCGCGGCCGGGCTTTGACTTGGAGGGGCTGGTCATCTACGACGATCCCGAATTTAGCGCGGAGCCGATGATCCGCGCGCAGGAAGTATCGGCCGCGATCCGCTTCAGTTCCCTGCTCCGCGGGCGGCTCGAGATTGCCACCCTCAGCGCAAACGAGCCCAGCATCAACCTGGTGCGAAATGATGACGGCCGCGGCGATGACGGCCGCTGGAATCTGGCGAGCCTGCTCGAACGCAACGCGCAGATTCCCGCGGCTCCGACCGGAAAGCCCGCTTCCGAGCGCCGTCCGGCGTTCCCTTATCTCGAAGCTACCGGCGCTCGCATCAATTTCAAGCTGGGGCAGACGAAAAAGTCCTATGCGCTTACGAATGCGGACGTGGCGCTTTGGCAGGACACCGAAAATTCCTGGGGCGCGCGCCTCAAGGCTGAGCCCGTGCGCACGGATTTCAATCTCACCGATACCGGCCTCGTCCAGATCAACGCCACCTGGCAGCGCGCTCCGAGTTTGCAGTTGACCCCAGTACAGATCACCGCACAATGGCAGAAAGGCCAACTCGGGCAGATCACGAAGTTGCTGAGCGGAAGAGACCGGGGATGGCGCGGCGGAGTGAGTTTCGCAGCGAACCTATCGGGCACTCCGGAAGCGCTGCGGATCGAGAGCCAGACCGCGATCGAAGATTTCCGGCGCTACGACATTGTGGGCAGTGAAAGCGTGCGCCTGGCCGCCAGTTGCTCGGGACAGTACAGCACGGTCAGCAGCACGCTCTCCGACCTGCGGTGCGAATCGCCGGTGAGCGGAGGGAACATCAGCGTGCGCGGGGCGTTGTCCTTGTCCCCGGCCGGGGGCGTACAACTCCCCACCTACGATTTGACGCTTGAGGCTGACAAAGTGCCGCTGACCTCCTTGGTGCGGCTGCTGCGACAGGCGAAAAAACAGATTCCCGGCGATCTCACTGCCAGTGGGTTGCTGAATGCGGAGTTCCACGCCACGCGCAACGTTGCCGACCTTCTTAAGGACGGTGGAGCGACGGGCGTCTCGCCCGTCCCGCCGGGCGGGGACGCCCGGCTCTCTACTGCGCGGCACGGAATGGTGACGCAATGGGCCGGCAGCGGCGCGGCCACGAATGTGCGCCTTTTGTCTAATGCCGGAAAGGATGAAGTGGCGCTCGGTACGATTCCCCTTACCTTGGTCGCACCCGAGTCGCCGAGAACCCGGCTTGCTCATTCGAGGTCAATAGAAAAAGTAAAAGATCAGGAGTCCGCGGGACCTCAACTGCGGATTGGGCCGGTCGTGTTGACTATGAACACCTCCGCACCGGTGAACGCCGGCGGGTGGATGTCCGCTGCCGGTTATCGTTTCTTTCTGCGTGGAGACATGGAACTGAAAGACCTGTTTCGCCTGGAAAGCGCTCTGGGCCTGCCAGTGGCACGCCCGGCGGCGGAAGGCTCGGCCAACCTCGATGTGAGCATCTCCGGGCCCTGGCAGGGATTTGCTCCGCCTGCCGCTCTTGGAACCGCGCAACTGCGCAACGTGCGCGCCGAGATGCACGGCCTGAACACGCCGATTGAGATCGGCTCGGCGACCCTGTCGCTTGCTCCGGACGCGATGAGAGTAGATAAACTTTCCGCTCGCACCGGCAGCACTCATTGGAGCGGCGCGGTCAAGGTGCCGGGGCCTTGCGCCGTTCCAACTTGCGTGTTTCAGTTCGACCTCACGGCCGACCGGCTATCCACCGGAGATCTCGTGGAATGGTTCACACCGCATCCCGCCAAACGTCCGTGGTACCGCATCTTAAGTTCCAGCGAACTGCGGGGCGCCTCACCCATGCTCGCGATTCAGGCGCACGGTACCTTGCACGTCGGGCAGTTCGCATGGAAGAAGCTGGTCGCCACCGAGATTGCGACGCAAATGAACGTGGATCGAGGCGAGATCACATTGACGGCCCTGCGCGGGCAACTGTTGCAGGGTTCGCACCAGGGAAACTGGACGATTGACGTTTCGAATCGTGATGCCTCGACCCAGGCCGCGTCGAGCCCGCCGGTGCGGTATCACGGCTCGGGCACGTTGCACGACATTTCGCTGGTGCAGGTGGGCACGTTGATGGACGATGATTGGGTTGCCGGAACCGCTGATGGGAAGTTCGAGCTGGAAGGATCGGGAGACAGCTTTCGTGATCTGCTGGCGCGCTCCGACGGCAAGTTGCAGTTTGTGATGCGGAACGGCAGTCTGCCACATATTGAAATTCCGGGGTCGTCCTCGCCTCTGCCGGTGCACCGGTTCGCTGGAGAATTGCATCTGAAAAAAGGCATTTGGGAACTTCCTGCTGGACGGCTTGAATCGCACGACGGCATTTATCAGGTACGCGGAATCGCGTCCCCGAGCAAGGGTTGCGACTTCGTATTGACGCGTGGTGACGAGAAATCGTGGAGTCTCACCGGGACGCTCGCCAAACCGCACGTCACGCCGGCTAATCGAACGGAAGCTCAACGTGCGGAAGCGGACATAAAGACTGTCAGACCTTAAATTGAATTGTCATCCTGAGCGAAGCGAAGGACCTATGCATTCCGCCGCGGCAAGCAAATACAGAGGTCCTTCGCTGCGCTCAGGATGACAATGTTGGGTGATGCGCCGATTTGCGGACACTACGGTGTGTAGCCCGCGCCTCGCAATACTTTTCCTGGCAACGCGCCGGTCATCTTTCCGCTTTCGATCACGGGCACTCCGTTGACGAGCACGTACTCCATGCCTTCCGACAGCCGGTTGGGATCGTCGAACGTTGCCACATCGCGCACCGTCTTCGGATCGAACACGACCACGTCGGCCCACATCCCCTGCTTCAGCACGCCACGATCGGTGAGCCGCATGCGCTGGGCAGGCAGCGCTGAGAACTTGCGGATTGCCTCTTCGAGCGTCAACTTCTTTTCCTCGCGAACATACTTTCGCAAGATACGCGGGAATGTACCATAGGCACGGGGGTGCGGATGCTCCTCGCCGAGAATGCCTTCGGGCGACGTGCCGGAGGAATCGTTGTCCACCGAAACCCAGGGCTGCTGCAAGGCCAGCGCCACGTCGGGCTCTGACATGCCAAAAACGGCACAATCGGTGAACCCTTTGTCTTCGATGAGCAGATCGAACAGCGCGTCCATCGGGTCTTTGTTCAACATGGCGGCGACTTCCGTGAGGCGCTTGCCCTGAAACTTCTTCAGCGCCGGATTCTGTACCACGGCGATCATCACATCCTGCGGGCTGCTGATTTCCTGCCACTCGTTGTCCCAGTCTTTGGAAGGCGTCTCCATGTCTTTGCGAATGCGAGCGCGGGTTGCGGGGTCCTTCAACCGCTCAATTAACTTGGCATCGCCGCCGTCGTGCGCCCACGGTGGCACGAAGGCCGACATGCTGTTAAACCATGCGGTATAGGCGTAGGTGTCGGCCGTGATGTCGACACCTTCGGCGCGCGCCTGGTTGACTCGCGCGACCGAGTCGGGCATGTGTCCCCAGTTGGCCTTGCCCGCCACTTTGAAATGCCATATTTCCACCGGAATGTGGGCCTCGCGCCCGATGCGAACGGTTTCGTCGATTGCTTCCAGAACGCTGCTGCCCTCGTTACGCATGTGGGTCGCGTAGATTCCTCCGAACTTCGAAGCTTCCGAAGCCAGCGCAATAATCTCTTCCGTCTTCGCATAGGGGGCGGGAGCGTACTCCAGCGAAGTCGAAACGCCGACAACTCCATCGCGCATTGCGTCGCGCACCAAAGCTTTCATTTTTTCCAGTTGTTCGGGCGTGGGCTGCACGTCGGCGTCACCCAGCACCATGCGCCGCACCTGGGTTGCGCCCACGTAGCTGGCAAGATTGATGCCCATGCCTTGCTTTTCGAGGCGCGCGAAATATTGACGGAACGTTCGCCAATCGGGATTGACCTTGTAATGCGCGTAGCCGGGGCGATCGTTGGCAACGATCGTATCGTTTAAGGGAGCGGCCGATCCACCTTCTCCGGTGATCTCGGTGGTAATGCCCTGATAGATCTTCGAAGGCAGGCGCGGATCGACCAGGATTGTCGTTTCCGACTGGCCGAGCATATCGATGAAGCCGGGAGCGACGACTTTGCCCTGGGCGTCAACGGTACGCTTGCGCGCGGCCGCAGAGAGATTGCCGATGGCGGCGATACGGCCGTCACGGATTCCGATGTCGCCGGAATACCACGGAGAGCCGGTGCCATCCACGATGTGCCCGTTGGTGATGACGAGGTCGAAGGGTGAGTCGGCGGCAAAGGTGAAGGACGAGAGAATCAGTAAGAGTGCTAGCGTGAGTCGGCAAGTCGCGGTCATGAGTTTCTTTCCTGGTCGGATCTTCCGGTGGCAAGCTCGGTGCCGCGCGGGTGACCAATCAACACGCCAAGCATAATCCAGAGTGCGAGCACCAGCCACTCCCATCTGGAAAAGTGTCCCGGGACAAAGTTCGCAAGCTTCATCAGTATCATCGCCAAACCAACCGATGCGCCGAGCAGAGCGATCAACCGGTCAGCGATTTTCGGCCTCATCCAGAGATACGCAGCACACGCCGCAAACCATCCCGTGGCGGACGCAACCGATCCGACTTCGGAGATCGGAACCAGAATCGCACTGCCCATGAACATGCAAGAACCCGTGGCGATACCAACCCAGACTACTGCCGCGGCGGGCGTTTGATTCTGTGGATGCACGCTGCCGAGGCGCGCGTCCACTAGTCCGCGCCTTCCCATGGCAAACAACAAGCGGCTGGCGGCAATGAAGTTTCCGTTGAATACCTTGAAGAGCGAAAGCAACGCGGCGCTCAGAATGATGCTCACGATCCAGCGCGAACCGACGGCATGTTCGAAGGCGACCGCCGTCATGAAGGGCGCACCGGTCAACCCACGCCAAGGCGCGACGAAGCCCACCGCCGCGATCACGATGATGTAGAACACAGCGCCGACGATGATCGCCGCAAAGATGGCGCGCGAAAATCCCTGAGCACGAAATTGGGGATTGGCTTCCTCGGCCGCCTTCGTCACCGATTCAAATCCCGTCATGAAATAAGGAACAATCTGCAGTACCAGCAAAATGGAGATAAATGAGGAATGCGTAAACACAGGTGGAAAATTGGCGGGCGATCCGCGCGTAACGCCGACCGCGACGAAAATCACGAAAAGCGCAAGCGTGCCGAACGTGGTCCAGTTTTGAAAGGTGGCGCTGAGCCGGACGCCATGATAGTTCACCACCGTCACCAGTGCCGTGAGTGCGAGACCGATGGCCAGGTGCGGCAAGTACACCGGCTTTCCCGCCACGCGGTATAACTCGAGAGAATCGAGCGCGGGAAAGATGTAGCCGGCGATGCGACCCGCGGCCACGGCCTCCCACGGACAGACAATGAAGTAGGCGAGCAGCATCATCCATCCGGTGAAGAAGCTGACAGGGCGCGGGAAGACTTTCGCGGTATAGGCCACCTCGCCCGAGGCGTCGGGCATGGCCGTCACCAACTTGCCATACACGTAGCCGATGGGCAGCAGAAGAATGCCGCCAATCGCGAAACCAAGAATGCCGCCAAGCGGACCGCCGCGCGTCAGCCAATCGTCCATGACGACCAGCCAGCCGACGCCGACCATCGTTCCCCAGCCGATGGAAAAATAATCGGTGACGCGCAATTTGCGGGCAAGCTGGGTCATCAGGAGGGGCGGCACGCTGCCGAACTGCGCTCGGCTGACAGCCGTGGGCGGCTGTCCCTACGTGTAACTTGGAGGGGTGTGCTCATGGGCGCGAATTATATCGCATCGCGCCCAGTTGGCTTGCTTAGGCGACTGCGAAGCGCTGCGGGCGCTCCGGCGACCGCAAGATACAGATTGCTTCTTTCAGGGAAGAAATCTCAAACACCGAGTTCAGACGCGTCGCCTCCAGCATTCTGCGGAAGAAAACCGGCGGATTCACCAGCTTCACCTTCGCGCACTTCTGCGTTGCCCAACGGCGCACCAGCAGCAGAGTCCCAAGGCCGCCCGCATCCAGTTGCTCGACTTCCGAAAGATCAAGCACCAGCACACGGACACGTTCGAGTTGCTCGATCCGGCGCCGGAACTCGTCGAGCGCTGCCCCGCGCACCATGCGTCCCGAGCAGTTCACGACTGCCACGTCCTGCAAGCATTCGACTTGAAATTTGAGTTCCATATGTCTATTCATACGAACCTGCCCTGGAAAAAGTTCCAAGATCCGCTGTCCTTCAATTAGACGCGGTAGGGGAGGAAAAGTAATCGCGAAAAACAGGTAGCGGACATCAAGTCGTTGAATTCGCTGAATCTCTATTGCCGCAAGATCATCAATGATGTGGTCGCATCAACCTTGCTAGTTGCACGATTTACAGAACCTTAACATTCGACAGGAGAAGAGAAATGTCTAGTACACCGACGACCGCTGATGCTGAACTGATCGTGAAACTTTATGACCTCCGCCGGGAAGCTGAACTCCGAAAAGCACGCAACTGGTGGCTCGGCTTTTGGCCCGAATCCGTAGACGACATCGTGAAAATCGCAACCGCGCTAGGAAGCCAGGAAAACGCTTGGCTTCGTCAAGCTGGCGGATACTGGGAGATGGCTGCTTCCTTTGTGTTGCACGGTGCGCTGAATCGAGACCTATTCCTGGAGCCCAGCTTCTCCGGCGAGATGTTTGTCTTTTTCGGAAAGGTTGAGCCCTTCGTGAAAGAGCTGCGCGAAAAGATGCAGAACCCCGCCATCTTTGGCAACGTGGAAAAGCTGATTGCGACTTCAGCGGGAGGGACAGAGCGTTTGAAACAGACGCAGGCACGCCTCGCGGCAATGCGTAAAGCGGCGCAACCCGCCAAGGCGGCCTAGTCATTCTGGGGGACGTCCGCATAAGGAAAGATAGAAACCCTTTCTGCGGGTTGTCACTCTGGGCAGCGAAGGGCCTGCTTGTCGGCGCTTGAGACAGCAGGTCCTTCGCTTCGCTCAGGATGACAAGGGCAATTTTGGGAGACGGACTTACAATCCTGCCTCGATCCGGGATCTCGGGTCGAGAAGGTCACGCAACGCATCGCCGATAAAGTTAAAGGCGAGGACCGCGAACATCACCGTCACTGCTGGAAAGAGCACCAGATGCGGTGCATCGAAGAGGTGCGAGCGGGCGTCGTTGAGCATCGACCCCCAACTCGCGGTGGGCGGCGGAACGCCTAGTCCCAAGAAGCTCATCGTCGCCTCGGCTAGCACCGCACCCGCCATACCGATGGCCGCCTGCACAATTACGGGCTGAATAATATTGGGCAGGATATGCCGGGTAATGATGTGGAAATCTCCCGCGCCCAGTGCTCGCGCCGCTTCCACAAATTCGCGTTCGCGCACGGCCAGCACCTGCGCGCGCACCAGGCGGGCGTAGCCGACCCATCCTCCAAGGGACAGAGCGAGGACGAGGTTGAAAATGCCCGGGCCGCGGAAGGCCACGAAGGCGATCGCGATGAGGATACCCGGGAACGAAAGAAATGCATTCATCAACACGACGTTGACGAAGCGGTCTATGCCTCCCCCGTAGTATCCGGCAAGGCTGCCGATGATGAGGCCGAGCAGAAGCGAACACGCCACCACGCTGCTGCCGACGAACAAAGAAATTCGCGCTCCCCAGATCAGGCGGGAGAGGATGTCGCGTCCGAGCTCATCGGTGCCGCACCAATGCTGCGCTGAGGGCGTTTGCAAGCGGTTTGGCAGATCGATGTGCGCGGGATCTTGCGGCGCGATCCAGGGCGCGAAGATCGCGGAGAAGACGAAGACGGACACCAGCACGACTCCGACGGCCGCCAGTGGATTGTGGCGCGCGATGCGAGGGAGCGAGATGGCTAGGGCGGACATGGATTAGGTCGACTTACCTAAGCTGCGCTGGAGCAGCACGTACGCTCCGATGCCCATCCATACGACGTTCAGGGCGGCCGAAGGATAGGCGCCGTTCCAGCCGCTGTTTATGACGAAGCCGGCGGATCCGACCACATTCATCCACTGGTAGAGCGCGGAGCGACCGTGCAGCTTTCCCAGCGACAGAAGCGCGTAGGCCGCCAGGATCAGCAGCGCACCGACCCACCCGACAATCTCCACAAAGTAGTGCATCGAACCCCCATCCGCAAGAACAGCGACCGTAAACTCAACAAATTCCTGAATTGAAGACAACTCCCGAATCCCGCTTCATTGTCTGATCCTCGGGTTCGCCACCGAATACAGCAAGTCGGTGAGAAAGTTCACGGCGACGTACGTCAACCCAATCGCCAGAATGCATCCCTGCACCAGGTAGTAGTCGCGGTTGGCGATGGCTTGAATCGTCAGGCGCCCGATTCCGGGCCAGGAAAAAATTGTTTCAGTTACGATTGCGCCGGCCAGCAGCGCGCCGAACTGCAATCCGAGGACGGTCAGAATTGGGATCATGGCATTGCGCAGGGCGTGACGATAGACTACGGTGCGCTCCGGCAAACCTTTGGCGCGGGCGGTGCGAATGTAGTCCTGGCCTAACTCTTCCAGCATTGAGGTGCGCACCATGCGGGTCAGGATTGCCGCCAGCGCTCCACCCATGGTGATGGCGGGGAGGACTAGATACGCTATAGATCCGGAGCCAGAGACGGGGAGCCATCCCAGTTTGACGGCGAAAAATAAGATGAGCACTGGGCCCAAGGCGAAATTCGGGAACGAGAGGCCGAAGAGGCTGACTACGCTGAGGGCGCGGTCATCCCATTGATTGCGACGCCGGGCCGAGCGCACTCCGGCGGGTATGGCCAGCAGAATCGCCACCAACAACGATGCCAGCGTCAGCTGCAAGGTGAAGGGATAGCGCTGGGCTATCAGCTTTGTCACTCCCTGGTTGAAGCGCAGCGACTTGCCTAGATCTCCGTGCAGCACGCCCTTCCAATAATTCAGGTATTGCTTGTCTAGCGGGACGTCGAGGCCGTAGGCGTGTCTTGCCGCCTGAATGTCTCCGGCGGCCGCGCCTTCGCCCAGCATCTGCTGAATCGGGTCGCCGGGGACGAAGTGGATCAGCAGGAAGACGGTGGAGACAACTAGCCAGATGACCGGCAGGGTGTAGAGGACGCGGGAGATGATGTAGCGCGGCATCGGTGATCAGAACTAAGCTGTCATCCTGAGCGAAGCGAAGGACCTATGCATTTCGGCACCGCAATCGAATCCATAGGTCCTTCGCTTCGCTCAGGATGACAATTCTTATCATATTGCCAATCTACGTAACTGATCTTAGTCCCCGACCCGTTGCACGGGAGTTACGGCTGGGGTCGGCGAGGGCGCGGGTACGGGTTCGATTCGGACCGTCGCGATGCGATGGCCGTCCATTCTTTCAACCACGAAACGCCGTCCTTCATAATCGAACGCCTCGCCCCCCGTGGGCATCTTCTGCAAACGCGAAAGCAGGAAGCCGGCCAGCGTCTCGTAGCCTTCGTCTTGCGGAAGCTTGAGTTCGTATTGGGCTTCAAGGTCGCGGATATTGATGGTTCCGTCGAGCACTAGAGGTGCATTCAAGTCGGTGACCGCCGGCTGCGTGGAAGCAACGTCGTATTCATCTTCCAGTTCGCCGACCAGTTGCTCGAGCACGTCTTCCACGCTGATCACCCCTGCCGTGGACCCGAATTCGTCGACCACAACCGCCAGATGCCGCTTGCGCTGCTGGAATTCACCGAGCAGCTCCAGTAACGACTTGGTTTCGGGCACCACCAGCACATCGTGCATAACCTGGGCGATCTTCATCTGGGAAATACGCTGGGCGTTGGCCAGAGCAGATGGGTCGGCGCTGTGGTCCAGCCGCAGCCGCGTCCAGCGCATCAAATCCTTGGCGTACAACACGCCGACGATATGTTCGGGACCGCGTTGCGGATCATAAACCGGGACGCGCGAGTGCTGATCGTCGGCCACCCGCGCCAGGGCTTCGTCCAGGTTCAGGTCGGAGGGCAACGCGAAGATTCTGGTCCGCGGCACCATCACTTGACGCGCGGTAATGTTGTCGAGTTCGAGCGCATTGAGCAACATCTCTTCCTGCGCCGGAGAGAGCTGTCCCGAGTGGTGGGCGGCGGTCACGATCAGCTTGAGCTCATCGGGGGAGTGCACCGAACCGTGCCGGATCTCGCGGGTCCCAAAAGCGCGCAGGACAAACCCAGCGGCGCGGCTCATGCCCATGGTCAGCGGGCTGGTGATGGTCAGAAAAACGTCCATGGGCGGAGCGACGGCGAGGGCGACGCTCTCGGCCCGTTGCAACGCGAGCGACTTGGGAACCAGTTCGCCGAGGATTACGTGCAGGCTGGTGATCATGACGAAGGCCACGCCGACGGCGATGGCATGCGCGTAGATCAACGCATGCGGCACGCTTCCGATCCAGCCCTCGAACAAACGCGCCAGCACCGGTTCGCCCAGCCAGCCCAGGGTCAGACTGGTAACGGTGATTCCCAGTTGCACGCCGTTAACGACACGGCTGAGTTGCTGGTGAAGTTTGAGGACAGTGCGGGCGCCCACCCGGTGGGCTTCGATTAGCTGCTGGATGCGCGTCTCGCGCACGCTGACCAGCGCGAACTCGGCTGCGGCAAAGAAAGCATTGACCGCCACCAGGAGCAGGACGACGAACACCCGCAGCAGCACGGCTGCAATCATGGAACTCTAATTCTAACATTCCAAAGGGATAATGCCCTGCCTGGAAACTCGCTGGCGGTACAATCTGGAGTAGAGTCGCGGCGCGGCCCCTAAAGGGGCTTCTGACTCGACGAAGTTACGGCATCGCAGATACGAAGCCTTGGTTTCGAGCGCTTGATGGATGACAAAACCCCAGCCGCGGTCGCTTTCCTTTTCATTTGCCGGTGGTCTAAGTACTAGCAACGACGTCCTGGTACAAAGCGCGAAAATCTTGAGGAACTATTCCAATGGTTCTTCCGTAACAACAGTTGAACGGCAGGTCTTAATATTTGGTTTCAGCAGGAGGCGGTCGTGGAAGGCAACGGTAATGGTAACGGCAACGGCAAGAAGAAGCGGCGCAAGCGAATCATCATCTGGAGTTCGATAGCGGCAGCCGTTGTGATCCTGGTCGTTGCTGGTGCGCTGATTGCATTCAGCACCGGGACCAAGATCGATCCCTCGAAGCTGGCCAAAGTCGAAAAAGGCGACCTCGCTAAGAGCGTGGTGGCCACGGGCAAGATCGAGCCCATCACCAAGGTCGAAATCAAGTCCAAGGCCAGCGGCATCGTAAAGAAGCTTTATGTCGATTACGGCGACAGTGTTAAGAAGGGCCAGGTGCTCGCCGAACTCGATCGGGACGAGATTCAAGCACGGGTCGATCAGGCACGGGCGCAACTGGAGGCTTCGACCGCCAGCTTGAACGGCACGCGCGCCGATCTGGAGCGCGCCAAAGTCGATGCCGAGGGACCCGACGTCCCGCTTCTGAAGCGTGCCTACGAGCGCGCTCAGCGCATGGCGAAGGACGGAGTGGTTTCCGCTTCCGCGCTCGACGACGCCGAGAAGAATTACGAGATGGCGCTGAACAAGCAAAATGTTTCCAAAGCGCAGTTGGTGGTTTTGCAGGCCAAGATTGGTCAGGCCCAGGGTCAGATGTCCCAGGACCGCGCCAACCTGAAGCAACTGGAAGAGCAACTGGGGTACACCACGATTGAATCTCCGCTGGATGGAATTGTCTTATCGCGCGATGTGGAGATTGGCGACGCGGTGAGTTCGATTCTGGTGCTGGGTTCCACGGCGACACTGGTAATGACGCTCGGCGACACCAGCGAGGTTTATGTCAAAGGCAAAGTGGACGAGAGCGATATCGGCAAGGTTTATCTGGGACAACCCGCCCGGATCAAAGTCGAGTCGTTCAAGGACAAGACCTTCACCGGCAAGGTGACGAAGATCTCTCCCATGGGAGTCGAGAAAGACAACGTCACAACCTTCGAGGTGCGTGTCTCGATCAACAACCCCGAGGGCGTTCTCAAAGCCATGATGACGGCCAACGCCGAGATCATTCTTGAAGAGCACAAGAACGTGCTCCAGATCCCAGAAGGCTCAATCATTTACGACAAGGACAAGAATGCCTCGGTCGAAGTGCCGGATCCGAAGGCCAAGGAAGGCAAGAAGAAGATTGCCGTCAACATCGGAATATCGAATGGCGCGAAGACCGAGTTGCTGAAAGGGCTGAAGGAAGGCGACCAGGTGGTTTTGCAGTAGGGAAGGTCTCAGGTCTTAGGTGTCAGGTCTTAGGTCTTAGGAAAACCAACCAAGCCGAGACCTGACTCACGAGACCTGGCACCTAAGACCTCGTTTACGGAGTCAAACCGCTATGAATAACACTTTCTTGATTCGGTATCGAACCGTCAGAACGCTGATTTTTATTTTGGCCACTTCGCTGGCTGGCTTCGCGTCGGTCATCGGAACTTTTGACCGCTCGTTCCAGGTCAGTGGCCCCGTGGACCTCGAGGTGCTGACTCGCTCCGGCGACATCACCGTCCGGAACGGTGCCGCTGGAACGGTCTCGATTCATGCCAAGATTCACTCCGGCAATTCCTGGTTCGGGAGCGACCACAAAGCGGAGGTGCAGGAGTTGCAGAGCAATCCTCCCATTCGCCAGACCGGCAACAGCATCCGCATCGACTACGTGAATCTCACCAACATTTCCATCGATTACGAAATCACGGTTCCCGAGAACGCCGCGATTCGCGCCCACAGCGGCAGCGGCGATCAGACGGTCGAAGGGCTCAAGGGCAACATCGACCTGGAGAGTGGATCGGGCGACCTGCGACTGGCGCGGCTCACCGGTGAAATGCGTTTCCAGACAGGATCGGGAGACGTTCGCGGGCGCGAACTCTCGGGTCCCGCGAAGATCAAGGCAGGCAGCGGTGACATCGACGTCGAGGAAATGGGTGCGGGCGACGTGGAGATCCGCACCGGCTCCGGCAACATCACCGTGAGCGGCATCAACGGTGGATTTCATGCGGAGGCAGGGAGCGGCGACATTCACGGCAAAGGCTCGCCGAGGAACATGTGGAGCGTCCGAACGGGCTCGGGAAACGTGAACCTGCAGGTGCCATCCGACGCCGCCTTTGATGTCGACATCTCCTCGAGTTCCGGAAACGTCACACTGGGTCATCCCGTGACTACCACCGTCCAGGGCCGCATTCAGGAGTCGAGGAAGAGTGTCGTGGGCAAGGTGCGCGGCGGTGGTCCCGTGGTTTCCGTTCACACCGGTTCGGGCGACGTCCAAGTGGACTAAAACCGCAATTAGCAATTAGCTAAGACGGAGCCGATACTGGTTTGGCTAAATGCTAAGTGCTAATTGCTAAGTGCTAATTGCTGACTCCTTGACTCGCCCTCGTGCGGCATCCGATACTTCGTTGGAGTTCAACGAGGTAACGGATTGGAACGCAACGCGATCATCACGCTCACCACTGATTTCGGACTCAACGATCATTTCATCGGCGCCATGAAGGGGGTCATCCTGGAGATCGCCCCCGAGGCGCAGATCATCGACATCAGCCATGCCGTGCAGCCGTTCGACATTCTGGATGGCGCGCTGACCATTTCGCAGGCCTACTCCTACTTCCCTACCGGCACCGTGCACATGGTGATCGTCGACCCAGGCGTTGGGACGGCGCGCCGGCCGGTGATCCTGGCCAGCGAGCGCCACCTGTTTGTGGCTCCCGACAACGGCGTGCTTTCCCTGGTCTACGATCGAGAAGAGCGGCGTTCGGTCCGGCACGTGACCGCCGAGCATTATTTTTTGCAGCCCCGCAGCAACACCTTCCACGCGCGCGATATTTTCTCGCCGGTCGCGGCTTTTCTCGCCAAGGGAATCGAACCCAGCCGCTTCGGCGAAGAGATCACCGACTACGTCCGCTTTGGCGCGCCCCGTCCCAAGCCAGTGGATGAGCGGACCTTACGAGGAGTAGTCTTGAAAGTGGATCGTTTTGGAAATCTCATCACCAACATCACGCCGCAGGATGCGCCCCAACTTTTTGAGGCCACGCCGCCCGCCTTCAAGATAGCGATTGGAACCAAGGCGCTGGCGACGCGCATGTGCACAAACTACGCCGAGGGCAGTCCCGGCGAAGTCTTTGGCATCCTCGGCAGCATGGGTTTTCTGGAAGTCGCGGCCAATCGTGGATCAGCCTTCCAACTGCTGGGCGCGGGCAAAGGCAGCGAAGTGAATGTGGTGATGGAAGGGCGCTGAGGTTAGCGTGACTTGGCGGCATAATTCCGCGTTGTCATCGCCACCAGATTGCCATCCTGAGCGAAGCGAAGGACCTGCTTTCTTTGCACTGACAGGAGAGCAGGTCCTTCGCTTCGCCCAGGATGACAATTCAGAGGTCAGTCTAAGTCAGCAGTTTGAACGCATGCTTCCAGTCATTGCGAAGGAAGCCCGGAATACACCAAAGCATGCACAGGGGTTCAATGGCGCGCGCAGCCTCGGCTCCGCCCATATCTGCTGTTTCCCAACCAAACTGATCCAGAATCTTGGTTACGGACTTCTTGGCCGCTTCATGATTGCCGCAGATGAACATGGTTGGCTTGCCGCCCTTGAATTGCGGATTCACCATGCAGGGGCTGCCGACTGAATTGAAGGCCTTCACGAACTGTGCGCCTGAAAACTCGGCTTGCAGACGCTCCATGAGGGATTCATTAAGACTTGTAAAGAATTTCAAAACGCCGTTAACCGGCGGCGCGTCTTCAATGGGGTTGGTTGCGTCTACGACTGGTTTTCCCACCAGGTTCTGTGCGCCAGCCAAACGAAGGGCTTCCGCTGCAGCCTTGCCTTTGACCGCCAGGACGACCAGTTCAGCGAATCCCGCTGCGTCGGCGAAGCTGCCGGTCCGGCCCTTGGGGTTTTGCGCCTTCCACTCCGACAGCTTGGCGGGGGTCCGCGTTCCCATGGTTACGTCGTGGCCATGTTTCAGAAAACCCCCGGCCAATGTCTTCGCCACATCGCCTGAACCGAGGACGCCGATTTTCATTTCATTCTCCCTTCAAAGGAACATTTACCAGAGCGGATAGCGACTAGACCTTCCGCCTCCCGCAGAGTGGCGGGGCCCCGCTGGACAGCCGAAGGCAGCTGTCCCTACGTATGCTTTGTCCCAGGATGGACGTAGCGATCCATCTCGGCTGTCCACTTCAGGAAGCGCCACAGGCTGCCCCGCTCCGTCCACAAGAATCCCCAGAACTCCAGGAATCCAATCTGGGTCATTTTGACGCCAGTGTAGGTCTCGATGCGCCACAACAGGTAGGGACTGCGCCAAGGGGCAATCCGGTGGCCACGGGTGGAGTTCCAAAGAAAGCGCAGCATCGGCCGCATCGGGTTCCAGTATAGCGCCGGCGAGACGAGGCAAGCCCCGTCTCTACCGACGATCAACTATTCATTTTGCAACTTCGACGCTGGCGCGGGTGTTTTCCCACTCCATGCGCAGCGTGCATTTGCTGCCCGCCTGGTCGAACGCGATGGTGAAGTTCTCCACCGGCGCGGTGGTTTTCGAAACCTGCATGTCAACTCGGGCCAACTCGTCGGCTTCGTACTTGTACGGAATGCCCCACTCGGCGGTCTTCTTGTTGACAATCAGTGTCCACTTGTCAGCCTTAGGGATCGTGAAAATGGTGTAGCTGCCTGCCGCCACAGCCTTGCCACCCACCGTCAGATTCGCATCGCTTACGAAGGTTGTCGCTTTATTCGCACCGGTGCGCCAGATCTCGCCGTACGGCACCAGCGCCTTCTCGCTTGCTTCTCCGAAAATCTTCCGACCCCTCACCCGCGGACTGGAGTAGTCCACCTTGATGGTCTTGCCGTCTGAGAATTTGCATTCTGCGCTGGCCGGCGGACTGAGCGGTGCCTTGGATTTGTCCTGCCCCATGTCCATCTGCGCCGAGGCAACAGTTGCAACCGCGAATAGAGACGCTGCAATTAAGGCAAACTTCTTCATGGTTCCTCCTGGGATAACACTTAACGGCTGGCTCTTGGCTCTTAGCCATTGGCTTTTGGCTAAGAGCTAACGGCTAAGAGCTAAGAGCTGCACGAGAATTATACCCACATCCCCGTTACAATCTGTCGATGGCCGTCTTCCACGAAAAGCAGGCAGAACTCGAACACTACGAAATCCGCATGGGCGTGCCCCGGGGACGTCTCGCCGTCACCATGGATTTGGTCACCGACGCCATGGCCCTGGTCGGGCAGCATGGCGTCTATTGCCAGAGCCAACGCTGGCCAGACAAGCCGGTCATGGATGTGCAGCTCATCATGAAAAACCTTACCGACGCCAAAGAGCTGATTCAGAGTGTGATGGAAGAACTCAAGCCCAAAGCCTGATGTCCGGTGGAGACGCGGCTTGCCGCGTCTTCTCGCGCGGAAGAGACTTTCGCTGCAAAACCAAAGTTTTTCCGCAAAGTGTTACGCGGGATCGCAAGCGGCGAGAAAGACTTACAATCCAGCTATGGAGCGCAAGATCTTCTGGATCTCGTTCACCGTGCTCGGGCTCGCTGCCGATTTTGTCCTGCCGATCTGGTGGGCCCTGGGCGCGACCCTTCCTATCGGGTACTTCTCATGGTGGATGGCTTACCGCAGCGGCTGGTTTGAGTAAACGGCACCCCAGGAGATGTCATCCTGAGCGGAGTGGTTGCTCCGCGAAGCGAAGCAGCCACGCAGTCGAAGGACCCCTACGCCTCCAACACTTCCGATAGAGCGTCAAGTAGGGTGTAGGGGTCCTTCGACTACGCATGAGGATTCGCTTCGCGCATCCTCATGCTCCGCTCAGGATGACAAGGTGGCCAGAAGCTCTCAGCTCCTACGCCAGCGTGTACTTCCCCGCCTCAATCGTCTTCTGCGCAATCTGCTGCCGCAGCGCAATCGTGTTGAACGGTTCGTGCTTGGACAAACGCCGCACGATCGCCAACTGCGTCCGGAGCATGTCGCCTTCGGCCACGTCGGCAATGACTTTCCTGGCCGCGGCTTCCACCTTTTCCAGCGCTTGCGTCAGATAGACTTGCGCCATCGCAATGGGCAGCGCCGCCGACGCTTCTCCTTTTTGCTCGACCATTTTCTGCGCGCGCAGCACCGCGGATTCCATGGCGTAGATCTCGATCGTCATATCGGCGATCGCACCCATCACTTCTTGCTGGTCCTGAATCGTCATCATGTACTTCTGGGTTGCCGATCCAGCAATAAACAGGCCCAACTTCTTCGCCTGCGCGACCAACTTGCGCTCTTCCGCCAGCGGTCCTTCAATCTCTTCGCCGGCGGACGGACCGCTCAGCACTTCGTCCATCAACTTCTTGATCGCCGGCATCAGCGGCAACTGGCCGCTCATCGCCCGCTTCAGCAGGAATCCGGTGATGATCAGCCGGTTGATCTCGTTGGTGCCCTCGAAAATGCGGTTGATGCGAGCATCGCGATACGCTCGTTCCGCCGGATACTCTTCGACAAAGCCGTAGCCGGCATAGATCTGGAGCGTCTCGTCGACGACGTAATCGATCATCTCCGAGCCCCAGACTTTCAAAATCGAGCACTCCACCGCATATTCCTCGATCGCCTTGCGTTGTTCTTTGGCGGCACCAGGGCTCGCCGAGTCGATTTCCGAAAGCAGCGCATCCATCATGCCGACCGTGCGATAGACGAGCGACTCGCCGACATAGATCAGCGTGGCCATGTTCGCGATTTTTTCGCGCACCAGCCCGAATTCGCCGATCGTCTTGCCGAACGCCTTGCGCTGCTTGGCGTAGGCCACGGCGCTCTCAATCGAAACCCGGGCCCCGCCCACGCACATGGCGCCCAGTTTGAAACGTCCAATGTTCAGAATGTTGAAGGCGATGATGTGCCCCTTGCCAATCTCGCCCAGCAGATTCTCCACCGGCACTTTGCAGTCATTCAGAATGACAGGGCAGGTGGACGATCCGCGAATGCCCATTTTGTGCTCTTCGGCGCCGGTGGAAAATCCCGGAAAGGTTCTTTCGACCAGGAACGCAGAAAACTTTTCGCCGTCAATTTTTGCGAACACCGTGAACAAGTCGGCAAAGCCGGCGTTGGTGATCCACATTTTCTCGCCGTTCAGGATGTAGTGCTTGCCATCCGGCGATAGCACGGCCCGTGCGCGGCAATTGAGCGCGTCGGACCCGGAAGTCGCTTCCGACAAAGCGTATGCGCCCACAGTTTCTCCGGTGGCCAGCTTCGGCAGATATTTCTTCTTCTGCTCTTCGGTGCCGAAATAAACGATGGGCAACATGCCGATACCGCTATGGGCGCCCCAGGTGGTGCCAAACCCGGCGTACTTGGCGATGTGGTCGGCGATGATGGCGGCGGTGACTTTGTCCATTTCCAGGCCGCCGTAAGCCTCGGGAATCTCCACCCCGCTGAGGCCGAGATCGCCGGCCTTCTTCAGCAGATCGCGGGAAATCGAATAGTCCTTGTGTTCGATCTTCTCGGCCTGGGGAAGAATTTCGTTGAGGGTAAATTCTTCCGTCGTTTGCCCGATCATCCGTTGCTGCTCTGAAAAATCTTCTGGAGTGAAGACATCGGCAGTCTGCCGCTCTTCGAGCAGGAAGCTGCCGCCGGATATCTTGGTTTTGGGAATCGCTGTAGTAGTGGCCATTCTCTTAGACCTCGAAATTTAGATCGCTTAATGGAGACCGCTGAGTGCACCAAGTACAAGCGGCGACAACCATTCTAACGCCAGAGGCGATCTAATGCAGATCACCAACGTTCGCGCTCGTTGTCCTCGCGCGGCCCTAGGGAACATCGAGTAATTGCACATCGTTGAACGCGTAACCACCGAAAGGCTCCAAGCTGAAATGCCTCAAGCACTGCTCATATTGGTTTTGCAGCAACTGATGGCGTAGGCTCTGGCCGGGGTCATTTTGTCCCCGCATCTGACGCTCCTGCGCCGCCAGCTGATTCGCCAAGTCGCGGCAATCGTTAAACCAATATTGCGTGCCGCAAGCAAAGCCGTTCCACGATTGCCCGCCCTGGCACACATTGCCCGCGACCACCGAAGGCCCGCATGCCCCTCGGCCGTTGCGCGATTCTCCCGGCGGACAGACCGCGCAGGGCTCCTTTCGGCATGGCGGACGCTTGAATCTCGCGGTCGCAACCGGCTTTGACTTCTTGAAAGGATGTCGGAGGAATGAGACAAAACTCTTCTTCTCAGGTTTCAAGCTAGGTTTCACGCTAGCGGGAGACTTCGGGTCGTGAGTGCTCACATTCGCTCCAGCCCGGACACGATCGTTAGCAGACCGGACTGCGCTCGAACCCACCTTTCCTGAGCTACTTCTCCCACTCGAAGACGAGGCACTGCCGGAGCCCCGGGAGCTTCCAGAACCTCCTCCCGAGCTGGCGTGCGAAGAACCCGAGCTTGAGTAGCCGCCCGAGTAGCCCGAACTGCTGTGAGAAGAGCCACCGGAATAGCCGCCTCCGGAACTCGATCCGCCACCGGAGGAATGCTGTGCCAGAAGAGTTGTTGAAACGAGCAGGAGAGCTGCGATGACAAGACCGGAAAGCCGCATAAAGCACCTCCCAACCGACTGAGGCCAGTCGGTCAAATCCTTGTCGTTCTACCTACTTGGACGGTAAGGAACACCTAAAGGTTACCGCAAAAGAGCGTCAACGAACATAGAGATTGGGTAAAGATCGAGTAAAAAACGTCACGGCAAATTCTCGAAAACCCCCGCCGCCCCCATCCCGCCGCCAACGCACATCGTTACCATGCCGTAGCGTCCTTTGCGCCGCTTCAGTTCGCGAATAACGCTGGCCGTCAACTTTGCTCCCGTGCATCCCAGCGGATGACCGAGCGCGATCGCTCCTCCGTTCGGATTCACGCGCTCGAGATCAAGCCCAAGTTCCTGGATCACCGCCAGCGACTGCGTCGCAAACGCCTCGTTCAGTTCGATCACGTCAATATCGGCGAGCTTCAACCCGGCCAACTTCAGCGCTTTCGGGATGGCAAACACCGGTCCCAGACCCATCTCTTCCGGCTTGTATCCGGCGGTCGCGAACGCAACGTAGCGCGCCAGCGGAGCGATGCCCAGAGCTTTCGCCCGCTCGGCCGACATTACAACGGCCGCCGCCGCGCCATCTGACATCTGCGAAGAATTTCCCGCCGTGGTTACGCCCTTCACGTGAAACGCGGCTTTCAGGGTGCTTAGAGCTTCGATCGAAGTATCGGCGCGCGGGCCTTCGTCGACTTTAAAAGAGATTTCCGTCCGTTTCGGCTTCGATCCATTTGGAGTCGTAAAGCTGACCGGCACAGTGACGATCTCTTCCTCAAACTTGCCGGCCGTGATCGCTGCCAGCGCCTTCTGATGGCTGCGCAACGAAAACTCGTCGCACTGCTGGCGCGTGATGCCGAAACGCGCCGCCAGCCGCTCCGCCGTCAGGCCCATCGAAAGATACGCGTCCGGATAATGATCCACCAGCCACGGGTTAGGCGAAATCTTGTTGCCGCCCATGGGGATCATTGACATCGATTCGGTGCCGCCCGCCACCATCACCTCGGCGCCGCCCGCCATAATGCGCTCGGCGGCCATGGCAATCGCCTGCAATCCGGACGAGCAGAAGCGATTAATGGTCACCGCCGACACCTCAACCGGCAACCCCGCGCGCAGCGACGCGATGCGGGCCACGTTCATCCCCTGCTCCGCCTCAGGCATGGCGCAGCCCAAGATGACGTCTTCAATTTCCTTGGGATCAAGCTGCGGCACGCGATCGAGCGCGCCCTTGATAGCAACGGCGGCCAGTTCATCGGGACGCGTAGCTCGCAGCGTCCCCTTATACGCGCGGCCTACAGGAGTGCGGACGGAAGAAACCACAACGACTTCGCGCATAGGAAACTCCGTTGGTATTGTAGCGCGGTGTGCGACCTGCCCTCATCCACCACGCGGTGTCATCCTGAGCAGAGTTGGCGCTCGCGAAGCGAGCGGCAAGGTAGTCGAAGGCCCCCTACACCTCATGCGCCGACAGGAATGTGGATAGGCAGTCTCACGAAACTGCCGAATGGCTTGGGAGAATCCCCTGAGGCGTCCCTGAAGAGTGTAGGGGTCGTTCGGCGCCGTGGACGCTTCGCGTTCGCGAGGCATCCACTCCGCTCAGGATGACAGAATGTAAGGGCGTAAAGGTCAGTCTCGTTGCGCCTTCCTCCCCTGCCTTTTCAATAACTTAGCCCCGTAAAATCCCCCAATTCCCCGCTTAACCCCGTTTTTCACCCCTTCGTTGCCTTCTTCGTGCGTAACGTACACGGTTTCAATAGGATCAGAGTGACCCATTCCACGCATCGAAACTTCTGGGTTTCACAGGTAGGTTTCCCGTGGATAAGTCTATGTACACAAGTTCCCGTAAGCGGGACTGCGGGGATAGTTCTAATCTCCCGAGCTGAGGAAAGCGAGAGCAGAATGCACAAGCCGATTAAATATGTAGAGAAGGCCGTGACGGTTGCCGCAACGGGCGCATGGGCAGTGTTTCAACGCCTGAATCGCATTGCTCCGAATGACGCGCCGATTCCCAAGTGGTCTGACAAGCCCCTGCTCAAGTCGTGGGAAAAGTCGAAGCCGCCGCTCGGCTGGCCGCGCTCGACTGATTCGCTTTGTCCCAAGTGCGTGCCGGAAATTCGTCAGCAGATTCTCGACGGCCACCTGCCGGTCGACGTTCTGATGAACGAGAAAGTCGGCGAGATCAAGGCCCAGATCGTGGAACGCGACGGCAAGATCTGGATGGTCAAGGACTGCGCTAAGCACGGGCACTTCGAAGACCTGATGTCGATCGATCCGGAATTTTCACAACACCTCGAAGAAGTGTTCCCTGGCCGCGATATTCGCGCCCATAAGGACGAGCATCTGCATCACCACGGTACGTCCACGGTGAAGTATGGCCGCGGAGCGGTGCTCACCGTCGATCTCACCAACCGCTGCAATATGATGTGCGATCCCTGTTTCATGGACGCCAATCAGGTCGGGTTCGTCCACGAACTGACTTGGGAAGAGATCAAGACCGTGCTCGACAACGCGATCACGGTGAAACCGAAGCGGCAGATGTCGGTGCAGTTCTCCGGCGGAGAGCCCACACTCTCGCCGTACTTCCTCGACGCGGTCCGGTACGCCCGCAAAGTTGGATACAACAGCGTGCAGGCGGCAACCAACGGAATTGAATTCGCCAAGAGTTTTGAATTCTGCCAGCAGGCAGTAGAAGCCGGCATGCGTTACGCCTATCTGCAGTTTGACGGGATCGGCAACGCCGCCAACGATCATCGCGCCGTCGGCAATTTGTTCGACGTGAAACTGAAGGCCATCGACAACCTGCACAAAGCCGGCTGCGAAATCGTGCCCGTCATCACCATCATCAATGGCATTAACAACGAGCAGGTCGGAAGGATTATCCAGTTCGCGCTCGACAATCCGAAGAAGATCGGCTTCCTGAGTTTCCAACCGGTTTCTTTCACCGGACGCGACGAGGCCATCACCGACGAGCGCCGCCAGGCGCAACGTTATACGCTGGCGCACCTGGCGCACGACGTAAAGAATCAGACGGGATTTGGCGAACCTACCCGCGATTGGTTCCCCATCAGCTTCATGAGCACGTTCTCAGACTGGGCTGACGTATTGCATTCAGGGGAACCGAATAACGATTGGGGCCAGCTTTCTTGCGGATGCCATCCGAATTGTGGAACCGGGATGGCGATGATGATCGATAAGGAAACGAAAGAAGCGGTTCCGGTTACGGCTTTCCTGAAGGGCGACCAGCTGGCTAAAGATATTGCCCAAGTCAACGATGCAGCTCGTTCGAAGTTCTGGACTGCGTTTGGCATGGCACTGTGTTTGATGAAGAACTACGATCCGTTCCAGTCGCCGACCCACTTCAAGATGATCGACCTGCTCAGGAAGTTCGATAAGAACTTCAATGCTACGGGCAAGAATTATGGCAAGGTTGGTCCGGACCGGACGATTGACGACGTGATGAAGCGCCGTCAGGACCGGTGGAACTTCCTATTCATCGCCGGCATGTGGTTCCAGGATCTGTTTAACTACGACTTCCGGCGCACCGAACAGTGCATCATTCCTTACGCCACGCAGGAAGGCGAGATCAGCTTCTGCGCTTACAACACGGGCGTGGGCTGGCGCAACATCATCGAGAAGATGCACATGACGTCGACACTCACCAAGTGGTACGAAGAGCATGGACGTCACGAGATCTTCGCGGGCGGCAAGAAAGTCAAGATGCAAGACGAAACTCACGCGCTGTACCTGCGCGACGAAATCGTAACCAACGAAGTGCAGCACGATCTCGACAAGCTGGGCATCGCCAAGACGGCGCGCGAAGAAAAAGCGCGGGCTCGCGACAAGAAGGCCGAAACCAACAAAGTCAAGAACGACGCGGCCTACGACGCACGCATGGCGCAACTCTATCGCGAAGTTGTGCTGAAAGAGAAGCCGGCAACGTCGAATGAAGGTGGATTCATTCCGCTGGGCGCGATTGTTTCGGCGATGAATCCGGCAATTGCTCCGGCAAACGGGAATGGTGCCGCCAAGGAGAGTGAAGAAGTTGGCGAGCCGGTGGCGGGAGACTAACACTTCAAGGCTTCAAAGTTGCAGGGTTTCAAAGTTTCAAGGTTTGGGCCGCTCGACGAGAGCGGCCTTTTGTTTTGGCTGCGATCCACTACCTGCATCTCCCTTATTCAGCGGACATGAACTTCAGGCACACTGGCGCAGGGACATGGAGGGTTTGACCGGTGGGGGTCAGCCTTCCGTTGTTGGGGTTGATCCGAAACACTACGATGCTGTCGGTGTCCTGGTTCGCCACGAACAGGAGCTTGCCAGTGGGATCGATCTCGAAATTACGCGGCGTCTTGCCTTGGGTGGGAACGTGATCCACCAGAGTTAAAGCGCCGGTGTGGCTGTCGATGGAGAAGACGGCTATGCTGTCGTGTCCGCGATTGGAGGCGAAGAGAAATTTGCCGCTGGGATGGGCTTTGATTTCGGCGGTATCGTTGCTTCCGGTGAATCCTTTTGGAAGTGTCGTGACTGTGGTCAGCTTATGCAGCGCGCCGCGGCTGCCATCGTAAGTAAACGTGGTGATGCTGGACTGCAGCTCATTGGCTACGTATGCGAACTTGTCGTTGGGATGAAAGGCGAGGTGGCGGGGTCCGGCACCGGGGTCGAGCTTGGCGTAGGGAGGATCGTTCGCCGTAAGGGATCCGGTTCTCGCGTCGAAGCGGTACACGAGTAACTCATCCAGTCCTAGATCGACGGCGATGGCGAAACGATTGTCGGTGGTGGTCTCGATCCAATGGGCGTGCGGGCCCTCCTGCCGTTCCTTGTTGACGCTCGACCCTTGATGCTGAATGAAAGCGGAGGACTCGCCTATGTGGCCGTCCGCCTGAACCGGGAACACAGCTACGCTCCCGCCGGTATAGTTGGCCACCAGGGCGTACTTGCCAGTCTCGTCGAATGCGATGTAACACGGGTCGGCGCCGCGCGAGGCCACTTGGTTCAGGAGCGATAGCGTGCCGGACTGGTGATCAATGGCGAAGGCGCTCACCGCTCCGCTACTGGCGCCCTTGTAGTTCTGAATTTCATTCACGGCATACAGGAAGCGGCGGCTGGGGTCGATCGCGAGGAATGAGGGATTGGTGGTTTCTGCCGCTACGCCGAGCGAAGTTAGCTCGGAAGATGCTGCATCGTAGCGGTAGGCGTAAATGCCCTTGCTCTCCTTCTCGGTGTAAGTACCGACGAAGAGGAGGTATTTGTTCTTTGGGGATTCCTTGGCGAGGGTTGCGGTTACTAGCGACAGGATGATGAGGACGAGCCACTGCAGGCATCGGCGGCGCGAGAATTTCATGGGGATTATCAAAGCGTATTTGGGAACGGAGCGCAAGGGCTACCGTCAATGGTGTGACATTCAGCTGACGTTCGCTGACAGGAGTGTCCGCGCTACACGAACTAATGCCCCTGCTTGCGGCGCTTTGCTTTGATCAACACATCTACCGGGTCGGGGCGGCCATTCCAGTAATCCAGTCGAATGCGGCCGTCTGCCATCTGGGTGACGGTTGCGGGAATTGAGCTGGCGGTTACGTACCAACCTTCAGGCAGGACCACCGCGTTACGCGGACGTCCCAGGCTCCGGTCAAAGACCAGTTCGTCTCCCTCTGCACGGTAGCTCGCCGGCGCGGTGTAGGTCTCTGAAATTCTTACGCGTATATCTTGGCCCGCCTTCACTGGGGAGAAAGGAACCACGACCACTTGCGCGGCTGCGTCTACCGGCTCTCCCGCATCGATTTTTGCGGCGCCCAGTTCTGCTCCGGTCATTATTTTGGTTGCCAGCTTTTCGCCTGTGTCCAACACGTAGGCGGACGGATCGGATACCTTGCTGCCACTGCGGACCACGTTGAAGTATTTATCGGCGCCCGGTTTCGACTCGGTGTAATCGTGATAGAGGCGGAAGGCGTGTGTTTCCGGTTGCTGCAGGAAGTAAACAATCTCGCGGTCCTCGTGCGCGCGCTCCGAAAGACGCTCCTGCTCGGTCTCGCCTTCGAACGGGGCTTCCCAGCTCTTCGCCGAACCTGGCGCTCTGGGCGCGGCTGTGGCACCGGTCTCGGCACCTGGCTTGGCCTTCACTACCAGCGGAGCTTCCGATCCGCCGCCGTTCATGAAGCTGATGGCGATTCGTCCGTCGGGATCCGCTAGAACCTGCGACGGGATGTTGCACGATACCAGTTCATATCCCGCAGGCAGCACAACGCTGTTCCGCGGAATGCTCAGCGGCCGATTGAAGACTATTGTGTCACCTTCGCGGTAGTAACTCTTCGCATCTTTGTAGGTTTTCAGGATTAGCAGCCGAGTTTGCCCGTCTGGCGGCACCGGCCGCGCCAGGGTTACCTTGATGTAATCAACGGACGTATCTTCGCCTTTCATCAGCGGATCGGTTACTGCCTGCTCACCGCTTACCACGTCAAACCGCAGCGGTTGTCCGGTCATGACGTCAATCACCGACTCGCCGCTGGCTACGCTGCCCTTGCGGATCGGATTGAAGTAATACTTCGCCCCGACGGTGGTGGCCGTCACCTCATAGCGGATGGCGAAACTTGCGCTCTCTGGTGACAGCAGTTCGTAGCGGGTGTACTCGTCGGCTTCGGTTTGCTGGGGTACGGCCTGCGCGCGTGCGCCTCCTGCGGCGCACAACATAACGAGCAGATATGCAATGAACTGGGGCAGGTTCGTCTCTGGTTTCATGGCAAGCACTCTATCATCGCTATCCGGTAACCACTATTCCTCGATTACCCTCTCCACTCCTCTCCGCTAAAGGTTTCCCTGGACAATTCCGATCTTACCTTTCATATGGTTAATCCAATTAGCAGTACCTCTACCAACTCCGCCGCCGAAGCTTCGAATCCGGCAACTCGGCAGCCTCAACCGCAGTCTCAAACTCCGACGAGTGGTGCGATCCCACAGGATACGATCACCCTGAAGAGTGCTGGCGACAAGAGTGCCGGCGATCCGGATCACGACGGCAAATAACACTCGCCACCATGGCATCACCCCCGCTGGGGGAAAGGTCAATGTCCCGATCCTCCAGCACTTTTCCCGTGGTTGTCCCCCCACATTGTCCCCAGTGATTGCCTCGCCGCGTAGTCCTCACGATGCGGTATTCTTCCGAAATGTCCTTGCGGCGATTGCCGGCTGCGGATGGCGCGCTGATCCAGATCATGGAAGCGGCTCTGGCCGATGTCTCGCGTCGCAGTGGCGAGTGGCTGGTGTGTCGTCCGGGGTGCACGCAGTGCTGTGTGGGTGTGTTCGGCATCAATCAACTGGATGCGGTCCGGTTGCAGCAGGGGCTCGCAGACCTTGAAAAGACGGACCCGCAAAGGGCGTGGCGCATTCGCGAGCGTGCGCGGGCTTCGATCCGGCGGTTGGCGGCGGAGTTCCCTGGTGACGCTAAGACGGGTGAGCTCGATCCGGCAGTGTTTGACGAAGGCTCGGAGGCGGAGGAACGCTTCGCTGAATTTGCCAACGATGAGGCCTGTCCGGTGCTCAATCCGGAGACGGGACTGTGCGATCTTTACGATGCCAGGCCGATGACTTGCCGCACGTTTGGTCCTCCCGTGCGGGCAGAAGATGGCCTGGGAGCCTGCGAATTGTGTTTTCACGGCGCGACTGACGACCAGATTGCCGCGTGCGAGATGGTCGTCGATCCCGACGACTTGGAGTCGAAGGTGCTGGAGAAACTGGAGAAGACGTCAGGTCCGCGCGGGCAAACGATCGTTGCGTTCTGCGTGAAGTAAGTTCGTGGACGAGAGTGTCCGCACCACCCGCTACCAATTATTAAAGGACTCTTAGCTCCTGGCTCGATACCAAAGATAACTTCCGCACACAGAAGGAAAATGGTAATTTCGTGCTGCAGCAAAGCGCACAGTTATGCAGGCTAACGAATACGATCTGGTAGTTATCGGGAGCGGTCCGGCGGGGCAGAAGGGCGCGATCTGCGCGGCGAAAATGCGCAAGAAGGTCGCGATCATTGACCGGCGCCTCACCATGGGAGGGGTTTGCGTTCATACCGGAACGATTCCGAGCAAGGTAATGCGTGAGGCTGTGCTCTACCTGAGCGGCTTGCGGCAGCGGTCGTTCTACGGGCGCGGCTATGTGGTGAAAGACCGGATCATGATGTCGGACCTGGTACTGCGGGCGCAGGCGGTAATGACGCGGGAAGTGGACGTGATCAAGGCGCAACTGCGGCGGAATTACGTGACCGCGCTCGAAGGCGACGCCCACTTTGCCGATCCCCATACCATTGAGATCGTGTCGGAAGACGGAGTGCAGCAGATTCGAGGAGAGAAGATACTGATAGCCTGCGGCACGCGGCCGGCGCATATCGACGGGATTCCGGTGGATGGGAAGCGCATCTTCGATTCGGATCAGGTGCACTGCCTGGAAGAGATACCGCGCGAACTGATGGTAGTGGGTGCCGGGATTATCGGGCTGGAATACGCGTCCATGTTCGCGGCGCTGGGGGTGAAGGTAACGCTGCTCGACCAGCGTCCGGCGCTGCTGGATTTTGTGGATCGCGAGATTATCGAGAGCCTGTGCTTCCAGTTGCGGCAACTGGGAACGGTTTTACGCCTTGGAGAGAAGGTGGTGTCGGTTGGCTTCGACGAAGAGCGGGACAAAGTGTTTGCGACGCTGGAGAGCGGGAAGAAGGTTCGCGGGCAGGCGCTGCTGTACACCATTGGACGAAAGGCCAATAGCGACAAGCTGAAAATCGAGGCGGCAGGGCTGACGGCGGACGAACGCGGCAAGCTGGCGGTGAACGAAAACTTTCAGACGGCGGTGCCGCACATTTACGCGGCGGGCGATGTGATTGGGTTTCCCGCGCTGGCTAGTACTTCGATGGAGCAGGGGCGGCTGGCGGGTTGTCACATGTTCGGCAAGCCCAGCCGGATGATGACGAATCTGATTCCGTACGGCATTTACACCATCCCGGAAATTTCCATGGTGGGCGCCACCGAGGAAGAGTTGACGCGCAACAAGACTCCGTATGAGAGCGGGCTGGCACGATACTCGGAACTGGCGAAAGGGCAGATGCTGGGTGACGATCAGGGTCTGCTCAAGATTCTGTTTGATCCCGACACGCTCAAATTACTGGGCGTGCACATTATTGGGGATCGCGCGGCCGAGATCGTCCACATTGGACAAGCGGTGCTGACGATGGGAGCGACCATCGAATATTTTCGCGATACGGTGTTCAACTATCCGACGCTGGCGGAAGCTTACAAAGTTGCAGCGCTCGACGGGCTGAATAAACTCTGAGCAAGCTTCATTGTCTGGCCCGATACCAGCGGCGCACGGCCACGACTGACCAGATCGCCTCGATCACTCCAAAGGGCCAGGCGCCTTGCAGAAAGCCATAAGCGGAGCCAAGCGCGCAGGCAGCGGCGAACGCCAGGATGAACCAGGTGCTGCGGCTCTCCAACGCATAAGTGACTAGCATCGCGGTCACCGCAAACAGTCCGAATAGCGTCAGCACATTCACGTCGCTGCGTCCTCCGCTTGCCCGATGAATCATCCTACCAATTCTTGCGGACACGAATTTGCGGTACCCTCGAATTTCCCGCTTTGGCGGCGGGCCGCGCGGGTGAGGGTGTCCGCGCCACACGGGCGATGGCTGAGTCCACGGAAATCCGGGAGGCATCGCTGGGGGAGATTGCCCTGGTGTTTCTGAAGCTGGGCACGATTGCGTTTGGCGGGCCGGCGGCGCATCTGGCGATGATGGAAGAAGAATTCGTACGGCGGCGGCACTGGATTACTCAGGCTGAATTTCTCGACCGGTTGGCAGCCGCAAATTTGATTCCGGGGCCGAGTTCGACCGAAGTCGCGATTTTTGTGGGACAACTGAAGCGCGGCTGGCGCGGACTGATCGTTGCGGGCTGTTGCTTCATCATTCCCGCGGCCGTAATCGTGTCGGTGATAGCGTGGGCTTACGTGCGTTTTGGCTCGCTGCCGAAGGCCGCCGGCATACTGCACGCGATCAAGCCGGCCGTGGTTGCGATCGTAATCCAGGCGCTGGGGAAACTGGGACGGACCGGATTGAAAACAATTCCGCTGGCGCTGATTGCGGCGCTGGCTGTGGTGCTGAATGTGTTGGGAGTTAGTCCGGTGCTGGTGCTGGTGTTTGCGGGAGTGATCTCGGCATCGGTTTTGACGATGAAGAACCGGTTGGTGAGTGCGGTTGGGCTTCAGAAGGTTGTCGGCCTTCCGAAAGCTATTGCTGGGGCGATGGCGGTTGCGGCTGTGGGTGCGGCTTTTCCGGTCGGCCTCTTGCGCTTGTTCCTGTCGTTTCTGAAAGTCGGCTCGGTGGTGTTCGGCAGCGGGTATGTATTGCTGGCATTTCTCCAGACCGAGTTTGTGGAGCGACTGCACTGGCTGACGGAGAAGCAGTTGATTGACGCGGTCGCGGTGGGCCAGTTTACGCCGGGTCCGCTGTTTACGACCGCAACGTTTATCGGGTATGTGGTGGCAGGCTGGATGGGCGCGGTGGTGGCCACGGTCGGAATTTTTCTCCCGGGGTTCGTGCTGGTGGCGGTAAGCGGGCCGCTGCTTCCGCGGCTGCGAAGATCGCCAGTGGCGGCGGCAGCGCTCGACGGGGTGGTCGCGGGTTCGCTGGCGTTGATGGCGGTGGTGACGTGGCAGTTGGGCAAGGCGTCGATTGTGGACTGGACTACGCTGGCCATTTTCGCGGTGAGCTTGATCGCATTGCTCCGGTTTCGGGTGAACTCGGCGTGGGTTGTCGCGGCGGCAGCGGCTGTCGGTTGGGTGGTGCGGTAATTGCAGAATTCGGATACGAGGACAGCAATGAGCGAGACGCGGATTCGGACGGCGGAGCGTGAAGACCTGGCGCGAATCACCGAGATCTATAACTACTATGTTCTGAATACTCCGGTGACGTTTGACATTGAGGCCTACACGGTGGAGGGGCGGGAGGCTTGGTTCGGGCAGTTTGGCGTGACCGGGCGGTACCGGCTATTGGTGGCCGAGGAAGACGGGGTGGTGATGGGATACGCGGGGACGACGCGGTTTCGTCCGAAGGCGGCGTATGAGACGACGGTGGAGACGACGATTTATTGCGCGCCGGAGGCGGTGGGCAAGGGCATTGGACGGCGGTTGTATGGGGGGTTGTTTGAAATATTGAGGGGCGAGGATGTTCATCGTTACGTGGCGGGATATGCTTTGCCGAACTCGGCGAGCGAGGCGCTGCATCGACGATTCGGATTCAAGGTGGTGGGCGTGTTCAGCGAAAATGGGCGGAAGTTAGGAAAGTACTGGGATGTGTGTTGGCTGGAACGGACGGCCTGAGAACCCGCGCGGGGCTGGCAGTTATTCTTCGTCCTTGATGAGGGAAAGGTTAAAATAGATGATTCCGGCCACCCTCCCGGCGACTCTGGGAGGGCCGCCGGGTATAGAACCTTGGAACCTGCAAACCATCTCGAAGAAGATAGGCTGCGAGCGGCGATTGACGCCAAATCGCCAGTTCCGCCCAGCGTTTCGCCGCCTCGTCGGCCGCGGCCTTCGTCGCCGGTTTACTGGCGGGTGGAAGGAAGCCTGCTGGAGCTGACCACGGTTCGTCCCATCGCCTTTTTTACCTGGAACAGCCAGACCTATATCGCGCGAGCGGCGCGCCGATTTCTGGTGCTTTTGATGGCGTTGCTGCGGCCATTTTTGTATGCGGCGAACCGCATCGCCGCGACCCGGATTGTCCACGCGGTGCTGCGCGGGATTACCCGCGACCGGCTCGATCTGCTAGGCGAAGAGGAATTCGAATATAAGCTGAAGCCGCTGCTTAAAGAAGAAGGAGTGCGCCACCTCAAGGCCTTGCAGGCCACAGGCGCGGACGTGGTGCTGGTGAGCCAGGGGTTGGAGCATGTGACGCGGCCGCTGGCAAGGCATCTGGGAGTGCGGTGGATGATTTCGAACCGCCTCGACTTCCGCGATGGAGTTGCCACGGGACGGCTGCTGAGTCCGGTGATCCGGCCGCGGGGATTGTTTGCGCGCATTCGCGAAGCGGGGCCGGATGGGCAGCAGAGTCCGGCTCGATGGGTACGCGCTCTCGGTTTGCGCGGTCCGAAAGCGCTGGCCTCGGCGATCGTGCCGGCGGTGCGGGTGGAAGTGCCGCGAGTTCGTCCGATTGTGTACTTCGACGAGAAGCGTTATCCCGCGCGGTTTTCGGTGCGGCAGGCGCTGGCTGGAAAGCGCGTGATGCTGATCGGCGTCACCGGATTTATCGGCAAGGTGTGGTTGGCGAATACGCTGATGGATCTGCCCGAAATCGAGAAACTCTATCTGTTAATCCGGCGGCAGAAGTCGAGCGAGGCGCAGAAGCGCTTCGAGAAGATGATGGAAGAATCGCCGGTTTTCGATCCTGTGTTTGAGAAATACGGCGACCGGCTCGGCGCCCTGCTGGCGGACAAAATCGAGGTGGTCGAAGGCGACGTTTCGCAGCCCGGCGTGGGGCTGGATGCTGAGACCGCCGCGCGGCTGCGGAAGGATCTCGATCTGATCATTAACAGCTCAGGGTTGACGGATTTCAATCCCGATTTGCGGGATGCTCTGGCCGTGAATGTGGATTCAACCTATCACCTGATCGATTTCATTCGTGGGTCGGAGCACGCGGCGTTGCTGCACCTTTCGACTTGCTATGTGGCCGGACAGCGCGATGGGCGCGTGAGCGAGCGTGTGCATCCGAATTACACGCCGTCGCACTTGAAGGACTTCGACGCGGAAAGAGAGTGGTATCGCTTGCACGATCTGGTCGAGTCGGCGGAAGCACGGGTGGAAGGACCGGAAGTCACCGAAGAACTGAAGAGGCAGGCTCTGGGGAAAGAACATGCGGCAAAAGGGCTGAGCGGGCAGGCACTGGAGAATCAGATCCGCAAGAACCGGGTTCGCTGGCTGAAGAATTATCTTACGGAAGAAGCCACCCGGCGCGCGCAGGAACTGGGCTGGCCAAATACGTACACGTTCACCAAGAGCCTGGCGGAATCGCTGATTGCAAAGCATGGCGCGGAGCTGCCGATTGCGATTGTGCGTCCGTCAATTGTCGAGACTTCGGTCGAGAAGCCGTTTCGCGGGTGGAATGAGGGCATCAACACTTCGGCGTCGCTGTCGTATCTGCTGGGCACTGCATTCCGGCAGTTGCCATCGAACGAACGCAAGCGGCTGGACATTATTCCGGTGGATGCGGTGTGCGCCGGGATGACGCTGATCGGCGCGGCGCTGGTGGAGCGGCGGCACGATCCGCTGTATCAACTGGCGACATCGGTCACGAATCCTTGTGACATGGGGCGGTCGATCGAGTTGACGAGCCTGGGACACCGGCGCCACTATCGGGCGCAGGAAGGTCTGGAATACTGGCTGCGTTTGCGCATGGATGCGATTCCGGTTTCGAAGCAGCGTTACAACCGCATGTCGGCGCCGGCGCAGAAGATGATTATCCAGTCGATTCAGCGGGTGATGTCTCCGCTGCCATCGGCGATGAAGAAACCGCTGGCGAAGACGGAGCGCAACCTCGAACGCGTGGAAAAGTTAGTCGGCTTATTCGAGCCGTTTATTCTGCATAACGAACATGATTTTGTCGCGGATAATGTGGAGAAGTTGTCGCAGGCTCTCGCGCCCGAAGAGAAAGAGATCTTCGGATATGACACGGCGGGGCTCGATTGGTGGGAGTATTGGATCGACATTCATATCCCGGCATTGCGGCGGTGGACGTATCCGCTGATTGAAGGGCGTTCGCTGGAAGCGCGTGCGCCGCGGGTGCTGCGGATGCCGCCAACGCCCACGACAACGACAACCGAAAATGGCGATGCCGTGAAGACGGGGACAAACGGAGCAACGTGGCAATATTCCTGACCGGTGGGACCGGATACATCGGCGCGCATGTGGCGGCGAATCTGCTCGAGCGGCACGACGCGGGCCTGAATCTGCTGGTTCGCGGCCGCGACCCGCGTGATGCGGAACTGCGGCTTTGGCAGGCCTTGCAGCTGCACCTGCCGTTTCCACAATTCTACGAATACCTACAGGCGAAGATCCGGATTTTTCGCGGCGATCTTACGGCGCCGCAGTTCGGACTCGATCCGGACGACTACGACCGACTCGTGCACACCACCGATTCGGTGATTCACTGTGCGGCTTCGCTGAATCGGAAGTCGGAAAAAAGTTGTTTGAATGTAAATCTGCGCGGCACGCTCGAAGTGGTGCAGTTGGCGCGGCGATCGCAGTACTATCACGGGCTGCGGCGGTTTTCGAATGTGAGCACGGTGGCGGTGGCGGGGAAACGCAACCACGAAGTTGTTCTGGAAGACCGATCGATTGAATGGGAGCGTTCGGATTACGATCCCTATGCGCGGACGAAAAAATTCTGCGAGCACATGGTGCGCGAATTGCTGCCAGACGTGCCGCTGACGATTTTCCGGCCGAGTATTGTATTGGGAGACAGCCGCTATCCGCAGACAACGCAGTTCGATATGGTGCGATCGTTCGTGTTCCTGGCGGGATTGCCGGTGCTGCCGTTTCGTCCGCATGACAAGATCGACATTGTGAATGTGGATTTTGTGGCCGATGCGATTTCAACCTTGCACCTGAAAGCGAATCCCGAGCACGACACCTATCACCTTTCTTCGGGCAACGATTCCCAGTCCTTCGAAGAATTGACCAAGGCGCTTGCCGCCGAGCAGGACAAGCGCGGGCCGGTGTTTTTGCCAATCCTCGAAAAGCCATTCGGCTCCATCGTCAACACGCTGGCGAATCGCAAAGGACCGGTGGGGCACGGGGCGGCGCTGATGAAAGTCTTCCTGCCTTACCTGACCTGGAATACGGTGTTCGACAACACGCGGGTCACAACCGAGATGGGACGCAAGCCGGCGCCGTTTTCGCAATACAGTTTTCCGCTGCTGCGGTTCAGCCGCGAGCACAATTTTGAATATCCATATCAACCCTGGCCGGAAAGTGCGCAAGCGGGAGGGTCCGCCGCATGATGGACTTCGTTCTGGAAGCATGGGTATCGAGCATCATCGAGGGCAAGAAAATTCAGTGGATGATGGGCAAGCGGGAACCGTGGCAACCGGGCGAAAAACTGAAGCTTCTGTTTGCGGGTTACAACGGCACGCGCAACACGGGGTCGGATGTACGAGTGGAAGAGATGCTGCGTCAGATTCGGCGGATTCTTGGGCCGGAAAATGTTGACCTCACCATGATGACCTTTAATTTTGACCGGTCATGTGGATATTTCGAGGGCACGTCGCAGGTACGGCTGCCGGATATTTTTCCGCCGTTCCTGGCGAACGAGGTGCCGAAACATCATGGCGTCGTGGCGTGTGAAGGCTCGATGTTCAAATCGAAATTCGCCAATGCGCTGGCGACCATGATGATCGGCTCGCTGGGCATTGCGGCGGCGGAGAACAAACTGTCGGTCGGCTACGGTGCCGAGGCGGGACAGATGGACCCGCTGGTCGCGAAGATGTGTGGCCGTTATTGCCGGAATTCGCTGGTGATCACGCGCAATAACGAGTCGCGGAACATTCTGCGCGAGTTGGGTGTGCCGACGGAATTGGGCACCGACACGGCGTGGACATTCGAGCCGATGGGCGCGGAGTATGGGCAGAAGGCGCTGCGCGATGTGGGTTGGGATGGAAAGACGCCGGTACTGGTGGTGTGCCCGATCAATCCCTTCGAGTGGCCGGTGAAGGCGTCGGTGGCGAAGGCCGCGCTGCACAGCCTGACTGGCGCATACAAAGAGAGCCACTACCGCGGGCCGTACTTTCATAATGCCGGGCCAGCGGCGGATCGGGCTTACGAACATTATTTGAGTTCGATTGCCAATGCGGTGGCCGCGTTCCGTCAGAAGAAAAATGTATTTGTGATCATGGCGGCGACCGAGCGCATGGATGCCAGGCCTTGCCGGCGTATCTCGGAGAAACTGGGCGGAGTTCCAGTCTTAACGTCGGACGATTACAACATGTACCAAATGGTCAGCATTCTGCGGGTTTGCCGCTTGATGGTGTCTTCGCGCTATCACGGGATTGTGACTTCGATGCCGGCGCTGGTGGCGTCGGCGGGGATCACGATGGATGAGCGCATCCGGAATCTGATGAACGAGCGCGGGCATTCGGAGTTGCTGATGAATGTGGACGATCCGGACCTGGAGGCGCGAACCCTGGCGGCGCTCGAGATTCTGGAGCGCGACGGAGAGCGGATTGCCGACGGCATCGCGCGGACGGTGGTAAGAAATTTGAAACTGATGGCGCGCATGGGCGTGTATTTCGAGGAAGAAGTGCAGCGGCGGTATCCGGAGTTTCCCACTCGCCGCGGCGAATGGAGCTGGGAAGATTATCTGCCGCCGATGAGCGAGGGGCTGAAGCAACTGGTGGCGGCGTACGGGTAGACGTTGCAGGGAGAATGCCTTGCCGCGGCGATGGTGGATTTAAGGCGTAGGGGTCCTTCGACTCCGCGAGACCTTCACTTCGTGAAGCTCTTGCTCCGCTCAGGATGACAATTCGGAAATCGATGACATTTCTTGAACAAATCTTTACGGGTCTGGAGCGCGGCGGCGATGCCGTCGTGCTACAGGAAATGCGCGATGGGCAACTGGTTCCGCTCACCGCGCGACAGTTGCTGGCTCAGGTGCAGGTAGCGCGCGCTTATCTGCGGCGGTTGCGCCTGAAGAAGGGCGATCGCTGCGCGCTGTTGGCGCAGAACTCGATGCAGTGGGTGGCCATGGATCTCGCTATCATGGCCGAGGGGCTGACGGTGGTGCCGCTGTATGCGCGGCAGGCACCGGCCGAACTGGTCGCGATGATGAAAGATTGCTGGCCGGCGGTGATTGCCTGCGGCGAGAAGTCGCTGGGCGATGCCATCGTGGAGGCGTGGCCGGAGGCGCCGCCGCATTTCTGCTTCGAAAATGTTTTCACGGCAGGGCGCGAACCGGTGGAGAGTCCGGCACTGGCAGTTGCAGAACAAGATGTGGTGACGATCATCTATACCTCCGGCACATCGGGCGAGGCGAAGGGTGTGATGCTGACCGAAGGCAACGTCGGGCATATGCTGGGCTGCACTTCTGGGCGGCTGGATCAGCTTATGAAAAAGCGCTCGGGGCAGGATTCCGTGTTTCATTACCTGCCGCTCTGTTTTGCGGGCTCCTGGATCATGATGCTGACCTGCCTTCTGCGCGGCAGCAAGCTGACGTTGAATACGGATCTGGGGAAGATTGCGGCGGAGATGCGGCTGGCCTCGCCGGATTATTTCCTGAATGTTCCCGCGCTTCTCGAACGCATGCGCAAAGCGGTCGACGAGCAGCTTTGGAAGACGGGTGGGCTTGCGCTGAAGATGTATACCAAGGCCAAAGGCGCGTGGGTGCGTCGGCAGGAAGGCAAAGCGCGCTCCGGGGATGGGCTTTGGCTTTCCCTGGCAAATCGGCTCGTGTTTCCTACCATCCGCAAAAAGATGATTGGCGGCAAACTGCGCGCCCTGATTTGCGGATCTGCGCCGCTAAGTGTGGAAACCCAACTGTTCTTTATGATGCTTGGTATCCCCGTTTTGCAGGTGTACGGGCTGACCGAGACGACGGCGATCTGCACCATGGATGATCCGGATGCGCCGGTCGTTCCGGGGCGCGCAGGACCGGCCATTGCCGGCGTTGAGATGAAGATCGCGGAGAATGCAGAGATCGTGGTCCACGGGCCAAATGTTTTTCCCGGATACTGGAATCGTCCGGAGGAAACGGCGAAGGTGCTGCGCGACGGCTGGTTCCACACTGGCGATCAGGGCGAAGTGGACGCGAACGGAAACTGGAAGATTGTGGGCCGCATCAAGAACCTGATTGTTCTTGGGTCGGGGCATAACATTGCTCCGGAGCCGATTGAGGATAAAATTCTGCAAGAGCTGCCGGGCGCGATCCAGGCTGTGCTGGTGGGCAACGCGCGCGGATATCTGGCGGCCCTGGTCACAGGCAAGGTGAACAGGGAGAAAACACAGACGGCGCTGGATCTTGTGAATCTTGGGTTGCCGCATTACAAGCAGGTGCGGGCATTTCATCTGCTGGAAGAAGCGTTCACCATCGAAAGCGGGTTGCTGACGGCGAACGGTAAGCTGAAGCGCGACTTGATTGCGGAGCGCTTTGGCAACGAAATTGACGCAATGTACGAGGCTTCGATGAATCAGACCGCGAAAAACCAGGCGGCGAAGACGGCATGAACGACTTCAAAGGACAGACGCTTTCGTGGCAAATCGTGAATGGGGCAATTGAGCTTGCCTTGCATCGCGATCCCTGCAACGAGATCGGGTCACTCACTCTGGAAGAATTAGAGAAGTTTTCCGCTGCTCTGCCCGGACTGACGGATGACGCGCATGCCTTGATCATTCATTCGACGTTGAAGGCCGGCTTTTCGGCGGGCGCGGATTTGCGCGAACTTTTTCAACGCGGGCAAGAAATGGACAAGGCCGCTGCCCTGCGCGGAGTGCGAGAGTTTCTGGAGCGCATTCACTCCGTGATGAACGCGCTCGACGCGGCGCCGCTGACGACGATCGCAGCGGTGCACGGGGTGACGTTTGGCGGCGGGTTCGAACTTGCGCTGGTTTGCGACATTATCATTGCCGACCGCATGGCGCGATTTTGCTTCCCGGAACTGCGGCTCGGGCTGATCCCTGGATTTGGCGGGATTCCGCGCCTGAAGCGGGATTTGGGCAATGCGGTAGTGCGCGATTTGTTGCTCACCGGGCGCAGCTTCAATGTGATGAAGGCCCAGCAGATTGGGTTGGTCAGCCAGATTGCCGCTGAAGGCGAAGCGCTGCGGGTGGCACGTGCCACGGCAAGCCAGGTCGGAAAATTTGACAAGCGGACGGCGGCGGCAGCAAAGGAGTTTGTGAAGCCGATTCCGTATGTGGAGTTGAAGCGCGAGATTGATATTTTCTGCGATCTTTATTCGCGTCCTGCTGTCGAAGAAGGGCTGCGCAAGTTTGTGGAGAACGAGGGAGTGCAGCCGTATCTGCCCTAATCTGTAATTGGTGATTTGTATCTTGTAATTTGAAGGACGTCACATTATGTCAGCGCCCACTGCCGACGACACGCTCGATGAAATCCTGAAACTTGCGGCATTACATTTTAAGGTGCCGCGGGAAAAGCTCACACCCGACGACGATTTCTTCAAAACCCTGGGCATCGACAGCTTGCAGGCGCTCGATTTGCTGACACGACTGGAACATCACTTCTCGATCGAATTGCCGGATTATGAACTGCAGGGCGTGTCGGATTTCCGGACGCTGGCGAGCAGAATCCAGGCGCGGCTATAGAACCTATTCACCACAGAGGCACAGAGACACAGAGAAATCCCTTGATCTGTTCTTCTTAGTTGACTGCTCTGCTGGCTTCCCGGACGTTACATTCTGATAAACTTCTTTTTTCTCTGTGCCTCTGTGTTTCTGGGGTGAACAAACACTGAATGCTTGATCTCCGCCAATATGCCAGCCTCGGTGCAGCGCTCAAGGATGCGCTGGAGCGTTGGCCGAATGAAACCTGCCTTATTGAAGCTGATCGCGACCGCGAAAAAATGCGGCTTACCTACTCTGACTTTAAGGAAATGGCGCGTCCTTTGTGCCGGGCGCTGGAAGACGCCGATTTCAAGGCGGGGGACCGGGCCGCGATCATCATGACCAATCAGTCAAAATGGTTGATTTCGGCCTATTCGATTTTCTTTTGCGGCGGCGTGCTGGTTCCGCTGGATTACAAATTGACTGCTGCCGAGCATTTGCAACTGCTGGCCCATTCGAAAGCGCGTTTTCTGGTGGTCGAATACTACCTGTGGCGGGCGATCACGCAATCACCGGAGTTCGGAAGACTTGGGGCCGAGATTGTGCTGGTAACGGAAGCGCCGGTGGGAGCCGACTTGCGCGGCGCTTATCGCTGGGAAGAGTTCCGGCGCAAAGGGGAACCGCAGTTTATGGTGCGGCAGCGGGAAGACACAGCCTGCATCGTGTACTCGTCGGGGACGGGCGGGCGTCCGAAGGGATGCGTGCTCACGCACGACGCCTATCTGGAGCAGTGCACTTCGCTGACGGCGTGGTATCCCTTTTGGCCGGGTGTGCGCTATTTGAGCATTCTGCCCACGAATCACGCGATTGATTTCATGGTGGGATTTATCGGGCCGTTCGTGTGCGGAGCTTGCGTCGTCCATCTGCGCACGCTGCGTCCAGAGTTTGTGCGCGATGCATTTGTCCGCTATCGCATCACCTATGTGAGCCTGGTGCCGATGGTGCTGAAGAATCTGGAACGCGGACTGCGCGCCAAGTTTGACGAACTCAAGCCTGGCCAGCGCTGGATACTCGACCGACTGATTGGGCTGAACAAAATGCTGACGCGGGGACGCCCACACGTCAGGCTCAGCCGGCGTCTGCTACCGCAAGTCCACAAGGCGTTTGGCGGAGAGCTGCGGGCGCTGATCGTTGGCGGAGCATTCACCGACCCTTCGACGTTGCAATTTTTCTACGATCTGGGAATTCCAGTAACTTGCGGATACGGGCTGACGGAAGCTTGCACGGCCGTGACGCTCAACGATCTGAAACCATTTCGCGCCGCCACTGTGGGCAAGCCGCTGCCCGGGACCGAAGTGCGTGTTTTGAATCCGGACGGCGATGGGATCGGGGAAGTAGCGGTGCGGAGCCGTGCGGTGATGTCGCATTATCTGGATGACCCGGAACAGACGGCGCAGACGATCGTCGAAGGCTGGCTGCTGACCGGCGATCTGGGGCGCTTCGATCCTGACGGGCAGGGCCACCTGCAACTCGTCGGGCGCAAGAAGAATATGATCGTCACCGCAGGCGGAAAGAATATTTATCCCGAGGATATCGAGGCGGTTTTTGATGGTCTGCCGGTGAAGGAATTCTGCGTGTTTGCGGCGAATTACTTGTGGCCGCAGAAGATGCTCGGTGACGAAATGCTGGTGCTGGTGGTGCGACTGGAACAGAACCAGCAGTTCGATGATGGCTTACGCGAAGAGATCGTGGGGCGGAACCGAAGGCTGGCCGACTTCAAGCGGGTAAGCGGGTACCTGATGTGGGAAAAAGATTTTCCGCGAACTGTGTCGCTGAAGATCAAGCGCGGAGAATTGGCAGCGGAGATTGGGGCGGGCGCGACGCGAGCGGCTATCGTAGAGATTTAGGCAGAAAATCCACCCCGGAGACACAGAGACACGGAGAAAATCTTGTTCAAGGTCTCAGATTTCAAGAATGAGAACTTGCCCGCAATCGCACACCTTACGCCTGAGACCTGCGACGTGAGATCTGACTTGTGAACGAAACGTTTCTTGCCATTATCAATCCGGCGGCGGGTGGTGGGCGTTGCGGCGAGCGGGTGGGATCGGCACTTGATCGCTTGCGAGCTGCGGGGATTGTGCTGGAAACGGCGGAGACTCACGCGGCTGGCGATGCCACTCGGATTGCTCGCGAGGCGTATGGGCGCGGCTATCGGAAGTTTCTGAGTGTGGGTGGAGATGGGACTTCCTATGAGATCGTCAACGGGCTGTTTGCGGAATCGCCGGTAGCAGGAACGGGTAGGCCTGAAGATGCAGTCGCGACTCTGGGATTCCTTCCCCTCGGCACCGGCAATTCGTTTTTGCGCGATTTCGAAGATTTGGCTTCCGGCAAGACTGGGATAGAACATGCGATGCAAGCGCTGGAAGCGCGGCGTTCGCGGCCGTGCGATGTTATGCGGCTGGTGCACAAAGACGGAGCGATCTATTACACAAATCTGCTGAGCATGGGGTTTGCGGCGGACGTGGCAGCGCTGCGGCATCGGCGGTTCTTGAGTCTGGGGCAAGCGGGATACTTGCTGTCGATTTTTCTTTGTCTGGCGCGGCTTGAGCGGCGTCCGTTTCCGGTGCGGTTCGAGGGTGAGCAAGAATTTGACGCACGGCGCTGCTTGTTTTTGACGTTTAACAACAGCAAGTTCACCGGCGGCACGATGATGATCGCGCCCGACGCGGTCACCGATGACGGGTTGATCGAGTATGTGCGCTGGGGGCCGATCGGGCGGGTGGGGCTGATCCGGAATCTGGCGACACTCTATGATGGCACGCACACCCGGCATCCGCTGGCCGAGCGGCACGCGGTTCGGAGGGTCGAGTTTCAACTTGACGCGCCAGTGGATGTGATGGTGGACGGCGAGGTGCTGAGGCTGGAGTGCCGCTCGATCGAAGTACTGCCTGCGGCGCTCCGGGTTGTGGTCTGAAGAGTCGCACTCCTGTAGAGACGGGGCTTGCCCCGTCTCCGGAGGCGCGGCAAGCCGCGTCTCTACCCAAACAGTCGTGATATAAGGAATCCATGTCGCAAGAGCGAAGAGAACGGCAAAAGGAAAAGCTGGGAATCGATACTGCCGCGGCCCGGAAATGGCGGCGCACAACGATCTATGCCGTGCTGATCGTGGCGGCGCTCGGGCTGGCCTACTATGTCGTCAACCGAATGCAGCACAAGCATGATGCGTTCGCGCGCTGCCTGACCGAGCGCGGCGTGAAGATGTATGGGGCGTGGTGGTGTCCGCATTGCATTGAGCAGAAGAAAGACTTCGGCGCGTCGTTCGAGTACGTTCCTTATGTGGAGTGCGGCATCAAAGGCCAAACGCATGGCAGATCGCAGGCTTGCATCGACGCCAACATCGAGCACTATCCTACCTGGCAGTTCCCGCCCACAGGCCAACGAGTGGAACGCGTTTTCACGCTCGAAGAACTGAGCGACCGGACGGGGTGCTCGCTGCCGTGACCAGGTTGACAAAGCGTCTGATGACGGTGATCGCCATTCTGGCGGTATGCGGGATCGTGGTATCGTCGGTGTCGTTGCAGCATCATTACGCGACCTCAAAGACCCTGTACTGCGATATTGGGGAAACGTTCAATTGCGACATCGTGAACCGGAGCGAATACTCGGCGATCTTCGGAATCCCGGTCGCGCTGATTGGAATGCTCGGGTACGCCGCGCTGGCCGGGCTGGCCACTGTGTATCGCGAGCGGCGGGAGACTCCAACCATGCTTTTCGGCTCTGCCGCCGTGGGCCTGGCGTTTGCTTTGTACCTCACCTACATTGAAGCGCACGTGTTGGGCGTCTGGTGCATTTTGTGTTTGAGTTCACTGGCTTTGATTGCGGCGACGACGACGTTAGCGGCGGTAATTTGGTGGATGCGAGACAGTATCGAATAGCCACGTGAGAGCTGCTGGCGCTAGCGATGAGTTATCATGGTCGTTCTCTTTTCAGGAATCTTTTAATTCAGGAGTGTTTATGAATTTTCGCGGTTTGGTGGCGTGGTGTGTTCTGGTCGCAGCACTCGGAATCTCGGCGGCGGCCCAGCCGTATAACGAAGCTCAGTTTAAGGGAATGAAGTGGCGCGACATTGGGCCGTATCGTGGCGGTCGCGTGCTGGCGGTAACGGGAATTCCGGGCAATCCCTTCACCTACTACTTCGGCGGCGTCGCTGGAGGCGTGTGGCGCACCACCGATGGCGGCGGGAGCTGGCAGCCGATTTCGGACAAGGGCGTGATCTCTTCGATTGGCGCTATTGCCGTGTCGGAATCGAATCCGAACGTGATCTACGTAGGCACGGGCGAGGCTTGCCTGCGCGGCAATATTTCGTATGGCGATGGAGTTTACAAGACCACCGATGGCGGCAAGACCTGGCAGAACATCGGATTGAAAAATACAGAGCACATTGCGCGGGTTTGGATCGATCCCCGCAACTCCGATCATGTGCTCGTCGCCGCGCTCGGTCACGCCTACGGGCCGAATCAGGATCGCGGCATTTATCGCACCACCGACGGCGGCAAGACCTGGGATAAGGTTCTTTACAAGGACGATAAGTCCGGCGGCATCGATCTGGCCGTCGATCCGCACAATTCCAACATCGTATTCGCCGCTCTTTACCAGATTCGACGCACGCCGTGGAGCATGGAGAGCGGAGGCCCTGGCAGCGGGTTGTACCGCTCGACTGACGGTGGAAGTTCCTGGAAGCATCTCGAAGGCAAGGGACTCCCGGAGGGAATTCTGGGACGCATCGGAATCAGCGTTTCGGGCGCGGACTCGAATCGCGTGTACGCGCTCATCGAAGCGAAAGAGAGCGGGTTGTACCGCTCGGACGACGGCGGAGAAACGTGGTCCCGCGTCAACGACGACCAGCGGCTCACGCAGCGCGCGTGGTACTTCACCCATATTTTTGCCGATCCAAAGAGCGCGGACACGGTCTATATGCTGAACACCGGTGCTTTCCGCTCTATCGACGGCGGCAAGACGCTCAGTCTTCTGCCGGCGCCGCACGGCGATCATCACGGCTTCTGGATCGATCCGCAGAATCCGAATCGCATGATCAACGGGAACGATGGCGGGGCTTCAATTTCGGTCGATGGTGGCAAGAACTGGTCTACGGAATACAACCAGCCGACGGCGCAGTTCTACCACGTTGCGGCAGACAACGAGTTCCTCTACAACGTGTACGGCGCACAGCAGGACAATTCGACCGTGGGCATCGCCAGTCGCACCGACGAGGGTTATATCGGGCGCCAGCACTGGTTTGATGCAGGCGGTGGAGAGAGCGGCTACATTACGCCCGATCCGCGGGATGCGAACATCATCTATGCGGGTTCGGGTGGCGGCATGGTCACCCGCCTCGATCGCCGCAGCAACCAGGAACAGGACATCACGGTCTGGCCCGAAGATACTTCGGGCCACGGCGTTGGCGATCTGAAATATCGCCTGGGGTGGACCCAGCCAATCGTGATCTCGCCGCATGATCCCAATGTGATCTACACCACCGCCGAGCGCGTGTTCAAGACTACCGACGAAGGCAAGAGCTGGACGGCGATCAGTCCCGATCTCACGCGCAACGATAAGAGCAAACAGGTTTCATCCGGCGGCCCATTGACCAAGGACAACACCTCCGTCGAGTTCTACGACACCGTGTTCACGGTCGCGGAGTCGCCCGTGCAGAAAGATCTATTGTGGGCGGGAACTGATGACGGCTTGATTCACCTTTCGCGCGATGGCGGCAAGAACTGGTCGAATGTCACGCCCAAAGGAATTCCAGAGTGGAGCCTGGTGAGCCTGATTGAGGCGTCGCCCCATGATGCCGGCACGGCGTATGCAGCAGTCGATACGCACAAGCTCGATGATTACAAGCCCTACATTTTCAAGACCACGGATTTTGGTAAATCGTGGACGAAAATCACGAGTGGTATTCCGGATGGCGCGTACACGCACGCCGTGCGCGAAGATCCAGTGCGGAAGAACCTGTTGTACGCGGGCACGGAGACGGGGATTTACGTTTCGCTCGATGGTGGCGGGAACTGGCAATCGCTGCAGCTGAATTTGCCGAACAGTCCGATTCACGACCTGATCGTGAAAAACGACGATCTGGTGGTGGCGACGCATGGACGCTCATTCTGGATTCTCGACGACCTCACACCGCTGCGCGCGTCAAACACGCAAGCGGCGGCCGGAACCGTGCTCTACAAGCCGCGGCTGACCTATCGTTTGCGCTGGCCTGAGTTCTTCGAGCGGCGGCAACCGGTGGGCGAGAATCCGCCGAACGGCGCGATTGTGTATTACTACTTCCCTGCCCCGCCGAAGGGCGTAGTGGCGCTCGAATTCCTGGACGCGTCGGGGAAAGTTGTGCGGCGCTACTCCAATGAAGAAAAGAAAGAAGCGGAGACGCCACCAGAGTGGCCGGATCAACCGCCTCCCGAAGAGAAGATTCCGACCGGTGTGGGCGTGAACCGCTTCGCCTGGGATTTGCGTTTGCAGGGGCCAACTCCGCTGGCGGGAGAGCCGGGTGCGGAATTCCGCAATCGCGGGGCGATGGTGCCGGCGGGCGCCTATCAGGTGCGGTTGACGGCGGAAGGAAAGTCGTACACGGCGCCGCTGGAGTTGAAGTTGGATCCACGGGTGAAGGCGACGAACGAAGACGTGCAGAAGCAGATTGAGTTGGGCCGCAAGATCGTGGCGCAAGTGTCGGAGATTCACGAAGCGATCGGCACGATCCGCGAAGTGCGCACGCAGACCCGCGGGCTGCAACGGCGTTTGGGCGACGACACGCACTACGCGTCGCTGGTTTCGGCCGCCAAGGACTTCGACAAGAAGAGTCTCGATCTGGAGTCGCAGTTGCTCCAGGTGAACTCGAAGAGTTCGGAGTCGACCCTCAACTATCCGGTGCTGATTGATGAGCGGCTGCATGCGCTGCTGTTCAGTGTCGAGGCGGCAGATGCAGCGCCCACCAAGCAGCAGTACGAGGTCTTCGAGGATCTCGAAAAACAGGCACAACCTCTGCTGGCGCAGTGCCACGAGTTGATGGCGAAGGACCTGCCGGCATTGAATGAAATGGTGAACAAGCAGAATATTCCGGCGCTGTACGTGCCTGCCGGGAAGTAAAGACGCGTGAACCATGAAGCGCCGGGCGTCCCCGCCCGGCGTTTCTATTGCTGGCAGACTATGGTCTTGTTAGAGCGCGGGTCTTAGGGTCTACTTCGTAATCGCGCCGCAGGCGATGCGGTCGCCGGCGTTGCCCGCGGGGTCGGTCTTCTGGTCGTCAGCCTTGGCGTGCACCACGATGGCTGTGCCTCCATTGCTGAACAGCGAGTGGCCGTCGCTACCGAGCGTGACGTCTTTACTTTCCGCCCGGAAATGCGCTTTGCCGTCCGCGCCAACTGTGAAGTTGGGATTGTCGCCGGCGTGGTGACCTTCCGGATTCTCCAATCCATGTTTCTTTCCGTCAGGATTGAAATGCGGCCCGGCCGACTTGAAGTCCGGAGCATCGCACTTTGCGTTCTGATGAAAATGGATGGCGTGTCCGCCGGGAGGCAGATTCTCGAGATTGACTTCCATCCCGATTCCGGGGCCCGATTCCCACAGAATCACGGTGCCCACAACCTTGCCTTGGGCATCTTTGAGTTGAACCAAAGTCTTGGCCGAACTGGCTGAGGCGAGCGCGACCACGAGCAGTGCGAGCGCGAACAAGCGAGCGGTTTTCATGAGGGGATTATAGCGAAATCCTGCGCCGCTGCTCCAGCCATTCGTTCTGTACTGCCGCTGCTCTGGCGCAGAATGCGGAGCAATGTGACAATAGATGAATGCAAAGATCTCTCACTACAGCGCTACTATTGGCCGCGGCGATGATGCTGGCTGGAGATGGCTATGCCCAGCAGACTCCAGCAGCAGGCACTCCAGCGGCAACGACTCCAGCGGCTCCTGCAGCCACAACTCCGAAAGCAGCCACAACCGCAAAAGCTCCAGTGAAGAAGACGGCAACCGCGGCGAAGAGCGTGGAGCCTCCAGCACTCACCACCCGAAAAGACAAGTTCAGCTACGCTCTGGGAATGAACATCGGGTCAGGACTTGGGGCGAACCTGAAGAGGCAGTCGGTGGAGGTGGACTGGAATCTGGTATCCCAGGGACTGAAAGACAGCGCGGCTGGCTCGAAGACGCGCTTAACCGATGACGAAGCGAAGGCGGTGCTAACCGAGGTACAGAACGAACTCCAGAAACAGCAGCAGGAGAAGATGAAGGTGGCTTCAGAAAAGAACAAGACCGAAGGTGAGGCTTTTCTTGCCGCCAACAAGAGTAAGGAAGGGATCGTCACATTGCCCAGCGGCCTGCAGTACAAGATTCTGACCGCCGGCACCGGACCGAAGCCCGCGGCGACCGACTCGGTGGTCTGCAACTACCGGGGCACACTCGTCAATGGCACAGAATTTGACAGTTCCTACAAGCGCGGACAACCGGCGACGTTTGAAGTCGGCAAGGTCATCAAAGGGTGGACAGAAGCGCTACAGCTCATGCCGGTGGGATCGAAGTGGCAGCTCTTCATCCCTTCGAACCTTGCCTATGGCGAGCGAGGGGAGCCGCGTGGCGGAATTGAGCCCAATGCGACCTTGATTTTTGAAGTCGAATTGCTCTCCATTCAGGATAAGACGAAAGACGATAAGAGCAAGGTCGAAAAGAAAGACGACAAGAGCGAAGAAAAGAAGTAGCGGAGCGCCCGTTCTTGTAACAAAACCCAAATTGTCATCCCGAGCCGTTCTTGCGAGGGATCTGCAGTTTTCGCTCGGCATGGCGAAAATGCAGATCCCTCGCTTCGCTCGGGGTGACAATTCTCAATGGGATAACGTCTTAAAATACCTCGCGGCTCTATCTTCCCAGATACATCACGTGGACGTAGGTTCCGAGCCTGACGTTATAGGCGAGGTACCACCCGATGTGATCGGGATCGTCATAGATGACGATGTCGTCCGAATCCCAGAGCCAGCCGTCACAGTAGCCAACGTCGTAGGGAGCCACGTTGAAGTAGAAACCCCCGAACCAGAAGCGGCCGGGACCACCACCTCCGAGGCGCCACACGTGGCTGCGGCCAAAACCGCCGGTGAAGCGGCCATGCTCCCACGGGTGGTCAACATGATAATGAGCGTCGTCGCGGCCGGTATCATGGCCCACCCATTCTCTGCCGTTGTGCACGTGGGGAGCGTTGGGATGTCCTTCCCTGTCGTTGAACTTACGGTTTTCCTCGGCCGCATGCGGAGTAGTCACTTTCGCCGGACCGTGCTTCGGGATGTTTTGATGGCCGCCACCGACTTCCGGCCGTCCACCGCCGCCTTGATGACCGCCATGTTGTGCCACGGCTGAGAGAGAAAACGCGAAACATATCACGAGCAATCCAATCAGCTTTTTCATTTTGTTGTCTCCATCCTTCGATAGCGATAACACTACTCCGGTTTAGATGTTTCTGTGGGTTTTCAGGATTCGGAGGGACAGCCGCCCCCCGGCTGTCCGGTGGGGCGAAGCTCCGCTACTGTTGGGCGCAGCGAAACCCTGGCAAGCTGCGCTCGCCGGACAGCCGGGGGCGGCTGTCCCTACGTAGTTCTATTCGTAGCGCAGGGCTTCGATGGGGTCGAGGCGGGAGGCGCGGATAGCCGGGACCATACCGCTGACCAAGCCGACGGCAGCGAGGATGACGACGGAGACGATCAGGGTGATGGGGTTGATCATAAGGCGAATGTCGCCACCCTCGGCGTGTTTGGCCATCGCGCTGTAGAGAGTGAGCCTGCCGACGGAAAAGGCAACGACATAAGCTAGGAGAATGCCCAGGAGTCCGCCGATGAAGGTGATGGTGAGCGCTTCGGCCAGAAACTGGAGGAAGATGTGGCGGCGGCGCGCGCCGAGCGCCTTCTCAACGCCGATTTCGCGGGTGCGCTGGGTGACCGAGACGAGCATGATGTTCATCAGCCCCACGCCGCCAATGCCCAGAGTCAGCGTGCCGATGAAACCGAGCAGAATCTTGAGGCCGAGGGTGATGACCTCGAACTGGTGAACCTGCTCCATGAGATTGAAAACCATGACAGCGCGGCGGTCGGCGGGATTGAACTTGTGCTGCGCTGCCATGATGTAACGCACGGATTGCTCGATCCGTTGATAGTCGTTGGTCTCGTAATTGAACCAGACCGAATCGAGGTAGTGGGTGTCCTTGAGGTCGCTCATAGTGGTGAAGGGGACATAAACGACGCGATTGATATTGTCGTCGCCGGCCTGCATCTTGGGGATGAGAACGCCAACGATTTCAAAGCTGATGCCATCAATGCGAATGCGTTCGCCCATGGCGTTGCGGCCGGAGAAGAGCTTTTCCTTGGTTTCGGAACCGATGACGGCGACACGAGCGCGCTGCATCTGATCTTCGGGATTGTAGAAGCGTCCCTGCCCAAGGCTCAGCGCGCGGATGGCGAAAGTGTTGGGGTATTCGCCGTTGACGCCGATGGTGTAAGAGCGAGTGTCGTATTGTACAGTGGCCTGCTTGTCGCAACTGGGAGTGATGTGGGTGATCTGGGGGATGTTGGTGGTGAGAAGATCGACGTCGTCCAGGGTCATGCGGATTTGCACGCCGGCTTTCTGGCCCCCGGCCTGCATCGTCGAGCGGCCGGGAACCAGTATGAAAAGCTTGGTTCCGAAGTTGGCAAAGATGTTGGCGCAAGCGCGGCCGAAACCGTCGCCGTAGGCCAGCAGCATGACGACCGTGGCGATGCCCCAGGCCATGCCCAGCATGGTGAGGGCAGTGCGGCGCCGGTTGTGGCGCATGGCGTTATAGGACTCCTGGAGCAGGTCGCGGATCATTTCCTCACTCCTGCCTTAAGGCTTCGACCGGTTGCAGGCGAGCCGCTTTTCTCGCGGGATAGAGTCCGGCGACGACGCCCGCGAGAGTGAGGCTGGCGAGGGCAAGGATTGCGGTTTTTGGAACGAGCCGCGGAGGATCAAAGCCACCGGGACCGTTGAAGTCGCCGAGCAGCAGCATGAAGCCGCCGGCCAGGCCCATGCCGATGAGTCCACTGACCAGGGTGAGCAGAATGCCCTCGGCGAAAAACTGCAGCATGATGTTGCGGTTGGTGGCGCCCAAGGCTTTGCGCAATCCGATTTCGCGAGTGCGCTCGGTGACGGCGACGAGCATGATGTTGATGACGCCAATGGCGCCGAGAGCGAGAGTAACCAGACCGACGGTGCCGAGGAAGTCGTTCATGGCATCGAAGATGGTGCCCATCATTTGCGCCTGCTCGACGGTATCCCAGCCTTCGAAGGCATCCTCATCGTGGTAATCGAAGTGGTGATTGCGGGCGACGACGCGGCGCGCCTCATCCTGCGCGATCAAGTGTTCGTCGGCCACGCGGGGCTGATAGTTGACGAACGAAATCGCGTCGTAGGCCTCCTCGCCCTTGATCGGGAAATCGCTGCGCATGACCTGGAAAGGAATGTAGCAGCGCATGTTGGTCGAGTTATCGTCGCCGCGGCCGACGCGCTTCAGAGTGCCGATCACTTCGAAACGATAGTCATTGAGCAGAATGAACGAGCCAACGGCGGGACGTCCCGGAAAAAGATTGCGCGTCATCTCGTCGCCGAGGACAACGACGTTGCGTTTCTGAGTTTCGTCGAACTCGTTGAGCCAGCGTCCCTGCTTCAGCGGGATAAAGCGGATTCCGTTGTACTGCGGTTCGGTGCCGGTGAGTTGGCCGCTGGCGCTGGCGAACTCGCTGATGGCACGGACGTCAGTGGTGGCGAGGACGGGAGTGATGGCGCGTATGTGCGGCGATTCCTTGCGGATGTCGAGGTAGTCCTGGTAAGTGAGGCGGTACTGGCGGGCGGAATTCATGCTGCCCTGAACGGCGGGGGCACGGCCGGGAAAGAGCATCATGATGTTTTCGCCATACTCCGAAAGGCCGCGCTGGTTGCCGGTTCGGAAGCCCTCGCCGAGGCCGACCAGCAGCAGCAGGGAGCCGACGCCCCAGGCGATGCCGAACATGGTGAGGAACGAACGCAGCTTGTGCGCCCAGAGGGTGCTGAAAATCTGCGCGAAAACGTCGATCACCATTTGCATGGGTGGATAACTCGCGAATCGGGTGCCAGCTTTTAGCTCTCGGCACTCAGCAAGCAATTTCTGGGCTGCCTGGGGATATCACTCCAACTGCAGCTGTCGTTATTAGGATAGCAAGCGGATGGAGGCGGGTACACCCCATGTTGGAAGCGCTTATATCCCGAGACTCTTCAAAATCAGCCACTAGCAGGTTAGCTGGTCGCGGGTTAATTTCAGGCCGGTTAGATTGCCGAGAATGGTTACGGCAATCTGTTCGGTGCGGAAAAATTCGCCAGCGGTCTGCTGAAGGTCATCTATGGTGACGGCCTCGATGCGTTCGATGAGTTCGTCGAGGCCGTAGAAGCGGTCGTAATACATTTCCTGGCGGGCCAGGTTCGACATGCGCGCGGTCGAGGATTCGAGCGAGAGCATAAGGCTGCCTTTGAGCTGGTCCTGGGAGCGGCGCAGTTCTTCTTCGGGTACGGGCGTGGTTTTCAGGTTGCGGAATTCTTCGACCACGCACTCCACAACCTTAATGGCCGACTCGCGCGAGGTGCCCGCGTATACGCACATGGAACCGGTGTCGCGGTAGGGGTTCAGGTCGCTGTAGATGGAGTAGGCGAGCCCCTGGCGTTCGCGAATGTTCTGGAACAGGCGCGAACTCATGCCGCCTCCGAGCAGCGTGTTCAGAACGTAGGAGGCATAACGGCGTTCGTGCGCCATGGGATGCGAGGGGACGCCGATGCAGATCTGGACCTGCTCCAGCGACTTCTTATTGCGCAGGTTAATGCGCGAAAAAGTCTTGGGCTGGGGAGAGTGCAAGCCGTTTTTCGCCGGCTTCACTTGTTCAAAATGCTTAGCGACGAGTTCGACAAAGTGCTTGTGGTCGAGGTTGCCGGCGGCGCTTACGATGAGATTGCCGGGAGCGAAGTGGTGTCCGTAGAAGCGGGAAACGACGGGCCGCTCGAACTTCTTGACCGTGTCGCGCGTGCCCAGGATCGGCAGGCCGAGGGCATGATCTTTCCAGAAACTTTGGGTGAAGATTTCGTGGACGAGGTAATCGGGATTATCCTGATCCATTTTTATTTCTTCGAGGATGACGCCGCGCTCCTTCGCGATGTCGCCGGCATCGAACACAGGATGAAGAACAAGATCGGTGAGGACATCCATAGCGAGCGGAATGTGCTCGTCGAGAACTTTGATGTTGAAGCAGATGCATTCCTTCGCCGTGAACGCATCCATATTGCCGCCGATGGAATCGACCTGGCGAGCGATGGCTTCGGCAGAGCGCGTCTCCGTGCCCTTGAACACCATGTGCTCGATGAAGTGAGAGATGCCATTGAATTCCGAGTCTTCATCGCGCGATCCCGACTTAAGCCAGATGCCGATCGCAACCGAGCGGATGTGGGGCATCTGTTCGGTGATGACGGTCAGGCCGTTCGGCAGAACCTGACGACGAATGCTGCGGGTTTCTTTTGCCATTCAGTTTCTTATTAGATTCCCAAGCCCCTAAGAGGGTGTTTGATTTCCCGGTGGTTAACCTGATGTTTCTGATCCGAAATCTGATGCCGCCTAAATTATTGTCCCACAATCTGAGACAAGGCGAGGGCGGTTGAAATTTGGCCTTGTTTTTGTTTAACTTACGGCGGTTCCGCTGTCTTCCATCGCGCTTTGGGAACGCAGATTTCGTCCGCAATCGGCAGCTATATCCGCGTTTTCACTTTTCGATAAGCGACTTATCGGTATACTCTGCCTGCGAAGAGGCGCGATCCGGGCGATTCTACGAGGGACCGCAAATGGCCGAAGAAAAGCTGCGCGTCCACTTTGGCGACTATCTGGGCAAAGCCGAAGTGGTTATCTATTCCATCCTTGCCCTGTTGCTTTTTATAACGGCGCTCGCGACCATTGCCAACGCCGGCAAAATGCTCTGGGAGGGTCTCGGTCACTGGACGATTGCCACTCAGACCCTGCTGGTGCTGGACCAACTGCTGGTGGTGCTGATGCTGGTGGAGATTCTGCATACGGTACGCATCTCTATCCACTCGCATTTCCTAGTCACGGAACCGTTCCTTGTCGTAGGCCTCATTGCTTCGATTCGGCGGGTCCTGGTGATTACCTTGGAAGCGGCCACTCTCACAAAGGTGGAACGTGGTCGACCGAAGGTGCGAGCATCTTTCGAGCTAGCATGACTGAGCTTGGTTTGTTGGGACTGCTCATCCTCATCTTGGTATTTTCCATTACCCTTTTGCGTCGGTACGCTCCCGCCCCGAAGGACATGGAAAGCTAAGGGCGCGCTTGCTCAAATGCAAAACCAGCCATCCAATTCGCTCTTAGGACTTAGCTTGCAGGAACTCACGGACCTGGCGACTGGGTCGGGGCAGCCTGCTTACCGCGGCCAGCAATTATTCGACGCAGTATACCGGCAGAAGGTGGACCGACTGGATCAGGTTTCGACGCTCCCGCTCGAATACCGCACTCGTCTGGCGGAACAAGGGTGGAGAGTGGGGTTTCCGTTGATTGCCCGCAGGTTTGTTTCGAGCGACGGCACGATACGGTATTGGTGGAACTCTCCGACGGCGAGACGGTAGAGACGGTCTGGATGCCGGAAGGAGATGGCGGAGAGATCGGCGACGGCAGCGAAGCGGGTGACGAAATTGAGGGTGGAACTGCGGCACCGAGGGCGGCGCCGCGTCTACGATTTGCGTTTCGAGCCAAGTGGGATGCGCGGTGAATTGCAAGTTCTGTTTCACGGCGTTGCTTGGGGTCAAGCGCAATCTGGAGGCGGGAGAAATTGTCGGGCAGATCGCGGCGGTGCTGTGCGATCAGGGAGTTGAGCCGCCGCTGCAGCGCGTCAACATCGTGTTCATGGGCATGGGCGAGCCTTTCTTGAACTACGACAACTTCATGAAGTCGGTGCGGCTGCTGGTGGAAGGCGTGGGGATTCCGGAGTCGCGGATGACCGTGTCCACGGCGGGGATTGTGCCGCGGATTCGCGATTTCGGGCAGGAGCCGGTGCGGCCAAAGCTGGCGATTTCGCTGAACGGATCGAACGACGCGTTGCGCAGCGAAGTGATGCCGCTGAACCGGAAGTGGAACCTGGCCGAGCTGATGAAGGCGGCGCGGGAGTTTCCGCTGCGGACACGAGAGAAGATGACGTTTGAGTATGTGCTGATCGAGGGTGTGAATGATGCTCCAGAGCAGGCGCGGGAGGTGGTGGAGTTGGTGCGGGGGATGCGCGCGAGGATCAATCTGATCGCGCTGAATCCCGGCACGGAATTGCCCTACCGGACGCCGGAGCAGGAGCGGGTAGTGGCGTTCCGGCAGATATTGGTGGATGCGGGAATTCCGGCGTTTGTGCGGCGTCCGCGGGGGCGCGACATTTTTGCCGCGTGCGGGCAGTTGAAGAGGACGGTGGAATGGCGCCGACTCGTGAATCCAAATCCACATTGTCATCCTGAGCGAAGCGAAGGACCTGCTGTCTCGTGCGCGCAGAAAGAAGCAGGTCCTTCCCCTTCAGCTCCGCTCAGGGTCAGGATGACAATTCAGGCTGTGCCGCGAGGGAACCTACCTACGAACTGCCGCGGGCCGCGGCCCGATTGGATCACGGCGGCTGAGGAGCCGGTGACAGCATTTGCCAGGATCTTCAACTCCATTCGAAAAGCGGGGTGACCGGGAGTGGAAGGCTGCAAGAGACGGCCGCCATGTTCTTCGACGATGCGGCGGCAGGCACTCAACGAAAGGGTAGCAGGCTTGTCCCCGCCTTCGGAGTTCAGCGCCGGTTGGAACAAGAGCGGCTGCGAAGCAGGATCGTAAGACAAGAAATCAACCAGCACGAAGCTGCCATCGCTGTGCGTGCGAACAAACAGGGTGGATTGTGTTTCCTGATTGAGCTGAGCGCCGATCTGTCCCGCCAGGTGCAGGCAAACGTGGAGAATCTGGTTGGAGTCGGCAAGCACGAGTGGAAGGGCAGGAGCGAGATCGAGGCGCATCGAACTGGCTCCCGCCTCCAGTTGGGGAGCAAGCAGGCGCATGGCGGTCTGCAGCACGGAGTTGACGTCGACGGCGGCAAGGTTGGCCGGAGCTTGACGGGCAAAAGTGAGCAGGCTTGCCACCAGCGAGGTGGTGCGGCGGACCTGCTCACCGATCAGTTCGGCCTGGTGTTGTTCCTGAGGGGGCAGAGTCGACACGCTCAGCAGGTCGGAGTATCCCAGCATGGCCGTGAGCGGGTTATTGAGTTCGTGGGCGGCTCCACCCACTAACTGGCCGAGCGAGGCCAGTTTCTCGGATTGGATGAGTTTTTCCTGCAAGGCCTTGAGGTCGCTCAACGACCGGTGCGATCTTTCGAGAAATAAGGAAAGCTCAGCACGCAGCAGACGTTGCCGCCAGAAAATCGCGATGCCCATTACGACCATGGTCAAAAGACTCACGTTAATGCGGAAGGCTTTACCGGAAGGCGGAAGATCGGGATTCAGTTCGGCGTGCAGGGCGGCCCAGATCAGGCTGAAAAGAACCAGCATGCTGAGGCGTGTGATCCAGACTCCGAGCACGGGCCGCGACGGCTTGGAGTCGGAGAGATCGAGGCGCAGGGCGAGCAACGGAGTCGCCGCCATCCAAGTCATGGAAACGACCAGCGGAATATCGTAGATACTGCCGCTGTAGTAAATGTTACGACCGATGGCCCAGTTGGCTACATAGGAACTGGATGCGTAGAGCGCGCTGGCGCCGAACAACTGTCCGTAAACGCGTCGCCAGCCGCCGTGAGCGGTGTAGGCGAGAACAGCGAGGGCGACTACGAACGCGACGTTTTCGGTCATAAACGCGTTCTTTAGATTCGCGTCGTAAATCGCTTGATCGACCTGCACGGTTTGCCATGGGATGACGGTGTACACATAAACGAAAACCCACCAGATGAGCAGGAGGGTGAAGTCAAGCATGCGGATGCGCTCGTCCCGCTCCTCTTCCCGGCGATGAGGAAGCATCCCGAGCGCGGCGATCATGGGTACCAGATGCAGGAATAGAACGATATCGCCCAGGTAGGGGTCGGGCACCTCCTGACGCTTGATCACCTCAAAGTAAATCCACGACATTCCATGGTAAGTGAGCCAGAGGAGCATGCCCGCGCTCATCAGGACCCAGAATAGCCGGATCTGGAGAGTGGGACAGCGCGAGCGCTCGGTATTGAGCAGGAAGGTGGCGGTGGCAACCAGCAGGAGCGCGCCTTGGATGAGGTCGTTGGTAGCGGTGAGGGCGTAGCCTCGTGGCATCAACACCGACGCCGCCATCTGGGCGAGAACGAGCGCGGTCAGTGCAGAAACCCAGAGTTTAGTGCGTGCGGCCACAGGCAAACTACTCCGAACTCCATTCTAGAGGTGGATATGGGATTGAGGGCGTTACTGCAGTAACCCCTCGCTACGAAAGATACAGGAGAGGTGAGCCATTGCGGAAGGAATAAGAAGCTCATAGAGTTTAGCTGAGATTGCCTTTAGAATTATGCGTTTAACTGAAGTAGGCTGGCCGACGAGAGTCCCTTGTCCTGGATGATTCCTCGATACCGTGATCTATGGCGCTTCCGGGCGCCGCTCAGTGCGGGCGAAATCCGGCGCACCGAGCGCTGGCTGGCGACGGCACGTGTGGCGCTGACAATTGCGGCGATATTTACTCTCTTGTTGGAGCCGGTGCGCGGCCTTGCCTATTCCCGCTGGCTGTACTGGCTGCTGACCGTCTACTTCGTGCATGCGGTGGTGGTGATGTTGCTGGTGCGCTTCCGGCCGCAATCCACCAACGCTTTTCGTCTGGTCGTGCACGCTGTAGACATCCTCTGGCCGGTGCTGATTTCCTTGTTCGCGACGGCGCAGCGCGGGCCGTTCTTTCTCTTCTTTGTGTTTGTGATGGCAGCAGCAGCCTATCGCTGGGGGTTGTGGGAGACGGTGGGTACGGCGGGTACTGCGGTGGCCTTGCTTGGACCGAAGCGTTTGCGGTGCGCGCCGGACTGGAATCGGCGGCCGACCCGTGGCTGCACGTCGGTGCATCTGCCGCGTCTGGGTGTGAGCGTACGTGAACTGGATCCGCAGCAGCTGTTCATGAGTTCGGTGTATCTGATCGTGCTCGGATTCTTACTCGGCTACATGTCGGAGAACCAGAAGAAAGTGCGGGCGGAGCGCGCCGTGATCACGCGCGTTCTCAGTTCGACGCGGGTGGAAGCGGGACTGACCGGGAGCATGCAGCAGATTCTAGGGGAGGTGACAAGCATCTACGGCGCGTGCCGCGTGCTGAGTGCCTCACAGGAAAGGAACAGCTACCGGGTATTTCTGGCCGAGGTAAGTCGTGGGGCCGAGGGTAGCGGAGCACTGCGCTGGCGCGAGGCTTTACCGGAAGGCGAAAAGGTATATCTGTTCGATTCGCCGGCGGACGCGATTTACGCGTCGCGCAGCGCCAACGGTTTTTCCACGGTGCTGCTGGATGCGGATGGCGTGCGGCTGCGCGACGTAAGCACCGGGATTTCTGGATGCACTGGCGCGAGTGGAAAAGTTTGACACGATGATTTCGGTGGCCTTGCTGTTCGGGAAAGAGTGGTCGGGACGCGTATTCCTGTTCGATCCCGAGATGATGGGGAACCCGGAAGAGGAATTGCGGTTTCTGCAGGAGTTCGCGCAGCAGGTGGGGCCGGCGATCTACAACGTATACCTGGTGCGGCGCCTGCGGGAGCGAGCGGGAGCGCTGGAGCGTGGGCGCTTCGCGCGCGAGCTGCATGATGGAGCAATTCAATCGCTGATCGCGGTGGAAATGCAGCTGGACGTGCTGCGGCGCCAGTCGGGCACGCAGGCACCGGTGGTGAACGCGGAACTGGGGCGGATCCAAAAGTTGCTGCGCGAAGAAGTTCTGAAATTGCGCGAACTGATGCAGACCATGAAGTCGTTCGAAGTGAATGCCGACCGGCTCCTGGGTTTTATTTCCGACACGGTGGAGCGCTTCCGGCGAGAGACCGGAATCGCAGCCGAGTTTGTCTGCGAACTGGAGCGGGTGGACCTGGCACAGAAGGCATGCCGGGAACTGGCGCGCATTGTGCAGGAGAGTCTGGTGAACGTCCGCAAGCACAGTGGCGCACACCATGTGCTGGTACGATTAGCGCAGCGGGCAGGGCATCTGCAATTGACGGTAGAGGACGACGGCAAAGGATTTTCATTTTCCGGAAGGCTGTCGGATGCCGAATTGGAGACGACCGGGAAAGGGCCAGCGGTCATCCGGGAAAGAGTACGCCTGCTGGCGGGCGAACTCGCGATAGAATCGACTCCGGGACACGGGGCGCGGCTGGAAGTACGAATTCCGCCAGCGAGAAAGGCCGATCATGGATAGGCCAACGATGGATAGGCCAACAACGGATAAACGTATTCATCGCCATACGCATTGTGATTGCCGACGATCACCCCATTTTCCGCGACGGACTGCGGCGCCTGCTGGAATCGGAAGGCGATATGAAGGTGGTAGGCGAAGCCTGCGACGGCAACGAGGCAGTCAAACTTGCGCGCGAGATCAAGCCCGACATCCTTCTACTCGATCTGGCCATGCCGCACCACACTGGCCTCGATGCGCTGCGCGACCTGAACACCAGCGCGGGCGGAGCGGCGGCGGTACGCATCATTCTGCTCACGGCGGCGGTGGAAAAGAAGCAGGTGGTGGAAGCGTTGCAGTTGGGAGCGCGCGGCGTGGTGCTGAAGGATTCCGCCACCCAACTGTTGCTCAAGAGCATTCATGCGGTGATGGCCGGGGAGTACTGGGTGGGGCGGGACAGCGTTTCGAATCTGGTGCAGTACCTGCGCAACCTCATGCAGAGTACGCACGAGGAATCGAAACAGAAGACTTTCGGGCTGACGCCGCGGGAACTGGAGATTGTAGCGGCGGTGGTCGCGGGCTATGCCAACCGGGAAATCGCCGAGTATTTCAAAATCAGCGAGGATACGGTGAAGCACCACCTCAGCAACATTTTCGACAAACTGGGGGTTTCGACCCGTCTGGAACTGGCGTTGTTCGCGGTAAACCAGGGGCTCCCGCTGAAAACGATTGTGTAGCCTGGCAAACTGCGAAAAATCAATGCCAAACCCCTAGAGGAGCGCCTGATTCCGAGAATTTACGGTATCGGCGAAAGCGATACCCTGATACGAAGCCTGCTTTTGGGTCCGGCGGCTACAGGAAATCCATGGGCGATGGCACTTTAGTGCCATTCCAGGCACTGGGGTGCTATTGGGTAGAGCGTCAATTGAGAATAATTTACAATTCATACGACGGCGAACTACTGTCCCGAGCAATGAATGAAGTTAGGACGTGTCGTCGACTGGGGGACAAACAGTGATCAAAGCAATCCGTCAACTTTGGACTGAGGAAAGCGGTCAAGACGTTGCCGAATACGCGGTGATGCTCGCGGTAATCCTGGTGATCGTGATTGGCACGGTGCGCCTGATTGGCGGCAACGCTAACAACGTGTTTTCGCAAGTCGGAAGCCAGATGGCGAACTAGCCCGCACGACCAAGCCCCGCTGCGTCTGGCAGGGGGCTTCCCCTGATTTTCTGCCGGTCCCCTCCCCGCTTGCCGACCTTCCGCGTTCCATGATCGAAGCTAAGGAACTCTCAACTTTTGGCTGTGAGCTTTTGGCTTTCAGCGAACCTGTTGGAGAACGGCAGAAGTGAGTGCTGGGCGTGCAGCCAGGCGCCCCTGAGACGAGGCACGCCTCGTGCTCTACAGAGCACCGCTAAGAACCAATGGCGAAGAGCGAAACGCCGTCTTACTTCCCCGATGGAGCTGGAGCTGCCGCCGTTTTCTCCGGGACCGGAGCCGCCTTTTCTGGAGCGGCGCTGCCGAGCCGGGTGAGGAACGGGAAGAAGGGCGTGACTTCAAAAGGCATCTTCTCGGCGGCGGTAGTGATGGCCACCGGCTTGGTCTTGATCAATTCCAGTTGATTGTTCCACGGATCGACCTTGACCCGTCCACCGAGAGGAAGCGCCGCGACCTGGTCCGCCTTTTTCGGGTCAAATTGCGGCGAAGCGGTCATCAACGACGACATCTTGGTAGCGTCGCCATTGAGGAGGCTGTCGCCCAGGTGCCCCCGGATCAGGTTCTTGAGCGCCGGCGCGCGGGCTTGGACCGCTTTAAGGAACAAGCCGGCGTTGCTGAGCTTGTCCTTGTACGGAGAGTTGTTGAGCAGCTCGATGGCTTTCTTGTCGGCGGCTTCTTCTTCGCCTTTATCGCGAGCGAAATCCATGCGCTCGAAGGTGCGCTCGTCGGGAAAGAACATGCGGTCGTTGAAGGCGAGCTTGGTATTGAGATGATGGCCAAGCACGATGTGCGCCAGTTCGTGGGTCAGAATCATGGCCAGCGCTGCTTCGTCGGGCAGCACGTCAATCATGCCGCGGCTCACCACAATGGTATGCCCAATGGTGAAGGACTCGAGCGGGGTGGTCATCAGCACGCGGCACTTGACCTCGGGTTGAATGTCGAGGTTATTGGTGACCATCATGTTGTTGACAACGGTCTGCAGCACCTTGTCGATTTCGCCTTCTGGCGCCAGCAAGCCGATCTGCTGCAGGCGGTCAATCACGTTGATTTCCGCCTGACGCTCCCATTGGCGCTGGGCCTCGATGGGAGTAGCGTCCTGCGCTTTCTGACTCTGGTCCTGGACCGACTGGAGAGGGTCGACCGTGATCTCGGTGAACTCGGAGTTGCGGCGGAGATCCTTGAGGTTATAACCCCAGAGCCTGGTCTGCGCCTTGTAATTTAGCGTCTGACCAAGACGGGCCTTGAGATCGGACTCCTCGGAATAAATCAAGGAAGGCAGCCAGACGCCGCCGGGGCGGAGGTTCTGCCGCCAACTGTCAAAATGCAGGTAATAGCTGTTTCGATGCGATTGCGTATACGTGCCGTTGAAGCGGACGATGTTGTAGTCCTGGTCTTCGATCCAGATCCGGCCCTGGAAGCGGCCACCGGCAGCTTCTTTCTTGGGCGCGACGTCGATGGCGACGCAGCGAATCTCGCCGAGAAACTCGCGGCGGACGAATGTGAAGTCGTAATTCCGACGCTGAAAATCCTCATCGAGGACCACCATCTGGGCAAAGCCCAGGGGCAGGAACCTCATGGAATAAACGTTCTTCAGCTTGCCCAGCATGCGCTTGCCGAGGCCGGCAGTGGTGGGCGAGGTGAAAGTGCGGTCGTCGGTGCCCTCGCTCATATCCAATCGGCCAAGGAAGTACACGTCACTGGCCGGAACGGCAGCGCCGAGATCTTTGTCCTCCTTCAGATTCTGGATATAGGTTTCCACCAGGGGATGAAGTTGCTTCATCTGGGCCATGAAGAAGTGTTCGCGCTCAATCGCTCGATCGACAACCTGATCGAAGCTGGCGGCGGAGGCGCTCGCCGGTTGAACGGCGGCGTCGCGAGTCTGGAGCTGAGGTCCCGGCGGAGCCTGGGAGACCAAGAACGTGGCGCAGCAGACCAGGGAGAGCATGAGAAGTGCGAAGAAGGAGCGCAACATTTTTGTTTGTTTCACCTTCATCTATATCTATATCTATCTATGATGCAAGTTGAAACTCGATGTGCAATACCGCCTCGGAATCGGTGGGGTGACCATCTTTCAGAGCGGGCTTGAACTGAATCTTTTCCGCGGCGCGAACCGCGGATTCATCCAGCCCATGGCCGAGACCGTGCATCACTTTCACGATGCGAATCTGCCCCTCTGCTGAAAAGACGACATCAATCAGAACCTCGCCCTCAATCTTAAGCTTCCGCCCCTCATCAGTGTAAACCGGACGGGGTTTGAATGTGATCTCAGCCGGGCAAGGTTTTAACGACCGGATCGGCCGCCTTCGCCTTGGGCTGAGGAGTGGCTACGACATCGGCGTCTCCGAAGCCGCTCGGACGAACCGTTCCGCGCGAGCCGGAAATCGGGCCCGAACTGTTGCCGGTGGCGACGCCACTGCCAAATCCGGTGCTTGCGACCACCCCGCGAACGCCGTGCGATCCGCCGGTGCCGTTGCCATAACCTCCGCCGGAGGGCATATCATACGAGCCCGCCTGCGCAATCGTGACTGGACGGCTGTGATTGTCCGACGCGGGTACGCCGTTAGGATCGCCGAAGCCACCCGTTTGCACCTTCTGCGGCGCGGCCGCCATGGTTGGCGTTGCCGAGCTTCCCGTGGAAAACACATTCGTCTTGACTGGCGGCCGGGGAATCAGCGGCGTCTTGTCCGGCAGGAGTTCTTTCTTCGCCGCCAGCGTTACCTTGGGCGCCTGCTCCTCGGGCACGGGCAGTTTTTTCCGGACCAATTCCTGCGGAACCCTCATGGCTTCGGGCCGCGGCGTTACCGGCTCGACAATCTTTGGAGCTGGAACCGGAAAATGCTTGACCGGCGCCGGAGTCTGCGGAATCGGCGGTGGCGTGTTCACCAGGCTGATGAAGTGGTAGTCGTGCACCGGTAACACCAGAACTTCGGGGTGCGCGATAGCAGCAATCACGAAGAACGTGATCACCAGCGACTGCATGCCATAGCTGAGAACGAACCTGCCCCAACGGGTGCGAGGCTCGGGAAGAAGGCCTAGGGTCAATGGTGAAGCCTGGGAATCCATGTCCGGCACCTCATGTAACGACCTGCTTAGCGCTTGCCAAAAAGAAGTGGCCAATCCGACGAACCGGCACTCTTAAAGACTGCGGGATGCGGTCGAAAAACGACACTTCGGTCTCTGAAATGCACGCCGAAGGCCATTTTCAACAGCAGCTCCGCAAGGTTAAGATGCTGCTAAGCGGCTACTTACATAGGGAGTAACCTATTTTAGCAGACCGAAAGACGGCAGCTGCAAGATTTTTCCTATTTGCGAAGGGAAAAATTTGTGGGGACTCGGAAGTTTTTGCCCAGAAGCCCCTGAGAGCTAGATCCGTTCCTACTCTTCGTCTTCCGCGTCGTCAATCTTGATGCGGAGCGACTTGAGAAACTTCAGATCCTGATCGCTGATCTTGAGTTCCGAATTGGTGCTGAGGGTGGAGACCAGGGAAGTCTTGTCGGTGGCGTTTTCGCCTTGTTTGCTGACGCCGATGGTCGCTTCAAGGACGAGGAAAATTTCGTAGCCGCCTTCCTTGATGCGGGAAATGACCTCGGCGATCTGCTCGGAATCGGACAGCGACCCGTTGATCGCTTCTCCGAGTTCTTTCATGAGCTGCTTCAGTTGCTGATCCACGAGTTCCCCCTGAATCGGACCCCGCTGACGGTGGACATCACAAGTGGCAGTGATGCCACCTATCGCCATTGTACCCTCGGCCGCTGCTAAAATCGACCGATGGTGACCGGGCCATGATCGACGGCCAGATGGCGAGAAAAATCAAGCAGATTTTTCGTGCGATTGCCGAGGTGCTGGAGCGCAGCCGGACCGGCCGGGCGCTGCTGGCGGGAATCCGGGCGACGGCTCAGTCCTTCGGGCGGGTTCTGCACCAACTCTGGCTGGAAGTGACGGGATTCATGTTTCTGGCGATGGCCGCGTTCGGAGCCATAGCTGGCATGCGCGAGTACGGCAGGTACCAGTCTGGCCACGCGGCCGGACCGGGCAGGTTGCTGCTCGCGGTGTGCTTCACGGTTTCGTTCACCTGGTTCGGACTGAGTTCGTTCTGGCGGGTGAAAAGAAGAGCTAAGAGCTAGGAACTAAGAGCCAACAGCTACCGAAGGGCAGGAGCACATGACGGATCTTAAGACGGCCGATTCCGCAAAGCACAGCGCCCGCCCCGCAAGCCAGGAGACGTCTTCTCGCATTCCAGTACACGCCCTTTACACGCCCGCCGATCTTGCCGCATGGGATTACGACCGCGATGTGGGGTATCCGGGAGAGTTTCCGTACACGCGCGGCGTACAGGCCACGATGTACCGCGGCCGCCTCTGGACCATGCGCCAGTACGCCGGCATGGGTGATGCCGAGGAGTCGAACAAACGTTACAAGTATTTGCTCGCCAACGGTACAACGGGCCTATCGGTGGCTTTCGATTTGCCGACACAAATCGGGCTCGATTCCGACCATCCGCTGGCCGTGGGAGAAGTTGGCAAAGTCGGGGTGGCGATTGATTCGATCGAAGACATGCAGCGCTTGTTCGATGGCATTGACCTGACCGCGATTTCAACATCGATGACCATCAACGCCACGGCGTCAATCCTGCTGGCGTTATACGTGGCCGTGGCGCGGCGGCAGGGCAGGGACATTCGCAAGCTCTCCGGCACCGTGCAGAACGATGTGCTCAAGGAGTACATCGCGCGCGGAACCTATATTTATCCGCCGCAGCAGGCGATGCGCATCATCACCGACGTTTTTGCCTGGTCGAATCGAGAACGTGCCGGAGTGGAACACGATCTCAATCTCCGGCTATCACATGCGCGAGGCGGGATCGACCGCGGTGCAGGAAGTCGCCTTCACGCTGGGCAACGGCATTGCCTATGTGGAAGCGGCCATCCGAGTCGGACTGGATGTTGACAAGTTCGCGCCGCGGCTTTCCTTCTTTTTCAACGCCCACAGCAATTTCCTGGAAGAAGTCGCGAAGTTTCGCGCCGCGCGCCGCATGTGGGCGAAGATCATGCGCGACCGCTTTCAGGCGAAGAATCCGAAATCGTGGATGCTGCGCTTCCATACGCAGACCGCCGGTTCCACGCTGACGGCGCAGCAACCGGAGAACAACATCGTGCGGACGGCGATCCAGGCCATGGCGGCGGTGCTTGGCGGAACACAATCTCTGCACACCAATTCGTTCGACGAGGCGCTGGCCTTGCCCACCGAGGCGTCGGCGCGGATCGCGCTGCGCACGCAGCAGGTCATCGCGTTTGAGTCGGGCGCGCCGCAAACAGTCGATCCCCTGGCCGGGTCGTATTACGTCGAATCGCTGACCAGCGAAATCGAAAAGCGAGCCGAAGATTATCTGGAAAAAATCGAAGCCATGGGCGGCATGCTCAAAGCCATCGAACGCGGATATGTGCAGCAGGAGATCCAGAACGCGGCCTACGAATATCAGCAGGCGGTCGATCGGCAGGAGGCGGTGGTGGTCGGCGTAAACCGGTTCCAGATCGAACAAGAGCACGCGGTGCCGATCCAGCGCATTGATCCGGCGCTGGAAGCGAAACAAATCGAGCGCCTGCGGGCGCTGCGCGCGAAGCGCAATCCCGAAACTTGGCAAGCCGCGATCCGCGCGGTCGAAGACACGGCGCGCTCGGGAGAAAATCTAATGCCGCGAATACTGGCGGCCGTCGAGGCAAATGCCACGGTAGGCGAAATCTCAGACGCGATGCGCAAGGTGTACGGGGAGTACAAGGAAGCGGTGGTGATCTGAACCGCCGTTGGCGGGTGAACGAGGGTCCTCCATATCACACTCAGATAGATCAGATGTCACATCTTTCCGTCTGCCTATTCGGCTAGAATACCCCTGGCGAGAGGGTATCCTAATGATCCGCAGCGCAGTAGCTGTTTGGAGGGGAAGCCCCTTGATTGGTGAGGGCCAAGTTTCCACCTCTAGCGGCGTTGTTTCCAATGCTCTTTATGCGGCAGGTTCCAGCACGGGAAACGAACCGTGCACTAGCCCGTCCGAAATGCTTGCAGCGGCAGTGGCTTCCTGCATGTCTCTCATGGTCGTCCAGGAGATGCGCCGGGAAGGCATGAAGCCCGAACTCGTGAAGACCGAATCGGTCCTGACCCTGGAAGAAAAGAAGGGACAGTGGGATGTTACCGGGATCGATTCGAACATTACGGTCAGCTTGCCGGGGGCAAGCGAGAAAAAAATTCAGCACGCCGCCACGATCGCCAAGGGCAAATGCCCGATCTCGCGCGCGTTAAACGTTCCTATCAAGGTCAAGGCTAAAGTGCAAGCGGTCGAAGCAGAGCCGGTTGCTGTCTGAGAGAAAGGAATTCCGGGCCTTTGGTCGGGCCGTCTCCAAGGGAAGAGTTCACAATCGCGAGCAGCGGGCTTCAGAAAAATCAGAAGGGAGGATAGCAGTCGCCAGCCGCGGTATGTGTACAAGATCGCAGGCGATGCCGGAAACATACAGTTAGACTGTAGTGCTTCTTCCCGGGTCGTTCTCGCGTTTCAGTTTGCCAGTTTGTACTCGCAGGCGCTGCGGCACGCCTCACAGTACATCAAGCCGTCGGTGCACAAGCGTACGTCGAGTTGGGACTGGCAGTACACGCAGTATTTGTCGCACAAGCAACTCTCTTCAGTGCGCTCGCAATTAGCGCAGAGGATGCGGCTGAAGCCTGGTCTGGAGGACATGGTTAGAGTTTAGTTCGTCACCAGCAGATCAGGAACATAACGGAAGTCACCCAAAGGCAGGTCTCAGGCCTTAGGAAAAGCACCCCCGGTCGAGCTTGTCTTTTGATTTTGGTTTCCCTGAGACCTGACACCTGCCTTTGATTTGCTGCCCTTCGGATGTTAAGTTAAACAGTTCCAGATTCCGGCAGCCCAGCCACTGTCCGAGAGATGTCCGAGGTTCTTCTTGTCCGTCGTCGAAGCAGTTCCCGTTGTCCGCAAGACCGCATTGAACGCCGTCCATCGCCAGATGGGCGCGAAGATGGTGGAGTTTAACGGCTGGGACATGCCGGTCGAATACCCGGCGTCGATCGGCGGCGGCATTATTGCCGAGCACATGGCGGTGCGCACCGGCGTCGGCATTTTTGACGTCAGCCACATGGGGGATATCCGTTTGGCGGGACGCGAGGCGCTGGCCGCCGTGCAGCATATCTCGATGAATGACGCCTCACGGCTGGCGCTCGGGCAGGCGCAGTATTCGGCGTTGCTCTATCCGCAAGGAACGTTTGTGGATGACGTGATCGTCCACCGCCTGGGCGAAGACGAATATTTGCTCGTAATTAATGCGGGTACGCGCGAGAAAGATTTCAACTGGGTGCGCGACAATACCCGCCAGTTTGACTGCGCGGTCGAGCATCTCTCCGACGACTTCACGCAAATTGCGATTCAGGGTCCGAAAGGTGTGGATCTGCTGCAGAAGCTGACCGACGCCGACCTGAGGGCGGTGAAATTTTATTGGGTGACGCGCGGGACGGTCTGCGGACTGAAGAACATCCTGATGGGCCGCACGGGGTATACCGCCGAAGACGGGTTCGAGATTTACATCCCACCGGACGAGGCGACCAGCGCGCGGGTCTGGCACGAGATTCTGGCGGCCGGAAAAGAGTTTGGGGTTGTCCCCTGCGGTTTGGGTGCGCGCAACACGCTCCGGCTCGAAGGCACGCTGCCGCTCTACGGACACGAAATCTCGGATACGATCAATGTCTGGGAAGCAGGACTGGATCGTTTCTGCAAGATGGAGAAGGCAGAGTTCATCGGGCGTGCAGCACTCGAGAAAGCGAAAGTTGAGGGAGTTAAGAAAACGCTGGTCGGGCTCGAAATGGTAGACCGCGGCATCGCCCGCGATGGATACAAGGTTCAAGACGAGGGCGGACGCGAGATCGGCTACGTTACCAGCGGTTCGCCGGCGCCATTCCTGAAGAAGAATATTGCGTTGGCCTACGTTCCGCCCGCGCATGCCGCGATCGGAACGACGGTAAAAGTAGAAATCCGCGGACAAGGTGTGAAACGCAGGTGATGCCAACGCCGTTTTATAGGCGTCCGAAAAAAATGAAAATCGTAGCGCCGCCGTCCCGGCGGCTGTCCGGCGGGCGTCCTCGCTCGCCGCGTCGAGGGCGAGACGCCCTCGCGACAGCCAGCAAGATGCCGGCACTACCGAAAGCCAGGAGCCAGAATGTCTTACCCAACTGACCGCAAATATACAAAAGAACATGAGTGGATCACTGCCGACGGCACAATCGGCATCACGAACCACGCCCAAGAGTCGCTCGGCGACATCGTTTTCGTCGAACTGCCCAAGGTGGGGACGGAGATCACCGTGGGCAAGGCCTTCGGCACGGTGGAGTCGGTGAAGGCCGTGTCCGATTTGTTCGCTCCCGTTTCGGGGACGGTGACGGCCGTAAATGAGGCTCTGGCCACGGCTCCCGAGCAAGTCAACAAAGATGCCCACGGCGCCTGGATGGTCAAGATCAAGGTGAAGAACCCGGCAGAGATGAATGCGCTGCTCTCGGCCGCGGACTATGAGAAGTTTGCGAGCGAAGAGGCGGGACACTGAAAAGCATTGCAGAGGTCAGAGGTCAGATTGCAGAGGTGAGACCCTTGGGCCCGTCGATGACCGCTGAAGGCCGAGGTTTGTACCTCTGCAATCTGACCTCTGACCTCTGCAATCGTTTCCACTGCTGTTCACATCCAATCAAAGGTTCTTATGAGATATCTGCCTAAATCTCCCGCGGATCGCGCCGCCATGCTGAAGGCGATCGGGATCCGCTCCGTGGACGATCTTTTCTCGCCGATTCCGCCCGAGTTTCGTCTGACCCGCGATCTCGCTGTCCCTCGGCAAATGGCGGAGTCGGAAATCGTGGACTGGTTTAAGCAACGCGCGAAAGAAAACGGCGAAGGCTACACCAGTTTTCTCGGAGCCGGAGCTTACTCCCATTACCGGCCGGTGGTCATCGATGCGCTGGTGCAACGCGGCGAATTCCTTACATCCTACACACCGTACCAGGCGGAGTTTGCGCAGGGCACGCTGCAAGCCATCTTCGAGTTCCAGACGATGATCTCGGAACTCACCGGCATGGACCTGGCCAATGCCTCGATGTACGACGGCTCAACGGGAGCGGCTGAGGCCGTGATGATGGCGGTCCGCATCACCGGAAGGCATTCGGCGGTGATCGCGCGCAACTTGCATCCCGAATATCGGGAGGTGCTCAACACCTACGCGACCCACCAGGCGATTCCGCTGAAAACGGTTCGGTTCACGGACTCGGGACAGATCGATCTGAAGGAACTCGAGAAGGCCGTGGGCGACGATACGGCGTGCGTTCTGATCCAGTCGCCAAATTTCTTTGGGACGATTGAAGACGTCGAAGCGATTGCCGAGATCGCGCACAAACGCGGAGCGCTGCTGATTGTCTCGATCGCCGAAGCGGTGTCGCTCGGGATTGTAGAGCCGCCGCGCCCCGCCGACATCGTGGCCATGGAAGCGCAGTCGTTCGGAGTGCCGCTCGGATTTGGCGGTCCCTACTGCGGCGTTCTCGCCACGAAAGAGAAATTCGTCCGGCAAATGCCAGGCCGTCTCGCCGGTCAGACGGTGGACAAGAACGGCAAACGCGGCTTCGTGCTGACGCTGGCGACTCGCGAGCAGCACATCCGGCGCGAAAAAGCGACGTCGAATATTTGCACCAACCAGGCGCTGGTCGCGCTGATGGTGAACATCTTCATGACCGTGTACGGCAAAGTCGGCCTGCAAGGAACTGGCGAAACAGAATCTGGCGAAGGCGGCTTACGCTGCCGGGCAGTTCAGCAAACATGCCAAAGTGCTGTTCGCGGGTGCGCCGCGATTCAACGAGTTCGTGGTCGAGTCGAGCGAAGACCCTTACGCTATCAACTCGCGCCTGCTTGGACACAAAATCGTAGGAGGCTTCCCGCTGAAGAAGTTCTATCCTGAGTTGAAGAATGCGGCTCTCTGGTGCTGCACGGAATTGACGACGCGGTCGATGATCGATACGGCGGTCGGCCTGGTCGCCGAAAGCGAACGCTCGGTTCGAAGTATGAAGGAAACAGAAGAAGAGGTGGCGCGATGAAGCACATGACTCGCAAAGCGACGCGTCACATCAGCCAGAACGAAGGATTGATTTTCGAGAAGTCGTCGCCCGGCAAGGCGGCCTGGAAATTGCCGCCGCTCGATGTTCCGGAAGTGGACACGGCGAGGTTGCTGGGCAAGGCGGAGCGCAAGGATCTGGGCGATATGCCGGAGGTGAGCGAGATCGAAATTATCCGCCACTTCACGCGGCTTTCGACGTGGAATTACGCCATTGATCTCGGCATGTATCCGCTCGGCTCTTGCACCATGAAGTACAACCCGCGCGTCAACGAGTTTGTCTCGCGCATCGAGGGGCTAGCCAACGGGCATCCCTATCAGGCCGAGAAGATTTCGCAGGGCGCTTTGCGCATCATCAAAACCTTGAGCGATTGCCTGCTCGAAATCACCGGCATGGACGCAATCACGCTGCAACCGGCCGCGGGCGCGCACGGCGAACTGACCGGATTGCTGTTGGTGCGCGCCTATCACCAGTCAAAAGGCAACGCGCGCAAGAAGATTCTGATCCCGGACTCGGCGCACGGTACGAATCCGGCGACCGCGGCCACGGTTGGTTACGCGGTCGAGAATTTGAAATCGAATGACCGCGGCATGGTGGATGTGGCGGCCCTGGCGGCGCAGATGAATGAAGATGTCGCCGCGTTGATGGTGACCAATCCGAATACCCTGGGCGTTTTCGAACAGGAGATTCACAAGATTGCCGAACTCATGCACGCCAAGGGCGGCCTGCTCTACATGGATGGCGCCAACATGAACGCGCTGGTCGGCAAAGCGCGGCCGGGAGACTTTGGCGTTGACGTCATGCACCTCAACCTGCACAAAACGTTTTCCACGCCGCATGGCGGAGGCGGTCCGGGGTCGGGGCCAGTTGCGGTGAAGAAAATTCTCGATCCGTTTCTGCCGAAACCAGTGGTCATCACCAAGCCGGATGGCACGCTGGGTTTCGAATATAACCGTCCGCAGTCGGTGGGTCGCGTGCGCGCGTTTTACGGAAATTTCGGCATGTTCATCCGCGCCCTGGCCTACATCTTCGCCAATGGGCCGGACGGCCTGCGGCAGACCACCGAAGACGCCGTGCTCAACGCAAACTACATCCGCAAGGGACTCGAAGGAGTTTACGATCTGCCGTACTCGACGCCGTCCATGCACGAAGTGGTGTTCAGCGACAAGCTGCAGTCGAAAAAGGGTGTGAAGACGATGGACCTGGCCAAACGCCTGATCGATTACGGATTCCACCCCTACACCACGGCGTTCCCGCTGATCGTACCGGGCGCACTGATGATCGAGCCTACCGAGAGCGAGCCGAAAGAAGAACTGGATCTGTTCATCGAAGCGATGAAATCAATCGCGGAAGAGGTGGAAGAAGATCCGCAGTTCGTGCTCGACGCTCCCCACAACACGCGCATTTCCCGTTTGGATGAGACCGCTGCCGCGCGCAAGCCAGTGCTGCGGTGGAAGCCGTGACAGCAGAGCGAGAATGCATTTTGCTTGGGTAGAATCCCGCGCTCTGAGCCTGGTGGGTTGTTACCTTCGGGTGTCATCGTCGTAATGCGGGTTTTAACCTACGCACAACCGGTACGCGATAGTCTGTTTGCGGAAGGAAAGAAATGACACTTCGCAAGCAGTTTCTGGTTTGTGCTTTTGTACTGATTTGTAGTTTTCCTCTGTTTTCGCAACCGACACGCATCGGTGGCTCCGACACGCTGATTTATCTGGGCCAGCGTTTTGCTGAGCAATACCGGGCCAAGCACCCCGGCGCACAATTCACTGTGCGCGGTGGCGGGAACGCCGCTTCCAACGCTGCGGAGTTCGACATCGTCCAGGTCGAAGGGTCCAGAGCTATAGGGAAGCGTGTGGCGTTTCCGATCGGCATCCACGGGGATCGTCATCTACGTGAACAAGACGAATCCGGTTCGAGAGCTTTCGCTGGCGCAGGTACGCAGCATTTTTCTTGGCCAGATCACCAACTGGAAGGAGCTGGGAGGCCCTGACCGCATAATCAATTTGTTCGCGGGCGAGAGCACGACAGGCACGCTGGCATTTTTCCAGGAGTCGGTATTACACGGAGAAGAGCCTTATCCTTTTGTGGGGAAAAACAACACGCATGCCCTGCTCGAAGTAATTGCCGCTGATGCTAATGCCATTGGGTACGGAACTCTGGATGCGAACCCGGGCGTGCGCGCTCTTTCTATCAAATCCGGACTCACGTCGCTGGCAGTCGAACCGACAATCTCCACCATCCGTTCCAGGGAATACCCCATCACACGGGAAGTTTATTGGGCGGTCAGCCCCAACGCCCCGCACGAAGCCAAGGAGTTTTGCGGCTGGGTGTTGTCGGCCGAGGGACAATTGGTAGTCGAAGGAGCCGGCTTTGAGCCTCTGCTGCCCCAGGATCGCAGCGCAGGACTCACGCGGCTTGGGCTCAAAGAAGCGCCCGGCGCGGTGGCATCGTCGCGCTAGGCATATTGCTCCCGCCACATGACTAAACTCGTCGACGAAAAGCCGCGTGCTAGACTGACCCCAGCCAAGCCATGAGCACGGTCCCCGAAGATCCCGCCATCCCAGAAACCGCCCGCCAACTGGCTGAGCACCACTACTACGCCGCGCTCGATCTGGTTCTCGAAGGCCACCACGAGCAGGCGGTCGCCGAGTACCGGCAGGCGCTGGCGGCTGATCCGAAGTTCACCGATGCGCTGCACGGATTGAGCCGGGCACTGCAGGACCTCAACCGGCTCGACGAAGCGATCGTTGTTGCCCAGCAAATCTCGGAGATCGATCCCGACGACATTCTGGCGCACACCAGCCTCTCGATCCTGTATCAGAAGAAAGGAATGGTTCCCGAGGCCGAGGCGGAAGGGAATAAGGCTCGGGTGCTGGGATGGAAGCGGGAGTTGAAAAAGGGCAATGGGTGAGGGCTTAGAGTTTCAGCGCGAATTTTCTTGGCCGAAGGACATCGAGAGGGCATTCAAGCCTTCCACCCTTCGTTTCGGAACATAGTGAGCACGTTCATACAGGGTATTTTGAGTACAGCACACACGTCGGGAATATTTGGTTTTGCGATTGCACCGGATGCCCTTTCTCCAGTGACAACGGAGCACCCTCGCGCTTGGGCAAGCGCAATGACAAATGGATCGCCGGAGGATCTATTCCGTCGAGTGTCAATCAACCTCGGATGAACGGAAAGTATTGCAGCGACTTTTTGCTGAATCTCTGCGTCGAGAGCCACGACCATTCCGCGATGAGCTTTTAGCCATTGGAACGCGGTGTCATCCTTCTTTTCGAGTTCCCTAAAGACTTCATCAACTGCGAGAATAGTGCCGCCGAACGCCGCGGCATGCATCTGCGCCCAGATTGTCGGAAACACGTCGGGCGGATAGTAGCGAAACACGTCGAGAACGCCACTCGAATCGATGCTATAGGCCACTATTCTCCTTGGCCCACCAGCTCGGGTCTCGCATAGTCGCGCTGGATTTCTGGCAGATGTTTAACCCTGACCCGTAAATAATCCGATACGTCACTAGCCGTGATGTGCTCGCGGTTGAAGTTCTCCATGACCAGAGTGGTAAAGAGAGGCCCGGCACTGGACAAGGAGACAACGTGAGGTGGCGCAAATCCTTCTTTTCTCTGATCCCTCCGCTTGGCATATTCGATTCTGTAAGCATCGCGTTTCTTGTAATAGAACTTCTCATTGGTGCGACCTAGCGAGAGCAACCGAACGAGCAGTGCTTCCCTGCTGCCTCCAAATTTCCGCGATAGCGACTGAATTTCCGCATCAGACCAAGTCATATCCGCTGAGCGGTGACTGCGAAGCTCATTCGTAGCCAAAAGAGCGTTTCTCGGGAACAGGATGGCTCCTGCAACCCTGTTGCAGTAGGCTTCGATTTGGGCGCTGGCGTTTCGCCTCTGATTGTCGTCGAGGTCGCAGATTCCGCCTTCATTCAGGGCGATGTGCGTCGCCTCATGGAGCAATGTGAAGATTCGGCCCCGATACGCATCCTTGATATTCACGACGACGGCCGGCAGTGGTTTGAGAGAAATGGAAAATCCACGTGCCTCTTCGACCTCCAGATCAGTGGCTTGAAACGTCAGAATGCCTGAGCGCTCGAGAAGAGAACGCCACTCACGAAAGGCCTCATAGTCAACAGTCCACTGGCTTTGCATCTCGGTTTGAACACCGAGGGCAGCACGGATGTTGCTGGCAGAGATTTCCGGATCATCGCTTAGTTGAACTCGGACATCGAAGGACGCCGGAACAAGCTGCAGATCAGCTACGAGTTCAAGAGCCCACTCTCTGCGGTCATAGGCTTTCCTAATCTCAAACGCGAGTTCGGGCGTCGTAGGAGGCGACACGTCGTTGCCAGTCGCAGCGCGGAAGTCGTGAAGAGCATCGAACGTGAGCGGAGGTTCCGAGAGATAGAAGACCGCTAGTGGCCTCTTCGTAGCCGATGCGAAACTGCGGAGCTGGGCGACCGAAGGTCGCTCTTGGCCAGCCTCCCAGGCGCGGATGCGATCTACCTTGACACCAACCTTCTTCGCAACTGCATCTTGGGTCAGGCTCGCCGATTCCCGGGCCCAGCTAAGCAATGCGGGATTTGCTAGGGCTTCCACCGTCACGGTCAACGCTAGAAAGAGCGTGGCAGTTGCGCCACCGATAGTCAAGCCACACCTTAACTTCGTTGTAGGTAAGTCAGGTGCACTCCTTGGCAGCTTGATCCCGAGAAAGCTGTCCCGCACGGGTCGGCCTTCCGCACCGGCCCGTTCCTCCTGCCTAATTCTTCGCGTGCGGGTCGTCGCCTGGAATGCCGTCAGTTTCCTGCTCATCCCGATAGCCGGAAGGCTCTGTCGGCAATTCGACCAGGCGAGCCCGTTCCAGGGCGCGGAAATATTCCGGCCGCGAATGGCGGTAATGGTCGGCGGGAATCTTGCCGTTCAGCCACGCCGTATCCATCGGATAGACCATGGGATCGAAGATCACCAGGTAGAAATGCCAGATGAGGATGGAGAAGGTCGCCAGCAGCGCTTCATACCAATGCACGGCCGTGGCCGCATCCGTCACCCATTTCGGAAAATGGCGCAGCGTGAAATTGTTGAACCACAGCAGGAACCCGGAGAGGGCCATAACGAACGTGCCCCACATAAAGGCCCAGTATTCCATCTTCTCCGCATAGTTGAATTTCGCGAACTTCGGCTCCTGTTTGGTGAGGCCGAGATTGTAGCGGAAGACGTCCAGCATATCGGTGGCGTCTTTCATGGTCGGGATCATGGCCCACAGGAAAGAGCGATCGCGCTTCTTCAGCGCCAGATGTACGAAGTGGTAAGCGGTGGCCATGAGCATGACTATGGCCGCGACGCGGTGCAACCCGCCGCGCACTCCGAAACTGCAGACTCCCAGATCGAGCAGCGGCTTGGCCCACCAGAACTCTCGGGATACTTCAAGGCAAATCCCGTGTACACCAGCGTCGGGAAACTTACCATGATGCCCCAGTGCGCAACGCGGAACCATAAATTCATCCGCAAGACCATCTCGCCGGATTCCCGCCGCGGACGGCGCCGGATCAGCTTGTGCAGCAGGTCCAGCAAATTGTGCAGCAGCATGAAGCCCAGCGTCACCGGGATGAGTACCCAGTACGTCTCGCGAATCCACTCCACCACCGGGTGATTCGTGCCGGCGTTCGGTCCGCACATGTACGGGACCGATGGTGAATTTGGCTTCGGCCACGCCTTGGTGACATGCACCGCACGTTTTCGGCAGGTTGGCGGCATTGACGGTCGAGCGCGGATCGCTCGAACGGAGAATGGAGTGCACGCCATGGCACGAAGCGCAATTCGCCGCTCTCACTTTCCCTTCTTGCAGCGCCAGCCCGTGATAGCTGCCGGCGTAGGATGGCAGGCGATCGGCCGGCAAATCGTAGCGCAAGGCAAGGCGGGGATCGCCATGGCAGCGCCCGCAGGTCTGCGCCGAGACATTCTGGGCGTTCAAAGGGGAGCCCGCGCTCTTCGGGTCCATGATCAGATGCTCGCCGTGGCAATCGATGCAAACCGGTGCATCGCGCACCCCGGCCTTGACCGCTTCCCCGTGGACGCTTTCGTTGAACTCACGCGCGATTTCCTTGTGGCATTGCGCGCAGGTGCCCGGCACTTTCCAGTGATTGACCTTGGAGCGTTCATCGGTAGCGGGATAGATGTCATGACTGCCATGGCAACTGGAACAGGTTGCCGCATCCTTGCCGAGTAAGACCGCGCGCCCGTGCACGCTTTGTTTGTAGGAATCCACGGGATGCGCGACGGGGATGTTATGCCGCGACAAGAAGCCCGCATCGCTATGGCATTTTGCGCAAGTATCCGGCAGGTTCTTGTGCGCCACGGTCGAGTCCGCCTCGCTGGCGGCTTTCACAGCATGGATGGGCCCGTGACAAGATACGCATTTGGGCGCGTCAGGATCGCCCTTCTTCGCGGCCTGCCCGTGGATGCTGGAGGCGAGCGCCTTCACTTCGTCCGCATGACACTCCTCGCACTTTCCAGGAATCAGCTTTTCCGCCGTGCTGAGCTCGTGCACGCCGCCATGACATGAAGCGCACGCGGATTCTCCAAGCATGGAGTGGGCGCTGGTGGGGAAGGCCTTGGCCTCATCCGCATGGCAGGTGGCGCATTGCACTTTGGCAATTTTCGCGGGATGCGGGAATTCTTTGATAGTGGCGTGGCAGTCTTTGCAGCCGAGAACCGCGTGGGCGCTGGCGGCATGTTTGGCCGGGTTGATCGAAATATCCTTCCCGGCGCCGGACTTCATTCCCGCTTCGCCGTGGCACGCCAGACATTCCTGGTCCGCGGCGGACGAGACCGCAACCAGAGCCAGGACCAACGCCGCATACATCAAAGCAACCCGAGTCGTGCGCATTTCCACCCTTCTCCGCAATTCAAGCGCAAACTAGCGGTACGCGAACAACATCGCGTAGATGATCCACAACACAATGAAGAATCCCACTGTCAGCGCCGTCCAGGCGAAGGCCCGTATCGTGCGGATGACAATCGGCTGATAAGGCTCCTCCATTTTTTCCTCTAGTTTCCCGCTGGCGACCAGTTCTTCGTACTCTCTGGGCTTATCCCGTTCCAATTCTTCCAAGGGCATGCGCCCGGTAAACACTGTGATGTCCATGGGAAACTTTTCCGGCCGCAAGTGGGTATTGAAGAAATGCACGGTAAAAATGAAACCCGTGGCCAGCAGCGCTTCGTCGCTGTGAATGATGGTGGCGACGTTGAGGAACGACCCCGGTATAAACCGCGTGAAAAACACCGGGAACCAAAGCGTGAGGCCGGTCGAGCCAATCACCGCGATTCCCCAAAACACCGCGAAATAGTCGAATTTTTCCCAGTACGTCCAGCGGCCATAGGCAGGCCGCTCGCCGCGGCCCACAAACCACTTCAGCGTACCCACCAGTTCCGTCAGATCCCTGCGGTTCGGCATCATGCTGCCCGGCCCCAGGATCAGCGAGAACCACGAACTGTGCTCCCTCTTCTTCAACTTGTAGAGGTCCACCAGGTGGGTAATGAAAACTCCGAACATGATGACGGCGGCACTGCGATGTATGTAGCCCGCGTTCTCGAATCCCCCGAGCAGGTGCGAAAGCACCGCCGCCCATTTCGTGTAGGAGAATTTCAGGGTCAGTCCCGTCAGCGCCAGCGTAATGAAGCTCACGATCATGCAGATGTGCAGGACCCGCTGCAGCCTGCTGAACCGTACGAACTGGCGTCGGTCATGAGGCATCGGTGTTCTCCTGACCCGCGGGCGCGTCAAGCTCTGCGGCGAATTTCTCTTCGGCGGCGCGCAACTCCTGCCGCATCTGGAATGCTCGGGGCAGCCACAGCAGCGTGTGAACGCCACCGACCACGAATGTAACCACCAGCAGCATGGTCATGCCCCAGAAGGTATAGAACAGGAACGGATACTTTCGCGGGTCGTGGTGCGTGGCGTGCGTCAGGTATCCGGCGAAGCGGCGGGTCGCGCCGGCATGGCACTTCCCGCAGGTGGCCGCGACGTTGGCTCGACTGAGGTGCGACCGCGGATCGGTCACCGCCAGCACGTCGTGCGCTCCGTGGCAGTCGTAGCACTTGGCCGCTTTCGTGTACCCCAGCTTCGAGACCTTCCCGTGATAGGTGTCAAAATAGGTCTCGGCAATCTTCTCGTGGCAGCGTCCGCATGTAGTCATCACGCTCAGCCGGAAGCTGTTTTCATCCGTGCGGTGGATGGCGTGAGCAGTATGGCAGTCGTTGCAGACTGGAAGTGGCTTGCTGTACCCGCTCACTCGCTTGGCATGGATGCTGTTCTCAAACTGCTCCTCGATGCCGTGGTGGCACCGGCCGCACGTGGTCGGCACGTTATTGGCGTTGACGCTCGACGCCGGATCGGTCCGGGGAAGGATCTGGTGAGCGGTATGGCAACTGGTGCAAGTCGCGGTCACCGTCAGCCCATTCTTTAATAACGTCCCGTGGATGCTCTCCGTGTAGTTGCCGATGATTTCGTGCTGCAATCCCGTGTAGCGCACCGCAGCCTTCTGACCCTCGCGGTGACAGCGCGCGCAAAGCACGGGAACATTCATCGCAAATGTCGACGACTGCGGGTCCTGTTTGCCGAGGACTCCATGAGTGCCATGGCATTCCTTGCAGGTCGGGGCATTCGGATCGTTCTTGCCGTTCAGTTGTCCGTGGATGCTGGCCGCGTACATCTTGCCAATTTCATCGTGGCAAGCGGTGCAGTCCACTCCGCGGGTGATCGTCTCGCAAGGCCGCACCCGGGAGGCGTTGACCTCCGAGTGGCATTGGCTGCAGGCAACGCTCCGAAGCCTGCCAGGCTCCTCGCTGTGACGGGAATGGTTCACCTCGCTCAGGTTGACGTACATGGATTGCCCGTCGCGCGCGCGACGCAGTTTCTCGTTCGGCGTGGCAACGCATGCAATCCGCATCCGCCATACCCTGCGCATAGAAGACGTTTCTGATCTTGTGCGGTTGATGGCAATCCGGGCACGCCGGCAACACGTTCGCCTGTTTTTCCCACAACTCTCCGCGAATGGTCTTCCGGTGGACCGTCTCGATTTGCGTGTGGCATTTCGTACAGGTGGCGGCAATGTTCTTGCGATTGATCGAAGATTCCGGGTCGGTATGCGGCAGGATCAAGTGCGCGGTGTGGCAGGTGGCGCAGTTCGGGGCCACCGACAGTCCCTTCTTCAGCAACGCCTCCCCGTGGATGCTCTCGGAGTAGTTCTCCAGAATATTGTCCTGGGGGATGGGCCGATTGCGCGAAACCGCGGTCCCTTCGCGGTGGCACTGGCCGCACACGAACGGCACTTTCAGCGGCGCCACCGCCGATCGCGGGTCCTTCACCGGAACGATGTCGTGGTTGCCGTGACAGTTCACACAGCGGGGCGCCAGCGAGTCGCCGTGCGCAATCGCCTTCCCGTGGAGCGACCGGGCATGTTGCTCCTGCTCGGTAGTGTGGCAGGTGCCGCACTTTACCGGCGCAGGCTTCTCGTGCGGAAAATCCTTTCCTTCCAGATCGGCGTGGCAGCCCGTGCACCCGAAGCTGGCATGAACGGAAGTGGCGAATCTCTTGCCGTCCACGAACAGCGAAACCGTTTTGCCGGCTCGCGTCGTGGTCATCGTCTTCTCGCCGTGGCAGGCAAGACATTCCGCCCCAGGCGGGTCGGCGGCGCGGGCGGGGCGTTGCAACAACGGAAGCAGGAAAACCGTAGCGACGAGGGTCGCGACGATCATTGCAACGATCGTCGCCGCGATCGTTAGCCCAGCCCACCAATTTCTTCGCACCATTCCTGTTTCAGCCATGTCAAACTCTCGCCAGCGCTTACTTCATGCCAATATCCGCAAGCACTTTCGGATTCGTTTCCCCAACCGCCAGCAGGTTGTGGCACGCACTGCAATCATTGGTGATGGTCTGGCCATCGGCGCTGGTATGACTGCCGTCGTGGCAACGGAAGCAGCCCGGCGAATCGTTGTGCCCGAGATTATTCGGGTGCGTTCCCCAGGTTATGCGCATGTCCGGAAAGATGTTGCGCAGGTAGATTCTCGCCACCTCATCGCCAGCCTGTTCCACCACCGTGCGCCGCGTCGCATAGATCTGCGGGTAATTGGCCCGATAGAAATTGTTGAGTTCTTCTTTAATGCGATGTTCCGCCACATCGCGGGCGGGATAATCCACTTTGAGGACCTCGACCGCCTTCTTCCTGATGTAGGGAAGTTCCGGGCTGATGCGCCCGGCGGACATCTGCTTATCCACCGCGTTCTCGGGTAAATCGAAGGCGTGGGTGGGCCGGTTGTGGCAATCCACGCAATCCATTACCCGGTGTTCGCCCTTGTCCAATTGTTCTTTGGTGGGCTTGGCATCGGTGGAAATGAATTCGGTGGTCTTTCCCTTATCGTCGGTGTAATACACCGCCGGGATCGTCTGCCGCTCGGCATCGGTCGAGATGTAGCGGATGCGCGCCATGTCGGCGAGGTGGCGCCCGTGGATGCCGACCGCACCCTGCCATGTGCGTCCGCCTACTTTCAGCAGCAACACATCCGTCTGGGGCGTATTGGTTTCGTCGTCCTTGTAGCTGGTATTCACCAGGAACTTGTCGCCGGTAAAGCGCTGCGGCCAGTGGCATTGCTCGCAGGTCTCGCGCGCCGGGCGCAGGTACTTTACCGGTGAAGGAATTGGCCGCGAATAGGTGTGGAAGGTTACCGCGAAAACCTGCCGCAGACCAGAAAGCTTCGAGCGCACGAACCACGACGCACCCGGTCCGATGTGGCATGCCACACAGTCCACCCGCGAGTGGGGGGAATTCTGATAAGCCGTATACTCGGGATCCATCACCCGGTGACAAGTCTGTCCGCAGAACTCCGTCGAATCCATGTACTGCACGCCGCGGTACGATGCGGTTCCCACAATGAGCAGGTTGAGCATGGTCGCCGCTGCCACGTACTCCAGGGTACGCCGCACCACCGGCAGCCCTAAGTCGATGGCGGGGAAAATTCCCGGCAGTTCCCCGCTCTCGAGCAGACTTCGTCGCCTGAGCCAGATTCCAAGTGGAATCAGCAGCAGACCTAGCACAAAGATGCCCGGCAGGATCAGAAAGACCAGAAGGCCAATATAAGGGTGCGGCGGGCCTGGTAAGAAGACGTCATAAAACCAGAAGGCGATGGTGGTAAGCGCCGTGCTGGTCGTCACCACGGCGCCCGTGAGTGTGATGGGATTCTGGCCCAGAAAATAGATGGGCTCAGCCCACTCTCGGATGCGTTCTTGCAGAGTCATGTGAAACCGCTGCTCCAATTATTTTCTAATGCAATGTCGCTGAGACACACTCCAGCTTTTGCCGCGGAATCATCCGCCGCACTTGGCAATCAACCTGACCTTGATGCAGGGCCTGGCCCGGGTTACTTCTTCAACGTACGGATGTAAGCTACCAGCCCAGTAACCTCTTCCGGCTTCAGAGATTTGTAGGCTGGCATCTTGGGGGGCTTACCCGTTAGTGATGACGCCCGAGATGTCCGCATCCGACTGTTTCTGAAAATCCGCACTGGAGAGATCATGGCCGGCCGCCTTCTTACCGTCGGTGCCGTGGCACATGGCACATTTTGACTTGTAGAGCGTCTCGCCTGCGCTTTGCGCATTCGCCGACAGGGAGAGAGTAAGAACAACCGCCAATACGGTGGCAAGGGTCAATACTGCGACGCTAGCTTTCTTCATCTTTAAGCTCCATTCGCGTTTTTGCACCCAACGCTGTTGTAATTTTTAACTGTTGCAATTTTGAACTATACGCTGGCACAGGTCCGTGACCTAGATCACACCTGCATGTAACCACATTTTTCTCGCAAGACTGGAGAAAATTCGGCACGCGTCGGCCAACTTTTTCAGGTTGGTGGGCAGGGCCGGTTGAAATTCTGAGCTTGAGAATATGTCACACTTTGGGCCGGTTTCGGCGGAGAGCCTCTCCACAGCCATAAGCATCCTGACCGCCCGTGCTGTGGTTTTGCTCGGCGTCGGTGTCTGCTGCGCGGCAACCAGAATCCAAGGCAATATTGGCAAGCTCTAAATTTTGGGCCTGTTTCCTGCTCCCGTGATGCTAAAATCAGGCAAATTCTCCATAACAGTTCGCTTTTGTCTGCCCGGCTCGCTGCGGGAGCGACGCTAGAGTGGAGGCTGTGTGCCGGGTGTGGCGTGCTGTAGCATCGAGCTTGAGGCGAAGGAGTAAAGATGTCATTGGGGCCCCTGGTTCCACGAAGTAACGATCCACGAAATGGCGATGGGTTGCGCGAACTCCACCCCGGCGAACCGGCTGAATTCTTGAGGCCGATCGGCTCCGCCCTGTACAACGTGTTGCCGGCGCAGGAATCCACGCTGCGCGAATACCTGCGCGTTCTCATCAAGCGCAAGTGGATGGTGACCGCAGTGGTGGCGGGCATTTTCCTGGCGGTTGCCGTGGCCAGCCTGCGCCAGACTCCCATCTACGAAGCGACAGGCCAAATCGTTGTCAACAAGGCTGATTCCAACGTCATCACCTTCAAAGATTCGATGCCAGTGGTCGACTATTACGATCAGAGTGATCTCGACACCGAGGTCCGCATCCTGCAGAGCGATCTGCTGGCGCTGCAAGTGATCGGAAAACTGAATCTGGACAGGCGTCCCGAGTTCGGCGGTCACTCCGATCAGAAACCAGCCAATCTGATTGCCGATCCGCTACAGTCCGATCCGAATCGCACCTCGGCTCTGCTGGGTGGTTTTCGCGGGCACCTCCGCGTCGCTCTGATTCCCAACACCCGGATCATCGAGATTCATTACAGCAGCACCGACCCTCAACTAGCCGCCAGCGCCGTGAATACGCTCGCCGCCACTTATGTCGAGCAGAACTTCAAAACCAAGTTCGACTCCACCATGCAGGCCTCCAACTGGCTTTCCAACCAACTCGTGGACTTGCAGATGAAAGTGGAAACCTCGCAGGAGAAGCTCGTACGCTACCAGAAGGAGCACGAGATTCTCGGCACTGACGAAAAGACGAACATCATCACCGAAAAGCTCGACGAACTGAACAAAGAAATGACCGCGGCCGAGTCTGACCGCATGCAGAAGGAAGCCGTCTATCGCCAGACGCAGACCAATGATCCGGACGAAATCGCCGCCGCGATCATTGCCGATACCACGGGAAGTGGAAACTCCGCAACCTCCGGCCTTCTGGACAAGTTGCGGGAACAGCAGGCCAACCTCAGGATCCAGGCGGCCGACCTCAGCTCCCAGTTCGGCCCCTCCTATCCGAAAGTCATTCAGCTCAGCAACCAGATCAAAGAGATTGACCACCAGATGCAATCGGAAACGAACAAGGCCGTCGACCACCTTAAGGGGCAGTACCTGGCGGCTTTGCAGCGCGAAAATATGTTGCGCGGATCCTTTGAGAAGCAAAAACAGGAAGCCAACAAACTCAACGAGAGCGCCATCGAGTACAGCATCCTGAAGCGCGACCTGGACACCAACCGGACACTCTACGAGGGACTGCTGGAAAAACTGAAGGAAGCGGGCGTCACCGCAGGATTACGCTCCAATAACTTTCGCATCATTAACGCCGCGCGTGTTCCCACCTCGCCCAGCGAACCCAACATTCCACGCAATCTGGCTTTCGCGCTGGTGCTGGGCATCATCTCCGGCGTCGGCCTGGCTTTCGTGCTTGAGAACATGGACAATACCGTCCGCACTCCCGAGCAGGCAACCGCGCTGTCGGCTCTTCCCTCTCTCGGCATGATCCCGCTCGGCTCCAAGTCAGCCAGCTACGGCGGAAGTGGCAAGCGGTTGGCTTTGACTGCCGCCAAGGAAGTGGTGGAAACGGTAACCCAGGTTCGTCCGCAGTCGCAGATGGCCGAATCGTATCGCGCGCTGCGGACCTCGCTTCTGCTCTCCAATCTCGGAGCGCCGCCGAAAGTCATCATGGTCACCAGCGCGCGTCCGCAGGAAGGCAAAACCACCACCAGCATTAACACTGCCATCGTGCTCGCGCAAAAGGGAGTCCGCGTTCTTCTGATCGATGCCGACTTGCGCCGCCCCAGTATTCACAAGACCCTGGGCATGGGCCCGCGCAGCGGCCTCAGCAACGTGCTCACCGGAAGCGCCACCGTGCAGCAGACAATTACGACCTCTCCGATCTTGCCCAATCTTTTCATTATGCCCGCGGGTACGCCACCTCCGAATCCGGCCGAATTGCTGGCGTCCTCCAACATGAGGGATCTGATTTTGGAGTTGCGCGAACAGTTCGATCACATCGTGATTGACACTCCGCCAACCCTTTCCGTCACCGACGCCGTGGTGCTTTCGCCCCGCGCCGATGCCACCATCCTGGTGATTCGTTCCGGCCAGACCACGAAACAGGCGCTGCGCCGCTCCCGCGACATCTTGATGCAAGTCAATGCTCACGTCGCCGGCGTGCTCCTCAATGCCGTAGACCTCACTTCCCCCGATTACTATTACTACTACGAGTATCAGGGAAAATATGGATCCTACTATCAGGAAGACGCTCCCGGCACGGAGAACGAAGTGGAACCGAAAGCGGGTTGAGGCAAAATGATCGGGTCATCTGACCATCGGGCCATCGGGTGATCGGGTCTTTCTAACAACGGCTGGGCAGTTGGGTTTCGATGGCCCGATGGTAAGATCACCCGATCACCCGATCGTTTTATGGCCATTCCACTTTCAAACCGGCGGCGTTGGCAGTTGGCTGTGGGTCTGGTTCCTCTCGCCGTCATCTATCTTTTTCTTGCGGGCACGGAGTTTGCCGCCAGCGTTTTCGGTTCGCGTGCGGAGTTGCCATCGCTGCAACGCGCGGTGCGCCTGTCACCGGGAAATGCCGACTATCGCCATCGGCTCGGGCGCTACTTTGCATTGGTTGCCGGCGATCCTCAATCCGCTATCGACAGCCTTCGATCCGCCGTCGCCCTCAACCCCTACGATGCCCATTATTGGTTCGATCTGGCCGGCGCGGATCAGGTAACCGGCGATCTCGCAGGCCAGCGAGCGGCGCTGGAACGCGCGTTGCAAGCCGAGCCTACTGCTCCCGATGTGGCGTGGGAAGCGGCGAATTTTTTTCTGGTTGACGGCAATATCGACCGCGCCCTGCGCGAATTCCGTGTGGTCATCGAGAACGACGATTCCCTGGTGGATGACGCCCTGCGCGCCTGCTGGCGCATACGTCCCGATACCGATGCTCTGCTCCGCGACGTGGTGCCGGCTCGCTCCGATTCCCTGATTTCCTTTCTCGGCCTGCTGCAGAGTAAGCGGGAAACCGAGGCCGCCATCAAAACCTGGGAACGCCTCGCCCAGTTGCACGAGAAATTCCAGAACCGCTATCTGTACGGCCAGGTGGGTTATCTCATCGACGTGCGCCGTCCCGACGCTGCCTGTCTGCCTGGGAGCAAACCGCGGACACACTTGGCCTCTCTGCTTACCTCCCGACGGAGGACAACCTGGTGGTGAACGGCGATTTCAGCCTCGACATCCTCAACGGAGGTTTCGACTGGACCTACGAGAATCGAACCGGAGTTGAGCCCCTGCTGGATCCGAGCGAATTCCACCAGGGCCACCGCTCTCTTTCCCTCAACTTCGAAGGCCCCGGAATTTCCGACGCCGGGATTCAACAACTGATTCCGGTGCATGGCGCAACCACTTACGACTTCTCCGCCTACTACAAGTCGAAGGAGTTTGAGGGCGCGGGCGGGCCCCAGATCGTTCTACGCGACGCCTACACGGGCGTGCCGTTGTATGCCAGCGACCCGCTCAAGGATGCCGACTTCTGGAAGGAGGTTCACTCCAAAGTGACCACCCCGGACTCCACCAACCTGCTCAAGCTGGCCATCGAGCGTTTCCCGGCTGGTTCTCCCATCAAAGGCAAGCTTTGGCTCGACGGTTTCGAACTTTCTCCCGAGGATTCCCCGGACAATTCCCCAAATCAATCCAAGGACAAACCGTGAGTTCCGCCCTCGCAACGCAGCCTGAACCCGCGACTATCGCTAAAGTCTCGCGACTGAGACTATCCAGCACGCGCGCTGCTGACTGGCGCCTGTGCCGTGTTGTTGCTCGGGCCGCTGGCCTTTGGAGCCGTCGAGCCCTGGTCCATTCTTGCCTTGGAGGTTTGCGCCACGTTGCTGTTGGCGGGTTGGGCGTCCCGCCAGTGGATCCACCGGGAACTCGACCTCTACGGCAACGTACTCTACCTTCCCATGGCTGCCTTTTTTGCGCTCGTGCTGGTGCAGTGGGTAGGGGGAACCACCGCCTACCGCCACGTCACCTACTCGCACTTGCTGCTCTACGCCGCCTACGGCATGCTGGTGTTTGTCGTGACCCAGACGTCTGCATCGCTCTTCCCAGTTTGAACTCATGGCAAAGTTGTTCACGGGTTACGGCGTGGTAGTGGCCTTGTTTGCGGTGTTGCAGGGTATGGCGCCGAATGGAAAGGTCTACTGGATCCGGACCCTGGAGCAGGGTGGCTTAGTTTATGGTCCCTACGTCAATCACAATCATTACGCCGGCCTGATGGAGATGCTCACACCCTTCCCGCTGGTGCTGGCCGCCACTCGCTTCACCGACGGCGGCCGCAAGATTGCGGTGGCGGGAATCGCCGCGCTGATGGCGGCAAGTATCTTTCTCTCCGGTTCGCGCGGAGGCATGGCGGCGTTCGTGGCGCAGATGGTGCTGCTCGGCATCCTTCTGGCTCGCAGGCGCGAGGGTAATTGGAAACAGCCTCTCCTGCTGGGAGCGTTCCTGGCGATGGTGATTTTTTTTCTACTCTGGATGGGTAACAACGAACTCACCCAGCGCTTGATCAGCATTCACTCTGACACCCGGGAAGAGATCAGCGGCGGGGTCCGCCTTACCATTGATCGCGACTGCTTGCGCATGTTGATGCGGCGGCCCTTTCTCGGTTGGGGACTGGGCACCTTTCCGGTCGTCTACCCGCAGTTTCGCAGTTTCTACACCAACATGTTCGTGAACCAGGCCCACAATGATTATCTGCAACTGCTGGTCGAGACCGGTCTGGCCGGATTCTCCATCGCGGTCTGGTTTCTGGTGCTCGTCTTCCGCCAAGCCGCAGGCAAGCTGAAAAATTGGACAGAGAACGCCAGCGGCGCGTTGACCGTGGCCGCGCTGCTCGGTTGCGTGGGCATCCTGGTGCACAGCTTTCTCGATTTCAATCTGCAGATCCCGGCAAACGCCGCGCTGTTTTACGTGCTCTGCGCGATGGTTGCCTCCAGACCATTGCAGGAATCGCAGCGCCGCCGCGTGCTTCGCCGCCACGCGATCTCGGAGTCGCAACCGGAAACAGCGGCATCCTGATCAGTGCCGCGAAGCCAGCGCAACTCAGGCCTGGTAGAGCTGCTCGTGCTGCCGCGCTTCATACCACAACGCCAGTTCGACGCGGTTCCACAACCCCAGCTTGTCGTAGATCAAGCGCAAATAGTTCTTCACCACGTGCTCGGTGGTCCCCAGAGAATTGGCGATCTCCCTGTTCTTGCAACCCTCGGCTACGCGTTGAATGATGAACTGTTCGCGTTCGCTGGGCCCGCGCCGGTTTGCTGTCGCTCCAACCATAATTGCCTCCTATAAAGTAAAGTCGCGAGCTTAACCCGCTTGATGCCCCCCTTGATCCCGAAACGCAGAAACAGGCGGTTGAAATGCGCCTTGACCGTTCTCTCGGCAATGTTCAGATCCTTAGCGATTTCCGAGTTGTCGCATCCCTGGAGAAGCAGATCGATCACCTGCCGTTCCCGGGGATCCATGTGGCTGAACTTCTCTTCCATAAACACCGCACCTCGCCGCTTTGATCCCCGCTGCAAGTGGCTGAGCAGTCGGGGCCTCGGCACATCTGAATTCGGATCTTTGCGTCTCAATTTGCATTCAGGCGGCCAAATCGGGGCTGCGGCTGTTAACTAAGTATGAAAACTTCTGGATATGCTTTTTTCTTGGGAAAAAGCGATTACTACCGTCATTGCAGGCACATACGCGCAGCTGTTTTGCTCAGTGTCTAAGGTGAATCACTTAGTACAAACTGCCGGGGTACCTCTCCACCAAAGAGCATGATTTACACAGAAGTGCACCCGCTACGCGGAAGTGCATCCTCGGCCAAGCCCTCAACCCTCCCCTATAATGAGCCGTGGACTTCAAGCTGCTAAGCAACTACAAGCCCCAAGGCGACCAGGCGCAGGCCATCGACGCGCTCACCCGCGGCGTTTTCGATCGCGAGCAGCATCAAGTGCTGCTCGGCGTCACCGGATCGGGCAAGACCTTCACCGCCGCCAAAGTGATCGAAGCCGCCAACCGCCCGACCCTGGTCATGGCCCACAACAAGACTCTGGCCGCCCAGCTCTACCACGAGTTCAAGAGTTTCTTCCCCAACAACGCCGTCGAGTACTTCGTCTCCTATTACGACTATTACCAACCGGAGGCCTACGTCCCGGCGGCGGATCTTTACATCGAGAAGGAATCCACGATCAATGACGAACTCGACAAGCTGCGGCTCTCGGCTACACGGTCGTTGTTTGAGCGGCGCGATTGTTTGATTGTGGCTTCGGTCAGTTGCATCTACGGTTTGGGCTCGCCGGAGGCTTATTACGGCATGATGCTGTTCCTGGAAAAGGGACAGAAGATCAAGCGGCAGGACATCACCCGCAAGCTGGTCGATATTCTTTACGAGCGGACAGAAGGGGATTTTCGTCGCGGGACGTTTCGCGTGCGTGGGGATGTCATCGAAATCTATCCCACCTACGACGACAATGCGTATCGCGTCGAAATGTTCGGCGACGAGGTCGAATCGCTTTCGCAGATCGATCCTTTGTTTGGGACGGTCAAGCAGCGCTACATGCGGCTGCCGATTTATCCGAAGACGCACTATGTGATGAAGGAAGAAACGCGCGCTTCGGCCGTCGCTTCCATAAAAACCGAACTCGCCTGGTGGGAAGCGGAACTGGAAAAGCAAGGACGCCTGGTCGAATCGCAACGCATCCATCAGCGCGTGATGTACGACCTGGAAATGATCAAGGCCATGGGATACTGCCACGGTATCGAAAACTACTCGCGGCATTTCACCGGCCGTCTTCCCGGCGAGCCGCCGCCCACGCTGCTCGATTATTTTCCGCGCGACTTTCTGATGTTCATCGACGAGTCGCACCAGACCGTGCCGCAACTCCACGGCATGTATCACGGCGACCGCTCGCGCAAGCAAACGCTGGTCGAATACGGATTCCGCATGCCGTCGGCGCTCGACAACCGCCCGCTTACTTTCGAGGAGTTCGAGCATCGCACCAACCAGCTCGTCTATGTCTCCGCTACGCCCGGCCCTTACGAACTTACCAAGTCCGCGGGCGTGGTGGTTGAGCAGATCATCCGCCCCACTGGCCTGATCGACCCGCCGGTCGAGATCCGCCCGGTCAAAGGACAGATCGACGACCTGCTGCACATGATCCGCGACCGCGTAGCCCGCAATGAGCGGGTGCTGGTGACCACGCTGACCAAGCGTATGTCCGAAGACCTCGCCGAATATTACAGCGAGGTCGGAGTGAAGTGCCGCTACATGCACTCCGAAATCGAAACCCTGGAGCGAGTTAAGATTTTGCGCGACCTGCGTAAAGGGGAGTTCGATGTACTGATTGGCATCAATCTTCTGCGCGAGGGGCTCGACCTGCCCGAAGTATCGCTGGTGGCGATTCTGGACGCCGATAAAGAAGGCTTCCTGCGCTCCGCCGGTTCGCTGATTCAGACGATTGGACGGTGCGCCCGCAACCTGAACGGCCGGGCCATTCTCTATGCCGATCGCATGACCGACTCCATGAAAAAGGCGCTCGACGAGACCAATCGCCGGCGCGCTATTCAACAGGCCTACAACGAAGAGAATGGGATTACTCCTGAATCCATCATTCGCCCGCTCGACATGACGCTGGTCGCGATCGTCGGCGCCGACTACACCGACCTGACCGGCCCGGGAGCCGAAGGCATCCCAGAATTCAAGTCGCAGGAAGAATTGGAAGCCTACATCGCGAAGTTGGAGAGCGATATGCGGGAAGCCGCCAAGCGCTTTGAATTTGAGAAGGCAGCCAAACTGCGGGATACGATCAAGGAGCTGCGAACCAAGGAATTTCTGTTCGCGTAGCGACAGCCACCCTCGGCTGTCCAGTGCTGAATTGGATGAGATGCTGGAGGATCCGGAAAGACTGTCGCTATTTCAGGTTCTGAACAACGGAATCCTGAGTTTGCGCCATCTTCTTCTCGACATTTGACAAGGTCTCGATGAACTTCGACCTCCGGTCCATCGTCATTTGCAGCCGAAGCGACTCTTCCTCACTCATCTCGCTCACCGCATCCTTCTGATTCTGAGCGGCGCGCTGGCTCTGCTTTTGCTGATTCGCTTTCTTTACCCCATCCATGATGTTCTTCAGATCGGACTGCGCATCTTGGGTAGCTTGCATCATGACCAGGAAGGCAATCGCCTCGATGTCCTCGTTCGGCAGATTGCCCAATCCCTGAAACCCGCTGCGGACCTCCGCCACCGCCAAAGCGTGAAAGTCAGTCGTCGGTGGCAACTGTCGCGCACGCGCGGAGAACGCAGGAGCGATCTGGGAGATTCTCTGCTTCGTCTTGGGGCCAATCAGTCTCTGGATACGCTCGTGTTGGGCTACAACCGCCGGAGTTAGCTCAAACTCCTCAATCCTTCTAGCGGAAGCGGCAGGTGGCCGGACCTTCAAGGGTTGCGTTTGCGCTTCCGGCTTCGCTTGACCCCAGAGCGTGAACGGACACAGCAGAACAAGAACGAGAGTTGCCTTATTCATGAGACTCTCCACAGGGCAGATAGTGGACATTCTTACTGGAAAAGGCCGCCACAATCAATACCGAACAAAGCACATTCCAGAATGGCGCCGGGCGCATACGAGCGAGTCGTCCTGCTCAGATTGCTGGCTATGTCAGAAAGTGAATACAAGCAGTATTGGACGGCTCAGGTGTTTCGGGGTGAGGCCCAGGCCGAGCCGATTGTACTGTTCTCAAACGGGATGCAAAAGGAAGCCGTGGCGCTCTATCCCGGCGCTTTGGCTTTGGTCAACCTCCAGGATGTCAAGCCAGGCATGAAGGTGGTAAAGGTGGGCGGACAATTACCTGGAGAACCGGGGTACCCACTCAAATGAAAGATGTGCAGTTCGCGGCGAACGGCAGGCCTTCGCTTCGCTCAGGATGACAATTCTCGAAGGGCTCCCCGCTCTAGCTCCGGCCGGCGACAGCGTGGAAGGATTTCTTGCCCGACTGGGGAACGGCGGCGCTGAGTTCTTCTCCGATCTTCAGTTCTTTTTCGATTGACGAAAAGCGCTGAAAGACTTCGTGCAGCCGCAAAGCCATGTTGCGGATGGTGTCGGCTTGCGCCATGACGCTTGCCGGCAGTTCAGGTTCGAGCATCATCAGTTCGGCGTTGCCGAGCACGCTGGTGAGAACGTTGTTGACGTTGGTGCGCATCTCGACCATGTAGCGTCCGAGAGTGGCCTCGGCTTGGGTGGCGGCACAAACCGTCCCGGCTTCGCGGGCGCGAGATTCGGCCCGGATGCGGCGCAGAATTTCGCGCCCGACCAAACCCGCGATTGCAGCCCACAGTCCGGGCTCGCGTCGCAATTCGAGAACCGACCCGCGGAGCTGATAGAAACCGAGCGAGCGATCCGAATGCACCAGGATCGCGGGCTTGCGAGCCGCGGCGAGCGACTGCTGCAAGGCTTGGTGCCGGTCTTTGCGCAGGGCCTGGCGCAGGGCCTGGCTATTTCTTCCGCAGGCGTTCTTCTGGTCGAAAGAAACATCCGCAATCGCCAGGTCGTAGTGGCTGCCCTCAAGTTCGCGAGAGAAGCCTTGGTCGAGCACGATGAATTCCGGCCGATTGGAATGCGCGGCGGAACGCGGAGCGGGTTCCTGCGGCCAAGCCGCCGTAATCTCCCGCGCAAAGGCGGGGTTGCTGGCAAGGATCAGGACGGTCGGGCGTTTTCTGCTCATGGTCGCTTTCCGGGCAAGCCGCTTCTACCGGAAACTACTTTTTGGCCTCGGCGCCGGATTTTGCTGGAGCCGTGGCGGCGCGCGCGTTGAGCGGATTCTTGCCCGTCCCGTTCTGGAGCGCGTCGTCGACGGCCGCTCGCAGATCGACCAGCATGCGCAGCGGCTGGCCCGAGGAGTATTCCGCGTGGAACATGACTTTCCAGGACTGGCAGATCATGCGCAGACGCCCGATCGGTTCTTCGGCGGAGAATTGGGCGCGGCGGCAATCGATGGTCGAGATGCCGCGGCGCTCCAGTTCGCGCAAGCCGTCCTGGATGGCGTTGAGATCGTCGTGCATGAGGCGGAAAAAGATCCGCCGCAGCATGAAGCTGAACCGCGCAAACGCGGCCATGGCTGAGGGATCGAAGTAACGGGCCGCATTCTGCGTCTTGAGCTTGCGCCCTTGCTCGAGCGTACCGCTGTGGAGCAGTTCGCTGAGACGGCGGCTGCGCGCTGCCGACTGCAGAATGTTCTCCAGGGAACTCAGCCATGCCGGAATCTTCGGCTGCTGCGGGCCCAGCACCGGCTCCAGCACCTGCGCGACATAATCGAGGTCGACGTCCGCGTCTTCCAGGCCCGAGGGCGCGCACAGCGAAAAATACTGGACCAGCAGGAAATCGGTCTTGTCGCGGTCGCTGGCAGACTTCGAGGTCTTCTGCAGGTGATGCAGCAGAAGCTGGCGCAGCACCGCTTCGTTGGCCAGCGGCGTGGTCTGCAGAAACTGGCGCAACTGGTGCACCTGGATCTGTGCGTCGACCTGCTGGAACCAGGCTTCGGCCTGGCCGACGGACTCGGCCGATGGCGAGAACCCCTCGCCATGATCTTGATCGATCGGACAGGCAGGAACCTCAATCACAAATTCGCGGACCAGCGCAGCGTAAATGGGCCGCAGGGCGGAGAGCGCGGCTCCTTGCTCTTCGAATGCAGGTTGGGAGGGTGCAGTCATGATTTCACAATCCAATTGGGAACAGGTTTGAGGAAGCGGGCGGCAACCACCGTCCGTTCAGGATGATACTGGACCGCGACCACCGACGCCTCGGCATGTAGCGAGCCGTCGTTGCTCTCGACCACGACACGATCGGCAAATTCCAACGGACGGCCGAGCGCGAACAAAACTTCGCGTGGCGTGCCGTACTCGATGACGGTTTCCTGCAAAAAAACACAGTCGCTTTGGCGAACGGTCCTATCGCCGTTTCCGTTGCCAGGAATGCGGCTGAGCTTGATAGGAATCCGCACTGGAGTGGCCTCGGGAAAGAACTTGGCCAAGCGGCTCACAATGTCTGATTCGAGAGCGCGAGCGGTTGCCTGGTTCGGCACAGTTAGACCTCAATCCCGGGGGAGCTTTGAGCAGCCGAGTCTCCCCTCTTCCTGGTTGGGAAGAGATGCGAGAAGACTCGCGCTGCTTCATCAGTATGCATTAATGCACGAATCCCACCAAATACTTGAAGGTCATGGACTTAAGAGTAGGTGAAAGAACGACAGGCAGTTGACCGCGTCACGCGGAAACCGGAGCAGGTCATTTCTTGGAAATTGTGGAAAAGGCGGCTCAGGGTGAGAAAGCTGTCTCAGTTCGCAGGCTGCGGCGGACCGGAAGCTCGAGGCGAGGCCGAACTGTGCTCGGCTTGGACGGGCGAGGCGCCCGTCCCCACACGCCCGTCCCCACACGGGAACAAGTTCTACTGCAGCGTCGTCGGGCCTTGCGACTCCTCGCGTACCCCGATGTTGTAACGCTTCAGCTTGCGATAGAGGGTGGCGCGGCTGATGCCGAGCATCTTGCCAGCCAGAGTTTTGTCTCCATGGACATGAGAAAAGACGCGTTCGATGGTGGCGCGCTCGATATCTCCCAAGTCTGTGGCATGGAGGTCGGTGGCGTGGCCGGAGGCTTCGGGCGAATCCAGCGGTTCGGCTTGGATTTCCGCGTGCGTGATCGAGGGCGGCAGATCGTTGACTTCGAGGATGCGCTGATCGCCCAGGGCGACGGCTCGCTCCAGGCAATTTTCCAGTTCGCGGACATTGCCGGGCCAGTCGTACGCCAATAGAGCTTTCATGGCGGCACCGGAAAGCTGAAGGCCGCGTCCGGGAGCGAGGCGCTCGAGAAAGAACGCCGTCAGGATGGGAATGTCGGAACGGCGCTCGCGCAACGGGGGCAGAGAAATCGTGACCACGTTGAGGCGGAAGAAAAGATCCTTGCGGAAGGTCCCTTTCTTGTACTCCGCTTCCAGATCGCGGTTGGTGGCGGCCATGATGCGCACGTCCACCTTGACTTTTTGATTACTGCCCACCGGGCGAACCTCTTTCTCCTGGATAAAGCGCAACAGCCGGGCTTGCATCTCGAGGGGAAGTTCGCCCACCTCGTCGAGAAAAATGGTTCCGGTATCGGCCGATTGCAGCAGGCCATGCTTGGAACGAAGAGCGCCAGTGAAGGCACCTTTTTCATAGCCGAACAATTCGCTTTCGATCAGGGTGGGGACGAGCGATCCGCAGTCGACAGCCACAAAGGGGCGGCTGGCCAGGTTGCCGCGAAAATGCAGGGCACGGGCCACCAGTTCCTTACCGGTTCCGCTTTCGCCGGAAATCAGGACCGGGGTGCGTGTGTCCTTAAGCCTCGAGATGAGGCGCAAGACATGCTGAATACTGGCCGAACTGCCGATGATGCCGTGGACCGCGGTCTCGGTCTCGGAACGTTCGCGGAGGTAGAGATTTTCCTCCACCAGGCGGACTTTATCGGCCATGCGGCGCAGGAAAAGGCGCAGGTCGTCAAGCGGGGCAAAGGGCTTCGCGATGTAATCGTAGGCGCCCAGCTTCATCGCCTGCACCGCTGTTTCAACCGACCCATGGCCGGTCATGAGAGCGACTTCAATGGCGGGGAAGTCGCGTTTGGCTTGCTCCAGGAATTCGAGCCCGGACATGCGCGGCATCACCATATCGGTGAGGACCATGTGCACCGGCTGTTCTTCGAGCAGGGCGAGAGCGGCATCACCGCTCTCGGCTTCGAAGCAAGAGAAACCGAGCGATTCGCCAACGGTCATGCACAGGCGGCGGATGGTCTGCTCGTCATCGACAATCAACAATCGGATGCGGAAGTCTGTCATGGGGCCACCCTGCCCATGGTCTGCTGGACCACGGAAATGAATTCACGAACCCGAAACGGCTTTTCCACACAAGGCGCCCCGGTGCGGCGCAGGGTGGCAGCCGTTTCCTCGTTGGCGATGTCGCCAGTGATGAACACCAGACGGGAGGCGAGTTCCGGGCGATTGGCTGCAATCCAGGCATAGACCTGGGCGCCATCGACGCCGCCCGGGGTGCGCATGTCGGAAACTACGCCGTGAAAATTGCCTTGGGCCAGCAGGCGCAGGGCTTCAGCGCCGGATTCGGTCGGAACCACGGTATATCCCTGGCCCTCCAGAACCGAGCGGACCAGAGCCATGACCGCTGGTTCATCTTCAATCAACAGCACTGGCCCAAGAGGTGATTTAGTTCCCGTCTGCGTCATTTTGGATCCACTCCTGCCACGGCTCCAAAGGAAGCCGCCTCGGATGCTACCGGGAGGCGGACGATAAAGGTCGCTCCTTCAGAGTCCGGGTTGTTGTGACACACAATTTCACCGCCATGTTCGCGGACAATGCCATAGCAAATACTCAGGCCCAATCCCGTTCCCTTGCCCACATCTTTGGTGGTGAAGAAGGGATCGAAAATCCGTTCGGGATCGGCGATGCCGGTGCCGTTATCTCGAAAAGAAATCTCCACGAAGGCGTTGGCGCGGGCGCTCATGACCTCAATACGGCCGGCATTCCGCGTGCTTTCGCGAACGGCGTCATAGGCGTTGTTCAGAATGTTGAGAAAGACCTGCTGCAACTGGTGCGAATCTCCGACCACCTGGGGCAGAGATTCATCCAGGCGCTCGACCACTTGAATGCCGTGGCTGATGAAGTCGTACGAGCGCAAGTGCACGGTGCGTTGCAGAATGGAGTTGAGCTGAACCGGCTGGCGCTGTGGCGGCATCTGGCGCGCAAAGCTGAGCAGGTTTTGCACGATCTGCTTGGTCCGCTGCGCCTCCTGCAGAATCACGCGCAGATCGCGCCGCGCGCTTTCGGGGAGCTCGGGATTTTCCATCAAAAGGTCGGTGAATCCGAGGATGGCGGTGAGCGGGTTGTTGACTTCGTGGGCGACGCCGGAAACCAACTGTCCGACGGCTGCCATTTTCTCGGCGTGCACCAGCTTGGCGCGCAGCATCGCGGAATCGGTGACGTCGGTCATGACCACGACGATGCTGCTCACGCGGCCATCTTCGCCGTGGATCGGGCTCAGATTGACGGAGAACTGGCCACTGGCACCGTCGCTGCGAACCAGGGGCAGATCGAAGTTGTCGACCTGTTGCCCGCGAGCCACGGCGGCCAGCGCATCCCGGAGCGCGGCGCGGCGCGGCGCGGCGCACAAGCTCGGGAAAGGCATGGCCCAGAATCTGGTTCTGTTGAAAGCCGAGACCGCCCCAGCGCCGGTTGGCATAACTGATTACTCCGTCGGTGTCGGTGACCAGAATCAGGCTCTGGGTGTGACTGAGGATTTTGCTGGAAAAATCCCGCTCTTTCTGCAGCTCGGTTTGCGACTGGCGGAGGCCGGTAATATCGAGCATGAGCCCGCGGTGCTGCAGGACGTTGCCCGCCGAATCGCGCATCGCAAAACAGTTCATGAATACGTGGACGGGCGATCCATCCTTGCGCCGCAGAACTTCTTCGTGATTGTGCATTTCGCCCCCGCGCTTGAGCATCTCCGACAGTTCCTCCCGCCGCTGCGGAGAAAAATAGACCTGGGTGGGAATGTCGAGCTGCAGGACTTCGTCGCGGCTGCTGTAGCCGAGGATGCGTACCAGTGCGTCGTTGACTTCCACGAAGCGGCCCTGGGGCGAGGAAACGTAAATTCCTTCCTGAATGTTGTCAAATAGTTCGCGGTAGCGGCGTTCGGCATCGCGCCGGTCGGTGATGTCCTTGAGCACGTGCACGATCTGCAACTGCTCGCCGCTCATCCCGCCAACCCCGCGCGCTGAGGGCCCCTGGCTGGCGGCATGAATGCGCGAGGTAGAAATCAGGTAGGTGCGTTCGAGGACGGGGTGCAGGTATTCGTCCAGACCCTCGCCGCTGCGGCAGAAAGGACAAGAGTGCGGCGAGGCGCCGGTGGAAAGCGCTTCCAGCGCCCGCATGTTGACGCCGATCAACTCGTCGGGAGCGACCCCGATAAAATCTGCCAGCGAGCGATTGACGCGCAGCACGTTGTGTTGCTCGTCATGGACCACGATGAAATCGCTGATGGCATCGAACACATCCAGCCAGTGCCGGTTCGCCTGCTCCATGCGGGTAAACAGAGCGGCATTCTCCAGAGCGATGCTGGCGTGGCCGGCGATGGCGCGCAGCAACTGCTGATCCTCGAGGCCGGGCGGGGCGCCGCGGTCGGCGAGACAAAGCACACCGACGAGTTCTCCCGAAGAACCGGTTAGTCGGACCAGGGTGCCATCGGTCCATCCCAGAAGTGGAGGCCAGCGGGGCGCCCAGTAGATCGCTGGCGGGGGCAAAGGTGACATCGTTGGTGTATTTCGGCAGGGCTGTACTGAGCGCGTGACTGAAGCGGCGCAGCAGCGGTGGATCGTTGATTTCCGAAACTTCGGCTTCGGAGTCGCGGATCAGGACGCTATCCACCTCCGATGCCTGGAAAAGGCTGAGGGCAGCGGAACGGCTTCCGAGCAGGCCCGCGGCGCGCCGAGCGAAGCTGCGCATGAATTCCGGCAGATGCAGGACGGTGTTCAGTTCGAGCGCCAGGGTGACCAGGGCATCGGCACGGCGGCGGTGCTCCTCGGATTGGTGCAGGTTGCGGGTCAGTTCGAGCGCGACAGCAACTTGCGCGGCCAGAGCGCGTGCGCGGCGGACGTCTTCGTCGTTGATCAGGCCCCGGCTCGGCCCGGTCGAGCACGCCGAACATCCCCAGCACATCGCCGTTGGAACCGATCAGAGGCACCGCCAGCAGTTGGCGAATATGGAAAGCGGCAACAAACTCCAGATTCGCACCCGGCGTCGTCGAGGCGTCTTCGGTGAAGAACACGTTCTTATTCTTCAACGCGCGGACAGCGACGCCATCGTGGAGCGGTATATCCACAGGACGGGCCACGCCGTTCTCTACTCCCCATCGAATACGAAAGGCGGGCTCTTCGAGCAGCCCGATAAAACAGCGCTGGAAGCCGAGGAAATTGGCGGCGCGGACCACCGAAGTCTGCATGAACTCATCGAGTTTTCCTGCGGAGCCGAGCTCGAAGGAAATCTCGAGTATTTCGTGCAGTTCGTGGGCCTGGGCGCGCGCCATGCCACACAACTCCGCGTTGGCGACGGCGACCGCGCCAAACCCAGCCAGGGCTGAAACCAGGGTCTTGTCTTCCTCGGTGAACGGGTTGCTCAAGCGGGGATAAACCAGAATTGCGCCCTGCGAGCGCGTGGTGCGAAACGGTGCTGCGATGAGGACTCCGGGCGGCGAATCTTCTCCCAGATGGGAGGCTCCGTCGATGCTCACCGTAATACGTTCGCCGGCGGCGATGGTGCGGGTGGCGATCTCCTGCGCCGAGCGGAGTTGGTTCTGCTGGAACCGCGAACGGATGGAGAAGGCGAGCTTGGGCGTCTCGGTCGACACCGCCTGCAACTGGGAAAGTTTCTCTTGCTGGACGAAAACCAGCACGGCGGGCGAATGCAGCAGCGCACGAAGACGGTCGGCGATGTTCTCCATCACGGCTGCGGTGTCGGGCAAGCCATGCAGTGCGCTGGCAACCTCCACCAGAATGCTGGCGCGCCGCTGCTCTTCGCGGGCAAGCTGGTTCAGGCGGAGGGCCTCGAGTTCCGTGCCCAGTTGGGCCGCCAGGATCGTAACTTTGGCTACGGCGTTCTCGTCAAAGCCGCCATCGGGCACGCTCTGCACCAGCACAATGGCGCCAGCCGCATCGCCTGAAACCAGCAGAGGCGCGGCCATGGCGTCATGCGCGTGACATTCGGCCAGCCAGGGATAACGAGCGACGTCGAGATGGTTGACGAAGAACGCGTGGCGCTTGTGAACCGCTTCCATGGCGATCGAGGGATCACCCGCCCCAAGGCGTCGACCACGAAAAGATTCGGCCTGGTCGCCGTCGGCTTCGGCTCCAACCAGTTCACCGTCGGAGGAGCAACTCCAGAAATAGGCGCCGCTGGCATGGAAGAAGGCGCGCGTCAGGGCACAAAACGACTGAATGAGCTGGCCGGGCTCGCCGCTCTGGAAAGCAGCGCGGGAAAGCTCCAGGAGCAGCTTCTGGAAATCCTCTTCAGACTGAGACGCGTCCCCCAGCCCCGAGTTTCTAGTGGGTCTCGTCAGCGTACACCATTTTTAATGCTAAACAACTGAAAACAATTGAATTGCATATCAACTAAAGCGTAATTCTCAAATTGAGTCAAGGGAATATGAGGGGGCAGTGCCAACTTGTGAAACGGTACAGAAATGATACAGGCGTCGCAATCGGGGATCAGAGGCGATTGGGTCATCGAAGCTCAGAAGCGTTGGCCTACAGATCATCCGATGACCCGATCACCCGATCTCCCGATCGCTTAAGGGCCGATTCTTCATCGCCTTGTAAAGAGATCACTAAAGTAATGGACAGAAGGAACTTTTAATATCCGCTGGGGCATTCCTTGCACGAAGATTAGATGAATGTTGAGCGACGAGGAAGATATCGTGACTTTTCAAGTATTGAATCGGGCGATTGCGGTGGGTCTGCTGCTGCTGGGCGGATGGGCCGCGATCAGCGCTCCACCGGCGTGGGGGCAGGAAGCCAAGGCGCAGGAGAGCGGTAGAAAGGCAAAGACCCGGGTAGCACCGGTGTATCCGGAACTGGCAAGGCGGATGAACATCACTGGCGTGGTGAAGGTACGGGTAACGGTGGCTGCCAATGGGACGGTCAAGGATGCAACGCTGGTTGGCGGGCACCCGGTCCTGGCAAGCGCCGCTCTGGACGCCGCCAAGAAGTGGCACTTCGAGGCACGTCCGGAAGAGTCCACCGAGATTGTCGAATTCCGTTTCGATCCCACCCAGTAGGGAGACAGCGCGCTGTCCAAAGCGCTGGATGAGGAAGGTTGCAATTATGAATATAGGAAAGAAGCTGTACCTGAGTTTCGGGGTGATTCTGGCAACGGTCCTGATGCTGCTGGCGATCAACCTGTACGGGGTGCATCGCGAGCATGAGACCAAGGCGGCGGCACAGAATTCGATCGACATGACCGAAGCCACGTCGTTGGTCCGCTTCCAGATGATGCAGAACCGGCTTCATCTGCAGAACTACCTGCTCAGCGGAGACACGCGCGACGTCGACAAAATGAATGATGGCGAACGCCAACTGGCTGACGCCCTGCACCATGCCCAGGACCTCGCCAATTCCGCGCAGCAGCGCAGCAGTCTGGAAAAAGTGCAGGGACTGGAACAGGGGTGGAACAACGATTTCGCCAGCCCCTTGGTGGACAAGCGCCGTGCCGTGGACGGTGGCAATGCCACAGTAGCCGAACTGCAGATTTTCTATCTGCAAAAGGATCCGAATGCCTGGGTCTCGCGTTCGAGCGACGTTCTGGACGCAGTTGACCAGGAAAATCGCAAGCAGTTGGACGAGCGGCGACGCTCCGACGAATCGGCAGCAACCTGGACCATACTGGCTGCCGTGTTCAGTTCCCTGATCGCACTGGCTCTGGGCGTCGTCATTGCCTACCGGACCGCCAACTCGATCACGGGATCACTGACGCGGCTGATTCATGTGGCCGACCAGATCGGCCAGTCCGGCGATCTGGAACACAATATCGACGTTCGCGGCAAGGACGAGATCGGGCAACTGGCCAGGACTTTCGATTCCATGGTGAAGTACCTGAAGGAAATGGCGGCGGTTTCCGAAGCCATCGCCGGGGGCAACCTGGCGGTCGACGTCCGTCCGCGCTCCGCCAACGACACGCTGGCGAACGCTTTCACGCGCATGGTGGAAGGCCTGCGCGGCATGGTGCGCCACGTGCGCGATGCCGCTTCTCAGGTAGCCAGCGCCTCCACCCAGGTGGCCAGCGCCTCCGACGAGTCGGCCCGCAACAGCCTGCAGACCTCTTCGGCCATCGATGAAGTGACGAGCACCATGCACGAAATGAGCGTCAACGTGCAGAACATGGTCAAGAGCACGCAGACCCAGGCCTCGAGCGTCAGCGAAACCTCTGCCTCGATCGACGAGATGGTGACCTCGATCCAGCGCGTAGCGGATACGGCCAAGGTGCTGCTCGATATCTCCAACCGCTCGCGGGAAGAGGTGCACAGCGGTATCGGCACCATGGAAAAAGCGACTGACGGCCTCAACCGGATCAACACCACCATCCGCTCTTCGGGCGAGATCATCGACGCGCTCGGCACACGCGCCGACGACATCGGCAAGATCATCGAAGTCATCGACGATCTGGCGGAGCAGACCAACCTGCTGGCCTTGAATGCCGCCATCGAAGCCGCGCGAGCCGGCGAACACGGCCTGGGATTCGCGGTGGTGGCGGATGAAGTCCGGAAGCTGGCCGAGAAATCCGCGCAGTCCACCAAGGAAATTTCCGAGCTGATCGGAAGCATCCAGAAGGAAGCGCGCAAAGCCGTCGAAAACATGGAGAAGAGCACGACCATCGTCAACGAAGGCCTGAATCTGGGACAGGACCTGAACGCCGCACTGCGAAAGATTTCCAACGTGGTGACCGAGGTCTACAAGTTCGCGCAGGAAATCGGCGCTGCCACCAACGAGCAATCGCACGGCTCGTCGCAGATCGCGCGCGCCACCACGCGCCTGAACGAAATCACGCACGAAATCAACTCGGCGGTGGAAGAACAGGCTTCCGGGGCGCAGGCGGTGGTGCAAGCCATGGAACGCATGCGCGAACTGCTGCAGTCGTCCACGTCGGGTTCCACCGAACTGGCGGCTTCCTCCGATCAGATGTCCAAGATGTCGCGGGGCCTGCTGGAATCGATGGACCGCTTTACGCTGCGTTCGAACGACGCCGCACCGGGGTTCGCAAACGCAGCCCGGGGCGCGGCGGCGGGATCGCGTTGAGGGGATTCCAACCATGAGCCGGGAAACACACGTAGTGGGCTTCCGGGTGGGCCGCGAGACTTACGGCGTGCCCATCACGTCGCTGCATGAGATCGTCCGCGTGCCGGAGATCACCGCGGTACCGGACGCACCCGATTATCTCGAAGGGGTCATCAACCTGCGCGGCAAGATTGTCTCGGTGGTGGATCTGCGCAAGCGGTTCGGCAAGCCCTCCACCGAAATGGACCGGCGCAGCCGCATTCTGGTGGTGGAACACCGGGGCCGGCTGGCGGGCATGATTGTGGATTCGGCGTCGGAGGTTCTGAAAATTCCCGAAAGCGATATCGAAGCCGCACCCGCCATGATGCAGGCCGGCGGATTGGACTGTGTGACGGGCCTCGGCAAGTACCACGGACGGCTGATCATTCTGCTGGATATCAGCAAGGTGTTGGCCGCGCCCGAAGCTGGAATCGAGCCGGCGGCGGAAAAACCGGCGGCGGCCGGCAGGGGCAAAGCGGGGGCCCAGGGCGCCTCGGCCGGTAAATAACGAGAAGAATCAACCTCCATGAACATGAACGAGATCCCCGCACTCACGGACGCGGAATTGAAACTCCTGCAGACCCTCGTCTACCAGGAGTGCGGCATGCATTTCGACGATCGACGCACTCCCTTTCTCCAGGACCGTTTGCTGCGCCGGTTGAAGGAGTGCCAACTGGATTCGTTCTACAGCTACTATCGCCTGCTCATCAGCCAACCGGGGAAACAAGAGCTGACGTGCCTGGTCGAAAACCTCACGGTCAATGAAACCAGCTTCTTCCGGAACAAGGCGCAACTGGACCTGTTCCAGCATGACGTAATCGACGATATTTTGCGGCGCAAACACGAGCGCCGGGACTACAACTTGAGAATCTGGAGTGCCGGCTGTTCCACCGGACAGGAGCCTTACACCCTGGCCATGCTGGTGGCCGATGCGCTGTCGTACCACCATCTGCGCCATTCCGCGCCGTTCGAATCGCCGCTTCCCAAGCCTCTGGTCCCCGCGCCCTGGCGGGTGGAGATCATGGCCAGCGACATCAACTATTCGGTGCTGCGCGCCGCCCAGGAGGGCTCCTACTTCGAGCACCGGATGGCTGGGGTCGACTATGGCTACCGCTTGCGCTTCTTCGACAAAGTGGGCGATCGCTATGCGGTCAAGCCCAACGTCAAGGAACTGGTGCACTTCGACTTTCACAATCTCAAGACCGAATACCTGCCGGAACGTAACGACATTATTTTCTGCCGCAACGTGATGATGTATTTCGACGAAGCCGAACAGAAGCGGCTGGTGGAGAAGTTTTATCGCTGCTTGAATCCTCAGGGATATCTGTTTGTCGGCCATGCCGAAAGCCTGCTGGGGTTAACCAAGAAATTTCAGATGGTGCATCGCAACAGCGGCACCGCCTACCAGCGCTTGGAGGTGATCGTGTGACCCTCCCCCCCGAGGATCGGATGACAGAACTCCGGCAGTTGTTCTTCGAAAGCGCCGGAGAACTCGTACAGAAGCTGAACGACGAGGCCATGCAACTGGAGAGGTCGCCCGGCGACCTGGAGACAGCCCGCAGCCTGCGCCGGACCGTGCATACCCTGAAGGGGGACGCGGCCGCCTGCGGCTTCCGGGAACTCAGCGAACTGTCCCACGAATTCGAGGATGTGCTGACCGTCGGGAACAAGGCAGCAGCAGCTTCGGTTCCGGAGATCGCGCTGCGCGCCGCCGACGTGTTTGCGGCCTTGCTCGAGGCGTATCGGAAAGGAACCAAACTTCCCAGCATCCAGTCTTTGCGCACCGATATTGCACGTCTGGCACACCCGGCGCCGGCTGGCACGGTCAAAACCAAGAAAGAGGAAAGCAGCGGCGAAACCGAGCCGCTGGTCGGAATACGAGCAACTGGCGATCGCCCGGGCGATAGCGGAGGGCAAGCACGTTCATCACGTGGTGGTGCAGATCGACCCCCAGTGCGCCATGCCCATCGCCGGACGTCAGATGATCCAGTTGGCTTTGGCTGGACTGGGCGAGGTGCTCGCTCTCTATCCGCTCGAAGGCAGCGTCGAGCCGATGAACCATGTCGAAGCGGCCCTGGCGTCGGAAAAATCCGCGGACCAGATTCGGACCAAGTGCAGCATTCCAACCATTGCGCTGAATGTCCGAGTTACGGCCTTGCGCCTCGCGGCGCCGTCGCGCCCGCTCCCGCCGGCTCCTAAAGCCGAATCCGGTGACCAGGACGAAATCGCGTCGCCTGCGACCGCCGAGCTCGCGGCCATCGACCCGCAGCCAGCCGGAGAACCAGCGGCACCCACCATGCCCGCCGGCCCGGACAACGTCCTGCGCGTGGATGCGGAAAGAATCGACAGCGTTCTCAATCTGGTCGGTGAACTGATCCTGGCGAAATCGATGTTCCAGCAGGCGCTGCTCGAATTTGGACAACGCTTCCCGAAAGACGTCTTGCGCGGAAAGTTCTCCGATGCCATGGCCTTCCAGGCGCGGGTTTTGAATGACCTGCAGCACTCGGTCATGAAGATCCGCATGGTGCCCGTCGATCAGCTGTTCCGCCGCTTCCCGCGCATTGTGCGGGACGTCGGGCTGCAGTGCGGAAAAGAAGTCGAACTGGTTGTCCGCGGCGGGCAAACCGATCTCGACAAAAGCATTCTGGATGCGATCGCCGAGCCCCTGACCCACATGGTTCGCAATGCCATCGGCCATGGCCTTGAGACCGCCGAGGAGCGGGTGCGCGCCGGCAAAAAGCCGCAGGGAACATTGCGGCTGGCCGCTTATCACCAGGGCAACCAGGTGGTCATCGAGGTCTCCGACGACGGGCACGGCATTGATCCCGAAAAAGTCCGCCAGCGCGCTCTCTCGCAGGGATTGCTGAAAACCGAGCAGGCTGCCCGCCTGACCGAGGCCGAGACTCTGGACCTGATCTTGAAGCCGGGCTTCTCCACCGCGGAAGAGATCACTGAACTTTCGGGCCGGGGCGTGGGATTGGACGTCGTGCAGAGCGTTTTGGCGCGCCTGAAGGGAACGGTGCAGATCGAAACCACGCTGGGACAGGGCACCACCTTCCGCCTGCGGCTTCCACTGACGCTGGCTATTATCCGGGCGTTGCTGTTCCGCGTGGAGCAGCGGCTCTACGCCCTGCCGCTGAATGCGGTAGCGGAGATCGCGCGCACCTTCGAAGAAGCTATCCATCAGGTCGAGCACTACGACGTGCTGCAACTGCGCAACGCCGTTTTGCCGCTGCTGCGCCTGGGCCAGAAGCCCCCGGATGGGCCAGAAACGGCGCAGCGCAAGGTCTTTGTGCTCGTGATCAACAGCGGAGACCGCAAGTTCGGGCTGGTGGTCGACGAACTGGAGGGCGAGGAAGAGTTGGTGATCAAGGCGCTCGACGATCAGTCGATCACGACCGACCTGGTCAGCGGGGCTTCGATTCTGGGCGATGGCAGGGTGGTTCTCATCCTCAACATGATCGCCCTGATGGATCGCTTCACGCGCGGGCGGGCGGACACAGCCGGCCCCAGGATGGCGGGTTTGCTCTCCAGTGTCGAACCGGCCGCGGCCAGCGGTGGGGGAATCCAGACGGCCGAGATGCGGGCGCGCGGGACGGCAGGGGGCCAGGCATGAACAAGGTGCGGGTCCTGGTGGTGGATGACTCGGCGCTGATGCGCAAGCTGATTCCCAAAATCCTCGAACGGGATGACTCGATCGAGGTAGTGGGCACGGCGATGGACGGCAATTTTGGGTTGAAGAAAATCGAGGACCTGAAGCCGCATGTGGTAACGCTCGACCTGGAAATGCCCGGACTGAACGGGATCGACACGCTGAAACAGATCATGCGGCACTGGCGGCTGCCGGTCATCGTAGTCAGCTCGCATTCGACCGCCGGGGCGTCGATCACGCTCAAGGCGCTGGCGCTGGGGGCATTCGATTTCGTGGCTAAGCCGAAGGACGTCGCGGCGCGCATGCCCGAAATTGCCGACGAGTTGATCAAGAAGATCCAGGCAGCGGCGCAGAGCGCGGGGCCGCAGACGCAGTTCCTGCTGGGGGACACTCAGGGGCCACGGCCGCGCAAACTCCAGCCCGTCGCACCGACACGCATCGTCACCATCGGCGTTTCCACCGGGGGGCCGAGCGCGCTGCAATACCTGTTCTCGAATCTGCCCGTGGAATTTCCGGGCAGCATCCTGGTGGTACAGCATATGCCGGACGGCTTCACCGACCTGTTTGCCAAGCGACTGGACGAGTGCTGCCCCATCCGGGTGAAGGAAGCTCATCCTGGCGACTTGCTGGTAGCCGGGCGAGCGCTCATTTGTCCGGGAAACCGGCACATGAAAGTACAGAAATTGCCCCTGGGCAACGTGGCCGTGCTGGCCGACGACGCCCCGGTGAACGGGCATCGCCCTTCAGTGGATGTGCTGTTCCACAGCGTAGCCGAGAAATTTGGACCACAAGCCGTGGCCGTGTTGATGACCGGCATGGGAGAAGACGGGGCAACCGGCCTGGGCGAGGTCAAGGCGGCAGGGGGATTTACCGTGGCCCAAAGCCAGGAGACATGCGTGGTTTACGGCATGCCCAAGGCAGCCATCGAGCGCGGCTACGCTATCCGGATCGCGGACCTCCAGGATATACCGAACATTCTGCTGGCCCAGTGCGCGCCCGACCGCAGCCGAGGAGACTCGATCGAGGTCAAGCGGGCGACTGGTGCCGGAAGTAACTAGAGTTATCTATCGAAAGTATGTAGATTCGTGATTAAGTGCTAGTTGTGGAGGAGTGTCATGGAAAAGTTTGCGCCCGTAAAACGGAGCGAAGACGGACAACCGGTGCGCTATCTGATCGTGGATGACTCCGTGTTTGCCCGCAAGAACCTGGCCCGGATGGTCGAGACCTTCGGTGGACAGGTAATCGGCGAGGCAGGCGACGGAGTTACGGCGATCAGCGAGTACGAACGGCTCACGCCCGACATCGTTCTGATGGATATCACCATGCCGCAGATGGAAGGCATTGAAGCGGCGGAAAAGATCGTCCGCGACCATCCCGGCGCCCGCATCGTCATGGTGTCGTCGGTTGGCTACCAGGAGAATATCGTCGCGGCCCTGCAGCGCGGTGCCCGCCACTTCGTGCAGAAACCGGTGAAACCCGAAGTTCTCTATGAAGTCATCAAGTACGTGATGCGTGACGACGCAGTTGCAGCGCACGGCGCCGGAGCTGGAGCCTAGTCATGCGGATGGACCTGATTCAGCCCTTCATCAACTCAACCGACGCCGTTCTGGCGCAGGGGCTGGAGTCGCCTGTTTCCATCGAGAACCTCACCATGGAAGAAGAGGCGTACCGGCGAAAAGGGATCGCGGCCGAGGTTTGCCTGCTGGGCGAGATTGAAGGCCGGATTATTTTTGATGTGGACCTCGGAACGGCGGTGCAGCTAGCCACCCGTCTGGCCGGCGTGGAGGTATCCGAGACCGACGATCTGGTACGCGAAGCGGTCTGTGAACTGGCCAACCAGATTATTGGCAATGCCGTCACTTCACTCAATGACCAGGGATTCCACTTTCATGTGCATCCTCCAACCTTGCACACTTCCGAACAGGGGAGCAAAACCAGCGAAGACACCGAAGCCCTGGTGATGTGTTTCAATACTTCCCATGGCAATGTCTTCATGAATGTGGCGCTGCGCCACCACTGCCGCCAGGCGGTGGAACGCTCTGTAGTCGCGGGATAGAAGCTGGTCGTTGGTCGTCAGTCGTATTCGACACTTCAACTCATCTTCCTAACGCCCAGACGCTCAGCGACCTATATCAAACTTGTCATCCTGAGCGAAGCGAAGGACCTGCTGTTTCCCGCACAGGCAAGAAAGCAGGTCCTTCGCTTCGCTCAGGATGACAAACTAGGTTTGTACAACGAACTTCAGGGCATAACGCTTAAGGCCCGGCAAATAGAAACACCGGATTCTGCGGCGGGTTCAGCGAGTTTGGCGGAATCGGCGAACGCGCACCGATTGGGGCCGGCAGGTTCTCGATATAGGTGTCGTTGGAAGTATCGATGATGTTGACATTCCCTCCATCGCAACTGGACAGGTAGGCGCGGGAACTATCGCCGCCGGCCGCCATCATGAAGCGGAAGCGCGTATTGGAGCAGAAGGGTTCGTAACCGGGAACTCCCGCAATCGTAATCTGGGGAGTTTTGATCGTGTTGCTTGTGGCGTTGATCACCGTCACCTGCGGACAAATATTCGGAGCAACGCCAGCCCCACCCCTAATGTAGGTGTCGGTCGGAGCATTCGCTACTTCAAACGTTCCTCCCCCAACCGAGAGAATCGTGAAGGTGCCGTCGAAATCGCTCGGAGGAATTTTGTTAAGATCAAAGCCAGTTGAGTACACATTCGAGATCGTGATGACCATCCCAGAAAGCAAATCAGGGGTACTGGACGACAGGCTGTAGGTGTAGGTTGTGTGGATCCCATCGGAATTCAAAGTTGCCTTGGAGATCGTCACATCGACTTCGAACCTGGTATAGGATCCGACGTAAGCCCGGGAACCGTCCGGCAAGGCGGCCACTGCGGCCGCAGTGACAGGGGTCGGGCTAAAGGTCGAGCACACATCGTTCGACGAGCGAGACGATGACAACACCGGAGAGATCGTGAGCGGGCCGCCCGCAAGGAACTGGGGCAGAGACTGCGAAACATCGACAATGGCCATCTGCTCTCCGCCGGGAATATACAGCCGGTTCAGATTGGGGTCGTAGGTCATCGTGGTAGCACCTGGCACACTGATCGCGGTCTCGGTTAATAGGTCGGGGCCAGCGGTCGAGGTGGTATCAATCGAAGCAAGAGTACCGCTCTGTTCCAGAACGTACACGCGCTGATTGTCGGTACGCGCCACCAACCAGATCGGCGGCGAAGAAAGCGGAACCGGTGTGTTGGCCGGAGGGACAGGGCACACCGTGTTGACGCAAATGATGCGAGCCGACCGGTCGATGGTGTTGAATCCGTTCACCGTACCGTCGCCCTGGTTCGCCACGTAGAGCTTGCTCTTGTCGGGCGTGACCGCGAGGGCAACAGGATTGACGCCAGCCGGAATGGTTGCCACCAGGTTGTTGCTCTGAGTGTTGACCACGCCAACTGAAGGCACAACGACGTTCTGGATAGGATCAAAATACTGGGGCAGTGTCACATACGCCGTCGTATCCGTCGGAGCAACGGCCACAAAACTCGGCGCGGAACCCGCCGGCAGACTGATGGTGGCGGTGGTGTTGATGTTCAACCCGCTGAAATTCAGCTTGGTGATCGAATCGGCTGCCGGGCTGTCTGCGGAATGGCTCACCACCAAAACCTGGTTAGTGGTTTGCTGGACTGCGTGCACAGGCGAAATCCCTACACAGAGAGGCGTGGAACAATCGGCGATGCTCACGACCGTGTCGCCGGAGACATCGATCACCATGGCGCTGCCCTGCACGATGGTTCCGTTATCGTTGATAGCCACCACCGTGTGGGCCGCCTTTGGGCTCGGGAAAATCGGAGGATTCGGGATGATGATCGGGCGAAACGTATCACCGCAGCCGGTGCAGATCACATAAAGAAACAGTACAAACCCCAGCCAGAAAAACCGCTTCATTCAAACTCCATGGAAAAAGTCAGTCTTACGCGGAATCCGTTATTGTAACGGGAACGGGGTCGAGAGGGAAATGAGCCTGGACAGGAAAGCAGGTTTCAGAGTTTCAAGGCGAAGATCTGGCTTTTCAACCTTGAAACCTGGGCTTCTTCAGCCCCGCCCGCGTCGTGCTTTCTGTTGGCGGTCGCTTGTCATCTCGGTGACTTTTTCCGACCCGGCCGGCTTCTTTGTCTGCGCCAGGCTTTCCTTGAGCGCCGCCATCAGATCCACCACCGGGGCCAGTTTCTTAGGCTGTTCAACGGCCTGGACTTCGCCGCCCTCCAACTTCGCCGCTATCAGCTTCTTCAGATTTTCCTGAAATGTGTCGTGATATTTCTCCGGATCCCACTCGCCCGCCAGCGCTTCAATGAGTTGATGCGCAACTTTAATTTCGGCGTCCTTGATCTCCACTTCGGGAGCGCCGAACGATTCCACCTCGCGCACTTCCTCGGCGTAGTACATGGTGTGCAGCATCATTCCGCCTTTATGCGGACGCAGGAACACGGTGTATTCGCGGTTGTGCATCGTCAGTTTGGCGATGGCGACGAACTCACTCTCCTCCAGAGCCTTGGTCAGCAGCGCGTACGGACGCCGGCCCGCTTCTTCCGGAACCATGTAATACGACGACTCGAAGTACACCGGATCCACTTCGTTCGTCTTCACGAATTCTAGGATCTCCATGGTCTTTGCCGTCTTCGGCTCGATCTTCTTGATTTCTTCCGGATCGATGATGACGTACTCATCTTTGCGGTACTCGTAGCCCTTGATGATGTCGCTGCGCTCGAGCACCTGGTTGTCCGCCGGGCAAATGAGCTGCTGCTTGACCCGATGGTGGTCGGTGCGATGCAGTTGGTTGAACGATATGCCGCTGCTGCGTGCGCCCGAGAACAGACGCACCGGCATCGAGATCAATCCGAACGTAAGATATCCAGACCAAACGGAGGCCGCCATAGATCTTTCTCCCCGGTAGAGACGAGGCTCGCCTCGTCTGCGATTGAGACGCGGCAAGTTGCGTCTCCCCACAATCTTCAGATGCCCGCACCCCGGCGGGCGTACAGAAGTGTAGCCTAAACCGGGTGGGATTGGGGCCGCCAGATTACGGGGCGAATCCAAAGGTCAAGCACTACATGGCGCGGTCCCCTGCCGGAGGGCACCGAATATAGTGTTATCGAGGCTGGATCGTGCATTCCAGCGGTAAGCTGTCAGCTGTCATCTCTCAGCCGTCAGGAACATGAGATTCTACTGAACTGAGAGCTGACAGCTGCCCTTAACCATGCTCAACTCTTTCCTAGCACACGGATGGGCGTCATCTCCGGAACGGCTGGCCATCGCCGCCGCCGTGACGCTGGGCTTTGCCCTGCTGGCTTGTGCCCTGCGTGGCGTCAATCGGTCCGGAGCTCTGGCGGGCGGTCTTGCCTGTTTCCTGCTGTTTGCCGGGGCCGGCCCGCCGGCGTTTGCCACGCTGGCAGCGCTGTTTCTGATGACCTGGGTATCCACTCGCATGGGATACCGCCGCAAGCTCGCACTCGGGCTCGCCGAGCGACGGGAAGGCCGGAATGCCTGGCAAGTCCTGGCCAATCTAGCCGTGGCCGCCCTCGGTTCGGTTTTCTTCAGCGTTACCGGAAACCGGCTTTGGCTGCTCGCGACGCTGGCCGCTCTGGCGGAAGCCGCGACCGATACCGTGGCCAGCGAAATCGGGCAATGCCGCGGCCAGGACGCGCGCCTGATCACGACCTGGGAACGCGTTCCGGCAGGCATCGACGGAGGCATCACGATTGCCGGAAGTGTCGCCGGCCTGGCTGCGGGTCTGGTGATTGCGGCGGTCGCAGCCCTGGGCGGGATGGTTCTTCAGTCCCAGCTCTGGCTTCCCGTGGCCGCCGGATTCGCCGGCATGCTGATCGACAGTCTTCTCGGCGCCACCCTGCAACGCCGCGGCTGGATCAGCAACCAGGCAGTGAACCTCTTCTCCACGCTGGCAGCGGCTGCACTGGCCTATGCGATCTTGAGTTTAGGGTAGAGACGCGGCTTGCCGCGTCTCGGGCCGAACGCGGCGTTGGGGGCGTGGCACCCAGGAGACGGGGCAAGCCCCGTTTCTACAGGGGGGGTTCGGCGGACGGGCTACGTTCGCTGCTTGACGTGGTCGAGCAGCAGGAAGATGAACACGCCTAGTAGGGCATTCGCCATGCCCGACAGGAATTCATGCGGCCAGCTCCACGCCATGCGCAATCCGACCAGGCCGCGGGCAATCATGAAGTACACCACTTCGTGCACCACGTAGAAGAAGAACGTAAGCAGGAACCGCGCGCCGGCATTTTCCACGTCCAGCTTGATCCCCAGCGAAGAGGCGCCGAATCCCACCACCGTCTTCGATATTCCGTAGAGCCCGATGGGATGATGCGTCAGCGCGTCTTGCAGAATGCCGATCAAGCTGCCCGTAAACAGTCCCGCCAGCGGACTGCGCCGCGCCGTCGCAAAACCGATCGTGACCAGCAGCGGAAGATCGAAGAACGAGAAAAAATGAAAGCGCAGGGGCAGCCACGCCTGAAGAAAAACGGCGGTCAGCGGAATCAGAACCGTCGCCGGAATACTGAACCGGTAAACCTCGACCTGCGCTCCCGATGTGTATGTAATGGCCACGTTAGTGCGGATTGTCCTCGACCGCGGGTTGCGGTTTGGGTTCGACCACTGCCTTCACGGGCTTGGGAGGAGCTTTCACAGCATTGGTGCTGGTTCCAGCGGAACTCCCGGAGACAGTCCCAGGAGAAGACGTCGCCGTTTTTCGTACTGCGGTCGCGCCGCTACTTGCTGAGGCTGGCGGGGACACGGCCTTCGGCTTCGCATCCGAGCCTGCGGTCGTCGTAGTTGGCGCGACAACCCCAGCCGCGTCGCCCTTCTCAGCGTTCTCCGCCTTGGAAGGAACACTCGGCAGGCGCCCGGCCAGGATATCGACGGCACGCGCTGCTCCGGTCTGCTCGGGCAGGGCCTGCCTCTCATCAATCTTGGTTACCACCAGCACTTCTTCCAACCGGCTGAGATCGGCCGTGGGCCGCACGCGAATGTTGAGAAACAGATCGCTGCCCGCTCCAGCCTTGGTCACTCTGCCCACCAACAGGCCCTTGGGAAAAATGCCGTCTCCGCCGCTGGTAAGAACCATTTCTCCGACGGGCACATTCTCGTCGCTCATCACCTTTTCGAGCGCCACTTCGCCCGCGGACGTCCCCTTGAGAATGCCCTGCAACCGTGACTTCTCAAGGATGGCCCCGACCCCGCTGCTTTGATCGTTGATCAGGAGCACCTGCGACGTCGAGGGGTACGCATGCAGCACCTTGCCCACGATGCCGTCCGCCGTAATGACCGCCATGTCGGGCCGGATGCCGTCGTTTTCGCCTTTGTCGATGTAGACCGAGCGCGACTGCTCACTGCCACTCGACCCGATGACCTGCGCTGCCATGGTCTGGGAAATGAATTGTTCCTTGAAGGCCAGCAACGCCTGCAGACGCCGCGCCTGATCGGCGTCCTGGCTCATCCGCACCTGCTCTAAACTCATCCGCTCAATCTGCTGCTTGAGGTTGCGGTTCTCGGCGCGCACTCCGCGCAGGTAGAAGTAATTGTGCCAGACGTTCCCGGTGGAGGTTTGCACCCAGACCAGAGCTTTTTCCAGGGGAGTCACGGCGCCCACCGCCCAGATGCGGATCAGGCGCGTCGGCTCGTTATCGCTGGTCCGCCTCACTTGCACGGCCAAGCCGAGCACCTGGGCGAATAACACTCCCACCAACACGATCAGATTGCGGTAGCGTCCGAGGACGTCCATAACACCAGTTCTCAGTTCTCAGTTGTCAGTTCTCAGTGAACCCGCCCTCCCTGAGAGGATCACGCTACCTCAAGGTTGTCATCCCGAACGAAGTGAGGGATCTGCATTTCGCTTGTAACTCGAAGCTCGCGGCTCTACTCGATCGAAATCTTGCGCAGC
>CAVWAN010000044.1:0-13019 GCA_963752985.1 uncultured Acidobacteriaceae bacterium
CACCTTCATCTATATCTATATCTATCTATGATGCAAGTTGAAACTCGATGTGCAATACCGCCTCGGAATCGGTGGGGTGACCATCTTTCAGAGCGGGCTTGAACTGAATCTTTTCCGCGGCGCGAACCGCGGATTCATCCAGCCCATGGCCGAGACCGTGCATCACTTTCACGATGCGAATCTGCCCCTCTGCTGAAAAGACGACATCAATCAGAACCTCGCCCTCAATCTTAAGCTTCCGCCCCTCATCAGTGTAAACCGGACGGGGTTTGAATGTAATCTCAGCGGGCAAGGTTTTCACGACCGGATCGGCCGCTTTCGCCTTGGGCTGAGGAGTGGCTGCGACATCGGCGTCTCCGAAGCCGCTGGGACGAACCGTTCCGCGCGAGCCGGAAATCGGGCCCGAACTGTTGCCGGTGGCGACGCCACTGCCAAATCCGGTGCTTGCGACCACCCCGCGAACGCCGTGCGATCCGCCGGTGCCGTTGCCATAACCTCCGCCGGAGGGCAGGTCATACGAGCCCGCCTGCGCAATCGTGACTGGACGGCTGTGATTGTCCGACGCGGGTACGCCGTTAGGATCGCCGAAGCCACCCGTTTGCACCTTCTGCGGCGCGGCCGCCATGGTTGGCGTTGCCGAGCTTCCCGTGGAAAACACATTCGTCTTGACTGGCGGCCGGGGAATCAGCGGCGTCTTGTCCGGCAGGAGTTCTTTCTTCGCCGCCAGCGTTACCTTGGGCGCCTGCTCCTCGGGCACGGGCAGTTTTTTCCGGACCAATTCCTGCGGAACCCTCATGGCTTCGGGCCGCGGCGTTACCGGCTCGACAATCTTTGGCGCTGGAACCGGAAAATGCTTGACCGGCGCCGGAGTCTGCGGAATCGGCGGTGGCGTGTTCACCAGGCTGATGAAGTGGTAGTCGTGCACCGGTAACACCAGAACTTCGGGGTGCGCGATAGCAGCAACCACGAAGAGCGTGATCACCAGCGACTGCACGCCATAGCTGAGAACGAACCTGCCCCAACGGGTGCGAGGCTCGGGAAGAAGGCCTAGGGTCAATGGTGAAGCCTGGGAATCCATGTCCGGCACCTCATGTAACGACCTGCTTAGCGCTTGTCAAAAAGAAGTGGCCAATCCGACGAACCGGCACTCTTAAAGACTGCGGGATGCGGTCGAAAAACGACACTTCGGTCTCTGAAATGCACGCCGAAGGCCATTTTCAACAGCAGCTCCGCAAGGTTAAGATGCTGCTAAGCGGTTACTTACATAGGGAGTAAGCTATTTTAGCAGACCGAAAGACGGAAGCTGCAAAATTTTTCCTATTTGCGAAGGGAAAAATTTGTGGGAACTCGGAAGTTTTTGCCCAGAAGCTCCTGGGAGCCAGATCCGTTCCTACTCTTCATCTTCCGCGTCGTCAATCTTGATGCGGAGCGACTTGAGAAACTTCAGATCCTGATCGCTGATCTTGAGTTCCGAATTGGTGCTGAGGGTGGAGACCAGGGAAGTCTTGTCGGTGGCGTTTTCGCCTTGTTTGCTGACGCCGATGGTCGCCTCAAGGACGAGGAAGATTTCGTAGCCGCCTTCTTTGATGCGTGAAATTACCTCGGCGATCTGCTCGGAATCGGACAGCGAACCGTTGATCGCTTCTCCGAGTTCTTTCATGAGCTGCTTCAGTTGCTGATCCACGAGTTCCCCCCTGAACCTGACCCCGCTGACGGTGGACGTCACAAGTGGCAGTGATGCCACCTATCGCCATTGTACCCTCGGCCGCTGCTAAAATCGACCGATGGTGACCGGGCCATGATCGACGGCCAGATGGCGAGAAAAATCAAGCAGATTTTTCGTGCGATTGCCGAGGTGCTGGAGCGCAGCCGGACCGGCCGGGCGCTGCTGGCGGGAATCCGGGCGACGGCTCAGTCCTTCGGGCGGGTTCTGCACCAACTCTGGCTGGAAGTGACGGGATTCATGTTTCTGGCGATGGCCGCGTTCGGAGCCATAGCTGGCATGCGCGAGTACGGCAGGTACCAGTCTGGCCACGCGGCCGGACCGGGCAGGTTGCTGCTCGCGGTGTGCTTCACGGTTTCGTTCACCTGGTTCGGACTGAGTTCGTTCTGGCGGGTGAAAAGAAGAGCTAAGAGCTAGGAACTAAGAGCCATCGGCTACCGAAGGGCAGGAGCACATGACGGATCTGAAGACGGCCGATTCCGCAAGGCACAGCGCCCGCCCCGCAAGCCAGGAGACGTCTTCTCGCATTCCAGTACACGCTCTTTACACGCCCGCCGATCTTGCCGCATGGGATTACGACCGCGATGTGGGGTATCCGGGAGAGTTTCCGTACACGCGCGGAGTACAGGCCACGATGTACCGCGGCCGTCTCTGGACCATGCGCCAGTACGCCGGCATGGGTGATGCCGAGGAGTCGAACAAACGTTACAAGTATTTGCTCGCCAACGGTACAACGGGCCTATCGGTGGCTTTCGATTTGCCGACACAAATCGGGCTCGATTCCGACCATCCGCTGGCCGTGGGAGAAGTTGGCAAGGTCGGGGTGGCGATTGATTCGATCGAAGACATGCAGCGCTTGTTCGATGGCATTGACCTGACCGCAATTTCAACATCGATGACCATCAACGCCACCGCGTCAATCCTACTGGCGTTGTACGTGGCCGTGGCGCGGCGGCAAGGCAGAGACATTCGTAAGCTCTCCGGCACCGTGCAGAACGACGTGCTCAAGGAGTACATCGCGCGCGGAACCTATATTTATCCGCCGCAGCAGGCGATGCGCATCATTACCGACCTTTTTGCTTGGTCGAACGGGAACGTGCCGGAGTGGAATACGATTTCAATCTCCGGCTATCACATGCGCGAGGCGGGATCGACCGCAGTGCAGGAAGTCGCCTTCACGCTGGGCAACGGCATTGCCTATGTGGAAGCGGCCATCCGGGCCGGACTGGATGTTGACAAGTTCGCGCCGCGGCTTTCCTTCTTTTTCAACGCCCACAGCAATTTCCTGGAAGAAGTCGCGAAGTTTCGCGCCGCGCGCCGCATGTGGGCGAAGATCATGCGCGACCGCTTTCGGGCGAAGAATCCGAAATCGTGGATGCTGCGCTTCCACACGCAGACCGCCGGTTCCACGCTGACGGCGCAGCAACCGGAGAACAACATCGTACGGACGGCGATTCAGGCCATGGCGGCGGTGCTTGGCGGAACACAATCTCTGCACACCAATTCGTTCGACGAGGCGCTGGCCTTGCCCACCGAGGCGTCGGCGCGGATCGCGCTGCGTACGCAGCAGGTCATCGCGTTTGAGTCGGGCGCGCCGCAAACAGTCGATCCCCTGGCCGGGTCGTATTACGTCGAATCGCTGACCAGCGAAATCGAAAAACGGGCCGCCGATTATCTGGAAAAAATCGAAGCCATGGGGGGCATGCTCAAAGCCATCGAACGCGGATATGTGCAGCAGGAGATCCAGAACGCGGCCTACGAATATCAGCAGGCGGTCGATCGGCAGGAGGCGGTGGTGGTCGGCGTAAACCGGTTCCAGATCGAACAAGAGCACGCGGTGCCGATCCAGCGCATTGACCCGGCGCTGGAACCGAAACAAATCGAGCGCCTGCGGGCGCTGCGCGCAAAGCGCAATCCCGAAACTTGGCAGGCCGCGATCCGTGCAGTCGAAGACACGGCACGCTCGGGAGAAAATCTAATGCCGCGGATACTAGCGGCCGTCGAGGCCAATGCCACGGTAGGCGAAATCTCAGACGCGATGCGCAAAGTGTACGGGGAGTATAAGGAAGCGGTGGTAATCTGAACCGCCATTGGCGCGGTCCACGAGGGTTCTCCATATCACACTCAGATAGATCAGATATCACATCTTTTTGTCTGTCTATTGTCTAGAATAAGGCCGGCAAGGAGGGTGTCCTATGATCCGCAGCGCAGTCGCTGTTTGGAGGGGAAGCCCCTTGATTGGAGAGGGCCAAGTCTCCACCTCTAGCGGCGTTGTTTCCAATGCTCTTTATGCGGCAGGTTCCAGCACGGGAAACGAACCGTGCACCAGTCCGTCCGAAATGCTTGCAGCGGCAGTGGCTTCCTGCATGTCTCTCATGGTCGTCCAGGAGATGCGCCGGGAAGGCATGAAGCCCGAACTCGTGAAGACCGAATCGGTCCTGACCCTGGAAGAAAAGAAGGGCCAGTGGGATGTTACCGAGATCGATTCGAACGTTACAGTCAGCTTGCCGGGGGCAAGCGAGAAAAAAATTCAGCACGCCGCCACGATCGCTAAGGGCAAATGCCCGATCTCGCGCGCGCTAAACGTTCCTATCAAGGTCAAGGCTAAATTGCAAGCGGTCGAAGCAGAACCGGTTACCGTCTGAGGGAAAGGAATTCCGGGCCTTTGGTTGGTGCCGTTTCCAAGGGAAGAGTTCACAATGGCGAGCATCGGACCTCAGAAAAATCAGCAGGGGGATAGCAGTCGCCAGCCGCGGTATGTGCACAAGATCGCAGGCGATGCCGGAAACGGACAGTTAGACTTTAGTGCTTCGTCCCTGGTCGTTTCCGCGTTTCAGTTTGCCAGTTTGTACTCGCAGGCGCTGCGGCACGCCTCACAGTACATCAAGCCGTCGGTGCACAAGCGTACGTCGAGCTGAGACTGGCAGTACACGCAGTATTTGTCGCACAAGCAATCCTCTTCACGACGCTCGCAATTAGCGCAGAGGATGCGGCTTAAGCCTGGTCTGGAGGACATGGTTAGAGTTTAGTTCGTCACCAGCAGATCAGGAACATAACGGAAGTCACCCAAAGGCAGGTCTCAGGACTTAGGAAAAGCACGCCCGGTCGAGCTTGTCTTTTGATTTTGGTTTCCCTGAGACCTGACACCTGCCTTTGATTTGCTGCCCTTTGGATGTTAAGTTAAACAGTTCCAGATTCCGGCAGCCCAGCCACTGTCCGAGAGATGTCCGAGGTTCTTCTTGTCCGTCGTCGAAGCAGCTCCCGTTGTCCGCAAGACCGCACTGAACGCCGTCCATCGCCAGATGGGCGCTAAGATGGTGGAGTTTAACGGCTGGGACATGCCGGTCGAATACCCGGCGTCGATCGGCGGCGGCATTATTGCCGAGCACATGGCGGTGCGCACCGGCGTCGGCATTTTTGACGTCAGCCACATGGGGGACATCCGTTTGGCTGGGCGCGAGGCGCTGGCCGCCGTGCGCCATATCTCGATGAATGACGCCTCACGGCTGGCGATTGGCCAGGCTCAGTATTCGGCGCTGCTCTATCCGCAGGGAACGTTCGTGGACGATGTAATTGTCCACCGCCTCGGCGAAGATGAATATTTGCTCGTAATTAATGCGGGTACGCGCGAGAAAGATTTCAACTGGGTGCGCGACAACACCCGCCAGTTTGACTGCCAAGTCGAGCATCTGTCTGACGACTTCACGCAAATTGCGATTCAGGGTCCGAGGGGTGTCGATGTCCTGCAGAAGCTAACCGACGCCGACCTGAGGGCGGTGAAATTTTACTGGGTGACGCGCGGCACTGTCTGCGGACTGAAAAACATCCTGATGGGCCGGACGGGGTATACCGCCGAAGACGGGTTCGAGATTTACATCCCACCGGACGAGGCGACCAGCGCGCGGGTCTGGCACGAGATTCTGGCGGCTGGAAAAGAGTTTGGCGTTGTCCCCTGCGGTCTGGGTGCGCGCAACACGCTGCGTCTCGAAGGCACGCTGCCGCTCTACGGACACGAAATCTCGGACACGATCAATGTCTGGGAAGCCGGGCTGGATCGCTTCTGCAAGATGGAGAAGGCGGAGTTCATCGGGCGTGCAGCACTCGATAAAGCGAAAGCTGAGGGCGTGAAGAAGACGCTGGTCGGACTTGAGATGATCGACCGGGGCATAGCCCGCGATGGATATAAGGTTCAAGACGAGGGCGGACACGAGATCGGGTACGTTACCAGCGGTTCGCCGGCGCCATTCCTGAAAAAGAATATTGCATTGGCCTATATTCCGCCCGCGCAAGCTGCGATCGGAACGACGGTAAAAGTAGAAATCCGCGGACAAGGTGTGAAAGCGCAGGTAATTCCAACGCCGTTTTACAAGCGTCCGAAAAAGCGGTAGCGCCGCCGTCCCGGCGGCTGTCCGGCGGGCGTCCTCGCCGGCGGACGCCCTCGGGACAGCCGGCAAGATGCCGGCGCTACCAGTTAGAAGCTAAAAACCAGGAGCGAGAATGTCTTACCCAACCGACCGCAAATATACGAAAGAACATGAGTGGATCACTGCCGACGGCACCATCGGCATCACCAACCACGCCCAGGAGTCGCTCGGCGACATCGTGTTTGTCGAACTGCCGAAGGTGGGGACGGAGATCACTGTGGGCAAGGCCTTCGGCACGGTCGAGTCGGTGAAGGCCGTGTCCGATTTGTTCGCTCCCGTTTCGGGGACAGTGACGGCCCTAAATGAGGCTCTGGCCACCGCTCCTGAGCAAGTGAACAAAGATGCCCATGGCGCCTGGATGGTCAAGATCAAGGTGAAGAACCCGGCAGAGATGAATGCGCTGCTCTCGGCGGCGGACTACGACAAGTTTGTCAGCGAAGAGGCGGGACACTGAAACGCATTGAAGAAGTTAGAAGTCAGAATGTAGAAGTAAAACCCTTTGCCTCCAGCCGTTTTGGCGAGAACCTTCGGGTTCACTTCTTCAATTTGACTTTTGACTTCTGCAATCCGCTGACGATGACCTCAGCTTCAAAATCCAAACTGTACCTGCTCACATCGAATATAGGTTCTTATGAGATATCTACCTAAATCTCCCGCCGATCGCGCCGCCATGTTGAAGGCGATCGGGATCCGCTCCGTGGATGAACTTTTCTCGCCGATTCCGCCTGAGTTTCGCCTGACCCGCGATCTCGCTGTCCCTCGGCAAATGGCGGAGTCGGAAATCGTGGACTGGTTCAAGCAACGGGCAAAAGAAAACGGCGAAGGCTACACCAGTTTTCTCGGAGCCGGAGCTTACTCCCATTACCGGCCGGTGGTCATCGATGCGTTGGTGCAGCGCGGCGAATTCCTCACGTCCTACACACCGTACCAGGCGGAGTTTGCGCAGGGCACGCTGCAAGCCATCTTCGAGTTCCAGACGATGATCTCGGAACTCACCGGCATGGACCTGGCCAATGCCTCGATGTATGACGGCTCAACGGGTGCGGCTGAGGCCGTGATGATGGCGGTCCGCATCACCGGGAGGCATTCGGCGGTGATCGCGCGCAACCTGCATCCCGAGTATCGGGAAGTGCTCAACACCTACGCGACCCACCAGGCGATTCCGCTGAAAACGGTCTCGTTTACGGGCTCAGGACAGATCGATTTGAAGGAACTCGAGAAGGCTGTGGGCGACGATACGGCGTGCGTCCTGATCCAGTCGCCAAATTTCTTCGGGACGATCGAAGATGTCGAAGCGATCGCCGAGGTCGCGCACAAACGCGGAGCTCTGCTGATTGTGTCGATCGCCGAAGCGGTGTCGCTCGGAATTGTAGAGCCGCCGCGCACCGCCGACATCGTGGCCATGGAAGCGCAGTCGTTCGGAGTGCCGCTCGGATTCGGCGGCCCCTACTGCGGCGTGCTCGCCACCAAAGAGAAATTCGTCCGGCAGATGCCGGGCCGCCTCGCGGGCCAGACGGTCGACAAGAACGGCAAACGCGGCTTCGTGCTGACGCTGGCCACTCGCGAGCAGCACATCCGGCGCGAGAAAGCGACGTCGAATATTTGCACCAACCAGGCCCTGGTCGCGTTGATGGTGAACATCTTCATGACCGTATACGGCAAAGTCGGCTTGCGAGAACTGGCGAAGCAGAATCTGGCGAAGGCGGCGTACGCTGCCGACCAATTCGGCAAACATGCCAAGGTGCTGTTCGCGAGCGCGCCGCGATTCAACGAGTTCGTGGTTGAAACCAGCGAAGATCCCTATGCCATCAACTCGCGGCTGCTCGGACACAAAATCGTAGGAGGCTTCCCCCTGAAGAAGTTCTATCCCGAGCTGAAGAATGCGGCTCTCTGGTGCTGCACGGAATTGACGACGCGATCCATGATCGACACAGCAGTCGGCCTGGTCGCAGAAAGCGAACGCTCGGTGCGAAGTATGAAGGAAACAGAGGAAGAGGTGGCGCGATGAAACACATGACCCGCAAAGCGACGCGCCACATCAGCCAGAACGAAGGATTGATCTTCGAGAAGTCATCGCCCGGCAAAGCGGCGTGGAGGTTGCCGCCGCTCGATGTTCCGGAAGTCGACACGGCGAAGTTGCTGGGCAAGCAGGAGCGCAAGGATCTTGGCGAGTTGCCGGAGGTGAGCGAGATCGAAATCATCCGCCACTTCACGCGCCTTTCGACCTGGAATTACGCCATTGATCTCGGCATGTATCCGCTCGGCTCTTGCACCATGAAGTACAATCCGCGCGTCAACGAGTTCGTCTCGCGCATCGAGGGGCTAGCCAACGGGCATCCCTATCAGGCCGAGAAGATCTCTCAGGGCGCCCTCCGCATCCTCAAGACGTTGAGCGACTGCCTGCTCGAAATCACCGGCATGGATGCGATCACGCTGCAACCGGCCGCGGGCGCGCACGGCGAACTGACCGGATTGCTCCTGGTGCGCGCCTATCACCAGTCCAAAGGCAACGCGCGCAAGAAGATTCTCATACCAGACTCGGCGCATGGAACGAATCCGGCAACAGCGGCCACGGTGGGCTATGCGGTTGAAAATTTGAAATCGAACGACCGCGGCATGGTGGACGTGGCGGCGCTGGCGGCACAGATGAATGAAGACGTCGCCGCACTGATGGTGACCAATCCCAACACGCTCGGTGTTTTCGAGCAGGAAATCCACAAGATTGCCGAACTCATGCACGCCAAGGGCGGCCTGCTCTACATGGACGGCGCCAACATGAACGCGCTGGTCGCGAAGGCGCGGCCGGGAGACTTTGGTGTTGATGTCATGCACCTCAACTTGCACAAAACATTTTCCACGCCGCACGGCGGAGGCGGCCCCGGATCGGGGCCGGTGGCGGTAAAGAAAATTCTCGAGCCGTTTCTGCCGAAGCCAGTCGTCATCACCAAGCCGGATGGCACGCTGGGTTTCGAATACAACCGCCCGCAGTCGGTGGGGCGCGTGCGCGCGTTCTACGGAAATTTCGGGATGTTCATCCGCGCCCTCGCTTACATCTTTGCCAACGGCCCGGACGGCCTCCGGCAGACGACCGAAGATGCGGTGCTCAACGCGAATTACATCCGCAAGGGGCTTGAAGGCGTTTACGACCTGCCCTACTCGACGCCGTCGATGCACGAAGTCGTGTTCAGCGACAAGCTGCAGGCGCAGAAGGGCGTGAAGACCGTCGACCTTGCCAAACGCCTGATCGATTACGGATTCCATCCGTACACGATGGCGTTCCCGCTGATCGTTCATGGCGCGCTGATGATCGAGCCGACTGAGAGTGAGCCGAAAGAAGAGCTCGATCTCTTCATCGAGGCCATGAAGTCGATCGCGGAAGAGGTGGAAGAAGATCCGCAGTTCGTGCTCGACGCTCCGCACAACACGCGCATCTCGCGTTTGGATGAGACCGCAGCCGCGCGCAAGCCAGTGCTGCGCTGGAAGCCGGAGAGCCAGATCTAACCACAGCGCGCACAGAGGAACACCGGGGAATTCAGGCCTCTGTGTCCCCCTGTGTCCTCTGTGCCTCCGGCTTTCAGTGTGGTTCAGATGCTTCCCTCTCAGGTGACTAAAGTCCAATCCACCCCCGATCTACCGTTCCTCTGTTCGTAGGCCCAAGGGACGTAGACTCTTAACAAACTCGGGCTGCTTCGAGTCTCCGTGCGAGGATAACGTGAACCAACATCTGGCCTTACTGCTCTGTGTCGCCGCTTCGCTGTCGTCCGCGCAAACGACGGCGCAAACCCAAGCTCCCGCTTCAGTAAGAACGGAGCCTGTCGTCCGCACCACCAAAGCCCTCCACTATCGTCCGGGGGCCAACGTCAAGATTGAGTTTCGGGGCACGGAGCTGATGCAGAGCGCCTCGGGTGAAGCCAAGGTCGAAGGCAAGAAAACCAACATCGAAGTGGACGCCAAGTTTGAAGGCATGGATAGTGCCACCAAGTTTGGCCTGGAGTATCTGACCTACGTGGCGTGGGCGGTTTCTCCGCAGGGGCGCGCCGTCAACCTCGGCGAGCTCGTCCTCGATCACGGCAAGGGCCACCTGAAGGCTTTCACCGACCTGCAGACCTTTGGCATGATCGTGACCGCCGAGCCCTATTCCGCCGTCACCCAGCCGGACAACATGGTGGTGATGGAAAACGTATTCCCATCCGGTGCCGGCGGCGAGGAGATCAGCGCCAAGTACGAACTGGTCCGCAGCGGAACCTACTCTTCCTCGAATACGCACATTCAGGATGCAATCTTCGGCATCGATCCGAAGACACCGCTGGAGCTGTTTGAGGCGCGCAACGCGGTCCGCATCGCACGTGTGGCGCAGGCGGACCGGTACGCGCCCTCCATCCTCTCGAAGGCCGAACTGCAACTGCGTCAAGCGGAGGAAGCTTACAGCCATAAGCAAAACAAGAGTGCGATCAAAGCGGCCGCGCGGGAAGCGGCCCAGACCGCCGAGGAAGCGCGCGTGATGGCGGTCCAGCAGAAAGCCGAAGAAGAAGCCCGAGCTCAGGCCGCCGCGGAAAAGAAAGCAGCCGAAGCGAAGGCCGCCAAAGCGCAAGCCGACGCGGAAGCGCAAGCCCGGGCGCGGGCAGAAGCGGAAACCGCGCGAGCCCAAGCCGAGGCTGCCAAGGTCGAAGCGCAGAAGGCCGCTGAGGAAGCTGCGCGCCAACGTCAGGAAGCCGAAAAAGCCAAGGCCGAAGCTCTGGCGCAGCAGCAGGTGCTCGCCGCCGAAACCGAAAAAGCTCACCAGGCCGCAGCCGAATCCGACAAGCTTCGCCAGCAAGCCGAAAACGAAAAACAGGAAATGCGCGCCCGCCTCCTGCAGCAGCTCAACTCCGTTCTTTCCACCCGCGACACGGCGCGCGGGCTGATTGCCAACATGTCAGACGTGCTCTTCAAGAGTGGCAGCTTCGAATTATTGCCCGGCGCGCGCGAACGGCTCGCCAAAGTATCGGGCATCGTGCTCGCCTATCAAGGCTTGCGTTTGGCGGTCGAAGGTCACACCGACAGCATCGGCACCGACGAATATAACCGCCGGCTCTCGGAGCAGCGCGCCGACGCCGTCCGCGACTACCTGGTGCAGCAAGGCATTAATTCCGAAGCCATCACCGCCAGCGGCTTCGGAAAAAGCGAACCCGTGGCCTCGAACGATACTCCGGAAGGCCGCCAGCAAAACCGCCGCGTTGAGCTCGTCGTTTCCGGCAATGCCATCGGCACGGTAGCGGATGCTAATCCTGCGAGCAGCGCGTCCGCCACGCTTCAGAAGTAGGAGGACAGCCTGTGTGGTGCGGGCGCCCTCGCCCGCGAGAAGCCGCGTGTCATGTGTAGCGCGGACACTCTTGTCCGCGAAAGCCGCGTGCTAGACTGACCCGAGCCAAGCTATGAGCACGGTGCCAGAAGATCCCGCCCACGCAGAAACGGCCCGCCAACTGGCCGAGCACCACTACTACGCTGCGCTTGATCTGGTTCTCGAAGGCCACCACGAGCAAGCGGTCGCAGAATACCGGCAGGCGGTGACGGCGGATCCGAAGTTCACCGACGCGCTGCACGGACTGAGCCGGGCCTTGCAGGACCTGAACCGCTTTGACGAAGCGATAGAGGTTGCCCAACGAATCTCGGATATCGATCCCGACGACATTCTGGCGCACACCAGCCTCTCGATCCTGTATCAGAAGAAGGGCATGGTTCCCGAGGCAGAGGCGGAGGGCAACAAGGCACGGGTGCTGGGATGGAAGCAGCAGTTGAAAAAGAGCAGAGGATAGTGGGCCAACCTGCGCAAAAAACATTGGCAGAAAGCTCAGGTGGTTGAGACACAGGTCTGAATTGTCCATCACGCGGTGTTCAGGGCCGCGCGGGTTGCGAATTGCAATTCTGCCACCCAGCCTTCCGCACCGGCCCGTTCCTGCTGCCTAATGCTTTGCGTGCGGGTCGTCGCCTGGAATGCCGTCAGTTTCCTGCTCATCCCGATAGCCGGAAGGCTCTGCCGGCAATTCGACCAGGCGGGCCCGTTCCAGGGCGCGGAAATATTCCGGCCGCGAATGGCGGTAATGGTCGGCGGGAATCTTGCCGTTCAGCCACGCCGTATCCATCGGATAGACCATGGGATCGAAGATCACCAGGTAGAAATGCCAGATGAGGATGGAGAAAGTCGCCAGCAGAGCCTCATACCAGTGCACGGCCGTGGCCGCATCCGTCACCCATTTCGGAAAATGGCGCAGCGTGAAATTGTTGAACCACAGCAGGAACCCGGAGAGCGCCATAACGAAGGTGCCCCATATAAAGGCCCAGTATTCCATCTTCTCCGCATAGTTGAATTTCGCGAACTTCGGCTCCTGCTTGGAGAGGCCGAGATTGTAGCGAAAGACGTCCAGCATATCGGTGGCGTCTTTGATGGTCGGGATCATGGCCCACAGGAAAGAGCGATCGCGCTTCTTCAGCGCCAGATGTACGAAGTGGTAGGCGGTGGCCATGAGCATGACTACAGCCGCCACGCGGTGCAACCCGCCGCGCACTCCGAAACCAGACTCCCAGACGAGCAGCGGCTTGGCCCACCAACTCTCGGGATACTTCAACGCAAATCCCGTGTACACCAGCGTCGGGAAACTCACCATGATGCCCCAGTGCGCAACCCGGAACCATAAATTCATCCGCAAGACCATCTCGCCGGATTCCCGCCGCGGACGGCGCCGGATCAGCTTGTGCAGCAGGTCCAGCAAATTGTGCAGCAGCATGAAGCCCAGCGTCACCGGGATGAGTACCCAGTACGTCTCGCGAATCCACTCCACCACCGGGTGATTCTTGCCGGCTTCGGTCCGCACATGTACGGGACCGATGGTGAA
>CAVWAN010000045.1:0-102985 GCA_963752985.1 uncultured Acidobacteriaceae bacterium
GGGGCTGGAGTCGCCCGTTTCCATCGAGAACCTCACCATGGAAGAAGAGGCGTACCGCCGAAAAGGGATTGCCGCCGAGGTTTGCCTGCTGGGCGAGATTGAAGGCCGGATTATTTTTGATGTGGACCTCGGGACCGCGGTACAGCTGGCCACCCGTCTGGCCGGCGTGGAAGTATCCGAGACCGACGATCTGGTACGCGAAGCGGTTTGCGAACTGGCCAACCAGATTATTGGCAATGCCGTCACTTCACTCAACGACCAGGGATTCCACTTTCATGTGCATCCTCCGACCCTGCACACTTCCGAACAGGGGAGCAAAACCAGCGAAGACACCGAAGCCCTGGTGATGTGCTTCAATACTTCCCATGGCAATGTCTTCATGAATGTGGCGCTGCGCCACCACTGCCGCCAGGCGGTGGAACGGGCCTCAGTCGCGGACTAGAAGCGGGTCGTTAGTCGTCAGTCGTTACTCGGCACTGTAACTCATCTTCCTAACGCGCAAACGCAACCTAAAACAAAATTGTCATCCTGACCCTCTTGTCGAAGGGAAGGACCTGCTGTTTCTCGCACAAGCAAGAAAGCAGGTCCTTCGCTTCGCTCAGGATGACAAAGTAGGTTTGTATAACGAACTTCAGGGCACAATGCTTACGGCCCGGCAAACAGAAACACCGGATTCTGCGGCGGGTTCAGCGGGTTCGGCGGAATCGGCGGGCGGGAACCGACTGGGGCCGGTAGGTTCTCGATATAGGTGTCGTTGGAGGTATCTATGATGTTGACATTCCCTCCATCGCAACTCGACAGGTAGGCGCGGGAACTATCGCCCCCGGCCGCCATCTTGAAGCGGAAGGTCGCTCGGTAGGGGGATGGAGGAGCCAAAGGAGCGCAGACCGCCGCGTAGTACCGGGGAACCCCGACGGTCGCGTCTGGGAAGCCAGGTATCCCAATTGTTTTGCGTTATAGAGTTCGATGAGACATTCACCACGGTGACCTGCGGGAACAGGTTGTCGATGGTGCTCGATGCCACCCCGGCAACGGCGGTTTGGGCGACTGTCGTCGCATTGGCTGCCTGGAACGTACACATCGCCGTGGGCTGATCACACGTTGTGCCCGGAACTGAGTTGGAGGCGGAGTTGACAAGGAACGTTCCGTCAAAGCCGGCGGGAGTAGTTATGCCAGACACAACCACGGTTATTCCCGAAGTGAGATCGTGCCCACCCGTCAAGGTATAGGTATAGGTCGCGGTGGTGCCGTCTCCTTGCACCGCCGAAATGCTGAGTTGGCTGGGCTGCGCAGCACTTGGAACCGATGCCACATAAGCGCGGCTTCCATCCGGCAAGGCGGCCACGGCAACCGCGTTGGCTGGCACTGCAGGGGACGCCTGCGACCTGTGGTATTGAGATGGTTTTGAGCAACTGCGGTGCAGACTGCGAAATATCGACGATCGCCATCTGCGGTCCACCGGGAATGTACAGCCGGTTCAGATTACTGTCGTAGACCATGGTGGTTGCGCGCGGCACACTGATCGCTGTCTCGGTTAATATGTCGGGGCCAGCGGTCGAGGTGGTATCAATCCAAGCCAGAGTACCGCCGAGAGTATGGCTCGTCTGCTCCAGCACGTACACCGCTGGTTGTCGGTACGGGCAACCAACCAGATGGGCGGATAAGTCAACGAACCGGTGATGGTCCGCGCCGAGCGGTCCGCGGTGTTGAAGGCGCTGATCGTACCGTCGCCCTGGTTCGCCACGTAGAGCTTGCTCTTGTCGGGCGTGACCGCCAGGGCAACCGGATTGACGCCGGCCGGAAGGGTTGCCACCAGGTTGTTGCTCTGAGTGTTGACTACGCCGACCGAAGGAACAATCGCGTTCTTAATTGGGTCTAGGTAGTTCGGCAAAGTCACATACGCCGTCGTATCCGTCGGAGCAACGGCCACGAAGTTCGGCGCCGAACCCGCCGGCAGACTGATGGTGGTGGTGGTGGTGATGCTCAAACCGCTGAAGTTCAGCTTGCTGATCGAATCGGCCGCCGGGCTGTCTGCGGAATGGCTCACCACCAAAATCTGGTTCGCGGTTTGCTGGACTGCGTGCACCGGCGAAACCCCTACACAGAGAGGCGTGGAACAATCGGCGATGCTCACGACCGTGTCGCCGGAGACATCGATCACCATGGCGCTGCCTTGCACGATGGTTCCGTTATCGTTGATAGCCACCGCCGTGTGGGCCGCCTTCGGGCTCGGGAAAATCGGAGGATTCGGGATGATAATCGGGCGAAACGTATCACCGCAGCCGGTGCAGATCACATAAAGAAACAGTACAAAACCCAGCCAGAAAAACCGCTTCATTCAAACTCCATGGAAAAAGTCAGTCTTACGCGGAATCCGTTATTGTAACGGGAACTGGGTCGAGAGGGAAATGAGTCAGGACACGGTAGCAGGTTTCAAAGTTTCAGGGTCTCAAGGTGAAGACCTGGCTTTTCAACCTTGAAACTCTGAAACTTTGAAACCTTGAAACCTGGGCTTCTTCAGCCCCGCCCGCGTCGTGCTTTCTGTTGGCGGTCGCTTGTCATCTCGGTGACTTTTTCCGATCCGGCCGGCTTCTTCGTCTGCGCCAGGCTTTCCTTGAGCGCCGCCATCAGATCCACCACCGGAGCCAGTTTCTTCGGTTGTTCAACGGCCTGGACTTCGCCGCCCTCCAGCTTCGCCGCAATCAGCTTCTTCAGATTTTCCTGAAACGTGTCGTGATATTTCTCCGGATCCCACTCGCCCGCCAGCGCTTCAATGAGTTGATGCGCAACTTTAATTTCGGCGTCCTTGATCTCCACTTCGGGAGCGCCGAACGATTCCACCTCGCGCACTTCCTCGGCGTAGTACATGGTGTGCAGCATCATTCCGCCTTTATGCGGGCGCAGGAAGACGGTGTATTCGCGGTTGTGCATGGTGAGTTTGGCGATGGCGACGAACTCACTCTCCTCCAGAGCCTTGGTCAGCAGCGCATAAGGACGGCGGCCGGCTTCTTCCGGAACCATGTAATACGACGACTCGAAGTACACCGGATCGACTTCGTTCGTCTTCACGAATTCTAGGATCTCCATGGTCTTTGCCGTCTTCGGCTCGATCTTCTTGATTTCTTCCGGATCGATGATGACGTACTCATCTTTGCGGTACTCGTAGCCCTTGATGATGTCGCTGCGCTCGAGCACCTGGTTGTCCGCCGGGCAAATGAGCTGCTGCTTGACCCGATGGTGGTCGGTGCGATGCAGTTGGTTGAACGATATGCCGCTGCTGCGTGCGCCCGAGAACAGACGCACCGGCATCGAGATCAATCCGAACGTAAGATATCCAGACCAAACTGAGGCCGCCATAGATTTTTTCTCCCCGGTAGAGACGAGGCTCGCCTCGTCTGCGATTGAGACGCGGCAAGTTGCGTCTCCCCACAATCTTCAGATGCCCGCACCCCGGCGGGCGTACAGAAGTGTAGCCTAAACCGGGTGGGATTGGGGCCGCCAGATTACGGGGCGAATCCAAAGGTCAAGCACTACATGGCGCGGTCCCCTGCCGGAGGGCACCGAATATAGTGTTATCGAGGCTGGATCGTGCATTCCAGCGGTAAGCTGTCAGCTGTCATCTCTCAGCCGTCAGGAACATGAGATTCTACTGAGAGCTGACAGCTGCCCTTAACCATGCTCAACTCTTTCCTAGCACACGGATGGGCGTCATCTCCGGAACGGCTGGCCATCGCCGCCGCCGTGACGCTGGGCTTTGCCCTGCTGGCTTGTGCCCTGCGTGGCGTCAATCGGTCCGGAGCTCTGGCGGGCGGTCTTGCCTGTTTCCTGCTGTTTGCCGGGGCCGGCCCGCCGGCGTTTGCCACGCTGGCAGCGCTGTTTCTGATGACCTGGGTATCCACTCGCATGGGATACCGCCGCAAGCTCGCACTCGGGCTCGCCGAGCGACGGGAAGGCCGGAATGCCTGGCAAGTCCTGGCCAATCTAGCCGTGGCCGCCCTCGGTTCGGTTTTCTTCAGCGTTACCGGAAACCGGCTTTGGCTGCTCGCGACGCTGGCCGCTCTGGCGGAAGCCGCGACCGATACCGTGGCCAGCGAAATCGGGCAATGCCGCGGCCAGGACGCGCGCCTGATCACGACCTGGGAACGCGTTCCGGCAGGCATCGACGGAGGCATCACGATTGCCGGAAGTGTCGCCGGCCTGGCTGCGGGTCTGGTGATTGCGGCGGTCGCAGCCCTGGGCGGGATGGTTCTTCAGTCCCAGCTCTGGCTTCCCGTGGCCGCCGGATTCGCCGGCATGCTGATCGACAGTCTTCTCGGCGCCACCCTGCAACGCCGCGGCTGGATCAGCAACCAGGCAGTGAACCTCTTCTCCACGCTGGCAGCGGCTGCACTGGCCTATGCGATCTTGAGTTTAGGGTAGAGACGCGGCTTGCCGCGTCTCGGGCCGAACGCGGCGTTGGGGGCGTGGCACCCAGGAGACGGGGCAAGCCCCGTTTCTACAGGGGGGGTTCGGCGGACGGGCTACGTTCGCTGCTTGACGTGGTCGAGCAGCAGGAAGATGAACACGCCTAGTAGGGCATTCGCCATGCCCGACAGGAATTCATGCGGCCAGCTCCACGCCATGCGCAATCCGACCAGGCCGCGGGCAATCATGAAGTACACCACTTCGTGCACCACGTAGAAGAAGAACGTAAGCAGGAACCGCGCGCCGGCATTTTCCACGTCCAGCTTGATCCCCAGCGAAGAGGCGCCGAATCCCACCACCGTCTTCGATATTCCGTAGAGCCCGATGGGATGATGCGTCAGCGCGTCTTGCAGAATGCCGATCAAGCTGCCCGTAAACAGTCCCGCCAGCGGACTGCGCCGCGCCGTCGCAAAACCGATCGTGACCAGCAGCGGAAGATCGAAGAACGAGAAAAAATGAAAGCGCAGGGGCAGCCACGCCTGAAGAAAAACGGCGGTCAGCGGAATCAGAACCGTCGCCGGAATACTGAACCGGTAAACCTCGACCTGCGCTCCCGATGTGTATGTAATGGCCACGTTAGTGCGGATTGTCCTCGACCGCGGGTTGCGGTTTGGGTTCGACCACTGCCTTCACGGGCTTGGGAGGAGCTTTCACAGCATTGGTGCTGGTTCCAGCGGAACTCCCGGAGACAGTCCCAGGAGAAGACGTCGCCGTTTTTCGTACTGCGGTCGCGCCGCTACTTGCTGAGGCTGGCGGGGACACGGCCTTCGGCTTCGCATCCGAGCCTGCGGTCGTCGTAGTTGGCGCGACAACCCCAGCCGCGTCGCCCTTCTCAGCGTTCTCCGCCTTGGAAGGAACACTCGGCAGGCGCCCGGCCAGGATATCGACGGCACGCGCTGCTCCGGTCTGCTCGGGCAGGGCCTGCCTCTCATCAATCTTGGTTACCACCAGCACTTCTTCCAACCGGCTGAGATCGGCCGTGGGCCGCACGCGAATGTTGAGAAACAGATCGCTGCCCGCTCCAGCCTTGGTCACTCTGCCCACCAACAGGCCCTTGGGAAAAATGCCGTCTCCGCCGCTGGTAAGAACCATTTCTCCGACGGGCACATTCTCGTCGCTCATCACCTTTTCGAGCGCCACTTCGCCCGCGGACGTCCCCTTGAGAATGCCCTGCAACCGTGACTTCTCAAGGATGGCCCCCACCCCGCTGCTTTGATCGTTGATCAGGAGCACCTGCGACGTCGAGGGGTACGCATGCAGCACCTTGCCCACGATGCCGTCCGCCGTAATGACCGCCATGTCGGGCCGGATGCCGTCGTTTTCCCCTTTGTCGATGTAGACCGAGCGCGACTGCTCACTGCCACTCGACCCGATGACCTGCGCTGCCATGGTCTGGGAAATGAATTGTTCCTTGAAGGCCAGCAACGCCTGCAGACGCCGCGCCTGATCGGCGTCCTGGCTCATCCGCACCTGCTCTAAACTCATCCGCTCAATCTGCTGCTTGAGGTTGCGGTTCTCGGCGCGCACTCCGCGCAGGTAGAAGTAATTGTGCCAGACGTTCCCGGTGGAGGTTTGCACCCAGACCAGAACTTTTTCCAGGGGAGTCACGGCGCCCACCGCCCAGATGCGGATCAGGCGCGTCGGCTCGTTATCGCTGGTCCGCCTCACTTGCACGGCCAAGCCGAGCACCTGGGCGAATAACACTCCCACCAACACGATCAGATTGCGGTAGCGTCCGAGGACGTCCATAACACCAGTTCTCAGTTCTCAGTTGTCAGTTCTCAGTGAACCCGCCCTCCTGAGAATCACGGGCTACCTCAAGGTTGTCATCCCGAACGAAGTGAGGGATCTGCATTTCGCTTGTAACTCGAAGCTCGCGGCTCTACTCGATCGAAATTTTTCTGAGCAGCTTGAAGTCCGAGAGCATCTTGCCGGTGCCGAGCACCACGCTGCACAGCGGATCGTCGGCGATCGAAACCGGCAGTCCCGTTTCCTCGCGGATGCGCTTGTCCAGGTTCTTGATCAACGCGCCGCCGCCGGTCAACACGATGCCACGGTCGCTGATATCGGCGGAGAGTTCCGGGGGCGTGCGTTCCAGCGCCACGCGAATCGCATTCATGATGGTCGAAACGCACTCGCTCAAAGATTCGCGAATTTCGCTGTCGTCCACTGTGATGGTCTTGGGCACGCCTTCGATCAGGTTGCGGCCTTTGATTTCCATGGTCAGCGGCTTGTCCAGAGGATACGCGGACCCGATTTCCATCTTGATCTGCTCAGCCGTGCGCTCGCCCACCAGCAGGTTATATTTCCGCTTCAGGTAATTCATGATGGCCTCATCCATCTGGTTGCCGGCCATGCGCACGGAACGCGAATAAACAATGCCGCTGAGCGAAATTACTGCGATGTCGGTGGTGCCGCCGCCGATGTCAACCACCATGTTGCCGCTGGGCTCGGTAATCGGCAGCCCCGCGCCAATCGCCGCCACCATGGCCTGCTCCACCAGGAAGACTTCACTGGCCTTGGCGCGATAGGCGGAATCCATGACCGCGCGTTTTTCCACCTGCGTGATTTCCGAAGGCACGCCGATCACGATCCGCGGATGCACCAGCATCTTGCGGTTGTGCGCCTTCTGGATGAAGTAGTTCAGCATCTTCTCCGTGACCTTGAAGTCGGCGATGACGCCGTCTTTCATCGGCTTGATCGCCACGATGTTGCCCGGCGTGCGTCCCAGCATCTCCTTGGCTTCTTTGCCCACCGCTTCCACTTCGCCGGTATTCTTGTTGATGGCCACAATCGAAGGTTCGTTGACCACAATACCCTTGCCGCGCGCGTATACCAGGGTGTTGGCCGTCCCCAGATCGATGGCGAGGTCGCTCGAAAACATGCTGAACAGCGAACGTAGATTGTGCGAACGCGAGGAGCCGTTACTGAACCCGTTGTTGGACATGGCAATACTTCTCTCTCTCAGGAATTCGCCTCACTTCTGGAACCTGGGACTTCGCCGGTTTCCGTGTGAGCCGTTCTCCCCTGGTGGTCTCTATTCTACTTGGATGTTCAGCAGAACTGGTTGTCTTCTTGGCACCGGTTGTTCCGAACATTCCAAAAAATCGAATCCCTTACTGAATTACCACTTTCTCCTGGCGGGTGTTTACGCCGCCTTTCGCATTCTGCGCCGTGATCGTGATCACGCTTTCCCCGTTCGGCAAGGGCGGCGTGAAATAGTGAAAACCACCATCGTCGCCGACGATCGGCACTTCCCTGCCATTCACCATGACGCGCGCTCCCGCCTCGGTCTTACCCGTCACTTCGATCACGTGTCCGTGCTGAGTCAGAGGTTCGATGTCGAGCGACAACTCTATTTTTTCCTTCGCCTTGATCACGATGGTAAAGCGATTCTTTTCGCTCTCCACCGATTCCTTGCCCCCCACATCGTACGACTGGATCGACCAATAGTAAGCGCCGACCGGCAGACCGGTCACCACCACACTCGCCGTCTCCACCTTACGGTCCAGCAACAACGACGAAAAATACGGATTGTGCGAAATGCGCAGCCGGTATCCGGCGGCGTTCGACATCGGCGTCCAGGAAAACTCCACTTCCTTCGTCTTCTCCCCGGCACTGACAAATACCGGCATCATGTTTCCCGGCGCAATAGGCGTTGGCGGACCGATTTCCGTCGCCCGTTCCATGGTCTTGGATTCCGCCTGGAAACTCACCTTTTCCCAGTTCGACAGGTGAACCACTTCTCCATTGCGCTCGATTTCGCTGCTGCCTTTCTTCACCAGGATTTCATGCTGATCGTCCTTGGGGTTATTGTGCACCATGGCCGCCGAATCCGGAGCCAGCGAAGCTTTCGCGCCCGCCACAATTACCTGCGACCTCGAACCCTGAACATAGGTTGTCGTGGTCAGGTCCACTGTGCCAGTCGTCACCGCCACCGACACGTTGGTTTGCTGCTGATCGTTGGCCGAGTTCTCTTCGATGACGATCAGCGAATCCTGTTTCACGGTGTAGTTGGTGCCGTCGTTGAAAACGATCTTGGCCATGCCCTCAGCGCCAGTCTGCACCACGTCGCCTTTTTCCAGCGGTACGCTATAGTCGGCGTTGATCCAACTATTGCCGTTCCCTTTCCTTACCCGGATCGTCCCATCGAGCGCCGTAAAGTGCGCTTGCTGCGACACCGACGCCATCGGGCCCTTCAGCGGAGGCGCCAGGCCCGCAACTCGTTCGAGCAAGCCCGTGGTAAGATGTCCGGCCGCTTTCACCGACGAGTCGGTGAATTTCGGAAACGCCTCGTGCATGACAACGCCAAACATCAGCGCCGCACCCAGCAGCGCCATAATCACGCTGCGGTACGTCACCGTCTTCCAGGCAACGTAGATTCCCGGCTTATCTTGCTTCGACACGAGCCTGTGCCAACCTCACTGCAAAATTCTGCGAATACCTGATATCTCTCACGCTGTGACCATCATATCCCCGCTGGCATGGGTATTAAGCTTTGGTCGGGGGTGGAAAAGGTTACGAAAGTGACCACGCCTGGAGGGCTGCGTCCCAACCAACCGGAATTCCCAGTTCGGGCAGGAGCTTGCCTCTCCTCGGGGAACGGTTCGCAAATCGCTTCCCCGGTAGCCCGTGATCCATCCAGTCGACTTGACAGTCTTGCCCCAAAGTCCATAATAGGAGCCACTCCTGGGGAGGGGCATTGCCTACAACTTATCGCCTTTTCTGTCGCTCCGCGGTCGTGTGCCTGTTGTCCACGTTAGTGCTTGCGCAAGTATCCACTGCCGACGAAATTGTTGCCAATCAGAACCGTATCCCCGCGGGAAAACTGGAGAATGGTGTGCTCAACGTCCAACTCGAACTGCGCAGCGGCGCCTGGCATCCCGAGGCGAACGATGGCCCACAGCTTTTCGTGCAGGCCTTCGGTGAAGCCGGACGTACGGCGCAGATTCCCGCGCCCATGCTGCGCATGCCGGAAGGCACCACCGTCCACGCCACCGTCACCAACAAGCTGAAGATGAAAGCGACCGTGTACGGGCTGAACACACGTCCCGGCGACGAGAACGCCGGCGTTGAGATTCCCGCCGGCGAAAGCCGCGAATTCACTTTTGCCGCGGGCGCACCCGGAACTTATTACTACTGGGCACGGACGACCGAGCCTCTCAAGGTCGGCGAGCTGACCCTCGTGCAGCCCTTGCGGGCCGACGCATATCTGAACGGCGCCTTCATTGTGGACCCCGCCGGTCCCGTCGTAGCCGACCGCGTATTCGTCATCAATGTGATGTTCGCGGCAGCCGACGTCGTTCATCCCGCCTTCGAAGTTGTCAGCATCAACGGAAAGTCCTACCCGTACACGGAAGCACTGGAATATTCAGCAGGTGATAACATCCGCTGGCGCGTCATCAATCCAAGCGTCGGGGAGCATCCCATGCACCTCCACGGTGCGTTTTACCGGGTGCTGAGTCTCGGGAGTTTCGAGACCGACACTGCCTACTCGGGAGACGACCGGCAGTCGGTCGTAACCCAGAACCTCCGGGCAGGCACCACGATGATGATGGAATGGACGCCCGAACATGTCGGGCGCTGGTTGTTCCACTGCCATTTCCAAGCCCACTTCTCCACCGCTGAGCGCGTGCCGGTGTTCAGCCGGGCAAGCGCGCAACAGCCCGGCGAATCCGAAGCCGCGCCTGAAGCTCACTCCCACCACGAAGCGATGGGCGGCATGAATGACATGGCCGGACTGGTACTCACGATCAACGTCAAAGCACGGCCGTCAGAGCCGGCGCACGCCGCGGCCCGTGCTCCGCGAAAAATCGATCTTGTGATCGAGCCCAACGCGGCGGGTGGAAAGTCGCCCACCTTCTCCTGCTCGGTGCGCGAGGGAAAAAAGATCGTGGCCTCGGAGGACAAATCTGTAGGCCCACCGATCGTAGTGACGCGCGGAGAACCAACCGAGATCACGGTGGTGAACCACCTCGATGCACCGACTACAATCCACTGGCATGGCTTGGAACTCGACAGCTACTACGATGGCGTGGTGGGAGGTGGCGCTGGCGATCAGGTCACGCCCGCCATTCAGCCGGGCGCGAGCTTCGTCGCCCGCTTCACGCCTAGTCGCGCCGGGACGTTCATTTATCACACGCACGCTGCCGATCCAAACCAGCTTTCCGGCGGAGTGTACGGCGGCCTGATCGTGCTGGAGCCGGGCGAGTCGTTTGACGCCGAACACGACCGGCTGCTGGTGATCGGCGCGCGCGACGCCTCGTTTTTCACCACGCGAATCACCGTAAACGGGTCGGAAGAGTTCAGCCCGATGGTTTTCACCCGCGGCGCAAAGTACCGCCTGCGAGTGATCAACATGGCGCCCAATCTCCCAGCTAACCTTCAACTCGGCAGCAAGGAGCACCCGGCGACGTGGCGCGCTGTCGCGAAGGACGGGGCCACGGTCCCGTCTCGACTGGCGAAGCCGGGCGATGCCCTGCTGCATATCGCGTCCGGCGAAACCTACGATTTCGAATTCCAGCCCGATACGCCGGGAGAGCTCCCGCTCCAGGTCGAGAACAACCTCAATAAATCGAAGCTGGTCGGCAACATCGTCGTGCAGTGAAGCGAGCCCAAGCCACCAAATTGTACGCTCACTACCATTCGCCTTCGCTTGCCCGTCTTCACTCCGGGCGTTAGCATGAAGTTGTTCCGCACTATTCCTTAGGAGGCTCCTATGGCGACCGATACCCTGACCAGCCCGACGATCGCGGGCGGCACGACCAAACACAAGGTGTTCAAGAATTTCATCGATGGCGAATGGGTCGAGTCCGTTAGCGGACGGACTTTCGAAGACCGCAACCCTGCCGACACGCGCGAGGTCGTCGCCATCTTCCAGCGGTCTAACAAGGCAGATGTTGACGCGGCTGTGGATGCAGCCAAGCGCGCCTTCGCCAAGTGGCGTCTGGTGCCCGCGCCCCGCCGCGCCGAGATGGTTTTCCGCGCTGCCGAGATCCTGATTGAGCGCAAGGAAGACCACGCCCGTGATATGACCCGCGAAATGGGCAAGGTACTGAAGGAAACCCGCGGCGACGTCCAGGAAGCCATCGATGCCGCCTATTACAACGCCGGCGAAGGCCGCCGCCTCTTCGGCCCGACCGTGCCGTCGGAACTCCCCAACAAGTTCGCCATGGCCGTCCGCCAGCCCATCGGCGTCTGCGGCATGATCACGCCGTGGAATTTTCCCATGGCCATCTCTTCGTGGAAGCTCCTGCCCGCCGTAGTCTGCGGTAACACCTGCGTGATCAAACCGGCGCAGGACACTCCGCTCTCCACCTTCAATCTGGTGCAGGCGCTGACCGACGCGGGTATCCCGAAAGGCGTCATCAACATCGTGACCGGCTTCGGATCGGAAGTCGGCACACCGCTGACCGAGCATCCCGTCGTGCGCGCCATCTCGCTCACCGGCTCTTCGGAGGTCGGCAGAATTGTGGGCGCCACAGCCGCCAAGACCTTCAAGCACTGCTCGCTCGAACTCGGCGGCAAGAATCCGATGATCGTGCTCGACGACGCCAATCTTGACCTCGCCATCGAAGGCGGACTCTGGGGGGCGTTCGGCACTACCGGGCAGCGCTGCACCGCGACCAGCCGCATTATCGTGCAGAAAGGCGTGTATCACGAGTTCGTCGAGCACTTTGTCGCCCGTGCCAAGAAAATCAAAGTCGGCAACGGCCTCGACGAGACCGTAGAGATGGGCCCCGCGGTGAACGAGAACCAGCTCAAGACCGACTTGAGCTACATCGAGATCGGAAAATCCGAAGGCGCGAAACTAGTCACTGGCGGGAACCGGCTCGACCAGGGCGAATATCAGCACGGCTGGTTCCTCGAACCCACCGTGTTCACCGACGTCGATCCCAAGATGCGCATTGCTCAGGAGGAAATTTTCGGACCTGTGGTCTCGATCATTCCCTGCGATAACATGGAGAACGCGATCGAAATCGCCAACAACATCGAGTACGGCCTGTCGTCGTCAATCTACACCAAAGATGTGAACAAGGCGTTCGCCGCCGTCCGCGATCTTGAGGCCGGCATTACCTACATCAACGCCCCAACCATCGGCGCGGAAGTTCACCTGCCCTTTGGTGGCACCAAGGCCACCGGCAACGGACACCGCGAAGGCGGCATCGGCGCGATTGACTTCTACACCGAGTGGAAGGCGGTTTACGTGGATTACTCCGACAAGCTGCAGAAGGCCCAGATCGATCGGGTGGAGTAAGAACTCTTAACCGCAGAGGACGCCGAGAGCGCAGAGTTTTTTGATTTGATTTTCGCTCTGCGTACTCGGCGTCCTCTGCGGTTAAGGTGTTTTGCATTACTCCCGTAATCTTGCCTGCTTGCCTTTCGATACCTATGCTCCTTGGATCAGGTCGTGATTTCGCTCCACCCCCCAAGACTAGGACAGTGCAACTATGGCAAGCCTTTTCCGCGGCGGTTGGACCGGGGTTACACCCAGGAACGCGCTCGTTTCTTGCGGCCTGACCCTGCTGTTCGTTCTCGCGCTCGCTTCTCCCTCTACCGCTCAAGTGGCGGAGGTGGATAGATCCAAACGGAAAGTCATCCGGACCGTCGAACCCGACTATCCCAAAATCATCAGACACTCTCACATCGGTGGCGCGGTTCGCCTGAACGTCACCGTCCTTGCGAACGGGGATGTGGCGAACGTGGAGGTCCTGGGCGGCAACCCAATTTTGGCGGACAGCGCATCCAAGGCAGTCTTCAAGTGGAAATACGCTCCCGCCACCTCGCAAACCAAACAAGAAGTCCAAATCAACTTCACCCCGGACTAGAGCTGCGTTCGTTTGCTGCGGCCACTAACTACAGCTCATTCCGGCGATTTCTCACGCTAATCGGGCAACGTGGCAGCAGGAGCTCTTGCGCATACTCCTGTACAATTTATGCGGAAAGTGAGCGACCCTCATGCCCGTATCGCAGCTTCACGAAATCACTCCTGCCGCCCGCCTCGAAAACGTCCGCTACGCCATTCGCGACCTGGCTTGCGTCGCCGACGATGTCGCCCGGCAGGGACACAAAATTCTGCCGCTCAACATCGGAGACCCGCTCAACTTTGATTTCCAGACCCCAGCCCACATGATCGATGCCGTCTATCAGGCCATGCGCGAGGGTAAGAATGGATACTCGCCTTCTTCCGGCATCAAGCAAGCGCTCGACGCGATTCGCGGTGAAGCCGCCCGCAAGGGAATCACCAATATTCAGGATGTCTTCGTCACCTCGGGCGTCAGCGAGACGGTGGACATCTGCCTGGCCGCCCTGCTCAATCCCGGCGACAACCTCCTGACCCCGTGCCCCGACTACCCGCTCTACTCAGCAGTTCTGGCAAAGATCGAAATCGGACTGAACACTTATTATCTGAACGAGGAAGACGGCTGGCAGCCCGATCTCGACGACATCAAGAGAAAGATCACGCCGCGGACACGCGGCATCGTGCTCATCAATCCCAACAACCCAACCGGCTCGCTCTGTACCCGCAAGATGCTGGAGCAGATTGCCGAACTGGCGCGCCAGCACAACCTGATTATTTTTGCCGATGAAATTTACGACAAGCTCATCATCGACGACGACGCACATGTCGCCATGGCCGCCGTGGCGCCCGACGTGCCCGTCATCACCTTCGGCGGATTATCCAAGAATTACCTCGCCCCCGGATGGCGCATCGGATGGGGCATTGCCAGCGGTGAAGCGTCGGTCATCAAGCCCTATCTCGAAGGCGTGAACAAGCTCTTGCGCGCGCGCCTCTGTGCCAACCACCCCGAGCAGTATGCCATCAAGGCCGCGCTCGAGGGCCCGCAGGATCACCTGGTAGAAGTCAAGCGCAAGCTGCGGAGCCGCCGCGATCTCACCATGAAGTGGTGCGCCGGAACTCCGCGCGTAAGTTGTGTTGCCCCGCGCGGAGCTTTCTACGCCTACCCCCGCATCGACATCCCGGAAGGCGACAACGTCTTCGTCACCGAACTGATTCGCCAGAAGCATGTCACGGTAGTGCACGGCTCCGGTTTCGGCCAGCGTCCTGGCACAAAACATTTCCGCATAGTTTTCCTGCCCGACGAAAAGATGTTGACCGCCGCGTACGGGGCGATTGGCGATTTCATGCGCGAACGCTACCCGTAGAGACGGGGCTTGCCCCGTCTCAGACGCGGCAAGCCGCGTCTCTACGAAAAGGCGTTCTCGCTTTCCGCAACTTGCCGAACCTAATAAACTCCCGGAATCAACGCCGGCACCCTGCGCGCGTACTCTTCGAACACGGGGCCAAAAGCCTCGCGCAGCAGCCGCTCTTCACTGTGAATCCGGATCAAGGTTCCGGGAATAAATAACACGATCGCAACCAGCAGCGGGATCCACTGGCTCAAGGCCAGTCCGGTAGCGACCAGCATGCCAAACATGCCCAAGTAGATGGGATTCCTCACGAAGCGATAAGGTCCATCCTGAATCAGTGTGTGGCCCTCTACCAGACGCGCCGCCAGAGCCCACTGTTTTCCCAAACGCCGCGCCGCTGCGTTGACCAGCCACACCGAAGCAACCGCGATCGCCACACTCAGCACTGCCAGTCCCCATCCCACCATGGGCAATTCAGGCGCGACCGGCAAGAAATGTTTTCGCTGCAGGGGAAAAAACCAGACGCAGAAGTAACCTGCGGCTTGCAGCAGCAACCCGCTGAGCGAAGTCCAATCGCGTTTCGCCTCGCGAGCTCGGGGTGGACGTTTCCTCAGCCAGAATGTCAGGCCAAAGATCCACCAGCAGACGATGACCGCGTAGAACGCTACCCTGGCGGCCACATCTGGTGTTGGTGAAATTGCCACTTTAAATATCCCCGTCTCCGGTGGAGTCCGGCGCAGGAAAACTTAGGGTTCGTATCAGGGCATCGCTTTAGCGATGCCAAATCCAATCGGAATCCGATGCCCCTTTAGGGGCTGGCTACCCCTACACCATCTCCGTCCCCCACAGATCGTGCAGATGCACGATCCCCAGCAAGCGCCGCTCGCCATCCACCACCACCAGCGAAGTAATCTTCATCTCTTCCATGCGCGCCAACGCGGTGGCTGCGAACTCCTGCGCACCAATGGTTCTAGGAGTCCGCGTCATGCAATCCTCAGCACTGAGGTCGAGCGCATCTTTTCCCCGCTGCTCCAGCAACCGCCGCAGATCACCGTCGCTGATCACTCCCAGCAGGCGGTCGCCTTCGACCACCACCGTCATGCCCAGCTTCTTTCGCGACATCTCGTAAATAACGTCGGGCATTTTCGTCAAAGCCGTCACCCGCGGCACCGCGTCTCCCGAATGCATCAACGATTCCACTCGCGCCAGCCGTTTGCCCAGCTTTCCCCCGGGATGCAGATTGGCAAAGTCTTCTTCCTTGAACCCGCGTTTCTCCGAAAGCGCCACCGCCAAAGCATCGCCCAGAGCCAGCATGGCAGTGGTAGAAGCCGTAGGAGCAAGTCCAAGCGAACATGCCTCCCGAGAAATCGAGCAATCCAAAGCCACGTCGGCGGAAGATGCAAGAGTAGATGCAAGTGTGGCGCGGGCGCCCCCGCCCGCTAGGTTTTCGGCAATGTCGTCGCAAGTCATACTAATGAGTGGCACCTGCAGCCGTTTGATCGTCGCCACCAACTGCAGAATTTCTTCCGTCTCGCCGCTGGCCGAAAGCGCCAGCACAACATCGCCACGCACGATCATCCCCAGATCGCCATGCAACGCCTCCACCGGATGCAGGTACAGCGCCGGCGATCCCGTCGAGCTTAAAGTAGCCGCGATCTTGCGAGCGATCAGCCCGCTCTTCCCCATCCCGGTCACAACCACCCGCCCCCGGCAGCCGAACATCAACTCCAGCGCCCGGTTGAAATCCGCGCCCATCGGACCGGCGAGCCGGTCGGCCAGCGCCCGCAAAGCCTCCGCCTCGATACGCACCACGTTCTCGCCAATGTGTTTCATGAAGGGGAAATGTTAGCAGAAGGAGCAGGGCATCGCCCGCTCAGAAGTGATCGTCCACCGCTCGCCCCGGATGCTCCAGCGCGCGCGCCTGGATCACGCTGTCCCACGGACTCCCCTGCCAGTTATCTTTCTTGCGATCCGCATGAATCCACGGCGGCAGCGTCATCAACAGCCGGCGGCTGAGCGAATGAACATAGGGTTCGTAGAGAATCCGAAGGTCCGCCAGCCGATCGAGCGCGTCCGCGCCGTCATACAAAGTCACGCTATGCCCGGCAAGGTCCGCCCGCAACCGGGTTAGATCTTTCGCTTCGAGCCGCACAGCCTCATGTGGACTATATTGCGCATTCACCACTTGCGCCAGATCGACAGCAGCGTGCCGCGCCATGGCAAACGTGAGCTTCGCCTGCTCCGGATGGATTCCATCCACACCTGTCATGACCAGCGACGTGACATCAAGCATCACCGTCAACGCGCTCAACCAGGATTGATTGCTGTGCTGCGACCGGAAGAAGACCAGCACGGGATAGGAAATATGGCTCGACAGCAGGTCGGCACACCAGTGCTCCCAGTCGCGAAAAATTTCGTCGAGCACTCTTTGCTCGGGACAGCACCCCAACCGGCCGAGGAACTCGGCGGCGCTGGGAGGTGACCCCGCGCGCGCGTCCAGCAACGAAATCTCGATCTCGCGCGCGGCAAACGAATTGTAGATAACCGGCAGGTATCCGATCACCATTCCAAGGAACGCGAAGCCCATGCCCGCTTCCATCACGGCCAGGGCACGCGCAGCGGTATTGTTGGGCGTGATATCTCCGTAGCCCAAAGTGAAAAAAGTTTCGCCGCTAAGATAGATCACTTTGCCAAAGGTGATTTTTTCATTGGCCAGGGTGAGATGTTCGCCCAATCCATACTGCACGCAGGCGAATCCAAAGATCAGACCGAGCGCCCAAAAACCGAGCAACGGAATCAGCGACAACGGTCCAAAGTAAGCCAGGAATCCTTCGCGCCGGTTCGCGGACTTGATATGCTGCCCCACTCTGGTCCAGAGGCCCCAGCTATTCCGGTAGAACCATCCCGTGATGCGAAAAGTCCGCTTGATGCGCCGCGGCAAAACCACGGTCTCAAACGCATCCATCAGGATGATGAAGATCAGAACAATGCCGAAGATCGATGCCCACCAATGCATAGATGAGAGTTGAGATGACGCGGGAATGGTAGCAGATTCAGAATGACGACGATGGCCCTACGGCGTCGCGTGCGCGATGTCCAGCGCCTTCCTCACCGCCTGCAATTCCTTCAACAGCCCGCGCAGATTGCGCGTGTCGAGCGCGTTCGCGCCGTCGCTTTTCGCTGCTTTCGGATTGTCGTGGACTTCCATGAACACTCCATCCACACCCGCCGCCACCGCCGCCCGCGACAGCACCGGGATGAACTCCGGTTGGCCCCCACTCGCCGCCGCCTGATCTTCATCCCCGTGCGAAGCCGACGGCAGTTGCACCGAATGCGTCGCGTCAAACACCACCGGCGCGAAGTGGCGCATGATGGCCAGTGAGCGCATGTCCACAACCAGATTGTTGTAGCCGAAACTTGAGCCACGCTCGGTGACAAACACCTGGCTGTTCCCGGCATCGCGGCACTTCTCGACGGCGTGCTTCATGTCCCAGGGCGAAACGAATTGCCCTTTCTTGATGTTCACCGGACGCCCGCTGAGCGCAGCCGCCACGATCAAGTCGGTTTGCCGGCAGAGGAATGCGGGAATCTGCAGCACATCCACGACTTCGGCCACGGCGGCGACGTCGGCCGCCTGATGCACGTCGGTCAGGACCGGAATATGCACCTCGTCTTTGACTTTCTGCAGAATGCGCAGGCCTTCCTTCATCCCCGGCCCGCGATAGCTCCGGATCGAAGTGCGGTTTGCCTTGTCGTATGACGCTTTGAAGATGAACGGGAAATTCAGCGAACGCGCCACGCCCTTGACGATCTCCGCCATGCGCAGCGCATGCTCCTCGCTCTCAATCACACACGGCCCGGCAATAAGAAAAAGATCGCCGGAGCCGACGCGAACGTTATCGATTTGGAAGGATAGAGTCAAAATCGTTTACTGCCGAGACTCAGAGAACGCCGAGAAATTCTTTTGAAAGTTTGTCATCCCGAGCGAAGCGAGGGATCCGCAGTTCTTGGTTTCCTCGGCGATCTCGGCGTCTCGGCGGTGAAATTATCTCCGTCCCACTTTTTCCGGCCGCAGGAACATCTCGACCACAGCGGCATCTTTCTGCTCTTTCTTTTTCTGCCCGTGTTCATACGAAGCACCGACAAACGCCTTGAACAGCGGATGCGGCTCCAGCGGCTTCGATTTGAATTCCGGATGAAACTGGCACCCAATAAAAAACGGATGCCCGGGAATCTCCACCATCTCCACGTAAGTTCCATCCGGAGTCGAGCCGGAAATCCGCAGGCCGCCGGCCACCATGGTCTCTTCATACTCGCGGTTGAACTCGTAACGATGCCGGTGGCGCTCGCTGATCTCGGTCTGACCATACACCTGGTACGCCAGGGTTCCCGGCTCGATCTTGCACGGCCAAGCCCCCAGCCGCATCGTGCCGCCCAATTCTTCCACGCCGCGCAACTCGCGCAACTTGTAAATCACCCGATGCGGAGTTGCCTGATCAAACTCACTCGAATTGGCATCCGCCAGCCCGCAGACGTTGCGCGCGTATTCAATGCAAGCTGTCTGCATGCCCAGGCAGATTCCGAAATAGGGTACATGCTTCTCGCGCGCATACTGGATCGCCCTCAACATGCCTTCGATGCCGCGCTTGCCGAATCCTCCCGGCACCAGCAATCCGTCGTAATCTTCTAACTGCGCTTCATAACTCTTATCAGCTTTGTCAGCAGGCTCCAGCCCCTCGGCCTCAATCCAATTCACTTCCAGCTTCAGGTTGTGGGCCAGCGCGCCGTGCACCAGTGCTTCTTTCAGTGACTTGTAGCTGTCTTCATATTCCACGTACTTTCCAACAATGCCAATGCGGACCACATCCTTCGGGTTGTAAACGCGGTGCACCAGATCGATCCACTTCGACAGGTCGCGATCTTTTGCCTCCAGTTTCAGGCGGCGCAGGATCAGCGTGTCCACCTCTTCATGCGCGAAAACCACCGGCACCTCGTAAATGGACGCGACGTCCTTAGCCGTGATCACCGCTTCTTCTTCGACGTTGCAGAAGAGCGCGATCTTCGACTTGATCTCCTTCGAAAGGAAGCGGTCGGTGCGGCACAGCAGGATATCCGGCTGAATTCCAACGCTGAGCAATTCCTTGACGGAGTGCTGCGTAGGCTTGGTTTTCAATTCCTGCGCCGCGGCAATAAACGGCACCAGCGTGACGTGCACAAACAGCGTGTTATCGCGCCCCAGTTCCTGCCGCATCTGGCGGATGGCCTCGATAAACGGCAGCGACTCGATGTCGCCCACGGTGCCGCCAATTTCGATCAGCGCCACGTCCACATCCTGGGCGACTTTTTTCGTAGCCGCCTTGATTTCGTTGGTGACGTGCGGAATCACCTGCACCGTCTTGCCTAGATAATCGCCCCGCCGCTCCTTGGCAATAATCTGCTCGTAGAGGCGCCCGGTGGTCCAGTTGTTATCCCGAGAAAGTTTGGCGTGGGTGAAGCGTTCGTAGTGACCCAGGTCGAGATCGGTTTCCGCGCCGTCGTCGGTCACGAAAACTTCGCCATGCTGAAACGGCGACATCGTCCCCGGATCGACGTTCAGGTAGGGATCGAACTTCATCAGGTTGACTTTCAGGCCGCGGCTCTCCAGCAGGCATCCAATGGAAGCCGCAGCCAATCCCTTACCCAATGAAGACACCACACCGCCGGTTACAAAAATGTACTTCGCCGACATCGCTTCCTCGCTTTAATTTGTTTTGGAAAATTGTGCGGGCTGGGGTGCACGATCAATTATGGCAGAAGTCTTTCTGGAAGGGAATGTGGAAAAAGGCAGCTTTTTCACCACTGAGTCACGGAGACACGGGGAAATGCGATTTCTGGGTTTTCCACGGACAAGGTTTTCTCTGTGACTCTGTGCCTCCGTGGTGAGCTGTTCATCCGCGAACGGGATCGCATCTAACCTTCCAGAAGCGCTGGAAAAGACCGATAATGTTCCGCGGCATGAAATCATTCCTTGGCAGGACGGGCTTCGGCAGACCGGGACTTCTCGCGGCAGCAATCCTGGCGATGGTTATGCCTTGCTTGTCGCAGGCTCCCGCCCAACCTCAGGCTCACCGCCTCATCCTGAAAGACGGCACCTACCAGTCCGTCACCAAGTATGAAGTTCACGGCGAGCGTGTCCGGTATTTCAGCGCCGAGCGCGGCGAATGGGAGGAAGTCCCGAAATCGCTCATCGACTGGGACGCCACCAATAAGTTCGAACAAGGCCGTGCCGAGAACAAACTAGCACCGGAAGCCGTCGAACTCGATAAGGAACTCGATGCCGAGCGCAAAGCCGAACAAGCCCGTTCCCCGCAGGTCGCTCCCGGTTTGCGCTTGCCCGACGAAGGCGGCATCTTTCTCCTCGATACCTACCAGAATCAGCCGCAGTTGGCCGAACTGCAGCAATCGGGTACCGACCTGGACAAAAACACTAAGTCGAATATTCTGCGGTCGGCGATCAATCCGTTGGCCGGAGTCAAGCAGACCCTTGAACTCCCTGGGACCCATGCCAGGATCCAGTCGCACACCACCGTGCCGTCCCTCTACGTCAATATCGACACCAATCAGGGTGCACCCGCAACCGTGCAGGCCGCCACCGGCGAGCCTTTGCCGCTCGCTCCCAGTAACGGAGATCGCTTCAAGATCATTCGCATCGAGGTCAAGGGCGGCAAACGCGTTGCCGGCGCCGTCAAGGTCGCGGTCACCGGAAAGATGAAAACCGACGAACGCTTTGTCGCGGCCACGGTCACCACCATGACCGGAGGCTGGGTCAAGCTCGCACCCACCGAACCCCTTCCAGCAGGCGAATACGCCGTCGCCGAGATGCTGGGCAAAGAAGGAATGAACCTTTATGTGTGGGACTTCGGCGTCAATCCTTCCGCTCCCGCCAACGCTTCGACGTGGAAACCGGACCCGAAAGAGGCGCAGCCGAAGACCGGCCAGCCCGAGGATTTGCAGAAGCCAGAAAAACAGTAAATGGGATGGAAGCTCCCGAGTCGCCGACTAACCGAGTGCGGCTTCACGGTTGGCTCGTCGACGGAGGGGAAGACACGACCGCAGCCGACTCCAGGGCTCCACCGCAGTATGGGCAAAACTTGTCGCCAAAGTCTACGCTGTGCTGGCAGTGTGGGCAGGCGGGCTGCAAACGATTGCGGCAGCGGGGACAGAAGCTGAAGCCGGGCTCGACCTCGGCATCGCATTGCGGACAGTTAACGCTGCGCGGCTTGCGCAAGATGAAATAGAGAACGATCCCCAGTCCATTGGGGACAAAGATGGCAATCAGCGTCCACCACAGGCGACTCATGCTGCGCCGCCCCGCGTCCTTGTTTATGTAACCAATCAGCACGACGTAGCAGCCGAGTAGCGTTCCCCCGACGATTCCCAGGAGCCACCGAACCGCAAGCGGAGGTGCATTGTGATCTCTGCCCGCGACCACCACAATGAGCACAACCATTGACACGACGACCAGGGCGGCTAAGAAGTAGGCCCACGGCGAAATGATGCGGATTTCGTCCTTGAATCGCGTGGAAGTTTGATTTCTGTTTGTCATCTCAAATCTCCTGACTCCGTTTCGTTCCAGCAAGAATCTTGTTCCTGGTTCAATCAGTGCTCGGTTCGATCAGCCCTGGTAAGAGCCAGTGTGATCCGCCAGGTGCGTATCCTTAGCCAGAAGCAGTATTCCCGCCACCAGCGCTGGCATCACGCAGAAGACCAGGAAGCCTACTTGCCAGACCGATGAAGCCACCTGTGTTCGCGCGCCTAACCATTCAAAGCCGCGCCACAGGGCGACTGCACTGAGCAGAGCAAATAGGGTCACGGCTGTACAGCTGACCGTGACCAGCCACAGGCGTTCTCGCTGACGCTGCAATTCCAGGGCGCGGCGGCGCACCCTCATCTGCGTCGTCGAGACCAGGCTCCGCTCCGCGGCAATTGGGATCCCGCGCATGCCATGAATCATCTCCGCCGTGTTCACAGCGAATGCGCGGCACGAGGCACACGTTTCCAGGTGCGCTGCCAGCCAGTTCTGATCGGTGACGGAAAGCGCCTCAGCACCGGCTAATGCAATCAGTTTCCGCGCCCGTTCGTGTGCATCGGTATTCACAGCGGCGCTCCTTTTAACCAGGGTTCGAGCTCGCTCAGACCGCGGTAGATTCTGGATTTCACCGTCCCCAAAGGCACGCCGGCCACGCTCGCAATCTCTCCCAGAGACATGCCCTCCTGAAATCGAAGCACGAGCGCTTCACGGTACTCCGCGGGGAGATGATGCATGCCGGCCGCGATGTGCTCGTTTTGCTCGCGGCGCAAAGTCATATCGAAAGCCGAGGCCTGTCCGGTTGCAGGTACATCGATCCGCGTTTCGCCGTCATTCAGCAAACCGTCGAGACTCGCCGGCTGTTTACGGCGCATATGATCGATCGCCAGATTGCGCGCCACCGCGAACAGCCAGGTGCTGAATGCGTACTTTTCGTTGAACTGGTGCCCGCGTTCGAGCACGCGGATCCACGTTTCCTGGAAGAGGTCTTCCGCCAATTCACGGCGTCCGGTCAAGTACACGAGGTAGCGGAGAAGGCGATGCTGATATTGCTCGATCAGCCGGTCGAGCAAGTCAGGATCTCGGCGTCGAAGTCCACGAGCGATCTCGGTGCTCTCTTGCGCCATCGAGCTCTCGAAATAAAGGGCAGTCGCGTTCATACTACTGATACATACGCGAGTAGGGAGAGAAAAGACGCAAGTCATCATGAGGAGGTCCGCAGCCGTTCTAAGTTATTGAAACAAAATGACCCCGAACAGCCAACATTTCCCGGCCACTCTCACAAAATCATCCTGTGCCAAGTGCTAAGCTTCTCACCTAGGTATACAGATCGTGCCTACACCAGCCACGGTTAGCCCGACAACACGGAGAGACGAACGGGAGTTGCGCGATGCGTACTTCGCCATGCGCCTCTCCCTGATTATTGGTTTGGCAATGTTGATCGGGAAGACCACCGTCTATTTCATGACGCATTCGGCGGCCATTTTTTCCGACGCCGCCGAGTCGGTCGTCCACGTGATCGCCGTGGGATTTGCCAGTTTCAGTCTTCGCCTCAGCACCAAGTCAGCTTCCCCTCAGTTCCTTTACGGTTACGAGCGAATCACCTTCTTCTCCGCTGGATTTGAAGGAGCGATGATCGTCGTGGCCGCCATCGCAATTCTCTATGAGTCGATCCGGATGTGGATCACCGGACTGCAACTGGAACACCTGGGAACAGGCGCACTGCTGGTCCTGATAGCGGGAATCGTCAATGCAGGTCTCGGTTACTATCTCCTGCGAACCGGCCGGCGCACCAACTCCCTCATTCTCGAAGCCGATGGCAAACACGTATTGACCGATAGCTGGACCAGCTTTGGGGTGGTGGGAGGACTGGGGCTGGTGCTGCTGACGCATTGGAAACCATTCGATCCGCTGGTAGCCATCGCCGTCGCCGCAAATATTCTCTGGTCTGGCGGACATCTGGTTTGGCGTTCGGCGGTCGGGCTGCTGGATTATTCGGATCCGAAAGCGGGCCGGAAAATTCGCGACCACCTGGATGCAATTTGCTCGGAGCTCGCCATCCAATACCACGGCGTACGCTTCCGAACTACTGGATACCGCCAGATTATTGAAGTGCACCTGTTGTTCCCGCGTTTGACCTCGGTCAGTGAGGCCCATCGCCTGGCAACCCTCCTGGAAGAACGCCTGCCCGCCGAACTGGGGATGCCCGCGGAAGTCACGACTCACCTCGAGTCCCTGGAAGACCATGCCGATGTTCACCGCGAAGGACACTACACCGGAAGACCTGACTAGCTTGTGCGTTCGTAGGGTACGTACACTGGTTCCCAGATGTTGGCTTGGAGTTCACGGTCCAACTCATCCTCGCCGGCGACTTGCGCCTGGCCATCCTGAATCGCCTGTCTGCCTACGGCCTGGGCAATCGAGCGACTGAGTTGGCGCGAATCCGAAAGTGATGGCAGAAGGCTTGCCTTCTTATCCGTTTGCGTGGGGACAAGACGCGCTAATTCCTTAGCCGCGGCCATGACCATCGTATCGGTGACGCGTTTGGCTTGGGAGGCAATGATCCCAAGTGCGAGTCCGGGAAATATGTACGAGTTGTTGGTCTGGTCGATGCGAACTTTCTTTCCCCAAATACTCACCGGTTCGAACGGACTGCCGGTGCCGATCAGCGCCCGTCCTTCGGTCCAATTCACCAGGTCCTGAGGAGCGGCTTCGCTGCGTGAGGTGGGGTTGGACAGCGGGAAAATAATGGGTCGACTTGTGTTTTTGGCCATTTCGCGCACCGCATCTTCGGTGAAGGCTCCGGCTTGACCAGACACTCCGATGAGTACGGTTGGCTTGGCGTGGCGGACCACGTCCAGCAATCCGATTTCTTGATTCGGTTGCCTCCAGCTTTGCACTTCCTGTTCTTTGCGTGCGTAAGGCAGCTGCTCGGGGCGCACATCCTTGCCTTTTTCTGTAACCAGACCGTGGAGATCGAGAGCGTAGAAGTGAGCGCGAGCCTCCTGCTCCGGGACACCCTTCTCCCGCATGAACTGCGCTAACAGGTTAGTGATGCCCATGCCCGCGGTTCCGAAGCCGAGCACAACGATCTTCTGTTGCTCCAGTGGAATACCCGTTACGTTGATCGCCGAAAGCAGCGTCGCGGTCGCTACCGCTGCCGTGCCTTGAATGTCGTCGTTAAACGTGCACAGTTGATTCTTGTAGCGAGCCAGAAGTCGAGCCGCATTGGAGCCGGCAAAGTCCTCCCATTGCAAGAGAACATGCGGCCAGCGCTTTTTCACGCTGTTGACGAAAACATCCACGAAAGCGTCGTACTCTTCGCCGCGAACCCGATGATGCCTCCATCCAATGTAAATTGGACTGTTTAACCTGTCCTCGTTGTCCGTTCCCACATCGAGCAGAACCGGAAGACAATGCTCGGGATAAATGCCGCCGAGCGCCGTGTAAAGGGCCATCTTTCCGATGGGGATACCCATGCCTCCCGCACCCTGATCGCCAAGTCCCAGGATGCGCTCGCCATCGCTGACCACGATGCATTTCACGCCGTCGTAGCGGGAGTGATTCAAAATCTGATCGATGCGATCTTTATTCGGATAGCTGAGGAACAAACCTCGCGGCTTTCTCCATATCTCGCTGAAGCGCTGGCAGCCCTCGCCCACAGTTGGCGTGTACACCAGAGGCAGCATCTCTTCGATATTGCGCACCAGGAGCGCATAGAACAGCGTCTCGTTCGTGTCCTGCAGGTCGCGGAGAAGACTGTATTTATTGAAGGAACTCGCTTGATCGCGCAGGGCTTGAATCCGCCGCTCCGTCTGTTCCTCGAGACTCCCCACATGCGGCGGCAATAGACCGTGCAGGCCAAACACGTCGCGTTCGTGGTCCGAGAAGGCGGTCCCCTTATTGAGACGCGGAGAATTAATCAGGCTAAATCCCGAAAGAGAAACTTGGTAGGCCTTGTTGCTTGCTGTCTGCCGAAATTGCTCGTTCATTTCCATCCCCTTCTACATCCCGTTCGGCTGATGCTCTCCTTGGCACGGCCAGTTTACTTTACCCGACTCTGCCCAAATCACGGGCTCACCGGAAACTATTCCGGGTCAGAAAGCGGCTTCTAGGGAGTTTGCCGGTGCCGACTGAGGAAATTCTAAAGTGACGGGCCAAGCGGAAGGAATTCTGCTAACCCGAGTGCGGCGGTCCCTACCCCAGCACTCTACGGCTCGAGCGGCTCGAGCAGCCCGCGCGAAGCAACGCCGATGTTGTCGCGGGTCGTGTTTTTCACCATGTACATCATCTCGTCCGCCTGGCGGATGATGTCGTGCGGCGTCCGCGCATCATGCGGAAAAGTCGCCAGGCCCATACTGGCGCGAAGGGTCAGGTTCAGGCCCAGTTCGGTGCAGAAGGTCCCCCCGCGTACTGAATCCTGCAAACGTTTCGCCACCACCACCGCCTGATCCTTGATGGTTTGCGGCAGCAAGACAACAAATTCGTCCCCTCCATAGCGGAAGGCAAAATCAATCAGTCGTAACTGCGCTTTGATCAGGTAGCCGACCTCCGCCAGCAGCCGGCTTCCCACCAGATGTCCATGCGTATCGTTGACCGCCTTGAAGTGGTCGAGGTCGATAAAAATAACGCTGAACTCGTAACCGAAACGCGCCGAGCGGTAGACCTCGGTTTCCAGTGTCTTGTGCAGATGCCGCGCATTGAACAGGCCCGTGCAATCGTCGGTGATGGTCAGTTCCTGGATCTTCTCTACCGCCCTGGCATTCTCGACGGCAATCGCGGCGTAATCGCACAAAGCATGCAGAAAAAACATCTCCTGTTCGCTCAGGCCCACGTTGGCGTTGATCAGTTGAATCACGCCCAGCACGCGGTGTCTCGAGCGCAGGGGCACGCAAATGACCGAGCGCGTCTGCAGCCGTGTCATCTCGTCCAGCCGGGATGAGAAGCGCGGATCATTCTGCACGTCGGGCACGATCAGCGCCTGCCCGTGCTTCGCCACCCAGCCGGCAATTCCCTCCCCCATCTTCAAGCGCGCCCGCGACAGAATCTCAGCCGCCGCCCCCACCGCGATCGCGAAATAGAGCTCGTCTTTTTCCTCATCCACCATCAGCAGCGACCAGGTATCCGGGCGGAAGTATTCCGCCATTTTTTCCATGATGGTCTGCAGAATTGAATCGAGGTTCAGCGACGAGGTCAGCGCCTTGGCGACATCGTGGAAGATGGTCAGCTCTTGCGACAGGCGAATGTGGGATGTGCCCGCTGCCTCCGGCATGAACTCCTCGTTCGAGAGTTGGATACGAAATTATAGGTTTGGTGGCACCGGTCGGGCAACGTACGTCGGTAACCGGTACCTGCCCCGCCAACCCTGCCGCGGAAGCCGATACTGAAGAGTTAGCTGCGAGCGGCCGGAAGGCCGGTTCGCTCGAAGCACGCAGCTCGAAGTTCGCGGCTCACTACCACCGGAATAGTCTATGATGTTGCTTCTCGACCGAGTAGAATTCCGTTCGCCGTCCGGCGAAAGCGGGAGACTGGCTTGCCTTCCTTTGGCGAAAGACTGAAACAGGAGCGCGAGAAACGCAAGATCACACTGGAGCAGATTTCCGTCTCGACCAAGATCGGGACCCGCATGTTGCAGGCGCTGGAAGAGGATAACTTCAGCCAGTTGCCCGGCGGCATTTTCAACAAAGGCTTCGTCCGCGCCTATTCTCGTTTCGTGGGCCTCGACGAAGATCAAACCGTTGCCGAATACCTTGCGGCTTCCGGCGATGCCCCTCCGGTTCCGACAGAACCCGGATCCCTGGAAGACGAAGTCAGCGAAATCGAAGAAAGCGTAAGCCGCGAAACCAGCGCCGCTCCTACCCGCCAACTTCCCTGGGGCTGGTTCGCCGCGCTTCTGCTCGTCGTCGCGCTCGCACTCTCCTTTTGGAACCATCGCCGGCATGAACACCCGGGACCGCTAGTTCCCCCAACTCCACCCCCCACCGCGACGGCGTCATCAGCGGCGCAGTTATCAGGCGGAGCGTCCGGCCAACCGAATGGTGCCAATCCGCCCACCTCGGGTTTACCGACAAACGGTTCCCCGACCACCGCTTCGCCGGCTGCAGGATCTGCCCGGTCCGCGTCTCCCAAAACACCTCGGGACTTAACGCCTGCCCTTCCCGCCGCAGCCCCCGGCGAGTTTACGGTCGTCATCCAGGCCCGCGAAGATTCCTGGATCTCGGTGACCGCCGACGGCAAATCTATCTTCTCCGAACTTTTGCTCGCTGGCGGTGAGCACGCCGTCCAAGGCCGGAAGGAAATCATCGTCAAGGCTGGAAACTCAGGCGGCATCGACTTTCGCCTTAACGGCAACAAACTCGGTACAGGAGGGGAATCCGGGGAGGTCCGTACCTTTACTTTTGGGCCCCAGGGAATCCTGCCAAATGCCCCCGCCCCGCCTTCGACGCCTTGAGTTTGTCTCTTTCTTTTCTTCCGTTTACCACACCCTTCCGCCATTCAATGCCGATTGGCTTCCACTTAATGTCAGATCCCTCCGCCACTCCCTATTTCATTGCGCATCGGGGGTCATTTCTGGTACCGTTTCTAGGAAGATTTAGGCCAAACCCCGATCAAGAGCCCTGCGCTCCATAAGCCTCCCTTATCGGAAGTAAGGCTCCAAGTATAAGGCTCAGAGCCACCTTGAGGAGATACCAGCTTGCCTGAAACTAATCGTTTTCTGTTTACCTCGGAATCTGTAACCGAGGGACATCCGGACAAGATCGCCGACCAGATTTCCGATGCCATTCTCGACGCCTGCCTGCGGGAAGACCCGAGCAGCCGCGTTGCCTGTGAAACCCTGACCTGCACCGGCCTGGTCGTGATCGCCGGCGAGATCACCACCAAAGCCTACGTCGATTTCCAGAACGTGGTGCGCGGCGTCGTCCAATCGATCGGCTACGACAACGCCGTCTATGGCTTTGACTCGAACACTTGCGCCGTAATTTCCAGCATCAACAAGCAGTCCGGCGATATCGCCATGGGTGTGGATACCGGCGGCGCCGGCGACCAGGGCATGATGTTCGGCTACGCCTGCAACGAGACTCCCGAACTGATGCCCCTCCCGATTTCACTCGCCCACAAGCTCACCATGAAACTTGCCGAAGTCCGCAAGAATGGCACCTGCCCCTACCTGCGGCCCGATGGAAAATCCCAGGTCACAGTCGAATACGACGCCCAGCACAAAGTGAAGCGCGTGGACGCGGTCGTCGTCTCCACCCAGCATTCCGAGACCGTGGGCAACGATGAACTCCGTGCCGACATTTTGAAGCACGTAATCCAAACCGTGATTCCCGCCAACCTGCTCGATGAGGACACCAAGTACCACATCAATCCCACCGGCCGCTTCGTGATCGGCGGCCCCATGGGCGATTCCGGTCTGACCGGACGCAAGATTATCGTGGACACTTACGGTGGCATGGGACGTCACGGCGGCGGCGCATTCAGCGGCAAGGATCCGACCAAGGTGGACCGTTCCGCGGCCTACATGGCGCGCTACATCGCGAAGAACATCGTGGCCGCTGGCCTGGCCGAGCGTTGCGAAGTGCAACTCGCCTACGCCATCGGTGTTGCTGATCCGGTCAGCGTCTTGGTGGATACTTTCGGAACCGAGAAAATTGATGCGAGTCTGATCCCAGGCCTGGTGCGGGCGAACTTCAGGCTCAAGCCGCGCGAGATCATCGAAACACTGAACTTGCGCCGTCCGATTTACCGCAAGACCGCGTCGTACGGACACTTCGGCCGCACCGATCCCGATTTCACCTGGGAAGCGACCGACAAGGCCGCAAAACTTGCCGCCGACGCCGGACTGAAGCGCGAACCGGCCGGGGCGAGAAAATAAAGTCTTAGGTAGAGACGGGGCTTGCCCCGTCTCGCCGCCTAGTCAACCCTAAGGTTCGTATCAGGGCATCGCTTTAGCGATGCCGAGTTCATCAAGAACAAGATGCCCCTTTAGGGGCCGTGCGTGCCGCAGCACAAGATATTATTAAGCATCATCATCCGGGGATAGGGAGAGAAATGGCTACGACATCAATCAGCAGCGACGTAAAAGGATTTGAACTGGCCGATCTGGGCAAGAAACGCATCGAGTGGGCGAACCAGTCGATGAAGGTGCTGCAGATCATCCGCAAGGAATTCATCAAGAACCAGCCGCTCCAGGGCGTCCGCGTTTCGGCCTGCCTGCACGTGACGGCCGAGACCGCAAACTTAATGATCGCCCTTCGCGACGGCGGCGCCGACGTGGCGTTGTGCGCGTCCAACCCGCTCTCCACGCAGGATGACGTAGCTGCCAGCCTGGTGCGCGACTTCAACATCCCCGTCTTCGCCATCAAGGGCGAGGACAACGACTCCTACTATTCGCACATCATGGCGGCAGTCGATCACAAGCCGCAGATCACCATGGACGATGGCGCCGACCTGGTCTCCGTGCTGCATACCAAGCGCACCGCGGAACTGGAGAATGTGATCGGCGGCACCGAGGAGACCACCACTGGCGTGATTCGTTTGCGCGCGATGGCCAAGGAAGGCGTGCTGCGCTATCCCATCGTGGCCGTCAATGACGCCGATACCAAGCATCTCTTTGACAACCGTTACGGCACCGGACAATCGACCATTGACGGCATCATTCGCGCGACGAATTTCCTGCTCGCGGGATCGAAGTTCGTAATCGCTGGTTATGGCTGGTGCGGCCGCGGCCTCGCTTCGCGCGCCCGTGGCACGGGAGCGGAAGTCATCGTGACCGAAATTGATCCGACCAAAGCGCTGGAAGCGGTCATGGACGGGTTCCGCGTGATGAGCATGGAAGAGGCCGCCAAACTCGGCGACGTTTTCTGCACCGTCACTGGCAACAAGAACGTGCTCGCCAAGCAGCACTTCGAACAGATGAAAGACGGCGCCATCATTTCCAACTCCGGCCACTTCAATGTCGAAATCGACATCCCGGCGCTCGAAAAGCTGTCGTCCTCCAAGCGCACCACGCGCAACTTTGTCGATGAATACACCATGAAAGACGGTCGACGCATCAACCTGCTGGGCGAAGGCCGACTCATCAATCTGGCTGCCGCCGAAGGCCATCCGGCGTCGGTGATGGATATGAGTTTTGCCGACCAGGCGCTTTCCCTCGAGTACATGGTGAAAAACTACGCCTCGCTCGAAAAGAAGGTGTACACCGTTCCGGTTGACCTCGATAAACGCGTGGCCAAACTCAAACTGGAATCGCTCGGCATCAAGATCGACCGCTTAACCTCGGAACAGGAAGAGTACCTGGCCAGCTGGTCCGAGGGGACGTAGGGCACAAACTCCTACGTTTTGCATGTCGGGGCGGCAAGCGCCGCCCGGGATCTGTCGGTGGAGAGACGGGAATCCTCGCCCGTCCGGTTGAAGTTCAACACGTTTTCTTGTCCCGCTTGGAACGTGCCAAACTAACTAGCGCCGTAACAGGCATACGAGCCCGGCTACGATCACAGCCGCAAGTAGCAGCCAACCGCGGGCCACTCCCAACCGACTTACCCAGTCGCTCCTCATTTCATTACCTCGCGGCTATTATAGTCTCCCCAGCAAGCGTCGCCCCGCCCCTCAAGTCTTCCGCCCGTCTCGCCGATGAGCCCACCAGAGGGTCGCGTGTGGTCAAGGTGCTGCTGGTCGACGACAGCAAGTTTCTCCGAAGAGCCAATGAGTGCGCTTTGTGCAAAGCCGGCTACGAGGTCTTGACCGCCGCCGACGGCGAGGAAGCGTTGCAGGTCGCTAACCACGACCTGCCCGACGTCATCCTGCTTGACATGATGCTTCCCAAACTCAGTGGGCCGGAAGTTCTGAAGGCGCTCAAAGCAAATCCCGCCACCACGAACATCCCGGTCGTCGTGGTAACCAGCCTGTCCCAGAAGAACGAGGAAAAACTCATTCAGGAAGGCGCGGCCGCTTACTTCGAAAAATCCACCCTGCAACTCGACAAGAGTTCCGATCTCCTGGCAGCCACCGTGGCAACCGTGCTCCGCCAGGTCAACCACCAAAAAGAACTGGACCTTCGTTTGCACGAAATAGCCACCAAGAAGACCGCCGGCCGCTGACAGCCGAACCGACGACTCGCCGTCGGATGCCTGAGAAATTCCATGCTTGGCGATAGAATGAAGTGCATGTATCACTACAATCCCGCGACCGCTCTGGAAGAATTGACCGAAGACGCTACCCTTCCCAACCCAGTCCATGTGCGCGACATGATGCTGCGTCACAAGCTCACCGCCGACCAGTCGCTCGAACTGAACCGGATCTTCGTCGAATACCAGAAATTTTTCGGCGAAGCGCAAAAACTGGGCAAGGAAATTTTGAAGCGCCTGGCAGCGTAGCTTTTGGGTGGCGCAGCGGTTTACCGCTGCGATCCAGGCGCTCAATTCCGACGGCTTTAGCCGCTGAGGATCGTCCCGTTTCGATAGAGACAGGCGAAGGCTTGGGGCACCCATCGGACCGATCAGGCTTTGCCCTGGATCTTAGCCCACCACCAGCGCACGCCGACAAACAGGAAACGCCAGTCGTGGAAGAATTCCGGCGGCTTTCCCTCAAACGCGTGGCCGATGAATTGGAAAATCCATCCGATCAGGAACAGAGCCAGCGCATACAGCCACAGCCGGTGGAAGAAGATGCTGGCGATAAAAGCGGTGCCGAAAGCAGGATGGTCGGGATGCCCAGCGTGTGACACAGCCGGTTCACCGGATGCTGATGACTGGAGCCGTATTGCGCGATCCACTGCTCGTTAGTGCGTCCGCCTAGCACGCGCAGGATGATATCACGGAAGAGAAAGATCGGGTGATCGGGCCATCGGGTCGTCTAAAGAACTTCGATGGCCCGATGACCCGATGGTCAGATGACCCGATCTTCTTAGCGGCGCCCACCGTGGAATCCGCCTCCATGGGACCCTCCGCGATTGCCTGCGACCGCGCCGCGTCCTTCGAAGCCGCGCCAGCCCACTGCACCACGGCCCTCAAATCGGCGGCCCTCAAAACCACGTCCGTAAAAGCCGCGACCGTAGGAGCGTCCGTAATATGGATGTCCCCAACCGTGGTACCACGGGCCTGCTCCGATAAAGATCCCATTAGCAAACCAGCTCGGACCGTAGTAGCCGTAGGGCGCGCAACCATACGGATAGTCCGGGTAATAACCGTAAGCGCAGACCGGCGGCCCAGCCACATAACCGCCGAAGCCCACTCCGACTCTGACCTGAGCCTGCGAGTACGCAAGCGGCAATGCGAGTAACGCGAGTAGCGCAACATATCTCAGGTATTTCATGGTGAACCTCCCTTGTCTTCCACTCCGCGATTCGTTTCGATTCGCCGGAGCCGAGGCCCTTCAGCTTTCTGTTTCTTCTGAAACGCCTACTCACTCAAACTCGGACGCGCCGGAAAAGTTGCGGCAACCCGACTGGCTGATTTCAGCCATCCTGCGTGAAATCAACCAGTTGGGAAGGGTGGAAGACCCGGCCTCCGCAGCGAATGGGTTTGGTGGAAGAGCCGGCCTTCAGGCCGGCGTCAAAACGAGAAATCACGAGGGCTTCAGCCCCTGAGGAGCACGAACACAGGGCCTGAAGGCCTCGTTCCATGGACCCGAACGCGGCCCTGAAGGGCCGCTCTTCCACTGTGGCACGAACGCCTTCGCGAACCACAAGCACAATCGTTCTTCACCCCACAGCCCCTACCCGATACGCAGCGCATCCCATCGTTTACAATCGAAGATTCTCCATCGATTGGAAACCATAACCATGCACCGCTGGTCACAACTCTTCATCCCCACTCTTCGCGAGGCTCCGGCTGATGCCGAAGTCGCAAGTCACAAGCTGCTGGTCCGCGCAGGATACATTCGTCAGCTGGGCGCTGGCATCTACTCGTTCCTGTTCATGGGCAATCGCACTACCCAGAAGATCATGGGCATCGTGCGCGAGGAGATGGACAAGATCGGGCAGGAGTTCTACCTGCCGGCGCTGAATCCGCGCGGACTCTGGGAGGAGAGCGGACGCTGGTCGGTTATTGGGGAGAGCATGTTCCGCCTCAAGGACCGCAAAGGCGCCGATCTGTGCCTGGGCTTTACCCACGAAGAAGTCATGACTGACATCGCGCGCAAGGAGTTGCGGAGCTACAAGCAACTGCCCCAAATCTGGTATCAGATTCAGACCAAATTCCGCGACGAGCCTCGTCCCAAGTCGGGCCTGCTGCGGGTGCGTCAATTCATCATGAAAGACGCCTACTCGTTCGACATCGATGCCGCTGGGCTCGACGTGTCCTACCAGAAGCATCACGACACCTACTGCCGCATCTTCGACCGCTGCGGCCTGAAGTACATGGTGATCGATGCGCACTCGGGCGCCATGGGCGGATCGCAGTCGCAGGAATTCATGGTGCGCACTCCAGCGGGCGAGGACCTGATCGTCAGCTGCGAGAAGTGCAACTACGCGGCGAACATGGAAAAGGCCACGTCAAAGCTCGCTCCGGTCGAGGACCTGAAGCCCGAAGGCGATGGCCAACCGCTCGAAGTCCACACGCCGGGGCAGAAAACGATTGAAGATGTGGCGCGGTTTCTGGGCGTGTCGCCAAAAAACAAGATCAAAACCCTGGCCATGATGACCACCGAAGAGGACGCGAAAACCCGCAAGACGAGTCCGCGGGCCGTGGTGCTGTTGATGCGCGGCGATCACCAGATGAACGAAGCCAAGCTGTCAACGGCCGTTGCCGGCAAAGAGACGCGTCCCATGCAGGAAGAGGAGATTCGCGATCTGTTCCACTCCCCTGCCGGATACCTCGGCCCGCTCGGCATTGACTGGGCTAAGGACATGAAAGATCTGGGCAAGCCGGTCCTGCTGGTCGACAAGGCGCTCGAAGGCCGCGTGAACCTGATCGGCGGCGCGAATAAAGAGGACTATCACGTCAAGCACCTGACGCCGGGAAAGAATTTTCACCCTACGGCTTACGTGGATCTGCGCAGCGTGACCGCCGGCGAAGATTGCCCTAATTGCGGCGCGCCGCTGCGCATCGATACCGCGGTCGAGATCGGACACATCTTCAAGCTGGGCTACAAGTATTCCGAATCCATGGGCGCGCGCGTGCTCGACCGCAATGGCAAGGAAGTGGCTCCAATCATGGGGAGCTACGGGATTGGCATCGAGCGCATCCTGACGGCGGCGGTTGAGCAAAGTAACGACGAGAACGGATTCTGGCTGGCGCCTTCGATTGCGCCCTTTGACGTAGTCGTGGTGTCCACCAACTCCAAAGACGAGGCCATCCGCAACGCCTCCGAGGAGGTTGCCCGGAACTTGGAGGCGGCCGGCTTCGACGTTTTGCTGGACGACCGGGACGAACGCCCGGGGGTGAAGTTCAAGGATGCCGACCTGGTGGGTATCCCCTTTCGTATCAACGTGGGGAAGAAGGTTACCGAAGGCATGTTGGAAGTCGTTCAGCGCTCGACTCTCCACAAGGAGGACGTTAAAATTTCATCCATAACGGAATATTTCCAGGTACTGCGTCCGGCCGCTCGCTAACCGGCGGAATGGGCCGGCGCAGGATGGAAATCTCCTGATGGGAACTCGCAACCAGCGATGGGACGTTGATTGGTTATGGCAACTCTGAAATTGATCTTCGGTGTAGCCATCTTCGGGCTGGTTATACTGGTGTGCATCAAAGTTATTCCGCCGTACTTCTCGAACTACGAACTCGAGGATGCGATCAAGGCCGAAGCCCTGAATTCAACCTACAGCACGCACTCGGAAGAAGAGATTCGCGACGCCGTCATTAAGCAGGCTCGCGCCTACGATATTGAGTTGACCCCCAAGCAGGTCCATGTCTCGCGGACGGGCGGCTACGGCACCGGCAGTACCTTCATTGAGTGCGACTACAGCATTCCGGTCGAACTGCCCGGTTACTCAACTGCCTTGGAGTTCCATCCCTCGTCGAAGAACAAAGGCATGTACTAGAAACAGGTCGCCTCAGGTATTAGGTCTTAGACTTCGGCCCTTCCCCGCACATCATTCGCCCGGCTCAGCGGGGTTTGCGCAGAGGCGGAACAGGCTCGCTTCCCTTTCGGGCAGCGGCTTCGGATGTCGTGGCGCTGACCGCCAGGTCGGCGGACCAGCAATCGGCAAGAATCTTCCACGGGCCGGCGGGTTGCCGCACGAGTACGATCAGATATTTTCCGCGTTCTTCGCGACGCTTCCCCATGGCGACGGGCACGAGCATCTTGCAGCGACCGAGATCGAGAGCAATCTCGCCCATCACCTCCACGCGCAGCGATTCCATCTCCACGTCGCCCAATCCGGCCTCGAGCAGCGAGATAAGAAATTCCCTTATCGCCGGCAGGCTGCGCACCGGCGGAACGCTGGAGCGGATGAGAGTCGCATCAGCAGCGTAAAGTTCCAGCAGGTCGTCGATGTGTTTGGTATTGCAGGCTTGCGCCCAGTCCTGGACAACCTGGCGGGCGCCGGCTTCGGCGCGGCCGCCGGGCGATGTGCCCGCGGAACCGGGAGCACGGCCGCGGGGAGCAGAGGACTGGGATTCGGCAGAGTGTGCCCCGGATGCCGTCCCCGAGCCAGGGACAAGATGATGATAGTGGTGATGAACGTGATGTTGTGCGTCGGCGCGAGAGTGTGGTTGAGCGCTGCCAGCGGCGCCGGGTTCCTTGGGAATGCCGCACCACACACAAAAGCGAGCGCCCGCCGGCAGCGAACCCCCGCATTCGGAGCAGGCGTTGTCCGTTGTGTCCGCGTCGCCGGCGGCCGCCAAATCCTGCGCGGCGGCGCTTCCTGACATACGATGTATCGCTTCAACAGCCGCGGCCACGGCTTCAGCATTTGGCTTTGGCCAGCGAAGGTTGCCGGGCAGCCGTTGAAAGAACTCTTCGACCTCCTTACCTTCGACGAGTTGGTCATTCCGCTCGTCCGGTTCGGGATCGGGACGGTTTGAATGGTCTGCGGTCACGGCATCCTCATCGCTGACATTGTAGGAGAATTCGTACTCTAGCGGATGCTGAATCTTACACGCGCTTCGGAATCCGTGGGAACGCCGTTGCAGAGCGCCGGGCGATAACGCCACGAACGGATGGCGCGCAGCACGATCTGGTCTTCGTCCAGGCCACCGCTATCCAGAACGAAGGCGCTATGTACATGCCCGTCGGATCCGACAATGAAGCTGACGCGCACGTTCAAATTGCCATATTGAACGTGCAGCAACGGGTCCGGGGTGAGCAGGGCCTCAGGCGGACGCACGTGTCCACATTTCGGCAGCGCCAGCGGGGCGGACACAGGGGAGAACTCTGAAATGTGCGCGGGTACACGGCGCAGGCTTTTTTCCGACTGCGCGAGCGGGGTCTGATGCGGAAGGGCCGCCGACGGCGATGTCGCTGCGCACCAGGCGAGGACCACGCTGAGGCTGGCCACCGGCACGGCCGCCGCCAGCACCTTCCCGATCGTCTTCACTTTTGCGCTCGGCCAGAGGCACTGCATCGTGGTCGAGCAGGCAATTTACGTGCCAGCCAAGGCAAAAGCTAACACATTGATTGGCCGTATGTTAGTCGCTTTTCCCTTACAACTTTTTCAGAGCCGGATGCAATCCCTTGCAAATGCATCGCAGCTCACCGCGACCGCAGGAAGGCAGGGAGCAGGTTTCAAGATTTTCTAGGTTCGCTTAGGACAACCTGCAGGCGGGCGCATGCGCCCGCCCCACACGAGTAGCTTCCTTCTAATTCAGGCCGTTCTGGGTCATTTTATACGCGGTACCGGGACCCAACCGGGCCCCAAAATAGATGCTGGAGGCCTGCGGGTACAAGATGGAGCTGGCGTAGTTATCGATGACAACTCCAGTGGACCCACCGTTTACTTTCGACGTCTTTGTGGTCGGGACGCCACCGTTAATGGCGATCTCCTCCACGCAACCACCGGCCGTGCCTCCCGCTCCGGTACAGTCCTGGTTCAGCCCGAAGAAGAAGAAATCGGTGCCGCCGGTGCCGATATTGGGATTAAAGAACTCCGTCCATCCCGTGCATTGGGCGTTGGCGGAGTTCGCCGGAACAGTAGGAAGTTGCGCTGCCACCGAAGCGGTCGTTTTCAAAATGGGCGGTGTGGCCGCCGTGAACCCGAAGGCGTAATGGTAAGGAGTGGTATCTGCCGGGCCGGTTCCACAAAGGTGAATCAATCCAGTCGAGGGACTGTTGTAGTAATTGTTGTCGAGAGCGGGTTGGTAAAGGTTGACCGTAGTCCCTCCGAAGGAACCTAAGCCGATGCTGGCTTCCGACAACAGAATCAGAGTAGCGGTATCGACTTCGACAAGAACGGCGCCGGAAGGGATGCTAGGGGCGCAGGAGTTTCCGCAATCGGAGCTGACGACGAAGGTTACTCCGTTGGTCACATCGACAATCGGAGCGGCCAGAATTCCCTTGTTAGTACCTTGTCCAACCGTATGCGTTAAGACCGCGCCGGTCGTGGTGTCGATCTGGTATAGGATTCCGTTCGTGGTGGACCCGACCATCAGCTTGCCCAGGTGCGAGTCGAGAACCGGAGAAGTCAAGGCCTGGTTAGCGACGATCGGATTGGGCCAGGGGGGAGTTGTTACCAGCGTGGGCGCTCCTCTGAAGACACCCGTAATTTTGTAAACATAGCCGGTGGCTGAGCCTACATAGGCAGTATCCGAGTAGTAGTCTACCCACGGCGATGACGTGATGTCATTCTTGGCCGAGGGTAAGTTAATTGAAACCCAATTCGCGGGCGGTACGGCCCCGCCGATCGAGCCCACGTTAGCCCAAGTCAAGACATGGAAAATGCTTTGGGCGGTGATTACAGGGGGGCCGGTGCTTGCACCAATGCTTTCAATGAAGGCGATCTTCTTTCCATCCTCTGACAAAACTGGGGAAGTTGTGATCTTGCCCCCGGTCACGGTGGTGATGTCATAGGCAAACAGCACCGTCGGAACGGTGCCACACAGGCCGGTGGGCGTGGTGCCGGCATAGAGATTATTGAAGGCGACAAGATTGGCAGCCGTACCAGTGGAGGTGATGTTCAGTCCGAACACCACATAGTCATTGTTGCAATCGGGTGGGGCTCCGGGATTAAAGGAAAACTTGGCTGGATACTCATCTATGAGCATGCGCCCTCCCGAAGGAAAGCTCCAATCGCCGTGGGGACCGGAATTGTAGGCGGCAGTTGGCACGGGCCCGGAACCCTCAAAGACGCCAAAATTCGGAGCCCGCCAACGCTGCATCGCCTGCTGCTGGACACGCGGCTCCCGGTAGATCAGGTCCGGGTGCTGGGCGAGCCCATCGCGGCTAAACACGATGTGTTGCTGCGACCAGTCTTGCGGAACTCCAGTATGCATGGGAGCCGCTTCCTGAGCGCACAGACTCACAGCCATACTCCAGACGACAGCGAACCACACCGCCGACCACACTGCAATAGCACCATAAGGACGCGCTAGCTTCACAGCCACCTCCGATTGCGATGGGATTGCCGTCATTGTAGCGGGTTTCAAGTCCAGAGGCGATACTGACTTTTGAACTACCCGGTCAGGCAGGCTTCCAGGATCAGGGGCTCCCCTCTTGTACCGGAGCCTGCCCTGAGCGCAGCCATAAGGATACCCTTGGTGGTCGGGGTTTCAAAAATTGACCGACAATCTGTTTGCTCGCGGATTTCCGATTCTTAGCCGCCTGTGGAACAATGTAGAACTTGGGCTCAGACCCACCTTCATCCATGACCGTCACGCCGAACAGTCTGCAACTTGCGCTCCTCTCGGCGGCGATCCTCGGCTTCCGTCACGGGTTCGACTACGACCACATTGCTGCCATCTCCGACATCACCAGCGTGCAAACCAGTCGCTGGCGTGGTATGCGCCTTGGTTTGCTCTATGCCCTGGGACACGCGGCCATGGTTATCGTACTGGGCAGCGCGGTCATCGTGTTTCAACTCTCGCTGCCCCATGGCATGGATCGGATCGCCGAGCGCTTAGTGGGACTGACATTGCTGATCCTGGGAGTTTATGTTCTGGGATCGCTTTTCACCGGGAACTCCGCGCCGCGCAGCCGCTTTCACCTTATGGCCGGGGCAGCGCGCTGGATGCATTGGAAAATGAAAGGCTACTGGCACGATCATGACGTCCCGCCGCCTACGGCCAAGACCTGGAATTACAGTTCGAAATCTGTGGTGATGATCGGCCTTGTACATGGCCTCGGGGCAGAGACGCCCAGCCAGTTAATGATTTTCCTGCTGGCAGCTAATCTTGGCGGAATCGGCAAGGGCTTTGTTGGCCTGGCGATGTTTATCGCCGGACTGCTGGTCATGAACACGGTGATGACGGCGTCGGCCGTGGGACTTTTCGGATTCAGTTCGCGGCTGCCACGCTTTCAGTTGATAGTCACCGTGCTTACCGCGATTTATAGCCTGGCGGTGGGCACTCTCTTCCTGTTCGGCTCGTCGGGACTTCTGCCCTCGCTCGGATAAACCTGGGTTTCCGCGCTCCATGTAATCTCCATTCGGCCAGCAATAAATTCTGACAGAACCGGTGACTTAGTAATACAATTGCCGACGGAAGTTACCCGAGGGGGTATTGGATGACAAACATTATTAAGGCACTGGTCCGGCTCCGCGAGGAACGCCGGGATGCGCAGAACCAAGTCCAAAAACTTGGCGAAGCTATTTCGGTTCTGGAGAAGCTTACCCGAGGTTCGAGCTCCTCAGCACACGCGGGGACGCCACATCGCACCAAACGTGTTCTTTCCGCAGCCGGGCGCCGGAGAATTTCTCTGGCCCAGAAAGCACGTTGGGCGAAAATCAGGCAGATGAAGAAAGCGGCCTAAACACCGGGCGGGCCGCAGGTCCGCGAAGTTCTCGCGAGAGACTGAGGCCCGCCGGATTTCTGCCTGGTAACTGGGAGTATGAGAACGATTCGTATCAGGGTATCGCTTTAGCGATACCGTAACATCTTCGAAATCGGACTCCCCTTTAGGGGCTGGCATCGAAAATGGACCTATCCCGCATCGACCCGAGGAAGCCCCCTTCAACTTACCAACCGAGGGCGTAGTGTTCCGGTCTCCGGCCTCAGCGCCTGAAGGCGAGCCGATGCCAATGCACTTGTGGCATGCCTGAAGGCATGTCCTGATACGAATCGCACTTGCAGCGCAATCTAGCCGTGTCCTCCGCCGAGATCGCGCACGATGCTGCCAACAAATGCCTTGGCGTCGCCAAACAGCATCAGCGTATTATCGAGATAGTAGAGCGGGTTATCAATGCCTGCAAAGCCAGGATTCATGCTGCGCTTAATGACCATCACGGTATGGGCTTTGTCGACATCGAGGATCGGCATCCCGTAGATGGGGCTCGTAGTATCGGTGCGGGCGGCAGGGTTGGTAACGTCGTTGGCGCCAATCACCAGGGCAACATCGGTTTGCGGGAAGTCGCCGTTGATCTCGTCCATCTCAATCAGGCGGTCGTAGGGTATGTCGGCTTCGGCTAGCAGGACGTTCATGTGGCCCGGCATGCGTCCGGCAACGGGGTGAATGGCGAAACGCACGTCCACGCCGCGCTTGGTCAGTCCATCGTACAGTTCGCGCACTTTGTGCTGCGCCTGGGCGACGGCCATGCCGTATCCAGGAACCACAATGACGCGGTTCGCGGCAGAAAGAATAGCGGCAGCTTCTTCCGGGGTCGCGCTGCGAACGGGTTTGGCTTCTTCTCCCGAAGCGGCTGAAGTTTGCACCTGTCCGAAGGCTCCGAACAAAACGTTGGTAAAGGAGCGGTTCATGGCCTTCGACATGATGATGGAAAGGATAAGTCCCGATGATCCGTCGAGCGCGCCGGCGATGATGAGCAGTTTGCTGTCGAGAACAAAACCCATGGCCGCCGCTGACAGGCCGGCATAACCGTTTAATAACGAGATGACGGTCGGCATGTCCGCACCGCCGATGGGAATGATCAGTAACACGCCGAACGCCAGCGCGATCAGGATCATGAATGGAAACAGCGACCGGGCTTCCGGATGCAGGACCAGGGATACGGCGATCACCACCGCGCCCGCGAGCAGCACAAAGTTGACGAGGTTCTGACCTTTGTAAGTCAGCGGTCGCTGCGGCAGAATTTCCTGCAGCTTGCCGGCAGCCATCAAGCTTCCGGTGACGGTCAAGCCGCCAAGAATGACTTCAAGCGACAACACCGCCATCATGAAGCGAGAGATATCGGGAGAACGCAGATAAAATTCTGCCGAACCGACCAGCGTCACGCAGAGCGCGCCAAACGCGTGACTGAGCGCGGTTCGCTGCGGAACCGCCGTCATGGCCACACGCCCGAGTGGAATTCCAATGATGGTGCCGAGCACCAGCCCAATCGCGATCAGCCGGTAGTCCACGATGCCGTGGTGCAGCAACGTGCCGCAGATCGCCAGCAGCATGCCGATTTCGCCCGCCCAGATGCCGTGGCGAGCCGTGGTCGGAGAACTCATCCACTTCAACGAGAAGATGAACAGCACGCTCGCGATGAGATAAACCAGCTCGATGATGACTTGGGATCCTGCGAGTTCGGTTGTCATTTGGCCACCGGTTTCTCTGCAGGACGGCTGGACTTGAACATCTTCAACATGCGATCCGTGATGAAAAACCCGCCGACAATGTTGCTGGTGGCGGCGACCACGGCAATGAATCCGAAGACGGCGGAGAGCGTGCTCTTGTGCTCGCCCACCAGCACGATGGCGCCCACCACCGCGATCGCATCCAGAGCGTTGGTGAGCGACATCAACGGAGTGTGCAGCAGAGGCGAGACTCGCCGGATCACTTCAAATCCGATGAATCCCGCCAGCACAAAAATAAAAAGCGCGTTGATCAGGTTCGAACTACTGTTCATCCTTCCTCCGTCAATCTCGGTCGATCAGCCTTGCTTGACCAGGGCAGGCAACTTAAAGAACTCGCGGACTCGAGCTTGCACAATCTCGCCGCCGCTGGTGAGCAGAGTCTCGCGAACAATTTCATCTTCGAGGTTCAGATTCAATTTTTGATCTTTGATCAGGTGCGTCAGGAACGCAGTCATGTTGCGGGCGTACATCATGCTCGCGTGATAAGGCACACCTGTGGCCAGGTTGATCGCTCCAATGATCGTCACCCCATGCTTGACCACGGTCTTGCCAGCTTCGGTGATGTCGCAGTTGCCGCCACGTTCGGACGCCAGATCGACGACCACCGAACCGGGCGCCATTCCCTTCACCATGTCTTCGGTCACCAGCACCGGCGATTTTTTCCCCGGAATCACCGCCGCGGCAATCACCACATCGCTTTCCTGCACTACTTTTCCAAGCAACTCGCGCTGACGGCGGTAGAAGTCGTCATCCTGTGCGCGGGCATATCCGCGCGCGTCCTGCGCATCTTTGGCCTCGATGGCAAGCTCGACAAAACGTCCGCCGAGACTCTGCACCTGCTCCTTCACCGCCGGCCGCAAATCGTAAGCCGAAGTCACCGCGCCCAGGCGGCGCGCGGTCGCGATCGCCTGCAGTCCGGCCACGCCGCAGCCGATCACGAACACGCGGGCGGGTGTGACGGTTCCCGCCGCGGTAGTGAGCATGGGAAAGATGCGCGGATGGGAGTCGGCTGCCAGCAGCACCGCCTTGTATCCGGCGACTGTTGCCATCGAGGAGAGCGCGTCCATGCTTTGGGCGCGGGTGGTGCGCGGCATCAACTCCACCGAAAACGCGGCGACGCCAGCGTGCGCGATCTCCTGAACCACGTCTGCCGAACCGAACGGACGCAGAAATCCAACCAGGATCTGATCGCGGCGATACAGCGGCACATCCTGTTTGCCCGTGATGTCGTTGGAGCCGTAACAAAGAATCTGTACCACTATGTCGGCAGCAGCAAACACCGCGGCGCGGTCGGCGACGATCTTCGCACCCTTCTCGGCATACAGGGAATCAGGATAGCCGGCTTCGATCCCAGCGCCGGATTGTACCTGGACTTCGAAACCCGCTTTGGTCAGCGTCGGGAGGACGGCGGGCACAAGCGCGACCCGCCGCTCTCCCGGATAACTTTCTTTCGGCACACCGATGATCACAAGGCCCTGCCTGTCTAGCGATTCTCGATCGCGATTCCTAAGATTCGGAGCCGCCCGGCTCGCATCCAGCGCGCTTGCGGGCAACTTCCAGGGAACTGAGGATTCTAGTTGAGCGGAACGGCACGTGCAAATGGCTTCAAGTCTTAGGTGTCACGTCTTTGTTCACCCAAGACCTAGACCTAAGACCTAGCTGGAGCCCGTCATCATCACCGGACGCAACAATGTCAGTGCAATCCTGCACAATCCAGTCGGCGCCAGCGTCTTCGAGGTCGCGGCGGGGCATCGTCGTCAAGAACGCAATCACTCTTGCGCCAGCGGCTTTTCCCGCGTGAACTCCGGCAGGAGCATCTTCCACCACGATGCAGTCGGAGGCGGCAAACCCGAGCTTCGCCGCCGCTTTCAGGTAAGGCTCCGGGTCGGGCTTGCCAATCTTAACGTCGGTCGATGTAACCATGTTCTTCGGGATAGGAAGGCCCGCGGCGCGCAAACGCACCTCGGCCAGCGGACGCGTACCCGAGGTCGCAATGGTCCAGCGTTCCGGAGGCAGAATGTTCAGCAGTCCCCGGGCGCCCGGTAGCAGGACTACGCCATCGAGGTCCTCGATTTCCCGGCGTTCGACTTCGCGATCTTCGCAGTCAATATCGGCATCGGGCAGAAGTTCGCGGATGGTAGTTCGGCTCGGGCGCCCGTGCGCCATGCGGACCACAGTCTCCGGATCCAGGCCGCGTTCAACCGCCCAGCCATGCCACACTCGCGCCACCGCGGGAGTGGAATCGATCAACACGCCATCCAAGTCAAACAGCAGGGCACTACAGCGGATCGAGATCATCTCTTCTAATTTACATTGCCGAGTATTGTCGAAGAGAAATGAATCAACGCAGTTCACCGGTGGATTCAAAGCTGGTTCCGCCCACAGGAGCACCCGAGGCCAGCAGGTTGCGAATCTTTTCGCGGTTCGGCCCAGCGCGGTGGATGGCTTCCGCGAGGCTGCCGAGCGCTTGGTCGATCGGTGTACCTTCCGGCAGGCGGAAGATCCAAGGAATGTTGGTGGTAGTAAGAGCGCGGTCGGAAGAAATCGCGACCACGGGAATAAACGACTTCACCGCGATTTGTTCTGCCAGATGGCCCGAAGAGCGGTCGAGGGCGATCAAAGCCAGAACGTGATCTTGATAAACCGCCTTGACGAGTTCGTCGGAAGCCTTTCCCCAGGAGAGCTGCGAAGGAATTGCAATCAGAGAAATGGCTTGGCCTTTGACGTTGATCGCGCGCAGTAGGCTTACGACCTCAGCCGAGCCGACGATTTCATCGGCGCGCGGCCCGAAGACGCCGATTTGCAGGCTGCCAGTCTTTTCGTCGGCCAGCGCCGGTCCCGCGTACTGAACTCCGTCCTCGCCGACGCGGGCATACGGTTTCTCCATCGTGATCCGTCGGTACTCAACGCTTCCATTGTGCACGCGGGCAAGAAACAGCGGAGCGATGTTCTTGGAGTTCGGATCGAAGACCATGTCGCCGGTCACACCCTGATGTTTCTCGACGCCAGTCAGCGCATCGCGAATCCGGCCCTTGTTCAACCCGGCGCGGCAGATCGCGTCCAGCAGAATCTGCATCGCATCGTAAGCCAGAGCCGCAAAATGATCCGGCTTCTCGTGGAAGCGCGCCTCGTAGCGGGCGTTGAAGTTGAGCCAGCGCGGGTCGGTGCGAGTGGGGTCGTAGGGAAAGACTGCCTCGAAGCCTTCCGCAGCCGCGCCAGCCAGCTTAATCAGTTCATCTTCACTAGTTCCGGAAATCGTCCGGTGGCTGCCGAACACCCTCTGCTTCATTCCCAGTTCCCGCATCTGCTGCAGGATTTTCGCGGCGGGGCCAACGTCGGTCCACAGTACGATCGCATCCACGCGTGAATCGTCGATCACCTGAAGTTGGTGGCGGAAGTCAGTGTCGCCGGGCATGAATTTCTGCTCGATCACTACCGGATGGCCCAGTCGGCGCGAAGCGTCGCGGAACTTGAGAACTCCGAACCGGCCGTAGCGATCGTTCACGCGCAGGATCGCGATCCGCTTCAGTCCGAGTTCGGTGTAGATGTGGCGCGCCAGCGTGTAGCCCTGCACGCGGTCGTCCTGAATATCTGTGAAGTACCAGGGGATGATGGTCTCCGGAATCGTGGGGTCGGTGGATGCGCTGTTGACCAGCGGTGTTTCCGCTTTCAGCATCAGGCGAAGGGCGATGTGCGTGGATTCCGAGCTAATGGAGCCGAACACTGCCCAAACCTTGTCGTCATAAATCATCCTGACAGCATCGCTAGAAGCCGCGCCCCAGATAGCGGAATCTTTGGAAACGCCGGCAGCGGCAGCGCTGCGGTTCTGCCAGTTGTTGTAGTCGTTGTGGGTCACGAGGCGGAAAGGCTTGCCGCAGTAGCCCCCGGCCGCATTTGCCTGGTCAATCGCCATTTTTGCGCCATTCAGCATGCGATTCCCGAGCACTTGATCGGGATGATCGTAGAGCGGCGCCAGAAGGCCAATACGAATCTCGTCCAGGTCTTGGAGATCGGGATCGGGAATATCGCGAGCGGCGCCGTTGTACTCGACTAAGTCCTGATAGAACTCGTAATAAGGAGTGGTGAACTTGGAGAACGGCCGCAAGTCCTCGGGCGCGCCGGTGTAGGGTTTCAGCGAACGTGGCGCCGGCCGGCCCGGAGGATTGCTGCCGCAAGCGCACGGCGAGGATGCCTGAGCCCACGCCGTGGACCCGAGCACAGCTGCGACGACAAAACAGACCAACACACGACGCATAAGCCCTACTCCTCGCTCATTACTTTTCACCCTGCGGACGATTCGCACCGAAACATGGCAATCGCTTCGATCTCAACCAGTAAGTCCGGGCGGCAGAGAATGGCCTGGATTCCGGTCGAAGCCGGAAGCGGATTAAGCCCCTGCTCCTGGTAGAACGCGGTGCGCTCTTCGTTGAAGATCTTGTAGTCGCGCTCGATGTCGCGGAGATAGCACGTCGTGCGCACGATGTCATGCCAGGTCGCGCCTTCGGAAGCGAGCAGGGCGCTGATGTTATCGAACGTGCGCCGCATCTGGCCGCGAAGGTCGCCTACGTGAACTGTGTTCCCTTCATCGTCGATGCTGGCGGTGCCCGAGATCAGCAGAATGGTCAACCCGTTCAAATCGATTCTCATGCCGCGCGAGAAGGCGCTGCCATAAGCGTAGGCTTCATTCAGTGCCGAGTGGTTGGTGATGGCGCGCTTGACCACCGGCGCCGTGGTTACTTCCGCAAGTAGCTCCTGGACGTTCATTGGATTACTCCTTAATAAATTCATTTCTTCTGACTTGGCTCTTGAACTCGAATCGCTTGTGCTCTTTCTGTCGAACCATGTTGCCGAATGCCGTGGCTCAGGCCCTTGGCCGTCGCCACCCAAAGATCATCTCCCTGGAAGTCGACTCCGAGGATGTAGTTATGCGCGGGTGCGCTTTCGACCGCCACTTCCTTGACGACGCCTTCGGCATCGCGAACCAGCATCTCCGGCTTGTGGGTGTCGAGCGCAGGGCGATAGACGGCCCAGCTTGCGCCATCGTAGTAAGCCAGTCCTTTATCGGTGGAGAACCAGGCGCGATTGCCGTCCACGCCTTTGACCTGATTCAGGAAGTTACTCGGCAGGCCGCTGTCTTTTTGCAGGAAGTTATGCCAGTACCGGCCATCGTAACGGCTGGCGCCGAAGTAAGTCGCCACCCAGAGTATCTTGTCGACATAGCTGACCGATGTCGTGATCTCGTGGATGAGTCCCTGGTCCTTCATCAATACCATCTCGGTTTCGCCGTCGGGATCGTTGTAGTCTTTCCAGCGCCCGGTCTTGACGTCGTATTCGAGCACTCCGCCACCCCACACCGCGTAGTAAACCTTGTCTTCCGCTGGACTAACGCTGTAAGTCCAAATCTCAAACATCGGAGTATTGCGTTCGTTGAACAGCGCCCATTGGCCGGTCCGTGTATTCAGGCGGCTGGCCCCGGCGGCGGTCGCAGTCCAGACAAAATCTCCCTGCACGCCGACACCGTACACGATGTCGTTGCTCAAGCCGGAGTTCAACTGCGTGAAGTTATCGATGCGTCCGGCGGAGACGCGGCTCAGCCCACCCATCGTGCCCACCCACAGATCGCCGGTGCGTTTGTCGAGCGCGAGCGAGAGCACGGCCTGGTGGGCAAGACCATCGGCGGGGCGAAAGACTTTCCAGGTACCGTTCTCATACCGGCCAAGCCCGTTCTCCGTGCCCGCCCAGATGCGATTTCCGTCGACCAGAACGCAGAAGACGTGATTGTCAGGCAGTCCGTTGGCGGTCGAGAAGTTCTCCCAGCGGAAGCGGGGCATATCGATATTCTGGGCAGTCGCGAGGGAAACCGCGACTGAGACAATGATGACCGCAGCCAGCGCCGCGGCCAGGATTCTCGGCCTGCGCCTGGCGCTACGGGTGGACATCGGCCTGCTCCCGCAGCAGCGCGCGACGACTACTGCTGTGCGTATCATGACAGTCCACACATTGCCCTTTCACAACTGGCGAGTGCTGCTCTAATTCCACAAATTGCTGGTGGCAGGCGGAACAGATCTTTTCCTTCGGCCATGCCAGACTCATCGTAGTCATGTCGCCTTCGGTCCGAGCCAAATGGCAGACAGTACACGAAAGCTGCATCGCGGAATGCACTGACTTACCTTTAGTTTTATTAGCGTGACAGGAAGAACAATTAGCATCCTTGGGGATGATCCCCGGGTGCTCGATGACCGATGCCTGCACCGCCACCGCCAGTAGCAGCAGAAGGGAGCCCAGCGTTGCAAACCGGATTCTCAGAGTCGTATTCATAACGTCTTCAAATACTCAATCAGATCGTTCAGTTCGTCTTTCGTAAGGTCGTTGCTCACGCCGTGCGTATCTTTCGGATTGAACACGGTCCAGATTTCTTCCAGCGAACGTGCCGAACCATCGTGCAGATACGGCGCGGAGTACGCCACGTTGGAAAGCTGCGGCACATCGATCACCGGCGACCGATCGGTGGACTTGCCGGTGCCAACGTCGAGTTGCTTCTGGTTCGTGTACTTGGGGCCGTTGTGGCAATACGCGCACTGGTTGGTCTGAGGAATGGGCTTGCCATTTTTGAAGGTCGTCCTCTCAAAGATTGCCTTGCCCCGCTCCTGCGCCGGCGTCAGTTCTCCATTCGCCAGGCGATAGCGATTCGGACGATAGGGAAGCGAGTAAACAAAAGTGACCAGGTCGGTGAGTTCCCGATCGCCAAAACTCTGCGAACGGAAAAAGTACTTCTCCGTACGCGGGCCGCACTCGGTCGGCATGTCAGGATTGCCGCCGTTCCACTTGAAAGGTTCGGTCCCGGCAAGATCCTCGAGCGAACGATTGTCGACAATATCCTTGCCGAAGCCGTCCGGCTCCAGATCCCATTGCAGCCCGTCAATGGTTGCGTCCAGATGGCAGTTGGAGCAGCCAAACTGGCTCTGGAAGGCGTAATTGGCGGTATAGAAGATGCGCTCGCCACGGCGGAAAGGATTGATCGTCTTCGGACCGCCGAGGTCGATGGTCGACACCACCCGGTTCGCGGCCGTGTCAATGACAGAAATGTTGTCGTCAAGCCGGTTCGCCACATAGAGCCGCTTGCCATCTTTCGACAGCAAAACGCCGCGCGGATTGTGGCCGACAGGAATCCTTGCTACTACGTAATTGGCCGAGGCCGAGAGATCATTGACGAAGGGCTCGCGCCGGGAGTGTACAAAGTTAAGCAGCCGTGCGACATCGATGACGGTTACGCTCTCCGATGCGGCCGTGGTTACAAACATCTTCGACTTATCCGGCGTGATAACTACGCCCCAGGGCAGCGAATAATAGCGGTCGAGTTCATCGATCGGGATCTGAACTGTTCCACCGACGTCCTCGCCAAACAATGTCAGTGAATTGCCGAACACCCAGCCGTGCTCGACATGCGCCAGGGGAATCAGATTCTTGGGACGAAGCTGCGCCGCCACTCCGAGCTTTCCATCCGCTGACAACGCCACATGAAACACGCCCGCCACGTTGTGCAGCGGCATGCGTTCGACCACCGTCTGCCGCCCCGTGTCGATGACGGTGATCTCTGAATTCGGTGGAGTTCGAAACGTTGCGAAGTTTGAATCGGGATTCGGATAAATGTGTGTGCCGTAAATGAACCGCCCGTCCGGTGAAAGCGCCAGATAACTTGCCCCGCGCCCGGCCAGGAGGCGCTTGGTTTCCTGCCCCGTCTTCACGTCAATCACGGAAATGTCGCCGCTGAGCCGGTTGGCAACGTAGAGCGTCTCGCCCGTCCGGTCGGTGACGAGGTCTGCGGGTTCGAATCCGGTGGGCAGCGTGCGCGTCACCTTCAGCGTGGCAACGTCGACGACTGACACCGTATCGTCGGTCGAATTGGTGACGTAGATTTGGGTGCCGTCAGGCGAGAGCGTAATGCCACGCGGCGCACGGCCGAGAGCCACAACGGCTGCAACCTTGCCCGATTCGACATCCACAACCCGCAACTCGTCGCTGGCCTGGCAGACAACGTAGAGGGAGTGCCCGTCCGCTGAAAACAACATTTCCAACGGGGACAGGTAGCGCTCGCCGATTTCAGAGTTGGACCGCGCTGCCGCAGGTTTAGCGCTGGGTACGAGCAGCATCAAGACAAAAGTCAGCGCTAACACGGGCGCGACACTCGCGATCAGCTTTGCCTTGCCGCGGCATGTGGCCACCAGTCGCATCTACGGCTCCTCCACCGAGAGCACGCGATCCACTGCCAGATTTTCCAGAACCTGCTCCCGCCCGCTGGGCCAGTGGATGGTAAGCTTGTCCGCCTTCGTCGCGCTGCCCAGGCCAAAATGAACGCGGCCGTCGTCCTGCGAGAGATAGCCTGAACCGGCGATGCGCTCGGCGATCTGCCTCCGTCCGCCAGACAGCAACTCAAGACGCGCGCCGATTCCGTCGCGATTGCTCTTCTTCCCTTTCAACTTCACGGTCAGCCAATGATTGCTGTTCTGGGTGACGTTGTGCAGCAGCGTGCCGGGCGCGCCCAGGTTCACGACGAACGCGTCGATTTTTCCGCCGTTGTCGTAGTCGGCAAAGCAGGCTCCGCGCGAAACCGTCTTCACATCGAGCGCCGGACCCGCATCGCGCGAAACGTCGGCAAACTTTCCATTGCCCAGCCCGCGAAACAGCGACTGCTCCTGCGGAACCAGATGGATCAACCCGCCGTGGAAGATCAGAATGTCGAGCCAGCCGTCGTTATCGAAGTCGTAAACGCCCGAGCCCCAACTGGTGTATTGCGCCGTGGCTTGCGAAATTCCCGAACTCGGCCCGATATCTTCGAAGCCGTTCTTTCCCGTGTTGCGCATCAGGCGGTTGTACTTCGAGTCGGTAACCCAGAGATCCATTCGGCCATCGCCTTCGATGTCGGCAAACACCGGGCCCATCGCCGAAGTGTTCTCCCCGTTCTGCCCGTAGGCGACCCCGAGATCGGCGGCGATCTCTTCAAACGTGCCGTCGCGCTTGTTGTGAAAGAGGAAATTTTCCGTCTTGTCGTTGGCGACGTAGATGTCGGGATAACCGTCGCCGTCAAAATCCGCGGCCGTCACACCCATCGTCCGGCCTTTGTAAGCTCCGATCCCCGACTTATCGGTCACGTCGGTAAACGTGCCATTGCAGTTGTTGTGATAGAGACGGTTAGTGTCCCCGGCGTAGTCGAGTGGGCCGGGATAATTATCGGCGGGATAGAAGTTGCGGTACTTGGGATCGAACTTGACATAGCGGCCGACGAATAGGTCGACACAGCCGTCCCGATCGTAGTCAAGCCACGCGGAACTGATCGACCAGCCGTCAACCTTGATGCCGGCCTTCGCGGTCACATCTGTGAACGTGCCGTTGCCGTTGTTGTGATAGAGGATCGCGCGCCCATAGCCGGTGACGAACAGATCGACGAAGCCGTCGTTGTCGAAGTCGGCGGCAATCGCGGCCATGCCGTAAATGTTGGCGGCAACGCCAGCCTGGTCGGTGACGTCGGTAAAGGTGCCGTCGCCGTTATTTCTGTAGAGATGATTGTGCGGAGCAACCGCCGGCGGCTGCTTCAGCGGGTACGGATGCATCCCCTCTTCGAGCGGCTTCCCGCTGACCACGTAGAGATCCGGCAACCCGTCATTGTTGTAGTCGAACCAGACACAGCCCGCCCCGGTGCTTTCGAGCAGCGAGCCCAGTTGCTGCGCGCCGAAGCTGTGCGTGAATTGAATGCCTGACTTTGCGGTAGCGTCTTCAAAGCGAATCGGGCCCGGCGCGCTCGCCGGTGGCGATTGCGCCAGCAGCGCGGACGAAAGCAGGAGGACTCCGATAACTCGAGTGATCAATTTAATGTCCTCCTGACGAAACCCGCGTGCTCCCGCCCGTCATGTCAGCCGGAGTCGTGGACCTCAGCAGAATCATAGGCACTGCATTCTCCGGCGCAGTTTCCGGGCCCGCATGGCATCCGACGCAGGCTCGTTGTTCGCCGCGGCGCATCCAGAACCAGCCAGCTTGCCGCTTCAAGGTTTTGCCGGAACTGTCGAGCAGTTCGATCTGCAACGGCTGGTCCGCCGGGACTTGAAGAAAAAACGATCCGTCGCGCTCCACTGGCGCCGTCCCCAGCAGCTTTGCGGTCCCCGTGCTATCCCGCGCATACAGCCGAACGGAGTGAATCGATCCAGCAGCAAACTTGTATTTCGAGGTGTAAGCATTTAGGCAAAGCAGATTGGCATAGGACCAGTCATGCAAGCCGGAGGGATGCCGCTTCGGCGCCATGCGCTGAGCAACCAGCGCCGGCTGGATTACATTGGCGCTCCGTTCCTCTGCCACGGACGACAGACTGCCCTCACCCGGCTTCCAGTGTTTCAACTGGAAATTGCTCTTTGCGTCCGACCTCCAGGCAAGCAGCCAATCCCCCGATAAGGTCTCGGCGGCGTCCCCGGCATACTCCCCGGCGGGCGCAGCGATGTGGACTTCCTGCGCGCGCGCTGACGTGAATCGTCCTAAGCCGGAACCAGATGTGAAAACGATGTCGCCCGATGCAACCTGCCTGCCGGAGTAACGCGCCCGGCCATGATCGCAGCGATAGGACTCCACTCCGCTGCCATCGGAATAGACGGTATAGAGTTCCGGGGTGCCCTGGCCTCCGAGCGGATGAGTCGCCTCAAACAGAATGCGGCCGTCAAGCAGAACGTCGGTGGGTAGGAAGTTTCCCGGCCCATAAGTCAGTTGGAGGGTCTTGCCCGCCGCCCGGTCGGCAGCCTCAACAACGAATCGGCCGCCGGTCTTCTTCGCGTACACAACGCGATCCCCAGGCAGATAGAATGGACGAACGCAGTCGTCGGTGCACGACGTAACTCGCCGCGGGGCGCCGCGGGGCGCCGTTACGTCTAAGGCAACCTCCCAGATCTGCCAGTGATCCTCGCTCTTCTGCCTGCCGGCGAACAACACATTCTTCCCATCGAATGAAACCGTGGGATCGGCGGAAGCCGCGAAACTTGTGATCAGCGGATGACGCCCGCCTGCGTCTTGCAGAAATATGTTCGCGCCGGAACTGAATCGGTCGGCGCCGCGGATCCATGCCAGCGGCTCATACCGCTTGGCAACCGTGAAAAGGAATGCGGGAGAATCCGGGCCCGAGGAGAACACCGAGAACAAGGGCGCGAATCCAATGATTCCAGCCAAGATGGCCAGTGAGAACAGCCCCACCGCGATGGGCCGCGCCGGCACTAGTCTGCTGCTCCCACCGCGACCAGTTGCGGAGCAGTCTGGGCATCGCGAATTGCCAAGTAGGGCCGTAGATCGTCCATCATGTCGCGGAAGTTGCGGAAGGTAAGCGACTGCTCTCCGTCGCTCAGCGCCTCATCCGGTGACGGATGCACTTCGACTAGAATTCCATCCGCGCCCACGACGGCCGCCGCTCGAGCCAACACCGGGACCAGGCAACGCACTCCGGCGGCATGACTCGGATCGACAATCACGGGCAGGTGTGAAACGGCCTTCAATACCGGCACGGCGGCGATGTCCAGCGTATTACGTGTTGCCGTCTCAAACGTCCGGATACCGCGCTCGCAAAGCACAATCTGCGAATTACCGTTCATCGCGATGATTTGCGCGGATTGCAGCAACTCTTCAAGCGTCGCCGTCATCCCCCGCTTCAGCAGCACCGGCCGCCCACATCCGCCCAGTTTTTCCAGCAGCGAGTAGTTCTCCATGCTGCGCGTGCCCACTTGCATCAGATCGGCATACTCGGCGACCAGGTCGACGTCTTCCTCGCTCATCGCTTCGGTGACGATCGCCAGCCCAGTCTCTTCCCGCGCTTTGCGCAGAATCTTCAGACCTTCAAGGCCCAGCCCCTGAAACGCATAAGGCGAAGATCGCGGCTTATAGGCGCCTCCGCGCAAAATGCGCGCGCCCGCTGCGGCCACCGCTTCGGCCGTTCGGAGCAACTGCCGCTCCGATTCCACCGCACAGGGTCCAGCCATCACGACAAAGTCGTTGCCTCCGATCTCAACGCCGCCGGCGCGAACGATACTCCGCACGCTATCGCCGGTGCTGGCGACAAGATCGAAGCGCGAAAACTGTCCATTCCACTTAGGGTTCATGAAATGCCACGGCGCAATCATACGTAGCGCGGAGCGATCAATCACTACTGCGAAACTACTAAGTCCCGAGAAATCAACAGTTTGTGACGTACGTCACAATCTGCTGTGACTGCGTTGGTTGCAGTGCGGAGAATTTTCGGTGCGGAGAATTTGGGACCAACAGAATAAGGCCCTCGCGAAGAGGGCCGGTTGATTCAGGATAGATTGGTGAGCGCGGCAGGATTCGAACCTGCGACCCACGCCTTAAAAGGGCGTTGCTCTACCACCTGAGCTACGCGCCCCACCCATTTCAATCTAACACATTTTCCAGGAGTACTTGCTGTACGCCGCGTGGCGAGCAAGCCGGATGCAGCGCAGCTCGCAGCTTGCCTGCTGGTCCTGCGCGCGGTGACGTTGCCATCGCAAAAGCGATACACTTTGCCTTCATGCCGCGTCCGAATTTCTTCCAGGCACAACGCGCATTCCTGACCGGCGCCATGCTGTCATGCATGATGCTGTCGCCGACCCTTGCTCGCGCCGAGAAAAAGCAGTTGCCCGCCCTGCGCTGGACCGCGGGTGCGCCCGGTTGCGAATTCGAACGCGGCGATGACGGCCGCTACCGTTGGACCATGACCGGCTACGACCTCAAGGTGACGCTTCTGATGGATTCACAGGAACTGATCAAGAGCCGCCGCCGCTTCTATCGCCTTCTCGGCGCGTACCTCAGTGTGACCTACACGGGCCAGGGCAAATTTGAGTTTCCGGCGGACGTGCGCATCGACTTCGTTCGCCATCACGACTTTCTCGAAGCCTATAGCGATCCCGCGGAACTCTCCACCAAGTTGCAGAACGACATCGATACTCTGGTCTTCGAAACTGAGCGCCAGATCAAGAACAATCCCGCAATCACCGAGGAAAAAACGGCGCACTTGCGAGCGTACGAAAAGGAAGCTGCCGAGTTCATCGAGTTTCTGAGCACGCAAACCCTCGATCCCAACACGGTGACGCTGACCCCGGGCAATCCCGAAGCCCACGGCTGGGTATTCTTTCCGACCAGCAACAAGTGGATCGGCCCGTGGAAGGACCGGGAAGATTTTATTGTTGCTGTCTGGATGAAAGACAAGGTCTGGCAATTTCCCTTCTCGCTGCCTCCGGCCGCAGGCGACCTGATCCTGCGGAAGCCACCCGAGTAAGCCTCACGTAGGGACAGCCGCCACCGGCTGTCCAGCCGAGCGAACCGGGGCCCCGTCAAGCCCGGGGTTGGCTTGACGGGGTGGAGAAGTTCGGCAGTCCGTGGTGCAGTGAGATTCGTATCAGGGCATGCCTTCAGGGATGCCGCAAACGGCTGCACCATGAGAGCGCCTTCAGGCGCTGAGGACGGTATTGGAGTTTCACCACGGGTTTCTTCGCCCAAGGCTGAGAGCGCTGCGAGCGTCACAGAGAATTGTGTTACAGTTTCGTGCTTATGGAGATCGCTCCGAAAGCAGCGCCAGAAGCCGGGAAACCCGCAGTGGTTTTCTACTGCCCGGTCTGCGCCACGGAAGTCAGCGATCCCCTGACCTGTGGCGATTGTTCGGCCGTCATCTGCCGCCGCTGCGGAACGCCGTTGGAATCTCCTGATGAACTGGGCATGGGATAAATCAATTACTCATGAAGACTGCTCCCGCGTCCCTGCCCCGCGAAACCGAAACCTCCCCGCAAACACCGAGTCTCGTCCGCGGGCTTAGTCTGCTCGACTCCGTGTTGCTGCTGGTAAGCGGGATCATCGGCTCGTCGATTTTTCTTACCGCCAAAGATATTGCCGGGCCTTTGCCGAATCCGAAGTTGTTTTTCCTGGTGTGGGTCCTCGGTGGAGTGATTTCGCTATGCGCTTGCGTCGCCTTCGCCGAACTCGGCTCCATGTTTCCCGACTCCGGCGGACAATACATTTACCTGCGCGAAGCTTACGGTGACTTGGTTGCCTTCCTTTACGGCTGGATGCTGTTCGCGGTGGCGAATGGCGGCACCATCGCAGCTCTTTCCGTCGCCTCCGCGGCCTACATGGGCAATATCGTTCCCTGGATGTCGCAGCAGCATGTGATGGCGAACATCAATCTACCGTATCCCGCGCTGGCGGACGGTCACTTCGTCTGGGCGCTCTTCACCATCGTATTCACGCGCGCGCATGCGGTTGGGCTGGCACTGATCGCTATCCTCACTTATGTAAACGTCGTCGGACTCCGCTGGGGGGCGCTGCTCCAGAATGTCTCCACCTGGACGAAGTTCGCTGCCATGGGCGCCTTCGTTGTCCTGGGATTCGCCATCGGCAAGGGACATTGGTCGAACTTCCGTGCGCAGGCGCCGGGTGGTTTAACCATGGGATTAGGCCCCGGACGGCTGATTTCCGCTCTCGGCGTCGGCTTGATCGCCGTGTTCTGGGCCTACGACGGCTGGGTCTATATCACGTGGGTGGCCGGCGAAGTGAAAAACCCCCGGCGCAATGTGCCGCTGGCCATGGTTTTGGGCGTGCTCACGGTGGGCGCGATTTATCTCGCCATGAACCTGACGTACGTTTACGCCATGCCGCTGAGTGAGGTCGCCAAGTACGAAACCATAGCCCACGCCGCCGCAGCAAGACTCTTCTCACCCGCTGCTGCGGTGTGGCTGTCGGCCACCATCGCGATTTCATGTTTCAGCGCGGCCGCCACTTGCACGCTTTCGGGAGCGCGTGTGTATCTCGCCATGGCGCAGGACGGTGTCTTCTTCAAACGGATGGCGGTCATTCATCCCAAGTGGCGCACGCCCGCCTTCAGCCTGATCGGCCAAGGCATCTGGGCCGCAGCGCTCGCCATGAGCGGACGCTACGATCAGCTTTACACCTACGTCATCTTTGGCATGGTGCTCTCGTATACGCTGACCGTCATCGGCCTGTTCGTCCTGCGCTGGAAGAAACCCGATATTCCCCGCCCCTACCGCTGCACCGGATACCCGTGGCTGCCCGCCATCTACATTCTGGTCGGCGCTGCCTGGACACTGAATACCATCATCACAAGGCCCGGCGAGGCTTTCTGGGGCGCAACCATTGTGCTGATCGGCATTCCGGGATATTGGTACTGGAAGCGCAAGAGCAAACTTGCCGTCTGAGTTTCGCCTTGCCCATCTCGCGACTCTCTGATAATCCTTAGCGCTCACCTCGAAGGTGAAGAGACACTCGCGCGTGAGCGACCCAGGGACAGAATCGTCTTCCATCTCCGTAACCCGATCCGGCGTTTCCATCGCCGAAGCCGTCGATCCCAACCGCCCCAAGCGGGTCATGGGGTTTCGCGATCTGCTGCTGTTCTACGTGGTCACCGGCATCAGCCTGCGCTGGATTGCCACGGCCGCCGCCGCCGGCCCCAGTGCGATCGTCATCTGGATCGGCGCCTGGTTCGCCTTCTATACGCCGCTGGCGCTCTCGGTCATCGAACTTTCTTCGCGCTACCCGCATGAAGGCGGCCTCTACGTCTGGTCGAAGCGCGCCTTTGGAGACTTCTCCGGCTTCATGGCCGCCTGGACTTACTGGACCAGCAACCTACCCTACTTCCCTGCCGTGCTCTACTTCGCCGCCAGCAACCTGCTCTTCATGCGGCATTCGCAGTGGGGATATCTTTCCGGCAACCCTACTTACTACATCCTGTTTGCGCTGCTGACGCTCACCGCCGCCACCTTGTTGAACGTCGTCGGACTCGACGTCGGCAAATGGCTGCATAACATCGGAGCGCTCGCCATGTGGATTCCCGTGCTGATCGTCATCGGCATGGGCCTGCTCGCGTATCACCGCTTCGGATCGGCAACGACGTTCTCGCTTCACACCATGAAGCCCAGCATGCGCCTGAACGACATCATTTTTTGGTCGGTGCTGACTTTCGCTTTTGGCGGAAGCGAAACCGCTTCCTTCATGGCCGAAGAAATCAAGAACGCACGCCGCACGATTCCGCTGGCGCTGTTCCTGGGAGGCATCACGGTCGCGTTCTGTTACATCATCGGAACCGTCTGTGTGCTGCTGGCGCTGCCAGCGTCGGAAGTCAGCAGCCTGCAAGGCCTGGTGCAGGCCATCGCCAAGACCGCCGATCGCGTCGGCCTGCCCTGGTTCCTCCCCGTCGCGGCGTTTCTGATCGCGCTCAGTAACATTGGCGCTTCCGGCGCGTACCTCGCTGCCGTCGCGCGTCTGCCCTTTGTAGCCGGCATTGATCGTTACCTGCCGTCTTCATTCGGAGCGCTTCATCCCCGCTTTGGTACACCCTTGGTCGCGCTGTTAACTCAAGCCGTGATTGGAGCAATCTTCATTTTCCTCGGACAGGCGGGCACCTCAGTCAAAGGTGCGTATGACGTGCTGGTCAGCATGGGCGTGATTACGTATTTCATCCCCTACTTATATTTATTTGCGTCGATGTTCAAACTGCAGAGCCAACCAGCCGGAGAGGAAGTCATTCGTGTCCCGGGTGGGAAGCCCGTGGCTTATGCGCTGTCGATTCTGGGATTCACCACGACGGTATTCACCATCGCTCTCTCCGTCCTGCCCCCGCCCGATGAACCGAACAAGCCGCTCGCCGTCTTCAAAATCGTCGGCGGCTGCGGAGCGCTGGTGCTGATCGGAGTGGGGCTCTACTGGGCTGGCAAAAGGCGCGCGCAGCGGGGAAGGTGATCTTCCGCGGACGTGGCACAGCATGGAGATGTCGGGCTCGGCATCCTTGCAGAGGAAGAAGTCCTTCCCCTAAAGAAGAGGGGGCGACGAGCCTATTGCGGAAAGTTCATGCGGCGCAGCAAATCCTGGAAACGCGGATCGTCCCGCAGGTTATCCCAATCCCAGCCCACGTTGAGATGGGTCAAAGGGGTTTCACCCTGCTCGTAGGCTTTCTCGAGCCATTTCATGACTTGATCTTTGTCTCCAGCATGGGCATACAATCGCGCGATGCGCACCCCCGGAACATGGGTGCGCGTGGACCGCGATGCCAGCGTCTCCGCCGCAAGATGCATCGCTTGGCTATATCCGCCAACCGCATAGCCGCGCGACAGGACGCCTTCGACTTCATGGTCACCGAGCACTGCGAAGAACTTCATGGCTTCCGCCAAAGCTTCCTTGTGCCTTCCCGTTTTGTAGAGGGCGCCCCAAAGGCCCATGTGCGCCGACGAAAAGTCTGGTTCCGTGGCCAGAACCTTTTGGAACTGCGAGATCGCCTCGTCATACCGGTGCACGTATACCAGCTGCCAACCATAGAAACACGGGAAAAAAGGGTTGAAGGGGTCCAACTCCAGGGCCCGCTGAATTTCGGTGTTCCACTCCTGCGTACGGCTCATCGAGATCAGAAAATCCGCGTACATGAAGTGTCCATCCGCACTGTTGGGGTTGAGCTCAATGCCCCGCCGAAATTCACGCTCGGAGGCGGCCCAATCGTGGTCATATTCTCCTAGGATATTGGCGAGGGCGATATGCGCTTCCGAAAGCGTCTCGTCGAGCGCCAAGGCTTCTGCGATGGCGCCTTTTGCCTTGGGTATCGCCTCGCTGGGCCGCATGAATCCGGCATCTCCGCGTTCTAACCAGACGTTGGCAACGCCCACATACGCGCGCGCGTAGTTGGGGTCCTTCTGCAACGCCGATTCAAAGTACCCGAGAGCCGCGTCGAGGTGCTCGCGCGAGAGATGGTACCAGTGCGACTGCCCCTTCAAATAAGCCTCGTAGGCATCGGGATTGACCGGACTGGCGCGTCCCAGAGTCCTTGTTTCCTCCGGTGAAACGGCAACCTTTATTTCGCGGGCAATAGCCTGCGCCACATCGGCCTGCAACGACATCACATCGCGAGTGTCGCGTTCGTAACTTTCGGCCCAGAGATGAGTGTCGGTTACCGCGCGGATGAGCTGCGCCGTGATTCGGACTCGCCCACCGGAGCGCTGCACTGAGCCCTCCAGAATGCCGTCCACTCTTAACGCTTGCGCGATCTCGGGCAGCGACTTCTTGGCACCCTTGAACTGCATCACCGAGGTTCGCGAGATCACTTTCAGCGCCCGGATCTTGGAGAGATTCGTAATCAGTGCTTCGGTCATGCCGTCGGCGAAGTATTCTTGTTCAGGATCACCCGAAAGGTTCACCAAGGGCAATACCGCCAGCGAACGGATGGGAGTATAAGCCGTTCCGCCAAACAGCTTGTCTCGTATTCCGTCGGAATTGAGCCCCAGAATTAACGTCAGCAACACCGCGACCGAGCACACTGCGGCAACCAGGAACGTCTTGCGCGAACTAAGCCTTCGCCGAAAGACTGGGCTTGTGACCGTGCTCGGTGCGAGCAGTCGCCGCAGATCAATCGCCAGCTCCTTCGCGGACTGGTAGCGGGTTCCCGGCTCCTTCTCCAGGCACTTCCCGATAATCCGCTCTAGTTCCGGAGACAGCCTGGGATTGAGAACGGAAGGTGGCAGTGGCCGCTTGCGCAGAATCGCACCAATCAGTTGCGAGTGTTCTACCTCAGCGAACGGGCGTTGCCCCGTGGCCATCTCGTACAGCACCGACCCGGCCGCGTGAATGTCGGTGCGGGCGTCGACGTTTTCGCCCAGCAACTGCTCCGGCGCCATATAAGGTAGGGTCCCGGCCATCGCTTGTGTCTCGCTGAAGCTCTCCGTCGCAGCACTGTCGGTAACGGGACGCCACAGCTTGGCCAGCCCGAAGTCCAGAATTTTCAGCCACCCGTCGCTCGTGACCCGCAAGTTGCCCGGCTTGAGGTCACGATGAACTACTCCGTGTTCGTGAGCTGCCGCCAAGCCTTCTGCCAGTTGTACGCCCAGACGGAGCACTTCCTTCTCCGGCAGCGGCCCAGCAGCCACAGTCTCGCTGAGTGTGATTCCCGGGATGTACTCCATCACCAGGAAGTCCACGTCCTGCTGTGTGTCGAAGTCATGAATGGTAGCGATGTTGGGATGATTCAACTTCGAGAGAGAGAATGCTTCGTGGCGGAAGCGCTTGCGGGCATGCTCGTCAATCAGGGTGCCGGGCGGAAGAACCTTGATGGCAACATCCCGATCCAGATGTTGATCGCGGGCACGATAAACTGCTCCCATGCCGCCAGCACCGATCTTCTCGACGATGCGGTAATGGCCTAGTTCAAGCCCGGTGAGAGAATCTTGGCCTTGCGCCCGAGTCGCCAAAGGGAAGATCTCCTTCCCCACTCACCCTCGAACGAATCGTAGGCCCGACCCAATGGCTTGTCAACGCAAGCCAAATCCTGGTAGTGGGTCATTGAGCCACTACCCAAATCCTGTCTACACCGGCACCGCCGTCTTCCGCTTCGGATTAAAGAACGGCAACGGCACAACCGTAGCCGTCGTCTTCATCCGTTGCGCTTCGATCGTCAATTCCATTTGCAGCTTGGTGCCGGGCTTCGAGTACTCGGTACCCACGCTGGCCAGCGCAATCAGTTTTTTCAGCAATGGGGAGAATGCCGTCGTCGTGGCCTTGCCCACGTGCTTGTCGCCGGAATAGATGGGTACCGCGACCCGCGACGCCTGGCTGGGCGCTGCCGGAGACAGTCCAAATTTGTCGAACTGCTCTTCCACTTCCACCCAATCCACTTCCAGCCCAACCAACTGCCGGGCTACGCCTTGCTTGTGATCTCGCGCCAGCGCGCGCTTGCCGATGAAATTTTCTTTATCGAGATGCACCATCTTGCCGAAGCCCAACTCATACGGCGAATATTTCTGCGACGGAATCAGCGCCTTCTTCGAGCTGATGTAATCGACCTCGATCAGCAGCAGTCCCGCCTCCACGCGTGACACATCGAGCGCCAGCATGCCGGCCGCGTGAATATCGAACTGTTTGCCCTTATCCATCAGCGCGTCCCAAACCGTAACCGCGTTATGCTCATCATTCCGTGGAATCCAGATTTCGTAGCCGAGATCGCCCGTATATCCGGTGCGCGAAATATCAACGGGCACGCCGGCAATCTTGCCGCTCGTTTTTCGGAAATACTTAAGATTCGCGATGTCGGCATCCGCCACCGTCTTCAAAAGCCTCGCCGAGGCCGGCCCCTGCAGCGCCAGAGCTGCCGTTTGCTCGGAGATGTCCTCGATCTGAACGTCCATGTTCAGGCCGTTCTGGCTGAACCAGCGCAAGCTGGGATCGGCGGCCGTCCAGCGATACTTGTTTTCTTCCAGGCGCGTGATCGTGCCGTCGTCGATGACCTTGCCGTCTTCATTGCACCAGCAAGCGTAAATCACCTGTCCCACGGCGACTTTGTTGATGTCACGCGTGATCACGCGGTTCACCAGTTTGGTCGCGTCTTTGCCGGTGATCAGATACTTATAGAGCGGAGAAATATCAATCAGCGCGCACGCGTTGCGGATCGCGTTGTACTCGTGCTCGTGGTGCACTTCGTACACGCTGACCGTGTAGTATCCCGACCACTCGCGGTAATTCAGACTGTGGCAGAGGGCAAACGTTCTCTCGTGAAATGCAGTTCCAATGGGCAAGGTGGACCTCGCGTGCTGCTTTGGTTTCCCCTGTGAACCCCTGTGTCCTCTGTGGTGGAGACTTTTCTTAACCACAGAGGACACAGGGGCTCACAGAGGAAATCTAGAAGGATCCCTGACGCCGGATTATATGCACCCTGCGCCCCCGCAGCAAGCGCTGAAACTCGCTGACCACGAGTCAGCGATAGCCTGTAAGTAGAGACAAAGCGACACTTTCTCGATAGAATGGCGAGTCACTTTTCCCTGATGTTCGGCGCAATACGTGGATCAGTTTTTCCACGTCAGTCTTTCAAGGTTAATCTATGCCTCCCGTTTCGAGCGCTACCAAGTATGACGTAATCGTGGTTGGAGGAGGCCACAACGGCCTCGTCAACGCCGCCTATCTGGCAAAAGCGGGAAAGAAAGTGCTGGTGCTCGAACGCCGCCACATCCTCGGCGGCTCGGCTTGCACCGACGAAGTTTTTCCCGGCTTCAAGTTTTCCGTGTGCTCGTATGTCGTCTCGCTGCTCCGGCCCGAGATCATTCGCGACCTCGAACTTCCCCGCCACGGACTTGAGATCCTGCCGCTCGACGGTACTTTCACTCCCATGCCGAGCGGCGACTATCTCTGGCGCGTGAACGATCACGGCAAGACGCATCGCGAAATTGCCCGCCACTCCCGCATTGACGCCGAAGCCTACGACGAATTCGGCAAGGCCATGCAGGCCATGTGCCGCTTCGTGAAGCCCATCCTCAGCATGATTCCGCCCGACCCGATGACCCTCAATCCCCGGGAACTGATGAAGCTGCTCTTCATCGGACGCCGTTTCCAGGGCATGTCGAGCGGGGACAAGTACAACCAGGTCCAGCTCATGACCATGAGCGCCTGCGATTTTCTGGATCAGTGGTTTGAGACCGACGTGCTCAAGGCGACGATGTCGGCCTCGGGTATTATCGGAACCTTTCTCGGCGTGCGCTCGCCCGGCACCGCTTACGTGCTGCTGCATCACTACATGGGAGAGATTGACGGAGCCTTCCGGGCCTGGGGATTCGCGCGCGGCGGCACCGGCGCCATCTCCAACGCCATCGCCGACGCCGCTCGTGAGGCCGGAGTCGAGATCCGCACCCAAGCCCCGATTGCGCGGATATTGGTCAAGAACGGACGCGCCACCGGCGTTGCGCTCTCGAACGGCGACGAAATTTACGCTGACGTGGTTTCTTCCAGCGTCGATCCGCGACTCACGTTCACCAAGATGATCGAGCCCGGCCATCTGCCCGATGATTTCATGGAAGGCGTACAGCGCTACAAGTTCCGCGGGTCTTCCGGCAAGGTGAACATGGCGCTCGATGGCTTGCCGAATTTCAAGTGCATGCCCGGAGTCGGCCTGCATCTGCGCGGAGCCATGTCGATCTCACCCGCCGTCGAGTACATGGAGAAGGCTTACGACGAAGCGAAATACGGACACTGGTCCTCGCATCCGTACATCGACATGGTGATTCCGACGCTCACCGACACGTCGCTGGCGCCTCCGGGCAAACACATTCTCTCCTGCTTCGTGCAATACGCGCCCTACAAGCTGGCGCCCGGCCTCGATTGGGACACCGAACGTGAAAAGTTCGGCGACGCCGTGGTCAACACCATCGCCGAATACGCGCCCAACATCAAAGACATCATCCTGCACCGCCAGGTCGTCACCCCACTCGACCTCGAACGCGAATGGGGACTGAGCGAAGGCAACATCTTCCAGGGCGAACTCTCGCTCGAGCAATTGTTTTTCCTGCGCCCGGTTGCGGGATGGGCGCAATTCCGCTCGCCTATCAAGAACTTGTATATGTGCGGATCGGCCACCCATCCCGGCGGCGGCATCATGGGCGCGCCCGGACGTTTGGCGGCGCTCGAAATTCTGAAAGACGGGAAAGGGGTATAGACCAATGGCCGAAACGCGCGATGTCGTCATCGTCGGTGGCGGACACAACGGTCTGGTCGCCGCCTTTTATCTCGCCCAAGCCGGATTCAAGCCGCTGGTGCTCGAACGCCGCTCCCAGGTGGGCGGAGCGGCCATTACCGAAGAATTTCATCCCGGTTTCCGTTGTTCCACGCTGGCGCATAACACCGGCCCGCTGCGCGCCGATATCGTGCGCGACATGCAATTGGAGAAGCACGGCCTCAAGCTGACGACTCCTGATGTGAGCACCGTCTCCCTGCTGCCCGACGGCCGTGCGCTCGTCCTTTACGCCGACGCAAAAAAATCCGCGCAGGAAATTGCAACGTGGTCGCAGAAGGACGCTGCCTCCTACGCGGACTTCGGCGCCGCCCTGGGAAAGATCGGCAAGGTCATGGGCGAAGCGCTCGCCCTCACGCCGCCGAATATTGACAACCCCAGCAGTGGCGATCTCTGGGGAATGCTGAAGACCGGCCGCTCCCTCCGGAATCTCGGCAAGAAAGACTTGTATCGTGTCCTGCGCTGGGGACCGATGGCCGCCGCCGACCTGGTCTCGGAGTTTTTCGACACCGAACCGCTACGCGCCACCATCGCCGCCCGCGGCATCTTCGGAACCTTCCTCGGTCCGTGGTCGGCCGGCAGTTCGCTCGTCTTGATGCTACGCGCCGCAGCCGATCCGTCTCCCGCGGGAAGCGTTCAGTTCCCGGCCGGTGGCGCCGGCGCCATCACGCTGGCCATGGCTGCGGCGGCAAAGCAGGCGGGTGCGGAAATTCGCACCGGCGCTGACATCGCCGAGATTCGGGTGCACGACGGTGTCGCCACCGGGGTGGTGCTCGCTTCAGGTGAAGAAATTTCCGCGCGCGCCGTGGTCTCAAACGCCGACCCCAAGCGCACCCTCATGCGTCTGGTCGATCCCGCGCACCTGGCGCCCGACTTCGTACAAAGAATAAAGAACTACCGCTGCATGGGGACAGTGGCGAAAATCAATCTCGCGCTCTCCGCCCTTCCGGAATTTACCGCGCTCAAAGGAAAAGGCAATGGCAACTTGCTCCGCAGCCGCATCCAGATCAGCCCCGAGATCGATTACCTGGAGCGCGCTTTCGACGAATCGAAGTACGGCAACTTCTCGCGTAAGCCGTACCTTGAAATTGCGTTTCCGTCTCTTTCGGATCCGTCGCTCGCCCCCGCCGGCCAGCACGTGATGTCCATCTACATGCAGTACGCGCCCTACAAGCTGAAAAATAGCGATTGGGAGAGCCAGCGAGCCGCGCTCGGCGAAACCGTGGTGAACACGATCGCGCAGTACGCGCCCAATCTGCCGCAGTCCATCCTGCACCACCAGATCATCACGCCCAAGGATCTGGAGGAAACCTACGGCCTCACCGGAGGCCATATCTTCCACGGCGAACTCGCGCTCGATCAGTTCTTCACGATGCGCCCCTTACTCGATTGGGCGCGCTATCAGACGCCGATCGAGCGCCTGTATTTGTGCGGCAGTGGAACGCATCCCGGGACCGGACTGACTGGCGGCTCCGGGGCTAATGCAGCGCGCGAGATTGCGAAGGCGCTGAAGAAGTAGTGCGGGGTTTTCCCTGTGTACCGCTGTGTCCTCCGTGGTAAAGAAGTTTCTTTGAACCAAAGGGGACGCACAGGTCCAAAGGGAAACCAACTGAGTCCTCTATGCCCAACTCCGCCATTCTGCTCGTCTCCTGCCCCGACCGCAAAGGCGTTGTCGCCTCAATCGCCGAGTTCATCTTTCGCCACGGCGGCAACATTCTCTTCAACGACGAGCATGGAGACGCTGCCTCCAATCTCTTTCTGACGCGGGTAGAGTTCGATCCCGCAGATTTCGATTTCGACCTGGCCGAGTTTCCCGAGCGCTTTGCTCCGATCGCCCGCGACTTCCAGATGGACTGGCGGCTCGCCCGCTCCACCGACCGCCCCCGCATTACTATCTTCGTTTCGAAGTATGACCACTGTCTGCAGGATCTGCTCTACCGCCACCAGAGCGGCGAACTGCGCTGCGAAATTCCGCTGATTGTTTCCAACCATCCCGACAACCAGCGCATCGCCGACTTCTACCGCATCCCCTACGTCGTGGTTCCAGTCACCAAAGAAAACAAGCGGGAAGCGGAACAGCGGCAAATCGCGCTCGTTCGCGAACACCAATGCACCCTGGTCGTCCTCGCTCGCTACATGCAGGTACTCTCGAACGAGTTCATCGCCACCCTGGGATCCCAGAACCTGATCAACATTCACCACTCTTTTCTGCCAGCGTTCGTCGGCTCCAAGCCCTACCACCAGGCGTTCCAGCGCGGGGTCAAGCTGATCGGAGCGACCGCTCACTATGTTACTCAAGTACTCGACGATGGCCCCATCATCGAGCAGGATGTTGTCCGCATCCACCACCGCGACACCATCGACGACCTCGTTCAAAAGGGCCGAGACATCGAGAAAATCGTCCTCTCGCGCGCCGTCCGCTGGCATGTGGAGAATCGCATTTTGCTGTATGGAAACAAGACCGTAGTGTTCCAATAACCTCTTCTTGTGATGAAAAGTCCGTTACGGCGCAGGGCTCTAAACTCCGTACCCAGCACTGAAAACGGGGAACTGGGTACTGAGCACGGGGTACTGGTGCAGTCACTTTCGTAACACGGTAACCGATTGCGCTGCCGTTACGCTTTTACTAGGCTGTACCTAAGGACATCGCCCATTTGGCCACATTACCGTGCGATCTCGAAGGAGCTGATTTTGGTTGAGGATCCCAAATGGGAACTGGCGTTGCTGGCCACCGTACAGAGCTTCTACCAGCGCCTGCTCAGTGACCAGCTCGGCGGCGAGTTGCCCGCGCCCGCCGAACTCGCCCCCGACGTCATCGACCACACCCCGGACGTCCGCTCCACGCTGGCTCGCATGCAGCTCTGGATCCAGCTCCTCGACATGGCGATCACGCCCGCGATGCTACGGCTTGGAGTGCAGTCCGACCTTGATCCCGAGGTTGCCGAGGCGTTGCTGCGCTACTTCGCGCGCCACCGCGACGATTCCGGTTCCAATCGCGACAAGACCGATCTGGTGGCAACTTTTCTGTTTCGCCATCCCCGTGTGAAGGGTCAGTGGGAGCAACGCGGCTACGGCTTGGATGGATCGATTCCTCTGTCTCCGTTTGAAATCGCGCTGCTGGAAATTCTCTCCGAGTCCGATGTGCCCGAACTCTCGGAGAACGATGTGCAACTGCTGCGCGAATTCGGTCCCCTGCTCGACCAGGCAAAGCGCTTCGAGGACTTCAGCGCGCTCATGGACTCCGGCATCATTCAGCGGGTTCGGCAGTTAAAATCTTCGCTCGGGGAAGCCATGTATCACCCCGGAGTGCTGGCCACGCTCGCGCCCTACAATGTCGCATTCGGCGATCGTTTCCATACGCTGTTCGACGCAGCCGCTAAAGAGATCAAAGATTACTCCCGCCGCCTGGAAGAACTCGGCGGCAGCATCCTCAGCACCGTTGATGGCGTCGAAGTCACCGTCGAGCATGTCTCCGCCCTGAATCAGGATGCTTTGAAGCAGGCTGACTACAGTTCGGCCCTGGAAAAATTCCGCCGCGTCGCTCGGCTGAAGAAAGAATTGGAGCGCAGGCCGCCGATCCGCCGCGCCAGCCCGGACTCCGCGCATCTAGCTCACTCCGTCGGCTCTGGCGGAGCGGCGGCGGCTCCCGCGCTGGCTCAGGCTGCAGATGCGAAGTATGCTCCCGCCGCCATCACACCCCAGGCGCTCTCGGTTGAAGAAGCGAAATTGCGGAGAGTGGAAGAATCGATTCGCGTCTTCGTGCGCGTGGCTGATCCCAAGTTCCGCCAGATCGTGCCCATGCGCTATTTCAACCTGATGCTCAGTGCCGCCGAGATTGAGGCCTATACCGCCGATTATCTCGAACAAGCGGGCCCACGCGCGGATGCTGCCCGCATGCTGCTACGCATTGTCGCGGTCACCGCGCGCATCACCACCGAGATGGAGGAACTCAAGCGCTCGCAGAAATCCCGCTCCGTCTGGAAGTTGCACGCCGATTCTCTGGTAGTCCTCGTCGATCTTGCCAAACACCTCGCCGAAGCCGTGGACCGCCTCGCCTTGACCATCGGTAACGAACCGGAAGCGCGAGCCAACGGCGAACCTCTTCGCGCCTCGCTCGAAAAGCTGCGTGAGCGCACTACTGAGGCAGCCGGGCTTATCGCCGCGGCGTAAGAACTGGTCTCCGTCCGCTACGATTTCCTACCCAATGCTTCTTGCTCCCGTTCCTTCCGCACACTTTCGATGGTCTCCCTAACGACGGAAGCCTTCAACGGCGCGCCTGTCCGAAAAACCCAAATATCCTGTTTCTTGCGCGCCGTCGCGCGGTTCTTGCCCATTTTGGCTTTCATAGCTGAGATCCAATCCTGCTGGTGGAGTGCCGGGCGTCCCCGCCCGGTTGGACGGGCGAGGCGCCCGTCCCTCCATTCACCCTCAGTGAATATCGAACTGCTCCTGGTGCAGCGCCGGGTCCGATTTCACAATAATCGTCTTCTTCGTGAGCTCTTCCATTTCGTTCAGCAACCGCGCGTTGTCTGCCTTCAGCGCTTTCGCCACTTCCGGGTTCACTCGCAACATCACGTCGCTGTGTTCCAGATGGCTCGACATCTTGCGCATCTCGACATAGATCTCGTTGCAGATGGTGCTCACCGATTTCACAAATCCGGTCGACTGGCAATAGGGACACGGCGATCCAATCGTCCGTTCCAGCGACTGCTTCACCCGTTTGCGCGTGATCGCCACCAGGCCGAAATCGTTGAACTGCAGCACCTTCGACGGTGCCCGATCCAGACGCAACGCATCCTCCAGCGATTGCATCACTTTCTGCCGGTTGCGCCGCTCGTCCATATCAATGAAGTCGATGATGATGATGCCACCCAGATCGCGAAGCCGCACCTGGCGCACGATTTCCTTGATCGCATCCACGTTCGTCTTCACGATCGTGTCTTCCAAGCGAGCGGTTTTGCCCACGTACTTGCCCGTGTTCACGTCGATGGCGACCAGCGCCTCGGTTTGATTGATCACGATGTAGCCACCGCTCTTCAGCCAAACTTTCGACTTCAGCGCCTTGTTGAGTTCTTCGTTCAGCCCGAACTGTTCGTAGAGCGGCGTCTCTTTCGTGTAGAGCTTGACGCGCTTGACCAGAGCCGGCTGGAAGCGATTGGCAAATCGCACAATGCGCTCGTACTCCTGCTCCGTGTCAACCCAGATGACGGAAAAGTCCGAACTGACTTGATCGCGCAGCACCCGCTCTACCACGTTCAGGTCGTGATAGATCAGGGCCGGAGCTTTGCTGCTCTCGGAACGCGCCTTGATCTCACTCCACAGATTCTTCAAAAAGCGGATATCCGCGCGCAGCTCTTCGTCCGTAGCGCCCGCCGCCGCGGTTCGCACAATGAAACCGCCGCCGCCGTTTTCACGCTCGCTCTGGATGATGCGCTTCAGCCGCTGCCGTTCTTCCTCCGACGAAATCTTGCGCGACACGCCGGTGTGGTTCACCGTCGGCATGAAGACCAGGAAGCGTCCTGGCAGCGCAATGTGACTGGTAATACGCGCGCCTTTCTTCGCAATCGGCTCCTTGGCAATCTGGATCAGCACTTCCTGCCCTTCTTTGAGCAGTTCGCTGATCTGCGGCACCACTGTGTTTTCGCGACTGCGGAACCGCCGTCCCGTGCGCCGTCCACGACGCCGGTCCAGGTCGCGATCAGGCCCGCGTTCCGGCCCGCGGCGCTGCGTCCGCTGCAACAACCTCGCCTCGGGTGCGGGACCGCGAACTTCCGCGCTCGCATCCACGGTACCGTCGCCGATTGCTTCCGCCTCCAGCAGCGCCTCGGCTTCCGCTTGTGCCTCTTCCAGTTCCAACTCCTCCGCTTCTCGCTCTTCGGCTTCCAGCACGGCTTCTGGGACCGCTTCAGCGTTCGCCGTTGCCTCGCCGCCGGCCGTCAGCTCTGGAGCAACCTCTGCCACTCCAGACTCCGACAACTCACCCCCGGCTGCCCGCGTCTCCTCCTCCAGTTCCTCGAATCCCGCATCGTCTCCCGGCTCTTCTCCGTAGGACGTGAGCTCGGCTTCCTCTTCCTCGATTTCCTGTTCTTCCACCGCGCCCTGCGTAACTTCGTGCGTAACTTCCTCTATAGCCTCGTGCGCAGGCTGCGGAGGCGCCACAGAGTCTGTCTCGTGCACCGTCGTTTCCGGCTCCGAGTAAGTCTCCACCACGGCTCGCGCCTCGTTCCGGAATTCAGCTATTTCCGGCGCGGCACTGGCAGCGGCTTGGTGCTCTTGTTCCTCAATTTCCGCTTCCGCTACGTGCTCATGCTGTTCGTGTAGAGGCTCGGCAAGCTCAGCCGCGAAGATCGGCTCATCTTCGGGAAAGGTCGAAAGGATCGCTGCCGGCTGTTCCGCCGCGGCACTATTCGCTGGCAAAGCCGCGTTCTGCCCTTGACTCTGCGCCTGCCGCTGGTACTTCGAGATGGATTCACCGGGAAGCATGATCGGTTGATATCCCGGAGGCGGTCCGTAATCGTAGTCGCGACCGGTACGGGCGGCCGACGGTGCGGACCGCTGGAATCGCGAGTCGGCTCCGCCGCGCCCGGGACGATCGCCGCGGCCAAAGCGGTCGTTCCGAGGTTCACTCCGAGGTTCATTTCGAGGTTCGTTGCGGACCTCGTTACCAGGTTCCGCTCGTGTTTCGCCTTGCGGTGCGCTGCGAATTTCGCCGCGATCGGTACTCGTACTCGGTCCACGCCCGATCTCTCCCCGGCGTCCGCGACGGCGGCGGCGTCCGCGGAAATCTCGCGAACTGCCCGTGGCACTGCCCGGCGCTTCCCCGGCAGCCGCTTCCGGCTCTTGCCCCTCCTCGCCCGCGGCCCCGGCTCCGGCAAGTTGCCCGTCACCTTCCATGGCTTGAGCACCCGCTTCCAAACCGTTTCGCGGACGCGCCTCCGTCACCGGACGATTCGCCGGAATAGCTTCATCCAGGTCCTCGTCCGTCTGTTCCAGATCCATGAAATCGGAGACATACAGAAAAGCGTCGCGTTCCAGCCCAATGTCCACAAAGGCCGACTGCATGCCTGGCAGCACGCGCGTCACTCGGCCCTTATAAATCGAGCCAGCTAAGGTGTATTCGTTTTCTCGTTCGAGGTAAATTTCGGCTAGCTGATCGTCTTCCGTGATCCCCACTTTGGTTTCGTGGGGGGTGGTCGATACATACAATTCCTTGTTCATTTCCACTCCGGTCTTTCTTCACCGGACCAGAAGCGCAAGGCGGACCGAGGGATCGATAGCGTTCAGCGCCGCTCCGGGTAGGAGCGGGCGCGGTCCCAAACTAAAGAAGCTTTCTTTCCGGGACCTCGACTGCAGTGAATTGTTGGTGCTCGTCTGCACTGATCGCGTTAAGCCTTTCGTCAGGTCTGTGGCCACTCTCTCGCATTCCGCTGAGGGGGCCGTTCCCCGCCTGACTGGCTTCAATCCTGTCCGGCTTTCACTTCGCCGGGATTCTGCCCTCCTTTTTCGCGAGGGCCTTCGTAATCTTCTTTCGTGCCTAATCTTGTTTCGCAGCACCCTTTTCGTTGTGGTGAAGAGCGCTCCAACTTCTGCCGTCCGTCTCAGTTCACGAAGCGGCGCATCCGGACGTTCATGACCATCCCCAACGCCAAAAACATGAAAAGAACGGAAGACCCGCCATAACTCATCAGCGGCAGAGGTATTCCCGTGACTGGCATAAAGCCAACCACCATGCCGACGTTGACCAGAATGTGAAAGCTAAGCACAGCCACCACACCCATCACCAGAAATGCCCCGGCGCGGTCGGGCGCCGTTTGTGCATTCTGGGTCAACCTCATCAGCACTATGAAGTATAACAGCAGAACCACTAGAGCTCCTACAAACCCGTGTTCCTCGGCAAACGCCGCAAAAATGAAGTCTGTCTGCGGCACCGGCAAGAAAGCCAAGTGCGTCTGCGATCCCTGTCGGCTGCCAAAGATCCCCCCCGACCCCACCGCAATCAGCGATTGATTCACTTGATACCCGGAGCCCTGCCGATCCGCATCCGGATTCATGAAGCTAGTCAAACGCTCTTTCTGATACGGCTTCAACACCTTCATCCAGGCCACCGGAACCAGCAGTCCCATGATCATCAGCACAATCACCGACTGCTTCCAGTGCAGCCCGCCTAGAAACAGACCCATGACGGCCACTGGCAGATAAGTGAGCGCGGTCCCCAGGTCCGGTTGCGCCAAAACCATCAACATCGGAAAGCCGACTATGGCGCCCGCCTTCAGAAAATCCGGCCACGACAGTTCCCGTTCGTGCAAATCCGCAAAGTACTTGGCCACCGCCAGAATCAGGATCAGCTTGACCCATTCCGAAGGCTGAAAATGCCCGCCCCCCGGCATCTTGATCCAGCGCCGCGCCCCCAGATATTTCTGCCCGAACAGAATCACCGCGATCAGCGACGCCAGCGCCGCGATATACATCCAGTGGATTTGTTCGAGCAGTGCGTGATAGTTCAGCAGGCTGACCAGGAACATCGCGCCCACGCCCGCCAGAACCCAGTAGATTTGCTTGAGATAGAGATGCGATTCGGAAAATTTGGTGTGCTCGGTCGCACTGTGAATCTGCACCACGCCCAGCGCGCAGATCACCAGCACAAAGCCCATCAGGACCCAGTCGAAATCTCGGTAGGATACGTAGCGCGACATGGATTCAGTCGCTCACCCGGCAGTCATGGGCAAGTACTCGCCGGACACGCCGGACTCACCGGGGGTTCATGCTGCAACCACACCCACACCCCAATCGCACCCCCCGCCGCCAGCCCGCCGTAGACCACCGCCGGCGAACTCATGATTCCTCCACCTGCCGCCGGTACCGCCCCACCTCCGCGGCGGTGCTTTTTCTTCTTCTTCTCCGTATCGGTCGTGTCGTCGCGCGTAGTTTGCTGACCCTGCGTTACGGTGGTCGTTCCCTTGTCGTCCTGCACCATCAGATCGCCCTTGTTGGCGGCGATCTGCATGCGCCCATCCACGTCGGTCACCTGAAACTCGGTCCACGAATTGCCCGCCGGCTTTACCGTCACGTCGCCGGCCCGAGCCGCCAGCCCGCGCGAAGTGGTCACGCGCACCGCGCCATGCTCAAGCTCAACGGCCGGCCCTTCAAATTTCACCAGCGAGTCCGCCAGCACCATTACGCTCGATCCGTTCGATTGAATTCGGGCCGTCGAATCCGGCCGCGTCTGCAGCATGTCGCCCGCGAACACGGCGGCCGACTTCGGCACCTGGCTTCCGTTCAACCAGGCAGCACCGTTCGTGTACAGCATGGCCGACGCCGTTTCTCCCGCCAGCATCACTTGCGCCGGAAACAGGATCGCCAGCAGACAGCACACAGCAGACCGAAGCCTTGACTCTGACATGGGTTCCGATCACTCCCGCATTTCTGGATTTTCAGTTATCGTAAGCGGTAAAGGGTTACAGGTCAATGCGTTTGTTCGCTCGATGCACTCCTGAGTTACCACCGGATCCGCCAAGGGCTTCCCCATCAGCATCTCGCCATGCGCCCCTTCGACTCTCACATCCTTCCAGCGGTTAGCCTCATGACGCCCCGGAATCTTCATCTTCAGGTAATTGTCCGTCAGCGCTTCGGTAAAATCCGCTCCGCCGGTTTGCAGCGTGATCGCCTCGACCACCGTCCCCACCAGCGACCGCATAAAGGCAGCCTTCTTCCCGGATGCGATCTCGCGCAGCACGCGGTTTCGTTCCCGAGCCACCGCGACCGAAACCTGCCCCGGTTGCTCCGCCGCCGCCGTTCCCGGACGCGCCGAATAGGTGAACACGTGCAGATAAGTAAAGGGCAGCTCTTCGATCATGCGCCGCGTCTCGTCGAACTCCGCTTCCGTCTCGCCGGGAAATCCCACCATCACATCAGCGCCGATGGCAGCAGTAGGCATGGCCGCTCGAATCTTCAAGATTTTTCCCCGGTAATGCCAAGGCCGGTACTTGCGATGCATGCGCCGCAAAACCGCGTCGCTCCCCGACTGCATGGGCACATGAGCATGCTTGGCAATCCGCGAGGACGAAGCCGCCAACCCGATCAGGTCATCACTCCAATCCATAGGCTCAACCGAACTGATCCGCAATTTTTCCAAAGATGTCTGCTCAAGAATGGCGCAAATAAGAGATTCCAGCCGCTGGTCGTGAGCAGTTGGTTTTAGCTGAGAGCTGACAGCTGAGAGCGGAGAGCTGCCCTCCAGGTCTCTTCCCCAGCGCCCCAAATTAATCCCCGAAATCACCACTTCGCGATAGCCCGCCTCTACCAGCGTCCGTACCTCTGCTATGGCGCGCTCCCTCGGCAGCGATCGGCTCTGTCCCCGCACATACGGAATCACGCAAAACGAGCAGCGGTTGTCGCATCCATCCTGCACTTTCAGGTTCGGACGTGTGCGCTCGTTCGCTGCCTCAAATACCGGCGCCGCCAGCAATTCGGTATGAGCAAAAATGTCTCCAACAACCACATTGCCCCGGTGCCCCGCTCTTTCACGTGGGTTCCCCACTCCTTCGCGTTCTTTGCGAAGGGGTGGGATTGGCTCTCCCGAAAGCTGCGCCAGTGAAACAAACCCCGTCGTTGAAGCCGTGGCAATCTCCGCCGCCTGGTGCTTGTGCGAATTACCCACCACCCAGGTCACGCCCGGCAGCGCTGCCAGTTCTTCTGGCGCGCGCTGCGCATAGCAGCCGGTCACCAGAATGCGGCAATCCGGATTCACCCGCTGCAGTCGCCGTATCGAGGCGCGCGCATCTTTATCCGCGCCCTCGGTCACGGTGCAGGTATTCAGCACGACAATTTCGGCGTCGCGCGCGGTTCCGGCGCGATCCAGTCCGCACTCCAGAAATTGCCGTTCCAGCGCTGCCCCATCCGCCTGAGTGGCGCGGCAGCCAAAATTCTCTATGTAGAAGCGAGCCACGCTCCTATACTAACCGAGTGGATGCCGCGGCTGAACAGTCGCTGAAAGAACTCCAGCGTCGATCTTGTTTTGAAGGGGCGCGGCTTTAGCCGCGCCGTCAGCATCGCAAAATCAGCGGCGGCTTCAGCCGCTGAGGGCGCTGCCAGCCCATTCCGCAGTGCACTGCATCTCCGCTCTGCTTAAGAGGTGCACGATGAAACGCCGTATTCTTCTCGTCGACGACGATCTCGCCGTTCTGCTGACCCTCAAAGCCGTTCTCGAACTCCAGGGATTCGAAGTCGAAACCGCGGCCAGTTCCGCCGAAGCCTTGGCTCGCATGGAGTCCGGCGTCTATCAGATGGTGATCAGCGACTTGCGCATAGAAACGGAAGAAGCCGGTCTGGAGGTCATCCGCGCCGCCCGCCGCCAGGCTTACGACCCCGCAACCGCTCTGCTCACCGCCTATCCCCCATCCGACGAACATCGTCGCGGAGAGCACCGAGACAGAGAAGGACAGAACCGGGAAGAACCAGATTGGAGCGGAGTTAACTCGGACTCGCTACTCATCAAGCCGCTGGGCACCGGCGATTTTCTGCGTCAAGTGGAAGCCCTGCTCGTTCGTCACGCCGACAAGCAACTGCGCCAGCGCAACGCCGCCTCCAAGGCGCAAGAAACCGGGCGCCAAGCCGGATGAGCATCCCGCTCGCCCCGTCGCCTCAGTATTGAAGGAAAATCAGGCGCTGGCGACCTGTCGCCCTTGCTGAAAACACTCGCGGCACAATACCGGACGTCCTTGTGTCGGCCGGAACGGCACCGTGGTTTCTTTCCCGCATTGCGAGCAGTTCGTCCGGGTCTCCGTCCTCGCGTAGGAATGCACGCGCGACGGCCCGTGCGACGTAGATCCAAGCACCGACACCCGCTTGCCCTTGCAGTTCTTGCAGCGTTTGGGCTCGTTCTTGAACTGCTTGTCGTGGAAAAACAGTTGTTCACCCGCTGTGAACACGAAGTCCGTGCCACAATCAATGCACTTTAAAACCTTGTCCTGGTATTCCATTGAAGAGGCGCTCCCATTCGCGCGGCCTGCTCTGCACGGGAGACCCGAATAGGGAAGGATCCGGTTCACATCGTGGGCAGGAGATTTACATCCCCCTCATGCTGACCCCTTGGATTCGGCCCGCCATACGGTGTGCACCGTATGGTTACTGCTTTACTGGATTACAACAACACCGGGGAAATTAGAACAACTTAGACCCAAACGGCCCGTAGAGACGCTGCTTGTCGCGTCTCACTATTTTCCAATACTGAGGAACGGGCCGCTCCTTCCAGCGAACGGCCCGTTTTCCTTAGTCCTGTTCCTTACGTGCTTTCTTGCGGCTGCGCTTGCGAGCTAGCGCTTCCTTTACGCGCTTTCTCTCGCCGGGCTTCAGATAAAACGAGTGACGCTTTACTTCCTTGATGATGTCCTCGGTTTGTACCTTCCGCTTGAACCGCCGCAGGGCGTTTTCGAGGGATTCCCCCTCTTGAAGTCGAACTTCCGCCAACGGGCTGCACCCCCCCACTCGTCCAAAGTGGACTCGTTAGTTATGGCAAGCAATGTACCTCTAAGTCAAGTGGAATGTGCAGAAATCCTCGCCTCATCTCAGAAATTCAACCGCACCGACAATTGCAATTGTCGCGGAGCAAACGAGGTTGTCGGCCTCATAAAACTCGTAGGTTGCTGAAAATAAGCCGGATAGTAAGCCATCCCCGCTTGTTGCGTGTACTTAACGAACTGGCCCGCGGAATTATAAAAGCCGTTGTCGGTCAACCCCAACCGCTGGTTGTCGCGATTCATCACATTGAACGCCTCACCCATCAACTCCAGATGATACCGTCCGCTCAGATTCACCGTCCTTGCCACCCTCACATCCATGGTCGCGTAGTCCGGACCGAGCAAGGCATTGCGTCCATACTTCGACAAACGGTCGTTGCTCGTGTTCCCGTCCTGATTCGGATCGCCTGATACCGTCGCATTGGCTGGGCGTCCGCTGCCATAGGTCATGATCCCCGAGATTTTCCAATGATCGAACATCGCCGCCAGGGCTTTCTGTCCCTCCGCAAACGGATTCGGCTCCTCGATCGCCGAGATCGTCAACCGGTTCCGCTGATCGGTTACGCTCGGCCCTCGCTCACTTTTAGTGGAGTACGAATTCTGCACGGTTGCCGGCGCTCCCGCCACCAGCGCGTCTTGTCCCGTGTCGATCGCGTGCGCCCACGTGTACGCCAGCCGGAAATACATTCCACCCGACATCCGCTTGTGCAGCGACACCGTCATGCCGTGATACACGCTCGACGCCGCACTCTCGAACTGGTCAATGGCCCCCAGTTGCGTTATCGGACGATTCAAGCTGTTGATGCAAGGAGGAAACGGACAACTGATGCTGGCGCTCGTCTGCCATGTCGCAAACGACGCCACACTGTAAAACGCATTCTGAAATGTGTTGCCCGTCGGATCGAAGATGGGATAGCTGTAATACGTCGGCGGCGGCAGATTCACATCCCGCGCCCGGATCATGTCCACCCCATGCACATACAGGTAGGACACTGTCCCGGTAAATCCGCCGGCCACTTCCCGCTCGAGACTCAGGCTTCCCTGCTGCACCCGCGGCGTCTTGAACTCGGGAGCAAACGCCGCCACCTCGCTGGTCGCATATTGCTTCCAGGCATCGGGCAGCGTGCATGAAACCGGACCCCGCGGACAATTCACCGCCGCATTGGGATACGTCGGAAACACCTGGTGCTGGTAGTAATCCGTATTATCCAGTTCGAGAAAGGTATCGGTCAGCCCGTTGTTATTGGTTACCGCCGACTCATAAATCTGCGGAATGCGGGTATAGAAAATTCCGAATCCCGCCCGCACCATCAGCGGCTTCTCGTCGCCGATCGCATACCCGATTCCCACCCGCGGCGCAAAATTCGTCTCTCGCAAGGGCATCTTCCCTGCCGCCGACCATAGCGGATTACTCACCATCCCCGTCTTGGAAAACGTCTGCAGGTCGTAGCGGACTCCCATGCTCAAGGTGAAATGCGGCGTCAGCCGCGCCGTGTCCTGCACAAAAGCCGCGTAGTCATTGCTGTCCGGATGCGACACCGGATTCCCGAAATTCTGGATGTAATAGCGCGCCAGGTTGGCCGGCGGTCCAGTCCAGTTGCCAGCATCCCAATTCCAGCTGGGCATTATGGTGTGCGCGTACGCCCCCAGCGGCGTCAGCGGTAGCCCGCCGTGCTGCGGCACAAAAGTGAACTGATTCACATGGATGTTGCTGAACAAATACTCCCCTCCATACAGCGAAGGGAAGTAGTTGTAGTCCCATGTGCGCATCGTGTCGCCGCCGAACTTCCACTGGTTGCGCCCGCGGCTCAGGCTCAAAGTCTCGGCCAGATGCAGCCGGTGTTCCCGCGTCTGCCGCGGCAGGATCGACGATTGCCCGAAATCCTGCAGCCAGTCGTAGATGTTGGTCCGCGTCCCGGTCGTGTTCGGAAACGACTGTTCCAGATCGCGCGAAAACTGCGCCCGCAGATGGCTGGTCAGCCGCGGCGTTATCTCGCTCATTAAAGCCAGCGAGCCGCTTTCCGTCTTTACATCCTCTTCCCCATTCCCGCTGATCGCATCGTTTGTAACCGGACTCCCCGGATCCAGGAAGACATTGTTGGTCCCGTAATACCGCGATGTACTCAGCCGTGCCGAAAGCTGCTGATGCGGCGTTAACACCCGATCCAGCTTTATAAATCCGGCGTTCCCCAGCAACTTCGCGGGAAATGTCCCCCCATTTTGCGAAAGTTGCTCCGCCGCCGGCAACCCGGGTGGCGGAACACAGGGGGGCCGCCCACCCGGGGAGGAGGGCAAACATGCACAATGGCCTCATCACAGGCCGATCCACCCACACTGGGAGGGCAGTAATAGCAGGGTGACCCGCTCACATTGGGAGGGCAGTATTCGTTCGGCGTATAGTCCAGGAAATTTGGGTATGTTCCCAACTGCGGCACCACCGCCGTCGAACCGTTCTCGAACTCGACCACCGCAGGCACATCGAAAATGAGCTGATCGTATCCGGCAAATAAAAACGTCTTGTTGCGCTGGATCGGACCTCCAACGGTCGCGCCGAACTGGTGGTGCTGCTCGCTGGGATTGGAGCCCACAAAGGCCGGCGCAGCTCCTCCCAGTGAACTGTCGCGCAAATAATAGAAAGTGCTGCCGTGCCACTGGTTCGTCCCCGACTTGGTCACCACATTTACGACCGCGCCTCCAGCCCGGCCCGACTCCGTGCCATAGCCGCTCGACTGCACCCGGAACTCCTGCACCACCTCATTTGAAAACTGGTAGGGCGCGCGATACCGCCCCATCGCCTGCGCGAAGAATCCGTTATTGTTGTCCTCTCCATCGACCAGGAAGCTGGTGTTGTATCCCCGAATCCCGCCATAAGAAAGATCCCCGTTCGATCCCGACGTCAACCCTCGCGGATCCTGCGTCACGCCCGGTGCCAGCAACAACAGATCCGTGAACCTGCGCCCATTCAGCGGCAGGTCCTTGATGGCTCGCTCGTCCAGCAGAGCCGAGACCGAACTCGGATCCAACTCGATCCGCGGCGTTGCCGACACCGTGATCGTTTCCATAGGCCCCCCCACCCTCAGCTTGAACGTCAACTGCGTCGTCGCCCCCACCTCCACCCGAAGCAGCGGAGAAATCTGTGGCGACATTCCCTCCGCCTCCGCCCGCGCCGAATACTGCCCCGGCGGCAACAGGTCCACCACGAATCGCCCCGCCGAATCCGTGGCCGAGTGATAGCGGATCCCCGTCTCCACCCGGATCGCCACGATATCCGCGTTCGTAATCACCGCTCCCTGAGCGTCGAATACAACGCCCCGTAGCGCGCCGGTAGCAGCATCCTGTCCCCAAGCGGTGCTACCGATAAGAATGATGATGAGCTGAAGCAGAAATAGTGGGAAGACAGCCACCCGAAGTCCATCGCAGATAGCAGCGGCTTCCCTAAGACCTAAGACCTGACACCTAAGACCTGAAAGCTGGCGGCACATAAGAATCCCCTCGCATCCGAGACTTCGGAATCGGAGGGGATTCCAGAAACCCTGTTTATCTCTATACCACCGTGCATCTCACCCCACGTGTGACGCACGTACCTGCAATATGTTCGGTTTTGTCGTCAGTCGTTAGTCGTTGGTCGTTAGCGGGCAAAAGCCTATTAGCCTGAGTCGAACAGCGAACGACTAACGACCATCGACCAACGACTGCACACCCACTCAATGTGCCGGTGCCGCCGCCGGAGCGGCCGGCTTCGCGCCAAAGTCCACCTTCGGCGTCACCCGCGAACCTTCCGAGGCCTGGAAGTACGCCGGGTTTTGCTTGTAGCCGGCAAACCCCGCATACAGATTGTTCGGGAACTGCAGCACATAAGTGTTGTAATCCTGCAGCGTGTCGTTATAGCGCTTGCGCTCGACGGCGATTCGGTTCTCCGTCCCCGCCAGCTCATCCTGCAGGCGCATAAAATTTTCATTCGACTTGAGCTGCGGATAATTCTCCACAATCACCAGCAGCCGTCCCAACGCGCCATCCAACTGCCCGTTCGCGGCAATCTTATCGGACGGCGTCTGCGCCGAAAGCAGCGCCGATCGCGCCTTGGCGATGTCTCCAAAGACGGTCACTTCCTGCTGCGCATATCCCTTCACCGTCTCCACCAGGTTCGGAATCAAATCGGCGCGCCGCTGTAACACAATGTCCACCTGCGACCACGCCGCCTTCACCGCCTGATCCTTTGCCACCAGTTGATTGCGCACGCCCACGTACTGTCCAAACAGCCCCAGCACAATTACCACCAGCACTACCACTACAATCAAGCCCTTGCTCATATCACTCTCCTGAAAACAAAATTCTCTTGCCTGGTGGAGCGCCGGGCGGCCCCGCCCGGCCACACCCTACTTTGACGGGCGAGACGCCCGTCCCTCCACTGTTGCACTCATCTACGCCGCCGGATCCAACCTCTTGTCCACCGCCGCCGTCACTTGTTCCACCAGCGTCAGATAGCGCGCAAACATCTCATCCACCTTCGCCGTCTTCCGATCCTTCTTCCGCTCCCGTAAATCCAGCAACTCGATAAACACCCTGGTATCGATCCCCAGCTTACTGGCCAGCGCCGCCGCCGCGTCTCGCTTCGACTCCGTCCCCGCCTCGCCGAGCGCAATCAGCGCATGACGGAATAGCGTCCCAAACGCCGGCAGTGACCGCAGCAACAGCTCCCACTTCGCCTCCGCGTTGCTCGCCACCATCAGCAACCGCTGCCGCAGCAGGATCGTTTTCTCCCGCAGTTCGTACTCCACCTGCACCCGATGTGAACGCATCGGAATCTCCAGCGTCTGCAGAATGTCTTCTCCCCACAACACCCGGTAGTGCCGCCGCATGTCCAGAAATTCGATGGAGAAAACGTCCGCCGACCGCCGCATCTCCTCCGCGCTCATCAGCAGCGGCAGGCGATGCTTCTGCTTTCCCCACCATGCGATCGCCGGACCCAGCGCCTCAATCGATGCGAAAGAAGTCTCGCCGAGCACGCACAGCAGATTCACATCGGAGTAGTCGGCAACATAATCTCCCGCCGCCGCCGACCCATAAAGAATCACGGACCGCAGATTCTTTCCCGCCGCCGCCCGCAGCCGTTCGACAAACTCGTTTATCAGTTTTTCCGGAACCATTCCACGCCTCTCACTCTTGCAGTGTCCCGCAAATTCGCGACATAAATTTGGCTTGTCATCCTGAGCGAAGCGAAGGACCTGCTGTTGGCCGCAGCATGCCGTTACCTCGCTTGGCTCGGCATGACATTTGGGATTCATGTCGCGATCTTGCAAGACAACTCTCTACCAACTGCCACCCGCCCCGCCGCCACCCGTGCTCCCACCGCCAAACCCGCCAAACCCTCCTCCTCCAAATCCACCGCCACCAAATCCGCCCCCTCCAAATTCACCGCGGCCGCCCCCCATGTTGCTAAACAGCATCGCCCACAGCAGTCCCGACAAAAACCCGGATCCACCGCCACCTCGTCCCGAACCGCCGCCCCGAAATAGGGACCGAAAAATGAGAAGCACAACAAAGAGGAGAACAAAGAATATAACCGCACCTCCCGGTCCTCCGCCAGACACAGGTTGCTGGCGAGGCGCGGCCAGTCGGGGCTGATTGTCCAAGGTGACGCCCGCATCCTGCGCAATCACCGAGGCCACGCGCGCCGTCACCAACGTGACCGCGCCCGAATAATCCCCGCTGCGCAGCAAGGGCACCATTTCCCTTCCGAACCCGCCCACCTTCCCGTCCGGAAGAATGGGCTCGAGTCCGTATCCGACCGCGGTCCAATATTTGCGATCTTGGGTCGCGAGCAGGATCAGCACCCCGCGATCTTTTCCCTTCGCCCCGATCCCCCACTTCTGATACAGCGCCACGGCGTAACTGACTGCATCCTGCCCATCCAACGACTTCACCGTAACCACGGCAATCTGCGCCTGCGCCTTTTGATCCACCTGTTGGCAAAGATCGTTCAACCGAGCCTGCGTAGCCGCATCCAGAACCCCGGCAAAATCGTTGACGTAATTCGTGGCCCGTAGCGAAGCGATCGGCTCGCCCTGCACCAACAAAGCCAGCGCCAGCAAAGCCACACCAGCCATCGAAATTTTCCGAACTAAGTTCACCGGGAGGATTGTACAAGAACATGAAGAGAGCATCCGGGCAGCGCCCGTCGTCCAGTGGGATCTGCGGGTTGATCCCAGAAGATCAACCGCCTGCGGAGAATTGCTTCCGTGCCCTCTGTGTTTACGTCCTTAACTCCTGACCCGCCGCCAGCACCTCAGGAATCACCGCATCAATGTCCGTTTCTTTGGTGAGGTGGTTCACAATGCAGGCGCGCAGGCAGAATCGACCGTGCAACGTGGCATTCGACAGATAGACCCGTCCGCGCGCCACGACGCGCTTCAGCAAAGCTAAGTTGAAGCGATTGCGCTCTTCCTCAGAAGCGTCCTTCCCGACAAGATGCCGGAAGCAGACCGCGCTCAGTTCCACCGGGGCCAACAATTCGAGCGAAGGAGAACTCGCCACCGCGGCCGCCAGACGCTGTGCGCAGTCGAGGTCCTTCTGGATCGCTGCCCGGAAAGCCGCGAGCCCGTGATACCGCAGCGAGAGCCACAGCTTCAGCGCGCGACAGCGCCGCGAAAGTTCAATCGACTCTTCGAAAAATGCGAAGCCTTCCACCGGATCGGCGCTCAGCTGCTTGGCGTAATCGCCGGTGTAGGCAAAGGTCTTACGCGCCATCCCGACATCGCGATATAAAAGGCATCCGCAATCCAGCGGCTGATAAAGCCACTTGTGCGGATCCAGCGAGAGCGAATCCGCCAGCGCCAGTCCGTCGAATTTTTCCGGGATGGCAATCGCAGCCAGCGCTCCATAAGCTCCGTCCACGTGCATCCATGCGCCGTGTTCGTGAGCGACCCCGGCAATTTCCCGCAGCGGATCAATCGCCCCCGTATTCACCGTGCCCGCCGACGCCACCACCGCAATCGGAATCGTGCCCTCCGCCTGATCACGCCGCATCGCCTGCTCCAGTTGCGACGGGACCATCCGATAGGAAGCGTCACACGACACAATCCGCAGGTTCTCCCGGCCGATGCCCAGCATCGCCACTGCCTTCGGCACCGCCATATGTACTTGCTCGGAAGCGTAAATGACGCCCACACCCGCCGGCGCATGGCGAAGTCCGCGCTCGTTAGCCGGAGTCTTCGCCTCCCGCGCCATCGTCAATCCCATCAGGTTCGCGGCCGACCCTCCGCCGGTAAGCGTCCCGAGGAAGCCGCCACAGCCCACCGCCTCTGCCAGCCACCGCACCACCGTACGCTCGAGCGTCACGCCCGCCGGCGAAGAGCGCCAGGCCGTCATGTTCTGATTCAAGATCGATGCCAGCAGATCGCCCAACGCCGCCACCGGCTCTCCCGTACCCTGCACATATCCAAAGAACCGCCCATTTTGCGCCCGCGAGTTCGCAATCACGTCCCCGAGCGCGTCCAGGGCCCGGTCGCCCATCGCCTGCTCTGGCAACTCCAGCGCAAACAGGCGCTGGGTTTCCGCCCCCGTAGTTACAGGAAAAGTGCGGCGAGCGTCCAAGGTGGAAATGTATTCAGCAGAGAGTTCCGTAACCTTTGCCGCCAGACGCCGGAAGTCTTCAGGAGAAAGTTCAAGAGGGTCCATACGTTCTGAATTTAATCACAAAGGGGTCTGACTGGCCGGTCCCCATGTATTTCCCAACCTGTTCGTCCATGATATGTTTTCTGATCGCAGCTCAAGTCGCGCTCAGGACCGCACTCAGAAATATGATCCGCTCCTACCAAGGCGTCACTCCCCAGTTCCCCGATACCTGCTACATCGACGACTCCGCCCAACTCATAGGCGACGTAGTCTTAGGCGAGCACTCCAGCATCTGGATGAATGCCATACTCCGCGGCGACGTCCACCAGATCCGCGTCGGCCACTACTCCAACATTCAGGACAACTGCGTCCTCCACGGCATGAAAAAACAATACGGCGTCTACCTCGGCGACTACGTCAGCGTAGGCCACAATGCCATCCTGCACGGCTGCACCATTGAAGCCCGCTGCCTCATCGGCATGGGCTCCATCATCCTTAACGGCGCCGTCATCGGATCCGGCTCTATCATCGCCGCCGGCACCCTCATCCCCGAGAAAACCATCGTCGAGCCAAACTCGCTCTGGATGGGCTCCCCAGGAAAATTCCGTCGCCACCTGGAGGAAAAAGATCAGGAAACAATCCTCCGCTACGCCAAGAATTACCTCGGCTACAAGGAGTCGTACTTGAAAGAGAGAAATGGCTCTTAGCTCGTAGCTCTTGGCAGGCTCCGGAAAAACTCGATGTTGCACTTGATTTTGGGTGCCGCAACGCTTCAGCGTGTGCCTGAGAACTTGTTCTTGAGCAATTCCAGCGAAACAAAACGCTGAAGAATCCAGCCCCGGAGGGGCGACCGAACTTAGCCCAGCGCTTCAGCGCTGGGGAAGATGGAGAAGATGATTCAAGTCCCCGAGGGACGACCGAGTTCTCATACACGTTTTCGGCGCCGGCTTTAGCCGCCGAGGTGAGACTGCCGCGCGGAAGACACTTCTTTCCCAGCCTGAAAAACAGTTTTCGCTGCAGGTGAAAGATTGCCCGGCCCGCCGCTTGGGTGGCGGCTGTGTGGGGTCGTGGGGTGAGGCCGGGCTATCTAGGATTGCAACTATGCATTCTTATACCGCATCCGCCCTCATCTCGCCTGTGACGGTGATCACTGTTCGATGTGCGCAAACCACATCCGGCTGTGATCTAGATCACCGCCAAGACCCGCCCCACTGGCTAAGGTAAGAACGAAACTACTCCAGAAAACACCTTTAGGAGAAGCAATCATGGCCTATGTAATCACCGACACCTGCATCAAGGACGAGCTTTGCGTGGAAGTCTGCCCGACCGACTGCATCCACCCCAAGAAAGACGAGCCCAAGTTTGAAGCCGCCACCCAGCTCTATATCGATCCGGTTGGTTGCATCGATTGCGGCGCCTGCATTCCGGCTTGCACCTCGGATTCGATCTTCACCGCCGACGACCTGCCCGAGGACAAGAAAGAGTTTCTGGACAAGAACGCCGCCTATTACGCGTAGCCTCCCGGCTGCGACTGTCTGAAAAGTGCCCCGTCCAAGCCGGGGTCCCCATCACGCCCGCCTTTTGGCGTGATGGGGTGGAAGTTCCGCTTGGGTGGGCCACTTTGTAACCCCCGCCTTGTGACCCGTGTCCTATGCACGACCGGCAAACTCGTGCATACTTCGAACGCTCTTCCATACAGGAGGCTCTTGTCCGTCATGGCCCCTCGTATCGTTTTTGCTGCCGTCATTCTGCTGGCATCCGTTTTTCTTTACGCCGCCGATAATCCCCCCGCTGCCCCTAACTCCGACCCTATCTACCAGCAACTTCGCAACCTGACTCTGGGGGGAGAAGCCGTCACCGTTACTAACTTTGATTTGAAGCGCGATGCCGGCACCTTGCATCTGCACTCGGGAACCGTGTGCTTTGTGACGCCGGTGCAGGGCAAGGTCACGGGCGCGGTGTTCACCGGTGACGGCAACTTTGTCCTCAACCCGCCCTCGGAATCCGAACGCCAGAGTTTGAAGCTGCTCACCAAAGAAAATGAGTTCAGCGAACACTTCACGCAGGCGGTCCTGCGCTTCACCGACTCGACCTATGACGACATCAAGAAAGGCGGCAGCGCATCCTCCGGTGGTTGCGATGCCGGTTTGCTGAAAGACAGCCAGAACACAACGCGCCATAAACTCAAGAGCAACCTGGAGGCGCGCATTCTGGAGGATGTGTTGAGTCCCGAACCGGGCGGATTATTCTACGCGTTCATCCACGGCAAGCATTACAACGACAAGGAAATCTATGAGATTGAGCCGAACTGGGGCTCCGACCAAGTCAACTTCCGAACCTATGACGAGAACAAGTGGGGCCATTGGGCGTCGTTCAGTCTTTCCGGAGAGCACGCGCGCGGCAGCATTGGCCGATTGATGCGCATCGAGCATCAGCAACTGGACGTGACCTTCGAAAAGAATGGCGCCCTCTCCGGGAAGGCTGTGACCGACATGGTGGCGCGCCGAAACGGCGTGCGGGTTGTGCCCTTCGATCTGTTCCGGCCCTTGCGCGTGCAGAGCGTGACCATGAACGGGCAGCCCCTCTCCTTTATTCAGGAGGACAAGAACGACGACGGCAACTTCGCCGTCATTTTGCCTAAAGCTCTCAGCGCAGGAGAGAAGGTAACGATCACCACGAGTTATGGCGGGAAAGAGGCCGTGTCCAACGAGGGCAACGGAAACTATTTTCCCATCGCTCGTGAAAACTGGTATCCCAATGATCCGGGCGCATCGTTTGGAGAGTATGCGCTCTATGACATGACGCTTCGCATTCCGAAGGGCATGAAGATGGCGGCCACCGGAGTCCTCGTCTCCGAGAGCAATGAGGGTGGTCAGAATGTAACCGTGTGGAAGAGCGAAAACCCTCAGACCGTGGCCGGCTTCAGCTTTGGCCGCTTCAAGGAAGAGGAAGCCAAGCTCACGAAACCTGAATACTTCATCCAGTCCTATGCTAACGAAGAATCTCCCAACTGGGTGCAAAGCTTACAGCACTCGGTCAGCAATGACCTGCCTTCGCAAGGTTCGCACATGGGGTCGGGCGTGGCGCTGGGCACGATGAGCACCACGTCGCTGAATAAGAAAGCGCTGGCCGAAGGTGAATTGGCGGTGCAACTCTACACGGATTATTTCGGCCCTTCACTGTTCAAGCACATGCAGCTCACGCAGCAGACGGCGTGCAACTTTGGACAATCCTGGCCAGAACTCGTCTGGATTCCGATCTGCTACTACTTCGACACGACCGTGCGCCACTCCCTCGGATTGGACCACGCCGACCACGGCTACTGGAAGGCAGTCACAGCCCACGAAGTCGCGCACCAATGGTGGGGACACACGGTTGGCTTCGCCTCCGGCCGCGACCAGTGGATGAGCGAAGGCTTCGCCGACATGTCCGCCTCCCTCTACATCAGCATGATCGAGAAGAACCGGAAAAAGTTTATCGAATTCTGGAACGACGAGCGCGAGTTGCTGCTCGAACGAGATGCCGAAGGTTTTCGGGCCATTGACGTGGGCCCCCTAACCATGGGATACCGTTCCAGTAACTCGCGCACGGGATTCGGTGTGACTCGGCGCCTCATCTATCCCAAGGGCGCCTACATTCTCCACATGATCCGCATGATGATGTGGGATCGCAAAACCGGCGATCAGAATTTCAAAGACGCTATGCATGACTTCGTGGCCACCTATTCCGGCAAGGCGGCCACCACCGAAGATTTCAAGGCGATGATGGAAAAACACATGACGCCGGAGATGGACCTCGAGGGTAATCATCGCCTGGACTGGTTCTTCAACGAATACGTTTACGGCACCGCCCTGCCTACCTACAAGATCGATTCCACCTTCGACAAAGACGCCAGCGGCGATGTCGTATTTGGCTTCAAGATTACGCAGTCCGGCGTGGACGACAAATTCCGCATGATCGTGCCCATTTACTTGGAGCTAGCCGACGGTCGCATGGTACCCCTCGGCCGCGCACGCCTCACTGGAAACACTTCGGTGGATCAGAAAGTCCCGCTGAAGGGATTGAAGGACGCCCCCAAACGCGCGCTCCTGAATTACAACGACGATGTGCTGGCCTCGAATTAAACGATCTCCATTATGAAAAAAACGTCACTTCTTGCGTTATGGGTACTTTCTACGACATGGGCATTCGCTCAATCCCAGCCCACGTCGCCAAACGCAGCCCCTACTGCAGCAGCACCTCGCCGCGTGCAAGTGGATGCGGACACCTCTTCGGCCCTCATTGTTCAAAAGGCTCCCCTCCGATACCCGGATGCCGCCCTCAAAGCCCGTATAGAGGGGACAGTCGTGCTGAAAATCGTCATCAGTTCTTCCGGTGACGTGGAAGAGGTCACGGTCGTTTCAGGGGATCCCGCACTGGCGCAAGCCGCCTCAGAGGCCGTCAAACAGTGGAAGTACAAACCGTACCTGGCGGACGGTTCGCCTGCCGAGATGGAAACGCAAGTCACTATCGGCTTCCATCTCAAGACCACCCAACCACCCGCCGCTCCGCCGCTCGGTACGTTTAATGACGATGCCTATTCCAACGATTATTTCGGCATCTTCTATCCGCTTTCGAGGGATTGGGTACGCGAAACCGATCTGATGCGCAGCAAGATCGCCTCGGAAGGAAACTCCCAAGGCACCTATGTCCTATTGGCGGCGGTTCACATTCCACAAGACTCTGAGCCCATGAAAGCCGATTCGTCTTTCATGGTTCTTGCGACAAACCATTCGGGCGCTCAAGACTGCAAACAGTATCTGGAGGTCTTCGCCAACAGCGTGCAATCCCAGAAAGACGGGAAACCGAGGGGCGACGTGAGCCAGTTCACCATCGCGGGCCATGACTTCTATCGCAGAGATTTCGAATTTCGCCACGACCCAGAGCATCGTACTTTCCTCTGCACATCGATCAAAGACTCTATGCTGCAATGGAATATAGTTGGGTTGTCAAGAAACGCGATCGAAACCGCAGTCTCGACTCTCAGGTCGATCACAACCGCACCGCCACCGCCCGCAACGACGACGCAATCACCGCCCGCAACCGTAAAATCTTCGAACGTTTCCCCGCACGCGCAAGCGGTGCGAGTCTCTTCAGGGGTCTCGGTCGGGTTGCTGATTAAGAAAGTTGTACCCGTCTATCCGCCGGAGGCCAAGTACGCTCACATCCAGGGCTCCGTAGTCATGAAGGCCGTCATCAACAAGGCGGGTGACGTTGTGGACCTGGAGGTCAACTCCGGTCCGATTGAACTAGTGGTATCCGCTGTAAACGCCGTGAGAAAGTGGAAGTACCGCCCATACCTGCTACTGGGCAATCCGGTGGAAGTCCAGACGCAGATAGTGGTCAACTATTCACTCCGGTTCTAAGCGCAGGTGCGCCCGTCGACTCTATTGTCATCGAATGAATTCTCGGACGACGCACGGATAACCAATCAGATAGGTAATCGGCAGATTCCGCGTTGCATGCTCGCCAATCTCCCACTGGTATTCGTTTGCTTTCAGTTGTTCGACCATGTCTCGCAGTTCTTGTGGCCGATAGGTCCGAAGGCAAGACACCACTCCATCGAACAGTAAGACGAAGGGAATGATCGGAACCAGATACGTCCAGAGCAACCGCGACCAGCGAAAGGGACGGATCCACGGACTGCAGACGGACAAGATGAGATCAAAAGCAATGACCATGCAGATCGTTGACAGAGCGCGCCTCGTTATTTCAAATATGCCAATGCCTTCGCCGGCATCAACGGCGTTTTGCAGTATCGCGCGAGCATCTTCGGGCGAGAAATGATGAAACGAGGTGAACATCGTTCGCAACCCCTTCAGTTCACCCGGAACTTTCATGGCATCCACCGGGTCCGGATAGAACGTAATCTGATTCCCGGATTCAGCCCTGGCATTGTGCAGGGACCGGAGGTTGGGGTATTGATCGGTGAGCCAGATCTGAAAGGGCGCTGCGGCTCCCTCGGGGCTTCGAGATTGCAGCTTTCGAGAAAGATCAAACCAGGGTCCACCGCCGCCCGAACACAGGTCGACAATCGATCGCCGGCCATTCGTCTCGTTCCGGGTAGAGTCAATCGCCCTTTGCAGCAGCGGGGCGATAGGCGCGTAGGCATGAAAAAGGTTCAACCCAAACTGCAGCGTATCCGTAATGTCATCTCGAATCGACGACGGGAGCCACGCCTGTTCATGAATCTCGATAAACTGTATCCGACGCATGGAAGCTTGCGTTTAGTATCAACGGTGTGAACATTCTCGTCCATTTGTCAGAAGCGATTGTTCCACAGACCCGCGAAAGTGCAATTCGAAGCTAAACTAATGTAGAGACGGGGCTTGCCCCGTCTCACTCTGTGCAACGACCAACGACCAATGATTAAATCTCCCCGAGGAACCCGCGACCTTCTCCCACCCGATACGGCGCTTTGGAACTTTGTTGAAGCCGCTGTCCGCGACGTCTTCCGCGCCTACAACTTCCACGAGATCCGTACTCCCATCTTCGAGTCCACCGAACTGTTCGCTCGCGGCGTGGGCGAGGAAACCGACATCGTCAAGAAGGAAATGTTTACCTGGGAAGATCGCGGCCGCGCCGAAAGCGACAAAGGACAGTCCCTAACCCTCCGCCCCGAAAACACCGCCGGCATCGTCCGCGCTTACATCGAGCACAAACTCTGGGAGCGCGGCCTGAACAAGTTCTTCTCCATCGGCCCTATGTTTCGCCGCGAACGCCCGCAAAAAGGACGCTACCGCCAGTTCTATCAAATTGATGCCGAAATCATCGGCCCCGCCTCCTCCGGCAGCCAGTCTCCCGTGCGCGACGCGGAAATTCTCGAAATGCTAGCCACGCTGCTCGATCGCGTAGGCATCGCCAACTGGACGCTCGAACTGAACTCCGTAGGCTGCCCCGCCGACCGCGCAAAATTCAACGAAGCTCTGCGCAAAGCACTCGAACCTGTGGTAGGAAAAATGTGCGCCGACTGCCAGCGCCGCGCCGTAACCAATCCGCTGCGCGTCTTCGACTGCAAAGTTCCCGAAGACCAGCCCATCATCGCAACTCTCCCCACCATCAGCCAGTTTCTGGACGAAGCTTGCCGCACCCACTACGAAGAAGTAAAACAAATCCTGAATGCTGTCCAGGTTCCCTACCAGGAAAACCCGCGCCTGGTGCGGGGTCTGGATTACTACACTCGCACCGCGTTTGAATTTACGCATGGGGGGCTCGGTGCGCAGAACGCGATTCTCGGCGGTGGACGATACGACGGGCTATCCGAAGCACTCGGTGGCCCGGCGGCTCCGGGCATTGGCTTTGCCATCGGAGAAGATCGGCTGGTGCTTTCGCTTACCGCCTCGGCGGAGTCGGTTGTGCGCAAGCCTGACGTTTACATTGCTCCGTTGGGCGGCGGAATGAATCGCGAAGCCGCCCGCATGGCACGGGAACTCCGGCGCCACGATCTGGTGGTCGATCTCGGCGACGAGTCGTTTCGCTTGAAGAAGTCGTTCGAAGCCGCCGACAAGATGGGCGCAAGATACATCCTCATAGTCGGCGAGGACGAAGTGAAGGCCAATGCCTTCGCCCTCAAGCACCTGGCCTCCGGCGAACAAGTCACAGTTCCGCGAGGCGAACTGGCGCAACGGATTTTGCAGAAGTAGCCTTCGGCTTTTGCCTTGGCCCTTGGCTTTTGACGTTCCCTGTGTTCCTCTGTGTCCTCTGTGGTTAAGGCTTTTCTCTCACCACAGAGGACACAGAGAAACAGGGTAAATCTATTTCTCTTGGAGGCGATCATGCGAGGCATTCTTCAACTGTTGGGCACGGTTCTTCTGAGCGTGACCATGGCTCTTTCTCAGGTTCCCTCTTCCAAACCAATCTCCGCCTTTGACCAGCAACTGATCGATCAGCAGAAGCAGTTGTTGCAAGCGACCCAGACCAAGAACCCAACCGCAGTCGACCACGCTATCGCGGACGATTTCCAGGGCATCGAAACTAACGGCGACTTCTACGACAAAAGCGAAATCGTCGAGTCCGCCCAGAACGGAAAGCCCAAGGAAATACGCGCCTATGATTTCCGCGTCGTCAAATTGAACGATGACTCCGCCGTCGTCGCCTACAACCTGATCGTCCCCGGAGAACATCCTCGCTATCGCCATATGGCTGACACCTGGGCAAGAATCGACGGCCAATGGAAACTGAAATTCCGCCAGATCACCCCCAACCTTTGGAGCGCGAACGATCTGGATTAGTGGCCGCCCGACCCCCAGCACGTGAGCGGATCTGCATCTTGCGGCGAACTGCAGATCCCCCCCTGTCGCCACCGCTCACGGTCGGCATGACAATTCATGAAGAGTTGATTTCCAGCAAAGTAAGGAGTTACATCATCAGTGCAAAGAACGCGGAACAGCCTGAGTGCGAAGATCCCGATAGCGGCATATCTTTTCCTCCTGACCATCTTTCCGGCGGTCCCAGCCCTGGCTCGATCGCACACTCATTCTGCCAGGCAGGAAACCACCTCAGACCCCGGTTACACGTTTGCACTGGCCGCCGCAAACCATTTTCTGCACGCATGGCAAACCGGAGATCTCGAAAACGGAACGGTCCTGCTGAGCGATAATCTCCGTCACTCGCAAAACGCCGACCAACTCGAACTACTTTTTTCGAACGCGACCGGCCGGGCCTTCGAGATCACACGCGGTCATGGACATAAGGGCCGCTATAGTTTTCCAGTTGTGCTGGTCACCCTTCGAGGATCCCATGTCGTGCGTAGATTTTCCGAAATCGTCCTGACCGACACTGGAAAGAACGATTGGGTGGTGGATAAACTTCCGTAGTAGGCTGCGGAAAACAGCCGAGCTTCACTTGATTTTGGGTGGCGCAGCGGTTCACCGCTGCGATAAACGGCTTGTTTGCAGAGTCGGCTTTAGCCGCTGCGGTAAGACTGCAATGTGGAAGAATCTCTTGCCGTAGATGGTTGGGGAATTATCAGAGGAGTCGCATTCATGAAGCCTATCCATAAAGTTGCCATCCTCGGCGCCGGCACCATGGGTGCCCGCATCGCCGCGCATTTCGCCAACGCCGGAGTGCCTTCCCTGCTGCTCGATATCGTCCCTCCAGACGCAGACGGCCCCGCGCGCAACAAAATCGCGGCCGCCGGACTCGACGGAGCCAGGAAATCGAAGCCCGCCGCGTTTTTCGAAGCGTCGCTCGCGCGCCTAGTCACCGTGGGAAATTTCGAGGACGACCTGAAACGTCTGGCCGAGGTGGACTGGATTATCGAGGCCATCGTCGAGAACCTCGAAATCAAGCGGTCGCTATTGAAGAAGGTGGAAGCCATCCGCAAGCCCGGCACCATCGTCACCACCAACACCAGCGGACTTCCGGTGGCGAAAATCGCCGAGGGATTCTCCCAAGACTTCCGCCGCTCGTGGTTCGGCACGCATTTCTTCAATCCGCCACGCTATATGCGCTTGCTCGAACTGATTCCCACCCCCGACGCCGACCCCGCGCTGATCGAAGCCGTCACCCATTTCTGCGACGCGCAACTCGGCAAGGGCGTAGTGCTGGCGAAGGATACTCCTAATTTCATCGGCAATCGCATCGGCACATTTTCCGTGCTCAACGTCATGCGGCTCATGCAGGAAATGGACCTGTCCGTAGAAGAGATCGACGCGCTCACCGGCCAGGCCGTGGGTTGGCCGCGCTCGGCCACCTTCCGCACCATCGATCTGGTGGGCCTCGACGTCCTCGGACACGTGGTCACGAACATGACCCAGAACGTCCGCGACGAGCGCAGCGAATTGCAGATTCCCGCGTTCTTCCGCCAGATGCTGGAACGCAAGTGGCTGGGCGACAAGTCCAAGGGCGGCTTCTACAAGAAGAATGTAGGGCGGGCGCCCTCGCCCGCCGAACCCGGCAAGGAAAAAGAAGACGAGCGCCTGGCGATCAACTGGAAGACGCTCGAATACCATCCCCGCCAGAAGCCGAAATTCGCGGCGCTCGATATGGCGAAAAACGTTGAGGACCCGGGAGCGCGCCTGCGAATGTTGTTAGGTCTCGACGGCGGTGCTGCGCAGAAGCCCGACAAGGCCAGCGCTTTCCTATGGGCGGCGCTGTCCGACTTGTGGACCTACTCCGCCAACCGCATCCCCGAGATTTCCGATTCCGTGGTTGAGATCGATAAAGCCATGCGCCTCGGCTTCGCCTGGGAACTCGGTCCCTTCGAACTCTGGGACGCGGCCGGAGTGGAAGCCACCGTAGCGCGCATGAACAAAGAAGGCCGTCCAGTAGCAGCCAACGTAGAAAAACTGCTCGCCTCAGGAAAGAAATCCTGGTACGAGGACGATCCAAAGACGCCGTCAGGCCGCAAGCACTGGGATCTGGCAAGCGCAAACTGGCAGCCGGTAGCTGTTCCCGAAGGAGTCTGGTCGGTCGAAGTCGCAAAAAAGTCCAACGGCGTGGTCAAGAAAAATTCCGGAGCCTCGCTGGTTGACCTGGGCGATGGTGTGGGCTGCATCCAGTTCCACTCTAAGATGAACGCCCTGGGCGCCGACATTATTTCGCTGATCCTCCACACGCTAAAGCCGGGCGGCCCCGGCGACGCCTTCGACGCCTTCGTCATCACCAACGACGCACAGAATTTCTCCGTGGGCGCGAACCTGATGCTGCTCCTCATGTCGATCCAGGACGAAGAGTGGGACGACGTTGACCTGGCCATCCGTCAGTTTCAGGGCATGACGCAGGCCATCAAATTTTCGCCGAAGCCAGTGGTAAGCGCGCCCTTCGGGCTGACCCTCGGAGGCGGCTGCGAAATCTCGCTGCACGCCCCTGCCCGCCAGCCGCACGCCGAACTCTACATGGGCCTGGTCGAGGTCGGAGTCGGCCTGCTTCCCGGAGGCGGCGGCTGCAAAGAGATATTGCTGCGCGCGGTCGACAGCGCCGCGTCCATTCGTCCCGATGCCCGTGGCGATTCAGTCGAACTGCTGGAGGCCATGAAGAAAGCTTTCGAAATCGTCGCCACCGCGAAAGTCGCTACGTCGGCCCATGAAGCCCGCGGACTTGGCTTTCTGTCCAGCTCCGACCGCATCACCATGAACCGCGAGCGCGTTCTCTCTGACGCCAAAGCGCGCGCCCTGGAACTGTTACGCGCCGGGTATGAGCCCCCCGTGATGCGCACCGACATCCCCGCTCCCGGCGAGAACATTCTCGCCACTCTAAAACTAGGAGTCCACATGATGCGGCAAGCCGACTTCATCAGCGATCACGAAAAGAAGTTGGGCACGAAGATCGCCGAGGTCCTCTGCGGCGGCAATATCACCCCCGGCACGCCCGTCAGCGAACAGTATCTGCTCGATCTGGAGCGAGAAGCCTTCAAGTCCCTGTGCGGAGAAAAGAAGACGCAGGAAAGAATTCAGTTCACACTGAAAACCGGCAAAACGCTGAGGAACTAACTCGTGTGGAGAAGTAAGTAGTGTGGGGACGGGCGCCCTCGCCCGTCCAGTGGTGTTCGAGAGCACATAGCCCCGGAGGGGCGTTTGAGAATAGCCGGGCGCTTCAGCGCCGGGAATCATCGCGAGCCCGAGCCAGTCCCGGAGGGACGACTGAAATTTACTTCGCCAGCGCCCGGTCCACCGAGAACCCGCCCCCTCCGCGCAGCAGCAGTGCCGCGGCCATGGCAAGCGCCAGCAGATGGAATTCAATTCCCTCGCCCTTCTGGGTCCCCATCCAGTTCATGAAGAAGCCATTCTGTAGGTGAACCATGAAAATCGCCCCGATCATCAGGCCGGCAACGCCGAGCGAGGCGATGCGGGTGAAGAGTCCGACCACGAGTCCCAGTCCGCCAAAGAACTGAGCGCAGATGATCAGCAACGCAGCCGGAGCCGGTATTCCCATGTGCGCATAGCCTCCCATGGAGACCTGAAAACCATCGCCACCAAACCAGCCCAGCAGCCTTTGCGCCCCATGAGCGAAAAACACCACTCCCAGAACGACGCGCAAAGTGGTCAGGCTCACGTCGTTGCTCGTACCCATCAGCCTCTTCACCATGGCTGCCTCCTGGCAGGGTCACGCCCTTCCCGAGAAAATAAACCGCGTCCCGGAAGCGGGGTATAATTTCAAACTATACCTCTCGAAGGACGGTACAAACGAAAATGTCCGCAGGCAACGGTACAAACGGCGGTGGTTTGGACGCGGTCTTGAAACCGCGGGCAGAGTGGCTGGCAAAGCGCAAGGCCGAGAACAAAGACGGCAACTTCTCGCAGATGCACTACGCGCGCCGCGGCGTAATCACCGACGAGATAGGATACATAGCGCACCGCGAGAAGATCACGCCGGAACTGGTCCGCGATGAAGTGGCTCGCGGCCGCATGATCATTCCCGCGAACATCAACCATCCCGAACTGGAGCCGATGGCGATCGGCGTGGAGTCGCTCTGCAAGATCAACGCCAACATCGGCAACTCCGCCGTCACCTCGAACGTAGAGGAAGAGCTCAAGAAACTGCACACCGCTGTTCACTACGGAGCCGACACGGTGATGGACCTCTCAACCGGCGGCGACATTCACACCATTCGCGAGGCCATCATCCGCCATTCGCCCGTCCCCATAGGCACGGTTCCGATTTATGAAGCCATCTCGCGCGTCAAGCGAGTAGAAGATCTGACCGCCAGCGTGATGCTGGAAGTAATCGAAGAACAGGCGCAGCAAGGCGTGGACTACATGACCATCCACGCCGGCGTGCTCATTCAATATGTGCCCATGGTTTCGAAGCGCATCACAGGAATCGTAAGCCGAGGCGGCGCGATTCTAGCCCAATGGATGACCCACCACCACAAGCAGAACTTCCTCTACGAATGCTTCGAAGACATCTGCAAGATTTTCGCGAAGTACGACGTAAGCTTCTCGTTAGGCGACGGCCTGCGTCCCGGCTGCTTGGCCGACGCCAGCGACGAAGCCCAATTCGCCGAACTGAAAACCCTGGGCGAACTGACCCGCATAGCCTGGAAGCACGACGTGCAGGTCATGATCGAAGGCCCCGGCCACATTCCGATGCACAAGATCAAGGAGCAGGTGGAAAAAGAAAACGAGTGGTGCGACGAAGCCCCGTTCTACACGCTCGGCCCGCTAGTCACCGACATAGCTCCCGGCTACGACCACATCACCTCCGCCATAGGAGCGGCCATGATTGGATGGTACGGCGCGTCGATGCTCTGCTACGTAACGCCAAAAGAGCATCTAGGCCTGCCCAACGAAAAAGATGTGAAAGACGGAATCATCGCCTACAAAATCGCCGCCCACGCCGCCGACTTGGCACGCGAGCGTCCCGGAGCCCGCGACCGTGACGACGCCCTAAGCTATGCCCGCTACAAATTCGACTGGGAAAAACAGTTCGAGCTTTCCCTCGATCCCGAGACCGCCCGCTCCATGCACGACGAAACTCTGCCCGAAGAGGGATACAAGACCGCAGCCTTCTGCTCCATGTGCGGCCCGAAGTTCTGCTCGATGAATTACTCCAGCAAAGTGGACGAATACAACAAGCAGGTGCACGGCCTGGAGAAGAAAGACTACTCGGAGTTAGTAGAGAAGCTGGTCACAATCAAGTAGGTGCTCGCGTAGGGACGGACGCATTCGTCCGTCCAGGCGGACAAAGCCCGCTTCCGCAGCCGTATCAGCACCCTCACCAAGCTACGGTGCGCATTCTGGGTTTGTTTAGCGAACCACCAAACGGGCACCTCATGGAAATCGCACGAAGGGTTTTGCAGATTATGCGGTTTGCGTTTCTTGCCAGCATCGCGCTCTATGCCTACCTGGTGGTGAGTCTGCCGTCGCATGCAACTCCAAATCCAGTGATATTCCTTCCCATCTCGCTGGTTGCGGTCACCTTGTTGATAGGTGTCTTTGTCACCCGGCGGATGTTCCTGGCGCGCACGGAGAAAATTCTGGCAGTCAATCCGGAAGATTCCGCGGCCTTGGCTCGATGGCGCATGGGGTATCTGGTGGCATACGCGCTCAGCGAGGCGATCGTTCTGTTTGGGATTGTGCTGCACTTCCTGGGTTTTTCTTTCCGGCAAGTTGCGCCTTTCTTCCTCACCAGCTTTCTCCTGATACTTTTCTTGGCCCCACCCCGGGTAACCAACATTTCGAACATGTCAGGGTAGGGCAACGGCGTGGCCCATCCTAACGTCGTGCTTTTCGACGTTAGGATGGGATTCCACTGCTGTCAGGAGCTGCGGTTCTTGGCGGCGCCTCCATCCGCAATCGAAATCCATTGACTTAAGACCCACCGCGCGCAACACTAAAAATCTGATTGGGGCAGTTTCAAAGTCCGCCGACCAAGGCGGCCCTCGAAACTGCCCCAAACCCATCTTCAGCGCTCTTTGACAATCTAAGTTGAGGCGTCTTGCGGGCGTGACCTTGAGCGTAGCCGAAACTGGGAGCCCGCTGCCGAAATCCTGACCCTGAGCGCAGTCGAAGGGGAACGGATCTCGTAAGTCATTGGTTTTAAAATACCTTACGATCAACTCCTTTAAACTCAAAGACCTGGCGGGAAATTCCCCCTAAGTCTTTGATTCCAATATACCGAGGGGAGGGGGTACCTGTGATAAATGGGAACGGGGCCGGCGCAAGCATAGAATGACAGGTTATCCGCCAAGCCAAAAGGAGATTCCGGTTCCAATGTCACAATACGAAGAACTGCTGGAAGAATTTGAGAGATACGGCCGCTCCGCCGAGGGCGTGAAGTCTCTTATGCAGCACATCGCCGAACACCTCCATGAAGCGATGACCCGCTACAACTGGGTTGGCTTTTATTGGATGGAAGCCCCCGCTTTTGAAGCTCTCGTCCTCGGACCCTACGCCGGCAGCTTTATGCCTACCCTGCGAATCCCGCTCGATAAAGGATTGTGCGGAGCGGCGGCCACTTCCGGGGAAACCGTGGTAATCAACAATGTCAGGGCCGACCCTCGCTACCTCGGGTCCGATCTCGTGAAATCCAATATTGTCGTGCCGATCTTTGTGAAGAAAGGCGCGATGAAGAAGCAGGTGATGGCAGAGTTGTGTATCGAAAGCTACTTTGCGGAAACCTTCGATCAACCAGAGCAGGAATTCATCGAGTCTTGCGCCGCTCTGGTCGGCCGCCATTTGCAAAAAGAGGCGTCAGCAGCCGTGCAAGAAGCACCGTGAGCGACGGCGAAGGTCAGGCGGGAAATAAACGTAAGGAACGGGTGGACTTTCCCGCGATTCACACTCTAAAATCCGCCGCGCCGTTCCACACCAACTGCACCGCAATCGCCAAAATCAGGAATCCGAAAATGCGGTTGATCGCACCCATGGCGCCGGGTCCAAGGCGCTTTACGAATGGACCTCCCAGGCACAGGCACAGATAACAGGAAAGTCCAAGCGCAACAATCCCGACAATCATGCCCACGTAAGAAAGAAAGTGATCGGCGTGGGCGGCAAGTCCCATGACGACGCCGATCGAACCTGGGCCGGACAGCATTGGCATAGCCATGGGCGTGAGCGAAATGTCTTCCTTTGTCAGCGCCTCGCTGCTTTCTGCCATCGTCATGCGGCTGGAGCCCGTCACCATGCCCCACGCCGTGTTCGCCACGATCAACCCTCCGGCAATCTTCAAAACCGGCAGCGAAATGCCGAAGAAGTTGAGGACGAAGCGGCCAAATAGCATGAAGACGACCAGGATCACAATGACATCGAGAGCGATCTTCAACGCGGTGCGACCGCGCTCTTCCCGCGTGTAGTCGGCGGTGAGACTGAAAAACATCGGAACGCCACCCAGAGGGTTGACGATGGGAAAAAGCGCAAGGAATGTCGCCGTAGCTGCCGACGGCAGGTCGTGCAGCACGTGCTCAATGGCCATCTGTGCGTTCATCTTCCGTCTCTAAATCGGGTGATCGGCCTAGCGGTTTTGCTCCAGCACCAGAACAGCCCGGTTCAAGGCAGCCGCCAGCGCTGCGATCTGTTGTTCGGTCCGGCGAAGATCGCCGCGATCGATCGCTTCGTTCACTCCAGGAATCACCACGGCGGCGTATCCGGTGTACTGCCCCGGAGCGTAAATGGAGTGGTGAAACCACGGACGGTTAGGCAAGCCCTCGGGAATCAGCAGCGCCCGCTCGGCTTCCCGGAGTTTCGCATTCAGGCGATCCGGCGTTGCCGGCATTTTTCGCTGCTTCTGCAAAATTTTCGCGCCTGCTTCCTGCAGGTGGCGCGCGCCCTCGAAGGCCGCCGAAAAGTCCGGAACTTTATCTCCGAAGCGGTCCTTACTTTTGTTCCGCGCTGCGTCGAGATAAACCAGAATTTCCTTCCCGTAGTTTTCGTAATCGTAAGGAAGCACGTCGGCGCTTGACATGCGCAGCACTTCCAGACCGTAAATGCGCGCCATCTCCTGCTCGTAGCGGAAATCGGGATCGCCGAATTTCTTGAACCAGGCGAAATTATCGAACACCGAGTGATACACACCATAATCGCCGCTCGAAGTGATATCGGTGGAAGGCACGCCCAGATGCTGCAGGAACACGGTATAGTCGGAACCGCTGCCGAGGTCACCCACCGGAACATCGCCCTGCATCGCCGCCGGTGGTGGACGAAAGGTGCTGTTTTCCTGCGCCCGGCTGTTCTCCGCACTTGGCTCACTCGTCTTTTTCCAAGCGTCGTACACGGTTCCGCCATCGGGCGATGGCACGGCCTTCGCGATCTCACGGATAAACTCTTTCAGCGTGGGCACGCCGGAGGCTCCGAACTTCTTGCCCGATACCGCAACGTCCATGTTGAAATAAGCGGCAGCGTTCGCGAGGTCCTGCGCGTGATCTTCGCCCCACTCGGTGGAACCGATCAGTCCTTCTTCTTCGGCGTCCCAGCTTCCGATCGCAATCGTGCGTTTCGGCTTCCAGCCCGACTTCAGCAGTTCGCCCAAACCGTGCACCGTTTCCAGCATCGCCGCCGTGCCGCTGTTTGGATCCACCGCTCCATACACCCAGGCATCGCGATGATTGCCCGCAACCACCCACTCATCGGGCGAAGACGTCCCCCGAACTTTGCCGATGACATCCCAAATGGTGCGGAACTGGTAATCCTGCTTCAGGTGCATCTTCACTTTCGCGGGGCCCGGACCCACGTGGTAGGTAAAAGGCAGCGCCCCCTGCCACTCGCGCGGCGAAAGCGGCCCGCCGAGGTGCTCGAGAATCGGTGAAGCATCGGCGTAGGAAAGCGGAGTCACAGGGATCTTCGGCAACTGTTCGGACGCGGCGGGAGAAATTCGCTTCGCATCCGGCAGAGCAGGAGTGGACGCTACGCCCGGAGTGGTCGGGTCTCCCGGAAACTGGAACATGAATCCGATCGATCCGCGCTGCACCCCGCTCGCCGGACGCCACGGTCCTTTCGGATAGGCGTCGCCGCGATAGTACCCATCGTCCTTGGGGTCAGAATAAATCACGACTCCGGCTGCGCCGCGCTCCTGCGCCACGAACGCTTTCACG
>CAVWAN010000046.1:0-17655 GCA_963752985.1 uncultured Acidobacteriaceae bacterium
TTTTGCTCCAGCACCAGAACAGCCCGGTTCAAGGCAGCCGCCAGCGCTGCGATCTGTTGTTCGGTCCGGCGAAGATCGCCGCGATCGATCGCTTCGTTCACTCCAGGAATCACCACGGCGGCGTATCCGGTGTACTGCCCCGGAGCGTAAATGGAGTGGTGAAACCACGGACGGTTAGGCAAGCCCTCGGGAATCAGCAGCGCCCGCTCGGCTTCCCGGAGTTTCGCATTCAGGCGATCCGGCGTTGCCGGCATTTTTCGCTGCTTCTGCAAAATTTTCGCGCCTGCTTCCTGCAGGTGGCGCGCGCCCTCGAAGGCCGCCGAAAAGTCCGGAACTTTATCTCCGAAGCGGTCCTTACTTTTGTTCCGCGCTGCGTCGAGATAAACCAGAATTTCCTTCCCGTAGTTTTCGTAATCGTAAGGAAGCACGTCGGCGCTTGACATGCGCAGCACTTCCAGACCGTAAATGCGCGCCATCTCCTGCTCGTAGCGGAAATCGGGATCGCCGAATTTCTTGAACCAGGCGAAATTATCGAACACCGAGTGATACACACCATAATCGCCGCTCGAAGTGATATCGGTGGAAGGCACGCCCAGATGCTGCAGGAACACGGTATAGTCGGAACCGCTGCCGAGGTCACCCACCGGAACATCGCCCTGCATCGCCGCCGGTGGTGGACGAAAGGTGCTGTTTTCCTGCGCCCGGCTGTTCTCCGCACTTGGCTCACTCGTCTTTTTCCAAGCGTCGTACACGGTTCCGCCATCGGGCGATGGCACGGCCTTCGCGATCTCACGGATAAACTCTTTCAGCGTGGGCACGCCGGAGGCTCCGAACTTCTTGCCCGATACCGCAACGTCCATGTTGAAATAAGCGGCAGCGTTCGCGAGGTCCTGCGCGTGATCTTCGCCCCACTCGGTGGAACCGATCAGTCCTTCTTCTTCGGCGTCCCAGCTTCCGATCGCAATCGTGCGTTTCGGCTTCCAGCCCGACTTCAGCAGTTCGCCCAAACCGTGCACCGTTTCCAGCATCGCCGCCGTGCCGCTGTTTGGATCCACCGCTCCATACACCCAGGCATCGCGATGATTGCCCGCAACCACCCACTCATCGGGCGAAGACGTCCCCCGAACTTTGCCGATGACATCCCAAATGGTGCGGAACTGGTAATCCTGCTTCAGGTGCATCTTCACTTTCGCGGGGCCCGGACCCACGTGGTAGGTAAAAGGCAGCGCCCCCTGCCACTCGCGCGGCGAAAGCGGCCCGCCGAGGTGCTCGAGAATCGGTGAAGCATCGGCGTAGGAAAGCGGAGTCACAGGGATCTTCGGCAACTGTTCGGACGCGGCGGGAGAAATTCGCTTCGCATCCGGCAGAGCAGGAGTGGACGCTACGCCCGGAGTGGTCGGGTCTCCCGGAAACTGGAACATGAATCCGATCGATCCGCGCTGCACCCCGCTCGCCGGACGCCACGGTCCTTTCGGATAGGCGTCGCCGCGATAGTACCCATCGTCCTTGGGGTCAGAATAAATCACGACTCCGGCTGCGCCGCGCTCCTGCGCCACGAACGCTTTCACGCCGCGAAAATTCTCTCCGTAACGGACAATGACGATCTTGCCGCGCACATCGACCTTCATCTCCTTCAGCTTGTCAAAGTCCGCCGGCGAGCCGTAGTTCGCATAGACAACCTCCGCCTCGGCGTCTCCCGAGGGCGACATACCGTTGTAGGCGTTGACAATGCGCGGATCGTCCTGAAACGGATCGCTGTCGACATGCTCGCGCCGCGGCCCATGCATTTCCACTCCGTCGGGCGCGGTCAGGTCCACGCGAATCTCCGCAGGATAGTTGAGCCACACTTTGTATTCGACAATCTCGGTATCCAATCCAGCCTCGCGAAACTTCTTCGCCACATACTCGGCGGTCGCTTTGTCCTCGGGAGATCCCGCGATGTGCGGCGCCTGGGTCAGAATAAGCAGATGCTCTTCCGCCAGCTTCGGGTCAGGCACAGCCAAGAACTTCTTTTCGACCACCCGCTCCCCAGCCACATCGCGGAACCCGCTGATGGACCAGTTGTCCGGCGGTTCTTTACCAGCCTGATCAAACGCCAGCAGGGTCGAGCCCATCAGCACGAAGAACAGAACCGCACCCGAAAGCAGTTTCATGAAGCTCCTTGTCGAAAATATGATTTCAGAACTTTTCCAGCACCGTGAGAACTTCGTCCACCGGTGCAACCTGGTCCTGAGCGTAGGTCTTGCGGAAGACGACGTTCCCGCTGCGATCCACGATCACCACCGCCCGATCGCTCGAGCCCGCGCCAACACCTGATTTCCTTAACACGCCGTAGCGCTCTGAGACTGCCCCGTGCGGCCAGAAATCGCTGCACAACGGAAAGTCGAAAGGACCGATCGCGCGTTCCCAGGCCGTGGTATTCATAATGGAATCCACCGTAATGACTACGATTTCCGCGCTGCGCGCCAGCACTCGCGGACGTTGTGCCTGGTAGCTGATTAACTGGGCCGCACTCGTTTCCTGCCAGTTGAAGGGATAGAACGCCAGCACCACAGTCTCCTCTCCGCGGTACGCGCTCAAACGGAATGGCTGCTTGACGCCCGCAACCAGCGCCGGCAGTTCGAAGTCTGGCGCTGCGTCGCCCACACCCGGCGTTCCGTTCTCGAGCACTCCGCGTAAACGGTCTTCCTTCATAAAAAGGTGTAAAACCCGGCAGACCCGCCGCAAAATGAAGATTGTACCGTGCGCAGGGAGTCGCCGGGGAACGCGCTACACTAAATAGCGATGAGTACGTCGCCAACGAGTCGTTTTTCTGATCGGGTGGAGAACTACGTTCGCTATCGCCCCGGATATCCGCCTGAAGTTCTCGACCTGCTTCGCGCCGAATGTGGACTGCAGCCGAGTCACATCGTCGCAGACATCGCTTCCGGCACCGGCGTGTTTACCCGCCTTCTTTTGGAAAACGGAAATTACGTCTTTGCCGTGGAGCCCAATACGGAAATGCGCGAAGCCGGCGCCCATCAACTCGAATCGTACGACCGGCTGGTGTCCGTTGCCGGAACGGCCGAGGAGACGACGCTGCGCTCCGCCTCCGTCGATTTCGTGACCGCCGCCCAGGCCGCGCACTGGTTTGATCTGCCTCGCGCGCGCGCGGAATTCGCCCGCATACTGAAGCCGAAGGGCTGGTGCGTGCTGATCTGGAATGAGCGCCGCACCGCGACTACACCTTTCCTGCGCGACTACGAGCAACTCCTGCTGACCTATGGCACCGACTATAAGGAAGTGCGCCACGAGCGCACCACCGCCATGATCCACGAATTTTTTGCGCCCGCGCAATGCGAAGAACACGTCTTCGACCTGCAGCAGAGGTTCGACTACGAAGGTGCCGCTGGACGCCTGCTGTCTTCTTCGTACGTGCCGCTCGAGGGTCATCCCGGCTATGCGCCGATGATGCAGGAACTACAACGAATTCTTCGTGCCCACGCGACCAATGACGAGGTTGAATTCGAATACAACACGCGTGTGTACTACGGACATTTGTAGTGGATGAAATCAGAAGTGAGAAGTCAAATTGAAGAAGTAAAACCCAACTGCCCTCGCTTTTACTTCTTCAATTTGACTTCTGACTTTTGACTTTTATTACCAATTCCCATGTCTGACACAAAATCGTTCCATATGTCTCCCGAGGAGTTCCGCCGCCAGGGCCACGCCGTCGTGGACTGGATCGCCGACTACCATTCCCGCATCGAAACCTTTCCGGTTCTGTCGCGCGTGCAGCCGGGAGAAATTCGCTCGAAACTTCCGCCCAAAGCGCCGGAGCATGGCGAAGCCTTCGACCAGATTCTTGGCGACCTCGAGCGCGTCATCCTTCCCGGCATCACCCATTGGCAGTCGCCAAATTTTTTCGCCTACTTTCCGGCGAACGCTTCGGGGCCGGCCATTCTCGGCGACCTCGTTTCCTCCGGACTGGGCGTGCAAGGCATGCTCTGGTCCACCAGTCCAGCGTGCACCGAACTGGAAACTCTCGTGCTCGATTGGCTGGTCCCCATGCTGGGGCTGCCGGAGAAATTTCTTTCTACCAGCACCGGCGGCGGCGTGATTCAAGATACGGCGTCCAGCGCCTCGCTCGTCGCCCTACTGGCCGCCCGTGAGCGTTCCACCAACTTCGCCAGCAATCGCAAAGGCTGCGATGGACGCTTGGTCGCTTACTGCTCCACCCAAACCAATTCCTCCATGGAAAAGGATGTGAAAATTGCCGGCCTGGGCTCGGACAACCTGCGCCAGATCGACGTGGACAGGAATTTCGCCATGCGCCCCGAAGCGCTCGCCCGCCAGGTCGAGCAAGACCTCAAGGCCGGCCTGATTCCCTGCTTCGTCTGTGCCACCGTGGGCACCACATCCTCCACCGCGATCGATCCCATTCGCGAAATTGCCGGCGTCTGCCGCGACCACAATCTCTGGCTGCACGTGGACGCCGCCATGAGCGGCACCGCTGCCCTCTGCCCGGAATTCCGCTTTATTCAAGATGGCGTCGAACTCGCCGACAGCTACACCTTCAACCCGCACAAATGGATGTTTACCAACTTCGATTGCAACTGCTTCTACGTTGCCGACCGCAACCACTTGATCCGAACCCTCTCGATTCTGCGGGAGTACCTGCGCAACCCGGCAACAGAAACCGGCGCCGTCATTGACTATCGCGACTGGCACATCCAGCTCGGGCGCCGTTTTCGCGCGCTCAAGCTTTGGTTCGTGATCCGGCATTATGGCATCGAAGGCCTGCAACACCACATTCGGGAGCACGTCCGCCTGGCGCAGCAATTCGCCACAAGGGTGAGCGGAGATTCGCGCTTCGAACTCGCCGCCCCCACCCAGCTCAACCTGGTCTGCTTCCGGTTGCGTGCAGGAGATCAAGCCAATCAACTCCTGATGGACCGGCTGAACGGCAGCGGCGACCTGTTCCTAACGCATACCAAACTCGATGGCAAGCTCACCCTTCGACTCTGCGTCGGGCAAACCAACACGCAGGCCCGCCATGTGGAGCACGCCTGGCAGCGAATCCAGCAAGAGGCTAGGAAGCCAGGGAATTCCTGATATCGTGTTGTAGCTCGGTTGTAGCTTGTATGGCTGTAGCTTGTGTGGCGACGGGCGCCTCGCCTGTCCAAACCGAGCGCAGCTCGGCAGCGAGCAGTGGCCACAGCACCTTCTGGAGTCGCTATAAGGTAAAGGTATGCCAAGGGAAATTTCGGCAGGCGGCGTGGTACTGCGGCAGATTTCGGGAGTCTGGCACGTCGCCCTGATTGAACCACAGAAAAATGAGCCGCAGAAAGAAACTCCCAAGTCTGCAAAGAGTCCACGCAAACGCAGCCGAGCGGTGTTCGCTCTCCCCAAAGGTCTGGTGGACCCGGGTGAAAAACCGCAAGCGGCTGCGGTGCGTGAAGTGCTGGAAGAAACCGGCATCGTGGCCGAACCAATCACCAAACTTGCCGATAACAAGTATGTCTACGTTCGAACCTGGGGCGACGGCAAACGAGTTTTCAAGATCGTGAGCTTCTACCTGATGCGCTATGTGTCCGGAGAAATCGACAACCTGACTCCCGACATGCGAATCGAAGTCAAGCAAGCTCTCTGGGTGCCGCTCGCCGACGCGCCCCGCCAGCTTGCCTACAGCAACGAGCGCAAGGTGCTTCGCCAAGCGCAGGACTATCTGGAAAAGCTCACGTAGGGACAGCCGCCCTCGGCTGTCCCTACGTCACACCTGGCAGCGCGCGATCGATTGCCTTCTTTTCCTCCACGGTCAACCGCCGCACCGCGCCCTTCTTCAGATCGCCCAAATCGAGCGGCCCGACCGAAACGCGAACCAGTCGCAGCACGCGAACCCCCAGCGCTTCGAGCAGACGCCGAATCTGCCGGTTTTTGCCTTCGTCGAGCGTAATCTCCAGCCAGCTATTCTTATCGCCGTGCCGCAAAAGTTTCGCTCCCTTCGCGCACAACTGCTCGCCGTCAACCGCGTGCCCTAGCATGATTCTCGCCAACAGATCGGCGTCGGCAACGCAGTCCACCTGCACGTGATACTTCTTATCCAGATGACTGGCTGGCTCGGTGATGCAGACCGCCCATTCCGAATCATTGGTCAATAGCAGCAGCCCTTCGCTCGCCTTATCCAAACGGCCTACGGGACCAACCCACGGCAACCCCGGCTCCAGCAGATCGTAAACCGTCTCGCGCCCTTTCTCGTCGGATGCGGTCGTCATCACCCCGCGCGGTTTATTCATGATGAAGTAGATCGCCGGCGTTTTGTCGATCGGCGAACCATCGACTTCAATCCGGTCGTCTATGCGGCCATCGGGCATTCGCACCGGGCTTTCCGGATCCCGCACGATCCGCCCATTCCGAGTAACCCGTCCAGCACGAATCAAAACCGCCGCTTGAGACCGTGAGCAATAACCCATTTTGGAAAGCGCTCGCGCCAGGCCAATTCGTTTCTGAGTCCTCACATCTCTATGCTAAATGGATTCTTGCCAGTCGGCGGAGGGCGTACCATGGCATGTAATTCACTGCCGGCATATTTGGAGATCTGCGATGCTACGATGCTCCCCACGTTGGTTTCGGGTGTTCCCTGTCTTTCTTGTTCTGTTGTGCTGGGTGCACGCACAAACCACCAACCCGCCTGATCTAACCAAGCAGCCAACGCTTTACGTGGTCGGATATGCCCACCTGGATACGGAGTGGCGATGGGAGTATCCCCAGGTCATCAACGAATACCTACGCAAGACCATGGAAGATAACTTCACCCTCTTCGAAAAATATCCCCACTATGTTTTCAACTTCAGCGGCGCGAACCGTTACCGTCTCATGAAGGAATATTATCCGGCGGATTTCGCCAGGCTGAAGAAGTACGTGGAGGAAGGCCGGTGGTTTCCGGCGGGCTCTTCCATGGAAGAGGGCGACGTAAACGCCCCCAGTGCCGAGACCCTCATCCGTCAAATTCTGTACGGGAATAACTGGTTTCGCCATGAATTCGGCAAAGCCAGCGCGGAGTACATGCTGCCCGACTGCTTCGGCTTTCCGTCTTCACTGCCCACGATTCTCACGCACTCCGGCGTCAAAGGCTTCTCCACCCAGAAGCTGGTGTGGGGATCGTCTGCCGACGGCGGCGGTCCCGAATCGCGCGAGAAGACGCCGGCGGGCACTCCGTTCAACGTGGGCGTCTGGGTCGGACCGGATGGAGAGAGCGTGCTGGCGGGTTTGAATCCGGGTGACTACAGCGGCGGGATAGACACCGATCTCAGCAAGCCGTTGCCGGCGGCTCCTCCCAACACCGCGCTCGAAGAGATTCGGAGCAAATTTCTGCCGCTGCAACAGAAAATACGCCAACTCGAGAACGCCAATCTACCGCTCGATCCGAAGGACCTTCAGGATTATCATGCATTGCGTTCGCAGGAAAGGAGCCTCGCCAAGGTTCAATCGGATCGGGACCTTGACCGTTACCAGGGAGATTGGGCGGCCCGCGTAGAGCAGAACGGCAAAGTCAGTGGTGTGTACACGGACTATCATTATTACGGCACCGGCGACATCGGCGGAACTCCGGATGAAGACTCCGTAAAGCGCCTCGAGGCGATCGTCACCAAAGGGTCAGCGAGCTTTCCGCCGCAGGACGGAGACGGATCTTACGTGGAGGGGCAGGCGCATCCGGACTGGCCCGCGGTAAAAGTTGGCGATGGCCCGGTCCATGTACTCTCCGCAAAAGCGGACCAGATGTTTCTCGACTTCACACCCTCCGAGGCCGCTGGACTTCCGCGCTACACCGGCGAAATGGAGTTGACCAATCATTCGGCCGGCTCCCTGACTTCGCAGGCTTACCAAAAGCGCTGGCTCAGGAAAGAAGAGTTGCTGGCCGACGCTGCAGAAAAATCTTCGATTGCCGCCGAATGGCTAGGGGCACGAACCTATCCGCTGCAGCGGCTAAACGATGCCTGGACGCTCGTCATGGGCGGCCAGTTCCACGACATCGCTGCCGGGACAGCCACTCCCAAGGCCTACGAATTTGCCTGGAACGACGACGTCATCGCCATGAACCAATTTGCGGGCGTGTTGAACAATGCGTCCGAAGCGGTTGCAGCGGCGCTCGACACCCAGACCAAAGGCTTTCCCATCGTCGTCTTCAACCCTTTGAACATCACCCGGGAAGAGGTGGTCGAAGCCAGCATGGAATTCCCGGGTAGCATGCCTAGCACGGTTCATGTGATTGGACCGGACGGCAAAGAAACTCCAGCGCAGATATCGAACGGCAAAGTGCTGTTCGTTGCGAAGGTACCGTCCGTGGGCTACGCCGTTTATGACGTTCAGCCCGGGACCGCTGCCGCACTTACATCCGCTCTGCAGGTGTCCGAGAACTCGCTGGAGAATCAGCACTACCGCGTGCAGATTAATCAAGACGGAGACGTTTTCAGCATTTTCGATAAGTCGATCAACCAGCAATTACTCGCCAGCCCATCGCGTCTTGCCATCTCCTACGACAATCCCGAGCAATGGCCGGCCTGGAATATGGACTGGGACCAGGAACAGGCGGCACCCAAGGCGTACGTCAGCGGCCCGGCCAAGATTCGTGTTGTTGAAAGCGGCCCAGCACGTGTAGCCGTGGAAGTTGTACGCGAAACTGACGGCTCACGATTTGTGCAGACCATCCGGCTTTCGGCGGGAGACGCGGGCAAGCGAGTAGAGTTCGAAAACGCAATCGACTGGAATACCCGGGAGTCGAACCTGAAGGCAACCTTCCCCCTGGCAGCCTCGAATCGCATGGCCACTTACAACTGGGACATCGGAACCATCGAGCGCCCCACCGCCGAGCCGAAGAAATTCGAAGTCCCATCGCACCAGTGGATTGACCTAACCGACGTGAGCGGCGTTTTCGGCGCAACCATCCTGACCGACTGCAAGAACGGATCGGATAAGCCCAACGACAACACGATCCGGCTGACCTTGATCCGGACGCCCGGTGTTCGCGGAGGCTATGCCGACCAGGGCACGCAGGATCTTGGACATCACGAATTCATCTACGGCATCGTGGGGCACGCTGGTGACTGGCGCCAGGGCGGGACTGACTGGCAGGGCCAGCGCTTGAACGATCCACTCGTCGCCTTGCAAACAACACAGCATGCAGGTGCGCTAGGGCGGACGTTTTCTTTGCTGAAGGTCAGCAGCCCGAGGATTCGAGTTTTGGCGCTGAAGAAAGCTGAGCAGGGCGATGAAATCATCGTGCGCCTGGTGGAACTCGATGGCAAGCCGCAACCAGATGTCAAAGTTGCATTTGCGGCTGCGATCACTTCCGCTCGCGAGGTGAACGGACAAGAGCAGCCGCTCGGAGCCGCCACAGTTTCTGGTGGCGCGCTGGTAACCTCGTTCACTGCGTACCAACCTCGAACGTTCGCAGTAAAACTGGCGCCACCGCGGGTTAAAGCTGCCGGCGTGCGTTCCGTACCCGTGTCGCTGAAATACGACCTGGCGGTCGCCAGCAAAGATGGCGCTCATTCGTCGGGTGGGTTCGATGGCAAAGGCAATGCGTTGCCAGCGGAGATGCTGCCCGCGCAAATCTTCTTCACTGATGTACAGTTCCGCCTCGCGCCGGCGACAAGCGAAGCGTTAAACGCAGTAGTGGCCAAGGGCCAGACCATCGAGCTGCCAACTGGCCACTACAACCGAGTCTACATACTAGCGGCATCAGCCGGAGACGACCAGAAAGCGAACTTCAAAACCGGAAGCAAGAACGTCGACTTGACGATTCAAAACTGGGGCGGATTCATCGGCCAGTGGGACGATCGGCAATGGACCGCGAAGGACATCCCCATCGGGGGGCGGCCCGGAAAAGCCGAGCACAACGATTATGCCGAAATGATCGGAATTAAGTCCGGCTACATCAAACGGGCTAACCTGGCTTGGTACTCCTCGCATCACCACAACGCGGCGGGAGAAAACGTGGCGTACAGCTATTCGTATCTCTTCGCCTATCCGATCGACCTGCCGCCCGGAGCGAAAACCATTCAGTTGCCGGACAACGACAAGATCCGCATTCTGGCAATATCAGCAGCTGAGGAGAATCCGGAATCAAAGCCCGTGCAGCCACTGTACGATGTGCTTCCTTCGCCTCGCTCCGGCAGTGCGGCACAGTAGACGTGATGCGTTTCGGGCCGGAGTACGCGTCGCAAAGCGCGCAAGCGCAAGCGAATGGCGGCTTATCAGTGCAATCTCACTGCTGTCTTGTGGTCGCGTTTGACCGCGGACTATGCGGATGAGAGGCAAGCCAGACCAACACCAGCACAATGATCATCCCGCCTATTTCCCACCACATGGGTTGCTCCCCCTCTAGCGGCAGTACCCCGTTCTTCAGCGGCACTCAGGAAAGTCGAGGATGCCAAACGGCATCTTTTACGCCCTGTAAGGGCTGACCCCCAGCTTCCGCACTTGCTCCGTGAACTCCCGCACCACCTGCCCAAATCTCGGCCCTTCGGCCGCCGAAACCCATTCCAGGCGAAAGCGTTCTTCTTCGATACCGAAATCCGCAAGCATCAGCTTGATCGCGTCCGCGCGTTTTTCGGTCTTGTAGTTACCTTCCTGGTAGTGACAGTCCCCCAGATGGCAGCCGCAGATAAGGACGCCGTCCGCCCCCTTGGTGAAGGCATCAATCACCAGGTTGGGATGCACCATGCCCGAACACATGACGCGAACGATGCGGATGCTGGGCGGGTATTGTGTCCGGGAAACGCCCGCCAAATCTGCGCCGGCGTAGGAGCACCAGTTGCAGCACAAGGCGATGATCAAGGGTTGAAAATTGTCGTCCATTACTCTACTCCCAAAGCAGCATGGATCTGGGCCTCGATCTGCCCAAGAGTGAACCCACGGATGAATATGCCGTTCTTGGGACACGTAGCCTGGCAGCAGCCACAGCCCTTGCACTTGGAGTCGTTGGTTTCCACGACTTTCTTGATCGATCCCTGCCACTTGTACTCGATCAGGGTGATGGCTTTGTAGGGACAGGTGTCCACGCAGTAGGCGCAACCGTCGCAGCTTGCGTCGACCACCTGCGATATGTTGGCCTCCAGTTCAATGCTGTCCCGGGCGAGGATGGCGGTTGCTCTGGCCGCGGCCGCCTGTGCCTGCAGAATGGACTCCTCGATGTTCTTTGGAGAATGTGCCAGCCCGCACAGAAAAATGCCGTCGGTCATGAAATCTACGGGGCGCAGCTTCATGTGCGCTTCCAGAAAGAAACCTTCGCTATTCAATGGAACCTTGATCAGTTGCGCGAGTTGGCGATTGTCGTCGTGCGGCTGAATGCCCGCCGACAACACCACCGCGTCGGCGGCGATCCTGAACGGCATGCCCAGTGTCTGGTCGAAGACCGAAACCTGGAGTCCTTTGCCATTCCGCGCTACCTCAGGTTTGCGATCTCCTTCGTAGCGGACGAATACGACGCCTAACTGCCGTGCCCGCGTGTAGTACTCTTCTTTGAAGCCATAGGTGCGGATGTCGCGGTAGAGGACATAAACATGCGTTTGCGGCGAGAGTGCTTTGATCCACAGTGCATTCTTGATCGCATCGGCGCAGCACACCCGCGAACAGTATGGCCGTTCACTGTCGCGCGAACCGACGCATTGGATCATCACCACCGTCGTTTGCTTTCCGTTCGGGACCAGGAAGCCATCGCCCGTCAGGCGTTCTTCGAGTTCCCGCTGTGTCATTACCCGTTTGTCCTGTCCATACAGGTACTCCGTGGGCTGGTGCTCTCGCGCCCCGCTCGCCACGATGATCACGCCATGCGTGACCTCGGCCGTCTTGCCGCCGGCGACAATGGTCGTCTTAAAGTCGCCGATGGACCCCTCGATCTTCTCCAGCGTGGCTCCGATGTGGACGTGGATCTTGTCGTGGTGGAGGGTCTCCTCCCGCAGCCGCTTTAGCTCGGCTTGCGGCTGGACTCCGTTCAGCAGGTAATGGATGTGCTTCAGATTCCCGCCCAGTTCGTTTTGCTTCTCGATCAGGTGAACGTTGAATCCCTGATGGGCAAGCGAAAGCGCCGCAGTCATGCCGGCAAGCCCGCCGCCGATCACCAGCGCCGCCTTGTTGACTCCTATCGACCTGCGGGTGAGCGGCTCCAGCAGCCGTGACTTGGCCACCGCCATCCTCACCAGGTCCTTGGATTTCTCGGTGGCCTTTTCTGGCTCGTGCATATGGACCCATGAACACTGGTCGCGGATGTTCGCCATCTCAAACAGATAAGGATTGAGTCCTGCCTCGCGCAGGGTGTTCCGGAACAGGGGCTCGTGGGTGCGCGGCGTGCAGGAGGCAACGATCACACGGTTCAGATGGTGTTCGTTGATCCTTTCCTTGATCGCTTTCTGGGTGTCATTGGAGCACGTATAAAGGTTGTTCTCGGCGTATACGACATCGGGCAGTGTCTTTGCATAATCCATCACTGCAGGGACGTTGACTACGCCGCCAATGTTCGTCCCGCAATGACAGACAAAGACCCCGATGCGAGGCTCTTCTCCCTTCACATCTCTTTCCGGTGGGAAAACCTCGGGAGTGATCAGCGTGCCGCGGGCATCTCGCAAAAGTGAGAGCACCTGGGCAGCGGCCGCCGAAGCCTGCATGACAGTTTCGGGGATGTCTTTAGGCTCGGCAAATGGTCCGGCCACAAAGATACCTTCGCGCGAAGTTTCTGCGGGCCGGAATGTCGAGGTCCCACAGAAGTTAAACGAGTTCAGCTTGACGCCTAGCCGTTCGGCCAGCACCTTGACATTCTTGGGTGGCTGCATGCCCACCGACAGGACGACCAGGTCGTATTCCTGGAAGAGTTTCTTATCGCCCTCGCCCAGATACCGGACGATCAGGTTCCGCGTTCCCGGGACTTCTTCGATCTGCGGTACGCGAGAACGGATATAGTGCACACCGAGCTCTTCTGCCCGGTGATAATACTGTTCGAAGCCCTTGCTGAAGGCGCGCATGTCCATGAAGAAGATGTCGCATTGCAGACCTTCGCCCAGATGCTCTTTGGCGATGATGGCTTCTTTGGTGGCATACATGCAGCACACCGACGAACAGTAGTCGTTTTCGGAATCGCGCGAACCAACACACTGCAGGAAGGCAATCCGCTTCGGCTGCTGCCGGTCGAACGGCCGGAGCACATGGCCGGAATAGGGTCCGGAGGCGGACATAATCCGCTCGAACTCCAGAGCCGTTAGCACATTCGGAAAGCGGCCATAACCCAGGTCCTTTTTTAACCGGGCGTCGAAGAGTTCGTATCCGGGTGCCAGTACGATGGCGCCCACTTTCAGCTCAACTTTCTTCTCTCGTTGTGTGTAGTCGATGGCATTGGCCTGGCACGCCGTTGCGCAGAGATGACAATCGCAGCAGATGCCGCACGCCAGGCAGCGCTTAGCCTCGGCAATAGCTTCTTCTGGGGTGTAGCCAACGTGGACTTCAGCAAACGTTTTTCCACGAGTTGCGGGGTCGAGGGCCTGCATGTGTACCTGGCGTTGCATCTGCACGCCAGCCGTGTCCACCACGTACTCGGTGTGATACGGCCCTTCTTGCTCGCGCCCCGCACGCAGGTCTTGTTGATTGAGCCAGCGATCGATGGAGTTGGCCGCCTTCTTGCCCGCCAGCATCGCCGTCACCACTACGTCGGGACCAGTCACGCAATCGCCGCCAGCGAACACACCTGGCAGTTCTGTTTCCAGCGTCAGCGGATCGGCACGCAGCGTTCCGGATTTTGTGGTTACCAGACCCAGCCGTTCACCCAGGCCATTCACATCAGGAACTTGTCCAATCGTGGCCACGACCGCGTCGCAGAAAATCACGAACTCCGAGCCTGGAATCGGCTCTGGAGCCGGACGGCCGCTGGCGTCGGGCTTGCCCAGCTTCATTTTCAGGCACTCCAGGCCAGATACGCGCCCGTCCGCGCCCTCATGAAATGACTTGGGCCCGGCGAGGAACGTCAATTTGACGCCTTCGCGTTCAGCATCCTGGACCTCACGCGGATCAGCGGGCATTTCTCCTCGGGTTCGCCGGTAGACGATGGTTACCTCTTCGGCTCCGCAACGAAGGGCGGCGCGCGCCGCGTCCAGCGCCGAATTGCCACCTCCCACCACCAGAACGCGACGCCCCGGCGCGGCCAGGTTTCCGAGATTCACACGCCGCAGGAACTCCACACCACCCGTAACGCCCTTCAGATCTTCCCCTGGAATCCCGAGCTTGCGCTCCACGTGAGCGCCGATGGCGATAAAGACCGACGCGTAGCTCTTGCGCAGTTCTTCGAGCGTGACGCCGCGGCCCACCGGAGTGTCCAGCAGGATCTCGATGCCGATCGAACGCATCCTGTCCAGTTCAGCCTTCAACAACGGCCGGGGTAACCGAAAGGCAGGAATGCCGACTGCCAGCATCCCGCCGGCTACCGGAAGCGCCTCAAAGATCGTCGCGCCATAACCTCTCTGCCGCAATTCATAGGCGCAGAGGAGGCCTGCTGGGCCCGATCCCACGATGGCAATCTTCTCCGGACGGTCGGGCACCGTCGGTTGCGGCAGCTTGTAATCGGAGCAATGGTCGGTAATAAAACGCTTCAACGCCGGCAGATTCACCGGATCGTCCACCTTGGCGCGCGTGCAATCGGCGGTGCAGGGGTGGGTGCAAATGCGGCCACAGATCGACGGGATCGGGTTTTCGCGCAGAATGACCTGAGCCGCCTCCTCGAAGCGTCCTTGCGCGATCAGAGTTACATAACCCTGCGCGCTCTGGTGAATCGGGCATCCAGCCTCGCAGGGAGAGGTCCCGCGGCGCGAAATAGCGAAGATGTTGGGAACCGCTTGCGGGAACGGCCGGTAGATCGCCTTCCTCTCCGCCAGCCCCTGGTCGAATTCAGACAACAGTGTTACTGGACATTCCGTCGTGCAAGCGCCGCAACCCGTGCATTTCGTCGCGTCCACAAAACGCGGCTGTTGCTTGATACTGACCGTGAAATTCCCGGCTTGCCCCTCGACGCGTTCCACCTCGCTCAAGGTGAGAATGTCGATGTCCTTGTGCCTGCCGATCTCGACCAGACGCGGCGCCATGGTGCACATCGCGCAATCATTGGTGGGAAAGGTTTTGTCGAGCTGCGCCATGACCCCGCCAATGGCAGGGCTGCGTTCGGCCAGGTACACCTTGATGCCGCCATTGGCCAGATCGAGGGCCGCCTGCATGCCGCCGATCCCGCCTCCCACAACCAGAGCAGCACCTATCGGTGGGGTTTTGGATTCCTCAGACCGCATGGGGAACAACCTCCGTCGCGGGCGCCTGCCGTGCAGCTCTCTCCTTGACCGCCTGGAAATACAAGGCCAGAGGTCGATAGATCATGTGTGCCCAGTTGCCGAACGGCATCTCCACCAGCAGCATCGGCGTGGCGATGATCACGTGCAGGGCATACGTGACAAGAGCTGCGTACGCCAAGCCTGAATACCGGAGGATGTGGGCGCCCAGACCGGTGATCGCCGTGAGCAGGAGCAGGATGGGGAAGATCAGATCCTCCAGCCGCGTCTCCTTGTAGACTTCCTTCTTTGCCTGCACTCGTCTAATGAGGATCTCGCCGATGCCGTAGAAGATGAAGCCGGTGGCGAGGTATCCCAGCCAGCGCTGCGGGTTATAGAAGGGATAAATGTTGTCGGTTTGAAACCATCGTAGAGCGAAGACCTTGATGGTCAGCATCATGGTCGTGCCCAGGGCGAGGATCCAATGCCCCAGCCACCGGCCTTTCTCAGGACACTTCCTCAAACCCGAGTGCGACACCGATTGGTACAGGTATCTCCACGCCTCCTCGACATAGATGGAAAATGGGACGGAAGGCCGTTGCGCATTGCCCATGGTGAGCCGCCAGACGCGGTGGACGCGGGAGAACAGGAGAAGCAGCGGAAAGAGCATCACCGTGAGCGTGTAATACGTGATGATGGGGAACATGTGCTCCAACCCCATCGGTGTGGTTAGGCCGGAAAGGGGCAGTCCCACATACCACAGGTGATAGCAGAGGATCAGCGCAGTCACGAACACGGCAGAGAAGGCGAGCGCGCCCAGGTGCCACGCCCGGGACCGGAGGAGCTTGCCCGCTAACCCCGTCCACTCATACTGCGCGCTGAGGAAGCGCCGCAGGGTTTTCATGGAAATCCTGGGCTCTGACTGGCGCGGGCAAACGGTGGAACATTCGCCGCAGTCGTGGCAGATCCAGGGCTCGAGGCTTGCCAGGAGCGGCGCTCTCAGCCCCAGAAGAGAATAGCGGATGCTCTTTCGCGGAAAGTTTGCGAAGTCCGAGGCCAGCTCACAGGAGATGGTGCAGCTTCCGCACTGATAGCAACCCGTGGGGTCGAACTTCCCATACCGCCGAATGTCGGCCAGCAAGGTTGGATCGCTTTGAACCGGCAATGTACCTATTGCCATTTGCCACCTCTAACGAGGGGTGCCCGCTACTGCGTAGCAGCCACCCATTCCTTGACGGTCCTCCTGGTGTACACCAGGAACTTCCCGTCTTTCTCCACGGTCTGGATCTCAAAGTTCTCGTTCTGATAGGACTCCCCTGCGTGTGATGCTTCTTCCTTGTTGTCAAAGAGCTGCCCATCCCACATGAACTTCTTTCCATCGCTGATCAGAGTGAGATTTGGAGACAGATTCGGGGACAGATTCGGGCTCATACCATGCCTCCAGCCCGCCCACATGGGGCGCAAAAAACATTTCCTGCAACATGGCGCGCTCGTACCGGCGCCTTCAGCACGTTGTCTGGCATAGGTCACCTCGCGGTACCGTGATGCCGGGAAAATACTTGCTGACCAGCCACTCCGCCGCTTGCGGTACGGCGCTGCTGACCGCCATCGACAGGCCCTGAGAGATTTCCTCCGGCAGTGGCCCCGTCTGGCAGGCCAGTACACGCACTTCGACCCCGCAGGTTTCTTGCAACTCGCGCAGCAGGTTCGACGTGGGCAATTGGTGCATGGAGAAATCGTCAAGTTTGACCGGGGGAATGTGGGTGGGATCAATCTCGAATATTTCGCCGGGATTGCGTCCGGCATCAATCGCGTCCAGGATGAGCAAACGCTTCGGGCGTGCGGAACTCAGGCAGAGAGTGAATAACAGCTTGCGCACGCCAGTGCCCGCGTCCAGCAGGCAGACCGCTTCGGGCACCCGGTAGTGTGCCTCTACATAGTCAACTACCGCGCACCCGAAACCGTCATCGCCAAACAGAATATTCCCAACGCCGAGCACCACGGTCGGCTTCCGGCAGTAGTCGGGGAGATCGGGTTGATCGAGTTCATCGAATTGATCGATCTCCCGCATACTGCCTCCCGCTCGCTGCCCTTCAGTTGGCAAGCGTGCCCATCAACTTGCCGTCCGCGTCAACAATATCCAGCTTGACCGACAGCTTCCCATCCAGCCGGTGGGTCGCGCAGGATAAGCATGGATCGTAAGCACGGATCGACATTTCAACCGTGTTCAGCACTCCCTGGTCGTACTTGCCGTCATGGATCAAACTCTTGGCAGCCTGTGTGACCGACATATTGATGGGAGCGTTGTTGTGAGTGGTGCCGACAATCAGGTTGACGTTGGTGATCAGCCCGTTGGCATCGGTGGTGTAGTCGTGGATGA
>CAVWAN010000047.1:0-11846 GCA_963752985.1 uncultured Acidobacteriaceae bacterium
GAGCGCGCCGATTGCACCAGATAAAGAGTGCGTCCGTCTCGTCCCATCACGGGCACATACCCCTGGGCGAGAAGATTCCGCAGGTCCATAAGAACTTCCATGTGTCCTGCGAGGAAGCTGGCTGGCATCGGCTGCCGGATAAAGAGGTTCAAATAAGCACCAGACTGGCCGGGCGAACTATCGAACAAGTCGACGGGCGTTAACGCGCGGTGGCCGCCCGTGTAACGGTAGGATGCGACCCAGTATGTCTTCGCCTTAGGCACTGTGCCGCTGAACTTTGCCGCTACGGCATGGCGTTGCTCGGCGCGGATCCACTCCCGCGCGTCCTGCAGTTGGACATCGGGGCGCGACAGGTCGAGCACGCCTCCATACGCATAATCGAGGGTTGCGGTCAGATCGGATAGCAACTTCCGCTGCAGCACCACCCGCATCCCGCGCGTCGCGTAGTCGTTCCCCTGATAGCTGAAAGTACCCGAGTACACATCAGGTAGCACTTCCCCCGACTCGGCCGTCATTTCACCCGGCATCATTTCGCCAACTCCGGTCAGCGCCGGATCGACCATGTTGTCCGAGTAGAACGCGACTTGCATATTATTCTTGCCGACACGCTGGGAGATGGACACTTCCTGGTGAATTGCACCAGATAAAGAGTGCGTCCGTCCCGTCCCATCACGGGTACATACCCCTGGGCGAGAAGATTCCGCAGGTCCATAAGGACTTCCATGTGTCCAGCAAGGAAGCTGGCTGGCATCGGCTGCCGGATGAAGAGGTTCAAATAAGCACCCGACTGGCCGGGCGAACTATCGAACAAGTCGACGGGCGTCAACGCGTGGTGGCCGCCCGTGTACCGGTAGGAGGCGACCCAGTATGTCTTCGCCTTAGGCACTGTGCCGCTGAACTTTGCCGCCACGGCATGGCGTTGCTCCGCGCGAATCCATTCTCGCGCGTCCTGCAGTTGGACATCGGGACGCGACAGGTCGAGCACGCCTCCATACGCATAATCGAGGGTTGCGGTCAGATCGGATAGCAACTTCCGCTGCAGCACCACCCGCATCCCGCGCGTCGCGTAGTCGTTCCCCTGATAGGTGAAAGTACCCGAGTACACATCAGGCAGCACTTCCCCCGACTCGGCCGTCATTTCACCCGGCATCATTTCGCCAACTCCGGTCAGCGCCGGATCGACCATGTTGTCCGAGTAGAACGCGACTTGCATATTATTCTTGCCGACACGCTGGGAGATGGACACTTCCTGGTGACGAGCCCGCTCCACCGCCGGCAAGAACCCGGTCATGCTCATACGCGGCGCGGTTTCGCTGAGGTCCGATGAAGCTGAATCCAAACCATCGTTACCCAAGCGGTCATCACCCAAACGATCTTCCAGCCGCGTATTCGGAACCGAACTCGCGTATTGATACTCCAGCACCGTATTCGGAGTGATGTGCAGATCGGCCGACCCGAACGGCTTGAAGGCGTGCACCCTCCCCATAAACTGGATGGCTTGCAGCTCGCTGCCGAGCTTCAACTCCAGTTTGTTCCCCACGACGATCCGATCGGAACTGGTCACCGACAGCGCTTCCAGCGCGGCCCCGGGCATCGCGTACTGGTCAGGCGAATTCAGCCGCAGGGCGGTAATTGCCAGCGAAGGCTCGAACATACCGTTGAAACGGTTCGTGTAGGTGGTTCGAAGAACCCCTGCCGGAATGCTCTGACCTTCGGCTCCATAGCCGAGGTTGCCGTTCAGCCGCACCGTGCCGCTCGATAACAGCGAACGCTCCACCGCAAAGCCGGCATTCATATCTGCGGGGCTGCCGAAACCCCGCCCCGGCGATCCTGCCAGGAATGACAAGGTACCTTTCAGTTCGTGGTCCGCGGCTGACTCCCCGCTTTGCGCGACTACGGTCGTGCCGTCTCCCAGCACGCGCAGGATGGGCCGGTTGGCGACCGAGCGCAGCGTCCATTTCCAGTCGTCATCTTCCACCGGACTGCGCAACGGAACCAGTTGGATGGCTTCGAACAGCGTGGTCAGCGTGACATTCACCATCAGCTTCGCACCCGCCCGCACGTCGATCTTCTCGCGCAACGAAGGCAGAAACGAGGGTGCACTTACTTTTACGCTGTAGGTTCCAGGAAGCAGACTCGCAACCGAGTAGAAGCCTCGATCGTCGGTGAAGACCTTCAGTGCATGGGCAGCCGAGCCGAGGACTTCCACCACCGCGCCCATTTGTGGGGCGCCACTGCCATTGCGAACGTATCCAGAAATCGCGCCCGAGGTAGTTCCGCACCCTGCCGGAACCGGCATGGCCGTGACCATAATGGCGACGACTGCGAGGAACCCGAACTTTCGGAACATCTCGCCCACCACCTCTGGGAAACCAGGCAGCCGGTTACTCCACGGCAAAGGTCGCCGTTGGATCCACCATCTGCTTGGAAAGGTTGTCGTTCACTTTGATCTCGATCTTGTACAAACCCGGCGCCAGGTTGGCGGCGGAAAGCGTCTTCTGCAGCGTCACCTGGTCGCCCACATTGCCCATGGTGTCGGTCGACTCGACGGTATGGATGACCGCCTTGTTGTTGACGTCGGTCACATTGTATTCGATTGTGGCCGAAGGCTTGTGGGTTTTTTCGTCCACGCTGAGATTGTAAACCTGCATCCAGAAATTCAGCTTCTGACTGCGTTTGAACGAAATGGGCTTGCCATCGGAAGGCGCCACCCGCGGCCGCACTTTGGTCGTCCCGATCACGAAGTTACCCGTGCCCACGTTCTTGGTCGCCACCGGTTCCATCTGGTCGGCGATAATCAGCGTGGAACTGCTCAACTTGTCCTCGCTGAAGTCCGGAATCTGGATCGCATGTTCCCAACTCCCGGTACGATCTCCGTTCACGTCCTTCACCACAATGTCCAGACGGTAGCGATTCTGGCTGATGCGCAGCGGCAGCGCTTTCCAGTACACCGAAGAATTCTCGGCCGTCTTGGGCAGCAGTTCCACCGGCACATCCACCTGCACCGTGTCTTCAAAGGTTTGCACGATCTTGCCCGTGAGTGTGGTCACGCGTCCGAAGATATTCACCGTGCCGCGCTCCACCCCATCTTTGTTCTGGAAGGTGACGTCGCGGTTCTTGATCTGAATCGTGATGGGAACCAGCACCGTATCGCTGGTCACCTTCACGAAGTCGGCGCGCACGTCAAACGGCATCAGGTTGACGCTGATCTTGTGGCTGACCACTTCTTCCAGATCCTTGAATTTCACTGCGGGCGCAGCCTGCAGCTTGGCAAACTGTTCCAGGCGGTCGAATTGCTTGGACTGCAAGTCCTTATTGAACGGCGATTGGCCCAGTTGTTCGAGACCACCGTGGTTAAAACGATCCGCCTTGTTCGCCATGCCCATTTGTTCGTACTGCGTCAGTCCGGCATTCGGCGTGTACTTCAAGGCGTCTTTTTCCGAGCGGTCCAGCGTCATGTGATAGTCGCCGCACATGCAGCTATCGACGAACTCGATGATCACTTCCTGCCCAATTCCCTCCAGGTAACGATAGCGCCAGGTTTCAAACGGGAAGGTCGAAGTCTCGCCCCCACCTTCTTCCTGAGGGCGCTCATAGCTGCCACCTGAGGGGTGGGCCTCGATCTCATCCGCTGGCCCAAACACGATGTAGGTCCGGCCGCGGTCGGTCTTCCAGCCGGGGATGCCAGCCGCGAAGTGCTCGTTGGCATACGCGATTCGCCGGTAGTGCTCTTCTTTAAACTCGTTCTCTTCAGTGTCGGGCGTGGGATCGCGGCGTTGCCAGAAAGCCTCAATAAACTGGTCGCGCTCTTCGTCGTTCGAGAGCTGCATGAAGGCGGATTTCTCTTCATCGGTAATAATCCAGCGCACATCCTCATCCAGCCACTTCTTATACGTCTTGCTCAACTCAATTTTGAGTGCCTTGGCGTTGGCCTTCCTCTGTTTTTCCGGAATCGGACGCTTTAAAGGATCGGCCTGGCTCTCGGAGCCTTTCGCGTCCTTGTCCTGTCCTTGGCAAACGGCGGCAAAACCCAGTGCCATCACGCCCGCCAGCACACCAACCGAGCAACGATACCGGAGACTTGCGGAAAACATAGAAGGGCCTACCTCACTAGAAACGTCAGTTGCCTAATTCTATGTTCATTGGATACAACAAGGCAAGAAGAAGTGGCCTGTCAAAAAAAGATTTCCTGCCCGGAGCCATTCTTCTAAGCCCCTTAAGAATCCGTATCTTGCGGTCCAGTATGCAGGCCCGTTGCCGGGACACTCGGCGCTATATAATGAATTGTGTCACGGTCTCCGTATCTAGCCGACTTGCGGCACCGAGGGAACAGCCTGTTCCACGGGAGGTTGGGAACTTTCCCCCTCGTCTGAGCGTATCTGTTCATGCGCAACCGTGGTGCGTTGTCGCCGTTCTATAACCAGTTCCCGGGGCTAGGCCGTACCCATTTAGTCATGAAGACTTGGAAGAAAGTTTTGATCGGAGTGGGCGCGACGCTGCTGCTCGTCATCATCGTCGCCGTCACTGTTTACCAGAGCCGGAAGAACCTGGTAACGGTGCAAACTGGAAAAGTACAGAGGCAGAACCTGGCCTCGGTGGTCAGTGCTTCGGGTGAAATCAAGCCCAAGACCTACGTGAACATCGGAGCCAATGCCTTCGGCAAGATCATCAAGCTGCACGTCAAGGAAGGCGACCGCGTGCAGAAGGGGCAGTTGCTGGCGCAGCTTGAAAACGTCCAGTCCTCGGCCGACGTCAACGCCACCCGCGCGTCCGTACAGGCGGCGGTAACCGACGCGGCAGCCGCCGATGCCGCCCTGAACACTTCGCTCGCCGACCTGAACCGCGCCAAGTCCGACGCCGTCCACGCCAAGCTCGACTGGGACCGCGCTCAGGGTCTGTACAACGCCGCCCTCATCGCCAAGCAGGATTACGACCTCAAGAAAGCGGCCTGGGAGCAGGCCGACGCCGGATTAGCCCAAGCCCAGGCTCGCGTCGCCCAGGCCAAGGCGCAAAAAGATTCGATGGACAAGCACATCACCCAGAATCAGGCGAACCTGACTCGGGTTTCCGATGTGCTGCAGAAAACCACCTACGAAGCGCCCTTTGACGGCGTAATCACCAATCTTCCCGTGCGCGAAGGCGAGACCGTGGTCATCGGAATCCAGAATTCCCCCGGCAGCACGCTGATGACGATTGCCGACATGTCCGTGATCACCTCCGAGGTCAAGGTGGACGAAACCGACATCGTTAACGTACACCTCGGCCAGCCCGCGGACGTGACTATCGACGCCATCCCCCACAAGGTCTTCCACGGCGTCGTCAGCGAAATCGGCGACAACGCCATCGTGCGCTCAACCGGGGTCGCAACTTCTCAGGCCACCTCGACTAGCGAGGAAGCCAAAGACTTCAAAGTCGTAGTGACCCTAACCGATCCGCCAGCCGACCTGCGTCCCGGCCTCTCTTCCACCGCCAAGATTACGACCGCAACCCGCAGCAGCGTGCTCAGCATTCCCATTCAGGCGCTGACCGTCCGCACCCAGGCGGATCTCGCGCCCAAGGATGCGGGGAAGAACGCCGTACAGGCTGCCAGCGCTCCCCTCGATGCCTCGAAACAGAAAGAAGAAATACAGGGCGTGTTCGTGATCCGCAAGAAGATAGCAGAATTCGTTCCGGTGGATACCGGCATCAGCGGCACCACCGATATCGAGATCACCAAAGGCTTGCAACAAGGCGACGAAGTGATCACCGGCAGCTATAAGGTTTTGCGTACACTGAAGCCGGGAACGAGTGTCAAAATAGATAACTCGGCCCCGAAAAAAGAAGACGAAAGCAGCTAGTTTCGTATCAGCGAGTTTCGTATCAGGGTATCGCTTTAGCGATACCGTAAATCGTCAGAAGAAAACGCCCCTTTAGGGGCTGCGTTATCTAACCTCTGCCAGGTTAGAACGTCCAACAAAGAACGGCCCTAGGAGCCCGCGTGCCCGAGCCCGGTCCGGAGAAGGAGAACAAGATGGCGACTGCCGAGATTCTGCCAATCGATAAGCCCACGGATTGGGCTGCCCCCAACTCCTACATGATCTCCACCGAGGACTTGTGGAAGACTTACGATATGGGCTCGGAGCAGGTGCATGCGCTGCGCGGCGTCAACCTGCGCATTCAGCGCAATGAATACGTCGCCATCATGGGCCCATCCGGTTCCGGCAAGTCGACGCTGATGAATCTGATCGGCTGTCTCGATTCGCCATCCAAAGGCCAATATTGGCTCAACGGACAACTCGTCAGCGAACTCGACGACGACGAACTGGCCCGCATCCGCAATAAGGAAATCGGCTTCGTTTTCCAGACCTTCAACCTGCTGGCCCGCGCCACATCGTTACACAACGTCGAGCTGCCGCTGATCTATGCCGGAGTTCCCGCCGAAGAGCGCGCCGAGCGCGCCAAGGCCGCACTGACTTCAGTCGGTATGGAATCCCGCATGAACCACAAGCCCAACGAACTCTCCGGCGGACAGCGCCAGCGCGTGGCCATCGCCCGCGCTCTGGTCAACAAACCCGCCATCATCCTCGCCGACGAACCGACCGGCAATCTCGACTCACAAACCGGCAACGAGATCATGGCCCTGTTCGATCGTCTGCACGCCGAAGGCAACACCATCGTCCTCGTCACCCACGAGCACGACATCGCCGAGTACGCCCACCGTATCGTCCACATCAGGGACGGCGTGGTCGCCAAAGACGAAACCAAACGTTAAGCAACTCACGTAGGGATGGACGCATTCGTCCGTCCCGCGGGGCAAAGCCCCGCCGATCCAGATTCGTATCAGGGGATTCGTACCAGGGGATTCGTACCAGGGGATTCGTATCAGGGGGTTCGTATCGGGGCATCGCTTTAGCGATGCCGAATGCTTTCGAAAGAAGACGCCCCTTCAGGGGCTGGGAATTGGAAGAATTACTGTGTCTGCGTACCTACGCTGCTCGCTTTCTCGACTGTTGCCGCCGGAAGGATTCCGGACGTCCCCGCCATAAAGAAGTTGTGGTCATAAAGATTGCGGTACATGCGTCCCGCAATCTCCGCTGCTTTGGGTCCGAACGTAGGACGTCCGCCCTGCAGGAAGACAACCGTCACAATGCGTCCGACGTCGGTGTTCGCATAAGAGGCGAACCATCCGAAACGCGTGCCGGCATGTGAGCAGGTTCCCGTCTTGCCTAAGATCGATTCCTCGTTGAAGTTCAACCGCACGCTGCGCGCGGTGCCGTAGGCGACTGCTCCCGCCATGCCATCGGAAAGTTCTGGAATCACGGGCTCGATTTCGAGATGCCGCTTGACCCGGGGCTGGAAGTTGGCAACTTCATCGGGACCAGTCGGATGTTGCAGGTAGTAAAGCGTGCCGCCGTTGGAAATGGCCGTAACCAGTGCGCCCAGTTGCAGCGGGGTCATCGAGATGCCTTCGCCGAACGAGCACATCTTGCTGACGCCACCAAGCTTGGCAGGAATTTCCACTTCCGGGTAATAGCCCAACTGCTCGCCCGGCATGTGATAGCCGGCAAGTTCGCCGAGTCCGAACTGGTGCGCGTAGTATTGCACCTTCTCAAAACCCAGCTTGCGCCCGACCGCTTCGAAGTAGGCGTTATTCGAGTGCGCCAGCGCCGCCGTCAGATTCATGCGGCTGCGGCGTCCCAGCGTAATTTCCGTTTCCGCGTCGATCACCCCTTCGCTTAATGCCGCCAGCGCCACCGAAAGCTTGATGGTCGAGCATGGTTGCGCGCCGCTTGAAAGCGCGAGTTTCTGGTTGACCATGGCGAGCACGCGCCCGCTGGTGGGTTCAATCGCGACGACGGTTCCATTCATGTTGCCCAAGGCATCGATCGCGGCCTGCCGAACGACTGGGTCTTCCCCGGCCGTAACGTCACCTTCGGTGATGTCGGATGCGAACGAACTGGTGTGGAAGCGCTCGTAATAATGATGGCGGCGCTGAGTACGGGGGTAACGCCTGCCGGCCACAAACTGCGCGCCCGCGGCGCGGCTGTGTGCCAGGGTCCGCATGCGTTTCCTGGCACGCTGGTTCTCCGTAACGCTGTGCGCCTTCTTATGCGGCGTAAGCGTGCCGGGGTTAACGCTGGCCGCGATCCCACTCGCTTCCAGCAACATTGCTAGTCCCATGAAAAATGCGAAACGAAGAAACCAGGCCCTGACTTTCACTTCACCATCCCCGGTCGTACTCGGCCAATCTAGCGCTTAGTTAATCTGTCGGCCTAGTTCAATAGATGCAAGAGTCTCGCCAAATCACCACTCCGCAGGCGCATTTCCCGCAACTGTCCGATAGTAGGCGATTTAACCGTTATGACGCAATGGCAAAGTAACAAGTTGGTACTAGCGGAATCTCCGCGATAACTATATGAAACAATTGTATTTAACCTGCTTCCTGTAGAAGTACTGGCACCTTGGTAACCAGATCGGCTTGTTACCTCGCAAGGTACCCACTCTCTGCACCGGCTTGCACATCCGGGCGCCAAACTGAGCCAACAGTTCGGGGACTCCAACCCGCTAGGCTGACACATCGTGGCTGCGAAGTGCCCTGCATGGGCGTTTTCTGGTATTTTCGAACGGCGTACTCTAATAGACGCTTGCGGAGGTCTGCATCTTGCGAACAGCGCTCGTGATTTTCTATTTCGCCTTGGTTCTCGTCGTCCCCCTCTGCGCCCACGCTGCGGAACAAACCCTCGAAGTCCGCCGAGCCGAACTCAATCGCCTGCTCGCCGATGAGTGGGAATACACGCTGCGCACCCAGCCTGAACTCGCCACCCAGGTTGGCGACAATCGCTACAACGACCGGCTGAGCGATTTTTCGGACAAGGCGATTGCCGACGATCTGGACCACGCTCGTCGATCGCTGGCGCGGTTCGAGGCCATCGATGTCAGCGGATTCCCTGAACAGGAAAAGCTCAACCACGCCCTGATGCTGCGCAGCCTGCGCGAGTCGCTCGACGCCGCCCAATTCAAAGATTGGGAAATGCCCGCGACCCAGTTCGGCGGCATTCACCTCGGATACGCATCGCTCGCCTTCGATTCGCCCTTCCGCAACCAAAAAGATTATGAAGACTACCTGTCCCGCCTGCACCAGATTCCGCGCGTACTCGACCAAGCCATGGGACACATGCGCGACGGACTGCGCGACCACCGCGTGCCGCCAAAATATCTGCTCGAAAAAGTATCCAGCCAGGCGCAGCAGATTGCCGACGACCCGCTCGACAAGAGTCCCTTCACCGACCCGCTGCGGAAATTTCCCGACTCGATTTCCGAGAACGACCGCAAACGACTCCGCGAAGCCATCGAGGGCGCAGTAAAGAATGAAGTCGCGCCCGCATACGCCAAATTCGCCAAATTCGTGCGCGATGATTACGCCCCTCAGGGCCGCCTCGATCCCGGTGTCTGGGCATTGCCCGACGGAGAAGCCCGCTATCGCTTCGCCGTCCGTCACCAGACCACCACCGATTTCACCGCCGATCAGATTCATCAACTGGGTCTGAAGTCCGTGGCGGAAATTGAAACCCAGATGCTGACCATCGCCAAGGCACAAGGTTTCAGCGATCTGAAATCGTTCAACGATCACATTCGGCAGGATCCGAAGCTGCACGCCAAGTCGGGCCAGCAGTTACTCGATCTGTACACCCACTATCGCGACCAGATGTACGGGAAGCTGCCCGAACTATTCGGCCGCCTGCCGAAGAACAAACTTGACGTGGTGCCGATGGAATCATTCCGCAGCGCCTCCGCCCCGCCTGCCGATTATTCGCTCGGCACCGGAGACGGCTCGCGCCCCGGACGCATCAACGTCAACGAATACGCTCCCGAAAAGCGCCTGCTGCTCAACGTGGAAGCCATCGCCTACCACGAAGGCGTCCCCGGACATCACCTGCAGTTTTCCATCGCCCAGGAACTCACCGGCCTGCCGCCGTTCCGCAAATACAACCTCGATCTGAATGCCTACACCGAAGGCTGGGCGTTTTACTCCGAACGCCTGGGAAAAGAAGTGGGCTTCTATCAGGACCCCTACAGCGATTACGGCCGCCTGCAAAATGAAATGTGGCGAGCCGTGCGCTGGGTCGTGGATACCGGCGTGCATTCCAAGCACTGGACCCGCCAGCAGATGGTCGACTTCTTCCACGAACACACCGCCATGGACGATGAGAACATCAATACCGAAGTGGATCGCTACATTGCGTGGCCGGCCCAGGCGCTCTCCTACAAGATGGGTCAGATGAAGATTCTCGAACTACGGGAGCGAGCCCAAAAAGATTTGGGAAAGAAGTTCGACTTGCGGGCCTTTCACGACGCCGTGCTCGACCAGGGCCCACTGCCACTCGATATTCTGGAGACGAAAATCAACGCGTGGATCGCGGCGCAAAAGTAATTCGTCAGAAACCCAGCCCCGCCAGGGGCAAACCAGCTTAGCCCCGCGCTTCAGCGCGGGGTTGGACGAGAAAAATCCACGAAGTCCCGGAGGGACGACCCAGTCCATGCCATCGGATGCCCTTGAGGGCCGCTTTGAAACCTGAAACTTTGAAACCTGGATTTCCCTACATCACTTCACTGCGTTTCCTCAGGAACGCCGGAATGTCGAGATCCTCCACCTGGTAGATGGGAGCGGCCGACCGCATCACATCCAGCGGAATCACTTCGCCATGCGACGCGCCACCCGGCGCCATTTCCTGGAACCCGACCGGCGTGGGATCTGGCTCGAACGCTGGCTCCGGCACAAACACTGGCTCCGGCTCGGCCACCGGATCGGGCTCGTGAAAGTGATCCCGCTGCTGTGAAATCTCTCTCGAAACGATCACCGGATCGTAAGTTTCGCGGTGCCGCGTACGGCGCATCCCCGCCTCTTTGAAACCGGTAGCGATCACCGTGATCTTAACCGCGTCCTTCATCTTCTCGTCCAGCACCGCGCCGAAGATGATGTTGGCATCTTCGTGCGACGCACTCTGGATGATGGTGCACGCCTGCTGCACTTCAGCCAATTTCAGCGAATTCGAGCCCGTGATGTTGATGAGAATGCCGCGGGCTCCGTCAATCGCGCCCGCCTCCAGCAGCGGCGAGGCGATGGCGCGCTGCGCGGCTTCCACCGTGCGGTGCTCTCCGGCCGCGGTAGCCGTCCCCATCACCGCATACCCCATGCCCGCCATGATCGCCTTCACATCGGCAAAGTCGCGGTTGATGATGCCCGGAATCGTGATGATGTCGGAAATGCCCTGCACCCCTTGCCGAAGAATATCGTCGGCAATGCGGAACGATTCGAAGAATCCCGCGTTCTCGGCGACGGCCAGTAATTTTTCGTTGGGGATCACGATTGTGGTATCGACCGACTCCATGAGTTCGGCAATCCCGCGCTCCGCCTGCTGCATGCGCCGTTTGCCTTCAAAGGCAAAAGGCTTGGTCACCACGGCCACGGTGAGCGCTCCCATTTCGCTGGCCAGCGAGGCAATGATCGGCGCCGCGCCCGTGCCCGTGCCGCCCCCGAGTCCGGCCGTGACAAAGACCATGTCTGCGCCTTCGAGGGTTTCGATAATTTTGTCCGAATCTTCGAGCGCCGCCTTGCGGCCGATCTCGGGATTCGCCCCCGCGCCCAGTCCATTCGTCAACTTCACCCCGAGCTGAATCTTGGTGCCCGCGCGCGACATCCGCAACGCCTGCAAGTCGGTGTTGGCCACAATGAATTCAATGTGCTCCATCCCCGAATCAATCATGCGATTGACCGCGTTGTTGCCGCCGCCGCCCACACCAATGACCTTGATGCGAGCGTCGTTGCGAGCTTCTTCGTTGAAGCAGATCCGAAGTCCGTTGTCATC
>CAVWAN010000048.1:0-20685 GCA_963752985.1 uncultured Acidobacteriaceae bacterium
CCAAGATTAGAGATTAGAAATTGCGCATAACAAATTGCCCAGTCCCAAAAGTGAGTTCTCGAACTGGATGCTGGTGCCAGAACGGGAGGCTCATCGTAAGTTCCACTCCATAACTCATTTATTTTCAGGCGAAAGACAATTGGCCCGGGAGTTGCGAAGGATTCCGCATGATCCTTCTTGTGACGCCGAGCGAGAGAGCGCTCGAATGCGCTGGGGCGCTGACTGAGGCTACAGGCGAGGAAGTCCTGGTGGCTGAAAGTCTGGTTCGAGCCACGACACTTTTGCGGGTGGAAGGTTACCTGGCCGTGGTGCTCGATCAGTATCTGCTCGAAACCAAGCCGTCTGAAGCCAGGGCCACATTCGAGCACCTGGGCAGCGCCATCCCTGTGCAGGTCAATTTCGGGCTCAGTGGAATGGAGCGTCTGGTGCGGGAGGTGCGGGCGGCGGTGCAGCGCCGTCAGCGTGACGAAGTAGGGGCGCGGCACGTTGCGATCGGCAAGCTGCACGGCGAGCTGAATGGCACGGTCGCGGCGCTGCTGCTGTCCAGTGAGTTGGCACTGGAAACTCCCGGTCTGCCGACGGCGGCGGCTGAAAAGCTGGCGGCGGTTCACGAACTGGTGCGGAAACTACGGCAACAACTGGAGAGCGCGGTTCCAGTGGAGGAAGCCAGACACGCAGCCGGCGCCTAAGGCGTTCCGGCGTAACCCGAATAGAGAGCTTGGAATCCGCGATCCACCGGCTGTGCCCCGACCCTAAGTAACCTGCCTCCTTGGTATAAACGGCAGCGCTCTTGCCGATGACCTTCCAGGGAGGCAGAGCCACGATCATGGAATTCTTTAGACAATTGCTTTCTCCCGATTTCATGCCGCATGGGTTCTGCTACCTGTGGGATCCGCGAATCTTGTGGCTGCACGTCATTTCGGACGGTCTGATCACACTCTCGTATTACTGCATTCCCATTGTTCTCATCTATTTCATCCGTAAGAATCGCGATCTGCCCTTCAACCGGATCTTCTGGATGTTCGGGGCCTTTATTCTGGCTTGTGGCACGACCCACCTGCTGGAAATCTGGAACGTCTGGCACGGCAGCTATCTGGTGGCGGGCGTAATTAAGGCCATCACGGCGGCGGTGTCGGTGATCACGGTGGCGATGCTCATACCGTTGGTTCCGAAAGTGATTTCGCTGCCCGGCCGGATGCATTTGCAGGAAGAGAATCGCAAGCTGGAACGGGAAATTGCCGCGCGCGCGCGGATCGAAGCGCCGATCGAGGCCCCACTCCGGCGCAGGGTCACCGGCGGTTTCATGGTAGCGGTGCTCCTGACTGTCCTCCTGGGCTTTTCCTCCTGGCGCAACGCCCGGCTGGCGGCGGATGAAGCCGACTGGATGGGCCACACGTCGGCGGTGATGGAAACGCTCGAGGTCACAGCCAAACACGTCATCGAAGCGGAAACCAGCGCTCGGACATTTGCCCTGATCGGCCAAGATCCGCTACTTGCGCACTACCGGGCCGCACGGGGCGCGGTCGCACAGAACGAGGATGCGCTGCGCCATTTGACGGCAGACAATCCCGACCAGCAACGACGGTTGGACGTACTTGCTCCGCAGGTGCGGGCCGCGCTCGAATTCGCCGAAAGGATAGTCGCCAAACGCCAGCAGACGCACGCAACTCCTGGTGCTGACGAAATTCTAGAGACCGAGAGGCTTATGGACGCGGTGCGCGCAACGACTCAAGAGATGCACGCCGAGGAGACCCGGCTATTGAGCCAGCGCACCCAAAGAACCACCGCGGGACGGCGCTTGACGAGTTTCATCATTGTCGTAGGCATTTTCGTCGGGGCAGGCTTATTGGCGCTAGCCCGGATCGCCGTCAACCGCGAGATCGACGTCAGCGCACGGGCACGAGCGCAAATCGGCACCCTGAACGCCGAACTGGAACAGCGCGTGGAGCAGCGGACAGCGGCCCTGCAATCCGAGATCGCCGAGCGGAAGCGAGCCGAGGACGCCGTGAAAGAAAGCCTCGCCACTAGCGAGACTGCCCTCAAAGAACTGGCCGACCAAAAGTTCGCTTTGGATCAACATGCCCTCGTGGCAGTGACCGACGTCCAGGGCACCATAACTTACGTGAACGATAAGTTCTGCGCCGTCAGTCAATATTCGGAGGACGAACTGCTTGGCCAGAATCATCGCATCCTCAACTCCGGCCACCATCCGAGAGAGTTTTTCCAGCAGATGTACCACACCATCGCTAACGGGAAGGTCTGGCACAGCGAGATCAAGAACCGGGCCAAGGATGGTTCGATCTACTGGGTGGATACGACCATCGTCCCGACCTTGAGCACGGAGGGTAAACCACGGCAGTACGTGGCCATCCGCGCAGACATCACCGAGCGCAAGCGAGCAGAAGAAGAGCTGCACGAAAGTCAGGAACGGTTTCGGCTGCTGCTCGATGGGGTCAAGGACTACGCGATCTACATGCTCGATCCCGAGGGCCACGTGATCAGTTGGAATGAGGGCGCGGCTCGCCTCAAGGGCTACCAAAGTGAAGAAATTCTGGGCAAGCATTTTTCTTGTTTTTACGTTCCCGAGGACCGCGAAGCCGATAGGCCCTCCCGCGAACTGCATGAGTCTCTCTCCAAAGGGCGCTTCGAAGAGCAGGCCCAGCGAGTGCGGAAGGACGGCTCCACATTTTGGGCCAACGTCGTGATCACACCCATGTACGACGATTCTGGAACCCTCAGGGGCTTCTCCAAAGTAGCGCGCGACATTACGCAGCAGAAAGCCGATGAACAGGAAATCCGAAAACTCAATGATGAACTAGAACATAGGGTGGCAGAGCGGACGGCCCAGCTGGAAACAGCCAACCAAGAACTGGCCGACCAAAAGTTCGCTCTGGATCAGCACGCCATCGTGGCAATGACCGACGTCCAAGGCACCATAACTTATGTGAACGATAAGTTCTGCGCCATCAGTCAATATTCGAAGGGTGAGTTGATCGGCCAGAATCACCGCATGATGAACTCCGGCCATCATCCCAAAGAGTTTTTCCAGCAGATGTACCGCACCATCGCCCACGGCCAGGTTTGGCACGGCGAAATCAAGAATCGTGCCAAGGACGGTTCGACTTTCTGGTTAGATACGACCATCGTCCCGTTTGTCGGAGCCGAGGGAAAGCCACGGCAGTACGCTGCCATCCGTACGGACATCACTGAACGTACGCGGGCCGAGGAGCGAGTTCTTCAGCGCACCGCGGAGCTTGAGACCGCGAACAAAGAGCTGGAAGCTTTCAGTTACTCAGTGTCCCACGACTTGCGGGCGCCGTTGCGGCACATCAGCGGATTTTCCAAGATGCTGATGGAAGAATTCGGCTCGACCCTTGATCCGAGCGCCCAACACTACGTGGAGCGCATCCAGGCAGGGACCCAAAAGATGGGCCTGCTGGTGGATGAATTGTTGAATCTGGCACGGGTTGGGCGCCAGGCACTCAATCGGCAGCCGACCAGGTTGAACTCGATGGTCGCGGAAGTGATAGCGATTCTCCAGCCGGAGAGCGAGGGACGGCAGGTGGAATGGGTGATCGCTGACTTACCAGAGGTGAACTGTGATCCCGTTTTGATCAGGCAGATCTTTCAAAACTTGCTGGCCAACGCGCTCAAGTTCACTCGTCCCCGTGTCCGCGCCATCATCGAGGTCAGTCACAAAGAAAACGAAGAAGGCGGGCAACTGGTTTTCATGGTTCGAGACAACGGCATCGGCTTCAACATGAAGTATGTCGAAAAGTTATTTGGAGTCTTCCAGAGGTTGCACAGCGCGGAGGAATTTGAAGGCACGGGCATCGGCTTGGTCACGGTGCAACGCATCGTTCACAAGCACGGAGGCCGAGTGTGGGCGGAGGCGGAACTGGACAAGGGCGCCGCCTTCTATTTCACCCTCGGGGTGGGAAAACAAGTTGAATCGAAAACTAATGGAGCGACGGCGGGAGGCCAATCATGAGTTCAGGAAACCTCGACATACTGTTGGTGGAAGACAATCAGGACGACGTGGACCTTGCCCTGCATGCGCTGCGGCGAGAGAAACTGGCCAACAACATCGTCACCGTACGCGATGGCGAGGAAGCCCTGGACTTTCTCTTCTGTCGCGGGGCGTTCGCGCATCGATCGTTTGAGTATCCGCCCAAGTTGGTGCTGTTGGATTTGAAACTGCCCAAGGTCGATGGCATGGAAGTGCTCAAACAAGTTAAGAGTGACCCTCGGACCAAGACCATTCCCATCGTCATCATGACCTCGTCGAAAGAAGAGCGGGATTTGGTGGCCAGTTACCACCTGGGAGTGAACAGCTATATCCAGAAACCAGTCGACTTCGATCAGTTCCGGGAGACGGTCAAGACGGTCGGACTGTACTGGCTGGTCATCAATCAGCCACCCGTAGTGCAAACGTCGCAGCAATTGGCAGGCGTGGCTCATGAACGCCACTAACGATCTCGGGCCAGAAGCCTGCCAACTCCGGGTGCTGCACGTCGAAGACGACCCCCTGGATGCGGAACTTGTGGCCCAGGCTCTGCGCAAAGGAGGCTTCTCGGTTTCCGTGGTGGTGGTGCAGACGGAGGCCGACTTTGAGCGGGAGCTTCGCGCGCAAAGTCCGGACGTGGTGCTCGCCGACTACAACCTGCCGCAGTGGCAAGGCATGGACGCGCTGGATGTACTGCGGCGCGAAGGGCTGGACATTCCGCTGATTCTGGTGTCGGGCGCATTGGGAGATGTGACTGCGGTGGAATGCATCAAGCGGGGAGCAACCGATTACGTTTTGAAAGACGGTCTGGCGCGGCTGCCGGAAGCAATCCGGCGCGCGCTGCAGGAAAAAGTCTTGCGCGAACGGCAACAGCGCTCAGACGCCGCTCTGCGGGAGAGCCAGGCGCAGCTCGAAGCTCTAATCCACTCCGCCTTGGATGCCATCCTCACCGTGGATGAGAAACAGGGCATTGTATTGTTCAACGCCGCCGCCGAGAAGATGTTCAGATGCTCGGCAGCGGAGGCCTTGGGACAGCCGATCGAACGCTTCATTCCGGAGCGCTTCCGCGCGGCGCACGCCGCTCACGTCCGCAAATTCGGGGAGACCGGCATCACAAGTCGCACTATCAATACATTGGGCACACTAAAAGCTCTGCGCGACAACAGCGAGGAGTTCCCCATAGAGGCGTCTATCTCGCGCACCCAGGTTGGCGGTCGGGCGCTGTTTACGGTGATCCTGCGCGACATCACGGAACGCGAACTTGCGGAGAAAAAGCTGACCGAGAAAATGGCGGAGCTGGCACGCTCCAACGCGGACCTCGAGCAATTCGCTTATATATCGTCGCATGATCTGCAGGAACCTCTGCGCATGGTGGCAGCCTATACGCAGCTGCTGGCAGAACGCTATCGCGGCAAACTCGACGAGAACGCCGACAAGTTCATCGGCTACGCCAGTGAGGGAGCGCTGCGCATGCAGTCCTTGATCCAGGATCTGCTGGCCTTTTCACGAGTAGGGCGGAATGGTTGCGAACGCGTCGAATGTGATGCGGTGATGGAAGAGATAATGCTGAGTCTGAGGCCAGCGATCGAAGAGAGCGGCGCGGTGGTCACGCACGGGACGCTGCCGGCGGTGTGGGCGAACCGCTCGCAGATGACCCAGGTCTTGCAGAATCTGATCGGAAACGCGATCAAGTTCCGCGGGGAAGAACCGCCGGCGATTTCCGTGCAGGCCGAGAACACCGGTGACTACTGGTTGTTCAGCGTGAGCGATAACGGGATCGGCATTGCGCCGGAGTATGCGGAAAATATTTTTGTTGTCTTCCAACGCTTGCACACCCGGGCCGAATACCCGGGCAACGGAATTGGTCTGGCCATCTGCAAGAAGATTGTCGAGCACTGCGGCGGGAAGATCTGGGTCGAGTCGCAGGCCGGCCAAGGTTCCATTTTCAAGTTCACGATTCCTTGCGCTGATCCGGCGGAGAAGGAGCTGTGCGGCGAGGAAATGGCAGTATCTAGTCTTTAAAGAGCAATTCTCTGTAGAGACGCGGCTTGCCGCGTCTCCGGCAGACGGGGCAAGCCCGTCTCTATGGGGTTTCAGCAAGCCGCCAATCCCCACCTTTACAAATCTCTGCACAAAGTATTCGCAAGGGCGGAGCTGGGGTTCGTTCTTCGGGAAAAGAACGGAGGTTTGTGATGGAGAACAGAACGACGGTGTTGTACGTGGACGACAATCCCAAATCCAGCCGATTACTCACCAGTGTTCTTGAAGAATGCGGGTTCCGAGTGATCACGAAGAATGACCCCATCGAGGCGCTTGCGCTTTGCCAGAGGACCTATTTTGACCTGGCGCTGCTTGACTACGAAATGCCTTTGATGTTGGGTTCAAAGTTGGCCCAGGAGATCAAGTACTTGGTGCCGGATGTTCCCGTGGTCCTGATCTCGGGACGCACCACTCTGCCGTCTTCGGAGCTGGCGTTTGTGGATGCTCACTTCGGGTTTGGGACCGTCCTGGACGATCTCCTGTGGACGATGCGGATACTGGTGCGACCGAAACTGGTGAGGCTGTCGGATCCCCGCGCCCAGCCGCGCGAAATGACCCAGTGGGCGGACTCGACGTGAAAATAAGTTGCGTGAAGGCGCAATCTGCCGGGACGGGCGAGTCGCCCGTCCCCACACGAGCGCAAGAAAACTCTTCCCCCGGCACGTCCTTCGACCCTAAACTGTAGGCAGGCAGGCCGGGGGTAGCTTCCAGCCCTCGAATCCAGGGGGTTCTGTGCGCGTACTGGTCACGGCTGACACGTTCAGCGGGGTTTGGACGTACTCGCGCGAACTGGTTTCGGGCCTGGTAACCCACGGGGCGCAAGTCACGCTGGTCAGCTTTGGAGAAATTCCCCTTCCTCATCAGACCGCCTGGATGGACTCGCTGCACGGGCTGGAATATCATCCCACCGCGTTTCGCCTCGACTGGATGCAGGAAGGCGAGCAGGACTTTCACGCAGCCCAGGATTATTTGTGTGCGATCATTCGCGACACGCGCCCCGATTTTCTGCATCTGAATCAACTGAGTTTTGGAGCGCTGCCGGTGGCGACACCGCGAGTGGTGGTGGCGCACGGCGATGTGATCACGTGGTGGCTGGCCATCCACGGCCACGAACCTGCCGCCTCGGCATGGCTGAAGTGGTATCGCGCGACGATAGTTGCGGGCTTGAAGCGGGCCGAGGCCGTGGTCACTACTTCGCGCTGGATGGACCAGATGCTGCGTGTTGCCTACGGCGGCGATTTCGAGGGATACATCATTCCGCCCGGACGCAATCCGATCTACTTCAATCCGTTTGTGGCCAAGGAAGAGTCGGTACTGGCGATCGGGCGCTTGTGGGATACGGGAAAGCAGGTGGCGTTGCTGACCCAGCACGGGCACGGACTGCCGGTGTGTATCGTGGGAGCGGACAACCCGATTCCGGCGCCGGCTATGCCGATCCGGGCCGATGTGCGCGTCTCCACTGGCGAGCACGAGATTTCGGTGAAAGGAGCGCAGACCGAGTCGCAACTGCGCTCGCTCTTCAGCAAGTCAACGATTTTTGCGGCAACTTCGCGCTACGAACCTACGGGACTGGCGTCAATCGAAGCTGCCTTCTCGCGCTGCGCGCTGGTCGCGAACGACACCGAAGTCTATCGCGAACTGTGGGGCGACGCGGCCTTGTACTTCGAACGCAATAACGGCGAGAGCCTCAGCGAAGTGCTCGCCCAACTGGACGCGGACCGCGACCTCGTCCGTCTCTATGGAACGCGCGCCTACAATCGGGCGCGCGAGCGTTTCACGGCGCGGCGGATGGTGGACGACTATCTGCGGCTGTACCGGCAGTTGCGGACTCCGAAGGTGGCGGTGGCGTGATAGCCAGCTTGCGCGAAGTCAACGGAGTTTCCTGATTCAGACGACAAGACAACCTTCCCTTCCTTCCGGCGTTATTACACTCCAGAAACTGTCACAAGCTCACAATCGCAGTTAGCGCGCTGCCGCTAGGATGCGGTTATGAGACGTACAAAACACATTCCTTTCTTGCGCTTGCTGCTGGCTTCGCTCATGGTGGCATCGGGTGCGCTGGCGCAGACCATACAAGACCGACAAACTGCAACGGAAGTAGATCCTCCCCCCAGTGACGCAATTTCTGCGGCGCGAAGCCGGTACATCCAGGACGCTAGGGCCGGAGAAATTTCCCGTGATGCAAACGATGGAAAGACCCTAGCCCAACTCTCCCGAGGCAGGCCGAATCGACCGTTCCCGCCACGCCGTGGATACCCTCGCGGAAGCTATCCATCAGCGTGGATGGACCATGGCAACGCTGGCCACGCCGTGATCGGCGCCGTAATCGGCTTCGGATTGGGAGCGGCACTTGGAGCGGCGGCCAATAAAGACCGCCACCCGGGGGCAACTGCGGGCGCGGTCGTTATCTTCGGCGGTCTGGGCGCCCTGATCGGGGCGGCGGTTGACGCCGCCCATGGCGGGCCCTATCCGTTTGCACATCACCGGCGAAGTCGTCCGCCATTGTGGCGCAAGGATATGGATATGGATGAAGAACCCGACCTCAGCGCTGCTTCCATCGGTTCTCGCTCCGTCGGGTCACATTCCGAGGACAGACCCGCCGAGTAAACGGCCTCGGCAAGGCAGGTGTCACGCGGGCCAGAGGCAAAGATCTGCGGACGGCCGCATGCTATACTTTTTAAGCATCTTTTCCTGTCAGAATCAGCCTGTCAGTATCAATAGACGGAGGACGGTATCGACAAACGCTTTATCCGCATGAACGAGCGCATCCGGGCGCGCGAAATACGCGTGATCGGCGACGAAGGGGAACAGATTGGCGTGATGCCTCCCTTCGAGGCGCTGAAGATGGCCCGCGAAAGAAACCTCGACCTGGTGGAGATTTCCCCGACCGCGCAACCTCCGGTTTGCCGCATCATGGACTACGGGAAATTTCTGTACCAGAACGAAAAGCGCGAGCGCGAAGCCAAGAAGAAGCAGAAGACCATAACGGTCAAAGAAGTGAAGTTTCGTATCAACGTGGATGATCACGACTACGAAACCAAAAAGAATCACGTGCTGCGCTTCCTCGACGAAGGAGACAAGGTGAAAGCGACCATCTTCTTCCGGGGACGCGAAATGACGCGGCAAAGCCTGGGCCGCCAGATTCTGGAACGTCTGATCAAAGACGTCGACCAGAGAGGTTTGGTGGAATTCCGTCCGCGACAGGAAGGCAATACGCTGCACCTGATTCTGGCGCCGAACAAGAAAGAAGGCGGAGCGAAAGAAAAACCGCCCGCCCGGCCGAAACCTCCCGCGTCGCAGGGCGGAGCGCAGACAGCGTAAAAAAGCAGCTGTCAGCTCTCAGCTATCAGCTCTCAGGAAAATCTCTTGGTGCGATCGCTGACGGATGGGTGAAATACTTGCGCTGCATAACGCTGGGATGTAACTGAGAACTGACAACTGAGAACTGAGAACTGAGAACTTTTTATGCCTAAACTAAAAACACACAAAGGCGCTGCCAAGCGCTTCAAGAAAACCGGGACGGGAAAGATCAAGCGGCACAAAGCATTTCTCCGCCACATCCTGACCTCGAAGGCCAAGAAACGCAAAAAGAAACTGGGGAATTCCGTGCTGGTAAGCGACGCGGATTATAAGAAAGTGATGCGCATGATCCCGTACTAGCTTTAATGGAGCGACGGGCGCCCTCGCCCGTCCTTAACCAAGTCTGCGGAGCGAAACGCACCGCAGCGGCGCGTGAAGAGGCTGGGCTTCAGAAATCCCTTAGGGTAGAAGCCTCCTTACCTCCAGCCGCCAGACGAAATAAAAAAGGAGAACCGCAATGCCTCGTGTAAAACGCGGAACCAAACGCCGCGCCAAGCGCAAAAAGATTCTGGAACGCGCCAGTGGATATTTCCTAACTAAATCCAAACTTTACCGTTCGGCGAAAGAAGCCGTCGAACGCGGATTGAAGTTTGCCTACTCCGGCCGCAAGCAGAAGAAGCGCCAGTACCGGTCGATCTGGATCGTGCGCATCGGCGCCGCTGCCCGCCTGAACGGACTGAACTACAACCAGTTCATCAGCGGACTGAAGAAAGCCGGCGTGGAACTCGACCGCAAGATCCTAGCGGATCTGGCGGTGAACGATCCGGCAGGCTTTGGCAGCCTGGCGGAGCAGGCGAAGAAGGCGAACGCAGCGGCGTAGCTGTCAGCTATCAGCTATCAGCTTACAGTCGTTAGCTCTCAGTCTTAATTTAATGGTGTCATCCTGAGCGAAGCGAAGGACCGATGCATTTCGCCTGCGCCAGCAGAATGCATAGGTCTTTCGCTTCGCTCAGGATGACAACTATTAACACGGTATTGATTGAACAATGCCCTACACCGTCCCCAAACTCACCGATTTCTCGACGACCGCGCTGGACAGCGCAGCGCGCGAACTTCTGTCTGCGCTCGAGCAAGAATCGGCACTGCTCGGTTCCGAGAACGACTTGAAAATATTTCGCGATCGCTGGATGGCGCGCAAGAACGGGATTCTCACTCAGCTCAATGATCTGTGGCTGAAGGCGGCGCCGAAGGATGCGAAGCGCGACGTCGGGCAACGCGTCAACGAACTCAAGACTAAAGTCGAACAGACGGTGGATGCAACCCTCGTCCGTATTCAGAGTGGAGCATCCTCAGGCAAACTTGCCGCCGAACGGCTGGACATCACTCTCCCTGGCATTCGCTGTCCCAAGGGCGCGGAGCACCCTGTTATCAAGACGATGAACGAGATCATCGGGGTCTTCCGCAATCTGGGCTACTCGGTCGAGGAAGGGCCGGAGATTGAAACCGATTACTACAACTTCGAGGCGCTGAACTTTCCGCCCAACCATCCCGCGCGCGACACGCAGGACACGCTGTTCATCGCCGGGCAGGAATCGAAACCGCTGCGCGACCGCCTGCTGCTGCGCACGCACACTTCGCCGGTGCAGGTTCGCACGATGCAGAAGATGAAGCCGCCGGTGCGCGTTGTGTGTCCGGGGAAAGTTCACCGCAACGACGCGGCCGACGCCACACACTCGCCCATTTTTCACCAGGTGGAAGGCTTAGCGGTCGATACCAACATCACGTTCTGCGACCTGAAGGGCACGCTCGATCACGCCATGAAGGCGCTGTTCGGATCGAGCGTGAAGACGCGCTTCTATCCATCGTTCTTCCCCTTTACCGAGCCCAGTGCCGACGTGCAGATCAGTTGCATTTTCTGCGATGGCAAAGGCACGCGCGACGGCGCTCCCTGCCGCAACTGCAAGGCCAGCGGATGGATTGAACTGCTCGGCTGCGGCATGGTCGATCCGAATGTGTACGGGTTTGTGGATTACGATGCGACGAAAGTTTCAGGATTCGCCTTCGGCATGGGCGTGGAACGGATCGCGATTCTGAAGTATGGCGTGGATGATATTCAGCTTTTCTTTCAGGGCGATGTGCGGTTCCTGGAGCAGTTTGGATAAGAGTCGTTGGTCGTTAGTCGTTCGCGGTTCGTCGTTCGCAACTAAGCAACGTGTCAGGCCAACCATTCTAATTATTGTCATCCTGAGCGAAGCGAAGGACCTATGCATTCCGACGCTGCCAGCAAAATGCATAGGTCCTTCGCTTCGCTCAGGATGACAAACGGTAAGAGTGAAGAACTGAGAGCTGAGAGCTGACGGCTGAAAGCTTCTTACATGAAAATTTCTCCTCATTGGCTGCGCGACTTTGTTGACCTCCCAGTCGACTATGCTCGTCTTGCGGATGAACTCACACTCGCGGGCATTGCCGTTGAAGGTATTTCCGGCGAAGGCGACGCTACCGTCTTTGAGATGGAAATCACGACTAACCGTCCCGATGCCATGAATCATTATGGCGTGGCTCGCGAGGCCTCGGCGCTCTACAATCTGCCGCTCAAGCCGATCGAGCCGAAGCTGCCGCCTCCGCAGGGCAAGTCCGAGGTCACTATCGACATTCAGGTGCCGGAGCTGTGCCCGCGCTTCACAGCGCGCGAAATTCGCGGCGCTGCTATCAAGCCGTCGCCCCCGAAAATTGCCACTCGCCTGCAATTGCTCGATCAGCGGCCCATCAGCAATGCCGTCGATGCTACCAACTACGTTTTGTGGGAGAGTGGCAAGCCGACGCACGTATTCGATCTCGATCTGCTCGAAGGCCGCAGGCTGGTCATTCGGCGGGCCGTGGACGGCGAAACTCTCAAGACTCTGGATGGTGTTGAGCGGAAGCTCTCCCCCGACGATCTCGTCGTGGCCGACGCGAGAAAGCCAGTGGGCCTAGCCGGCGTGATGGGTGGCTTCGACACCATGATCACCGAGCGCACGAAGAACATCCTGATCGAATCCGCTTGGTGGGACCCAGTTACCGTGCGTCGTATGTCGAGGCGGCACGGCATTCACACCGACGCATCGCATCGCTTTGAGCGCGGCGCCGATTTCGAATCGACCGTGGTTTCAACCAACCGGGTCGCCGAACTCATTCTCGCCTCCGGCGGCGGCACGCTCATCGGCGACGTGATCGACATGATCGCGCGCAAGCTGGATCTGGCTCCGGTGGTACTCGACCTGCGGGAAGTACACCGCATTCTCGGCGAGAAACTCAGCGCACTGGAGATCAGCCGCATCCTTACTCGTCTCGGGTTCACCATGCTTCCGGGAGAAGATACTTACCTGGTCCACATCCCGAGCTGGCGGCTCGACTGCGAGCGCGAAATTGACATCATTGAAGAACTGGCGCGTTTGCACGGCTACGACAAGTTCCCCAACACGCTTCCCGCCTACAGCGGTGAAGTGCGGGATCTCCCCGACGCGCACAAAGACGGGCAGCTGCGCTCAACGCTCCTGGCGCTCGGCTACAACGAAACTATTTCGCTGACCTTCATATCGAAGGAAGATGCCAAGCGCTTTTCGACCGCTCCGGAGCTTGACCTGGCGAATCCGCTGAGCGACGAGGCTTCGGTGATGCGAACGTCGATGGTTCCGAGCATGCTCAACATGCTGGCTTACAACCTGAATCGGGGCAGCGACAACGTTCGCCTGTTCGAATCGGGCAAGGCGTTTGAAGCACCGGGCGCAGGTCCGATGCCGCTGGAACTGAAGCGCATCTCGATCGGCGCGACTGGGAGCGCGGTCGAAGCCGGAGTTCATCAGGCGGCGCGTCCGCTGACGTTCTTCGACTTGAAGGGCGACGTCGAAGACCTGCTCGCTGCTTTCAGCCACTGGACGCTCTACTACGATGCCCAGACCGCTGATTACTATCATCCCGGACGCTCGGCTCGTGCGGTGATGGATGGCACGACGGTTGCCCAGTTTGGCCAGATTCATCCCGATGTTGCCGCGGCCCGCAAACTGCGCCAGGATGTTTTTGTGGTCGAGATCTATCTCGACCGGCTCTACCAGCACGATTTGCGCCAGGTGCGTTATGAAGCGCTGCCGCGCTTTCCGGCCGTCGAGCGCGACTTCTCCTTTGTTTTTGATGAGGGCGTGGAGTTTGAGAAGATCCACCAGAGCGTCAACGGATTGGGCATCACCGAGCTGCGCAGTTTCGTTCCGGTAGAACTTTTCCGCGGCGAAAAAGTCGGCGCGGGCAAGTACTCGATCCTGATGCGCGCCAAGCTCCAGTCCAGCGAGCGCACGCTGCGCGACGACGAGGTGGCGCAGTGGTCGGGGCAGATTGCGAAAGCGCTCGAAACGCTCGGCGGCGTCCAGAGAGCGTAGCGGCCGGACAATCCTGAGACAACCTGTTCGCCTTTTTGTGACACAATTTCCAGTGCGGCGGCGTGTTTAAAAAAGCTCTCTATGGCCTTTGTTATTGAATTTGACGCCAGGAACAACATCTTGCGCACGAGTCTGGAGGGCCGAGTGACGGACGCCATTCTGTTGGATTGCTACGCAACCACGGCAAGATATGCGGCGTCCCATCCAGGGTGCCGCGGCATTGCCGACGTTTCGGGGGTGACGAAGTTTGACGTTTCCAGCACCGCGATCAAGCAACTGTCAAAGGCTCCGCCTGCAATCCCGGCTCCATATATGCGGGTCTTTGTCGCTCCGCAAGCGCATGTGTACGGAATGGCGCGGATGTTTCAGATGCTAGGTGAAGAGACCCGCCCTAATTTGCACATCGTTCGTACCCTGGACGAGGCCTACCATCTGCTCCAGGTGGAATCACCAGAGTTTAGCCCGGTAAGCTGACCGTCCAACGTCACCTGATCGGCACGGCTGAAGCGATGCCCTTCCCAAAATCCGGCTGCCCCGGGGAGAATCCCCTGACGCCTCTGATGCAGTGAAAAGATGCAGGGGTCCTTCGACTCCGCAGAGACTTCACTTCGTGAAGTCCCTGCTCCGCTCAGGATGACAACTTTGGATAGGGTTGCTGAGAACTGAAGACTGAGAGCTGAGAGCCGCCCTCCCTACAGCTCGTACTTCTTCATCAGGTGACGGAACGACCGGTAGGAGATGCCCAGCACGTCGGCGGCCCGGACCTGCACTCCGTGAGTCTGTTCCAGGGCGGATTGCAGCAGCGAGCGCTCGATCTGGGCGACGTAATTTTCCATGTTCACGCCCTCGGGCAAGACCGCACCCGCGGGCATGTTGGCGGTTTCCGCGCCGGCGGCTACGGCTCGAGCCTTGGGACGCTCGGCCGGTAACTCGACGTGAAGTTCGCTCGAGGTTTCGAGCGCCACCGCGCGTTCGATGGTGTTCTCCAGTTGGCGTACATTGCCCGGCCAGTCGTAGCCGGTCAGCGCTTCGAGCGACTGGGCGGCGATGCCGTGAATGCTCTTCCCCGCTCCGGGGGCATATTTTTTCAGGAAGTGATTGGCCAGCAGCGGCACGTCGTCGCGGCGCTCGCGCAGGCCGGGAACACGAATGGGAATGACGTTCAGGCGGTAGTAGAGATCCTCGCGGAAGGTGCCGTCGTTGACCTGGCGGTCGAGATCACGGTTGGTGGCGGCGATGACACGCACGTCCACCGGAATTTCGGTGGTGCCGCCTACCGGACGCACGGTGCGCTCCTGCAGCACGCGCAACAATTTGACCTGCATGGGCATGGTCATCTCGCCAATCTCGTCGAGAAAAATCGTGCCCTGGTCGGCGACTTCGAACAGACCGCGGCGGTTCTGGTTGGCTCCGGTAAAGGCGCCTTTGACGTAACCGAAAAGTTCGCTTTCGAGCAAGGTTTCAGGAAAGGCGCCGCAGTTGACGGAGACGAAAGCTTCGGCGGCTCGGGGCGAACAGGTATGCACGGCGCGGGCGACCAGTTCTTTGCCGGTTCCACTTTCGCCGAAGACCAGAATCGTACTGCCGGTGGTGGCTACGGTGCGGATAGTCTGCTTCAGCTTTTCCAGAGCTGGACTTACGCCGATGATGTTGTCGAGCGAGTTGTGCGTGGCCGCGTCGCGGCGCAGGGCAAAATTCTGGCGGCTGAGCGAGACTCTGGTGAGCGCGCGGGCGATGGCTAGTTTGACTTCATCGACCAGGCCGGGACTCTTGCGGATGTAATCGGTTGCGCCTCCGGCTTTGACAGCCTCGACGGCGGCTTCGTAGTCGTCGACCGCGGTCATCAGAATGACGGCGGAGTCGGGCGAGACCTGGTGAGCGTGACGCAGAACTTCGACGCCGTCGACCCTGGGCATCTTGATGTCAGTAACGATCACGTCGAACAGGGCGCTGTCGATTTTGCGCTTGGCCGCTTCGCCGCCGGTTACGGTTTCGACTTTGTGGCCATCGCGGCGCAGGGCAATGTCGAGCAATTCGCAAATCGAGCGTTCGTCGTCGACGACTAAAATGTTACCCACGCGATGCTCCTCCCGCAGCCAGCGCGGCTCGGACAGATTCCGATGCGGAGGTTGTTCCGATGGCAGCGGCTTGCTCCAGACGCCGCAGGCGGACCACGAAGCTGGTACCCTTGCCGACTTCGGAACGCGCCCACACCTTGCCCTCATGTGCCTGGACGATCTGGTACACGATGGCGAGACCAAGTCCGGTGCCGCCTTCGAAGTTCGACTGGAAGGGCTCGAAGATTTTTTCCGTCTGCTGCGGCTTGATGCCGGGACCGGTGTCGGAAAAGCTCATTTCCCAGTCCGGGCCGCGCTCGGCGAGAGCGACAGTGATGATTCCAGATTGACCCGTCGTCTTGATTGCGCGCACTGCGTTTTCGCAGAAGTTCCAGAACACTTGTTTAAGCTTGTCGCCATCGGCCAGCACCCAGGCTTCGGACTTCGGGAAGTTGCGCTTGAGCTCGATACCGGTGTTCTCGGCGGCGAGGCGGTGCTGGAGCAAGGTGAGCGTGTCCTCGAGCAACGGAACCAGATTCACGCGCTCGAATCTATATTGCTTGCCGCGCGAGTAGGCGAGGAAATCAGTGATGATGTTGTTGAGGCGGTCGGACTCGCGGGTCACGATTTCGAGGAGATGGCGCTCTTCGGGATTCAACGAGGGCGCATCCGACAACATGCTGACCGAGCCGGCAATCGAGGTCAGGGGATTGCGGATTTCGTGAGCGATGGCAGCGGCCAGGCGGCCGACGGCGGCCAAGCGATCCTGCATGCGCACCTCGCGTTCGAGGCGGCGGATCTCAGTGAGGTCGTCAAAGGAATAGACAAAGCCCAGGTCTTCAGGCGCGCTCACGTTGAGGGCGGAGACCAAGACGCGAAACGTCTTGCGGAAGCCATTAGCGGCCAGGAAGCGGACTTCGGCATCGGCCCGGGCCACGCCGAAGTGGGGCAAGGGGTCCTGAAAAACCTCGGCCACGGAGCGTCCGCGCAACTCGGCCTCGGAGATTCCGAGCAGTTGCTGGGCGGCGCGATTGACCAGCGTGATGCGCCCGTCAATCCCGGTGGTGATGACACCACCACTCATGGACTGCACGATATTTTCGTGGAGCGCCTGCAGATTCTGGAGCGCACCGCTCGTATCCTTCAGTTGCACATCCGCCTGGCGAAGCTTGTTCATCAGCAGACCCGCCAGGTAAGCGATGGCAAAGTAGGCAAACAGGTTGACGAAGATCACTACCTGCAGCGCCTCGAGCTTGGGATGGGAGTTGGCATACGAGGGAATAACGCCGTAATAATCGAGTTCGAGGATAGTTCCGAAGAGGATGAAAGCCAGGGCGGCGCTGAGATATCCCCAGGATCGAGGCAGGAGCATGCAGGCGACAATGATAACCAGGGGGTAGAGAAAATTCAGCGAACTGTCGATGTTTCCGGTGACATGGACGACCAGGGTGACCATGGCCAGATCGGCGAGCACCTGGAGAATGGCCTGGAGGCGGTGCTCGCTCCAAACCAATACCAGAAAAAGGAAAAACAAGGAGAGCACGAACCAGAGCACCATCCCGGTGAGGAAGGGCAGGATGGGGAGCGGGCTGGGAGTAAGGCGGATGACGGCGAGTTCGATGGCGAGCAGAACCAGCAGGATCAGGATGCGAACCTTGACCAGCCAGGTCAGCCAGTTCCGCTCGTCGGAGATGAAGGGCATGAGAGTCAGTCGTCGGTCGTTAGTCGTTGGTCGCTGGTCGAGGTCAGTCGCCAGCGCGGGATGTAGTGCTCAGCGACTAGCGACTGACGACCAGCGACGGTTTTCTTATCCCGAGAGTTTTGAGATCATCGAGAACAGCGGCATGTACAGAGAAATAACGATGCCGCCGATGCTGATGCCGAGCATGCCGATGATGATGGGTTCCAGCATGGCCAGCATGTCCTTGGTGGCGGCGTCGACTTCGTCTTCGTAGAAGTCGGCAATCTTCTGCAACATGGAGTCCATGGCGCCGGTAGCTTCGCCGACGCCGATCATCTGGGTCACCATGTTGGGGAAGACGCCGCATTCGCGCAGGGGATCGACGATAGTACGGCCTTCTTCGATCGCCTTGCGCACTTTCATCAGGGCTTCTTCGAGCACGGCGTTACCCGAGGTGCGGGCGGTAATGGCCAGGCCCTCGAGAATGGGAACGCCGGAGGTAATGAGCGTGCCCAGGGTTCGGGTGAAGCGGGCGACTGCGATCTTGCGCAGCAGCAGGCCAATGACGGGCATCTTGAGCAGCATGGCGTCGAATAAATAGCGCCCTCGCGGGTGTTTGCGAATCGACTTGATGCCGAAGACGGTGCCGGCGAAACCCCCGATAAGGACCCACCAGAAGGTACCGATGAAGGCGCTGAGGCCGATGACGATTTTGGTCGGCAGCGGCAGTGCGACTCCCAATCCGACAAACATGTTGGCGAAGATCGGGACCACCCACTTGAGCAGGGCGCCCACGATCAGACCGGCGAGGGAGACGACGGCCACGGGGTAGATCAACGCCGACTTGATGGCGGAGCGCAGCTTGACCGCCTTTTCGACGTAGATGGCGAGGCGCTGCAGGATGATATCGAGAATACCGCCAGTCTCGCCCGCCTCGACCATGTTGGTGGTCAGATCGTCGAAGATATTCGGATACTGGCGCATGGCATTGGCCAGCGTGGCCCCACCTTCGACGGTGGTCCGGACCCCGAGCAGCGTTTTCTGGAAGCTGGGATTCTCCTGGTTGGCGCCGAGAATCTCCAGGCACTGTACCAGTGGCAGGCCGGCGTCGATCATGACGGAAAACTGGCGGAAGAATACCGCGACATCCTTGACCTTGACCTTGCCGGTGCCAAAGGTGGGCAGGGAGAATTCCTTGCCCTTCTCCCGGATGGAGCCTGGCGTGATGCGCTCCTTGCGGAGCTGAGAGGCGAGCCCGTCCTTGGTGGAGGCTACGCGCTCTCCCTGAACTTTCTCGCCCGAAGCGTTCTTTCCCGAAAACGTAAAAACTGGCATGTTGGCATTCTCCTTCTTCGTATTCCGTCAGCGTGGTTTGCCGATCCTACTGGCGCCGCACTCCTGGTTGTCTTTTCCTTCGTTTCTCGGTTCGTTCCTTTTCTGTTCTTGCGGCCCGGTGTACTACCGGGCATTTTTCGAAATCATCGCTTTCCGGGCGCAGCTCCCTTGGCCATCGGGGTCACACCGCCGCGGTTCACCATGACGGCGCCGCGCGAGATCATTTCCTGCAGTTCGTCCTGATTGCTGGAGCGCGCCATGGCCATTTCCAGTGTGATCTGCTTGAGGAAATACGCGTTGGCCAGCGCCTGGTTGAACGTCTGCATGCCGAACTTCTCCTGGCCGGACTGCATGGAGGAATAAATCTGGTGAATCTTGTCTTCGCGGATCAGGTTGCGCACGGCCGCGTTGGGCACCAGGATTTCCATGCACATGGCGCGTCCCCTGCCGTCGCTGGTGGGCAGCAGGCTTTGACACATGATGCCTTCGAGCACCAGCGAAAGCTGGGCACGGATCTGCGATTGCTGGTGCGACGGGAACACGTCGATGATGCGGTTGATGGTGGAGGACGCGGAGTTGGTATGCAGCGTCCCGAAGGTCAGGTGGCCGGTTTCCGCGATGCGCAGCGCCGACTCGATGGTTTCGAGGTCGCGCATTTCGCCGATCAGCACCACGTCCGGGTCTTCACGGAGGGCGGCGCGCAGGGCGTCGGTGAAGCTCTTGGTGTCGGAGTGCAATTCACGCTGATTGACCACGCAGTTCTTGTTCATGTGCACGAACTCGATGGGGTCCTCGATGGTAAGGATGTGTTCGTGGCGTTCGGTATTGATCTTGTCGATCATGGCGGCCAGGGTGGTGGACTTACCCGAACCGGTCGGCCCGGTCACCAGCACCAGCCCGCGCGGTTTGTCGCACATCTTGCTGACCACCGGAGGCAGGCCCAACTGGCTGAACGATTTGATCTCAAAAGGAATGAGACGGAAAACGCAAGCCGTAGCGCCGCGCTGGTTGAAGATGTTGGAGCGGAAGCGAGCCAGCCCTTTCAAGCCGAAAGAGAAGTCCAGTTCGAGACTTTCTTCGAAACGGTGCTTCTGCGAATCGGTCATCACGCTGTAGGCCAGTTGCTTGGTCTCAGCGGGGGTCAACTGGGGCAGGTCGAGGGGCACCAGATGTCCGTGCACGCGGATTTGGGGCGGAGAGTTGGTGGTGATGTGGAGGTCGCTGCCATTCATCTCCAGCATGCGGCGGAGCAGATCGCTGAGTGAGAGTGCCATAATTTTCTATCTTTCCTTCTGCCGTTATTAGTGGATCGTCTCGCGAGCCACTTCTTCGAGCGTGGTCCAGCCTTGTGCGACCTTGATCAGCCCGCTACGCCGGAGGGTGATCATGCCGCGTTCAATCGCTTTCTTCTTGAGTTCGAGCGCGGAAGCGCCTACCAGAACCAGTTCCTTGATTTCATCGTCGACTTCCATCACTTCGTACAATCCAGTGCGGCCCTTGTAGCCGGTCTTGTTGCAGGTGGCGCAGCCTTTGCCCTTCATGATCTGCACTGTCTTGGCCTCTTCGGGGGTGTAGCCTTCATCGATCAGAGCCTGCACCGGCATCTCGACGGGCTCGGCACAGTCCTTGCAGATCCGCCGGATAAGGCGCTGGGCGCAGATCAGATGAACCGAAGTCGCCACCAGGAAGGGCTCGATGCCCATGTTCATGAGACGGGTAATGGTTTCCGGAGCGCCATTGGTGTGCAAAGTGGACAAGACGAGGTGGCCGGTGAGCGCGGCCTTGATGGCGATTTCGGCGGTTTCGAAGTCACGGATTTCGCCGACCAGAATGATGTTGGGATCCTGGCGCAGAAAG
>CAVWAN010000049.1:0-15155 GCA_963752985.1 uncultured Acidobacteriaceae bacterium
TCGGCCACGGAGCGTCCGCGCAGCTCGGCTTCGGAGATTCCGAGCAGTTGCTGGGCGGCGCGATTGACCAGCGTGATGCGCCCGTCAATCCCGGTGGTGATGACGCCACCACTCATGGACTGCACGATATTTTCGTGGAGCGCCTGCAGATTCTGCAGCGCCCCGCTCGTATCCTTCAGTTGCACATCCGCCTGGCGGAGCTTGTTCATCAGCAGACCCGCCAGGTAAGCGATGGCAAAGTAGGCAAACAGGTTGACGAAGATCACTACCTGCAGCGCCTCGAGCTTGGGATGGGAGTTCGCATACGAGGGAATGACGCCGTAATAATCGAGCTCGAGGATGGTTCCGAAGAGGATGAAAGCCAGGGCGGCGCTGAGATATCCCCAGGATCGAGGCAGGAGCATGCAGGCGACAATGATGACCAGGGGGTAGAGAAAATTCAGCGAACTGTCGATGTTGCCGGTGACATGGACGACCAGCGTGACCATGGCCAGATCGGCGAGCACCTGAAGAATGCCCTGGAGGCGGTGTTCGCTCCAAACCGAAACCAGGAAAAGGAAAAAGAGCGAAAGCACGAACCAAAGCACCATCCCGGTGAGAAAGGGCAGGATGGGGAGCGGGCTGGGAGTAAGGCGGATGACGGCGAGTTCGATGGCGAGCAGAACCAGCAGGATCAGGATGCGAACCTTGACCAGCCAGGTCAGCCAGTTCCGCTCATCGGAGATGAAGGGCATGAGAGTCAGTCGTCGGTCGTTAGTCGTTGGTCGTTGGTCGACGGCACTCGCCCCTTGGGATACTCCCGCAAGGAGCGGGCGACCCGCGACGGTTTTCTTATCCTGCGAGTTTCGAGATCATCGAGAACAGCGGCATGTACAGAGAAATAACGATGCCGCCGATGCTGATGCCGAGCATGCCGATGATGATGGGTTCCAGCATGGCCAGCATGTCCTTGGTGGCGGCGTCGACTTCGTCTTCGTAGAAGTCGGCGATCTTCTGCAACATGGAGTCCATGGCGCCGGTAGCTTCGCCGACGCCGATCATCTGGGTCACCATGTTGGGGAAGACGCCGCATTCGCGCAGGGGATCGACAATAGTACGGCCTTCTTCGATCGCCTTGCGCACTTTCATCAGGGCTTCTTCGAGCACGGCGTTACCCGAGGTGCGGGCGGTAATGGCCAGGCCCTCGAGAATGGGAACGCCGGAGGTAATCAGCGTGCCCAGGGTTCGGGTGAAGCGGGCGACTGCGATCTTGCGCAGCAGCAGGCCAATAATGGGCATCTTGAGCAGCATGGCGTCGAATAAATAGCGCCCTCGCGGGTGTTTGCGAATCGACTTGATGCCGAAGACGATGCCGGCGAAACCCCCGATAAGGACCCACCAGAAGGTACCGATGAAGGCGCTCAGGCCGATGACGATTTTGGTCGGCAGCGGCAGTGCGACTCCCAATCCGACAAACATGTTGGCGAAGATCGGGACCACCCACTTGAGCAGGGCGCCCACGATCAGGCCAGCGAGGGAGACGACGGCCACGGGGTAAATCAACGCCGACTTGATGGCGGAGCGCAGCTTGACCGCCTTTTCGACGTAGATGGCGAGGCGCTGCAGGATGATATCGAGAATACCGCCAGTCTCGCCCGCCTCGACCATGTTGGTGGTCAGGTCGTCGAAGATATTCGGATACTGGCGCATGGCATTGGCCAGCGTGGCCCCACCTTCGACGGTGGTCCGGACCCCGAGCAGCGTTTTCTGGAAGCTGGGATTCTCCTGGTTGGCGCCGAGAATCTCCAGGCACTGTACCAGTGGCAGGCCGGCGTCGATCATGACGGAAAACTGGCGGAAGAATACCGCGACATCCTTGACCTTGACCTTGCCGGTGCCAAAGGTGGGCAGGGAGAATTCCTTGCCCTTCTCCCGGATGGAGCCTGGCGTGATGCGCTCCTTGCGGAGCTGAGAGGCGAGCCCGTCCTTGGTGGAGGCTACGCGCTCTCCCTGAACTTTCTCGCCCGAAGCGTTCTTTCCCGAAAACGTAAAAACTGGCATGTTGGCATTCTCCTTCTTCGTATTCCGTCAGCGTGGTTTGCCGATCCTACTGGCGCCGCACTCCTGGTTGTCTTTTCCTTCGTTTCTCGGTTCGTTCCTTTTCTGTTCTTGCGGCCCGGTGTACTACCGGGCATTTTTCGAAATCATCGCTTTCCGGGCGCAGCTCCCTTGGCCATCGGGGTCACACCGCCGCGGTTCACCATGACGGCGCCGCGCGAGATCATTTCCTGCAGTTCGTCCTGATTGCTGGAGCGCGCCATGGCCATTTCCAGTGTGATCTGCTTGAGGAAATACGCGTTGGCCAGCGCCTGGTTGAACGTCTGCATGCCGAACTTCTCCTGGCCGGACTGCATGGAGGAATAAATCTGGTGAATCTTGTCTTCGCGGATCAGGTTGCGCACGGCCGCGTTGGGCACCAGGATTTCCATGCACATGGCGCGTCCCCTGCCGTCGCTGGTGGGCAGCAGGCTTTGACACATGATGCCTTCGAGCACCAGCGAAAGCTGGGCACGGATCTGCGATTGCTGGTGCGACGGGAACACGTCGATGATGCGGTTGATGGTGGAGGACGCGGAGTTGGTATGCAGCGTCCCGAAGGTCAGGTGGCCGGTTTCCGCGATGCGCAGCGCCGACTCGATGGTTTCGAGGTCGCGCATTTCGCCGATCAGCACCACGTCCGGGTCTTCACGGAGGGCGGCGCGCAGGGCGTCGGTGAAGCTCTTGGTGTCGGAGTGCAATTCACGCTGATTGACCACGCAGTTCTTGTTCATGTGCACGAACTCGATGGGGTCCTCGATGGTAAGGATGTGTTCGTGGCGTTCGGTATTGATCTTGTCGATCATGGCGGCCAGGGTGGTGGACTTACCCGAACCGGTCGGCCCGGTCACCAGCACCAGCCCGCGCGGTTTGTCGCACATCTTGCTGACCACCGGAGGCAGGCCCAACTGGCTGAACGATTTGATCTCAAAAGGAATGAGACGGAAAACGCAAGCCGTAGCGCCGCGCTGGTTGAAGATGTTGGAGCGGAAGCGAGCCAGCCCTTTCAAGCCGAAAGAGAAGTCCAGTTCGAGACTTTCTTCGAAACGGTGCTTCTGCGAATCGGTCATCACACTGTAGGCCAGTTGCTTGGTCTCAGCGGGGGTCAACTGGGGCAGGTCGAGGGGCACCAGATGTCCGTGCACGCGGATTTGGGGCGGAGAGTTGGTGGTGATGTGGAGGTCGCTGCCATTCATCTCCAGCATGCGGCGGAGCAGATCGCTGAGTGAGAGTGCCATAATTTTCTATCTTTCCTTCTGCCGTTTTTAGTGGATCGTCTCGCGAGCCACTTCTTCGAGCGTGGTCCAGCCTTGTGCGACCTTGATCAGCCCGCTACGGCGCAGGGTGATCATGCCGCGTTCAATCGCTTTCTTCTTGAGTTCAAGCGCAGAAGCGCCTACCAGAACCAGTTCCTTGATTTCATCGTCGACTTCCATCACTTCGTACAATCCGGTGCGGCCCTTGTAGCCGGTCTTGTTGCAGGTGGCGCAACCTTTACCCTTCATGACCTGCACGGTCTTGGCTTCTTCGGGGGTGAAACCTTCGTCGATCAGAGCCTGCACCGGCATTTCGACGGGCTCGGTGCAGTCTTTGCAAATTCGGCGGATCAGGCGCTGGGCGCAGATCAGATGCACAGACGTCGCCACCAGAAAGGGCTCGATGCCCATGTTCATGAGGCGTGTAATGGTTTCCGGAGCGCCGTTGGTGTGCAAAGTGGACAAGACGAGGTGGCCGGTGAGGGCGGCCTTGATGGCGATTTCGGCGGTTTCAAAGTCACGGATTTCGCCGACCAGAATGATGTTGGGGTCCTGGCGCAGGAAGGCGCGCAGGGCGGCGGCAAAATTCAGGCCGATCTGTTCCTTCATCTGCACCTGATTGACGCCACCCAGTTGGAACTCAACCGGGTCTTCGGCAGTCATGATGTTGGTATCGGGCTGGTTGAGCTGCGAGATCGAAGAATAAAGAGTGTTGGTTTTGCCCGATCCGGTCGGCCCGGTGACCAGCACCATGCCGTAGGGCTTGAGGATGGCCTTCTGGAACTTATCGAGTGACTCCTGCTCGAAGCCGAGCTTGGTCATGTCGAGACGGAGGTTTTCCTTGTCGAGCAGGCGGAGCACGATCTTCTCGCCCCAGAGAGTGGGCAGAGTAGAGACGCGGAAATCGAGTTGCTTTTTCTTTCCGGCAATCTGCATTTTCAGCATGATGCGGCCGTCTTGCGGCAGGCGCTTTTCGCTGATGTCGAGCTTGGCCATGATCTTGAGGCGGGAAGTGATGGCGTCCTTCAATTTCAGCGGCGGATTCATGATCAACTGCAGGACGCCGTCAATACGGAAGCGGACGCGGAACTCCTTTTCGTAGGGCTCCATGTGAATGTCACTGGCGCCGCGTTTCACAGCGTCGGTGAGCACCAGATTCACGAGCTTGACGATGGGAGCTTCGTCGGCGGCTTTCTCCAGTTCCTTGAGTTCAAGCTCCTGCTCTTCGGCCTGCACCTCGACATCGGTGCTTTCGCCAGTCTCGTTCATAGACTGCATGACCTGCTCGAGCTCGGCTTCCTTGGAAACGCCGTAGGCCTTTTCGATGCCCTCAAGGATGGAGCTTTCCGAGGCCACCACGGGCTCGATATTGAAGCCGGTCATGAACTTGATATCGTCCATGGCAAAGACGTTGGTGGGATCGACCATGGCGATGGTGAGCGAAGCGCCGACGCGGCTCAGAGGCAAAATCTGATAGCGTTTCGCGGTTTCGTAGGGAATGAGCTTGACGACGGCAGGGTCGATTTCAAAGTAAGAAAGATTAATGGCGGGCACGCCGTACTGGCGCGAGAGGAAGTTGGTGACATCCTCATCCGAAAGGAATCCCAACTTCACCAGCGCGGAGGCTAGCCGGGTGTGGGAATCCTTCTGGAGTTTGGTCGCCTGTTCCAACTGCTCTGGGGTAATGACCTTTTCTTTGACGAGCAGGTCGCCCAGCCGCTGAGACATATCTCTCCTGTAATCCGGCGAAATCCGGGGTCAATGCGAAGCCGCTGATTTCCAGGGGGATCAGCGAGTAGGCATTCGCACTGACACAAATTGTCAACCCAACAGGCATTCCGAAAAAGTAACTTAGGTACCTGTACTTTGCAGGGAACTGGGGATCTGCCCGGATTTGATGGCATTTCTGCGCGAAAATCCCGTTGTGACGAAGATCACAATCGGCGGACCATGGTCTTTGGTGCGGGGATTGGGGGGGTGTTAGGAGACCTCCCAACCTGCGAACGCTGAATCCGCTCTAGAATGGGGGCGCTCCGTAGGCCAACCTGCGCACGCCATGACGGAAACCCAACACGACGCGATCCGCGCTTACTATGACACGCTGTTTTCCGCCTGGGGACGCCAGCACTGGTGGCCAGCGCAATCGCGCTTTGAGGTGATTGTCGGGGCGTACTTAACGCAGAACACGGCGTGGACAAACGTGGAGAAGGCGTTGGGCAACCTTCGCCGGGCACGGCTTCTGACGATTCGCGGAATCCGCCGCACTCCTCAAACTCAGCTTGAACAATTGATCCGCCCGGCGGGTTACTTCCGGCAGAAGGCACAGCGGCTGAAAGTGTTTGTCCGCTTTCTCGATGAGCGTTACGGCAGGTCGTTGACGCGGATGTTCGCGCGGCCAACGGCGGAACTCCGCGACGAGTTGCTCGCTCTCAATGGTGTTGGGCCGGAGACTGCGGACTCGATTCTGTTGTATGCCGGCAATCATCCTGTCTTTGTTGTGGACGCATACACGCGGCGCATTCTGGAGCGGCACGAGATAGTTTCGAGCGCGGCCGACTATGACGAGATACGACAACTGTTCGAGCAGGCGCTGGGCGCGGCGCCTGCTGTGGAGAGCTTGTCACCGCCGAGACGCCGAGGACGCCGAGAAAATCCGAGGTCAAGTTCGAAACCTAGTGGGTCTTCGCATCGGCCTTCTGCCGTGAGTGAAGCTAGCCGTTCTCCGCTAGTTCAGGTATTCAACGAAATGCACGGACTGATCGTCGGCGTGGGTAAGAATTACTGTCTAAAGTCACAACCGCAGTGTGATACATGTCCTTTGCGGGAGTTCCTGCCTCCGGCAAAGTGAGACGGCGGGAGTGAAACCATGAAACGGCGGGTTTTTGTCCTAGCGACCGCAGCCTTTTGCGCGGGATTTGGGGCTGTGGTGCCGGAGCCATCGCTGCGTGAGGCTGCGCAAGGATGCGGGCTGCTTATCGGCGCCGCCGTGAGACCGGCTCAACTCTCGGAGGCGGCATACGCGTCCACGCTGGCGCACGAGTTCAACATGCTGGAACCGGAAGATGCACTTAAGTGGGAGGTGGTGCATCCGGAGCGGGCGGCTTTCGATTTCTCGCAAGCAGACCAGATTGCGGATTTCGCGACCCGGCACGACATGAAGGTTCGCGGGCACACGCTGGTCTGGCACCGGCAGAATCCAAAATGGTTGACCGAAGGAAACTACGCTTCCGGCGAGCTGGCCGAAATTCTGGAGAAACACATTAAGACTGTGGTCGGGCATTACCGGGGCAAGATCTTCGCGTGGGATGTGGTCAATGAGGCCTTCGACGAGTTGCGTCCGGGAACGCTGCGCAGCACGATCTGGCGGGATCAGCCGGGGATCGGACTGGCGGGAAATGGCAACTCCTATATTGAGCGTTGTTTCCGCTGGGCGCATGAAGCCGATCCGCAGGCTCTGCTGTTTTACAACGAGGCCGAGGCGGAAACCGTGAATCCCAAGTCGGACGCGATCTATGCCATGGTGCGCGATTTCCGGCAACGCGGCGTTCCTATTGATGGCGTGGGATTCCAGATGCACATTGCGAATCTGCACGCCGATGTCGTATCCATTACCGCCAATATCGAGCGCTTTACGGCTCTGGGAGTGCAGGTCCACATCACCGAGATGGACGTGGCCCTGCCGGTGGATGCCGACGGTAATGCCCATGCTGAGGATCTGCAACGGCAGGCGGAGATCTATCGCCAAATCGCCTCCGCCTGTCTTGCTCATCGCGGCTGCACGGCGATCCAGACCTGGGGTTTCACGGACAAGTATTCCTGGATCGGGTCGCACTCGAAGAAGACGCAAGGCGCGGCGCTGCTGTTGGATCGGGACTATCGGGCCAAGCCGGCGTATCAGGCGCTGCGGAAGGCGCTGGAGACGGGGCGTTAGTGGTTAGCGAATTGAAGGCTACTTTAGCCACTGGTAACTGCCGGGCTGCGCTCGGCTTGGACAGCCGAGGGCGGCTGTCCCTACGCGAGCAGACCTTCGCCGCCCTATAATGTGACCAAACCTTGTCCGCGCCGAATCCAATTCGCGACGAAAACAAAACCTCCGGTCGCCGGAGGTTCGTCATCACGGTGGCGGTCGGGGCTTTTCTGCTGCTCGCCATTCTGGTATTGCAGGCCTCGTTCAATCTGAAGTTCATCAGCCCGGACAGCAATCAGGAGCTTCTGTTTTTTGCTGGACTGAGCGGATTGATTTTCCTTGCCTTCGTGGCGCTGACCTTCGTTCTTGGACGGAATCTGCTGAAACTCTTTGCCGAACGGCGCCAAGGCGTGGCTGGCTCCAAGTTCCGCACGCGTCTGGTGGTGGTCAGCCTGCTGCTTTCGTTCTTGCCGGTGATTGCGATGTTCTGGTTCTCGTATGGGCTGATGAACCGCTCGATCGACAAGTGGTTTTCGCAACCAGTCGAAGAAGTGCGCGCGGATACGGCGGCGATGTCGGCACTGCTCTATGACTACGCCGGCCAGAATGCGACGTCGGAAGCACAAGCCATCGCACAGACGGAGGAATTCCAAAGAGCTTTCGCCAGCGGGAATTTCAATGAAGCGACAGAAGAACTTCAGGAACACATCCCGACGCTGCAAGGCGGATTCGTTCTGGCGATGGCACATGGCAACGTGGCCGCCAGCTTGAACCCTCCAGCGCAGTGGGCGGACATGAAGGACAGTTTCCCGGAGCAGGCGGCGCTGCGCGGGGAGCATCCGCATTTCCACTGGGGCCAGACGGACTACCTGGTGGCAGCGGCGCCGCTCCATGACGGAGCTGTGGTCGTCGCCATGCCCCTGCCGCCAAAATTTGCGCAAACGGCCAAACAGATTCAGGACAGCCAACATCGCTATATCGAACTGGCCGCCAAACGAAAGCTCTTTCGGCGGACCTACATTGGATTTCTGTTATTGCTGACAGTGGTGGTGCTGTTCGCTTCGACCTGGCTGGCGCTGCTACTTTCGAAGTTGGTCAACCGTCCGGTGGCAGCGCTGGCGGCGGGGACGGAGGCTATCTCCAAAGGGCAACTGGACTATCGCGTGGATATCCGCGCGACCGACGAACTGGCCGAACTGGTGCAGTCGTTTAACAGCATGGCGGAACAGCTGGAATCGAGCCGGCGGCAGATCGAAGCTTCGAGTCGCGATGTGGGCGCTGCTAACGAGGCGCTCGAAAGTCGGCGGCGGTACATCGAAACGGTTCTCGAGAGTCTTCCCACCGGAGTGATTTCGATTGATGCGGCGCGCCGCGTGACGCTGGCAAACGCCGCTTTCTCCCGAATGTTCTACCTCGACCGGAGTGAGTATGTGAGTCCGGCGACACTGGTGAACCTGCCGCTGCGGGAGGTGGTGCCCGCCGATGTACTGGCGGACCTGGAACCGCTGCTGCGACGGGCGGATCGCATGGGAATCACGGCCGCCAACATGGAACTGGCCCTGCCCCGGGCGTTGCTGAATGTCGCCGTAACCGTCTCCGCGCTGAGCGAAGGACTGGGATACGTGCTGGTGTTCGAAGACCTGTCAGACCTGTTGCGAGCGCAGAAACAGGCAGCGTGGCGCGAGGTGGCACGGCGGGTGGCGCATGAGATCAAGAACCCGCTGACCCCGATTGCGCTTTCCGCCGAGCGCATTCATCGCCATCTGACGCGGGGCGCGGCGCCCGATGCCGCTTCCCTGGAGGTGATCCGGACTTGCTCGGAAACCATCGGGAACGCGGTCGAAAGCGTGCGCACACTGGTGGATGAATTCTCGGCGCTGGCGCGTTTCCCCGCGTCACGCCCGCAACCCGCCAGCTTGAATCAACTGGTGGAGGGTGCGCTGCTCTTGTTCAATGGCCGGCTGGAGGGCATTCGGGTGCGCACGGAACTGGCGCACGATCTGCCGGCGGTGATGGCCGATCCGGAAGCGATCAAACGCGCGATCTCCAATCTGGTGGACAACGCCGCCGAGGCCATGCAAGACGCGATGCTGAAAGAGATCACGATTTCAACTTCGCTGGTGGCGAGCCACGATGCCGTCGAACTGGTCAGTCTCCGACACTGGGCAGGGAGTTTCGCGCGACGTGAAAGAACGGCTGTTCCTGCCGTACTTTTCGACCAAGCAACGCGGCACGGGGCTAGGGCTGGCGATTGTGAGCAGAATTGTGGAAGACCATCATGGTTCGATCCGGGTGGAAGAAAACAAACCGTTCGGCAGCCGCTTTGTGGTCGAGTTGCCGGTAGCGGTTGAAACGGTTGGCGCTCCGGCGGCAAGCTAGGAGTCGGTGCTGGAGTCGGGTTTGGACACAGGGGTAACACCCTTCATGAATTGTCATCCCGAGCGAAGCGAGGGATCTGTAGTCCGCGGCGAAAAGCAGGTCCTTCGCTTCGCTCAGGATGACAAAGTCTAGTGAAGGGGCTCGCTTAAACTGCGGCAAGTAAAACCATGGCACACATCCTGATTGTCGATGACGAAGCCGGTATCCGTGAATCCTTGCGGGGCATCCTTGAGGACGAGGGATACAAGACCAGCGTCAGCCCGAGCGGAGAAGACTGCCTGGAGTTGTTGCGCAAGAGCACCTTCGACCTGATTCTGCTGGATGTGTGGCTGACCGGGATCGACGGGCTTGAGGTGCTGGAGAAGATCCGCGAGATGGAGGATCCGCCCGAGGTCATCATGATTTCGGGGCACGGGACGATCGAGACGGCGGTGCGCGCCACGAAGCTGGGCGCCTACGATTTTGCGGAAAAGCCGCTCTCGCTGGAAAAGACGTTGATCCTGGTAAAGAATGCGGTCGACGCGCGGCGGTTGCGCCATGAGAATCTCGACCTGCGCAAGCAACTGCAGACGAAGAGCGTGATCGTGGGCGACAGCGTCCCCATGAAGGCGCTGCGCCAGCAGATTGCTTTGATGGCGCCGACCAACGGACGGGTCCTGATCTATGGCGAATCGGGCACCGGCAAAGAACTGGTCGCGCATGCCATCCACATGCAGAGCCTGCGCAAAGATGAAATGTTTGTCGAGATGAACTGCGCCGCGATCCCGGAAGATCTGATCGACAGCGAACTGTTCGGACATCTTAAGTCGTCGTTTCCGGGCGCTACCGCCGACAAGGAAGGCAAGTTTCAGAAGGCCAATGGCGGAACTCTGTTTCTGGATGAAGTCGGCGACATGAGCCTGAAGACGCAGTCGAAAGTCTTGCGTACCCTGGAGCAACAGCGCTTTAACCCGGTGGGGAGCGACGATCCGGTTACCGTGGACGTGCGGGTGATTGCTTCCACGAATAAAGATCTGGAGGAAGAAATTGCCAAGGGGAACTTCCGCGAAGATCTTTTTTACCGTCTGAACGTGATTCCGTTCGTGGTGCCGCCGCTGCGCGAACGCAAGGAAGACATTCCGTTGTTTGCGCGGCATTTTCTGAAAGAATTTGCCTCAGCCTATGGCCGGCGTCCACGAGAGATCACCGATGATGCCATCGACGTCCTGATGCGGTATGCCTGGCCGGGAAATATTCGCGAGCTGCGCAATGTGATCGAGCGCATCGTGATCATGAATCCCACCACCACACGATTTGAACGCAAGCACCTTCCGCCGCTGGTACATCGCGACGGCAGCAGGCGCGTACCGGGGACGGAAGGCTCAACGCTGCACCAGGCGCGGGCGGCCTATGAGCGCGACTACATCCTCAAGAAGCTGGACGAGAATCATGGCAACGTCAGCCGCACCGCGGAAGTGCTGGGGCTGGAGCGCAGCCATCTGTATCGCAAGATGAAGAGTTTGGGGATTGCAGCGAAGGAGTAGGACAGGTCTTAGGTCGTTAGGTCTTAGGTCTTAGGTCTTAGGAAACACTCGGATCTTGATCTCTGCTCGGTTTTCCTAAGACCTAAGACCTGACACCCAAGACCTTATCTTTATCTTTTCAGCATGTGGATTTCCGTTCCGTTCTTGTGAAACTGGACTTCGTCCATCAACTGATTGATCAGGTAAATGCCACGGCCATGGCTGGAATAGATGTTCTCACCGTGGCAGGGGTTGGCGATCTTGGTGGGGTCGAAACCGGGGCCGGGATCACGGACCACAATCAACATGCCGCGCTGTTCGTCGCAGGCCACGTCGCATTCGATAACTTTGGAGGGATCGTTTTTCGCTCCATGGATGATGGCATTGGCCAGGGCTTCGGTTAGCGCGAGCTCGATGTCGTCTTCGCGCCCCTCAGCGCATTTCATTTCCCGCACTATCTTCATGACGTTGCGGACGACCGGCTCTAACGCATCGTGGTCGGCAGCGAGCGTCACGCTCAGCTTAAGACCGAGCTTGTCGGCGTCGAAGTCACAGGACTGTGGCGTCTGCTTAGAGGATGGGGAAGAAGGTTCCATAATCTCCAGCCTATCCTCTAGTTGAGATGCAGGAAGGCGCTGTCAGATTTTATGGATTTACGAGGCGAGATGCAAACTCTTTTGGAGGGCGGGCAATTTTGGCGGATTACGTTCGGGGGTTACCTGCGGTCAGACAGTCGCCGGGTGGACCGAAACCCTGACCCGTAATCGGGGAGACTAAGGTCGAGATCGCAGCGGCAGCCCCTAAAAGGGGCGTTTGAGAGCCGCGGCTTTTGGCATCGCTGAAGCGATGCCCTGATACGAAGCACGAGTTTCTTGGCAAACAGCGGCGTCTCCGGGCGCAGAGGAGACGGGGCAAGCCACGTCTCTACAAGGGGTTCGCTTTACGACTCCGGGTCAGGCGGACCTCCTATTTGCTGCAATTGACGGCGCCAATCCAGTTCTTCCACAAAGGTTCTTGAGTCGCGCCAGCCGGCCTTGATCTTGACGAAGAGTTCAAGAAAGACTTTGGTCCCTACCATTTTCTCGATGTCGAGGCGGGCTGCGGTTCCGATCTTCTTGAGCATTTGGCCGCCTTTGCCCAGCAGGATGGCCTTCTGGCCGTCGCGTTCGCAATAAATCACGGCGGCAATTCGGGTCAGGCGCGGACTCTCTTCAAACTGCTCGATCAGGACGGAGACGGCGTGCGGCACCTCTTCATGGGTGTGCATGAGAACGTGCTCGCGGATCAACTCCGCTGCCATGAATCGCACGGGCTGGTCGGTGATCTGGTCTTCGGGGAAATAGCGTGGGCCGTTGGGCAGAGCCTTCAGGACGCAGGACAGCAATTCATCGAGGCCCTTCTTTTTCAGGGCGGAGATGGGGACGATCTCCTTGAAATCATGCAGGGTCTGGAACTGCGCGATCAGCGGAAGGAGTTTGCTCTTGTCGGCGAGGAGATCAATCTTGTTGAGCAACAGAAAGACAGGAGTGCCAGCCTTTTCTTGCCAAGTCGAGGACGAAATCGTCGTCGCGATCCCACTTCTTTTTGGCGTCGACTATCATCAGAATCAGTTCGCAGCCTTCCAGCGCCTCGCGTATCTCGGACATCATCTTGCGTCCGAGCGACGAACCGGACTGGTGGACTCCCGGCGTGTCGATGAGCATGATTTGCCCGGCTTCACGTCCCTTCTGCTTTGGGATGTTGATGATGCCGAGAATGCGGTTGCGCGTGGTTTGAGGCTTCGGCGAAATGATGGCGAGCTTCTCGCCGACCAGCGCATTCAGCAGCGTGCTCTTGCCGGCGTTGGGGCGACCGAGAATACAGACGAATCCGGAGTGGAAGGACATGGGGATAGGCTACTAGCTTCTGGCTGCTGGCTGCCAGCGAACACTACTGCGCATCCACCCACAACTCTGTCCATCATCGAATCACATGGATGCGAATGCCGAGTCTGAGGTCTTTCCATGCGCGGTCCGCCGTGTAAACGGGGGCGTGCAGAGCGATTCCGAGAGCCAGGCAGGCTCGATCTCCGAGCGACAAGCCGAGCGAGCGGGTTTGCAGGACAAGGTCCCCAGCAGTCTTGGCCTGCTCGGCGGTGAAGGCGACGGACTCGTGAATCGCCCAATTGGCGGCGGCCCAAGCGTCGTCCGGGCTAAAGCCCCGTTGCACAAGTTTCCCGTGGACTTCAGCCAGATTGACTGTGCTGGCCGCAGCCGCGCTCATGATCTGCGGCGTCAATTTGTCCGCACCAGGCTCTGTTGATTAGGACAGCGAGCATGCCGATGCATCCAGCACGACCCTATCATAGGATTCACGTTTGGCTGCCTCGCGGCGTTCAGCAATCAACTCGTCAGCGAGCGAGATGCCGGGCTTGATGTATTTCCGGACCAGTCGCTGAGCGCGCTCAATCCTGCGTTTCATGGTCGTGATCCGTAGCTCGTCGTCTTCCATGCGCAAGATCACTTCGTCTCCCGCCTTGATACCCAGCGCTTTCCGATAAGAAGCGGGAATGACGACGCGGCCGTTTTGATTGACCCGCATTCGGGCTTCGGCTTCCACTGTCACACCTCCAACAAGATGACATTATTATACAATAATGTCATGTATTGCCATAGCTGACACATTGAGGATGTCGTGACTGTAGTTTGAGCCCGTGTCCGTCAGGGATGGCCGAAGCCGCGGCTGCGCTCAGGATGACAACTCTGCAAAGGGGGCACCCGGCTTTTTTTCTCAGATCAATTTCATCTGCTTGGGCGCGGCCGTGGTGATGCGCACGCGCTCCACGCGGCGATCGGTGGAGTCCAGGACTTCGAACTTCAGGCCTTCGTCTTCGATGACTTCGCCTTTTCTGGGAATGCGTCCGGCAAGTTCGCTGACCAGGCCGGCTATGGTGGAGGACTCGCGGCCTTCGGGGCGCATGCCGAAGAGTTCATCCAGGCGATCTACGTCCATATTGCCGGGGACTATGTAGGAGTGGTCGTTTTCCTGGACTACCTGCGCTTTCTCGTGTTCATCGCCAATTTCTCCCACAATTTCTTCTACCAGGTCTTCGATGGTTACCAGGCCGGCTACGCCTCCGTATTCATCTACTACTATTGCCATGCGGATGTTACTGCGCTGCATCTCGCGGAGGAGGTCACTTACTAACTTGCTTTCCGGGACAAAGTAAACGTCTTTTCGCATGAGGCTGGCCACGGTGCGGGTGTGGGCCTCGGCGTCGGGGATTTGCAGGACGTCCTGGGTGTGGAGAATGCCTTTGATGTGGTGAATCGAACCTTCGTAGACGGGTATGCGCGAAAAATGCTTGCCCCGGAGCAACTCGACCACGTGCTCGACGGTGCAGTCGGCAGGAACGGCAACCATCTCCGGCCTGGGTTTCATGGCTTCGCGAACCGTCTTGCCGCTGAATTCGACTACCGACTGAATCAACTCGCGATCGCCTTCCTGGATGATGCCTTCTTCCTGTCCCGCTTCAATCAAGGCGTCTACGGCTTCGGAGGAAGTTTCGGGTTGCGCGTCGGCGTGCTCGCGGGTGAGGGCGGCCACGGATTGGCAGAAGCCCAGCACCAGCGTCACCGGGAGGACCAGGTAGATGAGCACGCGCAAGGGGAGCGCCCAGTGCTGGAGCCAGCGTCCCTGGGTTCTGGAAAAAAAGACGAAGGGTAGGAGGCGGTTGAAGATGATGATGATGAGGATCAGACTGAGCGTGGCTTCGAGGACTTCGTAGACGCTCCAGGCGCGGTCGCGAAACACGGTGAAGCCTACGATCATGGCGATGGCAGCGGTAACCAACTGGGTGAGGATGGCCATGGAGAGCGCGGCTCGCTCGCGGGTGACTCCGAGGCGCGGCTCGACGAGTTGCTCGAAGGCGTCGATATTGTCCTGGAACTCGCGAGAGAGGAATTTGCCGAGCTCCTGGTAGAGACGGTCTACGTAGGAGACCAGGGTTAGCAGGCCAAAGAGGAGCACGAGAGCTATGCCGACGCCGGTCATGGT
>CAVWAN010000050.1:0-21488 GCA_963752985.1 uncultured Acidobacteriaceae bacterium
CAGCGGTGGCGGACGTTCTGCTCCGAGCGGCGGGGCACCGCACGGCGGAGGCGGCGGATCGTCACACGGCGGTGGCGGTGGCGGATCCTCTCACGGCGGTGGCGGTGGTGGATCCTCGCACGGCGGCGGATCGTCACACGGCGGTGGCGGTGGCGGCAGACATGGAAGGTAAGAATACGCTGGATTGTTTCCCAGCGTAGCACGGCATTATAGTAACCCTCTACCCCAGCAGTGAGGCGCGCAACCACGCGTCCCACTGCTTTTTTTCTGAAGCCGGGGCAGCGACGGAGGTTCCCGCTCTATTCAGAACGAGAACGCGAGGCTACTTGCCGTCATGCAACTGCTGCGCGAGGTAGTTGGTAATGCCCATTTCCTTGATGGAATGAAGTTGAGCTTCGAGGAAGTCGGCGTGCCGCTCTTCGTCCTGAATCATGCGCTCGAACAAAGCCTTGGAGCCCGCGTCCCCTGCTTCCACGCAGATTTTCGCGGCTTTGTTGTACTGGCGCACTGCGTCCAGCTCATCTTTGAGGTTAATTTCTATTTGCTGCTGCACCTTGCTGCCCAGCTGGGGCTTCAATCCGACATCGACTGAGGGTATGCCGTCGAGGAAGATAATCCGTTCAATCAACCCTTCGGCGTGCCGCATCTCCTCCATGGCCCGCCCCTTGGTGTGCTCTCCTAGCCGTTTGTAGCCCCAGCCCTGGCACATCTCTGACTGGGTCATGTACTGCACAATCGCGGTCAATTCCGCGGATAGGGCCAAGTTTAACTGTCCAATAACCTTCTCGTCGCCGTGCATGGTTTCATCCTCCGTTATTCAACATTTTGCGATCTCGACGCCAGAAAAGGCTGTGATGAACAACACAGAGGCATGGCTGAGCGGACAGCACTGGGCCGGGACGTGAATAGAATCGCGTTCGCAGGTCACAGGTCCTCATGATCTACGTCACAGACCCGATGGTCATGCGACGGCAGAATCAAATGGGTCACTTCGCAAGAGCACTTCGCAAAGGAGCAAGGCCATGGCCTCTACTGCCACCCCCGTCAAGCCGGAACTGCTGCGGACACTTCCATCCGACGCCGCGCGCCAGATGCAATGGCGATTCGCCGACCGCTACGACCTGCAGATGCTGGTGCAGTCGGCGCGATCGGTGGCCCGAGGTCCGGTGGCGCGACTGGTGGCCAGCGGCGGGCGCAATTCCCATGATTGGACTCCGGCCAAGGCGGAGTTGCTGGAGGCGTACGATGCGTCCGGGATCACGGCCGTATTCATGGAGCCGGAGCAGGGTGGATTTATCGCAGGCCCGAAGAACCTGGCGCTGGCGTTGGTGGCGTTTGAACTGGCGTGGGTGGACGGTGGAGCCGCAACCGCCAGCTTGGCGGGCTGTCTGGCACTGTCGCCAATTCACGAGCGCGGCACACCGGAGCAACAAACCAAGTACATGCAGTTGGCTGCACCGCCTCAGGCGGGAGAGAATCGCAAACCCTGGCGGGGAGCATTCTGCCTGACCGAACCCATCCCCTACGTCGGCGTGGATACCGGCATGCTTAACGGGAAAATCCGCATCGCCGAGTGGAAAAAAGGAGAAGAGCCGGTTCTTCAGGTGGAAAAACGCGGGCGCTTTATCACCAATATTGCGTTTGCCAACTTTGTGACGGCGGCGGTGGATTCCGGCGATGAGCGGATCAAGGGCAGCTGCATGGTGATCCTGGAAGAAGGGGATCCTGGGACATTCGATCGCGGCACGCCCACGAAGAAGCTGGTGCATCAGCTTTCTTCGACCGGCGACCCGATTTTCAGCCTGCGGATTCCGGCCAGCCGGATTGTCGGCGGCTACGACGTGAAGGATGGCGTCATCGTGCCGCGCTACAACCACAGCGAAGTCATTGAAGCCGTGTTTCGCCGGACTCGGGTGACGGTGGGCGTCATGACTGCGGCGAAATTGCTGTCTGCGGTTGAGCCGGTCATCCGGTATCAGCGCGGGCGGTTCCGTGGCGCGGAGACGGCGACGCCCGGATCGGTGCGCTATGAACTTGGGCTGCAGGCTCGCGAAGACTCCCTTCACCGACTGGTGGACATTTGGGCGACGGGTGAGGCCTCTGCATCGCTGGGATTCGCGGCGGCGCGGGCTTTTGACGAACTGGACCCGCTGGAGCGCGAGGCTGACAAACTTCTGGCTGCGCAGGGAGTCACCACTTCCAAAGCACGCGCGAAGGTGCAACGCGAAGCGTCGGAACGAGCGGCGGATCTGCTCCGCTTGCCGGCCGGCGATCCCCAGCGCGCGCAACTGGAATCGGATCCGCTTCTGCGTTTCTTTCTTTTGGATTCGCTGGCCGACGTTCTTTGCCCCGCCACCAAACTGTGGAACACGGGTTGGGGCGCGCAGATGATGCGCGAAGCGGTCAGCCTGATGGGCGGGTACGGCATCACAGAAGACTGCCCCGGCTTTCTCGGCAACAAGTGGATGGATGCGCAACTGGAGGCAACCTACGAAGGACCGGAAGCGGTGCAACGTCGCCAGCTTTCTGGCACCATGACCAACCCGCTCTTCCTGGCGCAGTTCAGGGCGTGGATTAAGGAGATGCGCGGGATTGCGTCCGAGCGTCCCGGAACCGGCGCATGCACGCTGGCAACGGCGATGGGAATGTGGCTATGGACGCTCGACCGTTTGCAGCGCAGCAAAGATGCTGACGGCGGCCGTCTGTACCAGAGCGCGCGTCAGGGTGTGACGTTCCCGCTAGCCGATGCGCTCTGCTGGTTGCTGGCGGCGCGCTGCCAGATTCTCGATGCGCTCGAACTGGAGCGGCGTGGACCGAGCGATCCCGCGGTTGCCGAGGGCCTCGCTGGGCTGGTGAATTTTATGACGGATCTGTGCCACGTGCAATCGGCGCGGGCCAGTGGAGAAGTTGCCCGCATCTGCGCGGAGCTGGTGTTCGGATACAACCGTCACCCGGCATGGGACGAGGCGGGATACCGGGGTTGCTACCAGGAGGACGAGCTGGATTCTCTTGAAGGCATTATTCCGGGGATTGGTTCCTATGGCCTGGATGTCATCGGAAGCGATGGCTCGCATCCTGGGAAGGCCGGGCCTTGTGCGAAGTGCAACGGAGCTGATCAGTTCCTTTCGTTGCAAACGAAGCTCTCTACTTGCCTCACGGGTTGCCGGCTAGCGAAGGACCGGGCTGCCGAGGCGATTTCGAAGCTCATGATTCCGGAGGCACTGGACTACCCCGCATGAGCGTCCGTTTTTCGACTGTGGTTCGTATCAGGGTATCGCTTTAGCGATACCGCAAGTCTTCGCAGGGGCTGGGTGTCGGAACAACTCGGATCTCGAAGTCCAGCCCCTAAAGGGGCGTTTGCTTCCGAGTGACTTACGGCATCGCTAAAGCGATGCCCTGATACGAAGCCCCGGTTCTCAGCAGTCTGCCTAGACACTGTGGGCAGAGATGGAGATTCACGACCGGCTCATGAGCGCTTCTTCCAAAGAACAACCCGCAATCGACCGCCCGCAGATGACGGTCGACATCGCCTGCGTGGGCTTTGGTCCTGCGATGGGCGGCTTCCTGACGACGTTGAGCCGCAGCTTGCTCAATTCGGACGGCTCGGTGCGGTTGGAGAGTGCAGCGTCTGCCGGGTTGCCTTTGCAGGTCATCTGCTACGAGCGCGGCGACGGGCTGGGCTTTGGAGTTTCGGGCGCGGTTACACGAGCGCGTGGGATACGCGGCAGTTTCCCCGGCGTGGATCTTACCGAGATTCCGATGGCGGCGGCCGTGAAGACGGAGAAGTTGGTCTATCTGCTCGACCCTACGGGCGCGAGTCGACGATCATTTTCTTTCAAGGTTGCGGACCGCGTGCTGCGCTCATTTGGCTTCCTATTCGGGCTGAAACACGAGGCTTTCGAGCTGCCCTACACTCCTCCATTCATGCGGAAACACGACGGCCTTGTGCTGTCGCTTGGCCAGTTCAACCAGTGGGTCAGCGATCAGGTCGCAGCATCGGGCGTGGTGCAGATCTGGCCGGGAATGCCGGTTGCCGAGCCGCTGATTGAAGGCGACGCCGTTGCCGGCGTGCGGCTTGCCGATCAGGGGACCGATCTTCAAGGGCATCCCGAGACAGGGTTCACGCCGGGCATGGACCTGCGCGCCGCTTTGACGGTGGTGGGCGACGGGCCGGTAGGAGCGGTTGGCCGCAAAATCGACGCACAGCTTGGAATGCCGCCAGGTCATGGATCGCGCGAATGGGCGCTTGGTATGAAGATGGTGGTCGAACTCCGCGAAGATAGCGGACTGGAGCCCGGCACTGTGTTGCACACCATCGGATTCCCAGAGCCGGAAATTTTCGGGTTTCTCTATGTTCATCCCAATCGGCTGGCTTCGGTTGGCATCTTTGTTCCTTCATGGTTCCGCAGTCCATTGCGCACGGCCTATCGCTACCTGCAGCACTTTATGCTTCATCCTTATCTGTGGCGATGTCTCGAGGGTGGAACGCTGAAGTCCTGGGGAGCGAAGTCGCTGCAGGAATCGGGCCGGCACGGCGAGCCATTTCTTGCAGGCAACGGCTATGCCCGCATCGGCGAAGGATCGGGCAGCACCAACGTGCTGGCCGGGTCTGGAGTGGATGAGGCTTGGACCACTGGCGTGCAGCTGGCGGAAGCGGTCATCGAATTGGCGGAACAAAAACGGGCGTTTACTCGCGAGAACCTGGAAGCTACGTATGTGCACCGGCGTCGCGAGAGCTGGGTTGATCGCGAGTCGAAGATTGCGGCCGACTCGCGCAATGGATTCCAGCAAGGCGTCGTCACGGGAATGATCGGCATGGCCGTCACGGGCCTGACTGGCGGGCGTGTGACGCCAGCTTCGCGTCCAGCAACCCGACATCTGCCTTCGCTTGAGGAAGCTTACGGATCGCGGATTTCGCCGGCGGAACTGAAACAGATGCAGGAGGAATGCGCCGCCAAGGGCACTTCCCTGCACGATCGGATCATGGACCGCTGGGGTTGGCCGCAGATTCCTATGGATGGCAAGCTGCTCATCTCACACCAGGACGCTCTGCTCATGGGCGGAGGGGTGCAGGCAGCGCCGGGGTATGCGAATCATGTGAGCTTTCGTCGTCCGGAACTCTGCCGCGCCTGTGAAACCAAGTTGTGCGTGGAAATGTGCTCAGGACAGGCGATCACGCGCGGCGAAGACGCAGTGCCTGCCTTTGATCGCGAGAAGTGTGTTTACTGTGGCGCGTGCTTGTGGAATTGCGCGGCCGATGGTGATGGTGCGCAGGGGAATATCGAATTCAAAGCGGGTGCGGGAGGACTGCACTCGGCGCTGAACTGACTGCCGGATTCGGGTTCTCACTTTATGAATTGTCATCCCGAGCGAAGCGAGGGATCTGCAGTTTGTTTGACAGGATACGAATGACAAACGGATATCACATTGTAGTCTGCGGCAGCATTGTTCCCGACCCGTTGCAAACTTTGGAGCCGATCCAGACTCCGACCGGACCCGCACTGAAAAACGAAATGATGCTGCCCGCCGTACTCGATCCCTGGGCAGCTCATGCTCTGTATGAAGCGGCCAACCTGGCATCCAAGGCCACTGGCAGTAAGGTCTGGCTGGTGAGCGTGGGACCCAAAGCAAAACTCCAGCAGGTGATGATGACCATTGCCCAGCGAGTAAGTTTTGAACTGGTTCCCGTCGATTCCAGCGCCAGCGGCTTTGCCGATGCGCATGCCACCGCCGCGCTCCTGGCGGAAACAATTCAGAGCATCGCCAGTCTCGATCGCTCGCGCTTGCTCGTATTTGGCGGATGGGAATCGGCTTCGCGCGGCGCCGGCGCCACCATGCAGTTGGTCGGCGAGCGGTTGGAGATTCTTGATCAGTTCCAAGGCGTCGACCAACTTAGTGTTCAAGCCGACGGTTCGTTCGAAGTTCTGGAGCGGATCGAGGGCGGACGACACCAGGTTTCCGTTTGCTCGGGTCCTCCCGCCCTGTTCGGGTGGGCGACGGGCAATTTGCCGGAACCTCGCAACAATCCGCAGGTCGGAATGGCAAACATGCGCACGGTGATGCCGGCGCTGCAGCGGGCGAAGTCGGTGCCGCTGGCGGATGGCGGATTGCACTATTTGAGTGCGAGCCCGCCAAAACAACAGCGTCAGACGCGCGTGGTCAAAGACCTGTCGGCCGAGCAGATCGCGCAAGAGATTGCGGAATGGATTGGCAAGTAGACAACGAAATTTGGAGATCAAGAGACTGATGTCAAAAAGCATTTTATTCCTGGCTCACGTTTCGGAAGCTGGCAACACGCTTCCCAAGGCGTCGTATGAGGTTCTGGGCGCTGCTTTGAAGCTGACGAAGCAGCTCGGCGGGCGCTTGACCATCGGTTTGATCGGCGAGGACGTGTCGGCTGTGGCAGAAGCAGTTGTCGCCGCTGGCGCCGATCGAATTCTTGCGGTTGCGGGGCCTGACTTCGCGAGCGCGCGCTATGCCAGCGATGCGGCGGCGGCGGAAGCAATCTGCCGGTCAGCCGGAGCCGATCTGATTCTGGCGGCGGCAACGTCACGCTTCATGCGCGTTCTGGCGGGAGTGGCACATCGCCTGAACGGATGTGTGGACACGCATGTCACGGCGCTCGAAACCGTTAATGGCGAAGCGCGCGCCACGCGTTGGCACTATCGTCAGCGGATTGAAGGCGTCATCTGCCGCGACACGCGGCCCTGGATTGTGTTGCTCGAGTCCGGCTGCGAAGCGGCTTGGGTGAACACCAAGACTAATGGGTCGGCTGGTGAGGCCAAGATCGAAGTTATTCCGGTGACACTTCCGAAAGCGGCCACGAGAACGATCGTGACCGGCATCCGCGCTCCGAAAAGCGACGTGCAAACCATCCGGCCCGACGCCAACTTGCTATTTGTCGCGGGTGCGGGCTGGACCAAGAAGCAGGCCGACGGCAAGCCCCATGTCGATCAAGCGGAACCGTTGATTCTTGACTTCCTCCGCGTTTCGGGCGCGTCCCTCGGCGGCAGCAAGTCTCTCGTTGATCAGACGGGAGAGAGTCAGGCGGTGCTCGGCTTCATGACCCATCTGAACCAGGTGGGGCAGACGGGATCGACGCCGCGCCATCCCAAGGGTTTGTCGACCTGCTGCCATGGCGAGGAGCCCCATGTGGTGGGCTGGCGATTCATCAACGAGCGCCGCGCGGTGAATCTCGACCCGAACTGCGGATGGGCGCGCGGGAAAGCAGACGTGCTTTATGTGGCGGATGCCTTTGAAGTGCTGGCAAAACTGAACGCTCTGCTTGCCCAGAGAAACCGGACCAGCCCTGAACCGGCGACGCAGGCGGCGTTGGTAAATTAAGGCGCCATCGTTGTATTCTCGGGGCGTGCGAAGTTCGCCTGTCCCTGCGCCCCATCGGTCTCCAACTCCCGGGCTATTCTTAGGGCTGATTATCACCCTGGCGGCGGTGGTGGCTTACTCGGGGTATATCACGCGGCAGATCTCCGGCCTGCGCGAACTGCAGAACAATCTGGTGGACCGCAACCGGAAAGACTCTCTGCAGTTGCTGCGCATCCAGAACGATTTGAACTCGCTGGCTCTGGCGATGCGCGACATGCTGGACAACGATGAGCCCTATCCGTTGACTGCCTGGTCGGCGCAGTTCCAGCGCGTGCGGACAGATCTGGACGACGCGCTGCGCCGCGAGCAACAGGTTGCCCCGGTGAACCGGACCGCCGACCAGAAGCAGTACCTGGAGAATTCGGTGGCGCAATTCTGGGACGCCGCGGATCGGACGTTTGCCCTGGCGCGCGGCCCCAACCAGGCCGAAGCCAGGACGCAGATTCGAATTTCGCTGCGAGCGCGGCAGGAAGCGCTGAGCACGGCCGTATCCCGGTTGCTGGTGCAGAACAACGAGAGCGAAGAGCAGGCTGCGTTGCGCATTGCGCAGATTTACGACCGCGTCGAGCGCCAGGTCTATCTATTCCTGACGGCGACTCTGATTGCCATTCTCTTTACCAGCCTTTACCTGATCCGCTCGAATCGGCGATTGTTCGCACAACTGGCGGCGCTTTCGGAACAGCGCAGCGAACTTGCCCAGAAGCTGATTGCAGCCCAGGAATCCACCTTGCGTCACATCTCGCGCGAATTGCACGATGAGTTTGGACAGATTCTGACTGCCGTAGGGATGATGCTGACGCGCGCCGGAAAACACGCTCCGGAAAATTCGGAGCTGCGCGCTGAATTGCATGAAGTCTGTGAGATTACGCAGAGCACGCTGGACAAAGTGCGCAGCCTTTCGCAGGCATTGCACCCGGTGATGCTCGAAGAAAACGGGCTGGAGAGTACGCTCGACTGGTATTTGCCGGTGGTGGAACGGCAGGCCGGAGTTCACGTATTCTATGAGAAATCGGGCGAATCCTTTCCTGTAGATGGAAACGCCGCCATTCATGTTTATCGCGTGGTGCAGGAAGCCTTGAATAACATGACGCGGCATTCTGGAGCCAAAGAATGCTGGGTGCGTCTGCGATTTCTGCCGCAATTTTTGGAAGTCGAAGTGGAAGATCACGGCCGGGGGTTCGAAGCGCGGGTTGCTAAGCAAGGAATCGGCCTGGTGGCGATGCGGGAACGCGCGGAATTGATGGGCGGCACGGTCGAATTTTTGCGCCCCGCGCAAGGTGAAGGCGGAAGGGGGACGCTGGTGCGATTACGAGTCCCCAGAAAGAGGCTGGAAGCTTGATGCACATGCCGGGAAAGATTTCGGTTTTGCTGGTTGACGACCACACCCTGGTGCGCCGCGGGTTTCGGCGCATTCTGGAGGATGAGCCGGACATCACTGTTGCCGGCGAGGCGGGCGATGGTCTGGAAGCCATCAAACTCATGGATGAGCTTCGTCCAAAAGTGATTGTGATGGACTGCGCCATGCCCGGCATGAACGGATTGGAAGCCACGCGGCAGATTCTTGGGAAACATCCGCAGGCTTTGGTGCTCATGCTCAGCATGCATCCGGAGGAAACCCTGGTGCGGCAGGCGCTGGAGGCCGGCGCGCGCGGGTATGTTCTGAAGAATGCGGTGGACCTGGAGTTGGGTGCTGCCATTCGGCGAGTTGTGAACGGCGAAACCGTGCTCGATTCCCAACTCAAGCGTCCAGTTGCGTTAAAGGGCAAGCGCAATGCTGGGCTCACCCCGCGCGAACTCGAAGTGCTGCAAATGATCGTGGATGGTAAATCCAATAAACAGATTGCGACCGCGCTTGATCTCAGCGCCAACACTGTCGCCGTCCACCGTGCCAACATGATGGACGCTTTGGGAACCCACAAGACCGCCGAGTTGGTCGTCTACGCGATCCGCAACGGGCTGGTAGATCTGCCGTGAACCGCCGTGCTGTGAACCGACGAATTTTTCTCTGGGGAATAGCAGGCCTGGCGTCGACATCGAGTTTGCTCTTGGACGCATTCGCAGCCTCTCCTTCGCCCGATCCCGGTTTCCGGCTGGTGGATGTGACTGCCCAGTCCGGGATTCGGTTTCGTCATAACAGCGGCGCTTACGGCGGGAAGCTGCTGCCGGAAACCCTCGGCGCCGGTTGCGCGTTCCTCGACTACGACCGCGACGGCTGGCAGGACATTCTTCTGGTGAACGGCGCCGACTGGCCTGGTCACAACCGGGAACATAAACCGGAGCTCAGCACGCTGAAGCTCTATCGCAACAATCGCAACGGGACGTTTTCCGACGTGACCCACAGCGCCGGGCTCGAGGTGGAGATGTATGGCATGGGGATTGCGGTCGGAGACTACGATAACGACGGCTATCCCGACATCCTTATAACTTGCGTCGGCCAGAACCGGCTCTTTAAGAACACCGGTAAGGGCACGTTCGTTGATGTTACTAAGTCGAGCGGACTGGGCGGCCGCCAGGCTATGAGCACGTCCGCCTTGTGGTTTGATTTCGACCGCGACGGGCTGCTCGATCTGTTTGTCTGTAACTACGTCAAGTGGTCTCCGGAGCACGATGTGTTTTGCAGCCTTGACGGCAAGCACAAATCCTACTGCACGCCTGAAGCCTACCGTGGGGAGACCTGCTGGTTGTTTCACAATCGCGGCAATGGGACCTTTGAGGATGTCACCGCCACGAGCGGGATCTTCGACAGCAGCTCGAAGTCGCTGGGCGTAGCCATGCTCGACTACGATCACGATGGCTGGCCTGACTTGCTGGTGACCAATGACACGCAGCCCAATAAGCTTTACCGGAACCAGCGCAATGGCACATTTAAGGACATCGCCGTGGAAGCGGGCATCGCTTTTTCCGCGGAGGGCCGAGCCCGCGCCGGCATGGGCGTGGACGTAGCCGACTTCGATAATTCGGGAAACTCGGGCGTCGCCATCACCAATTTCGACAACGAGATGACCGGGCTCTACCGCTTTTCCGAGGGCGGAAATTATGTTGATGTGGCCATGCAGAGCGGAGTGGGGCAGGCGTCGAAAGACAAGTTGGGATTCGGGTGCGTGTTTCTCGATGCCGATCTGGATGGCGCCCTCGATCTGGCAGTGGTGAACGGGCACATCGACGATACGGTGCGAAACGTCAGCGGCGTTGGTTACGCGCAGCCGCCGCAACTTTTCCTGAACAGTGGAAAGGGAACGTTTGTCGACGTGGCGGCGGAAGTGGGCGGCGGCTTCAGTCAGGCAAAAGTCGGACGCGGCCTTGCCTACGGCGATTTTGATCGCGACGGCGATCTTGATCTGCTCATCACCACCAACAACGGCCCCGCCTATCTTTACCGTAACGACCAGACGGCCGGGAACCGAAGCATTCGGGTTCATCTGGTCGGAACGAAGTCGAATCGCGATGCCATCGGGACGGCGGCGAAGATCTTTCACGGAACTTCGAGCCAAGCGCGCCTGGTCAAGGGCGGGTCCAGTTATCTGTCGCAGTCGGAACTGCCGGTAACCTTCGGGCTGGGGAAGCGAGACAAGATCGATCGTCTGGTAATCGAATGGCCCAGCGGCAGGACGGAAGAATACAAGAACCTCGCAGCCGGGCGGGCCTATGAGTGCGTGGAAGCGAAAGGAATCACGGCTCAGCCGGGCTTCTAGGGATTGATTTCGTGGCCAGCGTTTGCGGCCAAGCTCAACCACATGTGCGCCGAGACGAGGTTTTGGGGAATGCATACTATGGTCAACTTATTGGACCATACCTCATATGCGCTGCGGGGCTTCGCCCGCTGGACGGACGAATGCGTCCGTCCCTACCTGGGTATTTCTTGTGCTAGTCTGACTTTCCATGACCCAGGTTTCGGCGCATTCCAAGCACTTTCTCTCCGACAAGGTTGAACATTTTACCGAGTCCGTGATTCGCGAGATGACGCGGCAGGCGATGCAATATGACGCCATCAATCTGGCGCAGGGGTTTCCCGATTTCTCCGCGCCCGCCGAAATCAAGCGTGCGGCGCAGGAAGCGATCGCTGCCGACGTGAATCAGTACGCCATCACCTGGGGCGCGAAGAGCCTGCGGGCCGCGATTGCCCGGAAAATGCAGGAGGGGCAAGGGATCGAGGTCGATCCGGAAAAAGAAATTGTGGTGTGCTGCGGCTCGACCGAAGCGATGATTGCGACTCTGCTGGCGGTCTGCAACAAGGGCGATGAGGTCGTGGTCTTCGAGCCTTTCTACGAGAATTATGGGCCGGACTCGATTCTGAGCGGAGCCAAACCGCGCTTTGTCAGTTTGCGTCCTCCGCAAAAAGCGGGAGGAGAATGGACGTTCGACGAACAGGAATTGCGCGAAGCGTTTCAGCATCAGACTGCGCAACACCACACCAAAGCCATCATCGTTAACACGCCCAATAACCCTACCGGCAAGGTTTTCAGCCAGAAAGAACTGGAACTGATTCGCGACTTGTGCGTGGAATACAACGTGCTGGCCATCACCGACGAAATCTACGAACACATTCTTTATGATGGATCGGAGCACATCTCTCTGGCGCGCCTCGATGGCATGCGCGAGCGCACCATCACCATCAACGGGCTCTCAAAAAGCTATAGCGTCACGGGATGGTGCGTCGGCTGGGCGGTTGCGCCTCCCGCCATCACGAACGCGATTCGCAAGGTGCATGACTTTTTGACCGTGGGCGCACCCGCGCCCTTCCAGGAAGCCGGAGTGGCGGCGTTGAGCCTGCCTGCCAGTTACTACGGCGAACTGGCCGACCGCTACCGCACTCGGCGCGACCATCTGATTCCGGCGCTGGAGAAGGCCGGGTTCGTCTGTTACCGGCCGCGAGGCGCGTATTACGTGATGACCAACATCAGCGCCTTTGGGTTCGCGAACGACGTGGAGTTCGCGGCTCATCTGGTCAAGGACATCGGGATTGCGTGCGTTCCAGGGTCGAGTTTCTACAAGCATCCGAAGGACGGATCCCATCAGGTACGTTTCGCCTTCTGCAAAAGGCCTGAGACACTGGATGAGGCGGCGCGGCGGCTGGAGAAGCTGAGACGAAAGTAGCGCAAAATCCACAGCCAACTGCGCTATACTTCGCCTCAACGCTGAAACATTCCTCGAAAGTGAGTGGCGCCCATGTCAGTGAAGATGGTGGAAGAGGTATCTGAGCAGGTTCCGGCTGAAGATTTTGAGGCTCTGGAAGAGAAAGTATATCGCACCATTGAGTTGTACAAGGCGGCCAAGGAAGCGCGGGCTACGGCCGAGCGCGATGCCAAGCGGCTGCGCGAGCAACTCGAAGAACGTGAGGAAGAAAACGAAACCATGCGTCGCGAGCTGATTCAACTGCGCAAGGATCGCGAGGACATACGCGGGCGCGTGGAGAAAATGTTGAGCCAGATGGACAGCGTGACGCGCGAGCAGGCGGCAAGCTGAACGGGGGCCGCGAAGGCGAGGGCGGGAATCCGCCGAGGAGTGACATGGCGACTGCGAGCAAACAACCTCCGACCGATGCGGTGACTAACCCTGGCAGCGTGCGCGTCGAAATCTTCGACCAGGTTTATAACCTGCGAGGTTCGGACGCGGGCTACATTCTGAAGCTGGCCGAGTACGTGGACGGCAAGATGCGGGCGGTATCCCAGCAGACGGCAACCGTGGATTCGGTGCGGCTGGCGGTGCTGGCGGCGCTGAACATCGCGGATGAATATCATTTGTTGAAGCGGCGGCTGGAGAAGCCTTCGCCGGATGCGCAGCAGCGGGCCAGCAAACTGGCAAGCGCGCTGGACGAAGTTTTGCAAGATACCCAGCGCACCGGCTGAAGTCGGCCGTAACCTGCGGTTCATCTTCTTCACACTTTTGTAGCACGACCTGTAGCAAACTTCCTGCCAACTATTTTGCGTTTCCCTCTTGCGAATCTCTTCGCAATTTCCTAGCATCCAAGGTGTAGCCGACCTGCCGAGTTGGTGATGGTGGCAACCGATTTTTGAACCAACACCGAATGAACGGGGACTCGACTCGCAAAAAGATCCGGTGTGCTATGTTCCGTCATGCGGAAAAGCCTAATGGGTCGCGGCGGGTTCCCACCGTCTGAGACGGGTTCATTCTCGGCCCACCACACGGCCTAGTGGGTCGGCTTTTTTCTAGCTCTCAGCCGTCAGCTCTGAGTAACACCTTCCTGTCCCGAGCAACCAATGAATGCAGGAAGACCCAAAACTTAAGAGTGGGTTGCGACAACTGAAAGCTGAGAGCTGACAGCTGACAGCCGGTTTCCTGCTAGACTCTCTTTAGAACTCAGGCTGCAATTGGAGCATCTAACCTAACGTGTTCCCGCGACTTTTTCATATTGGCAGTTTCTACCTGCCCACCTATGGTGTGCTGGTCGCTTCGGGCGTGCTGATCGGGCTTTGGATCAGCGTGCGTAATTCAGAGAAGCAGGGCATCAATGGCGACGATGCCTGGAATCTTGGCATTCTCGTTGTGCTCGCAGGAATTATCGGGGCGAAGGTTCTTTACGTCATCAACGACTGGAGCGCTTACGCGAACAACTGGCGGGAGATTTTCAGTCTCAACACACTGCAGGCCGGGGGCGTATTTTCCGGCGGGCTGATTGGCGCGCTCCTCATGGCGGCCTGGTATATGCGGCGTCATAACATGCCGGTGCTGCGCACCTGCGACGGATTCGCTCCCGGACTCGCGTTTGGACATGTGCTCGGACGCTTCGGTTGTTTCTCGGCGGGCTGCTGTTACGGCAAGCCGACCAATCACTTCTGGGGTGTGATCTTCACCGACCCTCTGGCGAATTCCGTCAGCGGAACTCCTCTCGGCGTCCGAATTGAACCGACACAACTGATCGAAGCGGCGGCCGAGTTCTGCAATTTCTTATTACTAATGTGGCTGCTCGGACGCAAGAAGTTCGATGGACAGGTGTGGGCCGGCTTCATGATCCTCTACGGCATCGAGCGCTACTTCATCGAGTTTCTGCGCGACGACCCCGGGCGCGGTGAAGTTTTTGGCGGGCTGATGACGGGAACGCAGTTGGTTTCGATTCTGCTGGTTGTCGGCGGGGGATTGATCTGGTGGCTGAAGAGTGGCACTCAGCATTCAGCACTCAGCGCTCAGCGGTCGGGCTCAGGGTCGTAGGTTATGCGAGTGGTCTCAGTCGTCCCTCCGGGACTTACTCGAACTCCCACTTTTCCCGGCGCTAAAGCGCCGGGCTATTGGCAATCGCCCCTCCGGGGCTGTGGTCCGCGCAGAGATTCTCCTTGCACTTGCTGGCTGAATGCTGAATGCTGAATGCTGAATGCTGAGTTCTGAATGCTCGACTTCCCTCTCACCCTGACCGCATCTCCCGAGGCTGCAGGGCAGCGCCTGGACCAATATCTCGCAACGCAACTTTCTGAGGTCAGCCGAGCCCGCGTGCAACAACTCATCGCCAAGGGTGAGGTGCTGGTGAACGGGGTCGAGGCGAAGGCTTCGCTGCGACTGAAGGGCAATGGCGAAGAACGGATAACGGTTACCGGGCCACCGCAAGCTCCACCGCTGCGCGCCGTTCCGGAAGAAATTGCGCTCGACATCGTGTATGAAGACGACGACCTGGCGATCGTCAACAAACCCGCGGGCATGATGGTGCATGCCGGAGCGGGAGCGACCGCCGATGCGCGCAACCGCGGAACGCTGGTCAATGCCCTGTTGCATCACTTTAAGACGCTTTCAGCGGTGGGCGGCGAACTGCGTCCGGGGATCGTGCATCGCCTGGATCGGGCGACCAGTGGGCTGATCGTGGTGGCGAAGAACGATGAAGCGCACCGCCGGCTGGCGAAGCAGTTCAGCGGGCGCGAGGTGCATAAGACTTACATTGCGCTCGTCCACGGGTGGCCGAAGCAGGATCGCGGCACGATCCAGAGCGCGATCAGCCGCCACTCGCAACGCCGCACGCGAATGACGACGCGGGGCTTCGGTGGCCGCGAGGCGGTGACGCACTACATAGTGAAGCGAAAAATAGACGCGCCTTACGGCAAATTTGCGCTGGTCGAACTGAAGATTGAGACGGGGCGCACGCACCAGATTCGGGTGCACATGTCGTCGCTCGGGCATCCGGTGGTGGGTGACGCGCTCTATGGTGCGCCGGGCGAATTGCGGTCGCAGTCGAACAAGCGGCGGTCGGCAGGCATGCCTGCGACGCTGGCGCTGGATCGAAATTTTCTGCATTCGGCGGCGCTCGAGTTGACGCATCCACGGACGAAAGAGTTGCTCAAATTCAGCCGGCCGTTACCGAAGGAACTGGAGAATTTGCTGGAAAGCCTGGAGAATGCCCGGCAAGAAGGTCCTCGGCTGGAACCTGGCCAGTAAGAGCGAGAGGACGTTCCAGTGGCGGGGACGCAGGCTATAATAATTCTAAGCAAATCGTCCTGATGAAATCTCGCATCTTTCTGCTTCTGGTCGTGTTTCTATCGCTGGCTGGGTCGCTGCTCGGCCAGACGACGCCTGCGTCCGTGCCGGCGGAACAGAATCCGCCCGCGACAACCAGCGCTCCAGCTGACGACAAGGCGCAAGCTCCGGCGCCGGCCTCTTCCACAACGACTCCCGCCACGCCAACTCCCGCGGCGGCGGCAGGGCAAGGCCCGCAGCCGGACAATTCAGTTAAGTCGGATTCCGATGACTCGCTGGAGACGATCCGTCACGTCGTCAACGAAGTTCGCGTGGTGTTTACAGTTACCGACCGGCACGGCCACTACATCAAGGATCTGAAGAGAACCGACTTCAGAGTGATCGACGATCAAAAGCCGGCGGAACTGCGCAGCTTCCGCAGCGAGACCGATCTGCCTCTGCAGGTGGGACTGCTGGTGGACGCGAGCAATTCGGTACGCGACCGCTTCAAGTTCGAACAGGAAGCGGCCATCGAGTTTCTGAACTCGATCATTCGCCCGCGCTACGACAAGGCCTTCGTGGTCGGCTTCGACGCCACGCCGGAAGTTACCCAGGATTTCACCGATAACACGGAAAATCTTTCGGCCGGGGTGCGGATGTTGCGGGCGGGCGGCGGCACCGCCATGTACGACGCGCTCTACTTTGCCTGCCGGGACAAGCTGTTGAAGCAGGAGCAGACGGGGCCGGTGCGCCGCGCCATCATTCTGCTGAGCGACGGCGAAGACAACCTGAGCCACGTAACGCGCGAGGAAGCCATCGACATGGCGGCGCGGGCCGAAGTGATCGTCTACACCATCAGCACCAACATCAGCGGTATGAAGGGCAAGGGCGACAAGGTGCTGGAGCGGATCGCAGACGCGACGGGCGGCCGCGCGTTTTTTCCCTTCCAGATGCGCGACGTTTCGGACGCGTTTCTCTCCATCCAGGAGGAGTTGCGCAGCCAGTACGCGATGGCTTACAAGCCGGCAAACTTTATCGCGGATGGACGCTACCGCACGATTGAAATTCTGGCGCAGGATAAAGGGCTAAAGGTGCGTACCCGCAAGGGATACTACGCTCCGAAGCAGTAACCGGCTAACTCCGCTTTCTCCATCGGCTTCAGTAGGTTGTGTGGTGGCGGGGCTTTGCCCCGCCGGGACGGGGCCCTTCGACTCCGCTCAGGACAGGCTCCGCCCCGTCACCACACGAGACGTCAGGAATGCAGGTGTTCGGCCGGATGATGCGGCGACCACTGCGGATCTTCATCGGGCGTGACGATCTGGCCGTCGCGCATGTGGACGATGCGATCGCCATATTCGGCGGCTTCGGGATTGTGCGTAATCATGAGCACGGTCTGGCCCAAATTCTTGTTCGACTGGCGCAGCATGTCGAGGACGACGTTCGAGCTTTTCGAATCCAGGTTGCCGGTAGGCTCGTCGGCCAGCACGATGGCGGGGCGATTGATCAGAGCCCGGGCAAGCGCGACTCTCTGCTGCTCGCCTCCGGAAAGCTCGTTGGGGCGATGCTCGAGACGCTGGGCGATGCCGAGCATCTCGGTGATCTTCTTGAGGAACGCGGGATCGGGTGCAGCCTTGCCGGCAATGTCAACCGCGATTTCAATATTCGAGCGCGCGCTGAGGGTCGGCAGAAGATTGAATTTCTGGAAGACGAATCCGATTTTGCTTTTGCGCAACCGCGTACGCTCGCCGTCAGAAAGCGTGGCGAAATCCACGCCGTCGATGGTGACGCTTCCCGAGTCAGCCTGAGTCAGCCCACCAAGCAGATAAAAGAGCGTGGACTTGCCGCTGCCCGAAGGGCCCACGATGGTGACGAACTCCCCCTTCTGCACGCTGAAGGAGATGCCGCGCAGGGCAGGCACATCCACCTTGCCCACCCGGTAGGTTTTGCGCAATTCTCTGGCTTCGATGAAGGCTGACATCCAGTAAAAACCATATCACACGGAAGGCAGCAATATTCGGGAACGAGTCGTGCTCAGGCCACGTTCGCGCGCCCTACGGCGAGGGCAGGGGCGCGGAGTTCAACCGGCCGTTTGGGTCCGCGCTTGCGCACCAGCAGGAGCCGAATGCGCTCCAGCAGGTCGGCGGGCTCGTACATTCCCTTGGGCAGAAAAACATCGGCGAGGGTTTCGCGTTCGTAGATTTTGGTTCGGCCGGAGATCAGAACGGCCGGAGTCTGCGGAGAAAGACTCTTGACTTCTTCGATCAGCCGCGAGCCATCCACACCGGGCATGATCAAGTCGGTGAGCACCAGATCGACGCCGCCGCGCCTGAAAGCCTCAAGGGCTTGTTCGCCATTGTTGTACGCCAGCACGCGGTAGCCCCGCGTTTCCAGCATGATTTTACGGATGGAAAGCGCCTGTTCGTTATCGTCCACACAAAGAATTGTCTTCTTGGGCTTCATTGGTCTAACCGGGAGAATTTCGTCACAAAGTTTCTATTGTGTTGAATCTCTTTCTTTTTGAGAACCGGGAGCGAGGTGAATGCTAACAGAATCGCAGCACAGGTAAAGTAGCCGTGCTCGCCAATGGCACTCCGGTGTGAGGGAAGATCGTGCCATTGGCCTTGGAGCCGCGACTGGCATGGTGTTTTGATACACTAGATCGCAATCGTGACTCCACCGCGGAGAACTTCCACACAATTTCCACCGACACGCACATTGGCGACATGGTTATCGTGCCGATTATCCAGTTTTGTGGCGCGGACGAAAATGCAACTGGGGCGGTGCATTTCGAGGCCTTGCTCGATCAAAACCTGCTCCTCGCTGGCCGCAACGCCGTGCGCGACCATCCACGCGGCACAGCATCCGGCGGCGGATCCGGTAGCGGGATCGTCCCCATTATAAAAAATCATGCGGGCGTGGAGGCGAGCCTTGGGATCGACGGTCTCGCGGCAAACGAAGTAAAGGAATTTTCCACCACTCGGCGCGAGATATTCGGCAGCGCGGTCGAGATCGAGGCGCAGCTTTTGTACCGCCGCCAGCGAGCGCAGCGCAACCATGGTAAAAGGTATGCCGGTGGACACGGTCTGAATGGGCGTGGAGTCGTCGAAATCAGCGACGCTGAGATTTGTAAGACGCGCGATGTCGTCCACCTTGTGGATGGCGCCGAATTCGGGATCTTTCTGCGTCATTTCTCCGAAGGCCAGCTGCGACGGCGTGTCGGTGAAGCGCACGGGGACGGTTCCGACATTCAGATCGAGCCGGACTTCGGCTGCGCCGGTCTGGCCGCGGAGAACGAAAGCGGTGCCGAGCGTTGGATGTCCGGCAAAGGGGAGTTCTTCCTGCACGGTGAAGATGCGCACGCGGACTCCGCGGGTCTTTTCGCGAGCGGAGTCCCCGGGAAGAATGAAAGTCGTTTCGGAAAGATTCATTTCGCGCGCCAACGCCTGCATGGTTTCGGTGCTGAGGCCGCGGCCATCGAGGAACACCGCCAGCGAGTTACCGGTCAGGGCGCGGTCGGTAAACACATCGACCTGCACCATGGAGAGCTTTCGTGTTGAAACGTCCATGCGTGAGATTTTACATTTCTGTGTGTGCTCGCGCCTCACGGCCTGGCCAGGGTTGACGGACCGAGCAGCCTCTGGATATTCTATCTCTACTAATGTAGTGGGGTTTAAACGCGCTGGTCGTTCATCACTCCAGGAAAAAACTACTCGAGGAAAAAACATGTCTTTACGCATCAACTCTGAGGCTCCTAACTTCACTGCCGAAACCACGCAAGGCACCGTCAACTTTCACGAATGGATTGGCAACGGCTGGGCAATCCTGTTTTCGCATCCCAAGGATTTCACTCCGGTGTGCACGACTGAGCTGGGTTACATGGCGGGTCTGCAGCCGGAGTTTGCCAAACGCAACACGAAAATCATCGGGCTGAGCGTCGACCCTGTGACCAGTCACGGCAAGTGGGCGGCCGATATTGAAGAAACGCAAGGGCACAAGGTGACGTATCCGATGATCGGCGATCCCGAGCTCAAAGTGGCGAAGCTCTATGACATGCTGCCCGCCGAAGCGGGGACCAGCAGCGAGGGCCGCACGGCGGCCGACAATGCGACGGTGCGCACGGTGTTTGTGGTTGGTCCAGACAAGAAGATCAAGCTGATGCTGATCTACCCCATGAGCAGCGGACGCAATTTCGATGAAGTGCTGCGCGCGCTGGATTCCATCCAGCTCTCCGCGAAACACAATGTGGCGACGCCGGTGAACTGGAAGCCGGGGCAGGACGTAATCATTCCCACGTCGGTTTCAGAAGAGCAGGCGAGGCAGAAATATCCCGGCGGCTGGAAGACTCTAAAACCATACCTGCGAGTGGTGGCGCAGCCGAAATAAGTTGTGCTTCTTGCCAACGAATTGCGGCGCTTGTGGTGAGGCGCGATTGCAAACCTGTGTGAACCGGAGCTAGGATGACGCCATGAGGAAACAGCCATGAGCGAGCATCGTGTTGATCTGGAAAACTCCACCGCTTCCCGCCGCAATTTTCTGAAGACTACTGGCGCCGTGACAGCCGGAGCGCTGGCTGGAAGTTTGCTGCCCGAAACTGCAGGCGCATCGGCGGCTGCTCCAGTCAATGTTACTACCCCGAATAATCCCGCCACTGCCGGTGCCATGCCGACGCGCAACCTGGGACGCACCGGCCACCGCGCGGGTATCTTCAGCCTCGGTGGACAAGCCGCCATCGAGCAGCCCAACAACGAAGCTGTAGCCGTCCCCATCATCGAGCGCGCTCTTGATCTCGGCATCAACTATGTGGACACCGCCGCGATGTATGGCGGCAAAGAGCGCTGGAGCCAGCGTTACTTCGGCCAGGTAATGAAGCATCGCCGGAGCCAGGTATACCTTGCCAGCAAGACGCACGACCGCAGCCGCGACGGTTCGCTCGCGTTGCTCGAAGAATCGCTCAAGCTGCTCAACACCGACCATCTCGATGCCTGGCAGCTTCATCACATCGACAGCAAAGAGGACGTCGAGCAAATTTTCGGCAAAGGGGGCGCCCTCGAAGCCCTCATCCAGGCTCGCGAGCAGAAGATGGTCCGCTACCTCGGCGTCACCGGTCACTCCGATCCCGGGGTGCTGATGGAGTGCCTGCGGCGCTTCGACTTCGATCAGATCCTGATGGCACTCAACGCCGCCGACGCCCACCACCGCAGCTTCACCGAGCACCTGCTGCCCATGGCGGTGGACAAACAAATGGGCATCATCGGCATGAAGATTCCCGCCCGCGGACGCATCCTCAGCTCCTGGCAGCCCGACAAGAGCCACGACTCGGGCTGGAACCAGCCTGCTCCCAAGCCCGGTGTTCTAGCCATGAAGGAAGCGCTTTATTTCACCCTCAGCCTGCCCGTGAGCACTGTCATCATCGGATGCGATACCATCGCCCAACTCGAAGAGAACGTGCAACTCGCGCGCGACTTCACGCCACTCAGTGAAACCCAGATGGCCGGCCTGACCGGGCGCACCGAGCCCATTGCCAAGCAAGCGCTTTTCTTCAGGAATTGGGCTTGATGGCAAGCAATCTACCCCGGGTATCTCTGCCAACATAGGCGGACGGCCGGAGTCGTCATTGTTGAAAACAAGTACGGAAGCGCATGCGGTCCGGTGATCGTCCCGGTCTTCAAAACCGGCGGGCGGCATCTTCGATGTTGCCGGTGTGTTCGACT
>CAVWAN010000051.1:0-12727 GCA_963752985.1 uncultured Acidobacteriaceae bacterium
CAGAGCATCGCCAGTCTCGATCGCTCGCGCTTGCTCGTATTTGGCGGATGGGAATCGGCTTCGCGCGGCGCCGGCGCCACCATGCAGTTGGTCGGCGAGCGGTTGGAGATTCTTGATCAGTTCCAAGGCGTCGACCAACTTAGTGTTCAAGCCGACGGTTCGTTCGAAGTTCTGGAGCGGATCGAGGGCGGACGACACCAGGTTTCCGTTTGCTCGGGTCCTCCCGCCCTGTTCGGGTGGGCGACGGGCAATTTGCCGGAACCTCGCAACAATCCGCAGGTCGGAATGGCAAACATGCGCACGGTGATGCCGGCGCTGCAGCGGGCGAAGTCGGTGCCGCTGGCGGATGGCGGATTGCACTATTTGAGTGCGAGCCCGCCAAAACAACAGCGTCAGACGCGCGTGGTCAAAGACCTGTCGGCCGAGCAGATCGCGCAAGAGATTGCGGAATGGATTGGCAAGTAGACAACGAAATTTGGAGATCAAGAGACTGATGTCAAAAAGCATTTTATTCCTGGCTCACGTTTCGGAAGCTGGCAACACGCTTCCCAAGGCGTCGTATGAGGTTCTGGGCGCTGCTTTGAAGCTGACGAAGCAGCTCGGCGGGCGCTTGACCATCGGTTTGATCGGCGAGGACGTGTCGGCTGTGGCAGAAGCAGTTGTCGCCGCTGGCGCCGATCGAATTCTTGCGGTTGCGGGGCCTGACTTCGCGAGCGCGCGCTATGCCAGCGATGCGGCGGCGGCGGAAGCAATCTGCCGGTCAGCCGGAGCCGATCTGATTCTGGCGGCGGCAACGTCACGCTTCATGCGCGTTCTGGCGGGAGTGGCACATCGCCTGAACGGATGTGTGGACACGCATGTCACGGCGCTCGAAACCGTTAATGGCGAAGCGCGCGCCACGCGTTGGCACTATCGTCAGCGGATTGAAGGCGTCATCTGCCGCGACACGCGGCCCTGGATTGTGTTGCTCGAGTCCGGCTGCGAAGCGGCTTGGGTGAACACCAAGACTAATGGGTCGGCTGGTGAGGCCAAGATCGAAGTTATTCCGGTGACACTTCCGAAAGCGGCCACGAGAACGATCGTGACCGGCATCCGCGCTCCGAAAAGCGACGTGCAAACCATCCGGCCCGACGCCAACTTGCTATTTGTCGCGGGTGCGGGCTGGACCAAGAAGCAGGCCGACGGCAAGCCCCATGTCGATCAAGCGGAACCGTTGATTCTTGACTTCCTCCGCGTTTCGGGCGCGTCCCTCGGCGGCAGCAAGTCTCTCGTTGATCAGACGGGAGAGAGTCAGGCGGTGCTCGGCTTCATGACCCATCTGAACCAGGTGGGGCAGACGGGATCGACGCCGCGCCATCCCAAGGGTTTGTCGACCTGCTGCCATGGCGAGGAGCCCCATGTGGTGGGCTGGCGATTCATCAACGAGCGCCGCGCGGTGAATCTCGACCCGAACTGCGGATGGGCGCGCGGGAAAGCAGACGTGCTTTATGTGGCGGATGCCTTTGAAGTGCTGGCAAAACTGAACGCTCTGCTTGCCCAGAGAAACCGGACCAGCCCTGAACCGGCGACGCAGGCGGCGTTGGTAAATTAAGGCGCCATCGTTGTATTCTCGGGGCGTGCGAAGTTCGCCTGTCCCTGCGCCCCATCGGTCTCCAACTCCCGGGCTATTCTTAGGGCTGATTATCACCCTGGCGGCGGTGGTGGCTTACTCGGGGTATATCACGCGGCAGATCTCCGGCCTGCGCGAACTGCAGAACAATCTGGTGGACCGCAACCGGAAAGACTCTCTGCAGTTGCTGCGCATCCAGAACGATTTGAACTCGCTGGCTCTGGCGATGCGCGACATGCTGGACAACGATGAGCCCTATCCGTTGACTGCCTGGTCGGCGCAGTTCCAGCGCGTGCGGACAGATCTGGACGACGCGCTGCGCCGCGAGCAACAGGTTGCCCCGGTGAACCGGACCGCCGACCAGAAGCAGTACCTGGAGAATTCGGTGGCGCAATTCTGGGACGCCGCGGATCGGACGTTTGCCCTGGCGCGCGGCCCCAACCAGGCCGAAGCCAGGACGCAGATTCGAATTTCGCTGCGAGCGCGGCAGGAAGCGCTGAGCACGGCCGTATCCCGGTTGCTGGTGCAGAACAACGAGAGCGAAGAGCAGGCTGCGTTGCGCATTGCGCAGATTTACGACCGCGTCGAGCGCCAGGTCTATCTATTCCTGACGGCGACTCTGATTGCCATTCTCTTTACCAGCCTTTACCTGATCCGCTCGAATCGGCGATTGTTCGCACAACTGGCGGCGCTTTCGGAACAGCGCAGCGAACTTGCCCAGAAGCTGATTGCAGCCCAGGAATCCACCTTGCGTCACATCTCGCGCGAATTGCACGATGAGTTTGGACAGATTCTGACTGCCGTAGGGATGATGCTGACGCGCGCCGGAAAACACGCTCCGGAAAATTCGGAGCTGCGCGCTGAATTGCATGAAGTCTGTGAGATTACGCAGAGCACGCTGGACAAAGTGCGCAGCCTTTCGCAGGCATTGCACCCGGTGATGCTCGAAGAAAACGGGCTGGAGAGTACGCTCGACTGGTATTTGCCGGTGGTGGAACGGCAGGCCGGAGTTCACGTATTCTATGAGAAATCGGGCGAATCCTTTCCTGTAGATGGAAACGCCGCCATTCATGTTTATCGCGTGGTGCAGGAAGCCTTGAATAACATGACGCGGCATTCTGGAGCCAAAGAATGCTGGGTGCGTCTGCGATTTCTGCCGCAATTTTTGGAAGTCGAAGTGGAAGATCACGGCCGGGGGTTCGAAGCGCGGGTTGCTAAGCAAGGAATCGGCCTGGTGGCGATGCGGGAACGCGCGGAATTGATGGGCGGCACGGTCGAATTTTTGCGCCCCGCGCAAGGTGAAGGCGGAAGGGGGACGCTGGTGCGATTACGAGTCCCCAGAAAGAGGCTGGAAGCTTGATGCACATGCCGGGAAAGATTTCGGTTTTGCTGGTTGACGACCACACCCTGGTGCGCCGCGGGTTTCGGCGCATTCTGGAGGATGAGCCGGACATCACTGTTGCCGGCGAGGCGGGCGATGGTCTGGAAGCCATCAAACTCATGGATGAGCTTCGTCCAAAAGTGATTGTGATGGACTGCGCCATGCCCGGCATGAACGGATTGGAAGCCACGCGGCAGATTCTTGGGAAACATCCGCAGGCTTTGGTGCTCATGCTCAGCATGCATCCGGAGGAAACCCTGGTGCGGCAGGCGCTGGAGGCCGGCGCGCGCGGGTATGTTCTGAAGAATGCGGTGGACCTGGAGTTGGGTGCTGCCATTCGGCGAGTTGTGAACGGCGAAACCGTGCTCGATTCCCAACTCAAGCGTCCAGTTGCGTTAAAGGGCAAGCGCAATGCTGGGCTCACCCCGCGCGAACTCGAAGTGCTGCAAATGATCGTGGATGGTAAATCCAATAAACAGATTGCGACCGCGCTTGATCTCAGCGCCAACACTGTCGCCGTCCACCGTGCCAACATGATGGACGCTTTGGGGACCCACAAGACCGCCGAGTTGGTCGTCTACGCGATCCGCAACGGGCTGGTAGATCTGCCGTGAACCGCCGTGCTGTGAACCGACGAATTTTTCTCTGGGGAATAGCAGGCCTGGCGTCGACATCGAGTTTGCTCTTGGACGCATTCGCAGCCTCTCCTTCGCCCGATCCCGGTTTCCGGCTGGTGGATGTGACTGCCCAGTCCGGGATTCGGTTTCGTCATAACAGCGGCGCTTACGGCGGGAAGCTGCTGCCGGAAACCCTCGGCGCCGGTTGCGCGTTCCTCGACTACGACCGCGACGGCTGGCAGGACATTCTTCTGGTGAACGGCGCCGACTGGCCTGGTCACAACCGGGAACATAAACCGGAGCTCAGCACGCTGAAGCTCTATCGCAACAATCGCAACGGGACGTTTTCCGACGTGACCCACAGCGCCGGGCTCGAGGTGGAGATGTATGGCATGGGGATTGCGGTCGGAGACTACGATAACGACGGCTATCCCGACATCCTTATAACTTGTGTCGGCCAGAACCGGCTCTTTAAGAACACCGGTAAGGGCACGTTCGTTGATGTTACTAAGTCGAGCGGACTGGGCGGCCGCCAGGCTATGAGCACGTCCGCCTTGTGGATTGATTTCGACCGCGACGGGCTGCTCGATCTGTTTGTCTGTAACTACGTCAAGTGGTCTCCGGAGCACGATGTGTTTTGCAGCCTTGACGGCAAGCACAAGTCCTACTGCACGCCTGAAGCCTACCGTGGGGAGACCTGCTGGTTGTTTCACAATCGCGGCAATGGGACCTTTGAGGATGTCACCGCCACGAGCGGGATCTTCGACAGCAGCTCGAAGTCGCTGGGCGTAGCCATGCTCGACTACGATCACGATGGGTGGCCTGATTTGCTGGTGACCAATGACACGCAGCCCAATAAGCTTTACCGGAACCAGCGCAATGGGACATTTAAGGACATCGCCGTGGAAGCGGGCATCGCCTTTTCCGCGGAGGGGCGAGCCCGCGCGGGCATGGGCGTGGACGTGGCCGACTTCGATAATTCGGGAAACTCGGGCGTGGCCATCACCAATTTCGACAACGAGATGACCGGGCTCTACCGCTTTTCCGAGGGCGGAAATTATGTTGATGTGGCCATGCAGAGTGGAGTGGGGCAGGCGTCGAAAGATAAGTTGGGATTCGGGTGCGTGTTCCTCGATGCCGATCTGGATGGCGCACTCGATCTGGCAGTGGTGAACGGGCACATCGACGATACGGTGCGCAACGTCAGCGGCGTTGGTTATGCTCAGCCGCCGCAACTTTTCCTGAACAGTGGAAAGGGAACGTTCGTCGACGTGGCGGCGGAAGTGGGCGGCGGCTTCAGTCAAGCAAAAGTCGGACGCGGTATTGCCTACGGCGATTTTGATCGCGATGGCGATCTTGATCTGCTCATCACTACCAACAACGGCCCCGCCTATCTTTACCGCAACGACCAGACCGCCGGGAACCGAAGCATTCGGATCCACCTGGTCGGAACGAAGTCGAATCGCGATGCCATCGGGGCGGCGGTGAAAATCTATCACGGATCGTCGACTGGGTCGTCGACCGGAACATCGAGCCAATCGCGCCTGGTCAAGGGCGGGTCCAGTTATCTGTCGCAGTCGGAGCTGCCCGTAACCTTCGGGTTGGGGAAGCGAGACAAGATCGATCGCCTGGTGATCGAATGGCCCAGCGGCAGGACGGAAGAATACAAGAACCTCACAGCCGGCCGGGCCTATGAGTGTGTGGAAGCGAAAGGAATCACGGCTCAACCGGGCTTCTAGGAGGCTGCAGAAAAAGTCGTTCCCGACCAGACATTGCCACCTCAGCGGCTAAAGCCGGACTCAGAACAAAGCAGTTAGCGCAGCGCTGAAGCGCTGCGCCACCCAAAATCAAGCCCGAGATTGAGTTTTTCCGCAGCCTTCTAGAGATTGAGTTCGTGGCCAGCGTTTGCGGCCAAGCTCAACCACATGTGCGCCAAGACAAGGTTTTGGGGGAATGCTTCCCTTGCGGTGTAGTAGTTCGCTTCCAAGTTGTGTTCAGCCATAGGATGACTATGTTTCTCGGCGACTTTAACGGTTGGCCATGGTTCGGATCGTTCCCAATCCCAACAATCGTTCGTCGGCCGTGACCAGAGTCAGGTCGAGGACCTCGGCGGTGGCGGCTAGAATGCGATCGGCGGGGTCCTGATGCAGAGGCAATTGCCGGGCCACGAAAGCGATCTCATGGGTGAGCGGTGCTTCGCGCGTACCGGCAGTGGCTCGCGCCAGCCATTCCGCCAGGTTCCCGTCAATCTCGTATCTCCCTTTGTAGTGCAGCGTTAGAGCCTCATAGGTGCTGATGGGCGAAAGCCACAGTTCGTTGGCTTCGTCTTTGAGTTGGTGCAGGACCCTCCGACCAAGCCGTTTTGGATCGCTCACTGTCCACAGCCAGATGTGGGTATCAAGTAGCAGCCTCAATCGCGCAAGACCTCCCACTCACCTTCATCGGTGGCCGGTGAAACGATGTCTCCCTTGATCCTCGTCAGATCTTTCATCGATCCGATCCAGGACGAGCGCGCCTCGACCGAGGTGGGTGGCACGACCTCAGCTACGGGCTTTCCGAAGCGCGTTACCCGTATCGGTTTCTTCGTCGAACGGACGCGCTCGAGTACGGCGAGACATTTGGCTTTGAATTCGGAAATGGCGATTTCCTGCATAAGCTTGCTCTGTAGTCATTATATCATACCATGGTCAACTTATTGGACCATTATTCATCTGCGCGCGCTGCCGAGCTTCGCCCCGCTGGACGGACGAATGCGTCCGTCCCTACGTGGGCATCTCTTGTGCTAGTCTGACTTTCCATGACCCAGGTTTCGGCGCATTCCAAGCACTTTCTCTCCGACAAGGTCGAGCATTTTACCGAGTCCGTGATTCGCGAGATGACGCGGCAGGCGATGCAATATGACGCCATCAATCTGGCGCAGGGGTTTCCCGATTTCTCCGCGCCCGGCGAAGTCAAGCGCGCTGCGCAGGAAGCAATCGCTGCCGACGTGAATCAGTACGCCATCACCTGGGGCGCGAAGAGCCTGCGGGCTGCGATTGCCCGGCAGATGAAGGAGTGGCAGGGGATCGAGGTTGATCCGGAAAAAGAAATTGTGGTGTGCTGCGGCTCGACCGAGGCGATGATTGCGACCCTACTGGCGGTGTGCAACAAGGGCGATGAGGTCGTGGTCTTCGAGCCTTTCTACGAGAATTATGGGCCAGACTCGATTCTGAGCGGAGCCAAGCCGCGCTTTGTCAGTTTGCGTCCCCCGCAAACAGCGGGAGGCGAGTGGACGTTCGACGAACAGGAACTGCGCGAGGCTTTCCAGCATCAGACAAGTCAACACCACACCAAGGCGATCATTGTTAACACGCCCAACAACCCTACCGGCAAGGTGTTCAGCCGGAAAGAACTGGAACTGATTCGCGACTTGTGCGTGGAATACAACGTGCTCGCCATCACCGACGAAATCTACGAACACATTCTTTACGATGGATCGGAGCATATTTCTCTGGCGCGCCTCGATGGCATGCGCGAGCGCACCATCACCATCAACGGACTATCCAAAAGCTACAGCGTCACGGGATGGCGCGTCGGTTGGGCAGTTGCGCCGCCGGCGATCACGAATGCCATCCGTAAGGTGCATGACTTCTTGACCGTTGGCGCACCCGCGCCTCTGCAGGAAGCCGGAGCAGCAGCGTTGAGCCTGCCTGCCAGTTACTACGGCGAACTGGCCGACCGCTACCGCACTCGGCGCGACCATTTGATTCCGGCGCTGGAGAAAGCCGGGTTCGTGTGTTACCGGCCGCGGGGCGCGTATTACGTGATGACCGACATCAGCGCCTTTGGGTTCACGAACGACGTGGAGTTCGCGGCTCATCTGGTCAAGGACATCGGGATTGCGTGCGTTCCAGGGTCGAGTTTCTACAAGCATCCGAAGGACGGATCCCATCAGGTACGTTTCGCCTTCTGCAAAAAGCCTGAGACACTGGATGAGGCGGCGCGGCGGCTGGAAAAGCTGCGGCCGCGATAGTACTCATCGGTAGAGATACGGCTTGCCGCGTCTTTGCTCGCGGCGGAGACGGGGCAAGCCCCGTCTCTACATGAGTGCAGGGATGACCGAAAAGACGCGGCTCTTCCACAGGAAACTGCGCTATACTTCGCCTCAACGCTGAAACATTCCTCGAAAGCGAGTGGCGCCCATGTCAGTGAAGATGGTGGAAGAGGTATCTGAGCAGGTTCCGGCCGAAGATTTTGAGGCTCTGGAAGAGAAAGTTTATCGCACCATTGAGTTGTACAAGGCGGCCAAGGAAGCGCGGGCTACGGCCGAGCGCGACGCCAAGCGACTGCGCGAGCAACTCGAGGAGCGCGAGGAAGAAAACGAAACCATGCGCCGCGAGCTGATTCAACTGCGCAAGGATCGCGAGGACATACGCGGGCGCGTGGAAAAAATGTTGAGCCAGATGGAGAGCGTGACGCGCGAGCAGGCGGCAAGCTGAACGGGGGCCGCGAAGGCGAGGGCGGAAATCCGCCAAGGAGCGACATGGCGACTGCGAGCAAACAACCTCCGACCGATGCGGTGACTAACCCTGGCAGCGTGCGCGTCGAAATCTTCGACCAGGTTTATAACCTGCGGGGTTCGGACGCGAGCTACATTCTGAAGCTGGCCGAGTACGTGGACGGCAAGATGCGCGCGGTATCCCAGCAGACGGCAACCGTGGATTCGGTGCGGCTGGCGGTGCTGGCGGCGCTGAACATTGCGGACGAATATCATCTGCTGAAGCGGCGGCTGGAGAAGCCTTCGCCGGAAGCGCAGCAGCGGGCCAGCAAACTGGCAAGCGCGTTGGACGAAGTTTTGCAAGATACCCGGCGCACGGGTTGAAGAAGTTGCGGAGATTCAATGTCCAGCCCCTAAAGGGCTTTCGATTCGAGCAACTTACGGTATCGCTAAAGCGATACCCTGATACGAAGCTCCTGGATACAAGAGCACTGGATACGAAACACTGGATACGAAACACAAGGTCTTTCGGCAGCCGGTGAAACCGACCGTAACCTGCGGTTCATCTTCTTGCACTTTTGTAGCACGACCTTCAGCACGCATCCTGCCAACTATTTTGCGTTTTCCTCTTGCGAATCTCGCCGCGGTTTCCTAGCATCCAAAGTGAAAGCCGACCTACCGAGTTGGTGATGGTGGCAACCGATTTTTGAACCAATGCCGAATGAACGGGGACTCGACTCGCAAAAAGATCCTGTGTGCTAGGTTCCGCCATGCGGAAAAGCCTAATGGGTCGCGGCGGGTTCCCACCGTCTGAGACGGGTTCATTCTCGGCCCACCACACGGCCTAGTGGGTCGGCTTGTTTAGTTCAGGTGTCAGGTCTCAGGACGAACCGGACTCTGCGAGCTTCTGCTTTTCCTGAGACCTGAGACCTAAGACCTTCCTCCCTGCTAGACTCTCCTAGAACTCAGACTGCAATTGGAGCATCCAAACTAACGTGTTTCCTCGACTTTTTCAGATTGGCAATTTCTATCTGCCTACTTACGGTGTGCTCGTCGCTTCGGGCGTACTGATCGGGATTTGGATCAGCGTGCGCAATTCCGAGAAGCAGGGCATCAATGGCGACGATGCGTGGAACCTGGGCATTCTCGTTGTTCTCGCCGGAATTATTGGGGCGAAAATTCTTTACGTTATCAACGACTGGAGTTATTACGCGAACAACTGGCGCGAGATTTTCAGCCTCAACACGCTGCAGGCTGGGGGCGTATTTTCTGGTGGACTCATTGGCGCGCTCCTGATGGCGGCCTGGTACATGCGGCGTCATCACATGCCGGTGCTGCGCACCTGCGACGGATTCGCCCCCGGACTCGCGTTTGGCCACGTGCTCGGGCGCTTCGGCTGCTTTTCGGCGGGCTGCTGCTACGGCAAACCCACCAATCACTTCTGGGGCGTTGTCTTCAACAATCCCTTGGCGCATGACGTCAGTGGAACTCCGCTCGGGGTCAGGATTGAGCCCACACAGTTGATCGAAGCCGCAGCGGAGTTCTGCAATTTCCTACTACTGACGTGGCTGCTCGGACGCAAGAAGTTCGATGGACAGGTGTGGGCCGGTTTCATGATCCTCTACGGCATCGAGCGCTACTTCATCGAGTTCCTGCGCGACGATCCTGGACGCGGCGAAGTCTTTGGCGGGTTCATGACGGGAACGCAGCTGATTTCGATTCTGCTGGTGGTCGGCGGCGGAATGATCTGGTGGCTGAAGAGCGGCCGTCAGCATTCAGCACTCAGCGCTCAGAAATCGGGGTCTGGGGTTTAGGAGACGTACAGACGAACTCGGTCGTCCCTCCGGGACTTAAATCATTTCTCTGTTTTTCCCAGCGCTGAAGCGCTGGGTTAAGCTCGTTCGCCCCTCCGGGGCGGGATTCCAGACGCATGGCCTACCGGATTTCCCGAGTCGGGTATTCACGCACACACTTGGCTCCAAACTCCGCTCAAATTCCCCTTGCGCTTGTTGGCTAAATACTGAATGCTGAATGCTGAATGCCTGAATTTCCCATCACGCTCGTCGTTTCTCCCGACGGCGCGGGGCAGCGCCTGGACCAATATCTCGCGACGCAACTATCGGAGCTCCGTCAGGCAGAAGTCAGTCGCGCCCGAGTGCAGCAACTCATCGCCAAGGGTGAGGTGCTGGTGAACGGGGTCGAGGCGAAGGCCTCGCTGCGACTGAAGGGCAATGGCGAGGAGCAGATCACGGTCAATGGGCCGCCGCAGGCGCCGCCGCTGCGCGCCATTGCGGAGGAGATTGCGCTCGACATCGTCTATGAGGACGACGACCTGGCAATCGTCAACAAGCCCGCGGGGATGATGGTGCATGCGGGAGCGGGAGCAACCGACGATGCGCGCAACCGCGGAACTCTGGTCAATGCGCTGCTTCATCACTTTAAGACGCTTTCGGCGGTGGGCGGCGAACTGCGTCCGGGGATCGTGCATCGCCTGGATCGGGCGACAAGCGGGCTGATGGTGGTGGCAAAGAACGATGAATCGCACCGAAGGCTGGCGAAGCAGTTCAGCGGGCGCGAGGTGCACAAGACTTACATCGCACTCGTCCACGGCTGGCCGAAGCAGGATCGCGGCACGATTCAAAGCGCGATCAGCCGCCACTCGCAGCGGCGCACGCGAATGACGACACGGGGCTTCGGTGGCCGCGAGGCGGTGACGCATTACATAGTGAAGCGCAAACTTGACGCGCCTTACGGCAAGTTTGCGCTGGTCGAAGTCAAGATCGAGACCGGGCGCACGCATCAGATTCGGGTGCACATGTCATCGCTCGGACATCCGGTGGTGGGTGACGCGCTCTATGGCGCGCCGGGCGAATTGCGGTCGCAGTCGAACAAGCGGCGGTCGGCAGGCATGCCTGCGACGCTGGCGCTGGATCGAAATTTTCTACATTCGGCTGAGCTCGAGTTGACGCATCCACGGACGAAAGAGTTGCTCAAATTCAGCCGGCCGTTACCGAAGGAGCTGGAGAATTTGCTGGAAAGCCTGGAGAATGCCCGGCAAGAAGGTCCCCGGATGGAACCTGCGTCCGGCTAAGCCTCTGTGTAGAGACGTGGCTTGCCGCGTCTCCTCCCGGTGAGCGCCACCGCTGCCAGCGGAGACGCGGCGAGCCCCGTCTCTACGGGGAATTACGCGTCGAGCGTAGGGCCGCAGGCTATAATAGAAGAAATTAATTCTAAGCAAATCGTCCTGATGAAATCTCGCATCCTTCTGCTTCTGGTCGTATTTCTAGCGCTGGCTGGGTCGCTGCCCGGCCAGACGACGCCTGCGTCCGTGCCGGCGGAACAGAATCCGCCCGCGACAACCAGCGGTCCAGCTGACGACAAGGCGCAAGCTCCGGCGGCGCCAGCCTCTTCCACCGCGACTCCCGCCCCGCCAGCTTCCGCCACGCCAGCTCCCGCGGCGGCGGCAGGGCAAGGTCCGAAGCCGGACAATCCAGCTAAGTCCGATTCCGATGATTCACTGGAGACGATCCGCCACGTCGTCAACGAAGTTCGGGTGGTGTTCACGGTTACGGACCGGCACGGCCACTACATCAAGGACCTGAAGAGAAACGACTTCAGAGTGATCGACGATCAAAAACCTGCAGAGATGCGGAGCTTCCGCAGTGAGACAGATCTGCCTCTGCAGGTGGGATTGCTGGTGGACGCGAGCAATTCGGTGCGCGACCGCTTCAAGTTCGAGCAGGAAGCGGCCATCGAGTTTCTGAACGCCATCATTCGTCCGCGCTACGACAAGGCATTCGTGGTCGGCTTCGACGCCACGCCGGAAGTTACCCAAGACTTCACCGACAGCACGGAGAATCTTTCAGCCGGTGTACGAATGTTGCGGGCGGGCGGCGGCACCGCCATGTACGACGCGCTCTACTTTGCTTGCCGGGACAAGCTGTTGAAGCAGGAACAGACGGGACCGGTGCGCCGCGCCATTATTCTGCTGAGCGACGGCGAAGACAACCTGAGCCACGTAACGCGTGAAGAAGCCATCGAGATGGCGGCGCGGGCGGAAGTGATCGTCTACACCATCAGCACCAACATCAGCGGCATGAAGGGCAAGGGCGACAAGGTGCTGGAACGCATCGCAGACGCCACCGGCGGCCGCGCGTTTTTTCCCTTCCAGATGCGCGACGTTTCGGATGCGTTTCTCTCCATCCAGGAAGAGTTGCGCAGCCAGTACGCCATGGCCTACAAACCGGCAAATTTCATCGCGGATGGACGCTACCGCACGATTGAGATTCTGGCGCAGGATAAAGGGCTGAAGGTGCGTACCCGCAAGGGATACTACGCTCCGAAGCAGTAGAACAGGTGTCAGTTGTCAGTTCTCAGTTGTCAGTTCTCAGGGACAACTCCTATGCCTGGCTATTCTGGAACTCCTCTTGCGAAGAAACTGGGAATCAAAGACGGTTTTCACGTTGCGCTGTTGCATGTGCCCGCCGAGGTAAAGGCTGAGCTTCAAAATGCGCTGATGAAATGCCGGCGGGAGACCGTGGTTAGCGGGGATCTCGATTTTATTTTCCTCTTTGCAAAGTCGCTCGCGGTGCTCCGGGTTGAATTGTCGCCGGCCGCGAAGGCGCTGGCCCCGGCGGGTATGT
>CAVWAN010000052.1:0-42754 GCA_963752985.1 uncultured Acidobacteriaceae bacterium
CCCCGGATAAGCCCGCGGAGAGCGGCAAGGCGGCGGAGACGCCCAGGACCGACTCCGGCGAAGCTACGGATAAAGATAAAGACAAAGAAGAACATTACGATGTGGCGGAAGTCCCGCCCGTAATTACGCATCACCAGATCACGCTGAACGGCAAGACGCTCAGTTACACGGCAACGGCGGGGAGGCTCCCCATCAAGCGCGGCGACGGCAAGACGGAGGCCGAGATGTTTTTCGTCGCCTACACGCTCGACGGACAGGAAGCCGCAAAGCGCCCGCTGACGTTTGCGTTCAACGGCGGTCCTGGATCCGCTTCGGTGTGGCTGCACATGGGCGCACTTGGGCCGAAGCGTGTGGTGCTGCAGCCGAATGGCTTCATGCCGGCAGCGCCTTATCGCCTGGAAGACAATCCCGACACGCTGCTCGATCGCAGCGACATTGTCATGGTGGATGCCATGGCCACCGGTTACTCGCGGGCTGCGACCGCCGAACTCACCAAGAAATTTCTGGGCGTAAAGGGCGACGTGCAAGGCTTCGGAGAATTCATCCGCCTCTACATTTCCCGTTATGATCGTTGGAGCTCGCCGCTGTTCCTGCTCGGGGAAAGCTACGGCACGACGCGCGCTGCGGGCATCGCAGGGTATTTGGCAGAGCATGGCATCGCTTTTAATGGAGTCACGCTGCTTTCGATGGCCGTGGATTTCCAGACGCTCGAATGGAACAAATCAAACGACATGCCTTATTTTCTGCTGGTGCCCACTTTCAACATGATCGCCGGGTACCATCACAAGCTCTCCGCCGACCTCACCCAGGATGTGGCGAAGACGCGCGAGGAAGTTGTGCGGTGGTCAACGAATGACTATGCGCTGGCTATGGGCAAGGGCGACGCCCTGACGCCGGATGAGCGCCGCAAGATTGTCGAGCAACTGTCGCGCTACATCGGGCTGCGTCCGGAAGTGATTGAAGCGCACGACCTGCGCATCGATGTTCCCACGTTCATGAAAGAGTTGCTGCTCGATCAGAAACTGGTTACCGGCCGCCTCGATGGCCGCTTCAGCAGCCCAAGTCCGGGCGGCGATGAGCGTTTCTACGATCCAACCGGCTCGGCCATTTTGCCGCCTTACACATCGGCGTTCAACAACTACCTGCGCACCGAACTCAATTACAAAACCGACATGCCCTACAGAGTATTCGCGTACGACCTGCCGGGATTTCGCGAGTGGGACTGGGGCAACGCCGAGCAAGGCTTTCCCAGCACGGCGGGCGGATTGCGGTCGGCCATGATCAAGAATCCGTATATGAAAGTCCTGGTGATGGAGGGCTACTACGACCTGGCTACGCCTTTCGCCGCTGCCAACTGGACCATGGATCACCTGAACCTGGACGGGCAGTACCGCCAGAATATTTCGTACGCTACCTACAACGCGGGGCACATGGTGTACATCGATCGCGCCGAACATAACAAGATGAAAAAAGATCTGGTGGACTTCATGGAGAAGTGCCTGTCGAAATGAATCTCACTCGGTAGGGTCAGGTCGAATCTTCTTTTTTTTTGTCCTTTGCGATGATGCTCGGCGGCGGGTCACCTTCTTCGCCCCAAACTCGCTGCTGAGCTCGTTTGCCTATGCGCAGGCCTTGCCATCCTAGATAGAGCATACCTGCCAACAAGAGGACGCTAAGTCCGAACCCAAGAATGTGTTCCATCATCCCTTTGCTCCGCTCTTCTGCCATCAGAATAGTCCCACCAAATCCTCGAAGCTCAAAGCGCTAAAATAACCGGTTCCCGCCGTTGGCAGTCGTTTTGATGGGGCGTATGGTTTAATGCTGAACGCATGCGCGCTGCCGCTATCTTCGGGTTGGGAACTTCGCCGGCAGACTTAAAGCCGTTTCAAGCCGGTTCTCGGACGGAGTGGCTGGAGGGACTGCCCGTCTCTTCAAGCGATGCCGACGCCATTCTAATTTTTGGCGGGGACGGCACCATTCATTGCCATCTGCCGGCGCTGGTTCGCCTCCAACTTCCCGTGCTCATCGTCCCGGCAGGCAGCGGCAATGATTTTGCCCGCGCGCTAGAATTGCGCTCGACGCAGGACTCCTTGCGCGTCTGGCGCGATTTCGAATCGGGGAAAATTCAAGCGCAGGGAGTTGATCTCGGGGTGATCGTTCCATCCGCTGCGCCGGAGCGCACGCACTACTTCTGCTGCGTGGCCGGGTGCGGTTTGGACTCGGCTGCCGCTCGGCGCGCCAATCAGATGCCGCGCTGGCTGCGCGGACACGGCGGCTATGCGTTGGCGCTATTGCCCCTGCTGCTCAAGCTTCCGGCTTATTCCATGCGGCTGACACAGGTGAATGGCAAGGATCATGCCGAAGCGGAAAAGCTTACTTTGCTCGCCGCCTTCGCCAACACCCAGTTCTACGGCGATGGCATGCGTATCGCGCCGCAAGCGGATTTCGCAGATGGCAAGCTCGACATCTGCCGCATCGCGAAGTTGAATCCCTTCAAGCTGTTTTGCATGTTCCCGACGGTTTATTCCGGGTATCACCTCTCGATGCCCGAAGTTGAGTACTCGCGGGCCGAGCGAGTCCACTTGCAGACTGAGACTCCGATCGAAATTTATGCTGATGGAGAGTTTGTGTGCGAGACACCTGCTGAGATTTCCGTGGCGGCGGGCGCACTGCGAGTGATTTATTCAGCGGGCTAACGTGGGAACCATGTGGTGACGGGGCTTTGCCCCGTCCAAGCGGGGCGGAGCCCCGCCACCACACGAGCTACTGCATTCGCCCGTAGCGGGCATCGAGCGCTATGTTCAGTTCGAGTACGTTCACGCGTGGCTCGCCCAGGAATCCCCATTGCCGGTTCTCCGAGTTCTCGACGACCAAGCTTCTGACTTCAGCTTCCGGAATCTTGCGTTCCGCAGCGACGCGCCGGATCTGGAACTCGGCCGCCGCCGGCGTAATATGCGGATCGAGTCCTGATCCCGATGTCGTAACCAGGTCGACCGGGATGGGAACGCCGGGATTTTCGGCTTGCAACTTGGCAACGTCTCCGTTGACACGAGCAATCAACTGCGCGTTGGTCGGGCCGAGATTGGAGCCGCTGGAGGCGCTGGCGTCGTAGCCTGCGGGGCCGGCGGCGGATGGCCGCGAATGAAAGTAGCCCGGCCCCGAAAAGGGCTGCCCGATCAGGCGCGAGCCAACGACTACGCCATCCTTCCCGTGGATCAGCTGGCCGTTGGCCCGCTTGGGGAAGAACAGTTGCGCGAACCCGGTCACGAGCAGGGGATACAAAATTCCCAACAGGACCGTCGTCGCAATGGTCATGAGTACTGCGGTGATCACATTCTTTTTCATTTTCGTATCTTCCCTATATCAGCTTGATGCCGGTAATGAGCATGTCAATCGCCTTGATGCCGATGAACGGAACCACCAGTCCGCCAAATCCATACACCAGCAGATTCTGCCGCAGCAGGGATTCGGCGCTCATTGCTTTGTAGGCGACCCCTCGCAGCGCCAGCGGAATCAGGGCAACGATGATGAGCGCGTTGAAAATGACGGCGGAAAGCACTGCCGACTGCGGCGTCTGCAGTCGCATGACATTCAGCGCATTCAGCACGGGGAACGTTCCGGCAAACATGGCTGGAATGATCGCAAAATACTTGGCCACGTCGTTCGCAATCGAGAAGGTGGTGAGGGCTCCGCGCGTCATCAGCAACTGTTTGCCGATCGCCACCACCTCAATGAGCTTGGTGGGGTTCGAATCCAGGTCCACCATGTTTCCGGCCTCTTTTGCGGCTTGCGTGCCGGTATTCATGGCCACGCCCACATCGGCCTGAGCGAGCGCGGGCGCATCGTTGGTGCCGTCGCCGGTCATGGCGACCAGTTTCCCGTCGGCTTGCTCGCGGCGAATCAAGTCCATCTTGTCTTTCGGAGTCGCTTCGGCCAGAAAATCGTCCACACCCGCCTCGCGCGCGATTGCCGCCGCCGTCAGAGGATTGTCGCCGGTGATCATTACGGTCTTGATGCCCATGGCGCGCAGTTGATTGAAACGCTCGCGCATCCCGCCTTTGACAATGTCTTTCAGGTAGATCACGCCTAGCGCCCGCTGGTTCTCAGCGACCACCAGCGGAGTTCCTCCGGAGCGCGCAATCTGCTCCACGCTGGCCTGAATTTCGCGCGGCAACGAGGTGCCGAACTGCTGCAGGTATTTGGTGATAGCGTCGACCGCTCCCTTGCGAATCTCGCGGCCGTCCAGGTTCACGCCCGACATGCGGGTTTGCGCGGTAAAGGGAACGAACACCGCTTCGTGCGAAGCCAGTTCACGGCCGCGCAGGGCGTATTTCTCTTTCGCCAGCACAACAATCGACCGGCCTTCGGGCGTTTCGTCGGCCAGCGAAGAGAGTTGAGCGGCATCGGCCATCTCGGCGGCGGTAATCCCCGGCGCCGGAATGAACTCCGCTGCCTGGCGGTTGCCGAGCGTAATCGTTCCCGTCTTATCGAGCAGCAACGTGTTCACGTCTCCGGCTGCCTCCACGGCGCGCCCGGACATGGCCAGCACGTTGTGCTGCACCAGGCGATCCATGCCGGCAATACCGATCGCGGAAAGCAGGCCGCCAATGGTGGTCGGAATCAGGCAGACCAGGAGTGAGACGAGCACGAATACCGTCTGCGGCGATCCCGAGTAAATCGCGAAAGGCTGCAGTGTAACCACGGCCAGCAGGAAAATGATGGTCAAGCCCGCCAACAGAATATTGAGCGCGATCTCGTTCGGAGTCTTCTGCCGCTCCGCGCCCTCGACCAAAGCAATCATTCTGTCGAGGAAGGTTTCGCCGGGATTCGAAGTAATGCGGACTTTGATCACATCGGAAAGTACTCGCGTGCCGCCGGTGACCGCCGAACGGTCGCCTCCGGCTTCGCGGATCACGGGCGCGGATTCCCCCGTGATCGCAGACTCGTCCACTGAGGCAACGCCTTCAATGACTTCACCGTCGCCGGGGACGAGTTCGCCCGCGACCACCATCACGACGTCACCGGAACGCAACTTCGCGCTCGGCACCGTCTCTGTCGTCCCGTTCGCAAGCAAGCGCTTGGCTACGGTTTCAGACCGGGCTTTGCGCAGCGTATCGGCTTGCGCTTTGCCGCGCCCTTCGGCCATGGCCTCCGCGAAATTCGCAAATAGCACCGTGAACCACAGCCACAGAGTGATCTGCAGATTGAAGGCGAAGCTCTGTTTCCCGCGGAACAACAGGATGGTCGTCACCACGCTGCCCACCTCGACCACGAACATGACGGGATTCTTCATCATGGTGCGGGGATCGAGTTTGACCAGCGCGTCGACCAGCGCCCGCCGGATGATTCTTCGCGTCCCACAAACTCTTGCTTTTCTTTTCTGCCATGTCTTACCTCAAAGTCCTACATCGGCGGACGAGCGAGGTGCCCGTCGCTCCACCGTGTCAGCCTCAGAAAGTCTTCCCTGCCATCATCAGCAGGTGTTCAAGTACGGGCCCCAGACTAAGAGCCGGGAAAAATGTGAGCGCTCCCACGATCAAAATCACCGATACCAGCAAAACGGTAAACAGGGGCGTAGTCACCGGGAATGTACCTGCCGAAGCGGGCACCGTTTTTTTCTTCGCCAGGTTGCCGGCAATCGCCAGCATGGGGATGATCATGAAGAATCGTCCCACCAGCATCGTCATCGCGCCCGCGGTGTTGTACCAAAGCGTGTTGCCGTTCAAGCCGGCGAATGCGGAGCCGTTGTTCCCTGCCTGGGACGTAAACGAGTAGAGGATCTGGGTCAAGCCGTGTGGACCCGGATTGGTGATGCTCGAGGTGCCAAATCCCTCGACCGATGAAATGCCCGTGAGCACCAGAATGATCAGCGGGAAAACCAGCGTGACCAGCATCGCCATCTTCACGTCATAGGCTTCAATCTTCTTGCCTAGATACTCGGGCGTGCGCCCGACCATGAGCCCGGCAATGAATACCGACAGCACCACGTAGATCAGGATGCCGTACAGGCCCGCACCCACTCCTCCGAAAACGGTCTCGCTGAGCATGATGTTGACCAGCGGCACCAGTCCACCCAGCGGAGTAAAGGAATCATGGACGCCGTTGATGGCGCCACAACTTGCGTCGGTGGTGACGGTGGCGAACAACGCGGAATTGGCGATGCCAAAGCGCACTTCCTTGCCTTCCATGTTGCCGCCCGGCTGCTGCGCGGTGGCGTGTTGGTCAACTCCGTGCAGCAGAGGATTGCCTCTGGCCTCGGCCCAGTAAGCCGTCGTAACCCCGCACAGGAACAGAATCGCCATCGCCGCCCAGACCGCCCAGCCGTGACGTTGCGACCCCGTCATTCGGCCCAGCGTGTAAGTAAGACCGGCCGGGATCGCGAAGATGGAAAGCATCTGCAGGAGGTTGCTAAGTGGTGTGGGATTCTCAAAGGGATGGGAGCTGTTGGCATTGAAGAATCCGCCGCCATTCGTGCCCAGCATCTTGATCGCCTCTTGAGAAGCGACCGGTCCTTGTGCGATGGTCTGGTCGGTCACGGTGTCCATCACCGGCTTGCCATCCGGCCCAACCATCGGCTTGCCGTCCGTCCCCGTCTTCTGGACCTGCTGCGGCTCGATCAGCTTCGCGGTGTCATACGGCTTAAGGTTTTGCACGACTCCCTGCGAAACCAGGAGCAGGGAATAGACGACGCAAGCCGGCAGCAGCACCCACAGGGTGGAACGGGTCATGTCGACCCAGAAATTGCCGATGGTCTCTTTTTCCTTGCGCGCGATGCCGCGAACAAATGCGATCGCCAGCGCAATGCCGACGGCCGCCGATGCGAAATTGTGGTAGGCCAGGCCAGCCATCTGCGTGAGATAGCTCATGGTGGACTCGCCCGAATAGTTCTGCCAGTTCGTGTTGGTGGTGAAGGACGCGGCGGTGTTAAAAGCCAGCGCCTGAGCGACCGCCCCGAACTTTTGCGGATTCCACGGCAGCAACTGCTGCACCCGCTCGATCAGATAAAGCAGCAGCATGGAGGCGCCGCTGAACAGCAGCATGGCGAAAGCGTATTCGGTCCAGCGCATCTCGTGCTCTTCATCGACGCCGGTCACACGATAGAGCAGCCGCTCGATCGGCCGGGCCACGGGGTCGAGAAAAGTGCGCTCCCGGTTGAACACTTTTGCCATGTACACGCCGAGCGGCTTGGTGATCGCCAGAATCAGAGCCAGAAATATGCCGATCTGTATCCAGCCATTGGTTGTCATTTCAGAATTTCTCCGGTCTCAGCAACGCATAGAGCAGGTAGACCATCAACCCTGCACTTACAATCAGCATGATGATCGATTCAGCATTCATAATTTGTCCTCAGCGAATTCGATCGCAGAATTGCACATAACCCAGCGACAGCACGAAGAACGCTATCGCAACCACGACAAAGATCAGGTCTTGCACATAACCTCCTTCAAGGACGAACTGCTTGGTCGCCACGATCAGAACTTAACCAGAATGGCGAAGTCAACGAACGATTCGTCCTTGCGCAGATCGGGGAACCACACGGTGCTGCCTTGTGCTCCGCAGGCGGTTTGCGCGGCGCTCAGGGTCAACGCCCCGGACGTGTTCCCGTCGTTGCAAGCAAAGAATTGGGGGTATCCGTTATTGGTATAAGGTACTCCGCCTGAACCCGGTGGCGTAATTCCACCGCGACCCGTCCAATACGGCACGCTGGCGTGGCGATAGTCGTACTCCCAGCGGAACGTAATCCACTGTTTGGGCATGTAATCGAATGTGATCGAAGAATCCCAGGCCTTGAATGGATCCCCGGGATTTCCGGTAAAGTAGGGCGCGTTGATCGCCGCGGAGGGGGCGGTTTCGCCATTGATGGGCGGCAGCAGGACCAGATAACGCCCAGGGTTGTTGATGGCACCGCCGCCGATGGTCAATCCGTACGTGTCCTTCTTAAACCAGGCGCGGTTGTAGAGCATGAAGCCGATAAAGCTTTGCTTGGGACCACCGGATTTATTGCCGTAGCAGCTTACACCGCCGCCAAATTCGCAACCCATATCGCCGGTGAAGGTGAACGCCATCTTGTCGAGGGTTTGCCCGGTTTATCGAAATACTTGATCTCGATACTGTCGTCGGTGTGGATACGGCCGCGGTTCGGTATGTACAGGTCGTCATGGCCGAGGCCGTAATTGTTGGAGATGATGTTTACCCAGGGTCTTGGGGTCCATTTGATCTGTCCGCCCAGCCCCTTCCTCGAATTGGCAGAGGCGTACGATTGCCATCCATTGATGATCCACGGTTCAATCTTCAAGTGGGGCGTGGGGAAAATCTGTATCCGCAAACCCTCGAAAAACCAAGGCGTATTGGAGGAAACGTACGAGGGTTGGTAGGCCCAGTTATCGAAGTTGTAGTAGCTGAACAGGCCGATGTACGACATGAAAATGCCGGCGTCAATGTTGATCCCATCCAGCGCGTTGATGTGATATCCACCGTATGCTTCCGACAAGTAACGGTGCGCATCGTTGACCGTCCATTGCCCCTTGGCATAGCTGGGGTCATTGCGCACCGTCGTCGTGGAATACATGCCAAATTGAGTCATGAATCGGGCGCGAACGTTGTCGTAGTGGAAGTCGCCACCGACGCCGAGCTGCTCCAACTGGATTTCGTTGGAGCGGAAGAGTTCGCTCGACCCACCGATCGAGTTGTCGACTGGTTTGTTGAAATCGTAGTTGTAGGTAATATCGGCCCGGATCTCCGGGGTGAAGAATTTTGAGTCGAACGCCGTGTCTTTGTTGCGCGGGTTGCCGTTGAGCCAAGTCCAGTCCCAATCCGAAAAGGGTGCGATTTTTTCCTTTTTTGTGGACGCGTTGGCCGGAGGCGTGGTTTCGGCGCCGCTCTGCGGTTGAGTGAGGGAGGGCTGTACGAGCGAAGCGGAGACCAAACGGGTTTCAGGAACATTCGGTCCTTTGGATGCTGCTTCACTTCCTTCCACAGCGGATACCGACCCCTGCTGCCCGTCCCGCTTTTGCAGTTGAGCTTCGAGCTGCGCGATGCGTTTTTTCATGGCATCGAGCTCTTGCATGATCTCTTGCTGTGTCGGCTGACTCGCTGCGCTGGCCGCTACATCGTTGCCTGCTGGGCGATCATTTTGTTGACCTTGGAGCGGTAGCGCTAGTACCGCTGTGATTATGGCGATGAGGGCCGCCCACTTGCCAGTTGCTCCAGCGCGCTTGCGCACATAGTTCTTGACATTTGTAGTCATAATTACTCGCTCTCCACGTTGTTGAGCTGAAATTTGCGAAACGAACTCTTACCCGTTGCGGCGAAAGCTCTTCCCCTCTTTCAGAAGAGCGGCAAGAAACCAGAGCATGAAAACCACGGCGCCTGCGCACAATCCGAGGACCAATTTCACTTTGACCGTCCGGGCGCAATTGTCAGGAAGACGCCGCAACCCATCATTGGACGACCGCGGGCGTAAGGGTTGGCTAAACGGTGCGTAAAGATTTCGTAAAGAAGACCGGCTTGAAAACAGCCGGGAAACCTAGCATCCCCAATTCGCCTCGCCAGGTTTGGCGAAATACCGGCGATCGACCGGCGTTGGCTTGGCGGTTGCTCCCAGCTCCAGCAGCGCCAATCGCGCTGCCGCGACCATGAGTTTGCGCTCATTCTGCGGCACCTGCTCCCAAGACTGCGGGGCGCCTTCCTTGGGCAGGGCCTGGAAGTCCTCAAAGAGAGCTCCCTGGTAATGGTGGAACAACTTTGCAAGTTCTTCTGCAGATACTTCCTGAATCGACATACCCCTTTACCTTTCTGAAAAGTTCTCACTTCGAGAAACGAACGCTGCGACGCTTTTCCTCGTCGGTGATCGAGCGAACGCTTATTTTCTTCCCCTCGATTGTCCCGGTCACTACCGCTGTGGCGCCGGCAACCTGATCGAACTCAGACGCGTTACCGGAAAGCCAATACATGCTCTTGTCCACTACCAGGACATATGGAGACCCCGCGCTGACACACTCCCGTATGCAATCCTGACGGGTGCGCCTGCGGCATTCATAACGGCCAGTTACCTGCCATTCGCAGCTCACGACTCCGGTGAGAGTCTGCACATCAGCGCTCCCCTGCGCGATCGGCGCTGCCGCACTGGACACAACCAGCATGACCGCAATGGCCGACATTTTCATAAGCCTCAGTCCCAACTCCTGCTTCCAACCGGACTTCGTGCTTTCCGCATGAATTGTGGCGCGATGCTTCGTATGGTTCTCCTTACGATCTGATCCAACCCCAATTCGATTGGATAATGAACGTCATAAGGATTGAATAAAGGTTCCGTAGAATGTTCATAAGATGTCGCGTGAAAGTGGAGGTGAGTGGGGGTACAGCCGGGCGGGGCGCCCGGCTCTCCACCAGCAAGTATAGAGCGAAGGTTCTATCCCGCCGGCTCGAAGCGGTAACCTACCCACGGCTCGGTGACGATGTAGCGCGGCGAAGATGCTTCCGGCTCCAGTTTTTTGCGCAACTGGCCGACAAAGACCCGCAAGTACTCCACTTGTTCGGTACTCTGCCCGCCCCAGATCGCTCCCAGCAGGGTTCGGTGCGTCGTCACTTTGCCGGGATGACGCGCCAGATAGGTCAGGAGATCAAATTCCTTCGGGGTAAGGTGGACCTCGCGGTGACGCACGGTGACTTTGTGTGCCGCCAAGTCGATGCGGAAGTCGCCAATCTCGATCAGCGGCGATTCTTGGTTTTCGGCCGCTGGGGCGCGGCGCAGATTGGCTCGCACCCGCGCCAGTAATTCCTCGATTCCGAACGGCTTGGTGACGTAATCGTCGGCGCCGGCATCCAGCGCCTGAACTTTGGTTCTTTCCTCGCCTCTTACGGAGAGCACGATGATGGGAATCCGGGTTGAAAGCCGCAGCCGCCGGCACAACTCCAGGCCATCCATGTTGGGCATCGCCAGGTCGGTGATGACTAGATCCGGCGACCAGTCTTTCATGATTTCCAGTGCCGTCTCGCCGTCGTTGGCAACGCGGATGTCGTACCCGTGACTGGAAAGGGAAGTCCGCAGCACCCGCGTGATCTGGGGTTCGTCGTCGACCACGAGAATGTGTTTATGTTCCAACGCTTGTGCTCCAACCAGCCCAACCAGTATCGCGCCCGCGTGACGATTCCTACGTTCAGCCGGGCGGGGCGCCCGGCGCTCCACCAGTTACTAGCCGGGTTCTTGCGTGACGATGTGGACGTCCACCGCTGGGGCATCGCGCAAAAACTGGTGGATCGCGGAGAGATAAAAATATCGCTTCCAGCCCCGCGTGGCGGAACGTCCAAAGACAACTTGCGTGATGTGGTTCTGGTTGACGAATTCGGCGACCACCTCCGCCACGCTCTTTCCCTTCAGCCGCACCACCGCTGCCCCAACGTTTTCCGCGAAGCGCAGGTTCGCGGTCAGGGTTCGCTGATTGGCTTCGCTCGTGTCCTGCCCCAGGTCGGTATAGACGACAAAAAGATCGGCGTTCATGGCTTGGGCCATACGCGCCCCGCGGGCAATCAGATACTGAGCTGCCGGGTTCGAACTGACGCATACCGCGATGCGTTCGCGGATGGCAACCGGCGCCCGATCGTCCGCCTGCTCTCCGCGATGTTGTTCCAGGCTGAGATCGACTTGTTGGGCAACCTGGCGCAATGCCAGCTCGCGCAAAGCGATCAGGTTGGTCTCGCGGAAAAAATTTTCCAGCGCCCGACCCACCCGTTCCTGCGGATAAACATCGCCGCGCCGCATCCGGTTCTGCAGCGCCTCCGGAGTCAGGTCGATCATCACGACTTCGTTGACTCTTTGCAGCACCCAGTCGGGAACCGTTTCCCGCACCTGGATTCCGGTGACTCCCTGCACCGTCGGGGTCACACTTTCCAGGTGCTGGATGTTCATGGTGGAGAGAACGTCGATCCCCGCATCCAGCAGTTCCAGCACATCTTCGTAGCGTTTGCGATGTTTGCTGCCCTCGATATTGGTGTGCGCCAGTTCGTCCACCAGCGCGACCCTGGGATGGCGCGCGAGAATGGCATCCACGTCCATCTCTTCGAAGACCGCTCCCTTGTACTCGATGGACTTGCGCGGCACCACTTCGAGATTCGTGACCAGATCCGCCACCGTCTTCCGACCGTGGGTTTCGACCACTCCGATGACTACATCCTCGCCGCGGGTGTGCCGACGGATGGCCTCGGTGAGCATGGTGTAGGTCTTGCCCACGCCGGGAGCATATCCAAGAAAGAGCTTGAACACGCCTCCCTTCTTTGCCGGCGAAACATCCTCCAGCCACTGGTCGGGGGTCTTGGGCATCGCGATTATTGTCGTTGAGATATCGGGCTTTGTCGATGTGTGAAAAAGAAGGTCTCAAAGTCTCAAGGTTTCAGAGGTGTGCGCGAGAACAGGTCTTTCGCCCCTCTGGGGCTGGTCAGTCTCGCACTTTTTTTCCACGGCTTGCGCCGTGGGCTGTAGTCTTACGCCGCTTCGCGGCTGAAAGCAGCTGTAACCTTGCTCTTGCTACAATCGCCTCGTGAACGCCGCGGCCAGATCCGTATCGGGGTACCTGATCGCGATGCTGTCGGTCGGGGGGATTACTCTCGTTGGCTACAGCTGGCTCCATCTGAATCCGACCACGATCGCGCTCGCCTTCCTGCTCGGCATCCTCGGGATCTCCGCGTCCTGGGGCTTGCGGCAGGCGGTTTTCATGTCCGTGATTGCCACCTTGGCTTTCAATTACTATTTCCTGCCCCCGATAGGCACGTTTACTATTGCCGACCCGCAGAACTGGATCGCACTCTTCGCCTTCCTGGTCACCGCGGTCACGGCCAGCGAATTGTCGGAGCGTGCCCGGCGCGGGACGCGTTCTGCCGTCGAGCGCCAGCAGGAACTGGAACGCCTATACGCTTTCAGCCAGTTGCTGCTTTCGAGCGACAGCCCGGCGGAGTTGCTGAACCTGGTTCCCCGCTACATCGTTGAATCCTTCAGCATCCGCTCCGCGGCGATTTCGTTGTCGAGTCGCAGTGATGTTTATCGTTCTGGACCTACCATCGACGGATTGGAATCGCGCGATCTGCAATTGATCTGCCTGCGCGGGGAACCTCGATTCGACGCTGCCCATCAACTGGCCTTTATGCCGCTGCGCATGGGCATGCGGGTGGTGGGCTGCATGGGCGTCTCCGGTTCGACGCTTTCACGGCAAACGTTGGAGGCCATCGGCAGCCTGGTCGCCATTTCTATCGAGCGCGCGGGCGCCGTCGAGAAACTCAGCCGCGCCGAGGCTGCCCGTGAAAGCGAGCAATTGCGCTCCGTGCTGCTGGATTCGGTCACGCATGAGTTTCGCACTCCGCTCACTGCCATCAAGGCGTCGGTTACGTCGCTGCTCGGCAGCCCGAGTCATTCTCCGGAGGAAACACAGGAACTGCTGACCATCATCAACGAGGAAAGCGACCGGCTGAACCGGCTGATCGGAGAAGCTGCCGAGATGGCGCAGTTGGATGCCAACAAAGTGGAATTCCGCTTCGAATCCGCACCCATTGGCCCCGTGATTGAGCAAGCGCTCGACGAACTGAAGCAGCTCCTGGTCCAGCATCCTGTGGACGTCAGAATTCCCGCCGGCCTTCCCAACGCGCGCATGGACGCGGCTCACATCAAGGAAGTCCTGGTACACCTGCTCGAAAACGCCGCCAAGTACTCACCCGCCGACGCTCCGATCCGCATCACCGCGGAAGTGAAGGACCAGACCCTCACCATCAACATTGCCGATCGCGGGCCCGGCATCGACGACTTCGAGCAATCGCTCGTCTTTGAAAAGTTCTACCGCGGACGAAACCAGCGGGTGCAAGTCCACGGCACCGGCATGGGACTGGCAATCTGCAAAGCCATTGTGGAAGCCCACGGCGGGCGGCTCGGCGTTACCAGCCAGTTGGGACATGGGTCGGTTTTTTACTTTAGCTTGCCGGCGGGGTGAAGGGAGATGGTTAAAAGGTCGTCACTCACGAACCGGGGTCGGTGAGTGCAATGACGATTCTTCGGCAGAAACCGCTGGCACGCCTCGCGGCCCCGTTAGCGTCTGGCAGCCCACAAGCTTAATCTCCGGCTGAGCTGACCTTAATACCCGCAGATGGGTCAGGCGACTTGCCGCGTATGGATCGTGTGCGCTTCGTCTCCCGGCAAATTCATATTGGATGGAGGCTCGTTCCGCTGGCAATTCTCGGCTTGAGGATCACCTATAATCGTCCGAAACTGAGCCTGTTTCCAAGCGGGCCACTGGGACACGCAGTCAGCTACTCGCTTAACGAAATCCCAGTGCTTCTCACTGGTCAAAGTGCTGAGATTTCTTTTCATCGACATCGCACCCCTCCTCCAGCTTTCGCATTATCTCATTAATTCCGCTTACCGCCATCTCCTCCCGATCCAAGTACGATGTTGCCAACATCGATACCCGCGGCACCGCATCGACTGTCCGGGTCCATTGTGTCATCTTGCCATCGTCTGTTTTTCGTTTCGTTTGTGACCCTGTACTCAGGTCAAGTGAGAATAGGTCAATGTACCGTCTTGGGGCGATTCCGACAAACGGGACAAATGGGATTCTCGGATTGCCGTTGCCCTTCGTCTCCTCCAAAAAAGTTAGCGCATCGTCGTGCAGATCAGATGCGCGACTCTTCGGGTATGGTTCAACATACACAACACGCTTTATCCCAGCTGCAAGGATGTGCCTCGCACAGTTGTGGCATGGGAACGTCGTGCTGTACAGAACAGCATCCTTTGGCGACGTGTGCGATCTCATGCAACTCAACAACGCATCCATTTCGGCATGGACGGCTCGTCCGAACTCTGTGATGTCCTCCAATTTTGTATCCCCGAAGAGTTTGTCGGCATCGAGAGACGGAGAAGAGGCATTCAAGTGCGGCTTTATTTTTTGCAGGATATCGCTTGCAATCTCCCGCTGAACTTGATCGTTCGAGTCCCATACGGTTCCATGGTGATCAGGTTTTCTTTTGTGATCTCTACAGTCGTCATCATCATCAGGCCAATACAAGCCGCCCCCAGCGCGTGGAACATCATTGCATCCGACGCTCAATACATCGCCGAAACTGTTGAGGATCGCCGCCCCGACTTGACGCCCAAACTGCGCGGAACGCATTGAGGCTGCCGCAGCCAGAAACATCCCATGCTCGTCTCTCGTAGGCGTGACAAAGGGATTTCCGAATACAAGATCAAGAAAGCGTTCGAGTTGATTTTTGTAATGCCCATCTTTAGTCTCTATGAAAACATCTGCAAGGTGGAACGTCTTTCGGTTGCGCTGACCGTACTCATCGTCCGCCTGGGCTTCATCGATTCGCATTAGGTGTTCAGCTTCTGTTGACGAGTACCCTTTCCTCCGCGTTAGGTATTCAACCCTTTCCTCCTCAGTAGCAAACACGCCGATTATGTACAAGCCAGGCCGATAAATCTGTCGAAGTCGGAAAATTTCATCCGGCCGTTTTAGAGAGCGGATTATGTGAACATGCCCGTATGCTGGCTGTGGTTGTTCGCCATTTTCGTTTCTCACTCGGGATTCGGCGATTTTGGAAACTGCCGCAAGCGCCAAAAAATCTTTCCGCAACGCCTCCCGGCAACTCATGTTTCCGAGCTTGATCAATCGTTCTGACTCCGTGCTTGGTTTTTCTGCAAGCTGCAGGTTCAAGTTATCCAGGTATTTGCTAATCCGAATTAGATGGGGCTCGAAACCAAAGTGACGAATGTAGTCTTCGATAACAGAAACTACCGGATCCACTTCAGTTCCAAGCGGATACACTAATCCGAAGACTAGTTCAGCTTTTGGGTCTTGGGAGTTCTCTGTTGTTCTACCTTCGGACTCGTCAGATTCTGGTGATCGTGGCACATTTACGTCAGACATTATGCGGACGCCTTCCGTCGTAGCAGGTTGTTCCACAAAGGGCTGTGGAACGCTTCTTGCTCCGTTCCCACTGCACCAACAGGTTTTGCTGAAATGCCATTTTTGGGTAATCTTTGAAGGCTCGACTCTGCTCTCTTCCGAGCCCATACGAGGACAAGGGAGTTTGGCCTACGCGTATCCATCATTGATGGCGTTTGGTGGGCCCGCCTGGATTCGAACCAGGAACCAACAGATTATGAGTCTGCTGCTCTAACCGTTGAGCTACGGGCCCCGCATCCATATCTTACACATTCACGGCGAGTGCGGGTTACCACCGTCATGCGCACCGGCAGTTGCCTCGGCGTATGATTGCGGCAGAAGCCTCCACGTCATGAAAAAGCTGCGTTTCTTGCTGTCGCTGACCAACGACGACAACGATTATCAGATCGAGCAGACCTCTGCGGCGCGCCAGGCAGCGAGCAAACTGGGGGTTGAGCTCCAGATCGTCTATGCCGGCAACGACGGCATTGTGCAGAGCCAGCAACTTCTCTCCAGCATCCAGTCCACGAACGCCCCGCGGCCCGACGCCGTCATGTTCGAACCGGCCGGGTCTACGGCACATCCCCAGGTTGCGCGTGCCGCTGCCGCCGCTGGAATTGGAGTGGTGCTGCTGAATGCGAACCCCGATTACATCGCTGAACTTCGCCGCCGGTCCCACGTGCCGGCGTTCAGCATTACTTCGAACCACGAAGAGATCGGCCGCATCCAGGGACAGCAACTGGGCGCGCTGCTACCGGCTGGCGGGATCGTTCTGTACATTCAAGGCCCTCCCGACAGTTCGGCTGCCAAACAGCGCTATACCGGGATGCTCGAAACCAAGCCCGAGAACGTGCTGCTTCGCGTCCTGAAGGCCCATTGGACCGAAGCCAGCGCCCACAAAACGGTCAGATCGTTTCTTCTTCTTTCCACTTCACGCCAGGCGCATATTGAGGCCGTTTGCGCGCAGGACGATTCCATGGCCATAGGAGCCCGCAAAGCCTTCGAGGAATGCACCGAACTGCAGAATGAGTGGCAGAAGATGGCGTTTCTCGGTTGCGATGGACTTCCCAAGACCGGACAAGAGTGGGTACGCAGCAAGCTGCTGACCGCTACTATTCTGATTCCACCCAATGCGGGTCAGGCCATTGAGTTGATGGTGAAAGCGATTGCCAGCGGCATGCAGCCGCCAGAGCGCACATTGACGGTCGCAAAATCGTTCCCCACCATCGAAGTGCTCGCGCAGGCCGCACGAGCACGTGCCGCATCACGCTAAGGCCCACTCTAGTGCGTGCTGGGTGGTGCGGGCGGCGTCGGCGGAACTACTTCGGCTGCCGTACTGTTGTTGACCAGATCTTTTAATTCCTTGCTGGGCTTGAAAAACGGGATCTTCTTTGCGGGAACTTCTACGCGATCGCCGGTTTTCGGGTTCCGGCCCACGCGCGGCTTGCGTTGGCGCGTGCGGAAGCTGCCAAACCCGCGGATTTCGATTTTGTCGCCCACCCGCAGCGAGCGCACCACGCTGTCAAAGATCGTGTCTACAATCACTTCGCTGTCTTTGCGGGTGAGTTCCGCCAGCCGGGAAACTTCTTCGATCAGGTCAGCCTTCGTCATATGCCTCTTTGCTCCCTGTCTATAACCTTCTCAAATTTAAGGGGTTCTGTGCAAGTGCAGTTCCCGGTACCCAGTTCTCGACTCTCAGTCTTGAATTGAGAACTACGCCGCTACTTCCAAAGGTAGTAAAAGCCGACCTGCTGCTCCAAGAGCTTCTCTCGAGTGGGCAAGTAATCGGAAACATCGTCAAAGAGCAGATCCAGCCCTGACCGCTTCTGCTTCGGCGGCCAGACCAGCGTTGGTTCGCCGGAGATATTTACCGCCTGAGCCGTATCCTTCACCGCGCCTTCGAAGTCGGCGATCTGATCCACCAGTTTCAGTTCGGCCGCCTGCTCGCCGGTCCAGACTTTACCGTTGGCGATGGCGCGGATGTCGGCTTCCTTGGCATGTCTGCCGTCGGCCACTGCCTGAATGAACTGGGTATGCATGTTGTCAATCAAGCTCTGCATGTACTGGCGCTCCGCAGGGGTCATTTCACGCGTCGGGCTGCCCGTGTCCTTGAATTCGCCTGCCTTCATGGTGATCGCATTCAGCTTCGCCCACTTCAGCAGCTCGCCATAGTTGACCCACTCGGCAATCACTCCAATCGATCCCACCACGCTGCCCTTGTCGGCATAAATCTTGTTGGTGGCAGACGCCACGTAGTATGCGCCACTCGCGCCCACCGTCTCTATCGAAGCCACAATCCGTTTCTTCTTTTCGTCGCGAATGCGCTTCACCTCGCGGTAGATTTCTTCCGACGCGGCCACCCCGCCTCCGGGCGAATTCACATGGATGATGATGGCCTTGACGGAATCGTCATCGGCAAACTTCTTCAGCTGCGGGACAATCTGCTTGGGAGAGAAAATTACGCCGTCGAGCTCAACCACGGCAATCTTGGATCCGAAGCCGGAAAACGACGTTTCATCCTGGCCGCCAAAACTCAGGTACACCAGCGTAAACACGGCCACTACGAACAGCGCAAACAAACCGCCGCCCACCAACAACCATATCCAGATACGCGAGCGCCCTTCAGCCATAACTAGGAAAGTGTAGCACCGCGGGCGCTAGGTCGGTCGAACGGGGTCGGTCGTCACTTGGTCTCGAAGTTCCGGGGATCGAGCTGCACGTTGTGGGAGATGGAGGTTTCGGTAATCCTGAATTCAACAACCGATGTCTGCGCAACCGCGAGATCTGCTCGTCTTGCGGTAGCTGAGTTCCCCCACGCTGCGGCATCCCTGCCGACGGGATTAATGGGGTTATCGATGGTAAACTGTATGACCCATCTACCCGGCAATGACAGCTTGTCGGTATCCTTGAAGTCGGAGAACTGCTCTTCAAGACGATAGTGGCTGAATTGTTGCTGTGCGTTCTCCCGTTCGCTCCTTGCGAGCTGCGGATCGATTGTGAGCGAGTAGCTGGTCATGACATGCCGGAAAGTTGTGGGTTCAAAGTAGAGCAGAATTTCCAGATCGCTGCGTTTGGCGGGCTCATATCGCAGCTGATGCAGTTCGCGACCGCCAATTCTTCTTAGTCCCTCGTAGTGCAATTTCCCGTGGTGATCTTCGAGGTTGGCCAAGACCCATCCCGTGGAAAGAACGCCGCCCCACAAGCCCTCAGTAAAAATTTCATCGTGGACGTGGACGAATTCGCCGAAGTTGGAATAGTTGCCGGGCGTGACGTAGCCAATCGTCGTTTTTTCCCCATCGCTGACAAATCGCTCACCATGATAACTGGGATTCGGCAGTTTCAGCAGCGTGACCAGTTTGTTACCTTCCGAAACAAAGACTTGCTTTCCGTCCTCATTACCGCTTCCGCCGCTGAGGATATGAAACTGCACAGTCCCTTCCGCCACGCGCGTCTTTACTGCTGCCCGAGCCTGGTCGGTCCCAATGGAATTCAGATGGTGCTTGACTAAATCCCCAACCTGCAATTCATCCTTGGCTAAGCTGGCCGAGAGCATGGCCAGCATCGCAACCAACACTGAGAGAGATCGCATCAATCACTTCCGATTTGGCAATTTCCTAACTCCGAGAAACGGGGCCAGTATAGTCCACAACCATGCCGAGTTGGCGTACACTCGTCACGCACATGCGTGATCCGATCGAACTCGAGGTCTTCAAGAACCTCTACCACTCCATCGCCGAGGAAATGGGAGCCGCACTGCGCCGCACTTCGTTCTCCCCCAATATCAAAGAGCGCCGCGACTACTCCTGCGCCGTCTTCGATTCCGAAGGACAAGTCGTCGCCATGGGCGATCACATGCCGGTGCACCTGGGCTCCATGCCCATGTCGGTTGCGGCGGCGGTGGGGCAATGTGAGCTCGAACCGGGCGACGTCGTCATGCTCAACGATCCGTTCCGCGGAGGCACCCACCTTCCCGATATCACGCTGGTGATGCCGGTGTACCTCCGGCAAACCAAGAGCGGCGGGCGAGGGCGCCCGCCCTACACGACACCCGACTTCTATGTCGCTTCTCGCGCTCACCACGCCGATGTTGGTGGAACTTACCCCGGCTCGATGGGCCCCTGTCGCGAAATCTACCAGGAAGGTTTTCGCATCCCGCCGGTCAAAATCATGCGGGGTGGAAAACTTGTCGCCGACGTGTTGGCGCTTCTCCTCAACAACGTCCGCACGCCTGAAGAACGCGAAGGCGACCTCGGCGCTCAAATCGCCGCCTGCCAGACCGGAGCCCAGCGCCTCCGCGAAATCTGCGACCGCTACGGAATCGCTCGCGCTAAGCGAGCCGCCGCCGATCTGCTCGCCTATTCCGAAGAAATGATGTGTGCCTTTCTGCGCACCATCCTGCCCGGCCACTATCAGGCCGAGGACTTTCTGGATGACGATGGCGTCGAAGACAAACCGGTACGCATTGCCGTGACCATCCACGTCAAGGCTTCATCGAGTCGAAAGTCCCCCGCCCAGGTCACCATCGACTTCACGGGCAGCGACCCGCAAGTGCAGGGCGCGATCAATGCCGTTGAGGCCATCGCGTACTCCGCGTGCTTCTATGTCTTCCGCTGCCTGCTCCGCGAGGATGTGCCTGCCACCTCCGGCCTGATGCGACCGATCCGCGTCATCGCTCCAGCGGGAACCGTGGTCAACGCCAGGCCTCCGGCTGCCGTCGCCGGCGGCAACGTAGAAACGTCCCAGCGGATTGTCGACGTGCTTCTGAGGGCGCTGGCGCAGGCGATTCCTGATCGCATCCCCGCCGCCGCCGCTGGCACCATGAACAACCTCACCATCGGCGGCATCGATCCCCGCTCCGGCGAACCCTTCGCTTATTACGAGACCATCGCCGGCGGTATGGGGGCGCGCTGCAGTAAAGACGGAGTCTCCGGTGTTCACACCCACATGACCAACTCCCTCAACACCCCCGCCGAGGCCCTCGAATACGCCTACCCGATCCGCCTGCGGCAGTATTCTTTTCGCCCCAACAGTGGAGGGGCGGGACTCCACACCGGGGGCGACGGAATCGTTCGCGAAATCGAAGTCTTAACCGACGCTCAGGTCACGCTGCTCGCCGACCGGCGTTCCCGCGGACCCTACGGACTGGCGGGAGGAGCCGACGGCGCTCCGGGACGTACCTTGATCATCCGGCGTGATAGTTCTGAGGAAGAAATCCCCGGCAAGACCAGCGTTCGCCTGCGTTCCGGAGAAAGAGTGCGCATAGAATCCCCTGGCGGCGGGGGCTGGGGCAGGTCAAAGCCATGAACCGCAGAGAACGCAGAGTACGCAGAGATTTTCTTGTAAATTCTTTGCCCTGTGTTCCTCTGTGCCCCCCTGTGGTTCAAGATTTTCTCCGCGTTGTCGGCGTTCTCTGCGGTAAAGGCCACTTTTTCGCTAAAATTCAAGCTGTAGACTTTTGAGGATTAACCACGATGAGATTCTTGCGTTCACTGGTTTTCGCGATTGTTCTGGCGTCCGCCTTCTTTTACTTCACCACCTATCGCAACGGGCGTCTCCACCCCGCCAACTGGATCGGCCATCCGCAGCACGTTGAAATCACCGAGGCCGCCGGCAGCGAAACGTTCGATGCCGAAGAGCAGAACAATATCAACGTCTACCGCAAAAACATTGGAGCCGTCGTCAACATCACCTCGCGCGTCATGACCTTCGACTTTTTCTATGGCCTGGTGCCGCAGGAGGGCCAGGGGTCGGGATTTGTCATCGACAAAGAAGGACACATCCTCACCAACTATCACGTCATTGCCGATGCCCGCCAAGTTGAAGTGACGCTCCACAACCGCAAGAAATATAAGGCCACCATCGTCGGTACCGACAAGTCCCATGATTTGGCGATCGTGCAGATCAAAGCACCCGATTTGCAACCGATGACGCTCGGCGACTCGACCAATCTGCAAGTCGGGCAGAAGGTTTATGCGATCGGCAATCCCTTCGGCCTCGCCGGCACGCTTACCCGCGGCATCGTCAGTTCGATCCGCCAGGTGTCGGAACCCGACGGCATGGTCATCGAAGAAGCGATCCAGACCGACGCCGCCATCAACCCGGGCAACTCCGGAGGCCCGCTGCTCAACTGGCACGGTGAAGTCATCGGCATCAATACGATGATCGCCTCCAGCGTGGGACAAAGCGCCGGCATCGGCTTCGCCATCCCGATCAACACCGCCAAGGCGGTGCTGAACGATCTGGTCACGCTCGGACGCGTGCGCCGCCCCGCGCTCGGCGTTCGCACGATCCCCATCGATAACGAAATCGCCAGCGAGCTTGGCCTTGCCGCCGACTACGGGCTGCTCATCGTGCAGGCGGTTCCCGGAGGCTCCGCCGACCGCGCCGGATTGCGCGGCGGAAGCGAACGCGCCTACCTCGGCAACATTCCCATCATGATCGGTGGAGATCAGATCGTCGCCATCGACGGAGAAAAAATCGAAAGCCAGCAGACCCTCGCCCAGATCATGAACAAGCACCGCGCTGGAGACACTGTGAAAGTGACCATCTTCCGGGGGAAGAAGCAGTTGGAGGTTTCGGTGGTGCTGGGGGAGGCCAGGGACCAGGTGTAGCTTGTGTGGCGCGGGCACTCTTGCCCGCGTGCACTTGCCGGTTCGGTGAAGCGTCAGGAGCTACGCTCAGCGGGCTAATTGCGTCGGCCGTCTGGTTCAGGGTTTGATTTCGATGGGAGTGCCGACCCGAACCAGTTCCCAGATTTCATCCATCTCTTCATCCGTGACCGCGACGCATCCGTTTGTCCAATCACGCAAAGTGTGGGCCTTCCCCAGCCATACATACTCCTTCCGAAGTCCATGCAACATAATGTCGCCTCCGGGACTGACGCCCAACTTCCTGGCGGCTGCGATGTCTTGCGCGTTTGGATAGGAGATGTGGAAGGCCTTGTAGTAATGGCTGTTAGGGTTTCGCGAATCGAGCACGTAAAGGCCCTCGGGAGTTCGATGGTCGCCCTGCCGAGTCTTCGGCCCGACGGGTTCGCCGCCCAAAGCAACCTTGTACGACCGCAGTTCCTTCCCTTGTGACAAAAGCACGAGCTTGCGCGCTCCCTTGTAGACGACGACGCGATCTGCAGCGATAGTGTGGTTCTGCGCAACGAGGAAAGGCCAGGACGTAAACAGCAGGATGCGTGCTAAAAGAAGCCGCATAGGAAAAGTAATTGATTCGTAAAGGACAATTTATTCGTGCTAAACAACTATTATTTCACACATGGCCGAGTCGACTGGATCCGGAAACTCTGTCTCTCTCTCCCCCCGACACCGCCGAGAAGCTTCAGTGGGGCGAAAACCTCTGCTTCAAAGTGCGCGGCAAGATCTTCGCTATCGTCGATCTCTCCCAAGGCAAACTCACTCCTATCACTCTTAAATCCGCGCCGGAACAATTCCACGAACTCCTGGAAATCGAAGGCATCTCCCAAGCCCCGTACGTCGGCCGCTATAAATGGATTTTTCTGGAACACTCCAACGTTGTGCCCTCTCACGAACTCGAAGACCTCATCCGCCAGTCATATGAGCTGGTCGCGGCAAAAGCGCCAAAGAAGAAAGCCACGCGCAAGAAGGCGCTGCGCAAACGCAGCAAAAAGGTCCTAAGCCTTAACCACAGGGAGCACAGAGGAACACAGGGGCCCCCCTTTTGATTTCCTCGGCGTTCTCCGCGTCTCGGCGGTGAACCCGTTTGACTCCCCGCAACCCCCTGGGCTAGCCTCGTAGGCGCACCCAATCCATGCGCATTCAACGTCGCTTTCTGATCCTCTGCAGCCTGTGTGCTTTGCTCGCCTCGACGGCTGCGGCCTCGCCTCTGCGGCCTACGCACGCTCCGCACGCCATTGTCACCAGCGTCCACGAGTTGGCCTCGCGCGCTGGCATCGAGATGCTCCGCTCCGGGGGCAATGCCGTCGATGCCGCCGTCGCCACCGGCTTCGCGCTCGCCGTCGTCCATCCCCAAGCCGGAAATCTCGGCGGAGGCGGGTTCCTGCTTCTCCGCAATGCCGCCGGGGAGACTCATTTCATTGACTTCCGCGAAAAAGCGCCGGCTGCCGCTACAGAAAACATGTACCTCGACGCCCAGGGGAACGTGCTCCCAGAATCGAGTAAAGACTCCAGTGTTGTCGGATACAAGTCCGTAGGCGTCCCCGGCTCGGTGGCCGGCCTGGTTTACGCGGAAAAGAAATACGGCAAGCTGTCGCTGGAAAAAGTAATCGCTCCCGCCATCAAACTCGCCCGCGATGGCTTCCCGCTGGCCTATGAAGATACGCAAGATCTGAAAGATGAGTACCTCGCCCAGTTTCCCGAATCCAAACGCATTTTCCAGCGCGACGGGAACTACTATCAGGCCGGCGAACTATTCCAGCAGCCTGACCTCGCCCACACGCTGGAACGCATCGCCAAGAATCCAGACGACTTCTACCACGGCGCTATGGCCCGCGAACTGGCCGCGGCCATCCACAAAGGCGGAGGCCTGGTTACCGCCGCCGACCTTGCCGCCTACGAAGTCAAGGAGCGCGAGCCCATTCGCGGCTCCTATCGCGGCTACGAAATCATCAGCGCTCCGCCACCATCTTCCGGGGGAGTGGCGCTGGTCGAAATTCTCAACATCCTTGAAGGCTTCGACCTCGCGAAACTCGGCAACCGCTCCGGCGACACCATCCACCTTGAAGCCGAGGCATTCCGCCGCGCCTTCTACGATCGCACCGACTTCCTGGGCGATCCCGACTTCTCCAAAGTGCCCGTCGCGCAGCTCATCGACAACAAGTACGCCGCCGCCTGGCGCGACTCCATCGACCCTAACCACGCCAGCGTGAGCAAGGACCTGAAACGCCCGCCGATCTTCAGCGAACTGGAGCGCGTAGCCCAATCTCGCGCCTTAGCCATTCGTGAACCTGAAAACACCACGCACTATTCCATAGTCGATGCCGAAGGCAACGCGGTTTCCGTGACCACCACGCTCAACGACTCCTTCGGCTCGCGCGTCACCGCCGAAGGGCTAGGCTTCCTGCTCAACGACGAGATGGACGACTTCGCCGCCAAACAAGGCGTCCCCAACGCCTACGGACTCATCCAGGGCCCCGCCAACGCCATCGGTCCGGGCAAGCGCCCGCTCTCCGCCATGACCCCGACCATCGTGCTCAAAGACGGCAAGCTCTTCCTGGTTCTTGGCTCGCCGGGCGGCCCCACCATCATCACTACCGTCGCTAACATCCTCATCGGGGTGGTGGATTTCTCGCTGGATATCGCCGAGGCGGTCAACGCGCCGAGGTTTCATCATCAGTGGCTCCCTGACGGAATTCTCGTCGAGGACCGGCTCTCTCCCGATACAATGAATGTACTGCGCTCCAAGGGACACAAGCTGAAGGTCGAGCATTTCTGGGGAGACGGCGAGTGCATCATGATTGACCCCAAAACCGGCGAGCGCCTTGGCGCCAGCGACGGACGCAACAACGGGAAGGCGGTGGGTTACTGATGCTGAGGGCGGTATCGACATACGTTTATGTAAAGGAACGGCTCCATCCGGGCTTGCTCGACGAGCTCGTCAAGGCAGGAGCCCAGTCGATCGAAATCTTTGCCGCCCGCCAGCACTTTGACTACGCCAATCGCAAGCAGCATGTCCGCGAAATTGCCGACTGGTTCCGCTCCACCGGCATTCCACTCAACTCCGTGCACGCGCCGTTGTACTCCGACTACGAGTGGGGACGCACCGGAGCGCCGCCCGTCGACATCGCGTCCACCGACCGGGCCCACCGCATCGACGCCATGGACGAGATCAAACGCGCCCTGGAAATCGCCGAGCATATCCCGTTCCGGTTTCTGGTGCAACACATCGGCAATCCTAACGACGCCTTCGACAAAAAGAAGTTCGAAGCCGCCATGACTTCGGTCGAACACCTGCGGGCCTTCGCTAAGCCGCTTGGCGTCAGGGTGCTGGTGGAAAATATTCCCAACGAAATGTCTACGCCTGAACGTCTCGTCGAATTCATCAAGACCATGCATTTCGACGACATCGGCGTCTGCTTCGATTGCGGGCACTCGCACATGATGGAAGGAATTCCCGAGGGATTCGCCATTCTGAAGAATCACATCTGGTCGACCCACGTGCACGACAATAACAAGGACAAAGACTCGCACCTCTGGCCCGGCAGCGGATCGATCGACTGGAAGCAGACCATGGAATTGCTGCGCACCGCACCACAAAAGCCGCCCCTGTTGCTGGAAATTGACGGTGATGAAAAGAAAAACCCCAGTGAAGAGTTGAACGTGACCTTCCAAAAGCTGGAAGACTCGTAAGAGCAAGTCAAAGGTCAGAAGTCAGATTGCAGAAGTTAATCCCCAGCAGCTAACCGCATCGGCCTTACTTCTGCAATTTGACTTCTCACTTTTGAACTTCCGCAAGTTGCGTGGTGTACGCACCGAAATTTTATGCCCTCGCCCATCAGCACGATCGCAGAAATCGGCAAGCACGAAGGCCAGTCCGTCACCATTCGCGGATGGCTCTACAATCTTCGCGAGAGCGGCAAGCTGCTTTTTCCCCAATTTCGCGATGGCTCCGGCGTCATTCAGGGAGTTGTCCCGAAGAACGCTGTTCCGCCCGAAGTCTTCGACGCCATCAAAGGCCTTACTCAGGAATCCAGCGTCATCGTCGAAGGTAAGGTCCGCGCCGATAAGCGCGCCCCTGGCGGTTATGAACTCGACGTCTCGAACGTCCAAGTCCTCCAGCGCGTGCCGGAAGCCGATCCTTACCCAATTACTCCCAAGGAGCACGGCGTCGACTTCTTAATGGAGCACCGCCATCTTTGGCTGCGCTCGCAGCGGCAGGCCGCCATCCTGCGTGTGCGCGCCGAAATCATTCGTGCCGCTCGCGATTTTTTTGACAGCAATGGGTTCACGCTCACCGACCCGCCCATCCTCACGCCTGCCGCTTGCGAAGGAACCTCCACACTCTTTCCTGTCGACTACTTCGAAGAGCAGGCCTACCTTACACAGTCCGGCCAGCTTTACATCGAAGCCACGGCCATGGCGCTGGGCAAGGTCTATTCGTTCGGTCCAACCTTCCGCGCTGAAAAATCGAAGACCCGCCGCCACCTCACCGAATTTTGGATGGTCGAACCCGAAGTCGCCTACGCCACGCTCGATGACCTGATGGAACTCGCCGAGGGCTTGCTTACGTTCTTGGTCAAGCGGTGCCTGGAGCGCCGCCGCCCCGACCTCGCAACCATCGGCCGCGATCTGGCGAAGCTCGAGAAAATCGAGGCGCCCTTCCCGCGCATCACCTACGACGAAGCCGTCAGCAAATTACAGGAGGGCTACTCGCAGGGCGTGCTCGAAAATCAATTCGAGTGGGGCGGAGATCTCGGGTCGCCCGATGAAACCTATCTTTCATCGCTCTACGACCGGCCCGTCATGGTCCATCGCTACCCGGCCAGTGTGAAAGCGTTTTACATGGAGCCGGACCCACAGCGCCCCGAACTCGCTCTGTGCGTCGATGTGTTAGCCCCCGAAGGCTACGGCGAAATCATCGGTGGATCGCAGCGTACGGCTTCTTACGATCTCCTCGTGCAGCGCATCAAGGAACACAACCTCCCCGAAGAAGCATTCAAATGGTATCTTGATCTCCGCAAGTACGGCAGCGTCCCGCACTCCGGGTTCGGCATGGGCATCGAGCGCGCCGTAGCCTGGATCTGCGGCTTGGAGCACGTGCGCGAGACGATTCCTTTCCCGCGCATGCTGCATCGTTTGTACCCGTAGCCATTGAACCGCAGAGATCGCTGAGTTCGCAGAGAAAGCCATTGCATGAGTGCCACATTGATTCAAGCAGACGAGCTAAACGCGATCACCGAGCAAATCATCGGTGCTGCGATGGAGGTTCATCGGAAGCTCGGCCCGGGCTTGCTGGAATCGGCCTACGAAGCTTGCCTGGTCTTCGTACTTCGCGAGCGCGGCCTCCGCGTCGAGCAACAAAAGCCACTTCCGATCACATACAAGAGCGTGAAACTCGATTGTGGGTACAGATTGGACTTAGTGGTAGCTGACTGCGTGATCGTCGAAATCGAGGCCGTCGAAAAACTGAACTCAGTCCACGAAGCTCAACTGCTTTCTTACTTGAAGCTAGCCGATTGCCGAGTAGGATTGCTCCTCAACTACCACTGCACAATGCTAAAGCACGGAATTCGCAGACTAGTGAATAACTTTCCTTCCTCTGCGCACTCCGCGATCTCTGCGGTTAAATAGGGAACGTATGCCTCAACGAAGCACGACGTACAGCAAGATTACCCCGCGCCAGATCCGCGTGATTGGCGTTCCTCTTGACCTTGGCCAATCCCGCCGTGGCGTTGACATGGGTCCTTCCGCCGTCCGCGTTGCCGGGCTCGACGCGCGCCTTCAGGCTATCGGGCACATTGTCGAAGACGCCGGCAACATCGCCGTCGCCATCCCCGAACAGAGAAAAGAAGGCGCCGCCCACGCCAAATACCTCAAGGAAATCACCGCCACCTGCACCAAGAGCGCTGACCTGGTGTTGAAGACGCTCGAAGTCGGCAAGATTCCTCTGGTGCTTGGCGGCGATCACTCCGTCGCGGTGGGTACCGTGTCAGGCGTCGCCGAGTTCTACCGCCGCAAGAACCAGAAAATCGGACTGCTCTGGATCGACGCGCACACCGACATGAATACGCCCGACTCTTCTCCCAGCGGCAACGTGCACGGCATGCCGCTCGCCGCGCTCATGGGCTTGCCTCCACTCGAACTTGGCAAGATCTATGACTTCTCTCCCAAGGTGCAGCCGGAGAATTGCGTGCTCGTGGGTATCCGCGACGTGGACAACTTTGAAAAGGAACACATCCGCCAATCCGGAGTCGAAGTCTTCACCATGCGCGACATTGACGAACGGGGCATGCGCGCCGTCATGGAAGAAGCGCTTCGCATGGCTGGACGCGGCACCGCCGGCTATCACGTCTCGCTCGACATGGACTGGATCGATCCCGAAGACGCGCCCGGCGTCGGCACTCCGGTCTGGGGCGGCGCCACGTATCGCGAAGCGCACCTCGCCATGGAAATCATTTCCGACCATGGACGCATGCTGAGCTTCGAAATCGTGGAAGTGAACCCCGTCATCGACGAGCACAATCAGACCGCCGACTTGGCCGTCGAGCTGGCACTCTCGGCGTTTGGGAAGAAGATATTGTGAGAGCTTTTAAAGACCTATAAATTTGTCATCCTGAGCGAAGCGAAGGACCTGCTCTCTTGTCGGTTTGCAGGACAGCAGGTCCTTCGCTTCGCTCAGGATGACAATCTTATGAGAGTCACCGTATCTACTGCGTTTTCGTCTTCACCGCGTCTCCGGTCTTGAATCCCGAGCCCGAAACCACCGTACACACGGAAGACACATCATCCACGTCGCTTACCTTGACCACGCCGATCTGGTTGCTCAACCGGCGCAATACCTGTCCGGTCGCGGGGTCCTTGATTTCCTTGGTCACGCGCTCCACACTGAGTTCGTCGCCCACTTTCACTCCGGCTTTGGCGCCGACGTTCAGGATCACCTGGCCGCCATCCACCGCCGCCACCAACCCTTGCACGACGATGGTCCGCGTCTGCAGTTTATCTTTGCCGGCAACGACATCCACGGTCAGCTTGTCGGTCGCCAACTTGGTGGCTTCGCCGATGATGGTGCTCTGGAAGTCGCTGCTGCCGAAGTCCACTGCCCCGCCACCCCCGCCGTGCCAATTGCCTCCACCGCCAAGCATGGACGTACTGCTGCGCGACGATTCCCCTTTGCCCTCGGCGACCGCCAGGATTTCGCCGGTGTCGATGTCCACCAGGCGCGCACTCAGACCAACAATGGCTTTTGAATTCTTGTGGCCGAAGCCGCCCAAACCGTGGCCGCCCCAGTTCCCGCCCGCGCCGCCGAGTCCCAGGTTCTTCGTCTCATTGCCAAACTGCGTGATGCTGCCGACCAGGATCGCGTCCACCCCGAGCAGCTTGCCGATCTTTGCCGCCGAGGCGGGATTGGCGCGATCGCTGTTGGAGAAGTTCTGCTCGGTGAGGATCTTGTCCAACGCCTTGCGCTCGATGATCGAATAGGAGCCATCCTTGACCAGGTTGGTCACCAGCAGATCGGCGACGCCTTTGCCGATGTCGATATCCTGACCGAAAATCTGAGAAACACCGGCGTGAACCGTGGCGTAATCAAAATCCATGACCGCAATTCGTTTCTTGCGGGGCGTGGGAGCGGCCTGCGCCCAGGCGGCCGCCGTAAACGCAAGCAACAGGAGTGACGTCGAAACCACAGCCATATCTCTTTTCATACTGTTCCGCCTTTGCCAGATTCTGAAACACGTTGAGCGTGTTTTCTTTTTCCGAAGCTCAGCTTGAACGCGCCTCGAACCTTTACGAGGCACACCCGGCCAGCCTGAGTATTGTAGTGAAAATGGCCGGAAAGAGTTAGGAAAATTGAAGGCCGCAGGAGGAGCCGTGGCCTTCCCGAAGGCTTGGCGAATTTCCGCCCTGGAAGACCGGCACCTTCTGGTCACCTCCGAGAGTAACTACGGTAATTGGGGAGTGTCCCGCCGTTCGCCGATGGAACTAACGGACACAATGTTGACCCATTGGCACATTCGGTCGGCACTCCTGGCTCTTATTGTCTTGACGTACGCTTCGGCTGCGGAAGACACGAACGATCCCTCAAGCCTGCCTACGTACCGTAGCATCGTTTCTCAAGTCCGGGTTACATTCTTCGCCACCGACGAAAACAATCATACGGTCACGCTGCTGACGAAGTCGGATTTTGCGGTGGTCGACAGCGAGCTTGTGATCCGCAATTTCCGGAGCTTCACCCCTGCGGATGAAACCTCGCTCGACGTGGTGGCGTTAGTCGACCTGAGCGAATCGGTGGCGCCGCACTTGCGTGTTGCCATGAACACTGTGCTGCAACTGGTTGCCCGGGAACAGTCGATCCCCGATGACAACATCGCCGTTCTGTCTTTTGGGGGAGCGTTTGGAGGAGGGGCAGGCAGCCTACATCCCGCCATCCTCTGCTCGAGCGGTTGCCATGCCGCCGACTCGGTAAACAGGCTTTTGGCGGTGAAGAGCGGCGGTACTACACCGCTGTTCGACGCGTTGATCTTCGGGGCCGATTTCATTTCGCATCATCGCCGCGCCGGAGCCCGTCCGGTGCTGATTCTGTTCTCGGACGGCAACGACACCATCAGCCTGCATTCCGCACGCGAGGCGCTGGATGCGGTGCTGGACGAGGGCGTCCTGATCTACTCGGTGGATATCGGGACTTCCGGGAACCAGCCGTCGAACCAGTCGTCGAACCAAACGGCGGGCAGCAGGTTCCTGCGGCAAGTTTCGCAGGCTACGGGTGGGCGCTATTTTTCCCTGCGTTTCTCCCCGAAGGATGACGCCGTTACAGTACTGAACGCTGCGCTCGAGGATCTGCGCGCCTCCTACGTGGTGACCTACGATCTACCCAGCCACCAAGCTGGATTTCATTCTCTTTGCCTGATGCCAACCCACAACCTCAACCTCACATTCCACAGCCGAAACGGCTACTACTACTACGAACCCAGCGTTCGCTAACAGGAGATTCATGAAATCCTTATTGCTATTGGTTTTGGTATGGAGCAGCGTTTCGGCGGCTTGGGCCGCGCCGCTGGGTATCTATCAACACGGAACCGTGATTCGCATGCGCATGGGCGACTGCGCGCTCATGCACCGGGGCTTCATGAACCAGTTCGGCCCCCCGCAAGCCCCGGCGAAGGAAACTTGCCCGGAATACACACTGGTGGCCGATAAGGTCGTGTTTCTCATCGTGGGCAAATCATCCAATCAACTGGTGCCGCTGGCGGAAGTCATCGATTTCCGTTTCCAGAACCAAGAATTGGCGGTCCGCGTGGATGACGCTCGCCACGAATCCAAGTTTGCCATCAAGGAGATGGCGCTGCGCTCGGAATGGGAGCGCATCCAGAAGCACATCGAGTATCAACTGAACGATTCGTCGCGACCGCCTGTGGATACGTCGATGGCGTTGCGAGCCCGGGAATAGTGTGGGGGCGGGGCGGAGCCTGCCCTGAGCGGAGCCGAAGGGGCCCGTCCGCGCGGGGCGTTAGCCCCGCTTCTACACCCGAACCAAAGCTGGGATTGACGGGAAACACGCCGAGCGCCAGACTGAAAGGGCATGGCAAGACTTCGGGTTGGTATCCTCTTTGGCGGACGCAGCGGCGAGCATGAAGTGTCGTTGTTGTCGGCGGCGTCCATTCTGGAGGCAATCGATAAAACAAAATACGAAGTGGTTCCCATCGGAATCACAAAAGACGGGCGCTGGCTCATGGCGGAGCACGCCGAACGCTTGTTGAAGGGGAACGCGGGCGAGGGCGCCCGCGCCACACAGACACATCTTCGGGCGGGCGATCCGGAGGCGACTCCGGGGGCGGCGGTGCTGGCTCGAGGCGAATCGGTGGTCGTTCCTCCGGAACCCGCGCATCGCGAAAGCGGAATGTCGCCCTTTCAAACCGACGCGAATCTACGGCGCGCCGCGGACCGCGCCATCAACGTGGATGTAATCTTCCCCGTGCTCCACGGCACTTTCGGCGAAGATGGGACGATTCAAGGTCTGCTCGAACTGGCCGACATCGCCTACGTCGGCGCCGGCGTGCTTGGTTCCTCCGCCGGCATGGACAAAGACATCATGAAGTCGTTGTTCCGGGCGGCCGGATTGCCCATCGTAAAACACGTGACGGTGTTGCGCAGCCAATTCGAGGGTGAGCCGAAAAAAGTGCAGAAGATGGTGGAAAGCAAGCTGAAATATCCCGTTTTCGTGAAGCCGGCGAACCTCGGGTCGTCGGTGGGAATCACGAAGGCGCACCATGCGAAGGAACTCGGCCCGGCCATCGCGGAAGCGGCCAAGTTCGATCGCAAGATCGTGATTGAAGAAGGCGTGGGCGGAAAAAAACACAAGGCACGAGAGCTCGAGTGTGCGGTGCTCGGCAACGACGACCCCAAAGCGTCGGTTGCAGGAGAAATCGTTCCCTGCAAGGAGTTCTACGACTACGACGCGAAGTATCTGGCGGAAGGCTCCGAACTGGTGATCCCGGCGAAGATCACGAAAGCGGAAATGAAAACGGTGCAGAGGCTGGCGGTCGCGGCGTTTCAAGCGGTCGATTGCACGGGCCTGGCGCGTGTCGATTTTCTGATGGACCCCAAATCCCGCAGGATTTTCGTCAACGAAATCAACACCATGCCCGGCTTCACCGCGATCAGCATGTATCCGAAGCTGTGGGCGGCAACGGGAGTGCCGTATCCCGAGTTGATCGATCGGCTGATCCAGTTGGGCATCGAGCGGCACGAGGACAAGAAGCGGAACCAGTACACCCGGTAGATCTTCACCGCCGAGACGCCGAGTGTCGCCGAGAAAGTCTTTCTGGGGCTTTTAATCGATACTCTCAGGTTTAGCTAGTGTCCTCTGGGATCCTTGTGTGGTTAAGCCCATGGCTCGTCTCGGCGTACTCTGCGACTCGGCGGTGAAAATCTATAGGGGCGACATGGAGCGGGATAATTCGTGGTATCCGACGGCCCGTTTCGCGTTTGACACTGTTCCAAAGCGGTTGCTATAGTCAAAGGGTCCTTGTTGGACGTGATTTCGAACCAGCTGGAATTGTCCTAGGTCGTCCGCCAGGTCGGCCTCAACGTAACCTAAAGACCACGCCAGCAGTCCGCTACGCCACGTCCCGCATGTCGCGCACGAACGCGCGCCGACACAGAGGCTATGAACTTGTTCGACGACACCACCGTCCATAATCCTGAATCCAGTCTTGAAACCATGACATCTGCCCACGACACTCACACCGGCGGCTCGGCCGTAATAGACGCTCCCGAGCAAGCACAACCCTCTTCTGCGGAACCATTGGCTTCCGCCCCTGCCGCTCCTGAAAAGGACGCTCCTGAAAGCATTGCTTCTGAAACTTCCGCTCACGAGAATGCCGCGGCCGCCAGCGATGACTTCGCCGCCGCGCTCCAGAGCTTCGAGACTCGAAACCGAGGAAGCGGTTGGCGAGGATCATGTAATTAAGGGCACCGTGGTCAAGCTGACCGCGACCCACGTGGTCGTCGACATCGGGGCGAAATCCGAAGGCATGGCGCCGATTACGGAAATTCTCGATCACGAGGGCAAGCCAAAGTTCCAGCCCGGCGACGAGATCGACGTGATGCGGGACAAAGGCGAAACCGAAGAGGGCTACATCAACCTCTCGCACTTGAAGGCACAGCGGCTGCGGTCGTGGGACGAGATTGAGCGCGCTTACAACGAAAAGAAGCCGATTAAAGGCGTCGTCGTGGAACGCATCAAGGGTGGGCTGACCATCGATATTCACGGCGCGCATGCCTTTCTGCCGGGCTCGCAAGTGGACCTGCGTCCGATCCGGAATCTGGATGGCATGAAGGGCCAGACGATAGAAGTTGCCATCATCAAGCTCAACAAGAAGCGTGGCAACATCGTTGTCTCGCGGAAGCAGCTTCTGGAAGAGGAGCAGAACGAGAAGCGCGGCAAGACGCTCGAACACCTGGAGGAAGGAAGCATCCTCACCGGGATCGTCAAGAACCTGACCGAGTACGGTGCGTTTGTGGATATGGGCGGAATCGACGGCCTGCTGCACATCACCGACATGTCGTGGGGACGCCTGACCCATCCGCGCGATCTGGTCAACGTCGGCGACCAGATTCAGGTGAAGGTGCTGAAGTACGACAAAGACAAGCAGCGCGTCTCGCTGGGCTTCAAGCAACTCACGCCCGATCCTTGGCTGGATGCGGAGCACCGCTACCCCGTGGGTGCGCACGTCCACGGACGCGTGATCAGCGTCACCGATTACGGAGCGTTCGTCGAACTGGAGCAGGGCATTGAAGGCCTGGTCCACGTCAGCGAAATGACGTGGTCGAAGCGGATGAAGCATCCGTCAAAGCTGGTCAATGTAAACGACGAAGTGGACTGCGTAGTTCTGAGCGTGAACCCGACCGAGCGCCGGATTTCGCTGGGCATGCGGCAACTCGCGTCCAACCCCTGGGATACGCTGCATGACAAGTATCCAGTGGGGGCAACGGTCGAGGGCCGGGTGCGCAATCTGACCGAGTTTGGCGCTTTTATCGAAATCGAGGACGGAATCGACGGCCTGGTGCACGTCAGCAACCTGAGCTGGACCACGCGCGTGAAGCATCCTTCCGAGGTGTTGAAGAAGGGCGACAAGGTCAAGGCCGTTATCCTGGCTATTGAACCGGACAAGCGCCGCCTTTCGCTGGGCGTGAAGCAGATGCAGCCCGACGTTTGGGATTCGTTCTTCGCGCAACACCGCATCGGCGACATCGTGCATGGCAAGGTTCTTCGCGTGGCGAACTTCGGCGCGTTTGTCGAGATTGCCGAAGGCATCGAAGGTCTGTGTCACAACTCAGAAGCCGTCGACGCGAACGGACAACCCATGCATCTGGAACCCGGCGGCGAGTTCGAGTTCAAGATCATCAAGATGAATCAGGAAGAGAAAAAAGTCGGCCTGAGCATCAAGGCGGTCGGTGAAGAAGCGTCGCGCCAGGAAGTCGAATCCTACAAGCACCCGTCGTCTTCGTCATCCTCAACCAGCACCACGATCGGCGACTTGATCTCGTGGAAACGTGCCGGCGGGGACAGCAACTAGCTCCGCGCATGCACATCATGGAATTTAAGGCCACCGCCAGCGGTGGCCTTTTTTCTTAGGGGACGCTCGACTCTTTGAATGCGCGTGGAAGCGAAGGGCTTACTTGGTTTCGACTTTCAAACTGATGTAAACCTGTGGACGATCATCAAATTGGCTGACGGTCTTGGTTCCGCTCTTGTGGTTGTTGTACTGCGCATACACTTCGTAATCGATGGTGGGCTGGAGGGCCGGGAAACGGTAGGCGCCGTCCGGACCCACGATATAGGTTTTCACCGCGCGGGTTTGAGTGTTGGTCAGATACACGACCGCGTTCGGCAAAGGATTGTCACCGCCGTCGAGCACTTTGCCCGTCAGCAGGCGGGTTTTGTCTTTCTTCGTATCGCGGCCAAATAACTGCGCTGGGGCAGCCAGGACCGACGTTGAGAAGAGCGATGTCAAGAAAACTGACGCCAACAATAAAGCCAGCAGAACTCCGCACCAGCGATGACCGTATTCTTCATGAGTATTCCATTGGCGCCGATTTTTCCCCAGACAGCGGCTATTCCCAGTCTAAATGAAGACCGATGTCAGAACGCTCGTCATCCTCGATATGCACGGTTACTTCGGGGCCAGGCTTCAACTTCCTGCCGGAGGGTAGTTTGTAGTCCTTCACGTCCGCCCAGACTATGTAATCCGCCTTGCCGACGGGCAAGCGCTGGGCGAACTCGCCGGTGTGATTGGAATAAAGCTCCCAGCGGACTTTCTTGTCCTTGTCAGTGGCCCGCCGGATCTTCACCTTGACCCCGTAAAGAGCGTGCCCGTCGGGGTCCCAAACCGTTCCGTAGATCAGGGCATAAGGCTTCGGCTTCTCGCGGGCGCTAACTTGCGCGCTCGCTGGGGCAAGCAGAGGACACCACGATCACGACCGGCGAAGCCATTGCGACCAAGCGGCGGAACACCCGGAAATGTGCGGAATTCTTCAGGAATCCTCGTCCTCATCTTCTTCGTCGTCGGCGTCTTCTTCGTCCTCGTCCTCGTCGATCTCGTCTTCGCCGACTACTTTCAGCTCTACCGGATTCACTGTGACCACCTCGAAGTCGGTGCCGCACTCCGGGCAGGAGACGACCGCGCCTTCATCGACCTCATCTTCGTCGATGTCGAGATCCGTCTCGCATTCAGGACAGTACACCATGTTTTCCTCCACGTTCGGGGTACCCTGTTATATTTAGTTTCTTAGTGAGGAAAAGGTCAAGTGGCTAACCAGAAAAATTCTTCAATGACAGAATTTGTCAGTTTTCGCTGCTTCTCCGCCAGCCTTGTGGCAGCCGTGATGGTTGCCTTGGGCCTGGTGTCTAGCGGCCCTCTGTGCCGTGGGCAGGAAATGGAGCCAGGGACCGGCGCCGCGCTTGGCATCCAACCGGCACACCGACACGCACATCGCTGAGGCGATCCGGCAAGTTTCAGCGGACCACATCCGGCAGACGATCGAAAAGCTGGTCAGTTTCGGAAACCGGTCCACGATTTCCGCGCAGGACGAGGAATCGATCAAAGCAGGCAAGGGAATTGGTGCGGCCCGGGAGTGGATCAAAGCGGAGTTTGAACGCTATTCCAAAGACTGCGGCGGCTGCCTGGAGGTAAAAACCGACACTTTCACCGAGCAGCCCGGCGAACGCATCCCGAAACCGACGGAAATCACCAATGTTTATGCGGTGCTGCGGGGAAGCGCTCCGCAGCAGGCGAATCAGATCGTGCTGGTTACCGGCCATTACGACTCGCGAAACAGCGATACTTTTAATGGGACCGACTCTGCGCCGGGGGCGAATGACGATGGCAGCGGCACGGCGGTGAGTCTGGAGTGCGCCCGCGTTTTGAGCCAAGCTGCTGGCAAGCTCAAATTCCCAGCGACGATTATTTTTCTGACGGTTGCGGGAGAAGAGCAAGGTCTAAACGGAAGCAAGCACTTTGCCCAGATGGCCAAGCAGCAGGGGTGGAAAATCGAAGCCGTCTTGAACAATGACATTGTGGGAGGCGACCGCAATCCGCGGCAGGATACGAGCGTGGTGCGCGTCTTTTCCGAAGGATTGCCAGCGGCGGCGAGCGAGGCTGAAATCAAGCGAATTCGAATGCTCGGCGGAGAGAGTGATTCACCTTCGCGCGAGCTTGCCCGCTACATCGCCGACATCGGGCGCTCGTACGATGCCGGAGTCAAGCCGCTTCTGATCTTCCGACTGGACCGCTTTTTGCGCGGAGGCGACCACTACTCGTTCAATCAGCAAGGCTTCGCCGCCGTGCGGTTCACTGAGTTTCGTGAAGATTATAACCATCAACATCAGAACGTTCGTACCGAGGACGGCATCGAATATGGAGACTTGCCGAAGTTTGTGGACTTCGACTATATGGCGCTCGTCACGCGGCTGAACGCGGCGGCCCTGGCCTCCCTGGCATCGGCTCCAGCGCCGCCAACCAGCGTAAAAATGCAGACGAAGAACCTCGATAACGACACGACTTTGACCTGGGACCCTTCGGCCGGAGCGGCCACCTACGAGGTGGTCTGGCGCTCGACGAGCGCGTCCGATTGGGAGTATGTCCAAACCGTCAGTAGCGGTACACGTGCAACCCTGAAGGTTTCGAAGGATAATGTGATATTCGGCGTGCGGGCCATAGATCAAGCGGGACATCACAGCTTGCCGGTTGTACCGGAGCCAGAAAGGTGAGAGACAAGGTTTCAAAGTGTCAGGGGTTCAAAGTCTCAAAGTTAAGACCTGATCGGCATTCGGTTTTGTCTTTGAGACCTTGAAACCCTGAAAAATTTGAAACCTGCCCTTAAATGAGTCGCGGACAAACCATCTCGCTCAGCTTCCCCCCATTTTCAGGATGGGTGAAGCGCATCATCCTGACCTGCACAGGGATCTACCTGTTTAAGGCAGTGATGTCGATCTTTGCCCCGGCCGTTGTTGCTCTCATGCAGGAGTGGCTGGCGCTGATCCCGGTTGACGTGGTCAAGCATGGCGAAGTGTGGCAATTGTTCACGTACTCGTTGCTGCATGCCAACTTCGGGCACTTGTTCTTCAACATGCTGACGCTGTGGTTTATCGGCGCTTACCTGGAGCGCGACTGGGGACCGCGACGGTTCATCGAGTGTTACACGTTCTGCGTCGTGGGCGCCGCCCTGGTCACGATTGCCGTTTCCTACAGCCATTTTCTTGGGATGGACCCGAGAACCGGAACGGTGGGCGCATCGGGCGGCATTTTCGGGCTGTTGATGGCCTTTGGGATTCTTTACGCCGATCAAGAAATGTTTCTGTTTCCGCTGCCGTTCAGGATCAAGGCTAAGTACCTGGTGGGCATTTGGGTGGTGGTTGCGATCATTGCGGTGTTCGACCCCTCGCAAGGCGGAGTCGCGGTTTTCGCCCACTTGGGCGGATTGCTCTTCGGCTTCCTGTGGGTGAAGTTCATGCCTGCTCGCGGCTTCAGCTATGCGGCGTCCGAGCGTTATTTCGGCGTGCGGAACTCTTACTATCGCTGGAAGCGGCGGCGGGCGGCGAGAAAATTCGAAGTCTATATGAGAGACCACGACCGCAAAGTCACCTTCGACGAGCACGGGAACTACATCCCTCCCGACGAAAGCGACAAAACTAATGGCGGATCGAAATCAGGCTGGGTGAATTAGAGTTCGTGTAGCGCGGATACTCTTGTCCGCGTGGGCCCTGAATTGGTTGCACGCACGCGGACAGGAGTGTCCGCGCTACACGGTCTAGCCGAACATCTCGTCAAATTTGGTAACTATGCTTGCCGGGAGTTCTCGCGCCTGCGCCTTCCCTTTGAATCCCAAGTCGTGACCTGCGCCTTCCACCGTCATTAACTCGGTTTTGGCCGGGATTATCCGCAGAGCGTTCGTCATCTCGTCCACGCTTCCGAAGGGATCGCGCGTTCCGTGCACGAACAGGCTCGGAGTTCTCAGGTTGGGCAGATGCTGAATGCGGAGTTGTTCCGGCTTGCGCGGCGGATGCAAAGGGTACGAAAGTAAGAGGAGTCCGGCGACCGGCTCTGGTTCGGCGGCGCAGAGTATCGTCGCCTGGCGTCCACCGTAGGAGTGCCCGCCGAGAAAAATCCGTCGCGTGACACTTTTGCGCAAGACTGCAACCGCGTTGCGGAGGCCCGCGCGATCGCGTTCCGCATTGCCCGGAAAGGGCGGGCCGGTTCGCCGCTCCTGGCGGAAGGGCAAATCGCAGCGGAGAACGACGTACCCATGTGCGGCAAAGGTTTCGCTGAGCGCCACCAGTAGAGGGACGGAACAATTCGAACCCGCGCCGTGCGTCAGGATCAGAGCGTCGCCATTGGGATTCTCGGGCGAGTGCAGGAAGCCGCGAACAGCGGGAACCAGCGAGTCGTCGGAAAACGAGATTGCCGGCTGCATCACATCAAAGCCTTCTGGGTTCTGCACAGTGGCCAGCGAGAGCCCAAGCAGGTCCTTCGCTTCGCTCAGGATGACAACCATTAGCTATTCTGTGATGACCCATCAGCAGTTATTTCTTCTTGCGTCGCGTCGAACTTGCCTGATCACTTTCCCCCACCGTGTGCAACCGCATGAAGTTCGTCGCGCCGGACGTTAGCTTCGTGCCAGCTACCAAGCCGAGCACGTCGCCGGGGCGGAGAAGGCCTTTTGGCAACAATTCTTTCTCGGCGGTCCTGAGCATTGCTTCCGCCGATTCCCACTCTTTCTTGTGAACCGGATGCACGCCCCAAAGGGCATTCATCCGATTGCAGACTTCCGGCTTACGACTAAAAGCGTAAATACAGACCTTCGGACGATGTTTCGAAAGCATGCGCGCCGTATTGCCGCTTTCCGTGAAGACAGCAATCGCGCGCATGGGCAGATCTTCGGCGGCGTGTGCGATAGATTCGCAGATGGTTTCGGCAACCGAATAACGATGTTCCTGATGACGGCGGCGTCGCGCTGGGGGCAGTTGGGCGATACTAGCCTCTGCTTCCAGAATGATGCGAACCATCATCGCGACGGCCTCTCGTGGATAGCGGCCACTGGCGGTTTCCCCCGAGAGCATCACGGCGTCGGTGCCGTCAAAGATTGCGTTCGCTACGTCGCTGGCCTCCGCCCGCGTGGGCCGCGGGTTCTCGGTCATGGACTCAAGCATCTGGGTTGCGGTGATGACCGGCCTGCGCCACACTCCCGCGCGCTGAATCACCAGCTTCTGGATGATCGGCACCCGCTCGGGCGGCAATTCCACGCCCAGATCGCCGCGCGCGATCATGACACCGTTGGTCACTTCCAAAATTTCCTCCAGGCGCTCGATGGCTTGCGGCTTTTCCAGCTTGGCGATGATGGGCACGGACTTCCCAAACTCGCGCATCAGGTTCTTGGCCATGCGGATGTCATCGGCGGAACGAATGAACGACAGCGCAACCACATCCACCCCATGCTTCAAACCGAACGCGAGGTCGTGCTTGTCTTTGGCCGTCAGGGCCGGAATCGCCACGGCCGCACCGGGCAGATTAATTCCCTGCTGCTCTCCGAGCGTGCCTCCATTCACGACTTCGCATTCCACATCCTCGCCGCGAATCGTGCGCACTTTGAGTTCAATGCGGCCGTCGGACAAAAGTATCCGTGCGCCGGGCTCGACTTCGCGCGCCAAGCCGGGAAAATCCGTGGCAATCAATGCGGTGGTCCCTACCACCTTGCGGGGCGTAATCGTAAGCAAGGTCCCGGCCTTCAGCAGCACAGCCTTGCCATTCTTCAGGAGGCCAGTACGAATTTTCGGACCTTGAAGGTCCTGAAGAATACAGATGGTCCGCTTCAGATGATGGGCGACGCGGCGCAGCCGCCGGATTCGCCGGGCGTGTTCAGAATGCGTTCCGTGGGAGAAATTCAGACGGGCAACGTCCATGCCCAGGCGCATCAGGTCGAGGATCAACTCTTCGGAATCACAGGCCGGACCAATCGTACAGACGATTTTTGCGCGGCGCACGCGTTCGGCCACCTCTTCCGGCACAGGACCGGAAGCTTGCAGATTTCCTTCAACCAGATCGAGTTTGCGTTCCTTCAAGTTGCGAATCCTCTTTGCTCATGTGGGGCTTTGCCCCGTCCAGGCGTGGCAAAGCCCCGCCTCCACCCAGTCATTGAGCCTAGGCGTCCACCCGCGGAGGGGGAACTTTCTTGAGGCCGCGAGGAAAGAGCATGGCATTAAATTCGGCGCCAATCAGCACCACCAGCGAGATGATGTACATCCAGACCATCAGCGCAATGCCCACACCGAGCGAACCGTAGATGACGCTGTAGTCAACATAGTGCTGCAAATAATATCCAAATAACGCAGTGGAGATGAGCCACAGGGCGGTCGCAAGAACCGCTCCCGGCAAAACGCTGTGCCAGGGTTGGGTGCGGGGCACCGCGTTGTGATAGATCAGCTGGATCACGGCGATGCTGGTCAGGATGGCAATGGCCCAGCGGATCGCGCCCCACGCCAACAGAATTAGAGGTCCGAATTCATGCCCGCTGTGAAACAAAATCCGCGTTTCAATACGGCTTCCGAATGCAACCAGAATGGTGGCGAAAGTCAGCGGCAGACCCGCCATCAAAACCAGCGAAATCGCAATCAGGCGCTCCTGAACTAACCCCCAGGTCTTGGGAAGCTGATAGGCACGGCGGAAGCCATCCATCCAGGAAATGATGACGCCGGAAGCGGTCCACATCGTCAACAACGAAGTGGAGATGAGCAAACCTACCGGCCGGTCCGCCTTGCTTCTCAGGTAGGACACTGCCGTGGCGCTACCGGCGGGCAAAATGGTCCCCAGGGCGTAGGAGATCTCGCGCAGGTAGACTTCACCGCGCTTGAGGGTGGCAAGTATCGCGCCCAGGACCAGTAAGGCTGGGAAAAAAGTGAAGATGGCCGAATAGGCCGAGGCCTTGGCAATCCCGAACGCGTCGTGCTCGAAGGCACGCCAGATCGACAGGCGGAACAGACGCCAGAACCGCGCCAATGCCGGAGCCAGCACCAGTCCACCAGGAACCGGCTCCGGCGCTGGATTGCGGTTCTCAGGTTGCTCAGGCAGGCGCTGTGGTTCCAGTGCTAAGGACATTGGATTAAAGAACGGTATCAGAAAACGCGGTTCAAGT
>CAVWAN010000053.1:0-9642 GCA_963752985.1 uncultured Acidobacteriaceae bacterium
TACTCGCGTGCCGCCGGTGACCGCCGAACGGTCGCCTCCGGCTTCGCGGATCACGGGCGCGGATTCCCCCGTGATCGCAGACTCGTCCACTGAGGCAACGCCTTCAATGACTTCACCGTCGCCGGGGACGAGTTCGCCCGCGACCACCATCACGACGTCACCGGAACGCAACTTCGCGCTCGGCACCGTCTCGGTCGTCCCGTTCGCAAGCAAGCGCTTGGCTACGGTTTCAGACCGGGCTTTGCGCAGCGTATCGGCTTGCGCTTTGCCGCGCCCTTCGGCCATGGCCTCCGCGAAATTCGCAAATAGCACCGTGAACCACAGCCACAGAGTGATCTGCAGATTGAAGGCGAAGCTCTGTTTCCCGCGGAACAACAGGATGGTCGTCACCACGCTGCCCACCTCGACCACGAACATGACGGGATTCTTCATCATGGTGCGGGGATCGAGTTTGACCAGCGCGTCGACCAGCGCCCGCCGGATGATTCTTGCGTCCCACAAACTCTTGCTTTTCTTTTCTGCCATGTCTTACCTCAAAGTCCTACATCGGCGGACGAGCGAGGTGCCCGTCGCTCCACCGTGTCAGCCTCAGAAAGTCTTCCCTGCCATCATCTGCAGGTGTTCAAGTACGGGCCCCAGACTGAGAACCGGGAAAAATGTGAGAGCGCCCACGATCAAAATCACCGATACCAGCAAAACGGTAAACAAGGGCGTAGTCACCGGGAATGTACCTGCCGAAGCGGGCACCGTTTTTTTCTTCGCCAGGCTGCCGGCAATGGCCAGCATGGGGATGATCATGAAGAACCGCCCCACCAGCATCGTCATCGCGCCCGCGGTGTTGTACCAGAGCGTGTTACCGTTCAAGCCGGCGAATGCGGAACCGTTGTTCCCTGCCTGGGACGTAAACGAATAGAGGATTTGGGTCAGGCCGTGGGGACCGGGATTGGTGATGCTCGAGGTGCCGAATCCCTCGACCGATGAAATGCCCGTGAGTACCAGAATGATCAGCGGGAAAACCAGCGTGACCAGCATCGCCATCTTCACGTCGTAGGCTTCAATCTTCTTGCCTAGATACTCGGGCGTGCGACCGACCATGAGTCCGGCAATGAATACCGACAGCACCACGTAGATCAGGATGCCGTACAGGCCCGCACCCACTCCTCCGAAAACGGTCTCGCTGAGCATGATGTTGACCAACGGCACCAGCCCACCCAGCGGAGTAAAGGAATCATGGACGCCGTTGATGGCGCCACAACTTGCATCGGTGGTGACGGTGGCGAACAACGCGGAATTGGCGATGCCAAAGCGCACTTCCTTGCCTTCCATGTTGCCGCCCGGCTGGTGCGCGGTGGCGTGTTGGTCAACTCCGTGCAGCAGAGGATTGCCTCTGGCCTCGGCCCAGTAAGCCGCCGTAACGCCGCACAGAAACAGAATCGCCATCGCCGCCCAGACCGCCCAGCCGTGACGTGGCGACCCAGTCAATCGGCCCAACGTGTAAGTAAGGCCCGCGGGGATCGCGAAGATGGAAAGCACCTGCAGCAGGTTGCTAAGAGGGGTGGGATTCTCAAAAGGATGGGAGCTGTTGGCATTGAAGAAGCCGCCGCCATTTGTGCCCAGCATCTTGATCGCCTCTTGAGAAGCAACCGGTCCTTGTGCGATGGTCTGGCCGGTTACGGTATCCATCACCGCTTTACCATCGGGTCCAACCATCGGTTTGCCGTCCGTGCCCGTCTTCTGGACCTGCTGCGGCTCGAGCAGTTTCGCGGTGTCATAGGGCTTGAGGTTCTGCACGACCCCCTGCGAGACCAGGAGCAGGGAATAAACGACGCAGACCGGCAGCAGTACCCACAGGGTGGAGCGGGTCATGTCGACCCAGAAATTGCCAATTGTGTCTTTTTCTTTGCGCGCGATGCCGCGAACAAATGCGATCGCCAGCGCGATTCCCACTGCCGCCGATGCGAAGTTGTGGTAGGCCAGGCCAGCCATTTGCGTGAGATAGCTCATGGTCGACTCGCCCGAGTAGTTCTGCCAGTTCGTGTTGGTGGTGAAGGACGCGGCGGTGTTAAAAGCCAGCGCCTGAGCGACCGCCCCAAACTTCTGCGGATTCCACGGCAGGAACTGCTGCACCCGCTCGATCAGATAGAGCAGCAGCATGGAGGCGCCGCTGAACAGCAGCATGGAGAAAGCGTATTCGGTCCAGCGCATCTCGTGCTCTTCATCGACGCCGGTCATACGATAGAGCAACCGCTCGATTGGCCGAGCCACGGGATCGAGAAAAGTGCGCTCCCGGTTGAACACTTTCGTCATGAACACGCCGAGCGGCTTGGTGATCGCCAGAATCAGAGCCAGAAAAACGCCGATCTGTATCCAGCCATTGGTTGTCATTTCAGAATTTCTCCGGTCTCAGCAGCGCATAGAGCAGGTAGACCATCAACCCTGCACTCACAATCAGCATGATGATCGATTCAGCATTCATAGTTTGTCCTCAGCGAATTCGATCGCAGAATTGCACATAACCAAGCGACAGCGCGAAGAACGCTATTGCTACCACGACAAAGATCAGGTCTTGCACATAACCTCCTTCAAACGCAAACTAACTTTTCGCAACGATCAAAACTTGACCAGCACGGCCATGTTCAGCCGATTCTCATCCTTGCGGAGATCCGGCGTCCACCCCGAAACGAAAGAGCCGTCGGGCCCTGTGTTGCCTCCCGGAGGAGTAATGCCTCCGCGCCCCGAGAAATAGGGCACGTTCGCCGTGCGATGGTTGTACTCCCAGCGGAAAGTTATGTATTGACTGGGCATGTAATCGTAGGTTGCGGTCATGTCCCAAGCTTTGTAGGGATCGCCGGGATTCTCCGTGAAATAAGGCGTCCCGGAGACAGCGGTCGCTCCATTGATGGGCGGCAATAGCACCAGGTAGCGGCCTGGGTTATTCATTTTACCGCCGCCGATCGTCACTGCGTACCGGTCTTTGTGAAACCACAGGCGGTTGTAGACCATGAATCCAAGAAAACTCTGTTTTGGATCAACGACGCGCTCACCGTTGACCACCTTTACGGTGTTCCCGAAGCAACTTACGCCACCGCCGCTTTCGCAGCCCATATCTCCGGTGAAAGAAAAAGCAGCCTTATCCAGAAGCTTTCCAGGATTGTCGTAGTACTTCACCTCTACGCTGTCATCCGTGTGGAAGCGGGTGCGGTTTGGATTTCCCAGTGTGTCGGTGCCCATACCGTAGTTATTCAAGACAATCGACACCGCGCCGGTCGGCCGGTACAATATCTGCCCGCCGAGTCCCGGCTTCTTGTTAAATTTGCCGTACGATTGCCAGCCGTTGATAAACCACGGTTCGATTTTCAACTTCGCAGTCGGAAACACTTGCAGTCGTACACCGTTAAAGAACCATGGCGTATTTGACGACACATAGGACGGTTGATAGGCCCAGTTATCGAAGTTGTAGTAGCCGAACAAGCCGATATAAGACATAAAGATGCCGGCGTCGAGGTTGACTCCGTGCAGCGCATTGAAGTGGTACCCGCCATACGCCTCTGACACATAGCGATAAGCAGTGTCGAGGTTCCACTGGCCGTGAGCAACGCTGGCGTCATTTCTGGGCGTCGTCTGAGAGTACATGCCAAACTGCGTCATCAGCCGGGCACGAACGTTGTCATAGTGAAAATCGCCCCCCACACCCAATTGCGTCAGCTGCACTTCTCCCGACCGGAACACTTCGCTCGACCCACCGACCGTGTTGTCTCTTGGAGCGTTGAAATCGTAAATATACGAGGCGTCAGCCCTGATTTCCGGGGTGAAGAACTTGCTGTCAAACGCCGCCTCTTTGGTGCGCGGGTTGCCATTGAGCCAGGTCCAGTCGGCGAACGCGAACGGCTCGGCCGGCTGTGTCGCAGGATTACGGGCGGCAGGCGGCGCGGGCTCGCTTTGCGGCTGAGTAAGAGAGGGTTGAGCGAGCGAGGCAGAAACCAAGCGGACCTCCGGAACATTCGGTCCCTTGGATCCTTCCGCCGTCCCTTCCACAGCGGGTACCGGCCCTGGCTGGCCGTCCCGCTTTTGCAGTTGGGCTTCGAGCTGCTCGATCCGCTTTTTCATCGCCTCGAGTTCTTTCTTAACCGCGGGCGGGACGGTCTGATCGGCCGTAACTTGATCGGTGGCACTGTCGGAGCCAGCAGCCTTCTGCTGTCCCTGCAGTGGAAGCGTGAACAGCAATGCGCCCAGCACCATCAGCAGCGTGCGTTTTCCTATTGCCTTTCCTGCATTCTCGTTTTGAGTCATTCCAGTATTCATAGGGATCAGTTCTCCACTTCAGCTGACCGGTCCGCCTCGGGGTCGTGCAGCGTTACCCGTACGTGGCCGGGGTTGTCGGTTCTCTCGGATAAGCGCCGCCAGGAACCACAACAAAAAGGCCACAGCGAGCGCAATTAACGTGAGGAGGAAATAAATCATTCCGGTGCACTTGGAGGCGGCTTCCGTGCCATCTCGATTAAACTCGGGGCGCCATAAAAGGGGAGTAAGGAGTTCGTAAGGAAGTCATAAAGAAAACTATTTAGTGGCTTGGGGCACCAGATCTAGGCCGCCGCAGTGGAGGTAAATCGCGTGGACGAATCCTCTCCGTTAGCTTAACGAAGGAACGCGCTCTCCACTTCCAGTGGAGGCGGGACATGGCGGTCTCCCCTGTTTTCTTTGTACGTGCGGGTCTGACCCGCTACACTTGAGAGATAGAGCCATGAGCAAGAGCCTTCCGTTGATGCTTCGCCACGCTATGTATAACCTGCGTGGCGGCTTCTTGGTCCGCCCCCTGACCATTGCGCTGGCGCTGGGTTGCGCGGGCGCATTCCTGTCGTGGTTGGAAGAGGAGTTTCCGGTCGCCAGCGCCTGGGTGCCCACCGTCCTATTCCCCTCGCACGCCGACCCGCAAGTCGCCCAGGTCATTCTGGCGGGCATCGCCGCCTCCATCATGACCGTGGTGTCGATCGTGTTCGCCATCCTGTTGATGACGCTCACCCTGGCCTCGATGCAGTTCTCCCCGCGCATCATCGTCAGCTTTTCCAGGGACCGCGTGACGCAATGGACGCTCGGCATCTTCCTTGGCACTTTCTTGTATTGCATGGCGGCGCTTCCGGCGGCGCGCTCGCTTCCTCACGCCTTCGCGCCTGTAGCCACCGTCCTGGGCGCGATGGTGCTGGCGTTGGTCTGCGTCGGTTTACTGCTCTTTTTCATTCATCACATCTCGCAGGCCATCAGCGTCAATCACATCGTCGACAGAATCGCGGCAGAAACGGAAGCCATGATCGACGAGATTATGCCCTGGCCGCATCTGCTAGACCACCTTGATAACGCTGAACCGCTTCGACCCAACCCGAGCGAGGTGGCCCTCTTGAGCCATGCTTCCGGCTACATCCGCTTTGTCGATACGCGACGCCTAGTCGCCCTTGCGAAGCACTATCACGTCACGATCCGCGTTCTGCGCCGGGTCGGCCACTTCGTTCCGGCGGGAATCCCGCTGATGATGGTCTCCAAGGGTAACCGTCTGCCCCCCGAAGGAACCGCCGAGCTGTTGGCCGCGTTCGACTTCGGCCCGACCAGAACCTTGCAGCAGGACGTGGAGTTTGGCGTCCTGCAGATTGTCGATGTTGCGTTGAAGGCGATCTCGCCCGCCGTCAACGACCCTACCACGGCCATCAACTGCATCGATCAGCTGAGTCGCATCCTGATCCGCTTCGCGTCCCGAGAGCCGCAGGAGGATCTGCTCTACGATCCGCCGGGCATCGTTCGCGCCAGCATTGGATCGATCCACTTCGAGCGCCTACTGGAGGCTGCCTTTGAGCAGATCCGCATGTATTCGAAGACGGACGTGGCCGTCAGCTTGCGGTTGCTGCGCGCCCTCGGTGACATCACCGCCTCGACGCCCGATCCGGAGTTCCGCCGGATACTCGTCGAGCACGGATTGCGGACAGTGGCAGGCTGCGCCGAAAGGCTCAGCGAAGAGGAACTGAGAGAGTTGCGCGCTCGTCAGGCCGCGCTGGAGATCTTCACCGCGACCTCGCAGCCCCCGATCTCGCAGTCATAGATTAGAACAGACAGGCACACCGTATCCGAGACCAAGCAGAACCCGCAGCCGACTTCAGTCTAACCGATCATCTCCGGGCTCAAAGCGATAACCCACCCAGGGATCGGTCACAATGTAGCGAGGGGAATTGGGCGAGGGCTCAAGCTTCTTGCGGAGTTGTGCGACGAACACGCGCAGGTATTCGACTTGTTCGGTGCTTTCACCACCCCAGACCGCACCCAGCAAAGCGCGATGCGTAACCACCTTGCCAGAGTGGCGGGCGAGAAACACGAGCAGGTCAAACTCTTTCGGGGTTAAGTGGATGGTACGGTCTTTTACAAGAACGCTGCGGGATCCGGGATCGATCTTGAAGTCGCCGGTTTCGATCGGTTCCTGTTCTGACTCTTTTGCGCGCGAGCGGCGCAGATTGGCGCGGACGCGCGCCAGGAGTTCCTCCATCCCGAACGGTTTGGTTACGTAGTCGTCCGCACCAGCATCGAGCGCCTTGACCTTGGTCCGCTCCTCACCCCGCACCGAGAGCACGATGATCGGGATTTGCGTTTTCGCCCGCAGCCGCCGGCACAACTCCAGACCATCCATGTTGGGCATCGCCAGATCGGTGATGACCAGATCCGGCGACCAGTCCTTCATGATCTCCAGTGCCGTCTCGCCGTCGTTGGCAACGCGAATGTCGTATCCGTGACTGGAAAGGGAAGTCCGCAGCACCCGCGTGATCTGGGATTCGTCGTCGACGACGAGAATGTGTTTATGCTCCAATCAGCCCAACCAGCACCGCGCCCGCGTGACGATTCCTGCAGTTCAGCCGGGCGGGGGCGCCCGGCGCTCGACCGAGTTACTAGCCGGGTTCTTGCGTGACGATATGGACGTCCACCGCTGGGGCATCACGCAAGAACTGATGGATCGCTGAAAGATAGAAATAGCGCTTCCAGCCCCGCGTGGCGGAGCGTCCAAAGACAACTTGCGTGATGTGGTTCTGGTTGACGAATTCCGCGACCGCCTCCGCCACGCTCTTTCCCTTCAGCCGAACTATTGCTGCCCCAACGTTTTCCGCGAAGCGCACGTTCGCGTTCAAGGTTCGCTGATTCGCTTCGCTTGAGTCCTGCCCCAGGTCGGTATAGACGACAAAGAGATCGGCGTTCATGGCCTGGGCCATGCGCGCCCCACGGGCGATCAGATACTGCGCCGCCGGGTTCGAACTGACGCATACCGCAATGCGTTCTCGGATGGCAACCGGGGCGCGATCGTCCGCTTGCTCCCCGCGGTGTTGTTCCAGGCTCAGGTCGACCTGTTGAGCAACCTGGCGCAATGCCAACTCGCGCAAAGCGATCAGGTTGGTCTCGCGGAAAAAATTCTCCAGCGCCCTCCCCACGCGTTCCTGCGGATAAACGTCGCCACGCCGCATCCGGTTCTGCAGCGCCTCCGGAGTCAGGTCGATCATTACGACTTCGTTGACTCTTTGCAGGACCCAGTCGGGAACCGTTTCCCGCACCTGGATCCCGGTGACTCCCTGCACCGTCGGGGTCACGCTTTCCAGGTGCTGGATGTTCATGGTGGAGAGAACGTCAATCCCCGCATCGAGCAGTTCCAGCACATCTTCGTAGCGTTTGCGATGTTTGCTGCCCTCGATATTGGTGTGCGCCAGTTCGTCCACCAGCGCGACCCTGGGATGGCGCGCGAGAATGGCGTCCACGTCCATCTCTTCGAAGGCCGCACCCTTGTACTCGATCGACTTGCGTGGCACCACTTCAAGACTCGTGACCAGCTCGGCTACGGTCTTCCGGCCGTGGGTTTCCACTACTCCGATCACGACATCTTCGCCGCGGGTGTGGCGCCGGATCGCCTCCGTCAGCATGGTGTAGGTCTTGCCCACCCCGGGAGCATATCCAAGAAAGAGCTTGAACACGCCTCCCTTCTTCGCCGGCGAAACATCCTCCAGCCACTGGTCCGGGGTCTTGGGCATCGCGCTTATTGTCTCAGAAAAAAAGTTTCAAAGTTTCAAGGTTTCAGAGTTTCAGGGTCAAACCGCTTGCGAGCATTCCCCCCTGCCCCACTTTGAAACCCTGAAACCTTGCTTTGTCATACAATCGCCTCGTGACAGCAGTCACCAGATCCGCATACGGATACCTGACCGCAGCGTTGACTGTCGCCGGGATTACTCTCACCGGTTACCGCTGGCTCCATCTGAATCCAACCACGATCGCGCTTGCCTTCCTGCTCGGTGTCCTCGGGATCTCCACCTCCTGGGGCTTGCGGCAAGCCGCTTTCATGTCGGTGATCGCCGCCCTCGCTTTTAACTATTTTTTCCTGCCTCCGGTCGGCACCTTCACCATCTCCGACCCGCAGAACTGGATCGCACTGTTCGCCTTTCTGGCCACCGCGGTCACTGCCAGCGAGCTGTCGGAGCGTGCCCGACGCGGGACGCGTTCTGCCGTGGAACGCCAGCAGGAACTGGAACGCCTGTACGCCTTCAGCCAGTTGCTGCTTTCGAGCGACAGCCCGGCCGAGTTACTGAACCTGATTCCCCGCTACATCGTCGAATCCTTCAGCATCCGGTCCGCGGCGATTTCCTTGTCGAGCCGAAGCGATGTTTATCGCTCTGGGCCGACCATCGACGGATTGGAATCGCGCGATCTGCAATTGATCTGCTTGCGGGGGGAACCTCGATTCGACACTGCCCATCAACTGGCCTTTATGCCGCTGCGCATGGGCATGCGGGTGGTGGGCTGCATGGGCGTCTCCGGTTCGACGCTTTCACGGCAAACCCTGGAGGCGATCGGCAGCCTGGTGGCCATCGCCATCGAGCGCGCGGGCGCCGTCGAAAAACTCAGCCGCGCCGAGGCGGCCCGCGAAAGCGAGCAATTGCGCTCCGTGCTGCTCGATTCGGTCACACATGAGTTTCGCACTCCGCTCACTGCCATCAAGGCGTCGGTTACGTCGCTGCTTGGCAGCCCTAGTCATTCTCCGGACGGTCATTCTCCGGAGGAAACACAGGAACTGCTGACCATCATCAACGAGGAAAGCGATCGGCTGAACCGGCTGATCGGAGAAGCCGCCGAGATGGCGCAGTTGGATGCCAACAAAGTGGAATTTCGGTTTGCATCCGCGCCCATTGGCCACGCGGTTGAGGAGGCGCTCGACGAACTGAAGCAACTCCTGGTCCAGCATCCCGTGGACGTCAGACTTCCCGCCGGCCTTCCTAACGCGCGCATGGACTCGGCTCACATCAAGGAAGTCCTGGTGCACCTGCTCGAGAATGCTGCCAAGTACTCACCCTCCGGTGCTCCAATCCGCATCACTGCGGAAGTGAAGGACCAGACCCTCACCATTAACATTGCCGATCGCGGGCCCGGCATCGACGATTTCGAGCAGTCGCTCGTCTTCGAAAAGTTTTATCGCGGACGAAACCAGCGGGTACAAGTTCACGGCACCGGCATGGGACTGGCGATCTGTAAAGCCATTGTGGAAGCCCACGGCGGGCGGCTCGGCGTCACCAGCCAGCTGGGGCATGGGTCGGTGTTTTACTTCAGTCTGCCGGTGGGGTGAGGGTTGGGAGTTTG
>CAVWAN010000054.1:0-17550 GCA_963752985.1 uncultured Acidobacteriaceae bacterium
GGGGCCAGTTCCCTTGGAGGAATCTGTGTGCCGAGGGCGTTGCCGCCCCCGCCTGCCTATAACCTTCTCAAATTTAAGGGGTTCTGCGCAAGTGGGGGGAAAGGCACATTTTGGAAATGGCCCAAGTTTGAAAAAGGCGACATGCGATCCAAAAAGAGACAAACCACAATACGCCGTCCAAAGCCCCGCCTTCATTTCCACAGATAGTAAAAGCCGACCTGCTGCTCCAATAGCTTCTCCCGAGTGGGCAAGTAATCGGAAACATCGCCAAACAGCAAATCCAGCCCCGAGCGCCGCTCTTTCGGCGGCCACACCAGCGTTGGTTCGCCGGAGATATTCACCGCCCGGGCCGTATCCTTCACCGCGCCTTCGAAATCCGCGATCTGATCCACCAGTTTGAGCTCAGCCGCTTGCTCGCCGGTCCAGACTTTTCCGTTCGCGATGGCGCGGATGTCGGCTTCTTTCGCGTGTCTGCCGTCGGCCACTGCCTGGATGAACTGGGTATGCATGTTGTCAATCAAGCTCTGCATGTACTCGCGCTCCGCGGGGGTCATTTCGCGCGTCGGGCTGCCCGTGTCCTTGAATTCACCTGCCTTCATGGTGATCGCGTTCAGCTTCGCCCACTTTAAAAGCTCGCCGTAGTTCACCCACTCGGCAATCACTCCAATCGATCCCACCACGCTGCCCTTGTCGGCGTAGATTTTGTTCGTGGCGGACGCCACGTAATACGCGCCACTCGCGCCCACGGTCTCTATCGAAGCTACAATCCGTTTCTTCTTTTCGTCGCGAATCCGCTTCACTTCGCGATAGATTTCTTCCGACGCGGCCACTCCGCCTCCTGGCGAATTCACATGGATAATGATGGCCTTGACGGAATCGTCATCGGCAAATTTCTTCAGCTGGGGGACGATCTGCTTGGGAGAGAAAATTACGCCGTCGAGCTCAACCACGGCGATCTTGGAGCCGAAGCCGGAGAACGATGCTTCATCCTGGCCGCCGAAACTCAGGTATACCAGCGTAAACACCGCCACGACGAACAGCGCAAACAGCCCGCCGCCCACCAGAAACCACATCCATATACGGGAACGCCCTTCAGCCATAGTCAGACGAGTGTAGCACCGCGGGGGCTAGGTTCGGCAGACGGCGCCGGCCATCACTTGATCTCGAAGTTCTTGGGATCGAGCGGCACGTTGTGAGAGATGCTGGTTTCGGTGGTGTCGAATTCGCTGACCGCCGTTTGCGCCGCCGCCAGCGAAGGACTACCCGGAGTGCCGGGAACATCCGATGTGAACTGCACGATCCATCGTCGCGGTAGCCAGAGGTTGTCGGTCTGTTTGAAGTCGGAGAACCGCTCTTCCAGGCGATAGTGAGTAAACTGCTGCTGCACATTTTCCTGCTCGCTGCTTGCGAGTTGTGGGTTGACAGTCAGCTCGTAAGTGGTCATGACGTGCCGGAAAGTTTCAGGTTCGAAATAGAGTTCAATTTCCAGATCCGTTCGCTTGGAGGGTGAGTAAGACACACGGTGAAGTGCGCGCCCGTTCACATTCTTGAGGCCCTCGTAGCGCAATTTAGCATGGCGCTCTTCGGGATTGGTCAACGCCCATCCCGTAGAAAGGGTGCCACCCCACAACCCCTCCGTCAGAATCTCGTCGTGCACCTCGACGAACCTGCCAAAGTTGGAGTAAACTCCCGGCTTCATATTGCCAATGACCGTCTTCTTCCCGTCGCTGACGAACCGCTCGCCGCGGTAACTTGGGTTCGGCAGCTTCAGCAAGGTAACGAGCTTGCGGCCTTCCGAAATAAAGACCTGCTTGCCCTCCTGGTCACCTGTCCCGCCGCTCAGGATGCGAAACCGCACAGTCCCTTCTGCGACGCGCGTCTTCGCTGCCGCCCGAGCCTGCTCGGTCCCGATGGAATTCAAATGCTGCTTGACCAAATCCCCGACCTGCAACTCACCCCCGGCGGCACTAACCGCGAGCATAGCCACCAGCGCAAGCAAAACCGCGAGCGATCGCATCCATCACCCCAAATTCGGCAAATTTCTAACTCGGAGAAACACGGCTAGTATAGCCCCACCATCGCCCCGAATTAGCGTACACTCGTCACGCACATGCGTGATCCTGTCGAGCTCGAAGTCTTTAAGAACCTCTACCACTCCATCGCCGAGGAAATGGGAGCTGCGCTGCGCCGTACCTCCTTCTCCCCCAATATCAAGGAGCGCCGCGACTACTCGTGCGCCGTCTTCGATTCCGCAGGCCAGGTCATCGCGATGGGCGATCACATGCCGGTGCACCTAGGCTCTATGCCTATGTCGGTGGCTGCGGCGGTGGGGCAATGTGAGCTCGAACCGGGCGACGTCGTCATGCTCAACGATCCGTTCCGTGGAGGCACGCACCTTCCCGATATCACGCTGGTGATGCCGGTATACCTCCGGCAAACCAAGAGCGGCGGGCGAGGGCGCCCGCCCTACACGACACCCGACTTCTATGTCGCTTCTCGCGCTCACCACGCCGATGTCGGCGGAACTTACCCAGGCTCGATGGGCCCGTGCCGCGAAATCTATCAGGAAGGCCTCCGGATCCCGCCCGTCAAAATCATGCGTGGCGGAAAGCTTGTCGCCGATGTGTTGGCGCTACTGCTCAACAACGTTCGCACGCCTGAAGAACGCGAAGGCGACCTCGGCGCTCAAATCGCCGCTTGCCAGACCGGAGCCCAACGCCTCCGCGAAATCTGCGACCGCTACGGAATCGCCCGCGCCAAAGGAGCTGCCGCCGACCTGCTCGGCTACTCCGAAGAGATGATGCGAGCCTTCCTGCGCACCATCCCGCCCGGCCACTACCAGGCCGAGGACTTTCTGGATGACGATGGTGTCGAAGACAAACCTGTGCGCATCGCTGTGACCATCCACATTAAGGCTTCATCGAGTCGAAAGGCCCCTGCCCGCGTCACCATCGACTTTACGGGCAGCGACCCGCAGGTCCAAGGCGCCGTCAACGCAGTCGAGGCCATCACCTACTCCGCATGTTTCTATGTCTTCCGCTGCCTGCTCCGCGAAGATGTGCCCGCCACGTCGGGCCTGATGCGACCTATCCGCGTCATCGCTCCAGCGGGAACCGTGGTCAACGCCAGGCCTCCCGCCGCCGTCGCCGGTGGCAACGTTGAGACTTCGCAGCGAATTGTCGACGTGCTTTTGAAAGCGCTGGCGCAGGCGATTCCCGACCGCATCCCAGCCGCTGCCGCCGGCACCATGAACAACCTCACCATCGGCGGCATCGATCCGCGCACAGGCGAGCCGTTTGCTTATTACGAAACCGTCGCCGGCGGCATGGGCGCACGCTGGAGTAAAGACGGAGTCTCCGGTGTTCACACGCACATGACCAACTCCCTCAACACGCCCGCCGAGGCCCTCGAATATGCCTACCCGATTCGGCTTCGGCAGTATTCTTTTCGCCCCAAGAGTGGAGGCGCAGGCCTCCACACAGGGGGCGATGGAATCGTCCGCGAAATCGAAGTCTTGACCGATGCCCAGGTCACTCTGCTCGCCGACCGCCGTTCCCGTGGACCCTACGGACTGGCGGGAGGGGCTGACGGCGCTCCGGGACGCACCCTGATCATCCGGCGTGACGGTTCTGGGGAAGAAATCCCCGGCAAGACCAGCGTCCGTTTGCGTTCCGGAGAACGAGTGCGCGTGGAATCCCCTGGCGGCGGGGGCTGGGGCAAGCCAAAACTCGCCCATAAATCCACACTGTCATCCTGAGCGAAGCGAGGGACCTATGTACTTGGCGGCGCGATGCATAGGTCTTTCGCTTCGCTCAAGATGACAACGCGACCTTGGGTCGAGAGATCTGCGGTAAAACCCACTTTTTCGTTAAAATCCAAGCTAGAGAGTGTAACGGAGTCATCACGATGAGATTCTTGCGTTCCTTGGTTTTCGCGATTGTTCTGGCATCCGCCTTCTTCTACTTCACCACTTATCGCAACGGACATTTCCACCCCGCCAACTGGATCGGCAACCCGCAACACGTGGAAATCACCGAAGCGGCCGGCAGCGAAGCGCTCGACGCCGAAGAGCAGAACAACATCAGTGTCTACCGCAAGAACATTGGAGCGGTCGTCAACATCACCTCGCGCGTCATGACCTTCGACTTCTTCTACGGACTGGTGCCGCAGGAGGGCCAGGGGTCGGGCTTCGTCATCGACAAAGAGGGACACATCCTCACCAACTATCACGTCATTGCCGATGCGCGCCAGGTTGAAGTCACGCTGCACAACCGCAAGAAATATAAGGCGACGATCGTCGGGACCGACAAGGCCCATGATCTGGCGATCGTCCAGATCAAGGCCCCCGACCTGCAGCCGATGACGCTCGGCGACTCGACCAATCTGCAAGTCGGGCAGAAGGTTTATGCGATCGGCAATCCCTTCGGCCTTGCCGGTACGCTTACCCGGGGCATCGTCAGTTCGATCCGCCAGGTACAGGAGCCCGACGGCATGGTCATCGAAGAAGCCATCCAGACCGATGCCGCCATCAACCCGGGCAACTCCGGCGGTCCGCTGCTCAACTGGCACGGCGAAGTCATCGGCATCAATACGATGATCGCCTCCAGCGTCGGACAAAGCGCCGGTATCGGCTTCGCCATCCCGATCAACACCGCCAAAGCGGTGCTGAACGATCTGGTCACCCTCGGTCGCGTGCGCCGTCCCGCGCTCGGCGTCCGCACTATCCCCATCGATAACGAAATCGCCAGCGAGCTTGGTCTTGCCGCCGACTACGGACTGCTCATCGTGCAGGCGGTTCCTGGAGGCTCCGCCGACCGCGCCGGATTGCACGGCGGCTCCGAACGCGCCTACCTCGGCAACATTCCCATCATGATCGGCGGGGACCAGATCGTCGCCATCGACGGAGAGAAAATTGAAAGCCAGCAAACCCTGGCCCAGATCATGAACAAGCACCGCGCTGGGGATACAGTAAAGGTAACCATCTTCCGCGGGAAGAAGCAGTTGGAAGTGTCGGTGGTGCTGGGAGAAGCTAGGGATCAGGTGTAGTTAGTTAGTGTGGACGCGGGCGACCCGCCCGCGTGAACTCATGTCGAGGGAGCGATGGGCGTCTCGTCCGGCCGGGCGGCCCGGCTCTCCACCAGTAAGGTTGCCGCGCTATCATCTTCCCCATGCCCGACGTCGACTGGGTTCGCAAGCTTTGTCTCTCTTTCCTCGACTCGACCGAGGAGCTGCAGTGGGGCGAAAATCTCTGCTTCAAAGTGCGCGACAAGATCTTCGCTATCGTCGACTTGTCTCTCGGCAAACTGACCCCCATTACTCTCAAATCGGCACCGGAACAATTTCACGAACTCCTCGAAATCGAAGGCATTTCCCAGGCCCCCTACGTCGGTCGCTATAAATGGATCCTTCTGGAACACTCGAACGTTCTGCCTTCCGACGAACTCGAAGACCTCATCCGCCAGTCATATGAGCTGGTCGTGGCAAAGGCGCCAAAGAAAAAGGCCACGCGCAAGAAGACGCTGCGCAAACGCGGCAAAAAGAGCTAAGGCTTAACCGCAGGGGGCACAGAGGAACACAGGGGCCCCTTTTGATTTTCTCGGTATTTCTCCGCGTCTCGGCGGTGAACCGGTTTGACTCCCCACAACCCGCTCAGCTAGCCTCGAAGGTTCGCACTCCCAATCCATGCGCATACGACCTAGCTTTCTGATCTTCTGCAGCCTGTGTGCTTTGCTCGCCGCGACGGTTGCGGCTGCGCCCCTGCGGCCTACGCACGCTCCGCACGCCATGGTCACCAGTGTCCACGAGTTGGCCTCGCGCGCCGGGGTCGAGATGCTGCGCTCCGGAGGCAACGCCGTCGATGCTGCGGTCGCCACCGGCTTCGCTCTGGCCGTCGTCCATCCCCAGGCCGGTAATCTTGGCGGAGGCGGGTTCCTTCTTTTCCGCAATGCCGCCGGGGAAATTCATTTCATCGACTTCCGCGAAAAAGCGCCCGCCGCTGCTACAGAGAACATGTATCTGGACGCCCAGGGCAACGTCCTCCCAGAGTCCAGCAAAGACTCCAGCGTCGTTGGATACAGGTCCGTCGGCGTCCCCGGCTCGGTGGCAGGCCTGGTCTATGCAGAGAAGAAATACGGCAAGCTGTCGTTGGAAAGAGTGATTGCTCCCGCCATCAAGCTTGCCCGCGATGGTTTTCCGCTGGCCTATGAAGACGCGCAAGATCTGAAACGAGATGAGTACCTCTCCCAGTTTTCCGAATCCAAACGCATTTTCCAGCGCGACGGGAACTACTATCAGCCGGGCGAGCTACTGAAGCAGCCCGAACTTGCCCGCACGCTGGAGCGCATCGCCAAGGATCCCGACGACTTCTACCATGGCGCCATGGCTCGCGAACTAGCTGCGGCCATCCACAAAGGCGGAGGCCTGGTTACCGCCGTCGACCTTGCCGCCTACGAAGTCAAGGAACGCGAGCCCATTCGCGGCTCCTATCGCGGCTACGACATCATCAGTGCTCCGCCGCCATCTTCCGGGGGAGTGGCACTGGTCGAAATCCTCAATATGCTTGAAGGTTTCGACCTCGCGAAATTTGGTAACCGCTCGGCCGACGCCATTCACCTTGAGGCCGAAGCGTTCCGCCGCGCCTTCTACGATCGCACCGACTTCATGGGCGATCCCGACTTCGCGAAAGTGCCCGTCGCACAGCTCATCGACAAGAAGTACGCCGCCGCATGGCGCGACTCCATTGACCCCAAACACGCCAGCGTGAGCAAGGACCTGAAGCGCCCGTCGTTCAGTGAACTGGAGCGCGTAGCCGAGTCGCGCACCATATCCATAGCCATTCGCGAACCTGAAAACACCACCCACTATTCGATAGTCGATGCGGAAGGCAATGCCGTTGCCGTGACCACCACGCTCAACGACTCTTTTGGTTCGCGCGTCACTGCTGAAGGCTTGGGCTTCCTGCTCAACGACGAAATGGACGACTTCGCCGCCAAACAAGGCGTCCCCAACGCCTATGGACTGATCCAGGGCCCTGCCAACGCCATTGGCCCCGGCAAGCGCCCGCTCTCCGCCATGACCCCGACCATCGTGCTCAAAGACGGCAAGCTTTTCCTGGTTCTCGGCTCGCCGGGTGGCCCCACCATCATCACTACCGTCGCTAACGTCCTCATCGGGGTCGTCGATTTCTCACTTGATATTCAAGAGGCAGTCAACGCGCCCAGGTTTCATCATCAGTGGCTCCCTGATGGAATTCTGGTTGAGGACCGGCTCTCTCCCGATACAATGAATGTACTGCGCTCCAAGGGGCACAAGCTGAAGGTTGGGCATTTCTGGGGAGACGGCGAGTGCATCATGGTTGACCCCAAAAGCGGCGAGCGACTGGGCGCGAGCGACGGACGCAACAATGGGAAGGCGGTAGGTTACTGATGCAGAGGGCGGTATCGACATACGTTTATGTAAAGGAACGGCTCCATCCTGGCTTGCTCGACGAGCTCGTGAAAGCAGGAGTCCAGTCGATTGAAATCTTTGCCGCCCGCCAGCACTTTGACTACGCCAATCGCAAGCAGCATGTCCGCGAGATTGCCGAGTGGTTCCGCTCCACCGGCATTCCGCTCAACTCGGTGCACGCGCCGTTGTACTCCGACTACGAATGGGGACGCACTGGTGCGCCGCCCGTTGACATCGCGTCCACCGACCGGGCGCACCGCATCGACGCCATGGACGAGATCAAACGCGCCCTCGAAATCGCCGAGCATATTCCGTTCCGCTTTCTCGTGCAGCACATCGGCAATCCCAATGACGCCTTCGACGAAAAGAAGTTCGAAGCCGCGATGACCTCGGTCGAGCACCTGCGGGCCTTCGCCAAGCCGCTTGGCGTCCGAGTGCTGGTGGAAAATATTCCCAACGAAATGTCCACGCCTGACCGTCTAGTCGAATTCATCAAGACCATGCATTTCGACGACATCGGCGTCTGCTTCGATTGCGGGCACTCGCACATGATGGAAGGGATTCCCGAGGGCTTCGCCATCCTGAAGAACCACATCTGGTCGACCCACGTGCACGACAATAACAAGGACAAAGACTCGCACCTCTGGCCCGGCAGCGGATCGATCGACTGGAAACAGACCATGGAATTGCTGCGCACCGCACCGCAAAAGCCGCCCCTGTTGCTGGAAATTGACGGTGATGAAAAGGAGAATCCCGGCGAAGAGTTGGCCGTAACCTTCCAAAAACTGGAAGGTTCGTAATTCAACCGCAGAGAACGCAGGGAGCGCAGAGTTTTTTGGGGTAATCAGGTTTCCCCTGTGTTCCTCTGTGCTCCCTGTGGTGAAGATCTTGAAGTAGCGCAGCGCTCGAAGGGATTTTACCCATTTTCCCTCTGCGTTCTCAGCGTTCTCCGCGGCTAAAGGTTTTGACTTATGCCAGCACCCATCAGCACCATCGCAGAAATCGGCAAGCACGAAGGCCAGTCCGTCATCATTCGCGGATGGCTCTACAATCTTCGCGAGAGCGGAAAGCTGCTTTTTCCCCAATTTCGCGACGGCTCCGGCGTCATTCAGGGGGTCGTCCCAAAGAACGCTGTTCCGCCCGAAATTTTCGACGCCATCAAAGGCCTGACACAGGAATCGAGCGTCATCGTCGAAGGCAAGGTCCGCGCCGATAAGCGCGCTCCCGGAGGCTATGAACTCGACGTCTCGAACGTCCAAGTCGTGCAACGCGTGCCCGAGTCGGCTCCTTACCCCATCACTCCCAAAGAACACGGCGTCGACTTCTTAATGGAGCACCGGCATCTTTGGCTGCGCTCGCAGCGGCAGGCCTCCATTCTTCGAGTGCGCGCCGAAATCATTCGCGCAGCCCGCGATTTCTTCGACAGCAACGGGTTCACGCTCACCGATCCGCCTATACTCACCCCTGCCGCTTGCGAAGGGACCTCCACGCTTTTTCCCGTGGATTACTTCGAAGAACAGGCGTACCTGACGCAATCCGGACAGCTCTACATCGAAGCCACCGCCATGGCGCTGGGCAAGGTTTATTCGTTCGGTCCTACCTTCCGCGCTGAAAAATCGAAGACCCGACGCCACCTCACTGAATTTTGGATGGTCGAACCCGAAGTCGCCTACGCCACGCTCGACGACTTGATGGAACTCGCTGAAGACTTGCTGACCTTTTTGGTTAAACGATGTCTCGAGCGTCGCCGCCCCGATCTGGCAACCATCGGCCGCGATCTCGCGAAGCTGGAGAAAATCGACGTACCCTTCCCGCGCATTACCTACGACGAAGCCGTCAGCAAGTTGCAGGAAGGCCACTCGCAGGGCGTGCTCGAGAATAAATTCGAGTGGGGAGGAGACCTCGGGTCGCCCGACGAAACATACCTTTCATCGCTCTACGACCGGCCAGTTATGGTCCATCGCTACCCAGCGAGCGTGAAGGCGTTTTACATGGAGCCTGATCCCAAGCGCCCCGAACTCGCTCTGTGCGTCGACGTGCTAGCCCCCGAGGGCTACGGCGAAATCATCGGGGGATCGCAGCGTACGGCTTCTTACGATCTCCTCGTGCAGCGCATCAAGGAACACAACCTCCCCGAAGAAGCGTTCAAGTGGTATCTTGATCTCCGCAAGTACGGCAGCGTTCCGCACTCCGGGTTCGGCATGGGCATCGAGCGCGCCGTAGCCTGGATCTGCGGCTTGGAGCACGTGCGCGAGACGATTCCTTTCCCGCGCATGCTGCACCGGCTGTATCCGTAGTTCAGTTCACGGTTCCCAGTTCTCAGTAATCGCATCGATACTGCCAACTGGGGTTTCACTGAGACCTGAGAACTGGGAACTTTTTCTATGCCTCAACGAAGCACGACGTACAGCAAGATTACACCGCGGCAGATCCGTGTGATCGGCGTTCCTCTTGACCTCGGCCAATCCCGCCGCGGCGTTGACATGGGCCCTTCCGCCGTCCGCGTCGCCGGACTCGAAGCTCGCCTCGAGGCTATCGGCCATACGGTCGAAGACGCCGGCAACATCGCCGTCGCCATCCCCGAGCAGAAAAAGGCAGGCGCGGCCCACGCCAAATACCTCAAGGAAATCACCGCCACCTGTACCAAGAGCGCCGACCTGGTGTTGAAGACGCTCGAAGCCGGCAAAATTCCTCTGGTACTTGGCGGCGATCACTCGGTCGCGGTGGGTACGGTGTCAGGCGTCGCCGAGTTCTACCGCCGCAAGAACCAGAAAATCGGACTGCTCTGGATTGACGCGCACACCGACATGAATACGCCGGACTCTTCGCCCAGCGGCAACGTGCACGGCATGCCGCTCGCCGCGCTCATGGGCCTTCCGCCCGTCGAACTTGGCAAAATCTACGACTTCTCGCCCAAAGTGCAGCCGGAGAATTGCGTGCTCGTGGGTATCCGCGACGTCGACAACTTTGAAAAAGAACACATACGCCAATCCGGAGTCCAAGTCTTTACCATGCGCGACATCGACGAACGCGGCATGCGCGCCGTCATGGAAGAAGCCCTCCGCATGGCCGGACATGGCACCGCCGGCTATCACGTCTCGCTTGACATGGATTGGATCGACCCCGAAGACGCACCCGGCGTCGGCACTCCGGTCTGGGGCGGCGCTACCTATCGCGAAGCGCACCTCGCCATGGAAATCATCGCTGACCATGGACGCATGCTGAGTTTCGAAATGGTGGAAGTAAACCCCGTCATCGACGAGCGCAATCAAACCGCCGAATTGGCCGTCGAACTGGCACTCTCGGCCTTCGGGAAGAAGATCCTCTAGGGTCCGCTAACGTCTCGAATTTCATGAAACGTCTAGTGAAATCCCCGCTCACTGCACATCGGACACTTTTCCGTTGAGAAATGTAACTTTGAGATCCTTATAGACGTAGATCTGCTTGGAGCCAAGGTTGACGATCTTGTCCGGCGTGCCGAGCGCAGCTTTCACTTGATCGGGGGTCTGACCCTTTTCTATCTGCTGAGGCTCCGGCGGGGGCGCTTGTTGCGCTTGTCCTCCACCTCCACCTTGCTGGTTGCCGCCTTGCTGGTCACTACCATTACCATTGCCGCCCTGCTGCCCGCCGCCCTGGTCGCCGCCACTGTCATCGATGGCCAGCAGTCCGGCGATCGTATCCTCCACCTGTGACGGGCTGGTATTCGCCAACGTTCCCTTGGCGAACTGGAAGATGACATCGGCCTTGTAGAACGTCGTAGGACTGGTGTTATTGCAGGAATCGCAGGCGATGATGCTGATCTCTATCTGGTCCTTGGGCAGATTAACTGCGATCTTCGAGGGATATACCTTTTCTCCCACCTGCATCAAGCGCGTGGTTTGCGTTTTCCCAAGCTTTCCCAAGCCGAAGCCGATTCCCTTCATCATCACGTTGTTGGGAGAATGAACCGTTCCATTTTCGTACTTGGTGGGAACAACGCTCTGATCCCCGTAGGGCACGCTGAGAATTCCACCCTTCTTAATGACCAGGATGGTACCCTGCTCGACTACCGCGGCTCCGCCCGTGTCCGCACCCATCTTCACCTGCGTATATTGCGCTTGGAGCTGGTCGGCAAGCGGAACGCCTTGCGCTGCCAGCAGGCAAGGGATGATTCCGAAAACAATCAAAGCGACAACCGGAACGGCCATCTCGATTTTCTGGCGCATTGCAACCTTCCTCCTGTGAAGATGCTGCTCTCATTCCCGGCGGGGAAGGAGAGTCCTTTCAGGTTCTACCTCTGGCGCTTATCTGTGGTTTCTTTACAGAAGCAGGGAGCGCCGTCGGCTCGACTACTCGGCGCTCCCCGCTCCAATTGATGGTTCAGCGACGCTTGTTCTCTTCACTGCGGCTGCTGAGCTTCGGCCTCCGCCTGGTCGGCTTCTTGTTGTTGCGCTTTCAGGTCGCTTTCTACGCTCGTATCTGGCGAAGGTGCGGGGACTTCCCCGGCCTGCGTCTTGGTGTCGGGGGCGGCCGGTAATCCATTCTTCCCCTGCTTGTCGGCCAACTCCTTCAGGCCATCATCCATCTGGATCCGCAGTTGATTGTGCATCTCCTGCAGGTCGTCGACAGAAATACCAACCGTAGCGCCCATCGCGCACTCATCTTTCTTGCTGCTTTTTACGGTTGCGTCCACCATGTTGTCATCGTCGGGCGTGTCACCAGTCCGAGAAACCACGTCGCCAGGAGTAAGCGCGCATTCCGTGCCATCGGACGTTGTCAGATCCTCGTCGGTCGACACCACGAAGATGCGTATTTTGGGATCGAGCGCCGCCGGCACCTGGGCGCCGCTCGGAGCGGAGTCCTTCTGGCCGTTTGCCGCCGCCTCTTTTTCCGCCGCGATCTCGTTCTTCATCTCATCGGAGATCGCCTGCTTCACCTCCGGAGTAAGCTGTGTTGCGCCGCCCTTCCCAGACGGGGCCGGAGCTCCGCCACCCAACATGTAGGCCCCGTACGTAGCTTGGAGGTTTGCAGCCACCAGCGGATCCGTCGACCACAACGCAGCGATTTCATCGGCCGATGCGTTCTCAATCGCCGGGGGAACTACCTCACCGCTCTCAGCGGCCTGTTGGGCCTCATAGGCAGCGCGGAGGTTCGCCGCAATCAGGTAATCCGTGAGCCAGAATGCAGCCGTCGGATACACCGGATACGGCTGATAGTAAGGGCCGTAATAGCCGTACCATGGCTGCGCGCCCCAGCCCCAGTTGTAATAAACCGGTGCGGGCCACGGATTGTAAGCCCATCCGTAGTATGCGGGACCATAGTAATAGGAGGGTGCGTAACCGTAGTAGGGACGGCCTCCATAGTAGTAGTTGCGGTAGCCATAGGCGTAGTAGTGTCCGCCCCTGTAGTAGGTTCGCTGAGAATACTCCCGGCCGCCGTGGCGATAGTAGGCGCGCTGGCTGTATCCCCCGTGTCGTCCGTAGCTCACCACGCGGCGTCCGTTGTGCATGCTCTCAACATGCCGGCCGCCACGCGCCCCGTGATTGATCGTCATCCCACTCTTGGTGTGGATCGTGCGCACCTGGCCATTCTTGCGGAAAGTCGCGCTCCCACCGCTCTTCAGGGCAACCGTCTTGCTTCCTGCTGGCTGATGCCGGTTGGCGCTGGCTCCGGCATTCCCACGATTGCCACCGGCGCCACCCTTGTTTGCGTTCGCTCCACCCGGTCCGCGGTTGTTCGCGCCCGCCGTGCCACCCTTGTTTGCGTTTGCTCCACCCGGTCCGCGGTTGTTCGCGCCCGCCGTGCCACCCTTGTTCGCGTTTGCTCCACCCGGTCCGCGGTTGTTTGCGCCCGCCGTGCCACCCTTGTTCGCGTTTGCTCCACCCGGTCCGCGGTTGTTCGCGCCCGCCGTGCCACCCTTGTTCGCGTTCGCTCCACCCGGTCCGCGGTTGTTCGCGCCCGCCGTGCCACCCTTGTTCGCGTTCGCTCCACCGGGTCCGCGGTTGTTCGCACCGGCTGTGCCGGGCCGCTGCGCCCCTCCGGGGCTTCCCCCCGGATGCTGTGCCGGAGCGGGACGCGCAGCCGGAGCGGAGGCATGGGGTGCAGATGCGTGAGGTGCGGGAGCAGGCGTACTCGGCTTGTTGTGTTGCGCCCAAGCAACTGCGGTTACGGTGAAAAGCACTAGTAAGAGGGACCACTTCGGCAGAACGTTCTTTGCTCGGATGCTCGAATTCATAGACACTCCTGTGAGATGCGAGGCCCTATCCTCATCAATCCATAAGGGAACAAGAACAGAATCAATTTCATTTACCGTTTAATCCCACCCTTAAGGACTTGTTCGGCGAGAGCCCCTTGGGTCCGAGTGCCATGGGGGAAGGGCCGGGCACACGACCTTCGAAGTTCCGACAATTTCACACCCGTTTCACTGTGCTGTCAAGCAACCGCTGGAAAATCTACATTGGTTCATGCTCTGTAAGCGCAACCGCACCGTCTAGTCACCTCCGAGAGTAACTACGGTAATTGGGGAGTGCCCCGCCGTTCGCCGATGGAACTAACGGACACAATGTTGGCCCATTGGCACATTCGCTCGATACTCCTGGCTGTTCTTGTCTTGACGTACGCCTTGGCTGCGGAAGACACGAACGATCCCTCAAGCTTGCTTACGTACCGCAGCGTCGTTTCTCAAGTCCGGGTAACATTTTTCGCCACCGACGAAAACAATCATCCGGTCGCGCCGCTGACGAAGTCGGATTTTGCGGTTGTCGACAGCGAGTTTGTGATCCGCAATTACCGGAGCTTCACCCCGGCGGATGAATCCGCACTCGACGTGGTGGCGTTAGTCGACCTGAGCGAATCGGTGGCGCCGCGCTTGCGAGTTACGATGAGCGCGGTGCTGCAACTGGTTGCACGGGAGCAGTCGCTCCCCGATGACAACATCGCCGTGCTGTCTTTTGGAGGAACGTTCGAAGGAACGCCTGGAGGAGGGGTGGGTAGCATACATCCTGCCATCTTCTGCTCAAGCGGTTGCCGTGCTGCCGGCGCGGCCAACAGGCCCCTGGCGGTGAAGAACAGCGGCGCTACGCCACTGTTCGACGCGGTGCTCTTCGGGGCCGATTTTCTCTCGCATCATCACCGCGCCGGAGCGCGGCCGGTGCTGATTCTGTTTTCGGACGGAAAAGACACCATCAGCATGCATTCTGCACGCGAGGCGCTGGATGCGGTGCTGAATGATGGCGTCCTGATCTACTCGGTGGATACGGGGACGTCCGGGTCCCCTTCATCGAAGCAGAAGGCGGGCAGTATGTTCCTGCGGCAAGTTTCCGAGGCTACGGGTGGGCGCTATTTTCCCCTGCGTTTCTCCCCGAAGGATGACGCGGTTACAGTACTGAACGCGGCGCTCGAGGATCTGCGCGCCTCCTACGTAGTGACCTACGATCTACCCAGCCACCAAGCTGGATTCCATTCTCTTTGCCTGATGCCAACCCACAACCTCAACCTCACATTCCACAGCCGAAACGGCTACTACTACGAACCCGGCGTTCGCTAATGGGAGATTCATGAAATCCTTACTGCTATTAGTTTTGGTTTTGAGCAGCGTTGCAGTCGTTTGGGCCGCACCGCTCGGCATCTATCAACATGGAACCGTGGTTCGTATGCGCATGGGCGACTGCGCGCTGATGCACCGGGGCTTCATGAACCAGTTCGGCCCCCCCAAGCCGCAGCGGCGGAGGAAAGTTGCCCGGAATACACCCTGGTGGCCGATAAGGTCGTGTTTCTCATCGTGGGCAAATCATCCAATCAACTGGTGCCGCTGGCGGAAGTCATCGATTTCCGTTTCCAGAACCAAGAATTGGCGGTCCGCGTGGATGACGCTCGCCACGAATCCAAGTTCGCCATCAAGGAGATGACCCTGCGTTCGCAATGGGATCTCATCCAGAAGCACATCGAGGATCAACTGAACGAATCTTCCCATCAGCCTGTGGATACATCGATGGCGTTGCGAACCCGGGAATAGTGTGGGGACGGTGCGGAGCCTGCCCTGAGCCGAGCCGAAGGCCCCCGACACACCCGAACCAAAGCTGGGATTGACGGGAAACACGCCGAGCGCCAGACTGAAAGGGCATGGCAAAACTTCGGGTTGGGATCCTCTTTGGCGGACGCAGCGGCGAGCATGAAGTATCGCTGCTGTCAGCGGCGTCCGTTCTGGAGGCAATCGATAAAACAAAATACGAAGTGGTTCCCATCGGAATCACGAAAGACGGACATTGGCTCATGGCGGAACACGCCGAACGCTTGTTGAAGGGGAACGCGGGCGAGGGCGCCCGCGCCACACAGACACATCTTCGGGCGGGCGATCCGGAAGCGACCCCGGGGGCGGCGGTGTTGGCTCGAGGCGAATCGGTGGTCGTTCTTCCGGAACCCGCGCATCGCGAAGGCGGAATGTCGCCCTTTCAAACCGACGCGAATCTGCGGCGCGCCGCGGACCGCGCCATCAACGTGGATGTAATCTTCCCCGTGCTCCACGGCACTTTCGGCGAAGATGGGACGATTCAAGGTCTGCTCGAACTGGCCGACATCGCCTACGTCGGCGCCGGCGTGCTTGGTTCCTCCGCCGGCATGGACAAAGACATCATGAAGTCGTTGTTCCGCGCGGCGGGATTGCCCATCGTAAAACACGTGACTGTGTTGCGCAGCCAATTCGAGGGTGAGCCGAAGAAAGTGCAGAAGATGGTGGAAAGCAAGCTGAAATATCCCGTCTTCGTGAAGCCGGCGAACCTCGGGTCGTCGGTGGGAATCACGAAGGCGCACCATGTGAAGGAGCTCGGCCCGGCCATCGCGGAAGCGGCCAAGTTCGATCGCAAGATCGTGATTGAGGAAGGCGTGGGCGGAAAGAAACACAAGGCGCGGGAGCTGGAGTGTGCGGTGCTCGGCAACGACGACCCCAAGGCGTCGGTGGCCGGAGAAATCGTTCCCTGCAAGGAGTTCTACGACTACGACGCGAAGTATCTGGCGGAAGGCTCCGAGCTGGTGATCCCGGCGAAGATCACGAAAGCGGAAATGAAAACGGTGCAGAGGCTGGCGGTCGCGGCGTTTCAAGCGGTGGATTGCACGGGCCTGGCGCGTGTCGATTTTCTGATGGACCCCAAATCCCGCAAGATTTTCGTCAACGAAATCAACACCATGCCCGGCTTCACCGCGATCAGCATGTATCCGAAGCTGTGGGCGGCAACGGGAGTGTCGTATCCCGAGTTGATCGATCGGTTGATCCAGTTGGGCATCGAGCGGCACGAGGACAAGAAGCGGAACCAGTACACCCGGTAGATTTTCACCGCCGAGACGCCGAGTGTGCCGAGAAAGTCTTTTTGGGCCTTTTAATCGATACTCTCAGCTTAACTAGGTCCCTCTGGGATCCTTGCGGGGTTAAGCCCATGCTCGTCTCGGCGTACTCTGCGACTCGGCGGTGAAAATCTATGGTGGACAGAGCGGGATATTCGTGGTATCCGACGGCCCCTTTCGCGTTTGACACTGTTCCAAAGCGGTTGCTATAGTCAAAGGGTCCTTGTTGGACGTGATTTCGAACCAGCTGGAATTGTCCTAGGTCGTCCGCCAGGTCGGCCTCAACGTAACCTAAAGACCACGCCAGCAGTCCGCTACGCCACGTCCCGCATGTCGCGCACGAACGCGCGCCGACACAGAGGCTATGAACTTGTTCGACGACACCACCGTCCATAATCCTGAATCCAGTCTTGAAACCATGACATCTGCCCACGACACTCACACCGGCGGCTCGGCCGTAATAGACGCTCCCGAGCAAGCACAACCCTCTACTGCGGAACCATTGGCTTCCGCCCCAGCCGCCCCTGAAAAGGACGCTCCTGAAAGCATTGCTTCTGAAACTTCCGCTCACGAGAATGCCGCGGCCGCCAGCGATGACTTCGCCGCCGCGCTCCAGAGCTTCGAAACTCAGACCGAAGAAGCGGTCGGCGAGGATCATGTAATTAAGGGCACCGTGGTCAAGCTGACCGCGACCCATGTGGTCGTCGACATCGGGGCGAAATCCGAAGGCATGGCGCCGATTACGGAAATTCTCGATCACGAGGGCAGGCCAAAGTTCCAGCCCGGCGA
>CAVWAN010000055.1:0-5038 GCA_963752985.1 uncultured Acidobacteriaceae bacterium
CCGCCAGCGGTGGCCTTTCTTTTCTTGTGGGGATCGCTCGACCCTTTGAATGCGCTTGTGGAAGCGAAGGGCTTACTTGGTTTCGACTTTCAAGCTGATGTAAACCTGTTGACGATCGTCAAATTGGCTGACGGTCTTAGTTCCGCTCTTGCGGTTGTTGTACTGCGCATAGACTTCGTAATCGATGGTGGGCTGGAGGGCCGGGAAACGGTAAGCGCCGTCCGGGCCCACGATATAGGTTTTCACCGCGCGGGTTTGAGTGTTGGTCAGATACACGACCGCGTTTGGCAGAGGATTGTCACCACCGTCCAGCACCTTGCCCGTGAGCAGGCGAGTCTTGTCTTTTTTCGAATCGCGGCCAAATAACTGCGCTGGAGCGGCCAGGACCGACGTCGAGAAGACCGATGTGGAGAAGACTGACGGCGACGCTACAACCACCAACAACATGACCAGCAGAGAAGCTGCAACCGCACCAGCAAAGACCGCATTCTTCATGAGTTTCCCGTTGGCTGCCGATTCCCCACCCCAGCGGCCATTACCAGTCTAAATGAAGACCGATGTCAGAACGCTCGTCATCCTCAATATGCACGGTTACTTCGGGGCCAGGCTTCAACTTCCTGCCGGAGGGCAGTTTGTAGTCCTTCACGTCCGCCCAGACTATGTAATCCGCCTTGCCGACGGGCAAGCGCTGGGCGAACTCGCCGGTGTGATTGGAATAAAGCTCCCAGCGGACTTTCTTGTCCTTGTCAGTGGCCCGCCGGATCTTCACCTTGACTCCGTAAAGCGCGTGCCCGTCGGGGTCCCAAACCGTTCCGTAGATCAGGGCATAAGGCTTCGGCTTTGCCCCAACACTAACTTGCGCATTCGCTGGGGCAAGCAAGGACACCAGGAACACGACCGGCGAAGCCATTGCGACCAAGCGGCGGAATACCCAGAAATGTGCGGAATTCTTCAGGAATCCTCGTCCTCATCTTCTTCGTCGGCGGCGTCTTCTTCGTCCTCGTCCTCGTCGATCTCGTCTTCGCCGACTGCCTTCAGCTCTACCGGATTCACTGTAACCACCTCGAAGTCCGTGCCGCACTCCGGGCAGGAGACGACCGCGCCTTCATCGACCTCATCTTCGTCGATGTCGAGATCCGTCTCGCATTCAGGACAGTACACCATGTTCTCCTCCACGTTCGGGGTACCCTGTTATATTTAGTTTCTTAGTGAGGAAAAGGTCAAGTGGCTAACCAGAAAAATTTTGCCCGCTCTGAGGCTTCCCATTCCAGGCACTCATTCATATATGCCGCGGCTGCCCTTATGGTTGCCTTGGCGTCTTTCCGACCGGCGGGCCGCGCGCAGGAAGTCGAGCCCAGCCCGCCGCGCTTGGCCTCCAACCCCCATGCCGACCGGCGGATTGCGGACGAGATTCGAAAAGTTTACGCGAACCACATTCAGCAGACGATCGACAAGCTGGTCAGTTTTAACAATCGTTCCACGATTTCGGCGCAGGATGAAGGATCGATCAAAGCAGGCAAGGGAATTGGCGCGGCTCAGGAGTGGATCAAAGCGGAGTTTGAACGCTATTCCAAAGATTGCGGCGGCTGCCTGGAGGTCAAAACCGACACGTTCACCGAGCAGCCCGGCGAACGCATCCCGAAACCAACGGAAATCACCAATGTTTATGCGGTGCTGCGCGGAAGCGATCCGCAGCAGGCGAATCGGATCGTGCTGGTCACCGGCCATTACGACTCACGGAACAGCGATACTTTTGATGGGACCGACCCGGCCCCGGGCGCGAATGACGATGGCAGCGGAACGGCGGTGAGCCTGGAATGCGCCCGGGTTTTGAGCCAAGCTGCTGGCAAATTCCCGGCGACGATTATTTTTCTGACGGTCGCGGGAGAAGAGCAGGGTCTAAATGGAAGCAAGCATTTTGCCCAGATGGCCAAGCAGCAGGGATGGAAGATCGAAGCCGTCTTGAACAACGACATTGTGGGCGGGAACCTTGGGGCGGACCAGGATGCGAGCGTGGTGCGCGTGTTTTCCGAAGGGCTGCCAGCGGCGGTGAGCGAGGCAGAAATCAAGCGAATTCGAATGCTTGGCGGAGAGAGTGACTCATCTTCGCGCGAGCTTGCCCGCTATATCGCCGACGTCGGGCGCTCGTACGATGCCGGAGTCAAGCCGCTCTTAATCTTCCGACTGGACCGCTTCCTGCGCGGAGGCGACCACTACTCTTTCAATCAGCAGGGCTTCGCCGCCGTGCGGTTCACTGAATTTCGTGAGGATTATAACCACCAGCATCAGAACGTTCGTACTGAGAATGGCATCGAATATGGTGACCTGCCGAAGTTTATCGACTTCGACTTCGTGGCGCACGTCACGCGGCTGAACGCGGCAACCCTGGCTTCGCTGGCATCGGCTCCAGCGCCGCCGACGAACGTAAAAATGCAGACCAAGAACCTCGATAACGACACGACATTGACCTGGGAACCTTCGGCCGGAGCGGCCGCCTACGAAGTGGTCTGGCGTTCGACGAGCGCGCCCGATTGGGAGTACGTCCAAACGGTCAGTAGCGGTACGCGTGCAACCCTGAAGGTTTCCAAGGATAATGTGATATTCGGTGTGCGGGCCATAGATCAAACGGGACATCGCAGTTTGCCGGTTGTGCCGGAGCCAGAAAGGTAGTGGATAGTGGCTGGTGGATAGTGGATAGATAGAACCGAACTACTATCCACTATCTACTATCCACTGATTTTCATGAGTCGCGGACAAACCATCTCGTTCAGCTTTCCCCCATTTGCAGGATGGGTGAAACGCATCATTATCGCTTGCACGGGGATCTACCTGTTTCAATCGGTGATGCGCATCTTCGCCCCGTCTGTTTTCGTTGTAATGCGGGAATGGCTGGCGCTCATCCCAGCGGCCGTAATGCACGGCAAGGTGTGGCAAGTAGTCACGTATTCGTTCCTGCACGCTAGTTTCAGTCATGTGTTTTTCAACATGCTGACGCTCTGGTTTATTGGCGCTTACTTGGAGCGCGACTGGGGGCCGCGGCGATTCATCGAATGCTACACGTTCTGTGTCGTGGGCGCGGCTTTGGTAACGATTGCCGTTTCCTACACCCATTTTCTCGGGATGGATCCGGCGACAGGAACGGTGGGCGCGTCGGGCGGCATATTCGGGCTGCTGATGGCCTTTGGGATTCTTTACGCCGACCAGGAGATGTATCTTTTTCCGCTGCCGTTCAGGATTAAGGCTAAGTACCTGGTTGGCATTTGGGTCGTGGTTGCGATCATTGCGATCTTTGAACCATCAGGCGGGATAGCAGTTTTTGCTCATTTAGGCGGGTTGCTCTTCGGGTTTCTGTGGGTGAAGTTCATGCCCTCTCGCGGGGTCGGCTATGCTGCGTCCGAGCGTTATTTCGGCGTGCGGAACTCTTACTACCGCTGGAAGCGGCGGCGCGCCGCGAGAAAATTCGAAGTCTATATGAGAGATCACGACCGCAAAGTCACCTTCGACGAGCACGGGAACTACATCCCTCCCGACGAGAACGACAAGACGAACGGCGGATCGAAATCAGGCTGGGTGAATTAGCCCGTCAGCCATCGGTAAAATCTACCGCACCAGCGGGGGTACCCCCTTTCCCAGTTCGCTGTCTGGGATTAACCGATGCCACAGATTTCTCCAACGGACTTTTACGCGTTACCGCTTCGCGTGCATACCTTTCTCGCAGAGGTCCCGTTGCACGACGTCTGGGCGGTTGACCTGCCTACACGCCGCGACGGCGTTACCCTGTCTGAATTTCTTAGCCGGGCGAATCAGGATAAATTCGACGCAGCAGATGCAAAGATCAGCAGATTTCCGCCAGCTGCCCGCGCGCTTTTCCGTCTTCGGTTTCTTCTTGGACGCATTTTTCGACTTGAGGCTGAACCGAAGGATGCCTTGGCAGCCTCGTTTGGACGTCGCCTGACGGAAGAGGATCGCGCTCGTTCTTCTGTCGCGCCGGGAACGCCAGAAGGACTGTTCCGCGTGGTCTATCGTTTCGAAAACGAACAGCTGCTTGAAATACAGAATCGTACCGTCCATGCTGCGGCCCTCAGTGCCCTCGCTCAAAGGGCCGATGGCTATCGATTCTACTTTGCGATCTACGTCCGCCGGAGAACGTGGATTACGCCTTTCTACATGGGATTAATCGATCCGTTCCGAAAATGGATTATCTATCCGGCCCTGCTGAAAACAATTCGCGCAACCTGGGATCAGAATATCTGACCAAACCTCGCTACGATACGTGCAGGAAGCTCCGGTGCCTTCGCTTTCCCTTTGAACCCCAAGTCGTGACCTGCGCCTTCCACCGTCATTAACTCGGTCTTGGCCGGGATTAGCCGCAGAGCGTTCGTCATCTCTTCCGCGCTTCCGAAGGGATCGCGCGTTCCGTGGACGAACAGGCTCGGAACTCTCAGGTTGGGTAAATGCTGGATGCGGAGTTGTTCCGGCTTACGCGGCGGGTGCAGAGGGTACGAAAGCAAGAGGAGTCCGGAGACTAGATCTGGTTCGGCGGCGCAAAGTATCGTCGCCTGGCGTCCACCGTAGGAGTGGCCGCCGAGAACGATCCGGCCCGTGACACTTCTACGCAATCCTGCAACCGCGTTGTGAAGTCCAGCGCGATCGCGCTCGGCGTTGCCCGGGAACGGCGGGCCGGTGCGCCGCTGCTGGCGGAAGGGCAAATCGCAGCGCAGAATGACGTAGCCATCTGCGGCAAGGGCTTCGCTGAGCGCGATCAGTAGAGGAGCGGTGCAATCCGAGCCCGCACCGTGCGTCAGGATCAGGGCGTCGCCGTTGGGGTTCGCGGGCGAATGCAGGAAGCCGCGAACAGCGGGGCTCAGTGAGTCGTCGGAAAACGAGGTCGCCGGCTGCATCACATCAAAAGCTTCCGGATTCCGCATCGTGGCCAGCGAAAAAGCAGGTCCTTTGCTTCGCTCAGGATGACAAAATTCAATAGTTGTTTCCTCCTCAGTGAACTTCATCCCGCCGTGGAGGTGAAACTTTCGTGAGG
>CAVWAN010000056.1:0-118304 GCA_963752985.1 uncultured Acidobacteriaceae bacterium
GCTGGGCCGGGCATGCCCGTCCCCCACAGGGGTTCGCTGGCCGAGCGCGCGGATTGGTTCGAGCGCGAACAGATTCTGGCGGAACTCAAGCGCCACAACCAGCGTATGAGCGATACTGCCAAGGCGCTGGGGCTCGAGCGCAGCCATCTCTACAAGAAGTGTCAGGCGCTGGGCATCGATCTGCGGGCCCTGCGGAAAGGCGCCGAGGCGTGAGACGGCGCCATTGACCGGCGTTTCGATGCAAAATGGGAAGGGAAAGGCAATGACGCTCGAAGAGCTTCGGGCGACTAAGCGCGAGGAGATTCTCCGTCTCGCCACCAGGCGAGGCGCTAGAAATATTCGTGTCTTCGGGTCGATGGCCCGAGGCGAGGGCGACGAACGAAGCGATATCGACTTCCTGGTGGACCTGGAAGCCGGGCGAAGTCTCCTCGATCTGGGCGGGTTGCAGCGCGACTTGGAGAAGCTGCTCGCCACAAGCGTGGATGTCGTTTCCGCGCGAGGTCTGCGCGACCGGGTGCGCCAACGAGTCCTTCAAGACGCGGTGCCGCTGTGAGAGACGACCGGCTGCGTTTAGAGGACATCAGGGAAGCCATCGAACAGATCGAGGAATACTCGCGCCGCGGCCTCTCGGAGGGCTTCCGCCTGATGCATACGGATGAAATCTGGTCGGACGCGATTAGTTTCCGAAACGTGCTGGTCCATCAGTATTTCGGACTCGACTACGAGGCGGTTTGGGCGGTTGTCAAGCGCGACCTCCCCGTCTTGAAGACCAAGGTGCGCCGCGTGCTGGAAGAACACACGCGGGCGGACGACTAGAGGAGCGTTAGCAATGACAGGCCGAGAGTGCGCGGCGTTGCAGGAAATCCAGCTAGGCCACGTGGGGGTCGAGGACTTCGCTTCCGGTTTGGACAATGAGTACGGCGTTACCTTATCGGCCCGAGGTACGGCCGAGGATATCTTTGACTTGATGCTCACCCCTCGAACGGGCGGGGCTTTGGAGCCACGCGAAAGCTATGTCGAGGCCGCGAGCGTGGACCTTTTCAGCAAGGCCAGTGAGAGGGTCTATCTGGAGATTGTGTTGTTATACGCGCGCGCTGGGAAAGCAGCTGGAGACTGGTTCGGGACATTCCTGCCCCCTGGCGCGCCTTGCAATTGGCTCCAGAGGCTGAGCCTTGCGCCCGACTTAATACGGCTACTACGCAACGATCAAGATGCTGCCAAGTCCTTGTTGTGCGCGCTCTTCCTGGGGGAGGCATTTGGCGGCCTGACCGCAGGTGTCGCCGAGGCCCTGGCTCCGTCGGGTTCTTTTCCTATTCCGTTTCAGGTAGATGCTTCACCTGTCGCTTGGGCAAAGGTTTTGGATCACTACTCGGCCTTCGCCGCGTTGCAGGCGACTCGACTCCTGGAGAACACCGTGGGAGGGACTGTTCCCAGACCCGAGCTTTGCCCCGAAGGCACGGAACAGATTATGCGGATTTTGGAAACGATCTCCCAAAAGACGGAAGAGATCTCGCAGGGCCAAACGGCGATGATGGAGAGGATATGGGAGATCGAAAAGGCTGAAAGGCAGCTTTTGGACACATACGAGAGGTCCCCGGATCAAATCAAGGAATCGTGTAAGACCACACTTCGAGACGCGCCGGGTTTGCATTTTGACGAACTGGAGAAGCCAACTCAGAAGTTTCTACTCGCTGCCGAGTATGGCTACACGCAACAGCCAGAAGATGTTGACTTCTCGGACGTAATCTTAGGGAATTCGAAAGCTTTCGAGTTTGAGTTCAGGCGCGCCATCGCACCGGTGCGAAAGAGCATGGAGATCGTCGCCAACGCTTTAAAACTCACGGGCGATTTTGACCGATATACACTGGGCGCGTTCAAGAAGATTCTGAAGCAAGGCCGGGGATCTCTGGAGGCCGCGTTCGAGAAACACCTTGTGCTCGAGAAGGTCCTTGAAGCCGCCGACCGAGTCAATCGGGAAGCGGAGGCAAAGCATTTGGCGGAAAAGAGTAAACCCGAGGCTACGACCTTCCGGAATCTCTTCCTCGGGACACCATCGATTCTTGCAGTCCTTCCTTCAACTGGGCGTGAAGGCGCTTAGGGTATCGTTTCGGAGTAGCCATGGTCAAGTTTTTCATCGGCCTGATTACCGGCGCGCTGCTGGTGTTTTTGACGTTCCTCTTCCTTGTTTTCGTGCTGTTCCAGTTTCGGGAGAAACCGCCGCAGATCGCGGACAATTCCGTCCTGGTGCTGCGCCTGGAGGGCGACATTCCCGAAAAACCTCCCCTCGAGCTGCCTGCGTTTCTGGGCGCCGGCGGACCGGGGCTGACGGTCGCCAACGTCTGGATGACGTTACAAAAAGCCGCCGCCGATTCCCATATCAAGGCCATCGTGCTGGAGCCGGAAGGTCTCTCCGTCGGCTGGGCCAGGCTCGAGGAGATCCGCGCCGACCTGGAAGAGTTCCGCAGGTCCGGTAAGCCGGTCTACGCGTTCCTGCGGGCGCCGTTAACGCGCGACTACTACGTGGCCCTGGCTGCCGACCGCATCTATCTCGGTCCTCAAGAGCCCTTGATGCTGAAGGGGCTGCGGGCGGAGTTGATGTACTTCGGGAAGACGCTGGACAAGCTCGGCGTCAGCGTCGATGTCGAGCACGCCGGCAAGTATAAAGACTACGGCGACCAGTTCACCCGCAGCGACATGAGTCCGGAAACCCGCGAGGTGATGACCAGCCTGGTCGATGACCTGTACGAAAATCTGGTGGCGCGCATCGCGGAGGGACGGAAGAAATCGCTCGAGGAAGTGCGGGCCATCATCGATCGGGGGCCGTTTACTGCGGACCAGGCGCGCCAAGCCGGGCTGGTTGACGAGCTTCGGTTCGAAGACCAGGTGTGGGGTGAGCTGAAAGACCGGCTGCGCTCCGGCGAACCGAAAAAAGTGCCGGTCGACCAGTACCTGAAGGTGCCCATGGAAGCAGTCGGCCTTCAGGGCAAGAGCCGTATCGCCCTGGTGATCGGCGAGGGCGAAATCGTCCGCGGCGGCGCGGGCGATGACGCCTCCCTCGGGAACAGCCTCACGTCCTACGGATTCGACAAGCTGCTGCGGCAAGTGGCCAACGACTCGCTGATCAAAGGCGTGGTGGTGCGGATCGATTCGCCCGGCGGCGAGCAGGTGGCATCCGACGAGATCTGGCGGCAGATGAACCTGCTGAGCCAGAAGAAGCCGCTGGTGTTTTCGATGTCGGACCTGGCGGCATCCGGCGGATACTACATCGCCATGACGGGCGACCCCGTCGTGGCGTATCCGGAGACGCTGACCGGGTCCATCGGGGTGGTGTTCGGCAAGCCCAATCTGCACGGGCTTTACGACAAGCTCGGCATCACCAAGGATGCGGTCCAGCGCGGGAAGCACGCGGGCATCGACTCCGACTACAAGTCGCTGACACCGGATGAGCGGCGGATACTGCGGGACGGAGTCGACGAGAGCTACAAGGATTTCGTCGCCAAGGTGGCGGACGCGCGGCGCCGCGGCTTCAACGACATCGAGCCGCTGGCCCAGGGGCGGGTATGGCTGGGCTCGCAGGCCCAGGCGCGCGGGCTGGTGGACGAGCTGGGCGGTCTCGACAGCGCCATCGAGATGGTGAAGAAAAAGGCCCATATTCCGGCCGCCGAGAAGGTCAGCCTGGTGATGTATCCGCCGCGGCGCAGCGTGCTCGATCTGATCATGCGCCGGTCGCAGGACGACATGCTGGAATCCAAGCTGGCGCAAGTCTTCGGCCGCATGCCATTCCACGCCTGGATGAACGGCGGATTCTTGAAGATCATGCCGTATTGGCTGGAGGTGCGGTAGGATGCACTCGCACGTCCACAGCCATCGCGGAGCCACGGGGAGCATCCTGGGGTGGTCTCTCGCCGCTACGTTTGGGTTCGTGGCCGTCGAGATATTCGCGGGAATCCGGGCGCACTCGCTGGCCCTCGTTTCCGATGCCGGCCACAACCTCACGGACGCACTGGCGCTGCTGCTCGCCTGGTTCGGTTTTTACCTGGAAGCCAAGCCCGCAAACGAAATCAAGACCTACGGGTATCACCGCGCCGGCGTTCTGTCGGCATTCGTGAATGCGCTGGCACTGCTGGCTCTCTCGGCCTGGATCTTCTATGAAAGCGCGCTGCGCTTGCGCCACCCGCGGGCCGTTCACGAAGGCATCATGATGGCAGTGGCGGCGCTGGGGCTGGTTTTGAACAGCGGCATCATGTGGGCCTTGAGGCCCGCCAGCCGCTATGACCTCAACGTCCGCGGCGCCTTCGTCCACATGCTGGGCGATGCGCTGGGTTCACTCGGGATCATCGCCGGCGCCATCGTCATCCGCTACACCGGGTGGGAGCAGGTGGACCCCGCGATTTCCATCCTGATCGGCATCCTGATCGTGTGGACCGCCTGGGGCATCATCCGGGAGGCCCTGAATATTCTACTCGAGGGTTTGCCGTGGGGCATCCACTTACAGGACGTGACTTCCGCTATGCGAGCTATCGAGGGCGTGCTCGATGTTCACGATCTGCACATCTGGAGCCTCGGTTCGAGCACTCACGCGCTGAGTTGCCACGTGCTGATCGCGGACGTTCCGCCCTCGGCGAGCGACGCCATCCTGCAAAGGCTGAATGCCATGCTCGCCGAGCGTTTCCATATTTCGCACACCACCGTCCAGTTTGAGCACGCCAGTTGCGAGATTTCAGAGAACGGCTGCGCCATTCCCGCGCAGATGGAAAGCCACGAGGAGCACCCCCACCACCAGTGAATCCCGGACCCAGTTAACCAATGGAGTACTGGTCCGCCGGTCCAGCCTGTTGTATAGTCCAAAGCACGCGCCGGTTTTGGGCCGGGGCGACGAGCTTCCAACATGATAAAGACGGCGAAAAACGTAGCGACGCCGATCACCCGGCAGGATTCCTGGCCGGTGATTCCCGACCGTGTAGAGGACCTGGGGATTCCACGCAGCCTGGTTACCGATTTGATTCTGCGGTACTTATGGCTGCATGGCGCGGGCTCACTGGCGACCCTCAACGCGGCCTTGAAGCTTTCCTTTTCGGTGCTCGAAATCCTTTTCCACCAGTTTCGGCAACAGCAACTGCTGGAAGTGAAGGGGATGCTGGGAAACGACTACTCGTTCACCCTGACCAGCGCGGGGCGGGCGCTGGCGGCGTCGCGGAATGACGTGTGCCAGTACGCGGGTCCGGCGCCGGTCTCCATTCAGCAATACCACCAGGTGGTGAAGGCTCAGGCCGCCCATGTGCAGTTGAGCCGCGAAAGCCTGCGGAGCGCGTTCCACGACCTGGTGCTGCCGGACGGGCTCCTGGACCAGCTTGGGCCGGCGCTGATCGGGCATCAATCGCTGTTTCTGTACGGTGGCACGGGCAACGGCAAGAGCAGCATCGCGGAGCGGATTCTGCGGATCTATCACGACACCGTCGTGGTGCCGTACGCAGTGGCGGTGGACGGCCATATCATCACGCTGTTCGACCCCGTGGTTCACCGGCAGGCGCCGTCGAGCGACGAGATGCTGGATCCGCGCTGGGTGGTTTGTGAGCGGCCCTGCATCACGGTGGGCGGCGAGCTCTCGGCAGCCATGCTGGAACTGCGGCTGGACGACTCCACCCGGATTTTCATTTCGCCCTGCCAGATGAAGGCGAACAACGGCATTCTGATCATCGACGACTTCGGGCGGCAGATGCTTTCGCCGCGCGACCTGCTGAACCGGTGGATTGTTCCGCTGGACCGGCGCGTCAACTACCTGACGCTGGCCTCCGGCATGAAGTTCCAGGTGCCATTTGAGCTGATGGTGGTGTTCTCGACCAACCTGAATCCGCATGACTTGGCCGATGAGTCGTTCCTGCGGCGCATCCAGACCAAAGTGCTGGTGGAAAACGTGAGCGCCGAGGTGTTCGACCAGATTTTCCAGCGGGTGGTCGGGACCTATCAGGCGCCCTGTGAACCGGGCTGCGCGGAGTACCTTCGCGAGCGCTGCCTGGCGGCAGGCTCGAAGCACCTGCGGGCCTGCTATCCGCTGGATATTTACCGGCTGGTAGAGGCTATCAGCGAATATGAAGGCCGGCCGGTGTGGTTGACGCGAGCCGACATCGACCGCGCGGTGGGGCTGTACTTCGCCAAGAGGGCGGCCGCCGCCAGCGATTAACCAAAGTCAATCCGGTGCCTACCGCAGGATGCTGAACATGTTGGAGAAGTCGTCGGTCCAGGCGCAGAATGGCCGCTCCTGCCGCAGCACTTCCCCGGCATACTGAAGGCCGGGATGCGCGGCTGCCGGGGCTCCATCCATGATTAGGGTCCAGGAGCATGAGCAAGAGCACCACCTGAAAGAACAGCATGCAGGTGCTCCACACCGCCGAAGAGCCGCCAAACCATCGCCGGAGGTGGAACACGGTCCCCAAAAAGCAGCAGGCGGCTATTGTGGATAGGCCTATAGTACTAGAACTTTTCAGTTTCTGAACCTCCAAAAACTGCCTTGCGCCGAGCACTGAAGTCGGGTAGACTCTATCTACGGTTTCAAATAATGGTAACCGTAGCTGCCTTGCAGGCGCGCCTGGGTTTGTGTTGAGCCGTCTGCTGGGCGAGGAGGAATGTAAAATGCGACACGCCGTATCGTATATCTTTCAAGCGGGACGCTTCCTGCCCGCTTTGCTTCTGGGCCTGTTCCTGCTGACAGCGATGTCTGCCACTGCCAATGTCGTGGTCGGGTTACCTCCGGATTCCGGTAGCGGAAACTGCTTCCCGTTTGGCTGCGCCTACAATGCGGAGTATCAGCAGGTTTACAACTCCGGCCAGTTTCCAGGGACGATCACCATCACCGATCTGGAGTTCTACAACACGCAGTACAACAGTAACGCCACGTTTATGAATAGCGGCACGTGGACCATCTCTCTGTCCACGACGGCAGCCGACTCGAGCACGGTGTCCGGCACCTACGGTAACAATATCGGCGCGGACAACACGATCGTATTCACCGGCAATCTCTATCAGGCTTGGACGTTCGGGGATACGCTGGAAATCCTTCTGTCAACTCCATTCACCTATGATCCATCGAACGGGAACCTTCTCATGGACGTAGTCGGTTCCGGCACTTCGGATGCGGGCGGGGCCATCTATTTCGACGTGAACACTGGCAACTCCTTCTCGCGGGTTTATTGTACTGGCGGGGTCGCCTGCTCCACTGGTACTGTAGACACCGGATACGGATTGGTGACCGGGTTCTCCACCGGCTCGTCGGGCGTGCCGGAGCCTTCCAGCATGGCGCTCTTCGGATTGGGCGTAGCAGTATTGGGGCTGGCGCGCCGCCGGCTGTCCCGCTAGTTCGGCGCAGTCACCGCGCTATTGCTTCGCGGGTGTGATATCGGTCACCGGAAGATCCCAGTGGCCGAGCAGGATTTCGAATCGCCGTTGTTCCTCGCGTCGGTAAGTCTGCTCGGTGGGCCAGAGTTGCTTGATGAGACGCTCTTCGTTCGGATCGCCCGTCGTCGCCACCGTCGAGTTCTTGAACCGGATCGTAACACGAAAATCCCAGCGCGCATCCTCCGTCATGTGGTTGGCGGGCTCCTCAATTTTCACCGAGAGGATGCGGCCGCTCTCGGCCTGCTTTAGAAGCAATGGATAGTGGTTCTTCAGGAACAGTTGCAGGAATTCCTGCTGGTGCCCCCATTGCACTTTGTAGTAATACTCCATTGTGTAAGGCTGGTCAGGCGCCCCTTGCGGCGGCGCTCCCTGGGCCAGCAGTGGCCGTGCCACAACTGAAAGCACCAGCAGCGTAAACAGTACGTTTCTCATCGGTCCTCCAACCACTCGGTGACTTGGATTCTAGCAGGCCGGCGGGCGGCGCTGCAATCAATCCTGCGTGAGACCTAACCAATTCCGCAAGCCTGCCATAACCGTCGCCATATGGTCTCTCGTGAGGGCGCCGATTTTGCGGATCGCCCAGGCTTTCGGGTATGTCGAGATGCCTTGAACCAAGAAAGCGCCCTGCTGAAAGGAATGGGGCATTCACGGAGATTTCAAAGGGAGAGCCGCGAAGCTGAGTCGTGTGGGGGACGTCGGTGACGATGGCGCGGTCGGCATCGCCATAAGCAACGCTCACAACCAGGACGGGACGGGTCTTCGCCGCCATCCCGAGGTCGAATAGCCACACCTCACCTCGTGTGGGCCGCATTCTCTTCCTGGTCGAGGAGGGCGAACACCGCCTTGCCAGCTTCGCCAATCTCCTCGTCGGCGATCGAGCCGGAGTCGAACGGCAATTCACGGGCCCGCCGCATGATTTCCACGACGAATGTCTGCTTGTCGTCGGACGGCAGCGCGTCGAAGGCGTCCAGGAGCTGGAGGGTCTGCTCGCTCATACTTTCAAGGTAGTCTCTTCCCAACCTCCCGGCAAGTCGCACGGGGTCTAGGCTGGCAGCAGCCCACAGGGCAGGACAGCCTGAAAGATACCTTCGCCAAGGCGGCTCTGGCCAAGCCAGTCGCTGCGGATCTGCTTCGCCAGTTCGAAACTCAGGCAACCCTGATGACCCGCTTGGTTCCGGAAGTCAACGACCCTGCTCAGGGCCGTGTGCACCTTCTTCAACTCGCTGCCGCACTTTGCGCAATACTCGTCGAGATGGCGAGATCCCGTCTCCAGCACCTCCCGCATTCTCTCCAGGGTCATGCGCTCCTTTTGGAACTTTCCCCTGGTAAAGCAAGGTCTTGTACTTTTGGTCATCTGGGTAATCCGAAACGCCTTTCTGCAGGAGGTAATCGGCAAAGCCCTTGAGCCAGCCGTCTTTCATCTGAATCTCGAACGCCCGGGCCAGGCTGAAGACGATATCGGAGGGCTCCGGGCAGTCCCAGTGCTGAAACAGGTACTCCGCCTGTAGAGCGGATGGCCTGGCCTGCGGGACCAGTTCCCCGAATAAACTTTTTCCCATCGCTTTCCGTAGTGACGCTTCCAACCGGTTCCCGCGGTCTTCCGGCGACGGTTCCCTGCGCCTACGCGGTGGTGGATCCTTGCCGCTGGAAGCCGGAGGGGGCGCGGTCCGCAACTCAGGCCGGACATATTGCGCGCCTTTCCATTCGGGATGCCGCCACAGGGCGCCGTCTCTGACACAATCCATGAAGTAGCCGAAATCGAAGGATGGGGTGAGCGCGAAGGGCAGGAATTCAAACCGCGTCGTCTCCAGGACGCCTGCAATCGGCTGAAACTCCCCGTCGGACCGTACTCTAAGAACATCGACGGGCTCGTACCCAGGCCAGACCCGGTAGCATTGGTCCGCAATTAACAGGTTCAGGAAGTCGTCCCGGTCTAAACGACGCACAAAATCGGCGAAGACGTGGGGGCCGATGATCATCGGTGAACAGCGAGCAGAACTCCGGGCGTAACACGAGGGCTTCCAGAGAGCGAAGCGTCTCTCCGCAGCCCCACAGCTCCAAAAGGCCGTCCGACCAATTGGCTGATGCGAGGGCTTGTTTAGCAGCGGCAACTGCTCCCAATTCCTTGATCAGGCTGAACAGGCCAACCATGGGATAGTCGTGTTCTTCGAGCCAATTGCAGGTATCGAGGAGCGCGTCCCGAAATAGCGACTCATTTTCAGGCTCCGGCATGATAATGATCCGTACCTCATCATACCCAGATCCCTATAAGCCCGGCCGCGCCATGACATATACTGGCTCTTCGAGGGCCAGCAAAGATGGCGCTGTTCAAGACGCGCAGCGCCGCCGTTTACGGCATCGATGCTCATCTGATCGATGTCGAAGTCAACATGTTCTCGTCAGGCTCGGCGCGCGATTCCGTAATGGTCGGCATGCCCGATACCGCGGTGCGGGAAAGCCGCGAGCGCATCAAGTCCGCCCTCATCAATTCCGGTTTCGGCTATCCCAATAAACAGATCACGATTAACCTTGCGCCCGCCAATATCCGCAAGGAAGGCGGCGGTTTCGACCTGCCGGTGGCGCTCGGCATCCTGGGCGCGATGGGCGTGGTTCGGGGACTGGACCGCCATATCCTGGTGGGTGAACTCTCGCTCGACGGCACCATCCGTCCGGTGCGCGGGGCGCTGTCGATCGCGGTCTGCGCGCGCGAGGAAGGCATCCCAAACCTGATCCTGCCCGCCGAGAATGCCGCCGAAGCAGCCGTCGTCGAAGGCGTCGCCGCTTACGGTATGCGCCATCTCGCCGAGGTCGTCGCCCTGCTGACGCGCCCCGAGGAATTCACGCCCGCCACGCCCAACGGCGCCGGCCACGAAGCGGAGCCTGCCGCCGCACCGGACTTCCGCGATGTGCGCGGACAGACCATGGCCAAGCGAGCGCTCGAAGTGGCCGCCGCGGGTTCGCACAACGTGCTGCTGATCGGCCCGCCGGGCTCCGGCAAGACCATGCTGGCCAGGCGGCTGGCCGGCATCCTGCCGCCGCTCACCTTCCCAGAGGCCATTGAAACCACCAAGGTTCACAGCGTCGCGGGTCAGTTGGGCAGCAACACCGGACTGTTGCGCGAACGGCCCTTCCGCGCTCCGCATCACACCATTTCCGATGCCGGCCTGATTGGCGGGGGCGCAGGCGTGCCGCGTCCCGGCGAAGTCAGCCTGGCGCACAACGGAGTGTTGTTCCTGGACGAGTTCCCGGAATTCCCCAGGGATGTGCTGGAGATGCTCCGCCAGCCGCTCGAAGACGGCTCCGTGACCATTGCGCGCTCCAGCATGACGCTCCGCTTCCCATCCCGTTTTATGCTGGTTTCGGCGATGAACCCCTGTCGCTGCGGCTTTTGGGGAGACGCGACCAGAGAGTGCCGCTGCACGCCCGGACAAATCCAGCAATATCTCGGCAAGATCAGCGGTCCGCTTCTGGACCGGATCGACATTCACGTGGAAGTTCCCGCGGTGCCCTACCAGGAGCTGCGCGGCGACTCAACGGGCGAATGCTCGGCCGAAATCTCCGCCCGCGTGCAGAGGGCCCGACGGGTGCAACAGGCGCGCGGCTACTATAATTCCCGCATTCCGGCGCGCCTGATCCGCAAACTTTGCGCGCTCGACGATGCCGGCGAGCGCACCCTGGAAATGGCTGTCCGCCGCATGGGCCTTTCCGCCCGCGCCCACGATCGCATACTCAAGGTGGCGCGCACCATCGCCGATTTGGGCGGATTGGAAGGCGTTTTGGCCAAGCACGTGGCGGAAGCGGTGCAGTATCGCAGCCTGGACCGCAATTACTGGAGTTAAACGCTGTGCGCCGAATCTTAGATCGACGACGGTTCTTGAAGGCCTGCGCCGGTGTAGCCGGCGCTTCGGTTCTGGCGCGCTACCGCGCCATTGCGGCCCCCGAGAAGGGGCGCACCAAGATCCGCGACATCCAGGTCATGGTCCTTCAGGGCGAGCGAACCTACACCTTAATCAAGGTGGAGACCGACGCCGGGGTTTACGGAATTGGTGAGGGCTACGGCTCCCCTGGCGTGGGAATCAAGGAGGGCGTGCTCGAACTGCGCCCTTACTTCATCGGAAAGGATCCCCTCGATATCGAGGTCTTATACACCGGCCCGGCTAATCGCACCGATGGTTCCGCCCATATGTTGCTGCGGGCCATGAGCGGAATTGAGGCTGCTCTGTGGGACGTTTCCGGCAAGCTCCTCAATCTGCCGGTAGCGACGCTGCTGGGCGGCAGGTTCCGCAACCGGGTGCGCATGTACCACGATGAAGGTCCGCGCAACATGCTCGATCCCGCCAGTTGCCGAGACTGGGCGGCCAGAATGAAGGCCGCTCCGGCCGGCTGGACCGCGTTCAAGTTCGGCTTCCCGCATTCGCAGCCTGCAACCGACAAAGCGCGCGACCTGTCGAATCGCCTGCTCACGTCCAAGGAGCTGCGGGACATCCGGCAGGGTTTCGAAAACTGCCGCGAAGCCATCGGCTGGGATTACGACATCATGGTGCACTGCCACTGGGAGTACGATTTGCGCACGGCGATCCAACTGGCCGAGGCCGTCGAATCCATCAAGCCGCTATGGCTGGAAGATCCCATGCCGCCGGAGTTTTCCAACGCCTGGGTGCGCCTGGCGAGCGCTTCGCGAGTGCCCATCCTCACGGGCGAGAATCTGGCGCGGCGCCAGGGATTCGCGGATTTCATCGTCAACCGGGGCCTGGATATCGCGCAACTCGACGTTCGAAACACCGGCGGTTTGCTGGAATCCAAGAAGATCGCCGATCTGGCCGAGACCTTCGCCATACCCATGTGCTCGCATAACACCGGCAGCATTGTTTCCAATTATGCGGCCGTCCAATGGGCCTGCGCGGTTCGCGATTTTCTGGGCGCCGAAACGGTCATCGGCAATGGCGGGTGGATGGATGATGTGATTCTGCACGAGGGACCCATCGTGAAAGATGGCCACATCGCGCTGCCGGACAAACCGGGCTGCGGCATCGAATTGAATCCGGACGTGGTGAAGGCTCACCTTGCTTCCGGCGAGAAATATTGGAGCTAAGCCAAATGACGAGACTTCCAAAAGCGCCCGCGCCCCAGGACGCGGCGGCGCTGTTTCGCGAACAACTCGCGCGCGGCGAGGCGCTACTGGGCTGTTTTCTTTCCCTGGGATCTCCGGCGACCGCCGAATTGATGGCCAACGCCGGTTATGACTGGGCGCTCATCGATCTGGAGCACGGCGCCGGCGATGAGCGCGACGCGCTGCCCCAGATTCAAGCCCTGGCGGCCGGTGGATCGATCGCCATTGTGCGGGTGGAATCGACCGCGCGGCAGCGCGTCCATCGTGTTCTCGATTTCGGCGCGCATGGAATCATGTTCCCGCGCATCGATTCGGCGGCGGAGGCGAAGGCCGCCGTCGCGGCGATGCGCTATCCGCCGGCCGGTGTGCGCGGCGTGGCGTTTTCGAACCGCGCTGGCGGATACGGCTCCAACTTCCGTCCCTATATGGCGGGGTCGGCGTCGCTGATGACCATCGTCCAGATCGAGTCGCCGGCGGCAGTTGGAAACGCGGACGCCATCGCGGCCGTTGACGGCGTGGACGTGTTGTTCATCGGCCCGTCCGACCTGTCGCATGCGATGGGCATGCTCGGCAATTTCGAGCACCCGGACTTTGTCGCCGTTATCCAGCGCACCGCGGCCGCCGCGTTGTCGCATGGCAAGCTGTGCGGAATTCTCTTGCCGAGTCCCAAGGATTTCAAGAAGTATTACGAACTCGGATACCGCTTTATCGCGTCCGGTTCCGACGCGGTTCTGCTGAACAACGCGGCACGGTCTTTGGTCGAGACCATTCGGTCCGTTACGTTATAATATTGAAAGTTCGCCGCGGGCAGCCCGCTGGAGTGGCGGAACTGGCAGACGCACGGGACTCAAAATCATCCGTATCCCACTTTTAAACCATGTAAATACGCCTGTTTTCAACGAGATCGCTAAAGCCTTGACCTCTGTGATACACTTACACAAGCGTTGCACAGTTTGGCTTTTTACGCAGCGCGGTCGTTATGCCCGAAAAACACACGATCCTGGCCGGCAAGGTCCACGTCTACAGGCGCGACAACTCCAGCCGCTGGCAGTGCGCCACCTATCTCGCCGGCAAGAACCGGCGGGTTTCCACCAAAGAAGACGGTCTGGCCAAGGCCAAGGACTTCGCAGAGGACTGGTATCTGGAGCTGCGCGGCAAGGCCCGCAGCGGTGAAATAACCAACGAAAAAACCTTTCGCGAAGCCGCTGTGCAATTCGAGCGCGAATACCAGATCATCACCGAAGGCCAGCGTAATGCCGAGTACGTTGAAGGTCACAGCACGCGCCTTAGGCTTCATCTGCTGCCCTTCTTCGGCGACATGGGACTTTCGGAGATCACGCCCGGCCAGGTGCAGGAGTACCGCATTCATCGCCACGAGGAAGCGGTGAAGGAACACGGGAAACCCCCGGCCCGGAGCACCATGCATCAGGAAATCGTCGTCCTGCGGCAGACCCTCAAGGCCGCCGTGCGCCACCGGTGGCTGGACCGGCTTCCGGACCTCACGGAGCCCTACCGGGCGTCGGGGAAGGTATCGCACCGCGCCTGGTTCTCCCCGGAGGAATACAAGAAGCTCTACGAAGCCACCCGGCGCCGGGCTCACGCTCCGAAAAATCCCCGCTACAAATGGGAATCCGAACAGCTTCACGACTATGTCCTGTTCATGGCCAACACCGGCCTGCGTCCGGACGAAGCGAACCACCTTGAATACCGCGACGTGAAGATCGTCGATGACCAGGGCAGCAACGAAACCATCCTTGAAATCGAGGTGCGCGGCAAGCGCGGCGTCGGCTATTGCAAGAGCACCAGCGGAGCCGTCAGGCCTTTCCAGAGGCTGGTCGAGAGGAACAAGCCGCAGCCGACCGACCTGATTTTCGAGAAGACCCACCGGCAGCTCTTCAACACCATCCTCGACGAAGAAGGCCTCAAGAAAGACCGTGAAGGACAACCCCGCACGGCATACAGCCTGCGGCACACCTACATCTGCCTGCGTCTGATGGAGGGCGCGGACATTTATCAGATCGCCAAGAACTGCCGCACCAGCGTTGAGATGATCGAGAAATACTACGCTTCCCACCTCAAGAACAGCCTCGACGCCGCCGCGATCAACATACGGCGGCCGAAAGCCAAAAAGAAGAACGAGCCGCCCACGCAACAAGAGGAGTAGGGACGCGCGAGCGATGACGCCCTGAGCTTCGTAATGCTAAAGTAAAGAAGCGCAGAACTGCGCTGTGGCGGGCTGGCGGAACTGGCAGACGCAGACGGCTCAAAATCGTCCGACCGCAAGGTCATGGGGGTTCAAGTCCCTCGCCCGCTACCATCATCATCAAGGCCCTCGCTCCGAAGCCGAAAAGCCTGCGGGTCACCATGATCCCGCTTCGGCGCAGGGGATGGCACCATCCCGCGCAGGGCCGATCCCTTTGAACTGGCGTATCCCTCCGCCCGCACCACCGCTCTTCCTGGCGCCGGGAAAAAGCGGGGCACCTGCTCCCGCCCCGGCGGCCCGAGGATGGAACCCATCCTCATCCGGGACAGTTGATGGCTTGATGGGCGGCAGATTCTACATGAAACGACTCTGATCAATTTCGCGCCCCGGACCGCCGAACTGCAAGAAAAGCGCCCAGGCCGGCTTGGGGCAGGGCCATTCAAACTGCAAACCTTTTAACCCGTCTGCATTTCCCTCCAGAAACAGCATACAGGCCGCCCGCCGCCGTCAAGGGTCGAGATGAACGGCAAAAAAACGCCGCCCTTGACTCATGCGCCGGGACGCCCTGTAAAGACCCCCTTTGTCCTCACATGAGGGAAATGCAGGTTTCAAAAGGTTTTCAAGGAGCCGCGATAAGACGCGGTGCGCGACAACCTGTCCGCCATAGCTCGAAGAGCGACGGCGGAAGCGGAGGGAAACCGAAAGAGAAGGGGAGGGTGCCGCCTCGTTGGGCGGCAAACCGTTTATGACCGTGGCTTGCGGGATGTTTGAAGACAGCCGTAACAGATTCATTCGATTATGGTTATACTCCTGTTTGCGGCTTTTCCTCGCTTTTTTGGTCCTGATGACGGCGCAGGCTTGCCGAGTCTGGCGGTCTGGTGCGCGTTTTTCAAGTAGCCGGGGTCTGAAGACATAGACAGAAGCCAAGCTTCTGTCGGAAGCGCAGCGGACGCGGTGATCTGTGGCTCTCAGGCCCGTGCATACGGCCCCGCGCCTGGCGTATTATCGAACCATGCCCGAGGATGACATCGAAAAATTCCTTGCCCAGCAGAAGACGCTCGAAGCCCACCGGCACGACCTGATCAAGGAGCTTCTTCGCCAGAAGGAAGCCGCCATCAAGGCCTTCGACGACAAGCTGGAAAAGCTCGGTTACGACGGCGAGCACGCTTCGAAACGCAGCCATCACAAGGACGACGCCGAGAAGAAGCCCGAATAGGCCATCCGCCCGGAGAGTCTCTTCCACCGGGCGTGTCCAGCACAGGCTGCCGGCCGGGCCTTACTCCCGCGGCTTCCGCCGGGGTCGCCGAGCCTGCCCGGCTGCGCCAGAGGCTTCGCCGCGGCGAGTAGTCTCGGCCATCCGGGAACAGTCCCTCACGCCAGAAACAACGGACCGGCAGCAGTGGCCACTTGCAGATTCACCGCCGTGGTGTACAGTGGTGAAGACTTATGATAAAGGCAGGCCAACGATGAAGGCGAAAAAGGGACAGAGAAAAAGTACGAAGGTTCAGAGCCCGTCCTGGGTCCGCGCGTCGATCAGCTTCCCGCCCGATCTCTACGAGACGCTCGAAAAGCTCGCGAAACAGAAAAAGGTGTCGTTGGCCTGGGTCGTGCGTGAAGCGGCGGAAAAATACGTCGTCGTCGAATCGAAAGAGGGAAGAGGCGCCTAGTATGCTCGAATTAACTCTACGGGATGAGTTCAAGGGGGAACGCCTCAAAGGCACAACTATCGACTTCTCGGCCGACAAGCCGACAAGCGCCCTCCAAAGATCGGCGGCCGAGTTCCTGAGCATCACTTACCCCTCCGTTGACCTCCTTCGGGTCTTCGAAGCGACCCAGCCGGACAAGTCGCGCCCCGTTGTGCTGTTGGGCGGGCGCGGTCAGGGCAAATCGCACTTAATGGCCGCGCTCTGGCACGCAATCAAAGATCCGGCTGAGGCGACCAAGTGGCTGGCGGACTGGGCCGCGAAACTGAACCGCCCGGTATTGAAGACGCTCAAGTTCCGCACCGACTTTTGCGTCATCGCTGAAAGCCTCCACCAGCAGCGATTTAAGTTCTTGTGGGACATCCTGTTTGACCGGCATCCGCAAGGTCAGCTTGTCAAAGGAAAATGGCTTGGCAAAGGCGATGCCAGGACCAACGTGCCCAGCATCGACCTGCTCCTTGAAATGTTTGAGGCGCAGCCAACCGTGCTGCTGCTCGACGAGTTCCAGACGTGGTTTGACGGATTGAGCGATAGTCCAAAGGCGAAGGCCCAAACCTGGGCGTTTAACTTCATCCAACTGCTCTCCGAGATCGCCAATGACCATCCCGATCTGCTCGTGTTCGTTACCTCTATCCGCGACAATCAATCGCAGGCGTATCAGCAAATTCACCGCATAAATCCCGTGCTCGTCGATTTTCAAGGCACTCAGGCCAAGCAAGATCGTCAGCGCCTTCTGCTTTACAGGATCTTCCAGAACCGGCTGAATGTCCACGGTGGGCAAATCAAGGCTCTCATCGAGTCCCATCTTGGGGAATACGTCCGGCTGGCGGAGGTTCCGCCGTCTCAGCACGAAGCGAAGCGGGCCGAATTCGTGGAGGCGTGGCCTTATTCGCCCGTGCTGATGCGCTTGCTTGAAGACCAGGTGCTCGTCGCCACGGAAGCGCAAGAAACCCGCGACCTCATCCGCATCCTTGTTGATTTGTTCAAAACCCGTGGCGAAAAGTCACCGGTCATCACCGCAGCAGACTTCGACATCAGCAACGACAAAGGCAGCGTTACTTCGCTTTTGAGTTCTGTCGCCAATCAACTCCACAGGACACTGCTTGAAAAAGCGCGGCGCAACCTTGAGGCAGTCCGCATTGCGGTCCAGGACCCTGACAAGAATGTTCCACACTCTTCGGACATTATCAGTGCCCTTTGGCTTCGTTCTTTAAGCGTTGATAGAGTCAACGGCGCCGTGCCAGCCGAATTGCAGTCCGACATCACCCGCAGCGCGGCCATAGACGACAACACGTTCGCCGCCGAGATGGCGCTCATCCGCGAGAACAGCTTCAACATCCACCCGGTTGGCAATCGTCTCGTGTTCAAGGAAGAGGAAAATGCCGAGGGCAAGCTGCTGGCTCACGCGAAAAATGACAAGCTGTTCGAGGGCAATCAGGACATCGAGCAACTCGCGGCGGAAGTCCGTTACGTGATCGGGGGTAGCGAGGAAGTCTCCCGCAAGTTCCGTGTCGTGGTGCTCCGAAAGAATTGGCAATCTGACCCGTGGATGGAACTCCCGGAGAACGAGCGACCTGATCGTTGGGATGGTCGTCTGACTCTCATCGTGCTGCCGGAGCATCTTGAAAACGTCGAGGCGGCTCTTGGTGCGTGGCTCAAGAAACATCTTCTTCAACGCCGCAACACGCTCCGGTTCCTTTTGCCGAAAAAAGCGTCCACCAACATCTACTTTGACCGCGACCTGATTGTATATGCGCGGGCCGTCTATTTGGCGAACCAATGGAAGGAAACTGACCCGGCGTTTCGCCCGCTGCACACCGCCTACCAGAATTCTCATCTTCGCCCACGGCTCAAAGACCTGTTCGACACTTTTGCCATCCTCGATGTATGGAATTTCGCGCAGCCCGAGCAGTGTCGTTTCCTTATAGAAAAGCACAACGCCACTGGCGACAAGATTCCAAAGGCCATAGACGAGAAGATCGCAAACGAACTGTTCATCGCGGAAGACTTCGAGGCCGCGGCGCTGGCGCACGCCACGGCCAGTTCATCGCTCGCCAAATTCATCGGTGATCTCCAGGAGCCAAGCATCGATGGCAAGAGCTGCATCCCCTGGCTCGGTGAAGTGGCGACGAAGGAAAACGTTCTCCATCTTTGCGCCGCTGGAAAACTCGCCATCAACTTGCGTGGCCTGGAATTCCTGCAAGCACAGCCGGGCGAACCGGAAGACGCCGCGTGGATGCGTATCAAGGGCAAGCTCGGTTCGGGCAAAGAGCTTGAACAAACTATCCTCCAGTTGCCCGGTGCTTACCCGCAAAGTGGGGGCACGTTGCCATTTCAATTGACTCCGCCAACTCAACAGCCGCCGACACAGCCGTCAGTGCCCGGAGTTGTTCCTCCGCCCAACATATTCGGTGGCAATGCTTTGCCTTCTACGCCGACACTCAAGCCGTTCGGCACACCACCGAAGACTCCGGTGAACCTCCTTGGAGAAGTTGAAAAGTGGGGTATCAGTGCGGCGACCAGCGTGACCAACGTGAGCATCAACGTCTCTCAAATGACCGGCGCGCAACTAACCGATTTGCTCAAGAAGCTTCCGGATGGCGTGATGTATTCGCTGAGCTTGGATAAGGAAACGCAATGACGGCCGAGCGTGACCCGAAGCTCGATTCCGTTCTTACCGCCCCGCCAAAGGAGGCGTGGAAGGTGATCTTTGAGAAGCTCTGGGAAATCTTCTCCGCCCCCCTGACTTCGCAGCACGCCGAACAAGAGGTCACCGAGCGCGAACGTAAGGTCAGCGAAATTGAACTGCTGCTTTCCAGTTCCGCATGGGAACTCTGGCGCGAATTTGAAAGCTCCGTGCCGCGCACGGCACAATCCGTCATCGCCTTCTGGAACAGCGCCCCCAGCGGCAAGGCCGTTCTTATTCTCGACGGATTGTCGCTGCGTGAATCTCCGTGGCTGCTACAAGAAGCCAAACGACGCGGCTACCATATTCTACAGGCCGGGGCGCGCGGTTCGGAAATTCCGAGCGATACCACACCCTTCGCCAAGGCTCTTGGATTCGGGCAACGGTCGTCAATCGAAAACAACGGAGCAGGCTTTGCGCACCTTCTTCCGGGCGCACGCACTGAAAGCCTGAACGCCGCGTGGGATTACTGCTTCGACTGGATCGCCGCTGCGCCTGCCATCGTGCTTTGGCATCATTGGCCCGACGAGCGTATCCACCAACTTGCCGAGCCGGGCGACGGCTTCCAAAAGCTCTGTCGCGAAGCCGAGCAACAACTGACCTCTGATTCGTTCTGGAGAATGGTTGAGCACATGGCCATGGGACGCCGTCTCGTTATCACCAGCGACCATGGCTATGCCGCGTCTGGCATGTTCACGGACGTGACCAATAAGGAGCAGGTAGCGTGGCTCAAGACACATTTCGGTAGCAGCCGGTCCGCACCTGGCCCCGGCACCGCTCACCATTGGTCGCCGCCTATCTCGCTTTGCTTGCAGAACACTAACGGCAACAACCAGTTCGCACTCGGTCGCCGTAAATGGCGGAGCGCGGGTGGCTATCCGACTCTGGCGCACGGCGGATTATCACTGCTGGAAGTCGCCGTGCCTTTCATCGAAATTTCAAAGACGTAAAGACTCATGGCCAAGATCAAAGGCAAATCAAAAAAGAACAGCTCACCGAGCTGATCGCCGCGGCCGTGGGTGCGGGTCGCGAGGTAGCGGTCGAGACAGTGGATTTCTCCGACCCTAACCGGCCCAAGACCTGCCTTGAAGTCGACTTTCCCATCATCCCCATCAACCAGATTTCCATCATCGAGGGTAATGCAAGCAAGCCGATCTACCAGATGTCCAAATGGTGGGCGCGGCGGCGATCCAGCGTCTTCCGCGCGATGTTGCTTGCGGCAGCCATGAAAGCGCCGGACGACGAGAGCAAAGCGGCCAAAGCTGTATGGGATGTCTATTACGCCAACCACCAGAAACACGGCACACTTCGCTGCCTCAAAGTCGCCGATCCGTTCATGGGCGGCGGCACGACCATCGTTGAAGGATCGCGCTTGGGGATGCGGATGTTCGGCTGCGACCTGAATCCCGTCGCATGGTTCGTTGTGAAGAACGAGATGGAGCAGGTTGACATCGAGGAAGTGAGGCGCCTGCTCGCCGAGATCGAAGCCGAAGTGAAGCCGCAGATCATGCCCTACTATGCTTGCGACGGGCCGAACGGCGAAAAAGGTAAATGGTTCCGGCGCACGGGCACCAAGAAACGCAAAAACACTTCAGTTCAATCTGGCTTCCTCGACGCCGGTCAGCCATTGTCGCCGGCGACCGAAGAGGACGACTGGGAAGATCTCCCGGTCAGCTTCGACATCTTTTCGGTGCCACGGCAAGAGCGGAAGCAGTACCGCTACGAAGGCCCGGAAATCATTTACACCTTCTGGGCCAAGCACGGGCCGTGCCAACGCGAGGGTTGCGGGCACCGCACCCCCATCATGTCCACGCCGGTCGTCGCCATCAAAACGCTCACCGTGGATACATGGGCCGACCGCGAATGTCCGGACTGCCGCAAGACCTTCGACGTGGAGCGGCACGCTGCGCGGATGGCTCCGAATGCGGCCTTGTTCGTCGCGTCGGATGAGAAGCCGTTTGCTGTCATGGACGAGCATGGGCGCTTCGCCTGTCCGCATTGCGGGAAGACGAAGCAAGATGAACGGGCCTTCACGAGTGGAGACTCGACCGATCTTGGCAAAGCAAAGAGCAAGAAGCTCGACTTAACGCTGCTCATTCATCCGCATTGGCTCGAAGGCTGTCCGAAGCATGACGAGAAAGGCCGCGAATACGGCGGCAGCGCGACCGATTCCGTCGAGGCGACCATTCGCTGGAACAACGCCCGTGCCGCCAGACTGCGTCTGCTGGAGGTGCGTGGCACATTGCCTGAACAAGTGACCTGCCCCGAAACGCAAGTAACTTTCTACACCGATCATCGAGGTGGAACGGTGCCTAAAAAGTCCACGTTCGCGTGTTCTGCTGATGGCTCGCCGAACGATGTCCTCACTGCGATCAGGGCGACGAACAAAATAGGGCCACAGGCCGCCTATGTCGTCCAAGGATTCAGTCTGGAAAGACAGATGCATGGGCAGCCCTATTCAGGCCGCTTTTTCGCCGCAGCGAACGATCCGCGACGCTACAACGCAGCCCTCACGGAATGGGAGGACAGAAAGAGCACTGATTTGCAGGGCTTCTGGCCAACCAGTGAATTGCCGTTTGGGTTTATGACCCACATGAACAACGGTGGACTGCCTAACCATGGCTACACCCATTGGTGGAAGATGTTTAATCCGCTCCAATTGCTGGTTCACAGCCAAATCCTGAAGGCGATCATGTCATCGGCGGTGGATTCACAGGCGAAAGAATGTGTTCTCGGAGCGCTTCAGCAATATCTCCGCAATCAGGTGATGTTTACGATTTGGAATACGGCTGCGGATAAGCTTGAGCCAATGTTTTCCAACAGCAACTTCCACCCGAAGGCCACAACCGTTGAGGGCGGGGTGTTTTCAAAACTCGGACGAGGAAACTGGACAGCGTGCGCAGAGGGCGTTGTTGAAGGTGCAGAATGGGCGCAAAATCCTTGGGAGGCTGTCGCAGCTGCGATGTTAGAGCAAGTTGCACCGGATCTTGCGAGCGGCGTGTCCGGGAAGAGCGCAAAAGTTGAAGTGCTGGACAAAGTATGCGGCGATCACAAGCTCATTTGCGGTTCAGCTACTGAGCTTCGTCCAATTGAAGCTACGTCTCTCGATGCGGTGATTACTGATCCCCCGTTTGGAGGGCTCCTTCACTACTCAGAGCTGTCAGACTTTTTTTACGTCTGGCTGCGCCTCGCGTTAAGAAATGATTATCCGGATTTGTTCGCGCCGGAATATGTACCCAAGGCACTTGAAGCAGTTGCGAACAGAGCACGGCAGCCGGATGACCCGAACGCCTTTTACCAACGTATCCTCACTGACTGCTGGCGCGAATCATATCGCGTGTTGAAGCCAGGTGGTATCTTGGCCTTCACGTTCCACCATAGCGAAGACGAACCCTGGGTTAGCGTCTTGGAGAGTTTGTTCGACGCTGGTTTTTATCTCGAAGCCACGTATCCGATTCGCAGCGACGAAACAAAGGGCGAAGGTGCCGCTCCTGGAACTTTCGGCTCGCAGACCATCGAATACGACATCATCCACGTTTGTCGAAAGCGCATCGCTGAGCCGCAGCCCATCAGTTGGGCGCGCTTGCGGCGACTGATTGTAGATGACGTGCGGCGCATCAAGGACCTTCTCTCACAACATCAGAAGGAAGGTTTGCCCGCAGCCGATTTGCAGGTCATCAAACGCGGTAAGGCGCTCGAATATTTTTCGCGTCACTATGGCAAGGTGTTCATCGAGAAGGGCCGCGAGTTCACCATCCGCGAGGCGTTGGTGGGCATTAACCAGTTGCTCGACGACGATACGGGCGCTGCGGGCGGGCCGGAAGCGCCGCCGTCGAACGCGGAGCCATACACCCGCCAGTTCTTCCGCCTCTTCTACGAGACGACCGAGGTATCGCGCGATCAGATGTCGAAATTCCTGAGGGGCACCGGCATCGCCGCCAGCGACTTCGAGGAACGCGGCTGGTGCTCGGAGAAGAACAAAGCCTTCACGTTTACGCCGCCCGTCGAATTGGCACGGGCATGGAAAGGCGCGCCGCGCAAAGGCATGGCGCGGGACTTCGACCAGACGATGTTTCTCGTGGGCGGATGCGTCGAGGGCAGCAACATCCGCGTGACGGACACATTGGACAGCCCGAACTTCGCGCCGCACCCCGCCACGGCAGAACTCGTGGATTGGCTGACTCGTCACGGCGGCTCGCAAGAAATCAGGTCCGCCGCCCAACGCGCCCGGACGATCTATCGGGACTGGCTTGGGAAGAACAAAGCTAAGGCGCAAGAACAGATGCAGCTTTTTGACTTGGAAGTGTGAACATGAATAAGCCTTACTGGAGAGCTCGACAACTATGAGTCCCGATCTTCACGACAAGACCTGGATGGTCTGCGGCATCTCGATGTTGTGGGACGCGGAAGCTTTGAATGAGATCTGTTCCCCTGAGTCTGTCCGCAGCTTGCGGGAATTCCTGCGTCTGCACCAAGCCGGATGGCCGGAAGATGCGCTCAAACTCATTAATAATCGGACGCTCGTCATCGCCGGTCTGGAAGCTGCGATGGACACGTTGAGCCCGCAGGAAGCGGTTGAATGGTTGGAGCAGAAGGTCTATCCCGCGGTGCGGGATTATCAAGACAACGTCGCCGATGGTGGCGGCGAGGCGGCACTGATTTTCTGGTTCGCCGATGCGAAACGAATTTGGCATCACGCGGCTGACAACACCAATCATTGGTATTGTTCGGGAGAACATCGCCAGCACTCAATACCGATTGGCCGTTGCATCTGGAATGGGGCTGAGTCCAGCGTGCGAAGAATCGTGACCGTCGACTCCGATAAGAAGCAACGCAACGTCGGGCTATTCTTGCGGAGAATTTCTTGAGCACAGAATCAAAAATGAGCGCAGTCTCGACCCTCGGCTCGAATGGCGGAAGCCTCGTAGGCTTCAAGCCGGGTGAGCGCGTGCGTCATGCCGATTTGGGCGAAGGTGTGGTCATCGCCGCACCGGTCGAGGGATTCATTAAAGTATTCTTTCCCAGCGGCGAACGGCAACTGCCAGTTGCGGTACTGACTTCGGCACTAAGCCGGTCGGAGATCGTCGTTCTCAACGCGAAGGGCGACAGCAAACGGGCGCTGCGGGCATGGCTTTGCTATCAAGCCCATGCGCTGCCGTTGATGGATAACGTCAGTGCCCTCACTTCAGCCAGGATTGATCTGCTCCCGCATCAGGTGGTGCTCACGCATCGGGTGGCCACGGCCTCACCGCGTCGTTTCCTCATCGCGGATGAAGTCGGTCTCGGCAAAACGATTGAGGCGGCGCTCATCCTGCGCGAACTCATCAGCCGGGGTGAACTCAAGCGGGCGTTGATGGTGGTGCCCGCCGGTCTGGTCAACAACTGGCATCGCGAGTTGAACGAAGTCTTTCACTTGAACTTTGAGGTATTCGGCAGCGAAGGTGACGTGACCGACCGCAAGTCGAATGCGTTCGAAAAGCACAATCTGCTCATCGCGAGCATTGACACGCTGAAGTTACGGGCACGCATGGCGCGGTTAAAGGCGGCTCCGCCGTGGGACTTGGTCGTATTCGACGAAGCGCATCATCTGACCGCCTACCGGCAGAACGGAAAGCTGGTTAAGACCCAGAATTTCAAACTGGCCGAGATGCTCAAGGAGCACACTCGCGATTTGGTTTTGCTTTCTGCCACACCGCACCAAGGCGACCATTTCCGTTTCTGGATGTTGGTGCAAATGCTCGACCCGACGCTATTTAATTCGCCTGCCGAGATGGTCGAGCAGCGGCACCGGCTCAACACTGTTATTTTTCGCCGCACGAAGGCGGACGCTTGCCGTCCGGACGGTTCGACGTTGTTTGCACGGCGCCAAGTGCATACCGAGGCGTTCACGATGTCCGCCGCCGAGAAGACGTTTTACGAGGCGTTGGTGGTTTACTTGCAGGATGGTTTCGCGCTGGCGAAACGGCAGGGCAAACGCGGCCAGGGCTTGGCGTTCGTGATGACAATTTTCCAGAAGATTGCTGCGTCCAGCTTCGCCGCAGTGCAGCGCACGCTACGCCGCAGGCTCATCGCGCTCACAATTCAAGAAGCGTTGATCCACGACCAGAAACTTGACATCGACGCACGGAATGCCGCGCTTGACGAGGCGCGAACTCTAATTCGGGAGTTGCACGGCATCGCTGAGGGACGGTTAGAGAACGCGGAAGTGGACAAACTGTTGGCTGACTACCGTTACAAAATTCTGCGGTTGCAGCGCGATGAAGAAGAAGCGTTGGGTGCTGGCGCGGATGAGTTGGCCTCTGAGACAGGCGCCGCGGCCGCCGAAGACGCGGCCATCAGCAGCGTGTTGGTTGCTTTGCCGGAAGAACGCCGGCGCATCAAGGAATTGCTCGCCAAATATCCACCCCAACGTGAAACGAAGGTGGAGAAACTCATCGGCGCGTTCGGCGCGCTGTGGCGGCAAAATCCACAAGAGCGGATGGTCGTGTTCGCCACGTATCTCGGCAGCGTGGAAATGCTCGGTGCGGAGATTGAGAAACAGTATCCCGGTCAGGGCGTTACCGTACTCAAAGGCGGTGACCACGGCGCGAAGACAGCTGCGGAGAAACGATTCAAAGCGCCGGCCGGGCCAAGGGTCTTGATCTGCACAGCGGCAGGCCGCGAGGGCATCAACCTGCAGCACGCCCGCGTGCTTTTCAATTTCGACCTGCCGTGGAATCCGATGGATTTAGAACAGCGTATCGGGCGCATCCATCGCTATGGCCAGAGCAACACGGCACAGATTTACAATCTTGTCTTGTCGGACACGATTGAAGGTTCCATTTTCCTGCTGCTCGACGAGAAGCTCGCAGAAATAGGCAGGGCGCTCGGCAAGGTGGATGAGCGCGGTCAAATTGCTGAGGATCTCCGCACGCAAATCCTCGGACAGCTTTCGATGCAAGTCAATTACGCGAGCCTCTATTCTGAGGCGTTGAACGACCCGCTGTTGAAACGCACGCGGGTTGAACTGGAAACCGCGATGTCCAACGCGGTCGAAGCCCGTAAAGTGGTGTTTGAGTTGTTCCAGGACCTTGATGGCTTCCGGCTCGACGACTACAAGGCGATGGGCAATCCCGAAGAAGGCATGGGTGCTTTGGTCCGGTTCATCGCCGACGCAGCGAGCGCCGAAGACGAAACGTTCACCGCTCGTGGTGACAAGCTGTTTGCGTGGATCGACAAGGACACCCGGACGGAGACCTTGCTGACAACGGAACGCGAGCTTTCATTGCAGAAGGAAAACGTCCAGTTGCTTGGTCTCGACCATCCACACGTCGCAGGCTACCTGAGAAAGTTCCGCGACCTGTCGCCAGAGGAAATCGGATTATGCGTCCAGTCGCCTGACGGTACTGAGGGGGTTTTGGCCGCGTGGGCAGTCGAAGCCCGTGGTGACAAGGGACAAGTGAAACGCATGATTATCACGTTGGGGGTCGATGGGGACGGCAGGCGGCATGTGGCGTGGGAGCGCCAACCAGAGAAACTGTGGAGATCGCCGGTGCGCAGTCAAAACGGCAATCATGCCGACAAGAAACTGGCCATCCTCCGAAATAGCCTGGAACCAATGCTACAACGCGAGCTTGAACACCGCGGTTTGGACAAAGTCAACCGTGGCTTCGAGGCAAAGCTCATTGCTTGGGTAGAGGCGGGGCGTTAAATGCTAGAACAATCGTGCGGACGGTGACAATGAGCAGCCGAACGCTGACAATCGCGAGCGCATATCGCTTTTAAGACGGAGTAGGAGGGCTGGCGCCGATGTCGTTCAAGTCACAAACGTACCGCGTATTGATAGCCTCGCCGTCCGATATGACGGAAGAGAGGCAGGCCGCAACGGAAGCGGTCAATGACTGGAACGCCCAGCACGCAGCCGCGGAGTCCATAGTTTTACTGACAGTCAAGTGGGAAACACACGCTACGCCAAAGTCCGGTGTGAGGCCCCAGGAAGCGATCAACCGCCAACTCGTGAGCGAGTGCGACATTCTTGTCGGTATGTTTTGGACTAGGATCGGCACCCCCACGGGGGTTGCCGAGTCGGGAACCGTGGAGGAAATAGACCGGTTCGTGGCTGCCGGGAAGCCCGCGTTACTGTACTTCTCCAGCCGTCCCATCGACCCAAACAAAATCGATCTGAAGCAGCACAAGAAGCTGAAAGCCTTCAAGGACGCCACCTACAAGAAGGCGCTCACGGGCGCCTTCAGCCGGGTCGATGAGCTGCGGCAGACGCTTCTCCGCGATTTGATGCGCCAGGTCCGGGAGCTAAAAGGGAGAATTTCTTCTCGCGGCGGCGGAAAACTCGATCAGGCATCCATAATCACCGAACTGATTATCACGCATCGGCGGAACAAGATCACGCCGGAGGAATTCCAGGCGTATCGAGAAAAGCTTATGGGGCCGAGGCGGCGTTCAGGTGGAGAAACGGCGGACCCGGTTAAGCCAGGAGAGGTCGGACCAAATGGCTACCGAGTCGGCTACACCAAGGATGGAGACAAGGTGGAGTGGTTGCCGGACGAAGAACATCCTGGGAAAGAGTGGCCGATGATTCTCCGCCGCAACGATAAAGCTATCCTTGCGGCCGAAAAAGAGTTCTGGGATAAAGTCTGGTGGAATCGTCATCAAAACTGGCTCTACAGGATCAAGACGAGCGAGGAGCCGTTGACGGAGGAGCAGAAGCCGGTATTGGAACAGGCCAAGAAAGCCGCCCGGCGCATCGAGCGGAAGTATGGCCGCAAGAACCTCGGTTGGGATGATTTCGAATGGGGACTGCTAAGTGGCAAGTTGTCAGCCCTTGCTTGGGTGATGGGTGCCGAGTGGGAAGAGTCGCTGGACACGTGATGACCCGTCGGCACTTAGGCCATTACATGTAGAAGCTGTACCGCGGTTCGATAGGCAAGCCTTGGCTACAGTAGCGAAGCACGCTGCTGCACTGGCGAGACGCCCTCAAAGTAACAGGCTCAGCCCCGTCAAACTGGGTGTTGTTCCAGTTCATTTTCGTTAAAGCAAGGACCTCGCGCGCTAGAAATGTCTGCGTCTGTTCCGTGCTTTCACACCGGAGCCGCAGCGGTACGGGAACGTACTTCCCAGGGTAGGTCTCGAAGAAATCCACGCTGCCGCGCGTGTAAAGGACAATTTCGGCTTCATCGAGGATACACATGGTCCCGCGCAGCGGAGGGTAAATCCCGGCGCGGTAGAGCCGTGTCGCGGAGTCTGAGACCCAGAGGAAGTCCCATGTTCCAATGCGTTCCTCGTTGAGGGCGGCCTCAAAACCCTTTTGTTCGCTCTCGTCAAAGCGCGAGCTTTTGTGCATTACAACCCGCGCAGGAGAAGTCTTGTGAACCTCGCGATACCGGGTGAGGGCTTCCTTCAGGAGCGCATACGCGCTCAATTCGGGAAGATGCACCTGCCGGTCCTCTTTTGACACTGTTGCGGCACCACCGCGAACGACGACTCCTTCCCCGCGCTCGTTGAAAACTTGAGCCACGCTCGTCAAAAGCGCAGTTCCGTCAAGGCTTCGGTAGAAACTGACGCCAACATAGCAGACGGTAAGGTCGGTACTTTCTCGGGGAAGTCGCCACGGGACACCGTCGGCTTTGTAATAGAGCGCGGTGTGTATGTTCCAGGCTCTTGTGGCCTCATCTTGCAGCTCGCGACGCCGACCACTCTTCCTCCGCTTCCGGCGCTTCGATTCATCATACGTGGACGGCAGGACGAGCTGGACAGGTTTCCGATATTGCTGCATGGCGCGCGCCTTCAGCATGTCGTGAAAATCAATCTGCGTGCCGGCAACATCCACCGGAATTTCCTCGGCATCGTCGTCTTCCTCGACCACTTCAGCCGGGTCCATTGCCTCAAGTAACGGCATTGGCACGGCGCACACGATGACTTTAGCCGAGGTATTCTGAGCGAGGTAACGAATTTCCTCCATGAACAGGTCCACCGACCGCTCGATTCGCTCCGTTCTGCTCGGCAAAACTGTTATGTCGGTGATGGCGCGTTTCTGAAAATCCCGGCAGAGCCTATCATCCATCACGAGAGAATTTCTGAACCCTGTTTCGTCCGAGAAGCCTGGGAACCGCGGGAACAGGTTCGGTTGATGGCTCTCCTTGTTCGAATCGTCCTTATTTCGTTTGCCCGGTATCTCTTTGCGGCAGCGCTCAAGCCACCGCCGAACGCCCTCAATTGATTCTGTGCTGCCGACAATGCCGAGGTTCAGTCCATGCGGCGCCACACGAGAGTCGAAATCCAAGGGACCGTGATTCATGATCCCGAAGCGAATGTCGATGTGCCGGCCGGTGCCAAACTCAAGCTCCGGTTCTTCCAGGAATGCAATACTCATATGTCCAACCTTTGTTGCCGTTCGTCGGGAGCCGGAGCTTCGAGAGCAGCCCGTTTATCGCTCTCTTCGCGCTTCAGCCATGTCTTGTCTTCAAGCCCTACGTCTAGCTGGAACTGGAGCGGGGAGATGAAATCGAGAAACTGTGGCGTGATGTCAAACAGACTTCTTTCGGTTAGCACGTTGGCCCACATTACGACTTGGCCGTGCACTGCCTGATTGTTTTCCAGCCGCTTAATTCCCGACAATAGATTGGCCGCGAACCGCGACGTTCTCTCGCCGTCGCGGGTGAAGTGGTAATTCGGCGTTACCTGCAAGAACCATTCCGAGCCGTAGCGAACAAACCGTCCATCAAATGCGGAGTGGCGGTAATACGACATCTTCGACGGATCGGATTTTTTCGGATACCCTTTGAAGACCCAGCGGTCAGTCCTGTTCTCGCGGCTCTGGTACGCATACTCCCGGTCCGTCAAATCTCTTGTCGCTCGGAAATAGTAAAATTCATTCTCCTTGGAAAACTTAATGCCTTTGGGGAAGAGCTTTTCCCTCAGACACGCATTAAGAAGCTGAACGAAGTCCCTTTGCCTCCCAGGGTCCTTTGTCTGCGCCCACTCTTCCGTATCCAACTCTTCGACGGTCCCGCTGTCACAGATCTCGGTCCACGGACGAGTGCTGAGATCGTGGAAGGACGAGATCGTCCTGTTTCCGAGAATCCAATCACCCCGCACATTCGTTGTTACTTCGCGGAGTGCTGCAAACGCTTCAGGGCGCGTTCTATAGTCCGTCCTCGCTACGTAATAATGTCTAGGGAAGGGCGCCAGCCGAACGAGATTCGAGTAAACAATCTCCTCCTTCGGCTTCGTTCCCAAATACAGTCCGGCATCCGTGGGGATGGCGAGGTGTTCAAGATTGGCTCTTGCACTTTGATCGAAGCGATCACTGGCCTTGTCGAAAACAACCTTTCTGAGTTTCCGGACCGACAGGTCTTTGAAGCGATCCTTCAGTGAAACCCAGTACGCTTCGTTTGTCTTGGGCCGCGACCGGATCAAGATGACGGGCGCATTCCCCGCCAGCCAGTATTCAAGATCCTTCTCGGAACATCGATATTCGAACTTGGATTCGGTTTCACCTTCGAATGGCTGTTCAGTAGCTTTACTTTGCACCTGGATAATGCAGTTGGTGACCTCACCGGTGGAGGCGTTTCGGATTTCGATATAGCCGTCAATTCCGGCTTCGAGACCCGTCGGATGCCAGAGGAATCCCATCTTCAGGCACTCGGACTCGATGAGATTGATCCCCTGTTGACCAACGATGTCCGCCTGCAGAATCTTCTTCATCGCTCTAACCTTGCATGACCACTTTTACGTAACGAACGACTTAACCTTTTCCCGAGGTGCCAAAAAAACCGCTTACGCTATGGAAGCTTGCCTCCGTCATGGCAGCTTTTCTGCCTCGGTCCTCTTTTCGTCAACTGAAAAGCTGTAATGACCCGCCTCAATCTTTTCCTTTGCCTTCTTGAAGTAGCGCTCGGGCGGGGTGAGGCTTGCCCCGCGGGCGTCGTCCATCCTGATCATCAGATCGTCGAACTCTTTCTTGAATTCCCCAAACGCCCCGAGGCCGGCAATACGCCAGCATTGGCGAAACCGATCCTGCAGAACCTTGAACTGATGGGCGTGCTTCGCCACCATGCCCAGATTGATGTCAAAATCGAGCGCCTTGTAGATCGCCGGGGCGAACCCGGCGAGCAGGGCGCACGCACCCGTGACCCATCTATACTCATCCTGCTTTGCCAGAAGCGGCCACGTGGCCAAGCCACCGAGAATGATCGGGGCGACCACCAGGAAAACTTTTCGCCTCCGGAGTGGCTTCAGCCACTCGAAGAGGGCGGTCGATGTATAAAGACAGGACTCCTCCTGCCTCCGGCACTCCTCAATCAGGTTTTGCGTGCGCTCGTCCATCAGATTGTCCTAGGAATCTGGGAGCCGAAGATTTTCTGCCATTCCTCACCGGCAGCATCGACCCGGTTGTACTGGTCGTGGTCACATGCCCTAACGGCCCGGAGGTACGCGCTTCCCGCCCGGCTTTGCCAATCGTTCCCGAGATATATGGTTTCCAGGGTGCCCGGCACGGAAATGAACGTGTTAGCCCGGTGGTACAGGTACGCGAAGAAATCGCGGGTGATCCAGTCGAACCAGAAGAAGTCGCGGAGCCGCCACGGCGAGTTGCTGATGAAGTCCGCCGCCAGCAGCTCAAGCTGGAATGACTTGATCGGAACGGAACAATATGCCTGCCATGCTTTTAGCATCCGGATCAGGGGCCGAAGATTGCCATTGTTGGCCTGATCGATCGTGTTTATGTAGCCAACCTCCGCCCATGGATCGGTTTCCTTGTAGGAGCCGCCGTCGTTCGTGTTGCATATCCAGTACCGGCCGTTCATCAGCAAAAACGCCGGGACGACCTCGACGCTGTAACTGCCAAACCGCACGACCACGACTTGTCCGTCTCCGCTCATATCAGTATCCGGATAGGTCTCTGTCAGAGCGGCCTTCACTTCCTGAAGGAGTGCAGACTGCCGATTCCAGACGTGAGCCTGAAATCGGGTGTGAACAGCGACCGGTAGGAGGAAGTACAAATCCACGTCTCGGGGAGGCCGCATGGCGGTGTCTTTGCCCCATGAGCCGACGAAAAAGCTGTTATCCGTATCGGATGTGGAGCCGTAGTAGCGCCGGTTCAGGCTGTTCACCACGTCATTGCGTTTCGTCATGCCGTCCAGGAACTGCGTCCGGGTGAGCGAAAGGTTGTTGTGGAACTGGGTGAATCGCTGCCGGACCGCGATCCATTGCAGCCCAACTCCGGGGAGGGGCGTCACCGGTACGGCACCCAGCGCCGCCAACAAATTTGGATACGGCGCTGAAAGTGGGCTCAGCGGGGAAGGTGGTGATAAGGGGCTGAAGTAGTTCATGTTCGGTCCTGGCCAAACTTCATGGTTTACAAATCAACTTCATTATACTATAATTGTAAACCGGAGGCAAGGAGGACCAAACCATGATCGGTAAACGACTTAAGCTTGCTCGGGCCGCTGCCGGTCTCTCCCTGCGGGATCTCGCAGAGAGAATTGACAACCGCGTTTCAGCCCAGCAGATCGGCAAATACGAAAGGGACGAGGATGTGCCCGGCTCCGGCGTGCTGATCGCCCTGAGCCACGCCCTCGGCGTGTCCCTCGACTACCTGGTCGGTGATCAGGAGATGGTTCTGGAGGGCGTCGAGTTCCGCAAAAAGCAGATTACGAGCAAAAAGGAGCAGGCCCAGATTCAGGCGAAGGCACTTCACCTGATCGAACGCTACCTGATGGTGGAGGAAGTCCTCGGCCTGTCCAGCGCTGAATGGGACAAGCCACGGGAGGCGCCGTTTCCCGTGCGCCAGATCGAAGATGCTGACCGTGCCGCGCAGTATCTGCGCGAACACTGGAATCTCGGAATCGATCCGATCCCCAATCTTGTCGAACTGTTCGAAGAGCGGGGTATCAAGGTTCTGGTCGTGGACTCGGAAGAGAATATCGACGGCCTGGCCGCTCAGGTCCGACGTTCGCGCGGCGAGCCGGTTCCCGTCATCGTTGTCCGCAGTGGCGTCCACGGCGAACGGCAGCGTTTCAATCTCGCCCATGAACTCGGACACATGATCATGGATGTGCAGGGGGACGACAAGTTCCGCGAGAAGGCGGCACATCGGTTCGCAGGGGCGTTCCTCATGCCCGCCGAAGCGCTCTGGTCCAACATCGGCAGACACCGAAGCTCCATCGGCTGGAGTGAACTGTTCGCGCTCAAGCAGTTGTTCGGTGCTAGCGTCCAGGCGATCACCTACCGCTGCAAAGACCTCGGTATATTCCCTGCGTCACTGTCGCAAAGGCTCTTCCGGGAGTTTTCCCGTCTGGGCTTCAGGAGCGCTCCTAATTACGAACCTAATCAACTACCCGAAGAAAAAGCGGGACGATTTGATCGACTCTGCTACCGAGCACTTGCCGAGGGCGCGATCTCGGAACCCAAGACGGCTGAGCTGTTGAATATCACCGTGCGGGAGCTCAATCGCCGCATGGAGGAACCGGCCCCGGCCGCCTTGCAATGATCCTCGTCTCCGACACCTCCGTGCTGATCGATCTGGAGCGAGGAGGCTTGCTGGAGGCTGTTTTTGCGCTCCCCCACGAATTCGCGGTTCCCGACGTTCTTTACGACCACGAAATGCAGGGGGAATGGGGAGAGGCCCTGGTAAGGCTTGGGCTTCGGGTCGAGGAGGTGTCGAAAGAAGGGGTCGCCAACGCTCTCCGTTATCGCCAGCAACGCGCCTCACTGTCGGTGCCCGATAGTTTCGCTTTGGCATTGGCGAAAGAGCGTCAGTGGCTCCTGTTGACCGGAGACGGCCAATTGCGGGATCTGGCCGGCGGCGAGGATGTGGAATGCCACGGAGTGCTGTGGTTGCTGGATCTCATGGAAGAAGCCGGAACACCGGGCATCCAGCCTCTTCATGACGGATTGGTGACGATTGCGGCACATCCACGATGCCGCTTGCCGCGTCGCGAAATCACGATCCGCGTCGAGCGGTACCGGATAACCATTGAACGCATATGACCCGTTTTCAACCAGATCGTCATCTTGCCCAAGAGAAGGAGCATGGCGTGAGACGACAGATGAACGAGCACGAACTCGCCGACTTCTATAGGCGAATCGGTGCGGCGATTTGGCATCTTCAATACCTTGAAGACATACTGGTGAACTTCCTGTGCCTGAAGATGGCCCACGAACGCCGTTGTAGCGGTGATACGGTCTCAATGCCGGATGCCGAAGCTCTTATTGCGGAAAAGCGGAAGCTGACCCTTGGTCCGCTGATCGAGTCGTGTACCAGCCGAAAGATCATCCAACCGGAAAACCGCGCCAGATTTGACGCCTTCAAGATCGAGAGACATTGGCTCGTGCATCGGTCCATGATCGAAAGCGGCGATGATCTTTACCATGAGACCACACGCAATGCCGTCTTCAGCCGCATTGCTGCCATTCAGGAGGAAGCCCGTTCGCTTGGATCTGTGATGTTTCAGGACCTTCAGTCCTGGGTCGCCTCCCATGGTGTCGATTTGGATACCGTGAATAACCAGGCGGCAAACGCGATACGAAAGCTGAAAGGTAATTAACTAAATGTTGCGGATAGCAAATCCTAAACGGATACAGCCCAATTGCAGGTGAGGCATCTATGACTCTGCGTCCCGGAGAAGCGCCTGGCCGCGGCATTGCGGTCTTTCCATTTCTGAAGACGGGTGAGGCGGTTCGTCTCGGAAGCTTTACCTTCAAGTCCACGGACGATACCACCGGTTTAAGCGACGAAGACGCCGCACATGTGCGGGAGGTGGCGCAAATGCTCTTCCTGAAGGATGATCTACGCATCCGGTCGGCCTCGTACGCGATGCTGCCGCCGCTCGATCTCGATAAATCCGAGCCTTTGCTCAAGGAACTCGAACACGTTCAGGCCATTGTCGCCTACTGCTACGGTTCACCTCATCCCACATTTGGCAGTCCTTTCTTCCATTTTGAAGAGGCCAGCCTCGCGATCTTCAGCCCCGAGCCGGTTACAACATTTCTGGTCCGACCGGACCACCATGTAGAGGCGACCGATCCGAGCTTTTCGTGGGCTCCAGACGAATGGCACCGCGTGATGGGATACCAGGGCCGATACAATTTCCGCCATCCTTTTTGGGTGGTGAAAGGTTCTCGCCTGTACCCGCCCGTGCCGCACATTGGCCTGAACATCAGCCAGGACCTCGCGGGTGATCTTACGTCATTCTTCTCGCAGGCGCCCCAGCACCATCTGCTACCCCGCCTGCTCCACGGGCCTTCGACCGTGGTCGGCGAGCGTGTCCTGACGGCCCTAACGTGGCACAATCGGGCAAACGCCGCCGGAAACGATGACGAGAGCGGCGTATTGGACCTAGCGGTGGCCTTTGAGACGCTTCTCGCGTTACCGAAGGACGCAAAAACTGATCGCTTCGTCGATGCTATCTCCCTGCTTCTCGGCCGTATCCCGCGCCTGAATCTTTGGGCAGAGCAATTCTACGCCGCCCGATCCGAAGTCGCCCACGAAGGCAAGGCTGAACGTCTCCGCTTTGCGCCGGTGAAGCAGAAAAGCACGGCTGACGGTCCTTTGTACCAGCCCCTAATGACATACGGGCGACAGATCTTCCGACTGTGTGTGGGAACGTTGCTCTTCGGCGCCTACGTTGCCGAGCAGGCCGGACTACAGGAGAAGCTGGTTACGAATCAGGAGCGCTTTCAGTCTGTGTCCAAGACGCTCGACGACGACAGCCAGACGGTTGAGAATAGGTTCGCGGGAATCGCCGAAGTCGTGGCGGCGCTCGATGAATACCGTTTCGTCGCGGAAACCGGGCTTCTCATTGAGGCCATGGTTGGCGCGGTTCAGCGCGCGGCTAAGAATCTACTTGTTTGCGACAAATCGCTCGATTCCGTTCTCAGGCAACGGATTGAAGGCCTGGCTACCGCCCCGAAATCCTCGGATTCTTTTGACGCTCTGGCCGCACTCTACGCCCTGAAGGACCTAAAGACGTTGGAACTGCCCGATCCACGGTCGCCGCACGGTATAACGCAGCGGCTCGCCGACGTGGTGTGGCATTACACGTTCATGCACTATTTCTGGCTCAAGGAACAACGGGACAAGGGGAAGCCGCCAGAGTGAAATGTCCGTTGCTGCGCTTTCTCTTCACGCGTAAACTCAAAGCGGTCCATGCCATGCCCGACACCTTCCTCTATTTCGCCTACGGCTCGAACATGCTGACCCGCCGTCTGACGGCACCCAGGCGCGCCCCGTCGGCTGTAGCGATCGGCACCGCTTTCGCCGAAGGACGGCGGCTCACATTCGACAAGGTGAGCACTGACGGGTCTGGGAAATGCGACATCGAGGAAACCGGAAATCCCGCCGACCGGGTTTACGGTGTCCTGTTCCGCATCGACTCCGCTGAAATAGGAGGCCTCAACGAAGCTGAAGGCCTCGGCAGTGGCTACCGCAAGGGCGAAATTCAAGTCGTGACGCAGAATGGCCCATCAACGGCAGTGGCGTATTTCGCGACCGACAAAGACCCCGCGCGCCGCCCCTACGACTGGTACAAGGCCTTTGTCGTTCAAGGCGCAATCGAGCACAGGCTCCCAGATGCTTATATTGAAGGCCTTCAGGTCGTTCCCTCGCAACACGACCAAAACGACGCCCGACGCGCGATGAACGAAGCCGTGTTGTCCGGCGCATGAAGTAGCGGGGAAGGGGCCGAATGCCTCGGTCGGAGGTTTGCCGTCCGCCACGCGCTCGTTTAGACTGGCAACATGCCGATGCCTTGGTTCACGAGCAAGGGCCAAATCGTCCAGACAGCCCTTGCCGCCGTTGCTCCGATTCTCGCTGCCGTCGCCGCATGGCAACAGATCAAGAACAATCAGGCTTTCACTGCCAGTTTTCTTCTCTCCTATGTTCTTGCAGCCCTCGTGATCGTGGTCACCATCGTGGCGAACCGCCGCGTCTCCAACATCCGCGAGACGCAAGTGGCAGAGATGGAGGCGATGAAGGCCCAGCATTCTGCCAAGGTCACGTCGCTCGCAGAAAGACTTGCAACCTACACCAAGGCGGAGACCGTTCTCAATCAAATCTGGGACTTGAAAAACGAAGCCCGCGACATCAAGCGGCGCTGGCCCGAATGCCTTTTTACGAAAGCGCCGCTTGACCGGGTTCGATGGAGTCCCTTCATCGGGCAGCCGGAAACCGGTATGGGCGGGATCGAGCTGGAAAAGGCCATTCAATGGCACGACAAGTTCTTCACCTATGCGAAGGGTGGGGGAGACAGGCCTTACCCCGTTCATGTTGATTTCGATGCAGTCATGGCGATGCTCGACAGGGACGAACGTCTCGAATTGGGCCTTAGCATTTAAGAGTCGTCATGACCCAGGTCTGCCGAGTCGGATTCGAGGCACCCGATGATGTTTGGTGCGTCGCTGGGCCGTTCGGGAGAACGTAAACCAGTCTTGCTGCGTGCGGCCGTGGGTGCCGATGCGTCCCCAACTGGCTGATTATGGCCCATTCTCCGAACAGTAACGTCGAGCAGGTTCTCAGGCGGTGGGTGGTCAGCCGTTAGGGCCGGCGAATGGAGCAAGGGCACCGTGACAACTACCCCCGTTCTGCCCTATAATCCGCGCAGGGAGGCCGTATGGCGGACGATGAACGCTACAAACCGGAATGGCAGGATTTCGAGAAGCGATTTCTCCACCAGATGGAGCATTCTCTGGAAAAGCTGAATGGACTCCCTCCCGAAATCCGCGCCAAGACAGAGGACAAGATCAGGGAACGATATCGTCAGCATGAGAAAGCAACTGCGGAGCTGGAGGGAAAAGAACCTGATTTCTATAACCCCTCAACACAGGGCAAATACACATCGCTTGTCGAATTCCTGCACCACGACGCCGACATGATGGCCAAAAAGGCCCACGAATCCCAGAAGGCCAAGGACCTGGCGGCTGACTACAACAATCGCGCCGCTAATGCCAGTCACAGCCGTGCCGGCAAAGATCACGAAAGATAAGTCTTCACCGACGCAGAAGATAGAGAGATCAATTGCAGTCGACCAGGACGTGCTGAAGAGCTACAAGGCCACGGGAAAAGGCTGGCAGAGCCGCATGAATGACGTTCTGCGCGAAGGTGCGCCAAAGTAGTTCCCATAATCCCAATGTGATAATATACATTCTGGAAAATAAGATTTCCATAATGTCTTTGAGCGGAGATTTGTACCCCGTCAGGATACCTCACTTCGCCGCCACGGCCCACGCCGGAAAGCGGAATTGGCGTTTGTCATATATCACAGGAGGGCCTTAATCTCTTTACACTTCGGCGCCGCTCCCGTTTTTCCTTCGGTAACGGCTTGATTCCTCCGGCCACCAGAGACGATCCTTGGTGGGTTTTTCATTCAGCCCGATAGGGAATCCGTCTCACTCCGGAACTTCGATTTCGCCCGACGCAAAGCCCGACGCGAGGCCCTCCAGGATTTGCGCGTAATGATAGAACCCCTCGAAGCGCCGGCATAGCTCGGCAAGGCCTTTCCGTGTCGTGGTGTCCATCAGCCATTGGAATTTCGGCATATCGCCGGACATCTCGGCGAAGATCGTCATGTCATCACATCCGGAGATCAGCAAACCCAGCACCCTGGAGTCGATGGCGGCGGCAGTTTTCAGTTGGTCGGCCGTGAGAGCCGCCTGATCTTCCGTCGCGGTTCCCGTCCCATACCACCCACGGCCCTCGGGAGCGCCGGCAACAGAGGCGATGTACTTGAGCGCCTGGTAATACACCCGTACCTCATGCGGGATCGATTCCTCTCCGGCATGGATGGCCCGTTGCAGCGCCGCTGCGATTCGCACCAATTCACGTTGCAGCGCGTTTTCTATGACAGGGAGGTTCCTGGCTTTGCACCACAAGGCTGCCCTATGCGGCCGTAAATAATCCTCCATGTCCTCCGCTCTCTCCAAACAGCGCCCAGCGCCAGTCGGCGTCGTAATCGCCTTCCTGTTCCGCATCCTTATGCATTCGCCCGGTGCAAGGCACCCTAAACAAACTTCCCCCGGCAGTCAAAGTAAACCGCGCTTGCTTTCCTTCGGCTTGTATGACTCTTATGACTCTGGCGGCGTGAGTCTGGATTGCATCTTTTCGCGGGGATATGCAAAAAACCCCAGGTTCTTGACTTTGCTCAAACTAAGACGAATTGTGTTGTAACGTCAGTGAAACGCAGAAAGTCCTACAGTCCCACCAGGAGATCAGCTATGGTAGCCATGACTTTTGCCGACATCGAATGCCGCCTCTGTCATCTTCGCGCAAAGAGCTGGCGGTCGGCCTGCCTGTTTGCCTGCGCGGTGACAGCGGTTGCCTGGGTTATACACCTGCTGGTCATAGATATCCTGCTGAGGACCGAAGCTCCCTTCCTGCTTTTCTATTTTTCATTGGTTGCCGCGGCCAGCTATGGCGGTCTCAGAGGGGGGCTGCTGGCCACGGCGCTGGGAGCGCTCCTGGGCTTTTTTCATTCCAGCATTCACCATCTCATTGGTATTCAAGGTGCGATCCCCGGCCCCCACGAGGTCATGGAAACGGCGGTCTCGACGGTGATGTTCATCATAACGGGCACGTTCATCAGCCTCCTCTTCGACTCGCTGGAGCGCACCCAGACCGCCCTCTACCGGGCGGACCTGAGAAAGGACGAATTCCTGGCGACGCTGGCGCACGAGCTGCGCAATCCCCTCGCACCCATCAGCAACGCCGTGGATGTCCTGCGCACGGCAAAGGACGAGGCGGTCCGGCAGAAGGCCATCGGCATCATCGGGCGCCAGGTCCGGCAAATGACGCAGATAGTGGATGACCTGATGGATGTGGCGCGCATCACCCATGACAAGATCTTGCTTCGAAGAGAGCCCGTTCTGCTCTCGGACGCGATTAACGCCGCCATGGAAAGCGTCAAGCCGCTGATGACGCAAAAAAATCATGCGCTTCTGGTCACCGTTCCGCCGCAGCCTGTGTGGCTGGACGGAGACATAACGCGGCTGACGCAGATATTCACCAATATCCTCAACAATGCGGCCAAGTACACCGGCCCTGGGGGGACCATCAGGATAGACGCGGCCATGGAGGGCGGCGAGGCGAAAGTCATCATCAGCGATAACGGCATGGGCATCGCCCCTGACATGATGCCGCGAATCTTCGATATGTTCACGCAGGCCGATAGCCCGTCGGACCGTAATGCCAAGAAGGGCATCGGCATAGGTCTTTCCCTTGTCAGGAAACTCGTCCAGCTTCATGGCGGCAGCGTCAGCGCGCACAGCGACGGCCTGGGCAAGGGCAGCCAGTTCACGATACGCCTGCCCGCGACCGAAGGCGTCGTGGTTTCTGCTGTCCCCGAACACAAGGATCAGCCGCACGGTTCCGCGGACCGCCGCCACCGCGTGCTCGTGGTGGACGACAACGGCGATGTTGCCCAGATGCTGGCCATGATGCTGGAGATGATGGGCTGCGAGGTGAAAACCGTGCATGACGGGCCCGCCGCCATCGAGACAGCGAAATCCTTCCTGCCGGAGATCGTCTTGCTCGATATTGGCATGCCGGGCATGGACGGTTACAAGGTATGCGAGGCCCTGCGCGGGATTTCGTCGTTAAAGGACGCGGTTATCGTCGCCCAGACCGCATACGGCCAGAGCGAAGACCGGCAACGATCCATGGAAGCCGGTTTCAATGACCACCTCGTGAAGCCGGTTTCAATGGAGGCGCTGGAAAAGATGCTGGATTCGCGGATGCAGGCGCCCCACCTCCGCGTTCCCGCGGCACAGGCGCCGTAAACACCATGCGTTCCCTCAGACGGAGTAATTGTCTGCGCCTCAAACCCGGCAGTCAAAGTGAATCTATGCCTTTCAAAGCCCCGATCCTGACCTTCAAGGCGCTTTGCGAAACACTTGACCATTGCGCCGCCGCCCCTTACTGTCATCGAAGGTCGGCCCCGGCCAGCAGGGCCGACCCTTGGTGGTTTTTTTATTTTCCAGCGGAGATTTCTATGCGGCGTCCCTATTTCATCTTTTCCATATTCACACTTCTTCTGCTCACACTTCCCCTGCTCACTACGCTTCCAGCCTTCTCTGAAGAATCGGCCCTTGCCACGCCCCCCGCCGCGCAGGCGACCCCCGCAACCGGAACCTTAACATCTGCGACGCCACATTATGAAAAATCCACCCCCAAATCCCCTGCCCCCAAATCATCCCCCAAATCACCTGCCCCCAACTCACCGCCCAAACCGCAGATCATCACCGACGAGAAAAACAACGTCGTCCGGGTTCTGATCGGCGGCAAGGAGGTCCTCACCATCGACGCCAAAGGCCTGCACGTGCATGGGAACCTCGACTACTCCGGCATTATCACGGACACCAAAGGGGCTTCCCCATGAGAAATAAGCTTCTCTCCGGCGCGCTCGCCGTTTGCCTGCTGCTGGTCGCCCCGCTTCCGGCCCGCGCCCTCGAAACGCAGCCGGGGGATGCCTGTACAACGGCTGACCAGCATCAGCACGTCGGCGGTCCTGAGAATCCCGGCACGGGATACCATCTGGTCTGCGGCGGCAGCGTCTGGAAACCCTGATGCGGCGGCGATTGACTGCGATTGTGTTTTGCGCCGCCCTGTTTTTCGGGGCGCTCGGCATTGGTTCGCCGGCCTTCGCGGCCTGCACGTCCCCGGCCGGGAACAGCGGGGACAAGGCGTGGAATACGACCCTCTACATTTTATGCGACGGGACCAGCTGGAATAACCTGACGATGACGACACAGCTCGATTTGTGTTCGACGATACCGAGCGCGACGCTCTCAAGCATGAAATACGACTCGACGCGGGGTGTATACAAGGTCTGCGACGGAACATATTTCGACCAGATCGCCTGCTATCAGGACCAGGGCGGCGAGATTAGCGAAGACTTTGTGTCCGTGGGCAACAGCGGCACGGTGGATATTTCAAACAACGGCACCACCTGGGCCCTGAATCCGAACTCGTTTGGCACCAACAACATTATGACCGTAGCCTACGGCGGCAATTTGTGGGTTGCGGCGGGCGCCGCCGGCACCCTGGAAACATCGACATTCGGCACGGCCTGGACCGCGCAAACCACCGGCTTCGGCGCGAACCAGATCAACTACGTAGCCTACAACGGCAGCAATCTGTGGGCCGCCGTGGGCAACGCCGGCACACTGGAAACCTCGTCCGACGGCGTCACCTGGACCCCGCGCACCAGCGGCTTCGGCACGGACAACATCACCGGCATCGCCTATAACGGCAGCAATCTGTGGGTCGCCGTCGGCAGCGGTTACTACGCCACCTCACCCGACGCCACCACCTGGACCGTCCAGCCCGGCGACCTCCATATCAACACCACCACAAGTGCTGCGATCGCCTACGGGGGCAGCCAGTGGATCGCCGCCGGCACCTCCGGCGCGCTGGCCACCGCATCCGCTGTCGGCGCCTGGACGACGCAGACCAGCGGCTTTGGCGCCAGCAACATTTACGGAGTGGCCTATAACGGCAGCACCCTGTGGGTCGCCGTCGGCCAAAGCGGCAAGATTTATACCTCGCCCGACGGCATCACCTGGACGGGGAGAACCAGCAACACCGCGAACCAGCTAAACTCCGTGGCCTATGGCGGCGGGGTATGGGTCGCCGGCGGCAACAGCGGAACGATAGACACTTCGGCCGACGGCACCAACTGGGCCACGAAAACCAGCCAGTTCGGCTCGAACAACATTTTAGGCGTCGCCTATGACGGCAGCAGCGTGTGGGTGGCGGTGGGCGCCGCCGGCGATATATCCTCCTCGACCGCCCCGACGACGACATGGACCGCGCGCACCAGCAACACCAGCAACCAGCTCAACGACGTCGCCTATAACGCCAGCAATCTGTGGGTCGCCGTCGGCAACAGCGGAACGATAGTCACCTCGGCCAACGGAACCACCTGGTCAGCGGGCGCCACAATCGGCCAAAGCATTGCTTACGGGGGCGGGACGTGGGTCACCGGGGGCGCCAGCGGCACGATTGCGACCTCGACCGACAGCGGGGCGACCTGGACCGCGCGCAGCAACAGCTTCGGCTCGAACGCGATTAACGCCATAGCCTATAACGGCAGCGGGGCTCCGGTGGGAGGACTGGTCGGCTGGTGGAAACTCGATGACGGCAGCTCCGGAACGACGCCCACCACAGCCGCCGATTCCTCGGGCAACGGCAACACCGGCACGCTGACCAACGGCCCGACATGGACAACCAGCGGAATAATCAACAACGCGCTGACGTTCAACGGGACTGGTAATTACGTTATTTCTACTGCGGCCCAGACCTATTTTGACCAGGCGCCTTTTACCATATCGGCCTGGGTGTATTTCAGCGTACTGCCTTCTACCGGATCAGGCATGCAGATAGCAGACGGCAGCCTTTCCAGCTCTCCGTGGCAGGCATGGAATTTGTGGGCCGGGTCGGACAACTATATATATTTCAACGTGACGACGAATTCAGGCGGCAGCCAGAACGTCAATCGCCCCAAACAGCACTATCAGCGCGGGCCAGTGGTATCACGTGGCCGCGACCCTTGATTCGAGTTACAACATGAAGCTCTACATCAATGGTGTTCAACAAACCGCAACGGCGAACTCCGGCACCATGTATAGCGCGGCAACTCATCTTGCTATAAGCAATGTCTCCGGCGGTGGTCCTTTCAACGGCACCATCGACGATGTGCGCTTCTACAACCGCGCCCTGAGCGCATCGGAAGTGACAGCGCTCTATAATCTGTGGGTCGCCGCGGGCGCCGCCGGCAACCTGGAAACCTCGCCCAACGGCACCACCTGGACCTCGCGCACCAGCGGCTTCGGCGCGAGCGCCATCAATGGCGTAGCCTACGGCGGCGGGACTTGGGTTGCCGTCGGCGCCAGCGGCAAGCTATACACCTCGCCCGACGGCACCACCTGGTCTGCGCAAACCAGCAATTTTGGTTCGACCAACATCGACGCAGTAGCCTACAACGGCAGCAATTTGTGGGTCGCCTCGGGCGCCAGCGGCACGCTCGCCACCTCGCCCGACGGCACCACCTGGACCTCGCAGACCAGCGCCTCCACCGCTTTCGGCACTAACAATATCAACACGGTGGCCTTTGGCAACAGCCTGTGGCTTGCCGGGGGGGACAACGGCTCGGCCGCCACGTCCCCCGACGGGGTCACGTGGACTTCCCAGACCGCGGGCGTCCAGGCCTGCACCATCGGCACGACACGCCCCGTTTTAAGCGTCGTCTATGACAGCACCAACACCGTCTGGATCGCCGGGGGCGGCACCGGCAGCGCCAAGGTTTGCACCGGGACCAGCAACGGGGTGACATGGACCACGCGCACCAGCAACCTTACGGCTTTCCCTACAGGAATCGCCACCGACGGCAGCGGCCATACGGTCGCCGTCGACAACACCGACGAGGATGCCACCACCAGCACCCCGACGAGCACCTGGACCCTGCATTCCCCCGCCCCCTTCGGCACAAACAATATCGTCACTGTAGCTTACGGGAATAGTTTATGGATCCTTGGCGCCGCCAGCGGCGGCGGCGGCGGCACATTGGCTTCATCGTCCGACGGGATCACCTGGACCACGCGGGCCACCAACGCCAACCAGAATTTCATGGCTGTAACCTATGGCGGCAGCCTGTGGACCGCCGTCAACAGCAGCAGCGGCGACGGCGATCTGTGGACCTCGTCCGACGGACTCACCTGGACCGAGCAGTTCTTCATGACCGGCGTCGCCTATGGCGGGGGCAAGTGGGTTGGCTGGGGTAACGTCGGCTCCGGCGGCGGGGGCAGCAACAGCGGCAGTACGTTAAGAACCTCGTCCGACGGGACCACCTGGACCACGCAGACGACCGCCTTCGGCACCACCCCCATCACGGACGCGGCCTACAACGGCAGCAACCTGTGGGTCGCCGTCGGCAACAGCGGCGCCCTGGAAACCTCGGCCGACGCTGTGACATGGGCCGTGCAGACCAGCGGCTTCAGCGGCACCAACATTTTGGGCGTCGCCTATAACAGCGACCTTACTATGTGGGCGGCGGTGGGCAGGACCAGCGGCGGCAGCGCGAAAATCACCACTACGACCACCCCGACGGGCACCTGGACTTCACGGACCAGCAACACCTCCAACCAGCAGCTCAACGCTGTCGCCGCGGATAACGGCCACCCGGCGCCGCTGGGCGGGATCACGCCCTGTTCCGCAACCGCGACCACCATTTCAACGCCCGGCGCCACGACTTACACGACGCCCGCAAACTGCCCGAGTGTCCTTATCCAGACCTATGGCGCGGGCGGCGGCTCGGCCGGCGGGGCTCCGGGGGGAGGACTGGTCGCCTGGTGGAAACTCGATGACGGCAGCTCCGGAACGACGCCCACCACAGCCGCCGATTCCTCGGGCAACGGCAACACCGGAACACTGACCAACGGCCCGACCTGGACCACCAGCGGAAAAATCAACAACGCGCTGACGCTTGCAGCGGCCAGCAGCCAGTATGTTTCCGTCCCATACGCTTCTGCCCTGGAACCTACAACCGCATTCACTGTCACCGCTTGGGTGAACCCGACATCTACGTCCCAAATGGCGATTATCGCATCACCAGACAGCGACGGCTGGAACAACGGGTGGCGCTTGATCGTGGACGGAGCTCCTCAACTTTCCGGCAACATCGTTACAAGTAATACCAGTCCCCGAGCAACCGCCATAAACACCGCAAACCCGCCCGCTGGGACATGGACTCACGTTGCTCTTGTCTACAATGGCAGCACTTTGACCGTATACTCAAACGGCGTTCCTGGTACCCCGGTATCTGTGACAGGCACCGTCACCTACGGTACTTCTGCGTTTCTGCCGATCGGCGGCGCTTCCGGTGTTCCCTATTTCAACGGCAAGATCGACGACGTGCGCATTTACAACCGCGCCCTGAGCGCATCGGAAGTGACATCGCTCTATAACTACACGGGCAGCTCTCCCGGCGGCGGCGGCGGGGGCGGGGGCAGTGTTGTCGAGCTGCACAGCAACGGCTCCGTTCTTGCTGTTGGCGGAGGAGGTGGCGGAGGAGGTGGAATCAATAGCACTGACACAGCCCTGGGCGGCGGGGGCGGATACGGAGAAGCTACAGTATCCTATTCGGCGGGTACGCAGCTGGATGTCTGGGTCGGCGGCGGCGGCGTGGCGGGCACCACAGTCAATGGCGGCGCCGGTGGCGCTCTCGCCGGGGGTGCCGGCGGCAGCGGCGGCGCGGGCGGGGGCAGCACCTTTGGCGGCGGCGGTGGTGGCGATACAACTCACAGCGGCGGTGCCACCACGTATGGCGGGGGCGGGGGCAACGGGCAATCCGGCACTACCGGTGGCAGTACGACCTATGGTGGCGCCGGCGGCAACGGAGACGGCCCGGGCGGCGGATGCGGCACATCAACCAGCGGCGGTGCCTGCAGCACTTACAGCGGTGGCGGCGGCGGCGGTGTGGGAACCATAACGGTAACGGGACCCGCGGGCGGCGCGGCGGCCAAGGGCGGACCCGGAAACGGTGGCGCTCAGGGCTCGAACGGTGGCAACGGCATGGTTGTAATAACGCCGCTCGGGAACTGCAAAACCGCCGGGTCCTGCTCGACAGCCGGCGCTATCGAATACAATACCGCGATTACGACCTACATGTACTGCAACGGCACCAACTGGATTATTCTGGCGCAGTGACCCCTTGAAACACAAACCTCCCGTTGCCAACCCGCCAGCCGCGCCATGCGTATCGCCCGCACTTCACCCCCGCACACACCGCAGGGACGAGTCGCTGCCCTTGATGCCGATGTACTGGTACCCGTCGCTGAAGCGCTGACCCCACGCATCAAGGCTGCCGACCTGCGAGGACGACCAGTACCAACCGGCGGGATACGAACCAGTTTCGTTAAATGTTCCCTTCAGCTTGCCCTTGTCGCGGTTCTCCCACAGCACGTTCAGTTCGCCCTTTGTCGGCGCGCGCCAGTCCTTGTGACCGTGCGCATCAAGATTTTTCGCGTACTTGGCCGCTTGATGAAAATCATAACCCCCCGGCGCGTCCTTGGGCGTTGCGTACATGGGTTTGTGGGTGTCCGGTGAAATCCCGGCATAGATCGTGCCGTCTTCCATCTCGTCGCCGATCTTCATTTCCTGTTTGGCCTCAGCCATGTTTTTCTGCTTCTCTAAACCGGTTGCATCCTCCTCGGATACGAAGGCTTTTGCTCCCCGCGCACCGTCCACTCCTTCAGAGCCCTGACGGTGTCGGTGTGGCCGTTCATCGCCGCCAATCGCGCCGCCCAGCCCCGGCCCCCCTAACACCCCGCCGCTCCTCATCTTTTCCTCCCGGCAGCTTGCGTATCCGCGACCCCCGTCCGCCATAGCTCTAGGAGCGACGGCGGAAGCCTGCCCCACCCATCTTCAGACACATCTCTTGCAAATTCGTTATTCAATCTTTCTCCCCCGCAATAACACGCCTATGTCGTTTCCGAGTCCGAAGCAGGCTTTTGCTGCCCGCGCGCCCTCCACTCCTTCAGAACCCTGACGGTATCGATGTGGCCATTCTTGGCCGCACGGCGCAGCGCCGCCTCCTCGTCTGCATGGACATCGGCTCCGCCGTCGAGCAGCACCCTGACCGTATCGGTATGACCGCCCCCTGCCGCCAGCCGCAGCGCCACATCCTCGTCCGCATGGACATCGGCTCCGCCGTAGAGAAGAGCCTTGACGATATCGGCGTGGCCGTTCTTCGCCGCCAGCCACATCGCCAGATCATCCACTGCATGGACATCGGCTCCGGCATCCAGCAAAGCCCGGACGCTATCGGTCTGGCCGTTCTCGGCCGCCAGCACCAGCGCCGCATCCTTCTCATTCATGCTTGCTCACGCCGCTTGCGATGGAAATAATCCTCATCGATTTCATCCTCTCCTCCCTGGTTCAGGAACCAGCCCGGTCCCCATAACCCGTTCGACATTCCGCGCACTCTGACACGGGAGCCTGTCTTGTCTCAAGCAACCTTTCGTTGCGGGCAGGACCGGAGTCCTGTGCATCAGCCCCGTCTAATATGCGCGATCTCCAATCCAGCATCAGTGTGCGCATCCAGCCAGGCAACCGGAGCCTTACCGGCCGGAGCCGTTGCCGGGATAATGCTCGAAATAGCGCAGGCAGGCTGCTTCCAGCGCCTGCACCAGTTCATCGCCATGCTTGCCGCCGAAGCCGGTGACGCGGCCCGTCAGCACAACTCGTAGGGTCGTATCAAAGGCCAGCACGATTTCGATGGCATCCTTGTCGGGCGCCGCGATCACTTCGAGGAACTGGATCAGCTTGTCCGCGATTCTCGTGACCAGCGGATAGCCGCACATGGCGCCGCCCGCTTTCAGTTGCATCGCGGGATAGAGCATCCCCGTGATGAGGACTTCTTCGCTTTCTCCGGGAGCGGGGTTTCTGGCGCGCTCGATTCCGCGCATCATGCCGGACAGATACATCTCCGCCATGGGCGGGAAATCGACGGAGTTATTCTCAAGCAGCGCCTGGGCTTTGTTCAGGATACCCTCGTCCAGCCCGCCATATCCGGCCTTGGACTTCAGGACATTAACCGGCTTCACGAACTCGGTCTTGCGCCGCGGTTTCTGGTTGAAGTGGTCAACCTCTGGTTTCCCGGCTACCATGCGCCCTCACAGCGTGATGTGCAACGTGACGCGCTCGTCGCCCAGTTCCACCGATTTCATGGCTTTTTTCGGGATCGGAATATTGCAGGTCCGGCAGTAAAGCATCAGCGCCGCCGCCAGGAAGTCCCGGCCATATTCGCTCGTTGCCGACGTTCCCTGCAGGCCGTTCGCAAACCTTACGACGACGCTCTTGTCATCTTCGGCCTTGAAGTTGATGGCCGTGATGCTGCCGACGAATGGCTGCCGAAGCCCTTTTTGCACGCACAGAGCGAACATCGCCTTGTGAGTCTCTGCGTAATCAAAACTAATGCGCCGGTCCTCGCGCGGCATGGCCACTCCTGCTGTCTGCATACAGGAGTATATTGGGTTGGCCTTGAAATACAAGCGGGACGTGGCGGGACAGACCCGCCTAACGCCCTGCCCCGCCTCATCTTTTCCTCTCACCACCTTGCATATCCGCAACCCCTGTCCCGCCATAGCTTCGACCTGTCCGCCGAAGCTTCAGCGTAGGCGGAAGAGCGACGGCGGAAGCCCGCCTCCCATCCGTCTCTTGCGAATCCGTGGCCAAATCGCCAGCAAGGCCGAACAGGATCACCCTGTCAATCCTTCACCGGGCCGTCACTCCTTGCCTCCGCACTGAGAATATGGGGTCCCGGCGGCAGCAACCAGCTTCCAAAGGGCGTTCCCTCATCAGGAACGTATGCCGCCTGTCGCGGCGATGAACCGGCAGCCAGTCCGGCTGATTCGACTCGCAGGCGATACCCAAGCTGGCTCAGCATGAAGATCGGTGACCATTGATCCTCGAACCTCAGGGCTGTCGATGACATCTCGTCTTCCCGGTTTAGCCATTCATGCTTCTTTCCGAGAGACCGGTGGATGGCGGCCCACTCGGCAAAAGCATCCTGGATCTCGTCCTGCAATTCCCGCTTTCCGGCTTCAACCGAACCGTGTCCGCGCAGCTCGCGGGTTTTCCTGATCAGCGCAAGACGCAAGCGCCTTGTTTGTTCCGGCCGTTCGCCGAGCAGGTTGACGATGGCGGGAATCGGAACGTCCTCAAAGAAGGGGATGAAGCCCACCGGCGAGGCGTCCTGGTCGGCGGAACGATTCAGGACGGGCGTTGTTCCGGTCAGGTCAACGAGGAGTTTCTCGCAGGGGCCGTGCTCGGGTTGCCAGCAGCCGACGGCCGGCGCCGGCAGCAGGATCAGGCGGCCTTGTTCAAGCAATCCCGCGGCTTCGGTGAATAAGAACCGGCAAACCTCTTCCGGGAGGTAAGCGCCATTGCCAAGGGCTGCGACCCAGGGAATCCCGGACGGCGACCGGAGAACCGTCCCGAAAAAACCTATATAGCCGGCCCCGCCGATAACATCGCTGATGGGCACGAAAGGCGCCGTGCGCTGCGGCTGGATCGGCCCTTTCCACAGCAGCACCAGGACATCTGAAATCAGGGCGAACATCCTGATGGCCCGCCGGACCTCCTCCAGTGATCGCACCTGGATAAACGGTGAAAAATGGCCGGGTGCGAATTGCCGCAGGTTTGCCATTACGCGCGCCGCGCCCCCGCCGCCCCAATAGTCGTACAGGACGCGCAAGCCGCGGTCCGAGTCGTCGAGGGCCCCTGCCTTCTTCTTGTCAGAAAACCAGACACCGGTCGGTTCGATCTCACGCCACCAGGCCAGCAAGGGTTTGAGCGCAACAGCATTTGCCTCAAGCAGTGTCATTGCGGCATCTGCCGGCGCGACGGTCTTGATGGCGTCGATGCGGCCTCTCAGTTCTTTCGTGCCTTCGAACTGTTTCTGCAGCCGCGCGACGGCGTCATCGACGAACTGCGGCGGGCGGGGCAGTTCCGCCAACTTCCCGATTGCCTCCTCTGCTTCATCCCACCGCCCGGTCATGATGGCCGCTTCGGCCAGGCGCGCCAGAATATCGAACTGCGCCTCTCCCGGTATCTGCTGATCCCCGGCGAGCTGAGCGGTCTTCGCAAAGGCCTCGAATGCCTCGCTGACGCGGCCCGCCGCCTGCAGCTTTCGGCCCACACCGTGCAGCGTACCGATCATGTTGATGGGATCGTCGGCGGCGTACGGCACCATCCGCTCCTGGAACTCCAGGGCTTTTGCCGCATCGCCGCGCTCCGAGGCCAACTCGGCGGCAAGCGAGAGAACGCCGGCCTTGATCGCGTTATCCACCTTGGCGGAGTCAAGAAGCGGCAGCAGCAGGTTCAGGCGTTTGTTCGCCTCCTCGATTTCTCCCTGCTGAAGGTAGGCGACGGCCATGTTGAACAATGCGGCCCAGTAGAAATCGTCACGGTCTGCGCGTTGTGCCATTTGCACCGCAAGTTCGCTGCATGCCAGGCCGATCTCGGGCTGGTCGAAGAATTGGGCGGTGCGTCCCGCGAGTCGCTGCAACAAAGATGATGCCTCGGACGCTTGTTCTTTTGACCGGCAATGCTCGTCGAGCTGTCGCAGCGCGTCATCGGCCCGTCCCCTGTCGCCCGCACACGCGGCAAGGGTTACAAGCGCATCGACGGCATGGCATATGAGCTGTCCGGCCAGGGCATTGGGGTTTTGCCGGACGAACGCCGCAATCTCATCTCCATAGGGCGCCGCATGCTCGTCCTCGCCAACCCGGCACCAATGCAGCACAAGGTCTGCCTTTGCCGCGCATTGAAATGCGCGCAGTTTTTCCTCACCCGCCGCCTCCTGGCCTTCGACGAGTTGCACTGCGAGAACCGCGAGAAATTCGGCTTCCGCCTCTTCGTGCTTTCCCATCTTGCCCAATACCAGCCCGAGAAGCCGGTGGTAGTTCGCGCGAACAGCCGCCCTGGCATCACCGCCGAGCTGGGCGGCCATCTCCTGCAGTTGATGTCGCGCTTCCCGTAGGTCCGGCTCCTTCAGGGCGAGGATAGCGAGAATCTCGTGGGCCTCAACCCGGTAGGCGCGAAGAGCTTCGTCTCCTTCGCTCAGTGCCAGCACTTCCAGGCACAGCCCGCGTATCCGCTTGTCGTCTTCGCCGTGCAACCCGCGCTTGGCCGCCCTGAGATGGGCCTCAACAACGTCTGAGCTTGAGGAGACCTCCCCCAGCAGTTCGTTAAGAACCCCATGATCGAGTTGAGAAACGACGACATCCCACAGCTTGTCAGGCCCGAACTGGTCTATTTCTACGTCGGAGTGCTGGCGTTGCAGCTGCTCCAGAAGCGACACGACCTGTGGCGGAAGGGCCTGGGCATTCCAGACAAAGACCCACCGCTTCATCTGGTTTCCCCAATGGTTCCGGGCTCCGTTGAAATCGACGAGAACCTTGTCGCAGGTCTTAGCCGCCGTCAGCGCCTCCGGGGCGTAACACTGGTAAACGGTGTTGGTAGCGGCTGAGTAGCCATCGCATTTCCAGTCGCCAGCCGATCCCGTCGGTTTCACGGCGGCGAACGTTCTGTCTGCCCTGGCCATGATCCGTTCGAAGAAGCCCTGGAACTCTGTGCCCGAGAGTTCGCTACACTTCAAACGGTATAGCAGCCGGTGGTCAACCAAACTCTTTTTCACTCTCCACCATCCTCGCCCAATGGAGACCTGATCTCATGAAAAGCGTCGCGCCCTTCCTTCGCATTCTCCTACAATTCCATCGCTATATATGATAGTTCCGCGCCGTCCCGGCCAAGCGAATCGCCGGTGCCGCGCCGTCCGCCGACGCCCCGAACGCGACAAAACTCCTGCCGGGTGGCCGGACGATCTCGCACAGACGTGCTATTCTTTGCCTCGGACGGAAAGGACCATCTTGGTGGAGCGGCGATGCTGGGCCATTACGCGTCGGGGGCCCAATCTGTCGCGCTGCGGGCGCGTCGGTGACTGGTTTATCTACTGCGACCAGCACCGCTGGCAGCCGGTCGTCATCCTCTTCCTGCTCTTCACTGTCCTCGGCACGATAGCCTCTTATCGGGGTGCCGGCTGGTTTTCACGGTCAAGACCGCTGGCGCCGCCGTGGGTTCGGATCACCGACACGCATGACCTCACGTTCGGCGGCGGCTTGGCCGTCCTTCCCGGCGGCCGGGCGCGCGGGACCGTCTCCGAACCGCGATCGCGCGTTTTTCTGCTCATGCGCGTAGTGCGCGCTTGCTGGGGAGCGTTCGATTGCATGAACTACGTACGGCGTTCCCGTGACGATCACGCGCCCGCGCCACATACATCGGCTTGTTGGTGTCGGGAGAAGTTCCCGCACAGATGCTGCCTTCCGGCATCTTGTCGCCGGCCTGGGGCGAAGCTTTGGCGTTTAGCTTCGCTGCTTCGCAATCAGGGACCGCAGACCTGCCTCGAAGAGCTCGTCAATGGCTGCCAATACTTCGGCTTCTGACGCGTCTGTGAGTGTAATCATGCGGAACAGATCGTAAACGGGCCGCAAGCGGGGGTCGCCCGGCAGCACAACCTCAATTCCGCCGCGCATCAGCAAACTCTTCAGACGCTCGGCGCCATCGCCGAGCAGAATCCAAACAGCCTTCCTGATATCTCCTGTTGCCAGGAGATGAGAGTCCTTCCGGATTTGAACGGCATTCCTCCCGCGACCGTCAACATATGCGGATTTGACCTCCACCGCCAGCTTGTTTTCCGCCACGTAACAATCGATCCTCCGCCTGCCGAAAGGCGTTGAAAAGGTCGTGCGGTCATGCTGGATCGCGTCGTACGGCACGAGCATCTGGGTCTGCAGAAAAACGCGGGTCGTAAACTCTCCCCAAAAGCCCCTCGCGCTGTTGTCCAGATTTCTGAAATAGCGGTAGAAGGTGCCCTGAACGCTCTCCTCGGAAGTCAAATGGTCAATCCGCCGCTGAAGCTGAATCACGGCATCGAGCACGGAATGGGCACGCGGGTCGTCCGGCACCCCGTGCACCAGGGAATCGGGAATCGCGAATCGGAGCGCGCTCAACTGCTTGCGAACGTCCTCCAGCCGGAACATAACCCTGTCCTTCGGCGTGTTCCAGTGCATCGCCATCGGAGCCTCCCATCGGGTTGCCGCAGGCTGGCCACCCACGTGCGGTCGCCCGCACTCGTCCACGGCTGCCCGCCCCTATGCACTGCGCTTGAGGCCGCAGAGAGGCCGTGGATCTCCTTAAGTATTGTGCCAGAACCATGTCACTCATTCGGCAGCGGCAGGTGCGTCGTCGTCGGCACCTTCGCATTCGTGACCGCGTTCGCGAAGTAGGCTTCGACAACCACCGCCGGCCTGGCCAAAGGCAGGTGCGACCGTACCGAAATCGACGGACGTTCCGGTGGGCGCCTCGATTTGGTAGTGCTAGGACGCCGGCAGCGTGTTGGGCATCGGACGAAAGCCCCTAGACCTTCGGTGGCCAGTCCGTTCCCCGTCTCCGCAAGGTGATCAATGCCCGTCGCATTTGTTCAAGGCTGTAGTTCTTGGTCGCGCGCCAGGCGCCATAGACATCCGTGCTGTTTTGTTCAAGCACCGTGAACGCATTCATGAGGCGCTCATCACGGAGATGCTCAACCAGCTTGTACGTATAGTATTGTGCAACGGACTCATGGGCCGGGCTCAGATTCAGTTCAGTCTGGGAACGGCTCGGCGAGCCGAAGTCAATCCACGAGAGACCATCGCGATCCTTCCCCAGGTGTGAAAAGGCATGTACCGTTTGATGTATATAGACGACTGTACACAGGGCATCCGGCTCGACACCAAGGTCGCGCGCCGCCAGGTCGATCATTTTCGAGTAAAGGACGATCTGAAACCTGTCCGGGAAGTACGCACCGAGCAGATTGTCGATCACATAATTCTTTCCCTCGCAGCCAACGAACTGACCTGTTTGCCTCTCGCTGAGCACGGACTCTGCCAGCCGTTGCGCCTCCTGCCAGCGAATCTCGGGCTCGATCTTCTCGGACGCCGCTCTATTTGTCGCAATTCTCCGGACGAGTTCGGGCGGTGCCTCCGCGTTGAGCTGGTATGTCAACGCGCGGCCTCGCCACAGGCCCATCAGGAAGTTCGGATTGTATCCATCGTCCCGTCGGTCCGATTTGTATTCTTCCGATGACGCCAGGAATGCTTCTCTGAAATCTTTGTCAAGGTCGTAACTGAGACCCATCATGCGATCCAGGAGAAACTCCTGCCCAACGTCGGGTAACAGGCTCATCATGCGCCTCTTCCCGCCGCCTTCGAGGTACTGTATTCTTGCTTCACTCGAAAACCGCCACCACAGCGGAACGAAGAGCCCTTCTCTGAGACTCGCGAAGTCCTCGCCCAGGGAAAGCAAGCCGCGCATTCCCTCGGGCCAGTGGTTAATCTCCCAGAGGACCTCAAGCTGGCGCTGTGTATCCTTTACCGAGGCTAGCGCTTCGAGAATTTCATCCGCCTTTCCAGGGTTGAACTCGCCGGAAAAGCTGTGAAGCGTCAGATGTGTCCTATGGACATACTGCGTCAGAAGCCGCCTGACCACAGATCTCCAATGCCCCCCACTCTGACTAAGCCGTATCAAGTCAACAGGGTTTGCAGCCTTGCCGCCTTCATTGAGAGTCTTCTCGAAACGCGCCTGTTCAACGTGCCGGACGATCTCCTCGTCCCAGCTCTTGTACCATCTGCGCTGCAGATCGCCCCGTTCGGAATCGTCCTCGCGAACAAATCCTGGCTCAAAAACAATTCTTTCAATCCTGTCCTGTGCGCCCTGAAGGTGTGCCGCCGCATCGTAGAGATCGCATAGAGCGTTCCTCCGGTCAGCAGCCATGACTTGGTTCAGCAAACCAAGAAAGGTGTCCCATAGGTCGATGCCGTGCTGTGCCCATTGCGGATCAAGGAGCCAGCCGAACAGGGCTTCCATTTCCTGTCGCCACGATTGTGCCACCACGTTCTGCCAATTGCCGAGCGCCCATCGGTGAACCGCATCGTGAAGCGCATGCGGCTTCAGCCTTGCGAGGCGACTCTTGGCTTCCCACTTGTCCCCTTTGCAGACCGCCTTGAAGAGTGCCAGTAACGCCTTGCTCGCTGGCTTGGTCCCGAGCGCGACCAGGTGTGGCGTCAGGCAAATCTGGTCCTCTCGGTCCATCGATGCCAGAAGTTGAAATAGAAAGGCTTCCCTCTGTACTTCACTTGGCAAGGCTGTCACCTGCCGCGCCACAATTTCAAACGTGTCCTCAATAGTTTGCGCCCCGACCCACCGATCCAGGAAACTGTCGTAGTCGATTCGCGATTCGTCCCTGGGCGGCGGTATCTGTGGCGCGGAACGTTTTGACTCGGTCAGGCTCAGGAGCTGCTTAAAAAACGGGAGCAGTTCGCTATGGTCGGAATACGGGATGATCTCAACGCCTCTTTGCCTCCAAGCGTCTCTGGCGGCATTGCTGGGACGATACATCAACGAATATATGGTAGGGGTACTGTCGCCCAACGCTTCTTTGAGATCGTCCACAATGCCGATGAAATCCGGGTCTCTCAACGAGAATCCGACCGTCAGCACAGGATGCATTACAAAGAGACTGTGCAGGATCATTTTGTATTTCGGATTGGCGCGAAGCGTTGCGTAGCCGTCCTCGGTCAGAATCAGGTTCTCCGCGGGGTTGCCAGTGTTGCGGATGCACCCATGTATCTTGGCGAAGAAGCCCGGTCTCCTGAACGAATCGACATCATCGAGAAACTGGGGATACACGAGAGGCTGAAGCCGGTTGCTCTGGTGCTCGAAGACCGTGTCGAAATTCGTCGTGATGATGCCGCGAAATGCGGTTCTCAGCAATACTTCATGGACTTCCGACGAACAAAGGTCGATCGGATCCAGAGCGTGCTTCAGGAAAGCTGCAAACTGATCGGGACGGGTGCGCTCTTTGAAGGCCAGTGCGACTTGAAGATGCTTGCCCTGTTTGGCCATGTCTTCGAGCGCCCCAAGCTGCTGAGCGTCACAATTCTCAGCGTCACGCAGGTCCTCAATCATGCGCAAGACCAGCGCATCCCAATCGGGCAGACCTCCGCCATTGCTCCTGACGGCCGAAGCCGAAAGCCCCGCGCCCGCGATAAGGACGACTCTCGATGGATCGCTCTCTATGGCGCGCCGGAGCTGATTGGTCAGGTGAAGGGGCATATGATCCACGAGTGCGCTGAGCGAACACCTCCGATTGTACATTCTACCGTACACCGCAGAAGCACACGCTTCTCACCGAAGCGGGAGGCATTGATCTCTCGCTGGCTTTCAGGCCCCTGCTCGGCTCCGATCCGAATCGGGCAACGCTGCGACAGGACGTTCATCTTGAAATCCGGCAGGCACCCGGAGACACGCTCGAAGACTACATGCAAGCCGCCACCCGGTTCGAGCACTTCTTGACCCTCGCCACCGGCGGCCTGGTCCGCACCGGGTCGATCAAGGCGGTTGTCAGGACTGAAGAAGTGGATGCCGCCGACCGTACCGTCGCATGCTCAAACACCGGTAACCGGTCTTCGCCTTTTCGCCAAAGGGAATTACTCCTGATGCCAGCTTATCTCGATTTCAACAATGAATCTTGGCCGGATGAGATCATCCTCCCCGCGCGCGATTCGCAAAGCCCGCGCATCGCTATTCCCTATCCACGCCCCCACCAGAAGATCGACGAAGAATTGCGGCAGCGGGATTGCCATGGAGCGCATTTCGTGATGTGACAGCGCCAGTGAAGATCCCCTCTGATTCCGGCCGCAAGCTATCGCAGAGATCAATTTCGCCGGCACCGCCAGGACCTTTCCGCCGCCGTCGAGCAGCCAGTAGGCGGCGCTGCCCGATACCGCCAGGATCTTTTCAAGCTGCACCAGATCGATGGACCAGTCGTCGCCGAACTTCTGCCCGGTCCCCGGTCTTCGCAGCTTCTTTACTTGGACGAACTCCGCAGTTTCCAGTGCAAACTGGCCGGGGACCGAGCCCTTTACGATCAGGGCCAGATCGAAGCCGAACCTTGCCTCGTCCGGCCTCTTGGGCGCCTGCCGGTGGGAGACGACCGCCATCGGTCCCTTGCCCGGTCGCGCGGCGAGTCCGCGCACCGCGAGGTCGGCATTCTTCATCGCGCGTTCGAGTTCAGCCAGGAGGCGCGCCGTGTGAAGATCCTCATCCAGCCCTGCGCTGGTTCTGAAGAAGTCCCGGAATTCACTCTCGGCGCTCTCAACCAGGGATCGAATCACGCCTTCGACTCCCATGGACGCCAGCCATGTCGCCGATGGCAGTTCCAGCGGATGCGGGAAGAGCGCAGCGCCGTCTACCCACCTGGTGATCGTGTCCATGACGGCGCGCATCATGGCCTTGTTGGGAGCCTCCAGGCCGCGGCAGAGCGCCCGAATCCCCAGGGCGCGGTCTCTTTCCGCGGACGGCAGAGGAGCCGAGCAGATTGCTTCGAGCGCATCGGACGCGCACTTGAATTCTCTTGCCAGGGGCACGGTCACAGACTCTGCTATGCCATTAAGCAGGTCCGCGCACTCCAGTATCCAGGGCAATGCCAGAGCCCAGGAATCGGGGTGCGCGGAAGCGTGGGCGGTCAGACTCTGAACTCAGTCCCATGATTTCGGTTCGGTGATCCCAGGAATGTTTGTGGTAGTCGGCCAGCCGATGCAGCAGGTACCACAGGCGCGCCTGGCTCAGCACTTCCGGAGGAAGCGACGGAATATCCGAAATGCCGATGACGGACATTCTGTTTGATCGCCAATAATCCGGTTGATCGACGCCCAGCCCGTTCTGGGAGGCAAGGACGCCAAGGGAGTAGCCCAGCAAAAGTTCGTTGTGAACAAGAACGCTTGATCCGAACTGTTCGATGACATCCGAGATGAGCGTACAGATCGGCCAGCGCTGCCTCTCCCGCTCGGCGGATCGCCTCCTGTTCCAGGTCTCAAGAACGCCCTCTGATATCCGGGCAGGACCGTCCTCTGCGAGTCGCCGGGCGAACCGCTTGTGTTTGACGCGGCTGATCAGACGCACCAGACCCTCAAGATCCGGCTCCGCCAGCAGCCCGGCCAATGCGTCTCGCGGAAGAAGTTCGACGGCAACATCCGCCAAAAAGTCGTCCTCCGCGGTATCCTTGCTCAGCACGCGGCTCCGGAACCAGGCGCAGAGCCACGTGTTCAGCGCTGCTTCATTCACCTTCGCGCTGAATTCCCTGGAAATCCCGCCGGCTCGCACAAGCCGCAACACACCGCTTACGGCATCGTAGTCTGGAGACAGCGTCTCCACCGCATGCCTGACCACCAGCCAGCAATGATGACGAAAGATCTTCTTCTCGAAACCCGTCGATGACTTATGCCAGAGGTTCAGGAATCTCGCAGGGGCATCGCTCAAGGCTGACGCGATGTCGTCTCCCGAAAGGAGCCGGTTCAAAAGAGACTCGAATGGCTCGTCGCGCATCGCGATGTCGTCAGGGCGCTCCTGAAGCCAGCGCAAAAGCCATGATTTCCATCGCCCCAAATCTTCGGCCGGAGTCTCGGTGATCTGGGTCCTCATCACGCCGGCAATTGACCGGACCAGCGAGGCATGCGTCCGCGCCCAGGGAAATGATGGGCTGGCATAGCGGGGGAATAGATGGCATAAGGCGGCCTCGCGTGACACCGCAGCCTCCAGGAACTGCGGATAGGCCTCCAGGCTCCTGGAGGTGAGATACGACTCGATGTTGGAAGATTTCAGGCTTTCATCGCCAAGGATTACCTTGAACTCCCCAACGGTGATAAAGCGCTCGAACCCCAGGACCACGCGAAGCTTGGCCAGCGCCGGGAAGTACGCGTGCAGTGCTCCCGCGAGCGCTTGCCGCCTTGGATGTTTTTCGTCCGGGCAGCGGAACAGGACGGCAAGCGCTGTATCCAGATCGGAACCCGCCTCCGGCAAACCCCAGCCGCGGACGCTCCCCCGGAGTGCATAGCGCAGGCCCTTTTCGACCGCCGCTGTAAAGGCGTCCTGCGACATCTTCGCACGCAGATCCCGCTTTTCGTAACCCGGAGCATCTTCCAGGGTTACCGAAACGCTCCACAATTCGCGGAGCGTCCTGAGAAGCTGTTCGCGTTCTTGCCTTCTGAGATGGCTCGCCATGGCTCGTTGAGGGATCGTTACATCCCTCCGATTTTACACGCTGCCCGAGCCGATTCGAACTCCCGGTTGCACGAGGCATCCCCGAACCCTGGCCCGTTCGCAAGCCATCCACGGTAGCGACCGCCCTCCCGTCTATCGCCGCCTCATCTTTTCTCCCACGCACCTTGCATATCCGCGACCAGCCCGGCACGGCAACAACGCCTACGCCCTTTCGGAGCCCGCAGCAGGCTTTTACTCCCCGCGCGCCCTCCACTCCTTCAGCAACCTGACGGTATCGGTATGGCCATTCTTTGCCGCCCCAAGAGAGCCTCGATGGGAGGCCCCGCGCACGAAGGTGCGCATCCAAAAAGGTTTGTCCCGCGAAGCGGGACGGGCCGACCGGGGAAGACAACATGTTTAATCTTCACCAGCGCAAGCGGCGATACGCCGCCCTTGCGGCGGAGGGAAACCTAGACAAGAGGCGATACGCCGTCCCGTCCCGCAACCCGCAGCGCCAGCGCTCGCGCGGCGTGAACCGGGACAGCTTCTTGGGGATTTGTGCCCAACGCCGCGAAAGGTTCAATCCAGATTCACGCCGCCAGCACCACCGCCGCATCCTTCTCCATCATGCCCCTCACCCGCTCCCCTGCGACTGAAATAACCCTCTCGCATTCTGATATGAAACGGAACCCTGTTTCACGGAAACGTGATGCACTTGACGTTTCCCAGGTTGGACACGGCGTTCATGTATTGTCCCGGCGGACATGCTGTCGCGATAGCGGCAGGAAAGACGGGGGCACAGTTAACTTTATTCAGCTCGATCGAGACAACCGCCTGGCCAGCCGGGCAATTCATGGTCGCATCATTTCCGCCCAGCTTTACAGGCGGCAGGCAATTCGCCCCGGTCTGATCGCAGTAACCCGCCGCCAGAACCTGCGCCGCCGAGACTTTGCCGGCAACATCCAGAGGCGCCGCCGGGTTATCGGTGCCGATGCCGACATTGCCGAGATTGGCATTGACAACCTGGTTGAACGATCCCACCGTTCCGTTAACCTGCCACAGGCCCGTGACCTGGATCGAGGAAAACCTGACAATGTCGTCATTATAGGACCATTCAGAGAGGTTCCGCAGACCATCCAGGAACCTGGCGTCTGTGTTATCGCAGTTTTCCAGTTCGTTTTCAGCAGTGGTCCCGGCCGGCGGCGGCGGCGGCCGGGCGGTAATCGAGACGCCGCACGGCTTCACAAGCGTGCCTGCCCCCGTGTAAGCGCCCCGTCCGTCGTCGCCGTAGGAAATCAGGACCATGTGCGCGGTATTCGGCACGTTTAACACACTCACCTTGTTTTCATCGACGACATCGATGGCGCCCATGGTGGGATCGTACGTAGCGGACGCTGTCAGCTTTCCCGTCACCGCATAGGCGATTCTCCGTCCCCAGCCGTCCTGGGTCGAAAAAGCCGACAGTTTCGTATAGGTCAGTTTCGGAGCCATGGTTACAAAGGGGACGCCGCCGATATAAACATTGTCAGGCGCGTTGCCGTTGTGGCCTTCCTTCCCCGCCACGACAACGGCCCCTGCGCAACCCGCCTGCGACTTCCCGTAGTTCGGATCGTTTGGGCGCAGGGTTATATCGGAGGGACAAGGATAATAGCCGTAGGTGCCGACAAATTCGGTGAAAGCGGCGTCCAGGGTATCCATGGCCGTAAGCGTGGCCTGCCGGTTCTCCTGCACCGCCTTGTAGTGAAGAGCATCGAAGATGATGACCGTCACCAGCCCCGAGATGACCAGAACTATCGAGAGTTCAATCAGCGTAAAGCCGCCTTGCTTTTTTTTCGCGGCATCCGTTCTTTTCATGCGCTCCGTCTCCGGTTTCTGTCAAAGACCTAATTGCACTGGCAACTGGTGTAATCCATATACGAAGACCCGAGCGAACTGGAGCAAGGGCCCGTATCGCCGCAGGTGCACTGGCTGCCGACGGCGGGGCCGATTCCGGTCAACCGCGACACACCGCTGGAGATCGCGTCCCAGTGGCAGATCACCGGCGGCGCAGGCGAGCAATCGGTGGATGTTACCGTCCATCCGCTCCAGCTACCCGGCATGCCGGCACCACCGGGACAAGTGAAGTTCCGTGTCGATGTGATGCCCGTCCCTATCTGGCCGGAGGGACACACGTCCGTTTTTGTGTCCGTAGCCGGAACACAACTGCAGTCGGTGGAATCGGTAACCCAGCCACCCCAGGTTCCCGCGGGGCACGTGAAATCGTTGTGCTGCATGATCCCCTTTCCGGTCAGCCCGGCGGTGCAGGGAAGTGTCTGCGTCGCGGTGTTAGGCACACATGTACAGGTGTTTGATAGCGTTACCCAAGCGCCCCAGGCAGCAGCCGGACATTGCCATGTCGCCTGCTGGACGATACTGCCCGCAAAGCGGGACGGACAAGCCAGGGTCTGGTTCTTCGTCGCGGTCGGATCGCAGACACATGTCGTCGCTTTGGTATTTGTTGTCGTCTGCGTTCCCGCCGGGCAGACGGTTGTGGTTGTAGTCGTATAGGTTCCCGCAAAACCCAGGCCACACGGCAGCGCGCCCGATGTGACCACACCTGGCGTACAGGTACATGAACCGGAAGCCGCGCCCGCCGTCCACACGCCATTGTTGCAGGTGAATTTTTGCTTGCGGTTCGCGCCGGCGGTCTTTGTCACGCTGCCGCCGCTGGCTGTCGGGGGAAGCAGGGTATCGCCGGTCGCGCACATCTTGAATACTGCAGATGCGCAGGGCGCGGGAGGGGGCACCGGCGTTGAACATTTCAACACGCCGGCAGTAACGCCCGCCACCACCTGGCCCGCCGGACAGGTCGCGAAAACTTCCGACTTGCATACCGGGGCGCCATGGGAAATGCCGGTCATATACTGGCCGGCGGGGCAGGCCATGCCTGACTGGGATCCGGTTACGGTTGTTCCGCTGGCTTTGTCGGCGACCGTGAGCGGCCCTCCGGCGATCTTGCTGGAAGCAAAACAGTTGGCGCCGGCGTTATCGCATAGATTCTGGATCAGGGCATTGTTGCTGACATGCACGGCGCCCGGAATGACCGCCTTGTAAGCACCGGCCAGAGGCGTCGTCAGGAGGGATGCCGCGCCGACATTGCCGCCGGGTTTCTGGTGGATATCGTGGAGATTGGGGGAATACTCCCACAGGGGCATATCCGAACTCGTGAAATAGGACGTGACATCATCGAAATGCGTGGCGCCGCTGACTGATTTTGTCTGTGCCGCCGCATAAACGGGCTTGGCTCCGGCGCCGCAGTTCAGCGCCTCGGGACCTGCCGCCGGACAGGCCTGCGCCAGTACGCCGTCCCTGGTATAGGCGCCGGCCATGTTTGCCCCGGCGCTGAAGATGAAGAAGTGCGCGGTATCCTGCACAGCCAGAACAGGCGCGCCGTTGCCATCGACAATCCCTATCCCGCCGCCGTCCGGCTGGAACGTCTGCGTGTTGGTCAGGCGTTCGGTAACGGCATAGTATATGCGGTCGTTATAACCGTCGAGCATCTGGCTTTCATCGAGGTTGAGTTCGCGGAACGGAATGGCGCCCAGCCGCACTTTCGGATTTTCCGCGAAGGGGGCTGGCGCCCCCGTGCCCGTCGGCTTGAAATTGACGGAACGGTTGCTGGTCTGCTGGAAGGTGCCGGCCGCCACGACGGCGCCGGCGCTGCAATCTGTGGCATGGCCGTATGTGACGCTGCCCCGCACGTCGGTCAGGGAGGCCGGGCATGGATAGAAACCGTTCAGCTTGCGGTAATCGCCGATAGCCGCCGTGACGGCCGCCACATTGCCCTTGGTGGACGTAATGGCCCGGTTTTTCAGATACAGTGAATAGGGCTGAACGGCCGCCGCGAGAAAAATACCGACGATCGTGATGACGATCGCCATCTCGATCAGGGTGAACCCGCTTGTGTTGCAGCGGTCTGTCCGCGCGCGGCCGGGCTGTTGCCTGCTCATGGATTTCATCTGCATTTAACGTTCCCTCCTGCATCTACTCCGTAAACATACTGGCCGACCGGGCAAGTGAAAGTCTTGCCGACCGCGAAGCTCTGGGGATTGCCGCATACAGCATCGGCATTGGCGACACCCGTCATGGCGCCATTCGGGTTATTAACATTGCTGCAATTCGGATTGACGACCGGGTCGCTGAGGCCGACGCCCATACCGGTGCCGCCCACTATTTTGGCCGGAAAACAATTGGCGCCGGCGGAGTCGCACAGGGTTGACGCGGCGACATCGCCCGATGCGCCCGTGGTCTTGAGGTTGCCGTTGACATCCAGCGGGTAGGCGGGAGCGGGATTGTTGATCCCGACATAACCGTTGCTGAAGATATTGTCATTGTTGCTGGGAGAATAGGACCAGATATCCGCGTTCAGCGTTTTTGTGCCGACACTGTCATCGTAGTAAGTGGCGCCCGGAGCCAACGACCTTGCATAGTCATTCGCGAGAAACGTGGTGTTTTTGTTATCACAGTTCTCAACCTCAGCCGGCGGGCTCGGGCCGCCTATCGGACAAGGGGCATATAAAACCCCGTCCGCCGTATAGGCCCCGGCACCGTCATCGCCGTAGGAAACCAGCACATAATAGGCCGTGGGCGCCGGCGCTATCAGGGTGATCGACGCGGGGATGGCAGCAACGGGTGGCGGGCCGGGCGATGCGGGAACGGGCGGATTATACTGGAATTTCTTCAGCGTAATCGCCTGCGCGGCGGGAGCAACGCTGAACGGATCGAAACCCACCGTAGTGTCAAAGACAGTCACAGCATAGGTGATTTTGTTGTGCCAGCCATCCAGAGTCGAATCCGCCGGAATGTTGAGAGCCTGAAAAGGCACGCCGCCGATGGCGATCTGATTCGGCCCTACGCCGGTAATGACAACGCCCGCGCCGGCACAACTGCCGGCAGCGCCTGATTCTGTGCCATAGCTGGCCGATGTCGCGTTCAGCGTAATATTGGCCGGACAGGGCAACCGGTTATTGGCCAGGTAATAATTCTGGATCGCGGTTTCTATAGTCGGGTTCATATTGCTGTTCGTTGTGCCCCTCCTGGCATCAATCATGTTCTGTTTGTAATTCTCGATCACCGGAATCATCAGCAGGCCGATGATGACCATCCCAATCGCGATCTCGATCAGCGACAGGCCGGACTCGCTGTTCATTGATGTGTCTTTCGTGGAATTCACTTTAGCCCTGCCCCTCAACCAAAGTACCGGCGGTCATGACATCTGGACGCATTCTCTTTAAATACTGACAAAGAAACCTGAAAGAATGATTAACTGTGAGACCTTTAGATCACGCGGTTACCTATTTAGGGTCATCTGAAGAAGTCAGCGTCAGTGTTTGTCAGCTCGGGAATTATCAGGTCAGAACAATCTCGATTACATCCTCGGGAAACCTTCATGATCCGGGACCTACCCCCTTCAAGCCCCAATCCACGAACCCATTGCCCCTCCTCGCTTTTTCCTCCCAGCGCCTTGCAAATCCGCGACCGGCCTTCCCGTCCGCCACTTTTGCGAATCCGCGACTCTTTCCCCCCTGCTATACTGGCCCGCCCCGCGCGCGACCTGCCCGCCGAAGCCTCGGCGACGGCGGAAGGGGCGCATCCAGAAGATGCCGAACAGGATCGGGGCCGCTCACGCCGCCCTCGTAAGACGTTCCGGCTTCATATATCAGCACCGCCTTATATAAGCGCTCCCTGATTCTCCAGTGCGTAAATGTCTATATGGATCGGTACACCCTGCCGCACGGCGCGAAGGGCATCGAGGGCGAGGATTTCGCCGTCGAGTTCGGTGCGGACAAGCTTGTGTTCGTGCCGATCCATGTGGCAGAGGATGTGGCCACAGATTAGCGGAAAACCCGCTCCAAACCTTGACAGAACAGGTCAATCCCCCTACCCTGCGGCACATAAGTCGTATCCCGCTAAAAGTTTATAAAGGAGATCAGTTAATGGCCGACAACGATTTTACGAAGCTGTACGATTTTACGAAGCTGTTTGATGTTAAGGACCTGCTGGACATTCAAAGAAAGAATATCCTTGCTCTTTCGGAAGCCAACAAACTGGCTTGGGAAGGTCTTCAGGCCGTCGCCCGGCGTCAGACCGCGATTCTCTCAGAGATTGCCGGCGACAACTCCTCGATGGTGAAAGAGATCATGAACGAAAGCACGCCGGAAGAAAAAGTGCTCCGGCAGGCTGATCTGGCAACAAAAGCCTATGAGAAGTCGGTCACGCGCTGGGGCGAGCTGACCGATATGATCGGCGGAACCGGTGAGGAAGCAAGCAACATCATCAACAGCCGGATTGTCTCTTCCTTGGCAGAGTTCAAATCCACACTACACAAAAATGGCGGCGACCACAAAAAGAGCATTCAGGAGAAAGCGGCCTGATCCACCGCGCCGCAGGGCCGAGTTCATCCGCCCGGCATCTGGCTTCTCGGCTACACGTGGCCTCACAGTGTGATGTGCAACGTGACGCGCTCATCGCCCAGTTCCACCGATTTCATGGCTTTTTTCGGGATCGGAATATTGCAGGTCCGGCAGTAAAGCATCAGCGCCGCCGCCAGGAAGTCCCGGCTGTATTCGCTCGTTGCCGACGTTCCCTGCAGGCCGTTCGCAAACCTTACGACGACGCTCTTGTCATCTTCGGCCTTGAAGTTGATGGCCGTGATGCTGCCGACGAATGGCTGCCGAAGCCCTTTTTGCACGCACAGAGCGAACATCGCCTTGTGAGTCTCTGCGTAATCAAAGACAATGCGCCGGTCCTCGCGCGGCATGGCCACTCCTGCTGTCTGCATACAGGAGTATATTGGGTTGGCCTTGAAATACAAGCGGGACGTGGCGGGACAGACCCGCCTAACGCCCTGCCCCGCCTCACCTTTCCCTCTCCGTACTTTGCATATCCGCCTGCCTTTGCCGAAGCGAAGCTCCGGCTTCGCGCAGGCAGGCGACCCCTGTGCCGCCATAGCTCGAAGAGCGACGGCGGAAGCCCGCCCCGAACCGCCTCGTTGCGAATCTGCGACTCTCGGAGGCCCTTGCTATGAAAGCCCGCATGGCCGAACAGGATTGGGGGCCGCTCACGCCGCCCTCGTCAGACGTTCCGGCTTCATATATCAGCACCGCCTTATATAAGCGCTCCCTGATGCTCCGGTGAGAGAATATCTACATGGATCGGTACACCCTGCCGCACGGTGCGAAGGGCATCGAGGGCGAGGATTTCGCCGTCGAGGTCGGTGCGGACAAGCTTGTGTTCGTGCCGAAATCCGCCGGCGGGGGCAGGCATTACACCCTTCATGCCGGGCCGGATTCGGGCGTCATCGACCTGCACGAAACGCAACCGACCCCCGATGGCCAGGAGCAGCACCGCACGCTGTTTGCCATGCGCCGCGACGACCTCCCGGCGCTGCTCGGCGACACGGCCGCGATCCTTCCCGAATTGCTGGGCCTGCTGCGCCCGCTGCGGCTCGGCTGGCTGAAGCACCGGAATATCGGCATCGCCCGCGGCATCGAACCGGTCAGCGACGCCGATATCGCCGCCGTGACGCGCAAGCGCAAACGCCGCCTCACCCTCGACCGTCAACTCTATGAGCGGAACGTCTTCGTGCCGGAATATCTCGAAGAGGTCTACGATTTCCCGGACGGCAACTTCGCCCTGCTTCATCGCGGCCGGCCCATCGGCATCGGCTTCAAGAAAACGATGCCCGATGGAGATGTCCGCCTTTTCTGGATCAAGCGCCGCGACCTGCTGCGCTTCGGCCATGACTGGCAGGAAAAGGTGATCGACGCTCTTCGTCGCGCCGCAATTCCGGCAGAGCGGCACTCTGACTTGCCCTTTCTCCGCCTCTGAGCTTGGCCGTACGTTCTATATCGAGTTCTGCCGCGCACCACTGAAGGCCATAGAATAAGCGCGATTACCCGTCACTCTCCGGCAAAGCCGATGGCAGGTCTTCGAATACTTCCGTGAACGGCGGAAACCCCAATGTCTCGATGCCGATCTTGAGACAGGAGGCATATAGGTCATGCGCGACGCGCACAAAACCGGAATAGGCCGGCGGCTCGAACAGGCCCGGCAAACGGTGAAAACGATGAAGCGGCTGGCTGCACCGTGTCAGGTTGGACTGGTCCAGGCTCATCCATGTTCCATGCACATCGGCGCTCGACGGATCGTAGACAAGGCGATAATACTTCTCGAATCCCGCCGCCAGCGCCAGATCCCGCGCTGATTTTTTCGTCCAGTTGTCCAGCTCGATATTTACGAATTCAGGCGACGCGCCGTCGCTCACTGAACGCGCGATCTCCGTCGGGCTCTTGCCCTGGAGGGATTGGGAGCCGGAATATGTATCCTGCAGGTGAAGCATCAGCAGCTTCTGCTTTCCCTCCCCGTAGGACCTGAAAGCAGCGAACTCCTCGGGTGTGCCCTTCCGGGAAAGATACGCGAACACGATCCCGGTTTCGGCGAGACAGCGAAGCAGGATGCCCGCCATATCCTGCGCCCAGAGGCTGGAATCGGTGCAAATCTTGAAAAACAGCCGCGTCAACCGGGAAAACAATCCAAGCAGGATCTCGTCGCGCTCCGGCGCGAACAAATCGCATTCGTAGGTATCACCCAGGGTCTTGAGGTAGTTGAACGCCTTTTCAGCGTTTCGCCCGGACACTTCGAGCAGACGCTCCGTTTCCGCTTCGTCGAGAAACGCGCCCGCCGAGATCGTAAAGCCCAGCGGCTTGCAGTTTACGATCTGGTGATTATGGCGCCAGAACAGCGCCGCCCAGGGAAAGCTTCCATATTGATCGGACATCGTCGCGTTCATAGTCATCGCAGCGAACTGCTGAACACGCCGCTTTTCATCGTCGCTGCACTCGGCCGGATAACGCGACATCAGCTCTAGATGCGGCGAGTCAGCCGCGACGCTGAACTTCTTCGCGCGCACCTTCCGGCTGAAGGGCAGGATTCTCAGGTGGCCGACATAAGCATTCTTGCCCGGAGCCAAACGCGTTACGCTCCGGGTAAGCACATCGGCTATTTCCTGGGCATCAGGAGCCTTTGCATCGCTGACGAAGGGAGCGCAGAGCCACGCCGCCGGAAAATCCGGGTATCCCGTCAGGAAGCGCCCGCCGGACTCGAAGAATGCCTCTTTCACCAGATCCGCGTTGGCATCCATGAAAGCCGCTCGCTTCTCTTCCGGAAAAAGTGCGAACTCGGAAATGTATCCGTGGAAGACCGGTTCCGCCCCGGCTGCCGCCTGCAGCCTGTCCAACAGACGGTTGAACATCGGAAGGTAGCCGGATTCTCCAAACCGCTGCGCGAGAAGATCGATCCACAGATGCTCCGGCAGCAGATCCCTGAACCAGTCGATCATTTGCAGACGGCGAAGCGAGTTGATCGGCGACACCAGCCGCGATTTATCGCGCGCGTGCCCGGCCAGGCCGGTGTACGGTCCTTTCATTCCCTTCGACTTTTTCTTGTTCGCAGCGGGTTTCGCCAGCGGATGCAGCCTCTATTTTGATCATACCGACAATCCGGCCGGCCAACCTCGTCATATGCACGGTCTCCATGGACACCCTTGCCCGCTTTGCCATCCCCGCCGGAGAGCTACGCGGAATGTCGTTTCCTTCGTGCCTGAGGCTGAAGCTTCGTCTTAGGGGGGCAGTGCGGCCTGATGGTTGCTCAGCGCCTTGCCATACATCATCATGTAATCAATAATCACATGACCGCCTATATTCTGGGTGCCGGGGCTTCCACGCACGCCGGGTATCCGCTGGCGTCTCAGCTCCTGCAAGCCCTCTCTGACTGGCTGGACCATAACGACGAGTCGGAGCATTGGGTCGCCGAATGCCGGAACCGTATCGTCCAGGTGCGCGAGACATTTGGTGCGCTCGATGATTTTGAAGGCATCCTCGGCAAACTCGAAGAGTACGGGCACAAGCGAGTAAAGCCGACGCAGCCCACGACCTACCGGCAGGACCCCAAGGACATTTTCCACGATTGCACCGAGCAGCTGCGGGGCAGCGATGGCGGGAGTCCCGACGCCCCGGCGGAAGGGTTCTATCCGCAATACCTGCGCAGCGACCTGATAACGGCGTTGCGCGAGTTTTTCTATCAGACCGAGCAAAACCGTTCCGGGCAAACCGCCTATGACAGCTTCGCCGGGCAAAAAATTGATTCCGATTCGCTTGTCATCACGCTGAACTACGATGTCGCACTGGAGCGCGCGCTCGCGAAAGCGGGAAAATGGGACGTTGGCACCGGATACGGCTTTACAGCCTTCCCGGACCGGGATGCGTCCCCGACGGAAATTTACAAGCTACACGGAAGCGTGAACTGGTTTCAGACGCCCATGCAGGAAAACCCGCCGCCGATCATGTTTTCACGCGACCTCAAACTATTGGGCTATGACGATCTGACTGACCCGAGGGTCGGCGGAAACGGCGTGGGAATCAACAACGCCGGGACGCTGATCCTGCCCGACCCGAAGAAACAGTTTTTCTGGGAGCGTTTCTGGTCGCCGCTCTGGAACGCGGCGGCGGCGCGGCTTCGCGAGGTGCGGGAGGTTTTCATTCACGGATACAGCATGCCCGCTTCGGACCTGAAGGCCCGCGAATTGCTGTTTGACAACATCAACCCTGATGCAATCATAAATGTGCATTGTCGAAGCACCAGCAACCGCATCGCCGATGAGTTCCGCGCTTGGGGCTTTGCTGATGTGCGATCATTTCCGATGATCGGATTCGAGGCATGGGCGGCCTCGGCGGAGTGATCGTATGGGCAAGCTGACCGCATCCTGGATCGATGAACACTTCGCCACCCGCTTCGCGTCGAGTGCTGCATGAGACGGGACGATTACACAGAAATTCCGCCGTCCGATTTCGAAATCCGCTCGATGTTCGAAGGGGACGATGCGCTCGGTGTCATTTTGAAGGGTCACCTCTATGTCGAGCACTACCTTGCCCTGGTGCTGTCAAGAGTCCCGGCGCTTACCCCAGGTAGGGTGTTCGAGCTCTCCTTCGCGCAAAAGATCGACCACGCGGTGCAGGCCGGCATCATTCCTGCCGATGAAACCGGAACGCTCCGCCTGATCAACAAAATCCGCAACAGGTTCGCGCATCAACCGCGCTCATATTTTTCACAGGACGATGCTGAAGCGGTCTGGAGTTCACTGTCAGCAAGGATGATCGACAGGTTCTCAAATGCCGGGCGACCCGGACCGGAGTACTTCGACTTGCCTATCGACGTTTTCAAGTGCTGCGTCGTCGTGATGTGCTCGCTTCTGGAGAGCGACCTGGCATCGCGCCCGGCTCCTCTCCATTAAGTTAACCGGGTTTTGTCTGTGCAAGAGCAGCCCTCACGTCCGCCAGCGTGACCATCAGTATCATGGGCTCCTTGGGGCTCGGATCGAACCCGAGCGCCAGATAGAATTTCTTCGCCTCCGCGGATATGGCGTGAACGACGATGCCGCGAATGCCGATGGAATCGGCCGCGTTCGCCACGCGGCGCGCGGCGTCGCGGAACAAGGCCCGCCCGAGGCCCCTCCCCTGCCAGCCATGGTCCACCGCGAGGCGGGCCAGCACCGCGACGGGGATGGGATCGGGCATATTCCGCCGGAACCGGCCGGGGGCGCTTTCCACCGTGACCGCGCCGGACGCGAGGGCATAATAGCCGATCACCCTCTTTCCTTCGCAGACGACATAGGTACGCGTGGCGCCGCTCACTTGGTTGGCCCGCGCCCGGCGTCTCAGCCAGTCGTCGAGCGACGCTTCGCCCGAGTTGAAATCCCCGGTCTCATGGTGATCCGCCAGAGGCTCGGGCGGCGACGGCGTCCCGCTCATTTTTCCCATGGCGCAGAAGTCTGGAGGGAGTGCCGCAGCCGTTCATTCGGCGCGGGCGGCGCATCGAGCCGCGACAGGAAATCGGCATAGGCCTTCGGACTGAGCACGAAAACGGTGCGGTCCAGCAACGCGTCCTCGGCGGCATGCCGGGCGGCGTCGAGCACGAAATCAGTCCGGTTTTTGCCAGTCAAGGCCGCCGCGCGGTCGATCAGCCCGCGCACTTCGGGCTTGATCCGGATATTCAGGGTATCGCGCCTGGCCCCTTCCCGCTGAGTATCACGCATGAGAATTCTCCTTCTAAAACCAGCATAACACAGCGTAATGACCTTGTCATTACAAATCTGGCGGCCAGTCCCGACACGGGCATCCTGCGCCCCGCCGCTGCTGCCAGCCGGGCGGGAGATACACAACGGGGGCTGCCGCCCCCTTGTGCGCGCGGGCGTGAGCGGCGTGGCCCAGCCACCTAACACCCTGCCGCCCCTCATCTTTTCCTGGCGACACCTTGCATATCCGCGACCCCCCGTCCCGCCACAGATCGAAGAGCGACGGCGGAAGCCCGCCTCCCATCCGTCTCTTGCAAATCCGCGACCAGCCCGCCCCGAACCGCCTCCTTGCGAATCCGCGCCCACCTCACCCGCAAGCCTTCTGGAAAATTCGTGACTTTTCGTATCGCCCGTGCTATGACAACCCGCATGTTAAACCGCGCTGTCAGATCGCCGCCCCCTTCGCCGGTCAAGCCCCCGGAGCGCTGCCCGTATTGCGCCAGCCCGAAAATCGCCACCAAAGGCCGTCGTCTCAAGAAGCTCGAATCTGTTCGCGTCTACCACTGCCGTACCTGCGACCGTCGCTTCACGCCCGGCCCCCGCGCCCTGCGCAACAAGACATATCCTCTCGGCGAAATCCTCGAAGCCCTGACCGCCTACAATCAGGGCCATTCCCTTGAAGATGCAAGCCGCCGCCTGTCCTCGCGTCATGGCCATGCCATCAGCCCGTCCACCATCTCCCGCTGGCTCTCGGCGCATCCCGGCCTCACGACCTACCGCCGAATGCGGGAACGCGGCCGCCGGCTTTTCAGTCCGCCGCAGCTCATACGCATCATCAAGCTGTATCATTCGCAAGTCTATGAATTCGGCTGTCACCGCGCCAAGCTCGCCTTTTTACGCGACGGCACGCTCGATGACCGTCGCAAGGGCGATACAAAGTTCGCCCCGCTCGCCGATTTTCTGGAGAGCGTACCCCGCGCCTGCCCCCATGACCTCTTCAGGCGCGACGACGGCGCCCGCGCCTCGAAACTCCCGCGCGATTTTCTTAGCCTCGATCGCCTCATGGTCATCGAAAAGCAAAACACCGCCACCGACACGGCGGCGCTGATCATTCCTGGCGTCGGCTCCAATCATGACCGGCATCCCAAACTGCAACGCTTCATGCTAGCCAACGACAGCGTGACGATTGCCGTCGAAATTCCGATCTGGCTCAAGGAGGACGATATCGCGGCGCTTGAAGAAAAATACCGCGTCACGATCGCTCCCAGACAGCCGCTCGACCCGGCATATCCCGACGCCGGCCACAAGCCGCGCCACATCACCGGACACATCGACTTCCTGCAGGTCCGCAACGGCGCGATCCACATCCTTGACTACAAGCCCGATGCGCGCACCAACAAGCCCATTGCCCAGCTAACGATCTACGCACTTGCGTTGACGCGCCTCGTCCCCGGCCTGAAGCTCTTCGACATAAAATGCAGTTGGTTTAATGAATACTGCTACAACGAATTCTTCCCGCGCCTCCTGTTGCCGCGCCCTGCAAGAGCCTCTTCGCTTCTGCGCCCTCGCCGCTTCTCGCCCCTGCGCAAGGCCGGGGGTGCCTCTGAACACATCACATCTTCTGTCCCGGTGTCGGCCTGACGGTCTTCCGCCGCCCCGGCGACTCCTTCTCCCGGTCCGCATCGGCGACCCTGCTCTCCGGTACACGGCGACTAATGGTTAAAGCTTGTAAGCCGTAACGTAAGGATTAACGTAGTGAGTGCGAGTTTAGCTAGCTAGTTGGCAATGTCCGTCAAGCGTTCGCCCTTAAATGCGTCTGGTTCCGCTCCACTCTCTTGCCGAGCAATCAAACCTTCGGCCCTGATACCGGCTTCGTGCGGCGCACCGCCGCCTGCGCCCGCGGCTCCGGCTTGCCGGATGCTCCCGTCGCAGCGCTGTTGAAATCGGACGCGACGGCGCGGCTCTCGTTGTAGCGCTCCACATCCTGCCGCAACATTGCGAGTTCTTCCTTCGCGCCGAGCAGGTTCTTCAGTTCGCCCTCCGCGAAACTGTACTGTTCGACCGATTCCCCGTGCCGCATCCATCGCGGCAGGAGCGAGCCGTTCGCCTCCACGATGGCTCGTTGCCGGCCGATCTCCTCGTTCAGCGCCCGCTCGTATTCCGCCTGATTGACGGCGTCGGTCATGTCGATGACGCCGGGGTTCCTGATGCGCCCGCTGCCGGAGAAGCGCTCGATCGCGCCATCCGCATGCAAAGCGCCGTCCCGCATATGCGCGGTCACGCCCAGCATTGCTCCCAGATGCTTGTAGTCGAGGAGCGAAGGCTTTTCGGTATCCGCTTTGTTCCGGATCTTTGCCGGCCGGGCGTCCCTGGCCAGGTCCCGGTCGAAATCTTCGTAGGCGCGGCGGTTCTCTATCGAGAGGTCCACCACCTTCGCGGTTGCCGCCGCAGCGGCGACGCTCAGGGCCACGGGAGCCGCCGCCGCGATCACCGAAGCGCCCGCCGCACCGGCCACGCCTGTCAGAGCCGCCGTCTCTCCGGCGGTGGCGGCGGCGCTGCCCAGCGCCGCGTTCACGCCCGCGGAGGCCAGGCCGGCGCCCGTCCGCTCGGCCTTGTGGCCGATGCCCTCCTCCCGATGGACCTCGTACGCTATCGCCGCAATGCTGGCCGCCGTGCCGAAGCGCGTTCCCGCGCGCTCGAACACAGGGGACAGGCTGCGCCCGAGCGCCCTGGCCGCGCGCAAAAACGCGGTGCCGGCGCTGATGGCCATGGATGCGCCTGCGATCAGGCCCTCGCCGCTCTGCGTGTCTTTGACCATCGAACCCCGCCTTCACCTGATTGCGGATTTGTATTTCTCAAAGAGCGTTTCCACGCGGGCCGTCACCTCGACGCCACGCATCAGAATTTCGGCGGCAGAGCCGGCCTGCGCGTGTTCCCCGCCGTGAAACTCTCTACGGCCGCATTGCTGTTGCCCCCTGGCGCCGTTTCGCAGGAAGGACGGCGCGCGGCGCGGTTTTCAGGACGGGCCGCCATGTCGGCTGCCCGGTCATCCGCTCCCGCATCCCCGTCACTCTCAACACCCCTCTCGCCTCCAGCGGGCGGTGCAATCTGGCGCTCGCCCTTGTCGAGATCGAGCGCCGCGTTCAGTTCGGCCTGGCGAACCAGCAGTTCCTTGAGTTTGGCCTCGTGCTCGAACGGCCTGCCCGCCTGCTCCTGAAAATCACCCAGCATTTTTTCAGCGCGGGCCGTGCGTTCCTGTTCGTCCGCCACGGCCTTGTCGAGGCCGCGCAGCGCGTATTCGATGCTCTGCATCGTGCCGACCGGGTTCTCCGCGTTCAATTGCGCCTTGTAGATCCCGGCGCCCCGGATGAACAGCTCCGGCAGGCGTTCTTCGTCAGGGGAGACGAGGAGCGTCGCGCCGCGCCCCCGGCTCAGGATGTCGAAGCCGCGGAACAATCCACGCACCTGCAAGGTCAGGTCGTCGCGCAACGACAGCGCCGCCTGCGTCAGCGCCGCCGCCCCTTCCTCGCGCGCTCCCTTGCCGGAATACATCACGTCGCCAACCTGCATGGAGAACTCTTCACCGGTGTGAGAGTCGCGGGCTGAAACATCGGCTGACAGCCGCGCAATCCTCTCCTGTCTTTCCTTGATCTCGGCCGGCAGGGCGCGAAGCTGCAGCCGGATGCTGTGCTGCTGGTTCAGATGCGCCGCGCGCAACTGGTCGAACTTGCGGACTTCGGTGTCGATCCTGACCTTTTCCATGACCGCCGGGTTGCCGGAGGCGATGGCCTTGATCTCGGCGTAGGTCAGCGCGCCGCCGTCGAGGTCCTCCGCCGAGCGCACCGACGTGCGGCCGTTCATCACCTGCTGGATGAAGCGGGCCTTGGTCTCCAGCGTCTGCCACATATAGGCGTCGAACGAGCCTTCCGTGACGTAGCGGAATATCCGCACCTCGCCGTTCATATTCCCTTGCCGCAGGATGCGGCCCTCGCGCTGCTCGATGTCTCTTGGCCGCCAGGGCGCGTCGAGGTGATGCAGCGCGGCCAGGCGCTTTTGCACGTTGGTACCGGCGCCCATTTTTTCGGTGGAGCCGATCAGGATGCGTATTCTCCCCGCGTTGACTGAATCGAACAGCAGCTTCTTTTCCGCATCGCTGTCGGCGTCATGTATGAAGGCGATTTCCGCCTGCGGGACGCCCCGCTCGATCAGCCGGTTTCGCACTTCGTCATAGACATTGAAACGCGCCGGATCAGGGGTGGAGAGGTCGCAGAACACAAGCTGGGTTGACCGGGCGCTGCGCGTATCGTCCCAGACGCCCCTGATGCGATCCACGGCCAGGCTCAGCTTCGTGTCGGAGTCCGGCTGTTCAAACGGATCGATCAGCCGCATGTCGAGCGCGGCCTTGCGGCCGTCGCCGGTGATCTTCAGCATGTTGTCGATACTGGGATCGATGCGCGCCGTGCGCAGCCGCTCGGCCCGTTCGATCAGCGTTTTGATGAAAGCTTTGAGCGGTTCAGAGGCCGATGCCGCGGCGATCTGCGGCCTGCCGCCCGCCACGCCGGGGCGCGGCAGGTTCAGCATGTCGGCGGTCTGCACGTCCGCGAAGGTCCGGAACATCGTCAGCAGCTCGGGCAGGTTGATGAACTTCGCAAAGCGCGTATGCATCCGGTAGCCCGAGCCGTCCGGCGCCAGCTCCAGCGCCGTCACCGCTTCCGCGAAATTAGCCGCCCAGGCGTCGAAATGCGCCACGCCCCGCTCCTTCAGCAGATCGGGCGCGAGGTAGCGCAGCATCGTGTACATCTCGGCCATGGTGTTCGAGATCGGCGTGCCGGTCGCAAACACGACGCCCCGCCCGGCATTGATCTCGCGGACATAACGCGTCTTCATGTACATGTCGAGCGCCCGGTTGCTCTCGGAATTCGGCAGGCCCGCGATGCGGTTCATCTTGGTTGTGTAAAACAGGTTCTTGTAGAGATCGGCCTCATCGACGAATATCTGGTCCACGCCCAGCTCCTCGAAGGTCAGCGCGTTGTCCTTGCCCTCGCGGTCGGCGCGATCCTTGAGTTTCGCAACGAAGCGTTTCTTCGCCTTCTCCAGTTCCTTCACCAGCCGCCGGTTATCGTCCTTGCCGCCTTTGGCCTCGAGGATCGCCGCCTCCAGCTCCTCGACCTGTTCCTCGACAAACCGCTTGAACAGTCTGTCCGACACCGGCAAAAACTCGAACGAGCGGTGCGAGACGATCACCGCGTCATAGTTTCCGCTCGCGATCCGGGCCATCGCCCGCTGGCGGTTCCCCGCCGCGAAGTGCTCCCGCCCGGCGATGAACAGCCGGGCCTGCGGATAGAGCTTGAGGAACTCCGCGCCCCATTGCTCGACCAGGTGATTGGGGACCACGAACATCGGCTTTTTGGCAAGGCCAAGGCGGCGCATTTCCATGGCGGAGGCCGCCATCGTCCAGGTCTTGCCGGCCCCCACGACATGCGCCAGCAGCGTGCTGCCGCTCTGCACGATCCGCCAGACGGCGTCTTTCTGGTGGCGCGACAGGTCGCCGTCGCGCAGATACTCCCGGTTCATGCCGGGCAGTTGCAGGTGAGAGCCGTCGAAGCTGCGCAGGCGCAGATTGTTGAAACGGTCGTTATAGTCGCGGGCCAGCCGCGCCGCGCGCGCATCGTCTTCCCAGACCCATTCGCGGAAACGATCCTTCAGTTGCTGCTGCTTCTCACGGGCGGCCACCGTCTCCTGCTGGTTGATGACCCGCGATCCGTCCTCGCGCTCGTCGTAAGCCGTCGGCACGCGGCCATTGAGCGCCTGCTCGACCAGCTCGGAGGCGCGAAAGCGCGCCGTGCCGTGCGTCGTGGTGTTGGCGACGCTGAATTTCTCGCCGCCATCGATCTCGACCGTCCAGGTCGCGATGGCAGGCGCGTGCGCCACGCGCACATTGCGCGGCGCGGCGTCGAGCAATGCGGCCATGAAGTCCCGTATGTCGCTTGCCGGAATCCAGGAGGAGCCGAGGCGGGCCTCGATGTCGCCCGGCTCCAGGTCGGCAGGCTGTACCGCCGTCAGCGCCTCGATGTTGCGTGTATAGGCCGGGTCGAGGGCGGCGGACGCCGTGGCCGCCGCCAGCTTGCGGCGCACGTCGCCGCTTAAGTAACGGTCGGCGGTTTCCCATTGCCCGCCCTCGGGATTGCAATAGACCAGGCTCCCCAGCTCGCGCTGTAATTGCCGGGCAGTACGGCCCGTCACCTGCTCCATGCGCGGCCAGTGCACCTCGCCGGTCTCGTTGAGGGAGACGGCGAGCGCTTCCGCCGCCGTCTCGACATGCGCGACAGGTTTGTAGCGCTCCAGCGTCCGCCGCTCGAAGATGGCGGTCTTGCGGGCGCGTTTTGTCTCGGGATCGTAGACCTCCAGGGAAAGTAATAAGGGTTGGTCGGGATCGCCGGCAAAGGCCCTGACGTTCTCGCGCGACGATAGCGGCCCGCAGTTTCCGACGAAGGAATCGTAGAGGTCGTTCAGCAGCGCCCGCGCCTCGGCGATGCGCTCCGGGGCCGCCTCGTCGAGCTGCGTGCGGAACACGACGCGGATGGCGTCCCGCACCGCCAGCATGCCGCGGATGCGCCATGCCACCGCCCCCGGCACTTTCGCGGTTTCGAATACCGCACCCCGGCGGATCTTAAGCAGCCCGTCGCGGATGGCATAGGCGCCGTCCTTCACATCCGGGCCGTCCGTTTCAGCCAGGCCGCCGCTCTCCGGCGGCGGACGGGCGCGGTCCGGCCCCGTGTTTCGGGATGCCCAGATGCCCTGCGGCAGCTTTGAAATGGCCTGTTTCAGCAGTTCCGGCGACAGCTCGCCCGCGAGCGTCGGCTCGCGGTCCCGGTACTGCGATCCCTCCAGACGCATCTCGCCCAGCATCATCTCCGGATGCCGCCCGAAATACTCGTTGACGGCAATGCCGCCGTCGGGCGTGGAGATGGTGGAGAGTTCCCGCCAGGCTTCACCTCGTGGCGCGGCTCCCGGAGAAGGGCTTCCCGGCGCCCGCTTTTGCAGGAACAGGATGTCGGTCGTCACTTCCGTGCCCGCGTTGGCCTTGAACGCGGTGTTGGGCAGCCGGATGGCGCCGATGAGATCGGCACGGTCGGCCAGATAGCGCCGCATCGTCGCATCCTGCTTGTCCATCGTGTAGCGGCTGGTGATCAGGGCCATCACGCCGCCGGCCCGCAGCTTGTCGAGCGACTTCGCCAGGAAATAATCGTGGATCGTCCGCGTCACCGGGGAATGGCGGTAGGCGGGATCGTGCACCGGATAGTTGCCGAACGGGATGTTGCCGATCACCGTGTCGAAGAAATTATCCGGCAGCAGAGTCTCCTCGAAGCCTTTGGCGAATATCGTGGCGTCCGGATAAAGCTGCTTGGCTATGCGTGCCGTGATTGAGTCCAGTTCGACGCCGGTGCGCCGGCAGCCGGGCAGCATGGATTCGGGCATCAGGCCGAAGAAATGCCCGACGCCCATCGACGGCTCAAGGATCTGAGCGCCAGGCGCGAGGCCGAGGCGCTCCATGGAATCCCATAGGGCCTGGACGACCAGGGGCGACGTGAAGTGGGCGTTCGGCGTCGAGGCGCGCGCCGAGTCGTATTCCTCGGGGGTCAGGTGCTGCCGCACCTCGCGGGCGATCTCCGCCCAGTCGCTGCGGGGGTATGGATGGAAGACATTCGGCAGGGCGCCCCAGCCGCTGTAGCGGGCGAGGACAGCCTTCTCGTTTTCGGTCGGTTGCCGGCTTTCGTCTTCGACCAGCCTGAGCGTGCGGATCGCCGCGATGTTGTCGCGGGCCTTTCCCATCAGCCCGCCCTGCCCGATGCGGTGTTCCTCTTTTATCCGGAAGTCCCGCGGCGGCGGCCTCGCTTCCGGCTCCGGGGCGATGTCGTGGATCTCGATGTCCCGTATGGGGATGTCACTTGTGGGGATGTCTCGGGCGGGGGACTCTCCGCCGGATGGGTGTTCCCGCTCCGGTCCCCGCTGTTGTTCTCCGTCTTGTTCTCTCCCTCTTTCTCGCTCTTGTTCTCTCCCTTGTTCTCCCCTTGCGGCAACGCCCACTCCTCCCGCGCCAGTTCCCACGCCGCGTGATAGTCCATCTTCTTCACCGACACCAGCTCGTACAGCAGGTCGCCCGTCCGGGTTTGCGTCTCGAACACCGCCTGCTCCAGCCGATTCTCCTTTTCCAGATCCCGCACCATCTGCGGGCAATGCTCCCGCCAGTGCTTCAGGATCGCTTCGCCGAGCGCCGTCCTTTCCGTCGTTTCCTTCATGGGCATCCTCCGCCGGTTCTGAAGCCGTCGATTCTACGGGATCGTCCGTGAACAGGGCAAGCTGGTTGAAATGCACCCGTATAGACACACGGCCGGCTCTGCTCCCGCGAAATGTCTGCATCGCCTTCTCCCGACTTCATCGCTACAATCCGGCGTTTATGAGTTCTACGCTTTGCCCGCTGGGGTTGCATCTAAATCCAGCCTATTCCCCAAGGTTGAACAATTCGTTAACGCTTTCGCTGTAAAAGGAATTTCTTGCCGCCCTGGCGGCCAGCGCGGTCGGGCCTTATCTGCTACCTCTCTGTCTCATGCTCCCGCTGCCCCTCATCGCCCCTTTATCCGGTCGCCCTCAACAATCATGGGACTCTGCCGGTCGCGCCTTTCGTGTCAATGCTCAGAGCTTCTTTCGTTCACGGTTTCCGTTCCGGACCCTCCGCGAACGAACAGAAGCTTGTGACACGCGCAGGCTATGCGCCCGGTCCTGTCGATTCCCATGTTGAGGACAACCACAAAAACACAAAACAAAGGAGCTAGAAATGAACGGTTTCAAAATCAGTATCGATCCTGACCAGCCGAATGCGATCCCGCGCCGCATCGTCGAGGTCACCGACGAGGACGAAAGCCTCTTCCCCGAATTTGTCGAAATCTACGCCTTCGATGCATGGAGGCCGCAATGACCGATCAACAGAACAAATCGCCGCCCGCACATACGCCAGGCGATTGGGACTTCGACAGCGGATTCATTGTCGCGCCCGATCCTTCCGGCAAACATCCTGATATCTACATCGCGGAAATAGTCACCGAGGATGACGAAGGCCGCATCGCCCCTGATGAACAGCACGATGCCAACGGCTGCCTGCTGGCCACGGCACCGGCGCTGCTGAAAGCCCTTGAAGATGCGTTCACACTGCTCGACCGCATCAGCGACACCCTGCATTACGAAGATGGTCTTCCTGTCACCGCACTTGAATCCCGCGATATCGAAATCATTTATGGCGATGCCGTCACCGAACTTGCCCGGTTCGAAACGCTGATCCGCCAGGCACGGAGGGAAATATGACCGAATCCGTCAAAGAAATCTGGGGAATGGCCTGCCCGAAATGCGGCGCATCCGACGAGATCGACATCTGTGCCGACATCTGGGTTCGCTTATGCCCTGACGGCACCGACGATACAGCCGCCGAGAACGGCGATACCGAATGGACCGATCACAGCGGCGCCAAGTGCTGTGCGTGCGGCTTCGGCGGCAATGTCAGCGATTTCAGCAAAGCGGGAGAACAGCCATGACCGACCAGCTATTCACAGCCATCGCCAAAGAGCATCTCTCCATCGAGACGCTCGAAACCCGGCGCAGCGATTCCCTCGACTTCCACGATGTCTCTGTCTGGGGTGTCCGCGCAGCCCTGGAAGCTGCCTATAAGGCAGGCGCTAACGCTCAACGCAACGCCTTTCGACGATCTACAATTACCGTCCTCGAAAACTGCATCGAGAGAGCTGGCGATCTTTACGCCGCAATTGACGGCGTTACCGATCAGTTTGACCATGAGCTTCGCGCATTGACCAGGTCGTCCGACGCCGCTGTTAAACTTGCAAACAAACTGCGGAGGGGGTCATGACCGCCATCGACCTCTCCGGGCAGCTTGACGATATCCGCCGCCGCTACCCGGAATACTGGAATTCCGACGAGGCCGTGCGCGAATTTGCAGGCCCTGTGGGGCGGCGCCGATTGCAACGACTGCGGCGTTTTCGAACGCGGCGAAACCATTCACATCCCGCTTGACGGCCAGAAATCATGGTACGGCGAACTGCGCGTCGCCGTCGCGCCCAACGGCTGGCAAGCCGTCTCGACAAGCTACTGGTACGGCCAGGGCGGCGGCGGTTCATTCCCGTCCGTCTGGAACCGCACGGCCTACACCACGCGCGACGAAGCCGTCGCCGCCGGCATCAACAAGCTGATTGCCGCCTTCGAGGGTATCCGCGAGTGCAATGGCTACGCGCCCCAAAACCAGTCCGCCCTCGCGGGACGCATGATCGAAACCCTGAAATCCCACCTGTCGCAGTCCCGCCAGTTGTCGCTTTTCTGAAGGTCGCGGAGCCCGTCCGCTGCCCTCAGCAGCGCGGAGGGTCGGCCCAGACCACTGCGGAGCGATCAAACCTTTCTCTTTCCGTGGCTTGCTGTTGATCGTCAGGCTCACTCTGCCAGGCCTGCCGGCGTCGTCAACGGGCGCCCGCGCCCAGTGACCGTGTAACCCGTTGACCCCGCCGTCTTTCGGCCCGGCCTTTTGTTCGCCGTGACCAACAACCCACGGAAAGGAAAAAGTCATGAAGACCTACATCGTTCTCTACGCCGAAGACGTGCCGCACTACGCGCTCGGCGAAGTCGAGGCGCGCGGCCCCAAAGACGCCATCGCCAAGGCCCGCAAGCTCGACACCGAAACCTTCACGGCCTACGACCCGGACTGGAGCGGCGCGGTCTCCCGCCGCATCGTCTCCATCGAAGACCCCGATGGCCGCGTCGTCGCCCAGGACATCCCACTCGACAATTTCGTCCTGCACAATGCCGACACCGATAAGCGCCTCAAGCTCGACGCCGCCGAGGCTATGTTCGAGGCCCTGTGTGCGCAGGAGATGGCGGAATTCGATCCCGAAGCCGCCCGCAGAAAGGGTTATTTCGACCAAGCCCGCGACTTACGCAAGGCCGCCCTCGCCAAAGCACGGGGGCAGCAATGACCCGGCACATCGTTCCCGATCAACTGCAAAAATACGACCTCATCAAACCGCTCGGCGAATTCAAACCCATGGGACCGGTCTCCCACGTCGAGATTCAGCCGGTCAAGGAGTATGACACCTACTGCGAACCCTGCGCCCACGGCGAGGAGGACTTCTGGTCCGTCTATGTCCGCTACGATCCGTCGAAAAACGACAAAGCCTTCGGCGGCGTCGATTGCATAGCCGACTGCTCCGGCTTCGACAACGCCGTTGGCATCGCAAACCTTATCGCCGGCCTGCTCGGCGTCGAAGTGGTGGGGGCTTGAATGCCACCGCAGGCGACCGCGTCATGCAAGGCTATACGCTCAGGAAAATCCGCACCCGCAAGATATCCGAAGGAGTCCCGCCTGCGCCTGATCCGCAGGCCGATCTTTTCTGACCCCTGCTACAATCACCGCCGCGATTTCCTCTTTGTCCTCTTTCCGTGGCTTGTTGTCACTCTCCGGCTCAGTCTGCCGGGCCTGCCGCCGTCGTCAACGGGCGCCCGCACCGAGCGACCGAGTAACCCGTTGACCCCGGCTTCAGACCGGCCCGGCTTTTTCCTCGCCATCGACAACAACCACGGAAAGGAAAAACCATGTCTAAACTCGCAGACCCTATCCACGCCCTTGCACTGAGCGCCACGATTGACGTTCTTCGCGGCATGCTCGGCGAGGCCGCCAACTATCTCGATCAAGGGGAACATCTCGCCGCTCTCGGCACGCTCATTCCTTTTGACGACCACGCCGAAGATGTCAAAGCCGCCATCCGTCTTTTCCGCCGCGACATTCAGGCCGACGGGAGGCGCAAATGAACCGCCTCTTCGATCAAATGCTGGACGGCTCTACCTGCAGCGACTGTATCGACATCATGGCCCACATGCCCGCACAGAGCATCGATTTCGTGCTGACCGATCCTCCGTATCTGGTCCGCTACCACGACCGCTCCGGCCGCCGCGTCATCAACGATGACAACGACGCCTGGGTGAAGCCGGCCTTCCGGCAGATACACCGCGTCCTCAAGCCTAATGCTTTAGCCACCTGTTTTTATGGCTGGAACAAGGTCGATCTTTTCATGGAGGCATGGAAAGCCGCAGGCTTTCGACCTGTCGGTCATATCGTCTTTCGCAAGCCCTATGCGTCCTGCGCCCGGCACCTGTCTTACACTCACGAGCAAGCCTACCTGCTGGCCAAGGGCTTCCCGCCGTTCCCTGATCGCCCGCCGCCCGACGTGCTGGACTGGCATTATTCCGGCAACCGCCTCCATCCGACGCAGAAGCCCGTCCAGTCCCTCAAGCCGCTGATCGCCGCCTTCACGAAACCGGGCGATATCGTCCTCGACACCTTTTCCGGCTCCGGTTCCACCCTTGTCGCCGCCCGCGAGTTGGGGCGCCATTTCATCGGCATTGACCTGGACCCCGATCACCACCGCACCGCCACAAAGCGGCTGTCCGGCCTGATCCGCGAGGCCGCCGCATAGGCGGCCGCAGCCTCTGCGAACTGAACCGGAAAAAGGCCGGCTCCGGCGAAGCGGCCAGTTCATCCTCGTGCGGATAAAGGCCATATCCCTGTATGTCGGCTTCCAGCCAGCGGCATGACCCGCAACACGAAGGGAGTCAAGAACACAACAGGAACATTGCTAAAAGCACGTTGCCGGTGCGGGTTTTCTGCGCGGTTTTCTCATGAGCTTGATGAGAACGCTTGCCGGGTCTCTTTCCGGTTGACCCGCCGCCGCCCCTGCTTTCTAATCGTCGGGCAACTGACGAAAGATTCTCACATGCCCCGACACCACAATAAACGTCTGCCCGAAGGTCCTTTCTACAAGGATCTCGGGCGCACGATCCGCCTCACGCGAACCGCCGCCGGAAAGAGCCAGATCGAAACCGCCGGCCATCTCGACGTTACCTTCCAGCAGATCCAGAAATACGAAGCCGGTACCAACCGCATTCCCCTCGACCGCCTGGTCAACCTTTCAGACTTCCTTGACGTGCCCTTGTCGCACTTCGTCGCTGCGGGTGCCCGCTCTGACGGCGATTCCGCCTTTTTCTCGCTTATCAAGAAATTCGAAGGCAAGGAGTTCAGGCCGCTGCTCGAATCCTGGACGGCCATCAAGGACCCCCACGCGCGCGCCGCGCTGCTCAACGTGATGAAGTGCATGGCCGCCCGCAACCGCTAGCCGGCGATTCGCTTACTGCACCATGTCGTTTCCCGCCAGCATCGTAATTTCATAGCACAGGATGCAGCACCAGGTCGCGGCGACCAGCCGGGATGCCGCATCGATCATCGTGACGTAGCGTTGCTGTGATGGGGCCGCCGATTGGCGGCAAAGCCGCAGAAACCTTGACAAAAGAGACCAATGCCCCCTACGGTTTGGAGCATAAACACATCAACATCTTTGCCAATGAAAAAACTCGGACAATATATCGAGATCATCAATTCCTCCAAAAGTCCGGAGGAAGCGTTTGAACACTTCTGTGGCATCATGAAGGAACACGGCTATGACAGGGTCGCCTACAGCCTTGTGACCGATCATCCGTCTTTGGGACTTCCGCGCCAGCACGGCCTGGCGACAAGCTATCCCGACGACTGGATGAAATATTACAAAGAAAAACACTATATGCAGATCGATCCGGTCACGCTGAGAGTCCTGGCCTCCAGGAAGCCTTTTTTCTGGTCTGATGTCACCGCCGATCCCGATTTATCCGCGCCCTCCTCGCAGCTCATGAACGAAGCTCAAGAGGCGGGCGTCAGCGACGGAATAGGTTTTTCGTTAACCGGCTCCCCAGGCGAGCTTGTAGGCGTGGGACTCGCAAGAACCGCGCGTGCCAAGGGAAAGGATTACAGGTTTTTGGCCGGTGCCCACCTGCTTAGCGTCTATTTTCATGAAACGTATCGCGACATGTTGTCCAAGCCTTTGAAAGTGGAATTAACGGTCCGGGAGCGCGAAATCCTATCCTGGGCTGCGGAAGGAAAAACCGACGATGAAATGTCCGCCATTCTGAATATAAGCACGAGCACCATCCGCTTTCACTGGAACAAGATCTTCAAAAAGCTGGAGGCCTATGGACGGATGTACGCCGTCACGAAGGCCGTGCGTCTGCAACTGATTGCCCCCGCCCTCGTTGGCAGCCCCTGTCAGAAGTGACAGTTTACCCCGGCTGCCGTAATCGCTTTCAATCAATCGCCGGTTCTTAAGCCTCATTTGAGTTCAGATGATTGATTGCGTCAGCATTGCGACAGTTCACCATTTTCCAGATAACCTTCTGGCGGAACAGCATAGTCTGCGATACCGGGAGGTTGTTCATAAGGAAAACTGGAGCGACATATACGTGATCGACGGCATGGAGTTCGATCAATATGACAACCTGGCGACCGAATACTTTATCGCGCGCGATGAGCAAGGAAGGGTTGTCGGTGTAACGCGCTCTTACCCCACCACAATTCCCTATATGCTGTCGGATGTTTTCACCTTCCTGCTGTCGGCGCAACTGCCATCGACTCCCAGGATTTTCGAGGCGAGCCGTCTGGTCCTCGACCGCTCCCTGTTGACCAGGGAAGAGCGGCGGCCCGTCGTTAACAGGCTGATCGTGGCCTACATGGAGCGGGCATTACAAAGAGGAGTCGATGCTTACGCCGGCTTTATGCTGCCCAAGATCTGGGCCAGTACGTTTCAAAGAGCAGGCTGGGACGTTCAGTGGCTCGGCCCGGAACTAGCTTTGCCCAAGACCAACGAAGTCGTCCGTGCAGCCCTGATGCCTGTCAGCCGGGAAATGGAGCGGCAGGTTCGGGATGCAACAGGCATTCACCACAGCGTATTGAATTTTGGCGCCGGCCCGCTGCTACGCAATCCGGGCACAGCCGCTTATTCGCATACGAGAGAAGAAATGAGGCAAGCAGCATGAAGACGGCATTGTTCGGAAGGAGAAAGGAAATCCTTGAAGACGGGGTAATCCAGTCCTTGTGCTATTTGCACCAGGAGGCCCTGAAGGAAAACCGGCAGGAGTTGGCCGGTGTCATACAAACAGCTATAGAAAAAACCGAACTCCTCATGCCTGCGTCCGTTTCCTTATCCCGTGACAGCAAGGATCTCCTGCAGCAATTTTATCTTCTCCGAGGTTTTCAGGCGCTTGATGCCGTACAAAAGCAACTGTTCGTCCGAAAGATAGAATCTGTGCTAAGGGGCTGATCTGCCTTTTCCGATCGGCGACCGAGATCGCAGGTCCGCGCGGTTCTTTGGTCATAGTTGTATAACTTGGAAAAGGCACTTTTTAGTTGCATTGCGCTTGCCGCGTCGCAGATATTCGGGCAGACTCGGTCTGGGCCATTCCGATTCTGGCCTGTCCTGCGGTAACAACTGAAGGAATCCCGATGACCTAAAAAAGAAAACCCGCCGAAGCGGGCCTTCCAGAAACTGAAGCTCTGTAAGAACGGGGATGTTGCAATCCCACTCTTGCAGAATCCGGCAGCGGACGCAAGTGTTTTTTGCGGCGGTTTTTTGCGGCCTGAATGGGGCGGAGTTCCTCCCCTACCCGAACGAGAAGCCTGCTCTTGTCCACACCGATCGCATACACACGCACACCCAAGCACCGCGAGCGTTCCCGCCAGATTCGCCTCGCCCGCGGCCGCAGCGCCACGCATCGTTCGCCGTGGCGCGCTTGCTGTGCGCCGATTCTTCCTACACACTTTTTCAGTGGCCCATCCGATTCCGGAGTCCGGCCATTGTGTGTTCACAATTTGTCTGAAGGAAACCGTATGACCTGACAAAAAGAAAACCCGCCGAAGCGGGCCTTCTAAAAACTGAAGCTCTGTGAGAGCGGTTACCTGACAGTTCCCACTCTCGCAGAATCCCAGAAAAACGCAAGCGCTTTTTGCGGCGGTTTTGTGCGGCCTGAATCTGGCGACGTTTTCTCCCAACCAACGGAGAAACCCATGCCATCATTGCCTGCTGAAGACGAGATTATGGAAGACGCCAGACGGTCCCTGGCCGCGCGGATCGCCCGCGACGGCCTCCGCCCCGGCACCACACCCCCTCCCCCCGCGATACCCAAAGACGAAGCGCGGTGGCAGCGCTCATTGCGCTTCTGCCACCTGCCGGCGGAACCAAAACTCCGGCACGCGCCGCCGCGCGACAGCGGCGCCTATGTGCCGGAGATGGCCGCGCGGATCGAGGACGACCGCAACCTGACGGACGGCGCCCGGCGCTGCGCCCGCAAGCTGATGGAATACTACCATCGCAAGAACCGCGCCACCCGCTCGGGCGACATCACCGTCACCTGGCTCATGCGCGCTCTCGGCAAGTCTCGCCGGCAAGTCCAGCGCTACCTGCGCCAGCTTGAAGACGCGGGTTATATCGCGGCCCAGGTCGTCCATGCAGGCACGCGCATGTGCACAGGATTGTTCGTCGAGTTGCTGGCCCCGCTGTTTCCGAGGCATCACCGGCAAAAATGGCCGCAGAAGCTAATAGAGTCAGATGCGCCACGAATGTCACAGAACAATAGACTCAGATACAAATACAGCCGTGAATCATGGGCGCTTCGCTGCATGGACGGCGTGTTCCGCTCATTTATGAAAACGCTACCCCCTCTTCCGGCCTTTCCGGTCACCGTCTGAGCCTGTGTTTTCTCCCTTCTTGCTCGGCGGGAGGGTGCCTGTGGCAGGCACCGGAAAACTCCGTTTGCATCCCGGCTTGTGGCATCCGCATCCATATAATCGCATGGCGTGTTTCCGGCCTGGACGGCGAACGCAGAGTGATCCGTCACGATCCTTCAAACGCCAGTTCCCGATCACCGTCTGAGCCCTTGTTTCCTTCCCTGTTGCTTGCCGGGTGGGGGCGGCCCTTGGCAAACGCCCGAGCGCCACTCCTGCACCTCCAGCGCGAGCAACCGCATCCGTACTACTACAGGTTTTAACCCGGTTTTAACGGGTAATGGCTGAGCATCAAGTATGATCCTGAAGGGCAATCAACGCGCCGGCGGGCAGCAATTGGCCGCCCACCTGATGAACTCGTTCGATAACGAGCGCGTTGAAGTCGCGGAAGTCCGGGGTGCCGTCGCGCAGGATCTCTCCGGCGCTTTCGCCGAATGGGCCGGCGAGGCCCGCGCCACCCGCTGCGAAAAATACATCTACAGCCTTTCCTTAAGCCCCGACCAGGCCCAGGGCCGCCTCACCCGCGAGCAATACTTCGATCTGATCGCCCGCACCGAACGCAGCCTGAAGCTGATCGGCCAGCCGCGCGCCGTGGTTTTCCACGAAAAACGCGACAAGGACGGCGTGCTGCGCCAGCACGCTCACGTCATCTGGTCGCGCATCGACAGCGAAAAAGCCAAGGCCGTGCAGATCGCGCACGACCACCTGAAACTGCGCACCGTCGCGCGGGAATTCGCCCGCGATTACGGGCTGGAACTCCCCGACGGCATGAAGAAGGACGGCAAGCGCGACCGCTTCAACGAACGCGCGAAACAGGAAAACCTCGCTGAAAAACAGCAGCAGGAGCGCACCGGCGTCACCAAGGCCGACGACATGGCCGAGATCGCCGCCTGCTGGACCGCCACGAAGACCGGCCCTGAATTCGTCCGCGCCATGGAGGACAGGGGTTATTACCTCGCGCGCGGCGATCAGCGCGCCTATGTGGTGATCGATCTTTACGGCGAAATCCATAGCCTGTCGCGCCTGCTCGGCGGCGTGGCGAAGAGCAAAGAACTCAGGGACCGCCTGTCCGGTTATCCGCCGGACAAACAGCCCGACATTGAATCCGCGCGGGCTTACGCCCGGCAGAAATTGGAGCAACGGCAGAAGGCGCAGGAGAAAGGCAGCAGCCAAGAGGCGCAAGAGCCGTCACGGAGCGAAGCGACGGCGGGGATCGAAAAAAGAAAGGCAGACCTTCAAGCCCGTCAGCAGCAGCGGCGCGCCGAGCTGGACAAACAACGCCGCCGATCTCTTCGCCCGCCAATTCGCGGAACGAGGGGCGCTGCGCGAGATGCAGGCGGCCGGGAAGGAAGGCGTCGAAGCATCCCGGTCGGAGCGGCAACCGAAAGGCCTGGCGGCGTTCCTGACCCGGATCACCGGCATCGGCAACCTCGTTTCGTGGGTGCAGAGCAAGGCCGATCAGAAACGCGAATCGGCGCACAAGCGGCAGACTGAAACCCTTCTGCGCCGCCATGACCGCGAACTGAAGGAAGTGGACCGCCATTACAGCGCCCTCGACCGCCTGGAAGCCCGCGAAAACCGCGCCGCCGACAACGCCGCCCTCCGCGAAGGATATCGCAAGCTGCGCCTGCGCACCTTCGCGCTCAAACCGGAATTCGATAAAGCCCTGTCGCGGCCAGAGGCGGCGACAGCCGCGGGCGGTGGAAAAGCCGCCGGACTATTCAACCGCCTCGCCGCCGGCATGGGCTTCACCAAAGGCGACCTGCAGGCCGCTTTCGAGCGCGCCACCGCCGGCAAAGCCGCGCCCTCGGGCGATACCGGTAGTAAAGGCCACTCCCCCGATCCCGAAAAACTCGAACAGGCCCGCAGCTTGCGCGACGAACTCAACCGCCGCCAGCCGCGCCCCGAACGGGACCGGGAGCGTTAACAGGCGGGAAATTCAAGTACGGCGCGCCCCTCAAGGCGGGCTTGCCCGCATGCAGGCCACCCGCGCCCGGCTGATGTTTTCCAGCGAGGCGAGGGCGTTTCGCCGCTCCGGCGATCCCCGCTTCGTGCGAACCAGACCCTTGGATACCATACAGAACAACGCGGACAATTCGCTTTCGCTCCGTTTGTGCAACTCACAGTTTAAAATCAGTTTCATCGTTCTTCTCCTCTGTTCGCGGCCCCGGCAGGGAGCCTTTCATGAGGAAGCGGAACGCCCGGCAGCCAGCCGGACTGTCAAACGGACTACACGGTCACTCGGTGCGGGCCGGAAGTTGACAGCTCCGGAGGACTCCGGGCAGCGTACATTCTGCAAAGGCCCTGTCGGGGCAAGACAATGAGGGGAAAGCGATTTACGGATTATTAACGATAGAGTTTGTGCGCCCCGACCTTTGCCCAGTGTTTCGGCGGCGTGCCGCCGGGGCCGGTCGTGCGGGCTCTAGTCGAACCCCCGCCGCAAGAGAGCGCGGCGGTGTGTCTCCCCGAGCCGCCCTTATCGTCGTGCGCTGCGTAATCCTTGCGCTTGCGCTGTTCGCAGTATCCGATATCCCTGCGGATTTCCGCCGCCAGCCGCGTCCGGGTCCCGACCGGGACCGGGAGCGGTAGGAAGCATATCACCGGCCCATCATCCGCAGTTGCCGCTGCCGCACGCGCGGCCTGCTGATATCGTTCCGGGCGATATCCGCCAGAGCCGCGTAATCCTTGCGCTTGCGCTGTTCGCAGTACGCGATGTCCTGCCGGATTTCGTTTACCATGCCTGCCAGCGCCGGGCAGCTCACCGTGTTGAAATCGTCTTTAATCATCAGTTCCATGTTTTCCTCCTGTTTCGCGGCCCCGGCATGGGGCCTTTCATGAGGAAGCGGAACGCCCGGCAGCCAGCCGGACTGTCAAACGGACTACACGGTCACTCGGTGCGGGCCGGAAGTTGACAGCTCCGGAGGGCTCCGGGCAGCGTCCATTCTGCAAAGGCCCTGTCGGGCAAGGCACGGAGGGGAAAGCGATTTACGGATTATTAACGCGGAGGTTGTACAGTGGAAAAATAACAATCTGTAATATGGGGTTTATCATGCCGCTCCAGCTTGTAAGGAAACCGCCGGTCGGAAACGTCAGGAGCGACCGCCTGAAGATCACGCTCGACGGTCGGCACACCCTCAAGCAAAAAACCTGCATGCTGATGCAGGTCAAATACTGGCTTCACCACGAGCAGGGCATCGACAATGCCGGTCCCAGCGATCTTTACCTTTCCCTGCTCGATCCGAACGGCTATCCGCTGACCACGTTCCGCGACGGTCAGGCCATGTCCGACTACAGCCTGGTTATCGAGAGTCCCTACCACTGCGCCGCCGACGATTACGACAGGCGTCAGCCCCCGCCTGTCCCCCGCTTCTTCTGACCGATAAGCCGCATCGCTTATCCGCCTTGCATTGGCATGCTTCGTGTCCTGCCTTTGTTGCAAGCTTGATCCCGCGTTACAGTGCGCGTTTCACTGTCAGCGGCCCTTCCCCCCGGCTTTCCTTGGTGCCGTCGTGGCCGTCCATCTGCCTCTTGTCCTGACGTGCTGCCCATCCTGACGATTGCGGAAATCTCCCGGTGTCCATTCTCTTCATCGCGTTTCATACCATCGTGTTCAGCGACATTGTTTCCCCTGTCGCCCGTATCCCTGTTTGCCAGCCTTTACTGTGAATTTCTGCCTGAAAACCGGCCCTCATGCCCGCAAGGGTTCCCCGTCTTTCGCGTGCGCTGCAAGACCGCTGCGCGGCCCCCATGAAGACGATGGGGGCGGGCGATCCCCCTCCCTGTGACGGGCGGTCCGGCTTTGTCAGGGCTGATCGAAATCACAAGGCTGGCAATGGTGCCGGCCGAACAAGAAAGGAAACTACAAATGTCTCTGAAGAACACGAAGAAAAACGAAGCCGCTGAAACGAAGAATCCCCCGGCCGCAAAAGTCCGCGTCGGTCTGATCACGGCCAGCATCTGGGAAAACAAGACAGAAAAAGGGATCTTCCACAACGTTACCTTCGAGCGCCGGTACCGCGATGCCGAGGGGAACTGGAAGTCATCGCACAGCTACAACGCCGAGGATCTTCTGTCTCTCGCAAAGGCGGCGGACCTCGCCCACACCAAAATCGTCGAGTCCCGGAACGGCGACGATGAATAGGCACAGGGCGGCGGCTCAGGTCCGGGCCGCCGCCTTCAACCCCCAACACGGAGATCACTCCCATGACAACGGATACCGCCTTGCGCGAAAGACTCAACGCGATGGCCGACCAGCTCCAAATCATCGAAATGTTAAAAGGCTGGCACCACATGATGGGCTCTCAGCTCAATCAGGAATATGAAACGCTGATGGATCAATACGAAAAACTGACCGGCCATCGCAACACCAGAAACTGATATCCCGCGCGGAAACAGTCCTGAAGGGCTGTTTCCCTCGTTGAAACCCGCCCGCCCGTTCGGGACTTCGCCCTCACACCCTGAAGCATGGCCGCTGCGCGGCAAGAAGCGCTATCATCTAAGCACGTATGGCGGAGCCGGAACGGACGACCTCGTTTGCGAAAAGCGTCGAGGGCCTGCACCACGAGGAATCGGCCCTGGACCGCGCCCGCGCCCTGCGTGACCAGTTCGCCCACGCCCAGGAGCAGAACAACGAAAAGCAGAAGCCGCGCGAGGCGGAACGGCCACAGGACGGCACGGCAAAAGGCGAAACCGAAAAATCCGGCTCTAAGATGGTCAGGCAGGACGCGCCGCTCATGCGCCCGACGCCGAGCGGACCCATGCGCCAGATGACCGACCGGCAGGCCGCTACAGCGCGGCTGGGGAAAGAACGCGGCGACGCCGGGAAGAAGAACGAAGCCGCGAAAATCGCCCAGCAGTTCAGGTCCCGGCAGGGCAAATCACACGATCACGAACGCGACCGCGAGTTGTAGGATTCATACAGCTGGCGCGTGTGGCTTTTGGCCTTCCGCGGCTTGTCGATTTCGCCTGTCAGCCGGGCCGACCGCCGGCCCATCCAGATCGCCCCGCCGGTCAGCGCCAGCAGCACCAGAAACACCCCGGCGCTGGGGCTGGCCATCAGCCACAGCAGCGCCATCCCGGCCAGAACCCAGAACGCCGCCGCCCCCGTCCGGGCCTGCCGCCGCGTAGCGCTCAGTTCCTCGGTCACTTTTCTCTGCGCGATGCGGCGCGTTAATTCCTCATTGAATTCCCGCAGTTCGGCGAACGGGTCTACCGGGGACGCGCCATCTTCGTAATACTCCAGTTGGTACAAAGGCCCCGGCGTAAACTCCCCCGTCAGGCCCTTGAACCGCCCGGCCCTGCCCGCCAGCAGCTGCGCGACCCACTTCTCCCCGGCGGCGAAGACCCCAACCGGCTGGCCGGGGCTGACAATCGTGCCCGGTCCGATCTTCCAGCCAGCGAACTGCAGCCCCGCGCTGTCCCGATCGAACAGCCGCGCCAGTTCCCCGCAGTCCTCCCCGCTGACGAGTAGCGTTTGTATTTGCTTCAGCGCATGATCCGGGTGAGGATCGAACAGCCCCGCGAACTGGAAATCCTCGTAGTAATTCACGCGCCGCAGCACGACTGGCCGCGCCCCGGAGATGACCGCCAGGGCCAGCCCCGGATAGGCCACGCGCTCCCGGTCGTCGATGCGCGCGAACACCTGCCCGATCTCGTCGGGCGTGATAAGGGCGCGCTTCTGGATGGTCTCGCTCGTCCCCGCCGTGCTGGATTTCGAGGTGCCGTGCGTGACCCCGTCGGTTTCGCTGACGCCCGTGGTCCGGCTTTCGGAGGTGCCTTCCGTCTGTGACCGGGACGTGCCATGAGACACCCCCTCGGAGCGCCCCTCGGTCCAGCCTTTCGACTTACCCTCGGTATAGGACCGGCCCTTGCTGCTGCCCTCGTTTCCGCCCTGCCAGCGCTTGCCGCCGAGGAAACCGCCATAGCTCCAGTTCCGCCCGGACGACCAGTTGAAGTTCTGGCCTTCCGAGCTGTTGACGCCCCATGACCGGCCTGAATTGACGGAGCTGTTGGTCCCCTCGGATTCCGACGTGCCGGTCGAAGATGAGCGCCCGCTTGTGTCGGATTCCGAGCGCGTCGTGCTGCGGGAAACGCTGTCGGATTCCGAGGTGCTGTCGCTCGCCGAGCGCACTTCGCGGACGACCTCGGTTTCCCCGATCAGTTTGCTGACGTAGTCGCGCGAGAAATTGTCCTCAAGGTTGAAAAACACCTTGAGGCCGGAGTTGGCGAGGAAGGTTTCCCAGTTCTCCTTGTACGCCCCCTTGAGCTGCTCAAGGCTTTGCAGGACGAAGAACATTTTTACGCCATATCCGGCTATTTGCGCGACGGCGTGTTCGATGACCTCCATCCGTTTCAGCCCCGCGAATTCGTCGAGCACCAGCAGGACGGGATGACCCGCCGCCGGACGCCCCCTCACCTTCTCCATTTCCGTGACCGTCAGGGCGATCATCATGCGCAGCCACCGGTAGTGCGTGCTCATGTAGCGTTGGGGCAGGCACAGGTAAAGACTAAGCCCCTCGGGGCGCGTCTTCAGTTCCGAAAGCTGGAAGTCCGAAGCCCCCAGCAGCCGCTGCATGGGGGGCGAGTCGATGAACTCGGTGTTCCGGTTGGCGACTTGCAGCACGCTCTCATACTGCTTGGGCGAATTGAGCAGCATGTTGGTGAAGGAATCGCCGATGCCGGCGACCAGCCCGTCGAATGCCGGGTTGTTCGCCAGCCCCGTCCACAGCAGGCCGTGCGCCGGAGGGAGGTCCGTCTCGCCCGCCTGTCGCAGCTCATCGATCGATTCCCAGTCGCCCCGCGTGACCAGTTTGCGCAGGGTGTTGAGGTTCCTTCTTCCCTCGTATCGGGGCGCCGTCAGGACGTGCAGGATCAGCCCCTTGACCATAGCCCGCGCCGATTCGTCCCAGAACGGATCGGTCGTTGGGCTCTCGTGGATGACGACAAGGGCGTCGGCGATGCGCCCCGCCTCGTCGATGGTTTCCTCGTTTTGGGGATCGAGGGCGTCGAGCGGATTGAACCGCCCCCGCAGGGCGTCGTCCACCTGGGCGGACTTGAACGGATCGAGAACCTTAACCGTTTGGTTCATGCCCGTGGCCTGCTGCGATCCCGCGCCCCTTCTGGCGGCGGTGATCGTGGCGTTTTCGCCCTTGGGATCGACCACGCAGATGGAACCCGGCCAGGTCAGCAGCGCCGGGATTATCCCGGTCGTGCCCTTGCCGCCCCGCGATCCGCCCACAAGGCAGACATGTCGGTCGTCCATGTAGCCGAGGGGAACCTGGTGTTCACTGGCGGAGCGCCCCAGCCAGATCATGCCGTCGTGGTACTGGTATCGTTCCTCGACCTCGTAGGGGTTAGCCCATTCGGCCGTGGCGATGCGCATGGTCATGTCAGGGATTTGATGCGGAGGTGGCGCGCAGGGCTTCCCCCTCCTGCGGTATTAATTAATCATACCGCACGTTCATCATTCGTTAACTGATCTGGCGCAAGGATTCAGTTGCATCTGGTGGCTGGAGATTTTATCATGAGGTTACGTCAATTCGTTCCGGTTTTGTTCCGGGACCGCCGCGCTGTGAAACCAAAGCGCAACCCAGCAGAAAAGACCGTCGCGGTACCGCTCGCAAGATGTGCGTGTGTCATACCGCGCCGCGGTACTCCAGACGCCACCGGCTTCGCCTCATCTTGGCAAGGGGGCAGCTTCGCCCCCCGTTGCATCCCCCGGACCAGGGCTTTCAGCCGCTGGACCCGACCAGACGCGCTTCGCCTTCTGGACTTCCGACCGGGGCGGGTTGCACCCCCCGGCCCCCTGCCCGCTGTTTCGGCAGCGGCTTCGACCAGGAGAGCCTTCGTGCCCTCCATGGACCTCCAGACCGTGGGAGACTTCGCTCTCCCCCCGGACCCCCATCGACCAGGCGTATGCCGCCATGGACCTGCACGAGGGCTGTGCGCCCATCGACCGCAGCGGGGCTTTCGCGCCCCTGCCCCACGACTAACCGTCAGGCCGGTTGGATGCGCCCCTCGCCGGGCGGCCCCTTGTCACGCCGTAGCGTTTCCGGAGGCCAAATGAGCGGTCAGCGGGGCAGTGAAAAGCGGCAGCGCTCGGTCATCATACAGTCTCGTGTCGGTACCGCCGAAAAAGCCGCCGTTCAGGCCAAAGCCGACGCCACCGGCATCTCAATCAGCGAGCTCATCCGGTACGCCGTCCTGAACTACCGGCCGCCCCCCTCCAGGATCGATCGGCAGGCCGTCAACCTCCTGCTCGCGGAACTGGCCAAGAATCGCGCCGAGGTCGGCAAAGCCGGCTCAAACCTTAATCAGATCGCCTACCATCTGAACGCAGGACGCCCCGGCGATATCATGGACGGCAGCATCGGCTCGGCCCTTGCGGATTACGGCCAGGCCATCCGTACCTTTGAAGAACTCCGTCTCGTCTGCCTTCAGGCCCTGGGTTTCGAGCGCGACCGCAAGCCGCCCCGGAAATAACATCCCACCTTCGCATTCCGCCCCCACGGGCCTCCGCTTTTGCGGGTGCCTGCGGCCTTGACGGCCCGCCTCCGGGCGCGCATAGTAGCGGAAGTTCTATCGAAGGTTGTACAGGAGGGGCGACATGAGCGACAACGGCAACCAGAAAGGCAGGAGTGGGAAAAGCCGCCAGCGAACAAAGCGGCCAACAAGCGCCCTGCTCCGCGATGCCCTGCCGAACGTGCCCCTACCCCGCCACCGGCAGCCGACCATTAACCACAAGGAGACGACGGCCCATCTGGCCACTGCCGCAGAAATCGCGGACGAACTTGAGCATGACAGGGCTGAACTCGGGATGGCCGGATCGAAGCTCGAAGAGATCGTCCACATGCTCAACGCCGGTACCGATCCTGCCAGCATCACGAACATCATCGAAAGCGCCTTTGAGCAGCACCGGGCGGCCCTCGCAAAGACTAAACAGACACTCGACGATTTGAAAGAAGTGTCCGCGAAGATGGTGGGGCAGGTCAGGCGTTACAAAAACCAGAAGCGCAAGCCCCGATAGCTGGCGGAGTTTTCCCCCCTTTGCCCGTTCCCCCCAGGGGGACGCCGGGGCGGGAGGGTTCGCCCCCACGGCTTGCAAGCGTCTGCGCCGGCAAACAACGCCGTCACGCCCCTTGGCATGCGCCTACCCCCGCAAGAGGGGGACCGAAACACTGCCGCCGGTCGCCCCCCTTGTGCCATCCCCCCGGAAGACGGCGTACCCAAAATGCCCCCTCCCCTGCCTCGGATACGGGCGCAACCAGCAAAACCAGCTAGCCCCGTCATGGCCTTGGCATAACGTCAGTCTAAGGTTGGTGTGACCTTAAAATGACGCCAGTCGCTCACGCCCATAGGAACCGCCCGGCCCCCTTCCCCGCCGATTGTCCTTACAAATGAAGACGGCACGAAGCGGCCCACGGAAAGATTGACGCCATCATCGGATGTCAGCCTCAGCTGCGTGCACGCCCGGACGCCGCGCCCCGACTGAACGGGACGGCGCAATCAGACCAATGAATTCATGGACGCTTGATGAACTCATTTTGACGTTATTTCAACCTCACAATAACCCCACGATGGCCTTGCCGCGCGGGACCAACTATCCGCAACTTGGTCGCGCCCGGCTGTATAAGCCTGGGGCGATTGAAGCGACCGATTTGCGGGCGCTGAATGAGATCAGAATGACGTTACCTCAACCTCACTACAACACCATGATGACCTTAGCTCAGACGTAGGCCCCTTCCCCCAACCGCTGGAAGAATCCGCAAGCTTGGTCGCGCCCAGACGGCGTTATCGTGCAATTCAGACCGATAGGTCTACGGATACTTCATGAATTCAAAATGACCTCACTTCAACTCCAAAACAACGCCACAATGACGTTATCGCGGACGCGCCACCAGTCCCCAATTTGGCGGACAACTTCCCCAGGCTTTGTCGAGCGCCCAAAATCTCCCTCTTGACCTCACGATGACCTTACATTAAGGTGATCGTAGCCTTAACCTAATCCCGTCCACCAGTCCAAGGCCTCCTCTCCAACCCCTCCAACCACTCTCCAAGGTGATCTCATGATCGTGACAATCGGCGGCATCAAAGGGGGCAGCGGCAAGACGACCGTCGCCACCAATCTGGCGTGTATAGCAGCAGGGCAGGGGGCAGATGTGCTCCTAGTCGATGCCGACAATCAGGAAACCGCGTTCGACTTCACCAACGCCCGCAAGGCAGACAATCCGGCCGCTCCGTCCTATACCTGCGTGAAGCTTACAGGCGCATCCGTGCGCACCGAAGTCTTGAAGATGACCAAGAAATACGACCACATCATCATCGACGCCGGCGGGCGTGACACCACCAGCCAGAGGGCGGCGCTGTCCGTTTCCAACATCTTCTTGATTCCCTGCAAACCGCGCAGCTTCGATCTGTGGGCGATTGAAAACGTCGCCCAGCTCGTCGAGGAAGGCCGCACAATCAATCCCGCGCTCAAGGCGTCCGTGTTTCTCAACCAGACCGATCCGGCAGGGCAGGGGTCAGAGAACCGGGACACCATCGAGGAACTGAAGAAATTCTCTGCTCTCGGTTATCTGGACGCACCCCTTGGCAGCCGGAAGGCGTTCGCCCACGCCGCCTCCCTGGGGCTGGCCGTTACCGAACTTCCGCGCCAGCATTACAACTCGAAGGCCGTCAACGAGATCATGGCCTTATTCCAAGGTTGCTTTAAGGTCACTATGACCTCACGCAAACGTCGAGCCGCAGGATAGACCATGGCCATCCGTTCAAAGCCCCAGCAACGCGCCCCGGCATCTGAAGAACGCGCTGTCGAAGCCTTCATCGGCAAGGGCGGCGGTATCACCAAAGTCTCAGCCAAAGCGGGAAAGGTAAACCGCCTGCAGCTTCGCTTGCCCGACGATATCCTGCGGCGCATCGATGCCGTGCGCCCCACCGGCCTGACCGCCCCGTCGCGGCATGACTGGTTTTTGCTGGCGATGCTGGAGAAGCTGGAGCGCGAGGAAGCGCGCCGCTGACAACGCTGCAGGTGCAGTGATTTTGTAGCGCGAAATAGCTCCGGCGCAGACACAGCACCCCGAATAAACCGAGCACATCGCCGCAGGGGCGGGCAGGGGGGTGCGGCTCGCGCCTTCCGCGCGGCCCAGGCGGCGCGCGGCTTCGATGGCTGGTAAGATTCGGCTGTGGGGAGAGATCTCAAAAACGGCAGAATACTTGCACAGTTGCTTACACAGTTTCACATTTCTGAAATTTAAGTCGCATAGAAACAGTTACTTACAAGCACATACAGGGGACTCAAAATCCCGCGCCCTTCACTGGGCATGTGGGTTCGACCCCCACCTCCAGCACCAATCGATTCCTCCGCCGGCGGCTTTCACTGCCCAGCCGCCCAGGTGATGATTCCGGGCAGGAAGGCCTTGGCCTCGTCGGCGTGGAAGGGCAAAACCCGCACCGTGTAGCCGTGGAGACCGCTCTGGCGGCACGGCACCCCGGCCGCCTCGAAGATAAAGAGCCCTTCCGGGCTCTGCCCAGCCGGTTGCATGGGAATCGCCACGCCGCCTGTGATTTCGCCGCCGGAGTCGAGCCGGCCCAGATAGAGCTCCACCGCGACTTCATCGTTGGGAATTGCCCCCAGCCGGACCCACGCCCGGACCTGGATCTGGCTGCCGACCGCCAGTTCCGTGGCCGCCAACGCGGCAATGCGCTCGACGCGGACCTGAGCCCAATTGGCCCGTATGCGCGCAACCCAGGCCGCCAGCGCCCTGGCGCGCGCCGATTTTTCCGCCGTCAACCGTTGGTACCGCTCGTGCGCCTTCACATAGAAGTCGGCGGCGTACTGCTTTACCACACGTTGCATGTTGAATTCCGGACACAAGTGGACGATGGAACTTTTCATGTTGGCGATCCAGCGCCGCGGCACGCCATCGGCGCCCCGATCATAGAAGGTAGGAACGATGTCGTGTTCCAGCAAGTCGTAAAGGGCCGCCGACTCCACCTGGTCCTGGTACTCGGCGTTGTCGTAGTTCTCGCCGCGGCCGATCGCCCACCCCACGAATTGATTCTCGGCAGCCGCTGCCCGCCAGGCCTCGTCCCACCATCCGTCCAGTATGCTCAGGTTGATGACGCCGTTAGGCAGCGCCTTCATGCCACTGGTTCCACTGGCTTCCTCGGGCCGCAGCGGAGTGTTGAGCCATACGTCCGAGCCCTGGACCAGGGACCGCGCCATGGCTGTATCGTAGTCCTCCAAAAACACGATCCGGCGGCGGAACTCTTTGTGCTGCGCCAGTCTTATGATCTGCTGGATCAACTGCTTCCCGGCATCGTCGCGAGGATGGGCCTTGCCGGCAAACAGGATCTGCACGGGACGCTCCACATGGTTGAGGATGCGCCCCAGGCGCTCGATGTCCCGCAGCACCAGAGTCGCCCGCTTGTAGGTGGCGAAGCGCCGGGCGAAGCCGATGGTCAGCGCATCCGGGTCGAGTACTTCGTCGGCCGCGTCGATCTCCGACTGGGGCGCGCCGCGGCGCCGGAGCTGCAACCGCAGACACCGCCTCGCGAATGCCACCAGGCGCACCCGCCGGCGCTCATGCGTTCGCCACAGTTCCTCGGCCGGAACGCCCTCCACCCGCTGCCAGAGTTTCGGATCGGCGTCCACCCGCCAGTTCGGCCCCAGGTACCGGTCATACAATTGGTTCATCTCGATCGAAATCCAGGAGCGAAAATGCACGCCGTTGGTGACGTGGCCGATGGGAACCTCATCCTCCGGGACACCCGGCCAGAGGGACTTCCATATCCTCCGCGAGACCTTCCCGTGCAGCGCGCTGACTCCATTGCTCGAGGCCGCCATGCGAAGCGCCAGCACCGTCATGCAGAACTCTTCGGCGTCGTTGGCCGGATTCTGCCGGCCTAGCGCCAGGAAGTCCCGACGGCTGATCCCCAACCGGTTCGGGTAATCCCCGAAGTAACGATCCATCAAGGAAGGCGGAAAGTAATCGTGGCCCGCCGGTACCGGCGTGTGGCTCGTGAAGATCAGGCCCGCGGACGCTTCCTCAAACGCCTCCTGAAACGAGAGTCCCTGCTTCTCTTTCAGCCGGCGCACCCGTTCCAGCCCCAGGAATGCCGAGTGTCCCTCGTTCATGTGGTACACCGTCGGCTCCAGTCCCAGCGCTTCCAAGGCGCGATACCCGCCAATGCCGAGGAGGATCTCCTGTTTCAGCCGCATATCGAGGTCGCCGCCGTAAAGCTGGTGGGTGATGACGCGGTCCTCGGGAGAGTTGGCCGGGAGGTTGGAATCCAGCAGGAAAAGCGACACGCGGCCGGCTTGGACTCTCCACACCTGTGCCGTCGCCGAACGGCCGGGGAACGCCACTTCCACCGTCACGGCACTCCCGTCGGCATGGCGTTCGCGGGTCAGGGGAAGGGTCTGAAAATCGTTGTCTTCGTACGACTCCTGCTGCCATCCCGCGGCGTTGAGGTATTGACTAAAGTATCCTTGCTGGTACAGCAGGCCGACGCCCACCAGTGGCACACCCAGATTGCTGGCCGACTTCAGATGATCGCCCGCCAGCACGCCCAGCCCGCCCGCAAATATGGACAGGCACTCCGTCAATCCGAATTCGGCCGAGAAGTAAGCCACCAGCAGCTTGTCCGTTCGAGCGTACGTGCGGCGATACCAGGTGGATTCCCCCGAGAGGTAGGACGCCAGTTCCCCGACCAGGCGATCCAGTTGCGCCAGGAACGATTCATCTTTGGCCGCGGCCTCCAGTTGCGCCTGGTCGATAGTCCCCAACATCAGCACCGGGTTGTGCTTGGTGGATTCCCAGAGGTCGCTGTCCAAGCGGCGGAAAAGTTCAATCGTGTCGTGGTTCCATGCCCAGCGCAGGTTGTACGCCAGTTGACGGAGACCTTCGAGCTCGGGCGGCAACGAAGGGATGACATTGAAGACATGGACGGGCTTCATATTGCCAGTATAAGAGTTTCAGGCTCCGGATACCGGATAACGCCTCCCTGATCCGTCCGTAGGCTATTTCGGAGTCGAGCCGCAATACCATTAGACGGAGCGAGCAGCGGGTATGGGTTTGCACCATTTGGGTGCAGAATTGCTACGGGATGCGTGATGGGAATTGCCCGCAAGCAGAAACCGTCGCCCGCCGCAGGCGAGTTTCTGTTTCAGCTCGATCCAGAGCCATTGGAAGAATGCGTCACCGCGTACGCCGGCATTCCGTTGTTCCTGCAAGCTGCGCGCTCGCTGGAAGTGCCGAGGCTTGTGAATCAGCACTTGCAGATTAAGCAGCGGGACCGAGGTTTGGATGAAGCCGGGTATGTAGAGAGTTTCCTGGTTTTGAATGCGCTGGGCGGAGATTGCATCGAGGATTTCGAACGCTTGCGGGAGGACGAAGGTCTGGTGGAGATGCTGGGGCACGACATTCCGAGTTGCGCGGCGGCGCGCAAGTTTCTCTACGAGTTTCACGATGAATCCAAACTGGAGCAGGCGCAGAAGGAGTTGCCTATAGGGCAGGTGAGTTATATCGCCGAGGAGAGCGCCCCACTGCGAGCTTTGGCGCAGGTCAACCAGGAGATGGTGCGGGAAGTGGGACGGCGGTGCCCGGAGCAGAAGATTGCCACTGTCGATCTGGATGCGACGATTATCGAGAGCTACAAGCGAGAGGCGCAGCCGACCTATCAAGGCGGCAGCGGATATCAGCCGATGTTGGCTCTATGGGCGGAGATGAACTTGGCGCTGGCCGACGAGTTTCGCGACGGCAACGTGCCCGCCCAGAAGGAACCGCTGCGCGTGGCGCAGCGAGCATTTCAATGCCTGCCGCCGACCGTGCAGGAATACTACTTTCGGGGCGACTCGGCGTGTTGGGAAAAGGACCTGCTGAATTGGCTGCGCGATGAAAAGCGCGCCGACGGCCCGCAGGGCCTCATCACCTTCGGGATCAGCGTGCGCATGACGCCCAATCTGAAGAAGCACATCGAGCGTCTGCCGGACTCTCTATGGAAGCCGTATCGGGAGGATTCCGAAGCGGTGCGGGAATGCGCGGACGTGCTGAACTACTGGCCCGAGGACGAAGGCCGGCCGGAAGGCGCGGGAGCGTTGCGGTACCTGGCGATCCGCGTGCGCAAACGGCAAGGGCAGTTGTTCGCCGATGGGAGCGAAGTGAAACATTTCGCGGTGGCGAGCAACCAGTGGGATTGGGCTGCGGAGCGATTGTTGGATTGGCAACGCGAGAAAGCGGGCACGATTGAGGCGCTGCACGACGTGCTGAAAAACGAGTTGGGAGCGGGCGTGATGCCGTGTGGCCGGCTGGGAGCCAATGCAGCATGGTTCCGGTTGGCCGTGATGACGCACAACGTGCTCACCGCGCTGAAGCGCCTGGCGCTGCCGGAAAAGTGGCTGACCGCACGACCGAAGCGGCTGCGGTTTCAGATCTTCTGCTCGCCCGGTAAACTGGTTTCTCACGCGCGGCAGATCTGGCTGCGGGTGCGACGCCTCAGAGACCAGTTGGCCGAGTGGATCGAGACGATGCGGCTGCTGCCCCTCCGAGTGTAAGCGTCGCTCTTCTTACGGACGGATTATAGAACCCCTTTTGGAAACGGCCGGCCGGAGGTGTGTGCCAAGAAGGCCATTACCCAGTGCGCAATCAGTGCAGATGCTTGCTTGGCCCTTTGCAACGCCCTACTTGTCGCCGGGACCGAGCGGAATACCCAACTTGGAGCGGAACGAAGGCGGGGGACTAACGGTTCCCGCCGCTATCGACGGATTACGGACGCCTCCAGAAAGCTCGCCTGTAACGCCAGCGGTTGCGCGATAATGGCGTCGTGACGCAACGCGCATTCGGCTGGACCGGCGTGAATGTCCCTGTCATCGGACAAGGCACCTGGATGATTGAAGGCTCCCGCGACAGCGAGCGGCGCGCCGTGGAGGCCCTGCGCACGGGCATGGATCTCGGCCTGACGCACATCGACACCGCGGAAATGTACGGCAACGGCCGCGCCGAGGAACTCACTGGCGAAGCGATCGCCGGACGCCGCCATGAGGTGTTCCTGGTCAGCAAAGTCCTGCCCTCCAACGCCAGCTACGATGGCACGCTGCGCGCTTGCGAGCAGAGCCTCGCGAGGCTTGGCACGGACCACCTCGACCTCTATCTCCTGCACTGGGAGGGCAGCTATCCGCTGGCCGGCACCATGCGCGCCATGGGGCGTCTGATCGACGAAGGCCAGATCCGTTTCGCTGGAGTCAGCAACTTCAACGTCCCGCAAGTGAAAGCCGCCCAGGCCGCGCTGCGCCACCATCAGCTTGCTGCGAACCAGGTCCTCTACCACCTGCGCGACCGCGGCATCGAGCGCAAGCTGATCCCGTACTGCCAGGAGCGGCAGATCGCGGTGGTGGCCTACTCGCCCTTCGGACACGAAGCGCTCCCGCGCCTGGATTCCCCCGCCGGCCGGGTGCTGGAGGAAGTTGCGCAGCGCAACGGACGCACGGTCCGGCAGGTCATCCTCAACTTCCTCACGCGCCTCCCGGAGGTCTTTACGATTCCCAAAGCCAGCCAGCCGGAGCACACGCGCGAGAATGCCGGCGGCTCGGGCTGGACGCTTTCACCCAAGGATATGGCCACCCTCGACCGTGCTTTTCCCGCGCCCAATCGCAACGTCCCCCTGGGGATGCTGTAGGGGCCTCATGGCTACGAAGTCCGGGGGGCGGGCCGCCTCACACCACGTACGGCTTGCGGTAGGGCTGGCGCGTGATCAACCTGTCGGCTTCCGGATCGCCGGTGAAGCGCGGGCCCGGCCCCAGTGTGAGCTTGTGCCCGGTGCGGTAGCTGATGTTGGCCAGGTGGCACAGACCGGCGCTGAAGTGCGCGTTGGAAATCGGGTCGTGAAGATCCTTGACGTTCCGCGAGCGGCAGGCCGCCAGGAAGTTCTCCATGTGCAGGTTCGTGGCGTCGCCTCCCGGACCCCGTTCGGGCCGCTCTTCCATGACCAGTTCGCTGCTCTCGCCCTTGTACGCCTGGAACCCCGCGTCATCCATTGACGCCCAGCCCTCGCTTCCGTAAAACAGATTGCCGATGGTGACGTTGATCGGAGTGCTGGCGGGGTTGGCGTTGGCGGCGGGAGGGCCGCCAGGGGATCCTCCGCGGCCACCGCGGCCGCCCATACGGCGCACCGGCGTGCCTTCGCCGCCGGTCAGCAGGCCGCGCACCTCGAACACGATCTCGCGTCCGCCGTAATCGTAGCTGGCGAGCTGCGTGTTAGGCGTCTCCTGATCGTCGTCATAAACGTACTTGCCGCCCGAGGAGAACGCGCTCTTAGGCCACTCGGGGTCGCCCAGTCCCCACCGGCAGAGGCCGATCTCATGCACCCCCTGGTTGCCGATATCGCCGTTGCCGGTGTCCCAGAACCAGTGCCAGTTATACTTGAAACGCAATTCGTTGAACGGGCGCAGGGGTGCGGGCCCCAGGAACAAGTCCCAGTTCACACCCGGCGGCACCGGGCTGTCCGCCTTGTGTCCAATCGACTGGCGGCGCTTGAAGCACAGCCCCTTGGCCAGGTAGATCTTACCAATCACGCCTCCCTGTAGCGCCTCGAACGCCCTGATCTTGTACGGCGTGCTGCGGTGCTGTGATCCGATCTGCACCATGCGCTTGGTTTCATTGGCCACCTGAACCATCCGCAGGCCTTCATAGATGTTGTAGCAGGCCGGCTTTTCGCCATAGACGTCCTTGCCCGCCTGACACGCCCATATGGCCGCCAGTGCGTGCCAGTGGTTGGGCGTGGCGATCGAGACGGCGTCGATGCCGGGATCGGCGAACGCTCCGCGCATGTCCTCGAACTCCTTGGCCTTCTCGCCGCCGGTGATTTTCTGGAGGGTCGCCTGAGCCCTCTCCCGGGCGGCCTGGTCGATGTCGCAGAGACCGGCGACACGCGCATCGGGCAGCCGCGGGTATATGTTCAAGTGATTCGTACCGCGGCCGCCGAGTCCTATAATGGCCACGTTGATTTTGTCGTTTGCGCCCCAAACGCGTGTTGCGGCGGCGGCCGTCACCGCGCCGAGAAAGAACCTGCGGGAAGTCGGATTAGACACGGACATTCTCCTTACCGGAGCCGATTATATCAGAGGGCCGGTGGTCTATCGAGAGGCCGAATTGGGTCACGTAAAATGTCACCAGGAGAGACCCGGTTGGGTCAAATGAAAATGTAACCCAAAAGGGCGCCAAACATGACACCCATGAAAGGTGGACATGAACGCGCGCAAGCAGTATTTGGAAGAGGTCGGCAAGGAGTACAGCCGAGCCGACGAAACGGGCCGAAGCCGGTTGCTCGATGAGGCGGAGAAGCGGACCTGCCTGAACCGGAAGTACCTGATCCGGGTGTTGAACCATCCGTTTCGGCCAGGGCGGCGAAAGCGGCGAAGGCGACGAGCGGAATACGGAGCAGCCGTGGTGACGGCTCTGGTGGAGGTGTGGGACATTTTCGAACAGCCGTGCGGGCAGCGGATGGTGGCGGTGTTGAGAAGCGAGTTGGACCGGCTGCGGAAGCTCGGCGAACTGCGTTGCAGCGATGCGGTGGCCGCCCAACTGAAGGAGATTTCGGCCAGCACGATTGATCGTCTGCTGGGGCGGGAGAAGCGCATCCGGCATTTGCGGCGCAACCGCAATCCGAACGTACAGCGGTTGATGTATCAGAAGGTGCCGGTGAAGGTGGCGGCGGATTGGGACACCAGCGAGGTCGGCAATGTGCAGGTGGATTTCGTGGGCCACTGCGGCCGCTCGACGGGAGGCGACTACATTCACACCATCTCAGCGGTAGACATCGCCAGCAACTGGTGGGAAGGCCAAGCGATCGCGGTGCGCTCCCAACAGGCCACTAAGGAGGGGCTGAGCCAGATGCGGACGAGGTTTCCCTTTCGCATCCGCGAGCTGCATCCCGACAACGATTCGGCGCTCATCAACGATCTGCTCTGGGACTGGACCCGGCAGGAAGGCATTCGATTGTCGCGATCGCGACCGTACAAGAAGAACGACAATGCCTGGGTGGAGCAGAAGAACTGGACGCATGTGCGCAAGGTAGTGGGGTACCGTCGCCATGACACGACGCGTGAGTTGCGGCTCCTGAATGAGATTTACAGCGTGCTGCGGCTGTACAAGAATTTCTTCCTGCCCACTATCCGCTTGAAGAGCAAGACGCGCGTGGACGGCCGGATCAAACGCAAATACGAGAAGCCGTGCACCCCCTACGAACGGGTCAGGCAGTCGCGCCAGGTGGACCGGAAAACCAAGCGGCAGTTGCAGAGCATCTATGAGGGCTTGAACCCGGCAGAGTTGAACCGGCGGCTGACCGAGCTGCGCGTGCAGTTGGAGGAGGCCAGCGCCGGCAAGTCCGAAGGCTTCGGCAAGCGGGCCTATCGCGGCCCGGACATTCGTATCGGCAAGCGGCGCAATCCCGTGGTGGCTATCGCATGAAACCTTCAGCGGGGCAGGCGGGGCTGCGCCCCGCCACGGGGCTCTGCCCCGTACCCCGCGGGCTCCGCCCCTGCGACCCGGAAAGAAAACCTTCCTATGAAGGAAGAACTTGAGAGTGTCGTGGCCCTCCCGTTGGTCGGGCCCGAGTTGTACACGTTGTTCGGGTGCTTGTCGCGCCCTTGGGTTACGTTTTCATTTGACCCAACCGAGACCGGTTTGGGTTACATCATTAAATGACTTGACAGGAGGCCACGCCCTTGAAAAACGTGTAACAGAAAGTCCCGTCGGGCTCCGTCGCACGGTACAGATCCGCGATGCCTTTCTCCCACGTGCGTGGATCGACGATCCCGAGCGAGAGCGCCTGATCGCGGACCCCTTCCACCATGGCGATGAACGTGTTTTTGGAGAAGCCCTCCACCAGATCGGGCCGGCTGTGGTCCACATAGACCATCCGCGGGCTGACGCGCACATCGCGGAACCCGGCCTCCCTGAGCAGCGGATAGAGCCGCCGGCCAATCAGAGCGTCACCGCCGAACCGGGCTTGGACATCCACCAGGCACTGGACGGCCCGTGCGGACTCCGGCGTCTGCGGATAGCAATACCAGGACCCGTGGTCGCCCTCGATCACTGTGATCGTCTGGCCGCGGCGCAGAACCCGCTTCATGGCTCTGAGAGCCGCGGCCGGCTCTGCCACGTGCTCCAGCAGGAAGCTCAGGAAGACATGGTCGAAGTGCTCTTCGCCAAAAGGCAGGTCAAACAGGTTCGCCGTCCGGAACTCGACATTCCGGTGGCCGGCCGCCGCGATCCGCGCGCGGGCCTGTTCGAGCGAGGCGGCTGAGATGTCCACGGCAACAAACCGTGCCCCCGGATTTCGCGCAGCGAGAATGACCGTCTGCGCCCCCGTGCCGCAGCCGCACTCGAGCACCAGGCTCCCCGGCGGATACACGGTGTCGTGGTGAAGCAGCTCGCTCAGTGTGCTGGCTTGGTCGGCCAAGCGATCCGCCTCGCGGGCGGAGTAGCCGTGGACGTATGAGACTTCGGCCATGGGATTCTCGACAGGCGCCACGCCGGGTCAGGATATAATTGCAGTCGCATCCTGGATTAGAACATGTAATCCGGCGGCTTGATGCCTTTCACTCGCAAATAGACCTCCGCCTGGCCGCGATGGTGCGCGGTATGCGTGAAGTACGCCCATAGCCACTCGAAGCCGGTCATCTTACGGGTCTGTGTGCCGACCACGGCGTCCAGTTTCTCGGGCGTCATGGCGGCCACGGCCTTGTTGCAAAAGTCGAATGAGTCGGCGAGGAACTGGAGGGCAGTGTCGCGATCGATGTCAATCTTGTTCTGATCCTTGGACCACGCCGCGATCTTGGGCGGCAGGTCCGGCCGTGTCATTCCGCTGGCGAGGGCGCACGCGCCCAGGTTGGCCGCGCCGATGTGGGCCATCATCTGGCCGAAGCTCATCTCCTCTGGATTCGGCCGGAAGTTGTAGCTCTCCGCCGGCATGGTCTTGGCCACCGCCAAGGTGAATTCGCCGCTGGTTTTCCAATGTTTGACGAGCGAATCCTTGATGGTGGTCTGTCCGAACACTGGAACGGACAGCGATAGAAGCGCCACGAGAGTCATTTTCCGCATAAAGTAACCTCAGGATATAATTGTAATCGCATCGACCGCACTAAGAGCAAATCGAGGGAGACCAGGTGGGACCAAATCGCCCCTTGCCTATGCGCGGAACGGCTCCGCCCATGGCCGCGCGAAGCGCCGATCGCTATTTCGAGCTCAAGTCGCAGATTCACCGCAAGCTGATCGGCGTCCTCAACCTGGACCGCGTGTCTTCCATCCCCAAGGACCGGGTCCGCGCGGAGATCGGCCGCGTAGTGGAGCGGCTGCTCGACGAAGAGCGCGTGCCCATGACTACGGCCGAGCAGACCAAGATCGTGGAGGAGGTCTTGGACGAGGTGTTGGGGCTGGGGCCGCTAGAAACCCTGCTCAAAGAGCCCAGCATTTCCGATATTCTGGTCAACCGCTACAACAAAGTCTACATCGAGCGAAACGGAAAGCTTTCGGAGACCACGGTGCGGTTCAAGGACGATGCGCACCTGCTGCACATCATCGAGAAAATCGTCTCGCAGGTGGGCCGCCGCATCGACGAGGCGCAGCCCATCGTGGACGCGCGCCTTCAGGACGGCTCGCGCGTCAACGCCATCATTCCTCCGCTGGCGCTGGACGGGCCCTGCCTGAGCATTCGCCGCTTCGGCCGCCACGTGATCACGCAGGAGGAGATGCTCGAGTTCAGGACGCTCACGCCGGGCATGCTGCGGTTTCTGGCGGCGTGCGTGCAGTCCAAGACCACCATCTTGATCTCGGGAGGCACGGGCTCGGGCAAGACCACCATGCTCAACGCACTCTCCCGCTTCATTCCCGAGGAAGAACGCATCATCACCATCGAAGACACGGCGGAATTGCAGCTCCAGCAGCGGCACGTGGTGAAGTTCGAAACGCGCCCGCCGAACCTCAACAAGGAAGGCGGCATCAACCAGCGCCAGTTGCTGCGGACGGCGCTCCGCATGCGGCCGGACCGCATCATCGTGGGTGAATGCCGCGGCGCCGAAGCGCTGGACATGCTGCAAGCCATGAATACCGGCGTGGAGGGATCCATGAGCACGGTGCACGCCAACAGCCCGCGGGACGCCTTTTCGCGCCTCGAGACCATGGTCATGATGGCCGATCTGGAAATTCCCACGCGCGTGATTCTGCAGCAGCTCGCCAGCGCCATCAAGATGGTGGTGCAGTTGTCGCGCCTGCAAGACGGCACGCGCAAGATGATCAGCATTTCCGAGGTGCTGGGCGTGCGCGACGACAAGCTGCAGATGCAGGAGATCTTCACGTTCGAGCGAGTGGGCGTGACGGACGCGGGCAAGGTGCAAGGGCGTTTCCGGGCCACTGGGACTTCGCCCAGGATTCTGGAGCGCCTGCGCGTGAGCGGCATTCAGGTGCCGCACCATATATTCGAAGAAGCGGTCAGTGTGAACCTGTAGAGTGGGACCGGCCCCGGCCGGTCTGGGTCACACGGGAGGGTTCCAGCATGCGCGTTCTTGTTCTTTGCTGCCTGATCTCGGCGGCCACGCTCCGGGCGGCCCCGCAGCAACCCGATAAGCAGGAGTTGTACCGGATGCTGGACGAGATCCGCGCCAGCATCCGGCTGGATGACTGGAACGAAGCGTGGCGGATCGCCGTCAGGCTGAACGCTGCTATTCTCGAGCGGCTCCCGAGGACCGGTGCATCGCCGGACCTGGAGCTCCAGCACCTGGAATCGATGGCCGGCAACAATGCGATTACGCGCGGACCGCTGCTGGCCCGCCTGGCGCGAACCGCGCTGGCCGCCGGCAATCTGGAGAAGGCCGAGCGCTATGCCAGCGAAGCGCTGGCGGAATCGAAGCACGGCGTCTTCTGGTGGACCGGCGACGCCATTCACCAGGGAAACATCGTGCTTGGGCGGCTGGCGCTGCGCAATGGAGACGTGGGGGAGGCCAGGCGCTACCTGTTGCTTGCCGGCAAGACCCCCGGCAGCACTTCGCTGGCGGCGCAGGGACCCAACATGGCGCTGGCGCGGGACCTGCTGGAGCGCGGCGAATCGGCCGCGGTGCTCCAGTATCTGGAGGAATGCGGCGCCTTCTGGAGTGCAAACCGAGGGAAGCTGGCCGAATGGATGGCTCTCATTCGCGCTGGGCTGAAGCCGGACTTCGGAACCAACGTGACGTACTGACCCATGAAGCCCGGGGAGCCATTTCGACGCGGAGACGCGATTCCTTTGAGGCCTACTTCCGCACCCGCAGGTGGCAGTGAACGTCCAGCGCGGGGAAGATCCATGCGGCGTGACGCTCGTACCACCTCAGCGACCTGCGCGCCAGGAAACGGCCCAGGTTGTCCAGCACCAGATTGCCGCCAAACGTGAGCTTCAGCTCGACGATGTCAAAGCGGAACGCCGAGCCGGCGAAGCTGGGGAAATCGTTGCCCGTGAAGTACTCGAAGCTGGCCGCCGCCAAATGGCGCTTGTGGGTGGGATCGACATACGAATTGTGCGAGCTGAAGTGCGGGGTGGTCACGAAAACGTCAGCGCCGTTGCGCGCCACGCGATGCACCTCCGCCATGGCGCGCACGGGGTCGGCGAGGTGCTCGATGATGTGCGACATGTGAATGCGCTCGAACCGGTCGTCCTCCAGCGGCCAGGGAAACTCGTCGAGGTTCCAGATGGTGTCGGCGGCCGAATCGGCGGACATGTCGATGCCCAACGCGTCCGGCTCGGCCTTGCGCTTACCGCATCCGATATCCAGGGTCATTCTTAACCAGGTATATCGCACTGCGGTTCACAATGCCCGCGCGGCGCGCTCCAGTCGCAGCCGTCGAATGTACTCCTTCATCGTCGCGCCAGCCGCGCCGCCCCGAACGCAAAGATGGGAAATGCCAGGTAGCCCAGGCCGATTTCCGAGAAATAGCCCCACACCGTCATCTTCATGGGGCCGTAGGCAAACACCGGGTAATCGAATAGAAGATTGATGGCCAACCACAGAGCCCCGACCCGCACCGCTTCGTTAACCGACACAGGCCGGTTTCGAAAATAGCGATTGAGCAACGCCGCGGCCGTTAGAAGAACAACCAGGCTCATCAAGGTGCCGAACAACGGAGCGTTGCCTGTCTTCAACGGGAACACGATGAATGAGATGACGAATGGAATCATCCAGCTCAGAAAACCCAGCAACGCGGCGCGTTTCCAAAGGATCATAGTTGCCTCCAAAACCAGAGTGTAGGGCAAGCGGGAGGGATTTGCTTGACGGAATTTGCGGATTCTCCAGAGGACGTTAGAATGGCATATGATCGACCCGGGACTCGCAGGGAAAATTGTTCTGATCACCGGTGCAAATCATGGCATTGGTGCGGCGGCAGCACGGGCTTTTGCGCTCCAGGGGGCCGGCGTGTTCCTCACCTGGTTCCGTGAACCGTCCCGCTATAGCGACGAGGAACTGGACGCAGCGCGGGAGGCCGGTGTCGGGGGCGTCCTGTTCTACTGGGCAATGCATCGCCAACCGGCGGATCGGGTTATCCAGGACATCGTTGCCCAGGGCGGTGTTGCCGCGGGACGCGAAGCGGATCTCGGCGATGCGGCGAACATTCGCCTGGTTTTTGACGAGTGCGAGGGGGTGCTCGGCCCCGTCGAGGTCCTCATCAACAACCACACGCACTCCGTGCACGACACCTTCGATCCGGCCGCGGTCACAACCGAAGGCTATGGCGTCGGCCTGATCTCGGGCGCCAGCATCGATGGCCACTTCACCGTGAACGCGCGCGCCTACGCGCTCATGATGTCCGAGTATATCCAGCGCTATCTGAGCCGCCAGAGACGGCGGGGGAGGATCATCAACGTCAGCACCGACGCAGCGCATGCTCACGCAAGCTCGCTGAGCTACGCCGCGAGCAAGCACGCGATTGAATCTTACAGCCGCTCCGCGGCGCTCGAAGTCGGCAAGTACGGCATCACCGTCAACATCGTGGCGCCGGGTCCCATCCAGAGCGGCTGGATGACGCCTGACCAGGAGGCTGCCATTCCCGCCGGCACTCCGCTTCGCCGATGTGGCACGCCCCAGGACGTGGCCGATGTCATGGTCTTCCTGGCCTCCGACCAGGCCCACTGGCTCACCGGACAACTCCTCTATGTGGGCGGAGGCTGGAGGATGCACCAGTAGTGCAAATGCCGTCTCAACATGGCTATACCTGCCCCGCTGCGATCTTCGCCGATACCGCCGCCACCTCGTGCTCCATGGGCCGGTCCCGATCCTGGAACCGCGCCAGTTGACGCACGGCTGTGTAGACCGTCCGCGACCCGCTTCCCAGCCTCGCCGGCCCGCCGCGCAAATCCACGGCCTGCGCCGCCGCCAGCAGCACCATGGCCGTCTCGTTGCGCAGGCATTCCAGGGCGTCCATGGCCGTGACTGCGGCGTGCATCCCCAGGCTCACCACGTCCTGGTTGTATTGCTCGGTGGGCAGCGAATGGATGGAGCTCGGGCCCGCCAGTTGCCGCACGGCGCAGGCCAGGCTGGTCACGCTCATCTGCATGCCCTTGAATCCGGAGTTCAGGCCCGGCTCGGGCGTCAGGTTAGCTGGCAGCCCCTGGTTGAAGCGGTCGTCCACCAGCACCGCCACCAGCGCGTTGCCCCAGTTGGCCATGGAGGCGAAGTCGATCTTCCAGGTGTCCAGCAGGCGCGCGATGTGGCCGCCGTAGAAGTTCCCGGCTTTGTACATCCTGCCGGTTTCCGGGTCGATGAGCGGGTTGTCATTGGCCGAGTTGATTTCGCGCTCGACGACCGCGCGCCCATCCTCGAGCGCTTCCCACGCCTGGCCGAGCCCCTGCGGCGCGCAGCGCAGCGAGTAGCAACTCTGGCCGCCGGAAGGCTGGGTATACGCGGAACCTTCCAGCATTCCGCGCAGGTAGGCGGCCACCGCAATCTGGCCGGGGTGGCCTTTCTGCTGGTGTACCCACGGCTCGAAAGGCAGGTCGGGCGATTGCATGGCTTCTACGGAGAGCGCCACCGCGCCCAGCAGCGCGCGCAGCACCCGGAACGCGTCGATCCACAGGAGCGACGCCACCGCGGTCATGACCGTGGTGCCGTTGATGAGCGCCAGTCCTTCTTTGGGCGCGAAGCGGATGGGAGCGATCCCCGCGGCTTGGAGCGCTTCCACCGCCGCCAGGCGCCGGCCCTGGAATTCCGCCTCGCCCATCCCCACCAGCACGCGGGCGATGTAAGCCGAGGGCATCAAATCGCCGCTCGCGCCCACCGACCCGTACCGCGGAACCACCGGCGTCACCCCGCGGTTCAGCAGCGCCGCCAGGGCATCCACCAGTTCCGGCCGCACCGCCGAGGCGCCCGTCACGAAGGTGGCCGCGCGCAGCAGCGTGGCCGCCCGCACCACGTCGCCTGGCAGAGGCTGCCCGGTGGCGCAGGACAGGTGCCGCACCAGGTTGAGCTGCAGCAGGTCCATTTTCTCCGGCGGAAGCGAGATTCCCACGTTCCCGCCCACCCCCGTGTTCACGCCGTAAATGCGCTCGCCGCGCGCCAGCAGCTCTTCCAGCCGCTGGCGGCCCCGCGCGATGCGCGCGCGCGCCGCACCGCCGATGCGCACTTCAGCGCCTTCGCGCGCCACGCGCGCCACATCTTCAATTGCGAGCGGGGTGCCCGCTGGGTCCGCCCCCAACTCCAGAGTTTCCGCCATAAATGTAGGCTACCTCACAAACCGTTAACCGAGGATAGCTTGAACCGGGAAACGCTGGCGGCGCTAGATTGCTGTAGTGCCAGTAGCGAGCATCTTCGAGGACCTGAGTCCGCACGCGCGGGTGGCCACCGCGATCCTGCCGTTGGCGGCCGCCATGCTGCTGCGGCTCGTCCTCGGGAAGAACCGGTTGACGCGGGTGCTGCTTTCGCTCAGCACCACCTGGTTCGTCATCAACGTGCTGATGGCCCCTCTTTCCGAGGGAATGCGGCGCGACATTCTCGACCTGCGCTCCTGGTTCCGGTAGGGGCCAGACGCGGCCCACCCGGAATCCGCTACAATGACCTATGTAAAGGAGGCCGTATGGAACCCACTGGCATTCTGACTGCCGGTTTTGCTGGGCTAGGCTTTCCCGAGATTATCGTGATCGCCTTGGTTGCCGTGCTGCTGTTCGGCGGCAAGAAGGTCGGCGACCTGGGGAAAGGCTTAGGCGAAGGGATCCGGAACTTCAAGGATGCCCTCAAAGGCGGCGAAGAAGACAAGAAGGAAGAAGATAAAGTCGGAGAGAAGAAGTAGACGGCGGCTTCGTGGAACAGCCCGCACGTTGGGCTGGGTTCATCTCGGCTTCAAGAGATCCAGCAAAGAAAAAACCCCGCGAACCCGGTCGGGTTTCGCGGGGTTTTGCGTTATAAGCCCGCCCCCCGGTTACTTCTTCTTCGGCGGAACGATTGCGTCCTTGGCGGCTTTGGCCACGCGGAACTTCACGACCTTCTTGGCCGGAATCTTGATGGCTTCGCCGGTCGCCGGGTTGCGTCCCGTGCGCGCCTTGCGATCCACGCGCACCAGCCGGCCGATGCCAGGCAGCACGAATACGCCGTTCTTCTTCACTTCGCCGATCGCCAGACCGGCGAGACACTCCAGGAACCCTTTCGCGGCCTTGTTGTTGACTTCACAGCGTAGCGCGAGCTCCTTCACCAGTTGCGTCTGGGTCATTCTCTGATTCGCCATAATTCTCCTTTTGATTCTCCCGTCGTTTTACCATCGAAAACAATTCTAAGGCCGCACGTTTTTGCGGACGAGCGTCCTAATCGCTATCAATCATAAGGTAAGGACACGGCGATGTAAAGAGAAATACGCAAAAAAGCCCGATTTTTCGCGGTTTTTTCGATTCCGGCCTGCTCGAAGGGCCGTTTTACGGGCTTTCTGCGAATCCCAGGCCGGGTTTCCGCTCCAGGCCGCCCTCGACGAAGGCCGCCGCCACCTTGTTTTTCAGTACCCGGAAGCGCACCCGCCGCTCGCCGGCCGGGCCCAGCGCGATGCGTACTGCGGCGTAGAGCTTGAGTGGAGGGCCGCCGGCGGTGGTTTCGACCTCTCCTCCGGATGGCTCCGGGCGTCCGCGCGTCTGGTTGAGAAACAGCACCGAGGCGCCGGCCTTGGTCACGGCCATGGCCAGTCTTCGCAACCCCGATGCCAGCACGCGGCTGTGCAGGCCGGGGCCGCTCGCTCCAATCCCGGTTTCGAGTTCCAGGCTGGGAACGAGCGCCGCGGCTGAATCGACCACCAGAAGGTCCACTGCGCCGGAGATCGCCAGCCGGCGCGCGATCTCCAGCGCCTCCTCGGCCGATTCGGGCTCGACCACCGGCAAGCGCTCGATCGCCACCCCGAGTTTGACGGCATAGTGCGGATCGAAGGCATGGTCGGAATCGATCCACGCCACCGTCGAGCCCTGTTTCTGAAGATGAGCCGCCACCTGGAGCGCCAAAGTGGTCTTCCCGCAAGAAGGCCCGAAAAGCTCCACCAGGCAGCCGCGAGGCAACCCTCCCAGGCCGAGGGCGGCATCCAGCGCCGCAAATCCGGTCGAAAGCGCCGGACCGGGAGGGTACCCCGCGCGGCGCGCCGGAGCGAACTCCATTTGCGAAAGCTGCACACGAATGGCGCGCTGCCGGGCTTGTTCCTTCATCGCCGCGGGCGAAGCATCGCTCGCCTACTTGCGTGCGGGCGCTGGTTTGGGAGCCGGACTGGGCGGCGGCGCCTCCGCCGCGGCGGCCGCTGGTTCCGGCTTGGTCAGGCCCAGGACCTTGCGCAGCTCGGTGTCGATCGACTGCCGGATATCCGGGTTGTCTTTCAGGAACTGGCGCGCGTTCTCGCGGCCCTGGCCGATTCGCTCGCCTTTGTAGCTGATCCACGAGCCGCTCTTCTCGATCACGTTTTGCGCCACCCCCAGGTCGATCAGGTCGCCTTCCTTGGAGATTCCTTCGCCATAGATGATGTCGAATTCGGCTTCGCGGAAGGGCGCCGCAACCTTGTTCTTCACCACCTTGACCTTGGTGCGGTTGCCGATCACGTTGTCGCCGTCTTTGATCGCCGCGATGCGCCGGATGTCCAGACGCACGGTGGCGTAGAATTTCAGCGCGCGTCCCCCGGTGGTGGTTTCCGGGTTGCCGAACATCACCCCGATCTTCTCGCGGATCTGGTTGATGAAGATCAGGCAAGTCCGCGATCTCGAGACCACGCCCGTAAGCTTGCGCAGGGCCTGCGACATCAGCCGGGCCTGGACCCCCATGTGGCTGTCGCCCATCTCGCCGTCCAACTCGGCCTTGGGCACCAGCGCCGCCACCGAATCCACCACCAGCACGTCAATCTGCCCCGAACTGGTCAGGTGATTGGTGATCTCCAGCGCCTGCTCCCCATAGTCGGGTTGCGAGACCAGAAGATTGTCTATGTCCACGCCGAGTTTCTTGGCGTATGCCGGGTCGAGCGCGTGCTCGACATCGATAAAGGCGGCAATCCCACCCTTCTTCTGCGCCTCCGCCACCACCTGGAGCGCGATAGTGGTTTTGCCGGAGGATTCCGGTCCGAAGACTTCGATAACGCGGCCGCGAGGCAAGCCCCCCACGCCCAACGCAGCGTCCAGTGAAATCGACCCCGTCGAGATCACGGCGACCGGTACGATGGCATCCTTCGACCCAAGACGCAGGATCGAGCCTTTGCCAAACTGCTTTTCGATCTGGCTCAAGGCGAGTTCTAAGGCGCGCGTGCGCTCTTTTTCGTCCATGAC
>CAVWAN010000057.1:0-37601 GCA_963752985.1 uncultured Acidobacteriaceae bacterium
CAATCAAGACTCCCGACGAGTTCCGGCGAGTACGCGGCGAAGATGACTTGTTTCGTGTGTGAGTTTTCAGGACAATGCGAGCTCTGCAAAGGCTGACTACTCAACGATGTGCCGGGATCGACCGAATGGGGCGAATCGTTATGGCGTCTTATAGTCTCAAGGTGGCGTCGGCTTTGGTGCTAGTAGCCTCTTGCCTGGGCCAAGACAGAGGAGGCGGCGATTCAGCGCTAGCAGCGCCTATAAGGGATGTCCTGCGCAAGGCAAATGTCTCAGGGTCTCTCGCGTACTGGGGGCAATGCGGATATCACATGTCGCGTCTCGACTTTCCCCAGGTACGAAAGGTATCCAACTATTCGGGTCCGCCGCGCGAAGTCTTGCAAAGAATGTTCGCAGACGATCCCCGGATGCGCGTGACGCAAGAGCCGGGGGGAAAGATTCGTATGGTGGAGACTGACGTTCCGAGCGACCTGTTGGATGTCAAGATCAGCCACCTCTCATTGAAGCCTCTTATTCTTAAGCCGGCGCGGGAGTCAGCTCAAACACCCATCGATCCGCACGCGGCGCTACACTGGCCGGGGCAAACGCTCGGTGATCCGAACTTCAGGTTCGCGTCGTGGATTAAAGCACTCGGCGGTCCGGGCATCGCTCTAGAACTCATTCTGAATACTTCCGAGGTGAGCGCTTTTAAGAGGGCAAACAACATCAGGCCGTTTTCTACCGCCGGTTTCCCGCTACCGGGCAATTCTAGTTCCAACCTACCCGTAATCGGGGAGTTGGACAATGTAACTGTCTCCCAAGCGCTCGATTACGTGCTGGAGACCTTTCCTGGATTTTGGGTCTATGAGAATTGCCCCGGTGAAGACGGAGGTCGCACCGTCTTTTTTAACTTTTACTAAACCGCCTGGGCGCATTGTCACACTCCCGTGGGACGGAATGTAGTCGAACAACGCGGTTTCGCTTTTCGCTGCAAGCTTTCGCGGGCAAGAGTGTCCGCGCCACACGATGGTAGCATGTTCGCGGACTGATCATGCCGAAAAAGAAAACGAAGAAGAAAAGCGTTTCCTCCGCAAAGTCCGGTGGGGCAAGAGTCAGCTCAAGTCTCAAAGCCGAAAGCCAAGAGCTAGAAGCTAAGAGCGCAGAGCCAAGCGCCGACCTTCGCACCTACACTATCCGCGATTACCGGCTGGAAAAACCCAGCTTTTCTCTGCGCCAAGTCCGCGTCGGGGGCGAGGTTCGCTACGAATTGGAAAGCGGCGATCTCTCCGCGCCGGTACCGCCGATTCGCGAATCGAAGTACCTGACCCGCGAGCAATGCATCGACATCTATCGCTGGATGCTGCTCAACCGCCGCATGGAGACGGCGCTGGAAAATCTCTACAAACAAGGCAAGGTAGTCGGCGGCGTCTACTTCGGACTGGGGCAGGAAGCTTGCTCTTGCGCCTCGGCGTACGCTCTGCATAAAGACGAATGGCTGGGCCCGATGATTCGCAACCAGGGAGCGCTGCTGGTGCGCGGCTTCTCGCCCGCCGACATCATGATGCAGTACATGGCGAAGTCCGGATCGCCGACCAGGGGACGTGACGCTTCCTCGCACTTGGGCGATATCGAGAAACGCAACGTGGTCGCCCCGATTTCGACGCTCGGCGATTTGATTCCGGTGCTGGCGGGCGTGGCGCTCGGCGCGCGACTGCAAGGCAAGCACATCGCGGTCATGACTTACATCGGCGATGGAGGCCAATCCACCGGCGTAACGTACGAAGGGCTGAATTTCGCTTCCGTCCAGAATCTGGGCCTGGTGCTGATTGTCGAAAATAATCTTTGGGCATACGCCACGCCCGCCGACATGCAGTTCCGAATCAAGGATCTGGCCGAGCGCGCGATTGCCTATGGGATCCCGGGCGTGATCGTTGACGGCACCGACGCCTGCCAGGTCTACGACGCCTGCCATGAAGCCTGCGAGCGGGCACGACGCGGCGAAGGGCCAACCATGATCGAGGCGAAGATGATGCGCATGAAAGGCCACGCCATTCACGACGCGGCGGAGTATATTCCGAAGCCGCTGTTTGAATATTGGAAGCGGCGCGACCCGATTGCGCGATTCGAAGATTATCTGGTGAACAAGAAGAAGTGGTTGACGTCGGCGGAAAACGAGAAGCTGATCGCCGGCGTCGAGCAGCAGTTAGAAGCTGACCGGGAAATCGCCGTGAATTCTCCCATGCCGGCGCCTGAATCGGCCGCGGGCGGAGTGTATTGCGAAGCCGGATGCCACACCATCAAGCCCAAGTACGCCATGCCTAAGTCCGCGAAAAGCCGCGACCGTGACGGCAAGTCAGCCGATCCAAAGCGGTCCGAGGCGGCGGTGCATCTGAAGTAGGGCTCTCGGCCCCCAGCCATCGTGGCGTCGAAGTCCTCGCTTAGAAGCTCAGCTTGACCCCGAACTGGATCTGCCGGGCACCGGTAGTGAGGTCCGGGTGTCTCACCTGCGAACTGGACTGGCCGAAGGAATTCGTATCGGAGATGAGATTGTCGGGTTGGCTGAACTGAACGCGGTTGAACAGGTTGTAGCTTTCAGCGCGGAATTGCATGTTGGCGCGTTCCGTGAACTTCACGTTCTTTTGCAGGACCATGTCCCAAGTGTTCACTCCGGGTCCGTAGAAGTGGTTGCGCCCAAGGTTGCCGGCGCCGCCCCACGCGGGATCCGAAAACAAACCGAGGTTCGGTCCGGTCTGTGTGCGCGGATTGCTGACCGGCGCTGGGGTGCCTGCGGGATTGTAGTCCGCACGTTGCTGCTGACCGGTATGGGCGGTGTCGAGCGCGCTGAAGATGTCGTAAGGAAGGCCACTGGAAAATGTCGTAATCCCCGCGACATTCCAACCTCCGAAGATTGCGCTCGCGGCACCTTCGGTGAAGTGGTCATGCCCGTGACCGAGGGGGATCGCCCAGGAGTAGTTGATCACCAGTCGTTGCCGCACGTCGAAATCGGCATTGCCGCGCTCGGCAGCGAGGTCGAGGGAGTTGCGCGGGAATCCCTGGTTGCCGGTTGAGGGCGTCAGCGGGTCGGAGGAGTTATCAATGGCATGTGACCAGGTATAAGCCGCCTGGAAGGTGAGGCCTTGCGACATCCGCTTGGTGAGGTTTGCCTGCAAGGCGTGATAGGTGGACGAAGCGGCGTTGTTGAATACTTCGGCGTGCAGAAAAGCATTGTTGTTGACCGCATCGAAGGGCAGAATTCCCTCTTCCGCGCCAATCCAGAGATTATTGAACTGCAGTGCCTGCGGGGGAACACCATCGGTCAGCAACTGAGCGACCAGGGCGGGTTGCGGAGGGTTGCCATCCACCAGACGCAGCAGACGGGTTCCTTTCGATCCCACGTAGTTCAATTCCATGGTCATGCTATCGGGCAACTCACGTTGAATTCCAAAATTCCAGCTCTGGCTGTAAGGCATGCGCAGGTGCGGATCGATAATGAACGGCAGATCGCCTGCCCCCTGGTTCACAGTCGGTGAGGTGGGTAGCGACGGCGGCGAAGACAGGGCGGAAACGGGCGCGCCGATGCAGATAAACCCAAACTCGTTGGTCGCCGGAGGATTACAGGGCGGCTGGCCAAAGAACGGCTCGAAGAAAACCTGCTGGAAGGGAGGGTTTCCGCGCGCGAGTCCCAGCAATTGGCCGAAAAGGCGGTCGTGGAAAATGCCATAGCCGGCGCGAATCGAGGTCTTGCCGTCATTGAAAGGATCCCATGCGATTCCGAGGCGCGGCTCAAAGTCGTGCCAGTCGTTGCTGTAGAGAGGCGGCAGGCCGTGTTCGTTCCGTCCGGCGACCGTGAAAGTGAACGGCGCGGGTCCGCTGGGATCGGCAAAAAGCGTGGAGAGCAGGTTGTTCACTTCGTAGGGGACACCATTGAACTGGTAGCGCAGTCCATAGTTCAGAGTGAGATTGGGAAGAATTTTGAAAGTGTCCTGAGCGAAGGCGCCGAAGTCTTTCTGGCGGAATCCCCGGAGATCATCGGCGGTACGATTGCCGCCCTTGTCGAAAAACTGCGCCTGCGTCACCGATCCTGCCTGACCGAACCACCACCAAACCATGTCCTGCAGCGTGGGGTTCGAGTCTACGGTTGGGTCGCCCGACACAAAGGCAGTGCCGAGCTGGCTGCCGAAGTTTGCGTAATTATTGAAATCCAAAGTGGGCCGCTCGTAAAACCCATTCGTGCTGTTGGAGTACGCATCACGCGTCTCCACGCCGAACTTGAAGGTGTGTCGGCCTCGCGCCCAGGTTACGTCGTCCCCGATCGTGTAGGTGCCGCTGAAGCGCTTCGAACCATCCCGATCCACGATTAGCAGGCAACCGAATCCCGCCACGCCCGGCAACGGAGCGTCGAATCCGCGGCCATACGAATCCGCCAGACCAAGGCTGTCGAGAACGCTCAACCCCTCGCAGGTCAGAGGAAAATTGATGCGGTTCGCGCCCAGGCGAAAGTTATTCACCAGCCTGGGATCAACCACCGAAGTCAGTTGCAGCGTGGCATTCTGTCTGCGCTGCGAGGTCCCGGTCCCTCCCAGGCCAGGCAGGAAATCGGTGTGATCGAAGTTGGGGTCAATGTAGCGGTTGAAGGTGTAGCGCACCGCCAGGGTTTCTTTCTGCGAGAAGTTGTGGTCCACGCGGGCGCTAAAGTTGTCGCTGGTCGAATGCGATGGACTGGGATAGAAAAGCAAGCCGCGCGCGCCATCCACAGGGGCGCCGTTTGGATCCGGGTAGAGCGTCAGAATCTTTTGAATTGTCGGATCCTGGGACAAGCCAAAGATGTTATTCGGCGAAGCGGGAGTGCTGACATCAATGGGGACTAGATTCCCTCCCTGGCCGGCGTATTTAAAATTGCCGGTTTTGAAGTCGTGGGACGGTACGAAACTGGTATTGGTAAGAGTGGTGGAGAATCGGTCGCCGTCGTAGTTCGCGAACCAGAAGGTCTTATCGTGCAGCAGGGGTCCTCCTGCGGAGATGCCAAACGTGTTGCGGGAGTAGGAATCCTTGGGCACGACCTGGCCCGCCGCATCGGTCTCATGGTTGAAATAGTCGCGGGCGCCCAGCGCGTCAAAACGCCCGAACCAGTAAACGTCGGTGTGAAAATCGTTGGTGCCGCGCTTGCTTACGACGTCAATGACCGCGCCAGTATTGCGGCCAAACTCGGGAAGAAAATTGCTGGTGATGACGCGAAATTCCTGAACTGAATCGGGGTTCAAGGAAGTCAGTCCCGGCTGCGGCAAGGTCAAACCCGGAATGTCGGAGTCGTTATTATCGGTGCCATCCAGCAGGAAATTGTTGTTGCGCTCACGCGAACCATTGACCGAGAGCCCCTGCAAAATGGAGTTGCCCTGAATCGCGCCCGGAGAGAGCAGAATCAGTTGATACGGATCGCGCAGAATCATGGGCAGATTCTCGATCTGTTGGCTCTTGACCAAGTTTCCGACCTGGGCATCGTCCAGATCCAGCGGCGCAACCTGTTCCCCATGAACGGTAACCGTTTCCGGGGTCGCGCTCGGGACCAGCGTCGGGCTGAGGTTCAGTACCTGGCCGACCGTAAGCTCAAGGCGGGAATATTCCACCGTCTTGAAACCCTGCCGCTCGACCAGCACGTCATACATTCCCGGAACCAGGCTCAGGATCCGGTACGTTCCCGACCCATCGGTTACAGTGTCGCGCGCAGCGTTGGTGGCAAGGTTGCGGGCTGTGACTTTCACCTGCGGAACAACCGCAGCTGTGGTGTCCGTGACCGTACCGCTGATGGAAGCGGTCTGCGCCGTGGCAAGCCGCGGCACGCAGAAAAGCAGAAGGAGCAAAGCCGTTGGGGGAAAAGGCCTCGTCGTCATAGGGCTTCTCTTTGTTTGTAGAACTTCTTCCCGCAGGGTACCACTAATCAGAATCCAGCGGCCAGCAAATGGTTGCTGCAAGTTTCCGCCGCGGCAACTTCGCGCTGCCGGGCAATTAGGTCGTGGTTACGAGTTGGCGATGCGACAAGTTCCATTGCGGCGCCGTAGAGGCTCATTGCATACTGGGCCATGGCAACACACAGCCTGGTCTTGTCAGGTAAGCATGTTCGTCTCGAACCGCTTGACCACCGCCACGTTGAGGCTTGGCAACCGCTTCGGCAGCCGACGCTTCTCTCTACCAGTGGAGTCCCGTCCCGCAGGGCAAAGCCGAGGCCATCAGTTATATCGACGCCGCTCTAGCCGGACCAGATGCCGGCACCACAGTGCCGTTCGCCACCGTCCGCATAGAAGACGGTGTCGTCATCGGGTCTACACGGTTTTTCAACCTGGAGCGATGGACGTGGCCGGACTGCCATCCGCGGCACGGCCGGGGGGATGTTGCCGACGCCTGCGAGATTGGCTACACATGGCTGGCCCGCTTGGCAATCCGGACCGCAGCCAACACCGAAGCTAAACTGCTCATGCTGACGCATTCCTTCGAAGTGTGGGAGATGCTCCGGGTCTGCTTTCACACCGACGTTCGCAACCAGCGTTCTCGCGCAGCCATCGAACGCATCGGCGGGAAGTTCGAAGGGATTCTCCGCGCCCATCGGATGGCCGCCGACTTCATTGCTCGCGACTCGGCGCGCTTTTCGATCGTGGCGGCGGAGTGGCCGGAGGTGAAGCGGCAGCTGAGCCAGATGCTGAATCAAGCGTGACCTTGGCTCTTCGCGGCTACCAAACTGATAAAATCAAGTCTGGTCATGTCCGCATCCTCCCAACTTATTCAGATCGATCTCGGGCCCATCGTCCGCAGCCCCAAGCCTTCGTGGCTCAAGGCCAAGGCTCCGGTGGGCGACAACTTCCATAATCTGAAAAGGCTGGCGCGTGGCCTTGGGCTGCATACGGTGTGCGAGTCGGCGCAGTGTCCGAACATTGGAGAATGCTGGCACCATAAAACCGCGACCTTCATGTTGCTGGGCGATATCTGCACCCGGCGTTGCGGCTTTTGCGCGGTGCCCAAGGGACGTCCGGAAGCGATTGATTGGGACGAACCGCGGCGCGTGGCCGAGGCCGTCGCCACGCTTGGTTTGCGTCATGCGGTCGTGACCAGCGTAAACCGCGATGATGACAACATAGGCGGCGCGAAGATTTTTGCCGAAACCATCCGGCAGATTCGCGAACTGGTGCCAGAGTGCCGGGTCGAGGTGCTGATTCCTGACTTCCAGGGTCTGGAAGCGCCGCTGCGGATCGTCCTTGAAGCGAAGCCCAACGTGCTCAACCACAACACCGAAACCGTTCCGCGGCTCTACCGCGTGGTGCGCTCCGGGGCGCGCTACAAGCGGACGCTTGATCTGCTGGCGAATGCCAAGAAGTGGGACCCCGCCACGGTTACGAAGAGCGGTGTGATGGTTGGAATCGGCGAAGAGACGGAGGAACTGATCGAGGTTTTCCGCGACTTAGGTGAGCGCGGCGTCGATATCCTGACGATTGGCCAATATCTGCGCCCGTCAAAAGATCATCTTCCGATGACGCGTTACTACACACCCGCTGAATTTGCCTCACTGAAAGAAGCGGCGCTGAAATTCGGATTCAAACACGTCGAGTCAGGACCGCTGGTGCGGTCGAGTTATCACGCGCATGAGCAGGCGGAAGTAGCAGCACGGTAGTGGAGAGCCGGGCGCCCTCGCCCGGCCTGGACGCCCGTCCCTCCGCCAGTACCTTCACTACCAAACTCTGCACGCGTTCTGATTCACCATCGGCGCCGTTGCTGGGCAGTGGTAGGCTTCCCGGAACTCCGGCATATTGGAAACGGTTCCGTTCACCCGGTTCTTGGGCGGTGAGTGCGGATCGATGGTGACCAGCATGCGCGCCATGGCATCGGTGCGGTTCTGGCACCACACGTTGGCCCATCCCAGAAAAAAGCGCTGCTCAGCGGAGAGGCCGTCGATTGGCGCCGGTTCCTTGCCGGCAAAGGTGTTCAGCATGGCCATGTAGGCGATGCGCAGGCCGCCATTATCGGCGGTATTCTCGCCCAGGGTGAGCTTGCCGTTCAGCTTCAGGTCGTCGACCGCGACGAAGTTCGCGTACTGGTCCTTGATGCAGCCGGTGCGGTCTTCGAATTGTTTCTTGTCGTCCGCGGTCCACCAGTCGCGGAGATTGCCCTCGGCGTCGAACTGGCTGCCCTGGTCGTCGAAGCCGTGTGTGAGTTCGTGACCGATCACCGCGCCGATCCCGCCGAAGTTCAGAGCGTCGTCGGCCCGGTTGTCGTAGAACGGTGGCTGCAGAATTCCGGCGGGAAACGTGATGTTGTTCTGGCTCGGGTCATAGAACGCGTTCACCGTCATTGGTGGCAACGGCCAATCCCTCTTATCGAGCGGCTTGCCAATCTTATTCAACCGGCGCTGAAGATCGTTCTGATTGGCGCGTTGCGAGTTGCCCAGAGCATCGCCGCGCACGATCTGGAGCGCCGAGTAGTCGCGCCACTTATCGGTATAGCCGATGCGGTTTGTGATCGCCTGCAACTTCACCAGCGCCTGAGTCTTCGTGTCCGCGCCCATCCAGGGCGAGCTCTTGATGTCTTCGCCCAGCGCCTTTTCGAGAGCCCCGACCATCGCCAGCGTGCGCTCTTTACCTTCCGCGCCGAAGGTCTGCTGGACGTAAACCTGGCCGACCAACTCGCCCAGGTCCTTGTTCGTGTACCCTACGCAGCGCTTCCAGCGTGGACGCAATTCCTTGGCGCCCGTCAGCGTCTTGTCGAAAAAATCGAAGTCTTCCTTGACAAACGCCGACGGCAGCACCGCCGCGTTGCCGTGCGCTGTGTGCCAGCGCAAATACGTCTTCCAATCGTCGAGCGAGTGCGCGCTGATTACTTGTTGCATGTTCTTGATGAACTCCGGTTCCACCACGTTGAGCGAGTCGAACCGCGGCGCGCCCACTCCTTCAAAGTAGGTGTTCCAGTTGAACGCCGGACTCAGAGCCGTGAGTTCCTGGTTGGACAGCTTGTGGTAGATCTTCTGAGGGTCACGGCGGGTGGTCTGGTCGAACGCGCCCTTGGCTAAGCCGGTTTCGATTTCCATGACGACTTTGGCTTCCGCTGCGGCTTTCGCTTCATCGTCGCCCAACAGCGCAAACATCTTCGCCACATGTTCGACGTATTTTTTTCGCAACTCCACCGACTTCGGATCGTCCTTGAAATAGTAATCACGGTCGGGCAGGCCCAGTCCTCCCTGATCTACCTGGGCAATGATCTGGTTTGCACTCTTGAAATCGGATCCGGAATCGAAGCCGAATAACACATCGGCGCCCTCGCGATGCAGCCTTACGATCTCTTGGGAAAGCGCTTCTTTCGACTTGATAGCTGCGATGCTATCGAAGTCAGGCCCCAGGGGTTTCTTGCCCGCCTTTTCGATGGCTGCTTCATCCATGCAGCTGGCATAGTAATCGCCGATCTTCTGCTCGCTGGCGCTGCGGCCCGGGCGGTCGACTGCCGCCTTTTCGAGAATATCGCGCACAATGTATTCGCCGCGCTGCTGCAATTCGTTGAAGCGTCCCCAGGATGAGCGGTCGGCGGGAATCGGGTTCTGCGCCGTCCACTTGCTGCATGCGTAGGCGTAGAAATCGTTGCAGGGATCGATGCTCTTATCGAGCATGTCGACGGAGAAGCGCACGTCGGCAGGCGGCTTATCCTGCGACAACAGTGCAGGCACGAACAGGATGGAGACGAGCAGCAAGTTTAAGAAATTGCGCATGTGACCCTCGAATCGCGATTTGGAGGCTGGTAGCTGAGCAAGCCTGATTACTTGGACGAACGTCGCCCGCAATCGTTAGACGGCGGTCGTTGGTCGAATCAGAAGATCTTCACGTGGAACGTCAGATATTTCTTGGGGTTCTCGCGGATCGCCTTTAGCAGCTCCCGCGTCTCCACCAGCATCTGGTTGCTGTTGTTGTAGAGCGTAGGATCCTTAAACAGCTTTCCTGCAGTGCCTTCGCCCTGCTCCAGGCGGTCGGAGAGTGCCGCCAGGTTGTTCACCAGTGTCTGCAGCTTGGCGGCGAATTCCTGATCGTGCGTCATCTTCCCCAGCGCGCCCTTGCCGGCATTGATGTCGTCGGTCAACTGGCGAACATTGGCGATCGTCTTGTTGGTGTTGTTATACAGCTCCTCATCTTTGAGCAGTTTGCCGGCCGTGCCTTTGCCCTGCTGCAACTCGTCGACCAGCAGGTTCATCTTGTCGATGGCGGCAATTACTTTCTTGTAGGCCTCGTCGCTGGTGAGCAGTGGGCCGAGTGAGCCCTTTCCGCTCTGGATCTCATCCATCAATCCCTTGAATTCCGTCACTGTTGAGTTGAGCCGGTCGTACAAACCCGGATCGTAAATAACCTTGCCGATCGATCCCTGGCCGCTTTCGACAAAGGCCACGATGCGGTCCAGTCGCTTGAGCAGCGCGTCCATGTTCTGCAGGGTGCCCTGGCTGGCGCGCACCACATCCTGGATATCGGGCTGGCTGCGGGCCGCCAGCGTGTCTCCGTCGGTTGCCGCCGGCCCCTTGGCCACCGAACTGTCAATGTCCACGTAGGTTTCGCCCAGGACTCCGGCCGTGCTCAACAACGTCACCGAATCTTTGCGCAGATTGAACTTGTACTTGGTGTTGACCTTCATCGTGACTTCGACTGGCGTCACTGGCTTGCCGTCCACGATCCGGACAGCTGTCACGTTACCGATGTCCACCCCCGCCAAACGCACCGGCGCGCCTTCGCGAAGGCCGCTGGCATTATCGAAGTACGATCGCAGCGTGATCTTGCTCGTGAACCATCCTCCGGTCCCGCTCATTACGAAGATCAGGACGGCGAGGGTTATGCTGGCGAACAGGACGGTGAGTCCCACGCGCAGTTGCGACCATTTCAGCTGCTTCTGGCTAGGCAAGGTAGTCAGTAAACGACAGGAGCATCATAGCAAACACGGCGAAATTTCAGCATTCGGAGTTTCTGGATACTGAAAAAAGGTAAAGCGGGCGCCAAAACGAAGGCTCCCACTCCCTCCCGTTCGGGGTAGAGGGTGGAAGCCTTTTCTTGCCTGTAAACACTCTTAACGATGCTGCTCGTGGGCATTTTGCTTCGGTTCAGCCTTCGCCGGTGCGCGATTCGGTCTCTCCATTCTCTGCTGAGCCGCCCTCTCCTGCTTGGCAGGCCTCGGGTTGTCGCGGGATGACATCTGTCCCCGGTTTCCCGTTCCATGGTTGTCCGACTGGTTGAATCCGTGATTGTTCGGCAACCCTCCACGCGCTTCCCGCGTCGAGATCTTTGGCTCGCGATACGGCTCTGCAGCCGCTCTGGCTCTCTCGATGTGAGCTCCCCTGAACTCGCCGGGCCGACCTGTCGCCGCAATGGCTGGACGCCCATGATTCTGGGAAGCGAACAGCTGCCGATTCCGGCTGGCGGCATGTTCGTGTTGTGATTGCTCTGCCAGCGCCCCCCGATGCGGTTCGCGCGCAAATTCTTCCTCCCGCCGAGTCGGCCGCGCTTCGATACCGCCGGGGCCGTTGAAGCTCACGTTCCGCCTGTTATTCACGATAACGGTCCGGTTGTAGACGTTCGTCACGTTGGTCACGTTCACGTTGGTCACTGAGCGGTTATAGAAGAACCTGCCGCCCCGCCACTCTCCACCGCCAAAGCCTACGCCGCCATATCCGAAGCCGTAATTAATTCCGCCGTAGAAGCCAACATGCGGCCCCCAATAGCCAGCGTGCCAGCCGTAGAAGCCGCCTGCAAAACCCCAGTAGCCCGGAGTCCACAGCATGCCTACCGGCGCCACCACCCATGTTCCGGGGACCCAGTAGTAGCCGTCGTCGTCACTCCACGCCCAATAACCCGGAGTCCACAAATACCCCGGACCAGGACAGATAGGCTGCGCGTAAACCGGCAGCGCGGGCGGGCCGATCCGTACCGAGATTCCGACCCCTATTTGCGCGGACGAGGTCGTCGAGAGCGACATCACCGAGACCGTCAACATCAAAATTCCGAATACCACCCAGCGAACGGAGCGTTTCATTTTCATTGCCTTTCCTTTGGCCTAACCTGACCATTTTGGCTCAACATTGCTTACCCGGCCTCATTACGTTCCGCCTATGTAAACACTGAACCATTGAGCATGTTGCGAGGACGTAGGAAGTTGTTTTGAATCAGTAGGTTTAGGGGCGATCCCAAGAATTACGTAGCGGCGGACGCATGCGTCCGCCAGCCGAACCAAGCTCGGCCACCTGTCACCCAAAACCACGAATTGGAACGACATCCTTCAACTGGGGCGGACGAATGCGTCCGCCCCTACGTGGCTAATTTTCCAGAATGACGTGGGCCAGCGCTTGCTCGGAGGTGTGGGTGATCGAGAGAGCGATGTTTTTTGTGCCGAGCTTGGCCGCGATGGCCGCCGCCTCCCCGTGAAACTGAATGGTCGGACGTTGGCCTTTCGCGCGCACCACTTCGATATCGCGCCAGCGGACACCGCGGCTCCATCCCGTTCCCAGAGCCTTCATTCCGGCCTCCTTGGCGGCGAAGCGCGCGGCATAGCTTTCAAAGCGGGTAGCTTTTTGTTCGCAATAATGGATTTCGCCGTCGGTGAAAATACGATGAAGAAAGCGGTCACCGAAGCGCTCGATGCTTTCGCGGATGCGCGGAACTTCGGCGATGTCGACCCCGGTGCCGAGAATCATAGAAACATTGTTAATTGGTAATTTGTAATTGTGCAATTCGGCACTGAGCCGTGCTCAGAAGAGATCGCTGCCGCGGTAAATCATCTGCCCATCGATCAGTCGCGCTTCGGCAAACAGTTTGTGCGGGCGTGCCGGTCCTTCAGCGTCGATGTGGAGGACTTCGTGCCCATGCGCAACGAGCCAGTCCGAGACGATCATGCGATGGCAGCGGAAGTAAACGCGCTCGGCGCACATGTACGCAGTGCGCGAGACGTTCGCGATCTGTAGTAGTTCGGCTGCGGCGCTCTCGAACTCCGGCGTCAGTGTGTAGTCCGCGTAGTTGCGAAAGCTGGCATTGCGCAACGCCGTATGGGGAGAATCTTTGCTAGTAGCCTTGCGGTATCCGCCCAGGGCTTTGATCCAGATGTAGCGAATACCTTGCTCGGGCAGCGAACGCTCCAGCGACTCGCGATTGAAGTGCGGCAGGCGCCGCGACATCGGGAAGGCGCGGATGTCTACCAGCGTCTCAATGCCGTGCGCCTTCAGAGCCGACACGAGTTCATCGAGTGTCCGCGTGGAGTGACCGATGGTGTAGAGGGTTGCGACGAGCGGCCTCCTTCATCCTATTCCAGGGATGCCAGCGAAGTGGCGAGGTTTGCATCCTGCTCGGGGAATACCGTGCGCAGGTCGATCAGGACGCGTCCTTCTTCTACTCGGGCGATTACCGGCGGAGCGTTCGCGCGGAGGCGGGCGCTGAGTTCGTCGGCGCTGAGATCGGCATGGGTCAGCGCGATCAGGCGCGTGGGCAAGACCGCCGATGGCGCGGCACCACCTCCGATGACGGATTCACCATCGAGGAGTTCCAGCTTGAGGTGCGCCGATCTTGCCTGCGAAGATTCAACCCCGGAAACAATTTTTTCGGCGCGGCGTGCGATCTCGTCCTTCGACAGGCGCATCATGCGCAGCACGGGCACGGCGTCGTGGTCGTGTTTGACGTAGGCGAGCAGCGTGGCTTCGAGTGCAGCGTAGGTGAGCTTGTCAACGCGCAGCGCGCGGAACAGGGAGTTCGAGCGCATGCGAGCAACCAAATCGGCGCGGCCGCTGATCAATCCAGCTTGCGGGCCTCCGAGCAACTTATCGCCACTGTAGGTGACGACGTCAACGCCGGCGCGCAGGCTGTCGAGCACCCCCGGTTCATCGTTGATTCCGACGGAACGGAGATCGAACAGCGCGCCGCTACCCAGGTCTTCCATGAGCGGAAGATTTCGGCGACAAGCCAGAGCGACTAGTTCATCGAGCCCAGGCTGCTCGGTAAAGCCGGTGATTTCGAAGTTGGAACGATGCACGCGGAGCAGCACGCGCGTGCGCTCGTTGATGGCGCGTTCGTAATCGGCGATGCGTGTGCGGTTGGTAGTGCCCACTTCGCGCAGGGTCGCATTCGATTTCGACATCACGTCGGGAATGCGGAAGGACCCGCCGATCTCGACCAGCTCTCCGCGCGAGACGATGACTTCGCCGCCCTCGGCCAGCGAGTTCAAGGCAAGCAGAACCGCAGCGGCATTGTTGTTGACCACGATGGTCGAGATAGCGGACGAGATCGCTGCCGAGCTTTGCTCGGCTGGACAGCCGGGGGCGGCTGTCCCTACGTGATCTTCGGAGAGAAGTTTTTGGAACAGCCGGTCAACATGCACGTCGCGCTTTCCGCGCTCGCCAGTTTCAAGATCGAATTCGAGATTGGAATAGGCGCTGGCGGTGGCGCGGACATGATCGAGCGCAGCGGCAGCCAGTGGCGCGCGTCCCAGGTTGGTGTGGAGGATCACGCCGGTGGCATTGACCAGCGGCACCAGCGAGTACCCGAGCGCCTGGCGAAGTTGCCGTTCGACGGCTTCGGACAAGCCGCCGAGGGCGAGGTTCAGCGATTTCTCGTCGAACTCTCTGCCCGCGATTTCCTGGCGAAGGCGTGCGAGCACCACGCGGATACCGTCGGCGACAGCGGAATGGCCTTCGCGCTCGATCAGCGCCTGCATGCCGGGCTGGCGGAGAAGTTCGTCCGTCGAAGGCAATTTCTGAAACAGCTCCGATTTGTTGGCGGTGGACACTGGGGCCGATTATGCCACAGGACAGCTTAGATCGCGGCACCGTCGCCGCAGGCGGGGTCCGGAAGGACGCACGACCGACACCTCTCATGAATTGTCATCCCGAGCGAAGCGAGGGACCTGCAGTTCGCCGCAAAAAAAGCAGGTCCTTCGCTTAGCTCAGGATGACAAGTTTGTTAAGAACGATCAAAACGAGCCGCTTCCACGCTGCAACAGCTACAACGTGTGCAGATACGCGAGCAGATCTTTGATCTGCTGGTCGGTCATAACCTGGCCGAAGCCGTCCATCTTAGCGCGGCCATACTTGACGATATCGGTCAATCGGTCGTCGTTTGCGGGTAGTCCGCTCATCGACAGATACGGCTTCTTGAAGACACCCTTCAGGCTTGGGCCCTTTTTGCCTCGAGACGAGTAGGGCTCATGGCACCGGTCGCAATAGTTGTCGTAGAGTCTTCTGCCTTCGGCCTGTTGCGGGTTGAGGCCGAGTTCGGCATCGGACTTGCGGCGCTCGACATCGCATCCGGCTAACGCCAGAAGCGCAAGAATCACCACTGAGACACGGAGACAGGGAGAAGTCCAGTTCAAAGAATTCATAATGATTGCGGCGTCACCTGCAATACCCGGCGCAGAGGTAGGATAATACGAAAGCGATGGCTGTCGTCGTCAAACGCGTTTACGAGCCTGCTTCTGCGTCGGATGGAGTGCGCGTGCTGGTGGATCGTTTGTGGCCGCGCGGTCTGACCAAAGAAGACGCGGCAGTCAAGTTCTGGCTGCGCGACCTGGCGCCTTCGAATGAGCTGCGGCAGTGGTTCCATGCCAACCCTGAAGGTTGGCGCATGTTTCGAAAACGCTATCTCAAAGAGTTGGTGAGCGAAAAAGCTTCCGCGGCGGTGGAGAAGCTGCATCACCTCGCGGAAGGCAAGCGGCAGGTCACGCTGCTGTATGCGTCGCGAATGGTGGAGCATAACAATGCAACGGTGCTGAAGGAATTGCTGGAAGGGATGCCCAAGCCTCCGTCAAGCGTGGGCCGCAGCGCGATCGGCCGCGGACGGATTCGGAAAGCGAAGAGACAGTAGGATCTGCCGCGTATCGCCGAGCCTTCGCTCTGCATGACTGCATCTAACTCACTGAGCTTCTCATTCTCATTGGAGTGTTCATCCTGATTCTTACCCGAGTTCTTTTCCTGGCGCTATTTCTCTTGGCTGTCTATGCCGTCCAGCGATTCTGGTTCCTGCGGGCGTGGACGTGGATTGGTTCGTTCTCGAATGCCAACTGGCGCTTCGGACTTCATGCCGTGCTGATCGCTCTCGCCGGCGTACTTCTTGCGACGGTCCTCTATCCGCTGTTTGGCCACGGGATTTCTCGGCTCAGCATGGGCAGCTTGAACCTCGGCAAAACACTCGCTACATTCTCCCGCCTGTGGCTGTTCGCTTCCTTCTTTGGATTTTTGGCCGTCAAATCGGTAGGAGCGATCGAGTGGGTCACCAACGTCGCCGCGCGGCTTCATACCGGAGCGGCTGCGGGTGGGTTCAGTCCCTCGCGCCGGACATTCTTTCAATACGCCGCCGCCCTTGCTGGCGGTTTTCCGTTTCTTGCCGCTACCTATGGATTCGCCGCCGGGCGCTTGCGCTTTACCATCGAACGCGTCGATGTGCCGGTCGCCAATCTTCCGCCGGAGCTGGATGGACTCCGCATCGCTCAGCTCAGCGACATCCACATTGGCGACTACATGCCCCCGCACGAGATTGCGCGCGCGGTTGACATGGCTAACGATCTGCGACCTGACATTTCCTTTGTTACGGGAGACTTTATCAGCGGCGAAGGCGATCCACTGGACACCTGCATCACCGAGTTGAGCCGGCTGCGCGCTCCGCTCGGCGTCTGGGGATGCAATGGCAACCACGAAATTTATGCGGGAGTGGAAGATGATGTGGAACGTCTCTTCCGAGAAAAGGGAATGCGACTGTTACGCGCGTCGAACGCGGTCGTCGAGCACAACGGAGGGCGTTTCAATCTGATCGGTGTCGATTACCAGCGTGACCACATGACCAGCGGCGAACCAACTGGGCCAATGTTGCACGAGGTCGAGCACCTGATTCGCCGCGACATGCCGAACGTATTGCTTTCGCACAATCCGAATTCGTTTCATCGCGCCGCCGAGCTGGGGATCGAGCTCAGCCTCGCCGGACACACGCACGGCGGCCAGGTAAAGTTTGAGATCGTGGATCACAGCATCAGCCCGGCTCGCCTGATCTCGCCATTCGTCGCCGGACTTTATCACCTGCCAATGAACGGCGGCGTGCAGAAAGCTGCGCTCTATGTGAACCGCGGCCTCGGAACCCTCGGCTTCCCGGTGCGAATCGGCGTCCCGCCGGAGATCACGCTGCTGACGCTGCGCAGAGCGTAGCAAGTTAGGAACGTGATGCCCACCAGATCAGACCGATGAACAGGACTTGCATCGGTGTCCGCAGCCAGAGCGGAGTCACGGGCTTGCCACCCAATGTCACTCCCTTCATGGCAGCGTTTATGTTGGCGGTAAACATTCCTAGTAGTAGCAAGCTGAGGCAGGCTCCGGCAAAAGAGCGGAATCTCGGAATCAGCAAACCAGCCGCGCCGAGAAACTCGCAAACGCCGGTGATGTAAACGATGAGCACCGGCTGCGGAAAGAACGCTGGGATCATCCGCGCCAGATCGTGCCTCATCCGGTTGAAGTGCGCGATGCCGGCAAAAACGAACATTACGGCGAGGGCATAGCGGACCGAGTCGTGCCACGTCGCGAGTGCCGTGACCCCGAGCGCGCCGACGCCCCTTAGAAGCAGCCACGCGCCGAACAATACGAACAGCACTACCATAGGCCAGGTACCTGTTCAGATGCGGTGAGGGAAGATAAAGACGCGGACTACCGGACGGCGGCGCAGAGCCAAATTCATCACCGTCCGCCCGCCCAAAAACGGCTCCGGACGTGGTATAATTCTTCAGTAAATCCTGTCAGATAATGCCTGTAGATGCAAGAACTTAGCGATATCTGTGGTGAAACAGAGCGGGGCGGAGCTTCGCTCCGCTTGGACGGGCGAGGCGTCCGTCCCCACACAAGCCCGCACAGGCCTTTACTGAGAGCTGAGAGCTAATTTCATGGCTGACGATCCTCAAAATCCTGAACTTCCCTTAACTCCTCCTCCCGGCGGCGACGGTCAAGGTCCGGGTGCCCTCAATATGCAGCCCGTCAACATTGAAGAAGAGATGAAGCGGTCGTATCTCGACTATTCCTTGTCGGTGATTATCGGCCGCGCGCTGCCCGACGTTCGCGACGGATTGAAGCCGGTGCATCGCCGCATTCTCTACACCATGCAGCAGATGGGACTGGCTCCGGGACGGGCCACGCGCAAGTGCGCCCGCATCGTCGGTGAAGTGATGGGCAAGTACCATCCGCACGGAAACCTCGCGGTGTATGACGCCTTGGTGCGCCTCGCGCAGCCGTTTGCCATGCGCGCTCCGCTGGTTGATGGACAAGGCAACTTTGGCTCGGTAGATGGCGACCCGCCCGCGGCCGATCGTTACACCGAAGCTCGTTTGACGCGCGTCTCTACTGCGCTGCTCGAAGACCTCGACAAAGAAGCGGTGGACTTTTACCCGAACTACGACGGCACCGAAACGCAGCCCGCGGTTTTGCCCGCGCGTTTTCCCAACCTGCTCGTCAATGGGTCGGACGGTATTGCCGTTGGCATGGCCACGAAAATTCCGCCACACAATCTGACTGAGATTGTCGATGCCACCATCACGCTGGTGAATAATCCCAGCGCCCAGTTGCCGGAAATTCTGAAGTTCGTGCAGGGGCCGGACTTTCCGACGGCGGCCATTATTCACGGACGCGCCGGAATCTTTGAAGCTTACCGCACGGGCCGCGGGCGTTTCATGATGCGCGCGCGCGCCGCCATCGAGAACGTCACCAAGGAAAAACAAGCGATCATCGTCACCGAGATCCCTTACCAGGTAAACAAGGCGCGCCTCATCGAGCGCATCGCCGACCTGGTCAACCAGAAGACCATCGACGACATTTCCGACATTCGCGACGAAAGCGATCGCGACGGCATGCGCATCGTGATCGAACTCAAGCGCGGAGCCGAACCGCAGATCGTGCTCAACCAGCTCTTCAAGCACACCTCGATGCAAGAAGGCTTCAGCATGATTCTGCTGGCCGTGGTCAACGGCCAGCCCAAGGAAATGGGGCTGATCCAGGCGATCAAACACTTCATCGATCATCGCGTCGATGTAGTGCGGCGGCGCACTTCATATTTACTGAACAAGGCGCGCGATCGCGAGCACATTCTGGAAGGCTACCTGACCGCGCTCGATCACCTCGATAACGTGATCGCGATCATCCGAGGCAGCGCCAACCGCGCCGATGCTCGAGAAAATTTGGTTACGTACTTCGGCGGCAAGAAGATCGACATCAACACCACCGGACGCGCTCCGAAGCTCGATCCCGAGAAGCCGTTCACCGCGAAACAGGCCGACGCCATCCTCGAACTGCAACTGCACCGCTTGACCAAGCTCTCCATCGACGAAATTTCGAACGAGTTGAAGCAGGTGCGCGAAGCCATCGCTGAGTACGAATCGATTCTTGCTTCCGAGGCGAAGCTGCGCAAAGTCATCATCAAGGAACTGGAAGAGGTCAAGAAGCTTTACGGCGACGCGCGCCGCACCGTGATCGAAGACGAAGCCGCGGAAATCATGCTGGAAGACCTGATTGCCGACGAGCAGGTTGCGGTTACGGTCAGCCACTCCGGCTACATGAAGCGCACTCCGATCTCGACTTACCGCATGCAGCGTCGCGGCGGCACCGGACGTACGGGCATGAAGACGCGCGACGAGGATTTTGTCGAGCATCTGTTCATCGACTCAACCCACGCTTACATGCTGATCCTCACCAACACCGGACGCGTCTACTGGCTGAAGGTGTATGAGATTCCCGACATCGCCGCCGCCGGCAAGGGCAAGCACGTCGGCAACCTGGTGGGCCTGCAGCCGGGTGAAACCGTGCGGACGATGCTCGCCGTGCGCGATCTGGAAGAAGAAGGCAGGTACGTCTTCTTTGTCACGCACAACGGCACGGTGAAGAAGACCGAAGTGAAAGACTTCTCGCACGTGATGCAGCGTGGCATCATCGCTATCAATATCGAGCCGGGAGATGAACTGGTCGCGGCTTCGCTGACTGATGGCAACCAGATTGTCTTCCTCGCTTCGCATGACGGGCAGGCGATCCGCTTCGACGAAAACGACGTGCGCTCCATGGGACGCAACGCCACCGGCGTGCGCGGCATGAACCTGGCCGAGAAAGATTACATTGTCGGCATGGCCACCACGATCAAGCCGGAGGCGAAGGCGATAGTGAAAGAAGGCGAGGTCGCTCCCGAAATCGCAGACTTGATCCCGGAAAAGGGCTCGCTCATTCTCTCCGTCACCGAGAACGGATATGGCAAGCGCACTCCCGCCGACGAGTATCGCCTGACCAATCGCGGCGGCAAAGGCGTGATCAACGTCAAAACCACGGCGCGCAACGGCAAAGTCGTTGGCATCTCGCAGGTGAGCGAAAAATCCGAGGTGATGCTGATCAGCCAGTACGGGAAGATCATCCGCATCGAATCAAAGTTCATCCGCGAATCGGGACGCTCGGCGCAGGGCGTCCGATTGCTGAACGTCGAACCGGGAGATCGGGTAGCTGCGGCCGTGGTGATTCCTCCGGAAGAGCCGAATGGGAATGGGACGCTGATTCAGTAAGCTTGCGTAGGGGCGGACGCATTCGTCCGCCCCTAACCGTTCGAAATACCTCGAAACCCGGCGTCCGACAGCCTCTTTCGCTTAATCCGCGGCGCCGCGAAAAGAGGGCATGGACGCGGCAAAAACGTTCGCAACGAGTAATTCTCGGCGACCGGGTGAAATGGCGTTCTTCAACAGTTCGGTTACCAACGTGAGTGGCTGGGGAGAGAAGCTAGGTTCATCATTGCGTTGTGAAGCTTAATTCCAGAGTGGCCGGCTCGTTGCTATGGGCAACGCTCGCGTTCGCTTTCCTCTTGTTCGCCCTGGTTCCCGCAGCGCGAGCGCAGGCACCGGTACCAACCCCGACCCAAGCGACCGTGCCGCCGCCGGACAATGAAATCTCCTCTTTTCGCGAGCCCGCCGCCGCTGGGGACGCCCATGCGCAATTCGTCCTCGGGAATTACTATTTTCGTACCCGCTACGTGACACTCGATTACGCGCAGGCCTTGAGTTGGACCCGCAAATCCGCTGCCCAGGGTTTTGCTCCTGCGCAGAACCAGCTCGGCAGCATGTACGAAAATAACATCGGCGTGCCACAGAATTACAAGCGCGCCGCAACCTACTACCGTTTGGCCGCGAACCAGGGCTTTGCGCCGGCGCAGTCCAATCTGGCGGGTTTATTCGAGGCAGGTCGTGGGGTCCATCGTGACTATAAGCAGGCCCTCACTTGGTACCGCAAAGCGGCTGACCAGAATCTCTCCGTTGCCGAGAGGGAAGTCGGCTATTTCTACCAGTGCGGACTTGGGGTCAAGCGCGATTATGCCCAGGCTCTGGCGTGGTATCGCCGCGCCGCCGGCCACGGCAACTCCGACGCCGAAAACCAGCTAGGCTACATGGCCGGGGGAGGATGGGGCCAGCCGCAGAGTTACGCCGAGGCTCTTTCCTGGTATTACAAAGCCGCAGAACACGGCAACGACCATGCTCAGGAGAACATCGGCTACATATTTCAGCATGGCACTGGCGTGAAAACCGACTATGCGCAGGCGATGTACTGGTTTAACAAGGCTGCAGTGCGGGGCAATAGCGATGCGGAAAACCAGATCGGCTGGATGTATCAATTCGGACAAGGTGTTGAGATCGACAATGCCAGGGCTTTGACTTGGTATGGTTTGGCGGCCGACCAGGGAAATATGCAGGGCAAAAATAATCTCCAGGCTTTCACCGACGATCTGCAGGACAATGGAGGGGAGTGGCAAAATGCCACTGTCGCGGTCAGCGATGCTGCCATCGCGCAGGCTCAGCGCTGGGCGAACATCCAGGATCTTCACCGCCGCATTGACAAAGTGGAGGCCGACGCCCTGTACCAAGACAGTCTCGTCGACCAACTCGAACATACCGGCCACGGCAAGAGCGATGCCATCACCAAGGTCTTCAACGCGATGGGGACCGTCGGCGCCGTCAAGTTCCGTATCGAAGCCGAAAAGGATCGCGCCGAAGCCGCACGCCTGCATGATCAGCTGGCTCGAATCGAAAGCCCAGACCAATCTATCGCCAGCGTCCCTGCCCCCCGATTGCACTAGCCGAGAATTGCAGTGGAATCGGCGTTTCGGGCATCCCCGCGTTACCGCAGTAACTTCTAACTAACCATGCTTTCCGTTACCGTTAACCGTAGTGACATCCCTCCCCGTGTGTGCCCGCGTGGGCGCAGACTGTTGTTAGCGAGCGTTTGTGCACGATATTGCAAAATCTGAGCCCGCGTACCAGGAACTGCTGAGCCGGCCGATCCGCGAGCTGGGACTTACGCTTGCCGGGTCGCCGGTGGAACGCTTTGTCGAACAGCTTTATCGCGAGCTGGACGCCAAGGGACTGACTAAGTTTCGTCCGGCTTGTTATTTGACCGACGAATGGGGATGTCCCTCGGGCGAGCCGATTATCGGGATTCCGTTTTACCTGGCGAATGCGGCGCTGGCACAGCTGGAAAAAGAAACGCATGACCTCGAAGACGCGAGAGAAATCATGATGTACCTGCGGCATGAGGCAGGACACGCGTTTACCTACGCCTACAAGCTGCACAATAGGCCGGAGTGGAAAAAGACTTTCGGACCGTTTCGCCGTCCGTATCACGACAATTACCGGCCCGCGCCATTTTCGCGCGACTATGTGCGGCATTTGCCGGGATGGTATGCGCAGAAGCATCCCGATGAAGATTTTGCCGAGACGTTTGCGGTGTGGCTAACGCCGCGCTCGAACTGGCGCAAGCGCTATCGCGGCTGGGGTGCCATGGAGAAGTTGCGCTACCTGGACCGGCTGGCGCGGAAGCTGGGGAAGAGCGACCCTCCGCGGCGGCGCGGACAAGCCGATATCACGGTCGATGACATGGAAACGACAGTCGCCGAGTTTTATCACCAGAACGGGCGGGAAGAAGTTGCGGTCACCGAGCTTACGCCGGATACGGATTTGCGCGACATCTTTCCCGTATCCAAGCGGAAAAAGACGGCGCTGCCGGCCCACGAATTTCTGCACCAGCATCGCAAAGCGGTGATTGACAAAGTTACGCAGTGGACGGGGGCGCAGCGTCCGCTGGTCAAAACGTTGCTGGACACAATCGAAAAGCGCGCCGGTGAACTCGACTTGCGCGCCGACAAAACGCGCAGCCCGGAGCATCTGGCCGAAGTCACGGCCTATGCCACCGCACTGGTGATGACATACGTAGCGAAAGGAAAATTTATTCAGCCGTAGAAGAGCAGGTGTCAGGTCTTAGGTCTTAGGTCTCAGGAAAACCGGGTCCCGATTGAGGCCAGAGATTTTCCTAAGACCTAAGACCTGACACCTGAGACCTTGAGGCACTGGCCACTGCTTTCCGAGGAGACACCATGATCGGAGCAAGACTGAAAATCGCGCTGCTGTATGACGTGTGGAACGAAGATCCGGTCGCGGCGGCGGAGAAGGAAGAGGGGGCTCCTGCCCGCAAGCCTCGCAAGAAAGTGAAGAAGGTCAAGAAAGAGAAGACCGATCGCGAGGAAATCTTCGAAGCGATACAGAAGCTGGGCCACGAGCCCTCCTACTTCGAGCTCGACGGCCGTCCGCAGTCCTTGCACTCGCTCTCGCGCTGCGATGCCGACCTCCTCTTCAACCTGACCGAGTCTTTCGATGGTGACGACACCAAGGAAATGAATGTGGTCGCGTATGTCGACTTGCTGGGATTGCGCTACACGGGCGCAGGCCCGCATTCCATTTTCATGTCCCAGGACAAATCGATTGCCAAGAAAATCTTCGCATTTCACGGCATCAAGACTCCGTTCTTCGCGACTTCCTATCGCGGACGCACCGAACATGCCCACGACATCTCTTTCCCGCTCATCGTCAAACCGGCATGGGAGGATGGATCGATCGGCATCGATGCCGGCTCGGTCGTGAAAAACATTAAGGAAATGATGGAGCGCGTCGAGTACATCCAGGATGAATTCGACTCGCCGGCCCTGATTGAGGAATACATCGAAGGCCGCGAAATTTACGCGGCAATTCTGGGCAGCTACGAGCGGGCGCAGGTCCTGCCGCTGGTCGAGCTTGATCTGTCACGCTTGCCCGAGGGCACGCCCAAAATCGCCAGCTACGACGTGAAGTTTGAGAAAAATACCGAAGCCTACAAGCTGACCAAGTCGCAGATCGCGGAAGATCTCGACGAAGCAACCCGAAAACGGCTGGAGGATACGGCGCTGGCGGCGTATCGCGCCCTGAAGTTGCGCGACTATGGCCGCATCGACATGCGGCTGGCTCCGAACGGCGATGTCTATGTGATCGAAGCGAATCCGAATCCGTGGCTGGCGAGCCGGCAGGAATTTGCCATGGCTGCGAAGTCCTCTGGACTCTCCTACACGGAGATGATCGGCACCATTATCGACTTGGCGATGAGCCGCTATCTGAACGCCAACCTCACCAATGCGGCGTCGATGCACTAGAAACTCGCTGAACAGCAATTAGCGCAAGTAAAAGTCGGTGGCCATAGTTCCCGGAAGGGATATTACCAAGGCGATTCCTTTTGGGCGCAAAGCGGGAGGCCGAACTGCGCTCGGCTGGGACGGACGAATGTGTCCGCCCCTACGCAAGCGTTCTCTAAAACAGGTTCCACAGGAACTGGTTGTATACCTCGTGGTGGAACTGCACTTCGGCTGCCTTGACAATCGTGCCCAGCAGGTGCGGGCAGCGATCGGCTGATGCTTCCTTCAGGTCGGCGTAGCGGCCTTTCACGTCTTCGCCGAGCAGTTTTGTTGTCCATTCGGCTTTGCGGAAGTTATCGATAGCCGTGTAGATATTGTCGGGCAGGTAGCGTTCGGCCGAACGCAGATTCTTGATCTTGGCCGTCTCGCCTTCCAACCCCGTCTTGAAGATGGAGTACATCACCAGGTAGGGATTGGCGTCGGGAGCGACGGCACGCACCTCGGTGCGCATGCTGCGCTCGTTACCGATCGGGATGCGGATCATGGCGCCACGGTCCACCGCAGACGCTTTGAGCTGGTTGGGCGCCTCGAAGTGCGGATCGAGACGGCGATACGCGTTGACGCTGGAATTGAACACCAGGCAAAGATCGTTTCCGTGTGTGAGCAAGCGGTCTAGGAACTCATACCCGAGCTTGCTGAGCTTCTCCTCGCCCTTGGGGTCCCAGAACAGGTTCTTGCCGTTCTGGCTGACCGAGACATTGGTGTGCATGCCGCTGCCGTTGACGCCCACCACCGGCTTTGGCAAGAAGCTGGCGGTCAAGCCCATATTGCGGGCCACCTGGCGGCAGATCAGCTTGTAGAGCTGGATGTGATCGGCGGCAGCCACCACTTCAGCGTAGCTGTAGTTGATTTCGAACTGCGAAGGCGCGACCTCCGGATGGTCCTTCTCGTTCTGGAAGCCCATGGCACGCTGTACTTCGGCGGTCGTATCGATAAACGTGCGCAGCGGATCCCCCGGCAACGAGTGGTAATAGCCTCCTGTATTGACATACTCGAACTTGCCCGTCTGGTGATAGGTGCGCTCGGCCTCGGCCCCCTGGAACAGAAAGCCCTCGATCTCGTTGGCGGCGTTAAGGGTGTAGCCGTGCTTCTTGTGCATCCCGTTGGCAAAAAGCTTCAGCATGCTGCGGATGTCCGCCGTGTAGGGCTCGCCGTTCTTGTCAATGACCTCGCCAAACACGAGCACCTTGCCCGGTCCGAACACATCCGCCGGCCCCCAGTAGAAAGCGGCCCAGTCCAGTCCTAGCCGCAGATCGCTCTCCCGCTGCGCCGTGAAGCCGCGAATCGACGAACCGTCAAAGGTCAGGTTGTCGTAACTCTTCAGCAGGAATTTCTTGTCATAGTCGAGCATGTGCAGACGGCCTTCCAGGTCGCTGAACATCACGGTCACGGCCTTGATACGCGACTCGTCGGCCAGATACTTCAGCCGCTCTTCCTGAATTTTTTGAGGAGCCACGCGGTCCAGGCGCTGCTTCTTCGCCTTCAGGTTCATCTCTTCCAGTTCGTCGTAGGGGATCGCTAGAAAATTCCTCAGTTCAGTTGACATGGCTCTCCTTGTTCATCCTTTGCCCAGGAATCAGATTGAGTTTGCGGGGGATGACTAGATAGGCTAATCCTTCGCGCGCAACCAGACAAATAGAAATCGGTTATAGCGACGATTAGCTTTTCCAATTTGCATCAGGGACGGTGCAGAACTGGCTGCCGGTCTGGTGTCGCTCCCTCTGCGGTAAGAATCTTTACCACAGGGAGCACAGAGGAACACAGGGAAGGTCGGTTTCCCCAGTGTCCCTCTGTGCTCCCTGTGGTAGAGCCTTTGACTGGCCTTTCCGTGAAATAATCAAATCCGAGGAACTGCAATTGAGTTGTGCGATCTGTGAGGAACGAAAAGAAAAGCGGTTTTGTCCGGCTGTGCACGGGAAAATCTGTCCGCAGTGCTGCGGCGAGCAGCGCGAGGTGACGCTCGACTGCCCCAGCGACTGTCCTTATCTACAGCAGGCGCGCGAGCACGTGAAGGCGCACAACGATCGGCCGACCGACGAGCAGCTGACCAAAAAGGATCGTGAGGCTCTGTTTCCCGAGGTTGAGATCACGGAGCAGTTCCTCCACGAACGCGAACACCTGATCCTGGGAATCAGCTTCGCTCTAGGCAAAAGCGCCCGCGCCGATCGCTCGCTCCTGGACCGCGACCTGATCACGGCTGTAGGTTCGCTGGCCAAGAGCTATCAGACGCTGGTGAACTCCAGCCTCATCTACGAGCAGCCGACCGCCAACGTGGCCCACCAGAGCATCGCCCGTGAGGTTGAGACCATGGTCCGGGAATTTCGCGAGGCCGAGCAGCAGCATATTGGAGAAATACCAAGCCACATGCGGCTGCGGGATTCTGATGTATTAAAGGCGTTGGTATTCCTCTTGCGCCTGGGCTTCGGACGCACATCGGGCAGACCGAAGTCACGCGCGTTTATCGATTTCCTGTTGGCGCAGTTCCCGGAGAGACAATCGGCGATCGCTGGGCCGGAAGAGGCAGGGAACCGGATCGTGATTCCGTAATGCCTTCCCCTGTGGACCCCTGTGACCTCTGTGGTTGAAGAAAGTCTCTACCACAGAGGTCACGGAGGGGCACAGGGAAGGGACTTGAGATTTATGGCGGCGACCCGCGCGGTCGGGTAATGCAGTTTCACAGCCTGCGGACCGTCTGCCCGCCTGGCAACGCCGCCATCAGCTCTCGCGCAGTTTTGCCGAGTCCCGGATGACGCGCCTCCGGAGCAATCTCGACCAACGGTTCCAGAACAAACCGCCGCAGGTGCATAGCGGGATGCGGAATCTTCAAGCCCGGCTCATCCAATACGCAATCCCCAAAGAGCACCACGTCGATATCGATGTTGCGCGCCCCTTTGTCACGCATGCGAAGACGTCCCATGGCCGCCTCGACCCGCAACGCAAGCTGGAGCAGCTCTCTCGGCGTTTGATCGGTTTCGATGGCCGCTACGCAGTTCAGAAACCAGGGCTGGTCCGGAACGTCCACTGGTTGGGTCTCATACAGTGCGGAAACCGCCAGCAATCGGCCGGCAACGCTTAATTGGGCGACCGCCGCACGCAGGTTGGCCGCGCGATCTCCCAGGTTCGATCCCAGCGACAGATAAGCGGTTTCGGCCACCCAAACAGTTTCGTGGTGAAAGGCACAAGAATCCAGCAAAAACTGACGGCAGCGAAGCCATTTCTGGCCTGGATAGCACCGAACGCCGCGGATTTCCGCTATGCTGTCGGACCCTCCAGCCCCAGTACCAAGGTCACTTTCCTCGCGTCTCGGGTACCGCTAGTATCGAAAAAGTCATGAATCTGGACTCTCTTCTGATCAGCGGAGACGCCGACTTGCTCGGCGTGCTGCGTCCTGCGCTGGAGAACGTCTCGGTTGATGTCCAGGTTTGCGCGGAATCCAGGCCCGGAAACGATCTGCTGGCGAAGCGCAAGTACGATGCGGTCATTATCGACTGCGACGATCTGGAAGACGGCGTTGGTCTTCTGCAGGGCCTGCGCCAGACCCAAAGTAACGCCCGTACCGTAGCCTTTGCGGTGGTGAATGGGAAGACGACCACGCAGGAGGCCTTTCAATCCGGCGCCAACTTCGTTCTGCAGAAGCCGCTCACCCCGCTGCACGCCACGCGCTGTCTGAATGCAGCTCTCAATTTCATGTTGCGGGAGCAGCGCCGGTACTACCGGCATCCGGTGGAGATCCCCTTGCGGATCGTTCTGGGGCCCGGCCAGGAACTGTCAGCGACGACAACCAATCTGAGCGAGGGAGGCATGGCCGTCCGCGTCGTCGGCAAGTTGCTCCAGGGTGCGCCGGTGCAGCTTCGCTTCACGCTTTCCGGCGTCAACACATCGCTCGAACTGAAAGGCCAAATCGCCTGGGCTGACGGAACCGGCCACGCTGGGATTCGCTTCCTTGACGTTCCACAGAGCTCGCAATATCAGATTGAAAAATGGCTGACCGACCGCTTGCAAAAGGAAATACCAAAACGAATACAAGGCTACGCGGCACTTCGCTAATCAATCGCTTGGCCTCTCGCCACTTCGCTGTTTCCCGGCGACGTTTCCAGAAAACGCCACCGCACCCGGCATCCAGCTTGTAACTTGCGCTCGGCCACCACTGTGGCACTGTAGAGACGCGGCTTGCCGCGTCTCCGCCGACCTCATGATCACACTGGAAGAAAGAATCGCCAGAACCCAGCGCTTGCTGCGCCGCCTGGAAGAGGACCAGCCGTATCTGCATGTGCGCTTGTCCGCGCTCGGCGCCGAGCACCGGCAGAGCGCGAATGCTTTCGCCGCCCGCGTCCGCGCCGAAGCCGAAGCCGAATTGCAGCGCCTGCTGGCAGAACGCGGATCGGCTCACGAGTGGAATGCTCCCCAACCCGCCGACTGAAGAAAAGAAAGGTCTCAGATGTCAGGTCTTAGGTCTCAGGAAGAACAAAGACCTAAGACCTCGACTGCTCTTAGACGCTCAGACTGGCCACCGACGCGAGCGCTGGCAACCTGCCCTCATCTTCTTCCAGCGCGGTTTCTTCCCAGTACGAACGGTCGCGCAAGATGCGCGACACCAGCGCCGTATGCATGGCGTGGCCGGCGCGGTCAGCCACTACCGAACCCAGTATCTGTTTTCCGATCAGCGCCAAGTCCCCGATCAGGTCCAGCACCTTGTGGCGGACAAACTCGTCGGGAAAACGCAACGGCGGGTTCAGCACTTCCTCGCGGTTCAGCACGATGGCATTCTCAGTGGAGGCGCCGCGGATCAACCCCTGCTGCCGCATGGCATCGGCTTCATGCAGAAATCCGAAAGTGCGCGCCGGCGCAATCTCTTTCAGATAGCTGCCATTCGTCAGCCGCACGCAGAAGCTCTGCTTGCCGATGAGCGGGTGAGGAAAATTGATGGAATATGAAACCGAATAGACGTCCGCCGGATACACGGCAATAAATTTATCGCCCTCGCGCAACTCGATCTCGCGCACGATCCGGAGATACGTGCGCGCTTTGCGCTGTCGCCGGATGCCGGCCTTCTGAATCATTTCGACAAACGGACGGGCGCTGCCATCCAGAATGGGCAACTCGAGATTGTCCAGTTCGACGATGGCATTGTCGATGCCGACCCCGGTAAATGCCGAAAGCAGGTGCTCGGTGGTGGAGATCAGTACGCCCTTCTTCATCAAGCTGGTGGCGTAACTGACGCGGGCCACATTGCGTCCGCTGGCTTCGATGGCGAAGCCGTCGAGATCGGTGCGGCGGAATACGATTCCCGTTCCGGCACCAGCGGGCAGAATCCGCAGGCTGACCGGGGCGCCGCTGTGAAGTCCCACTCCTGTGCAGGTCACGGCGGCACGAATTGTTTGCTCGTGCGTCAAGAGGAAGATGTTGTAAGTCTTTTGCTGTGTATCAGCTTACCGCGACTGGCAAATTTCTGTCTGTGGCAAAAGAACCACACTCCGTGGCTCTGGCACCCTGACAAGAGCTAAGTTGCTTAAGCAGTTATAGATGTTGGGGTGTGTCGAGAAGGGAACTTGGCTGTCTTTTCCGAACTGGCCGCTGGTTTTCGTCGTTCCTCACGCCATCGCTCGATGGGCGAGGGACACACTGGCCTTCCGCATTGACAAGTGTTAAGCTACAGGCTACAGTCTGGAAGTGAAGATCCGGAGCTTCGTCCACAAAGGGCTGAAGGCACTTTACGCGGATGACGTCGCGAGAGGCGTTCCGCCGGATTCGGTACACAAGCTCCGAAAAATGCTCGCGTTTCTCGATAACATGCAAGACCCCGAGGAATTACGTTCGCTTCCAGGGTGGCAAGGTGCATACGTTAACCGGTGACCGCAAGGGAACATGGAGCCTCAGCGTTACTCGCAACCGCCGTTTGACGTTCAGCATCGACATCGGAGAGCGCGAAATCTACGAAGTGAACTTGGAAGACTACCACTAGGAACTCAGGAGTAATGCTATGTCTATGAAGAACCCGCCCCATCCCGGAGATTTTATCCGGACAGAAATCATTCAGCCGGCGGGCCTTTCGGTAACGGCGGCGGCTATCGCGCTTCGGGTCTCCCGGCCCGCGCTGTCCAGCCTGCTCAACGGCAAGGCCGACCTCTCCGGCGACATGGCGCTCCGCATTGAGAAAGCCTTTGGAGTGAATATGGATACGCTCATGCGTATGCAAGCGGCCTATGATATCGCCCAGACCCGCAAGCGCGAAAAGAAAATCCACGTTCGACGAATTGCCCATCTGGCCGATGCTTCTCTGTGAAGCGCAGCGCGGCGTAGGGACGCAGCCCTACTTCTTCTTCAGCGGCTTCTCGGGATCGTACGTCACAGCCGCTTCGAACATCGAATCCGCAAGCTTCAAGTTGTAGCTGGCAGTGTTGATGAAGCGCTGTTGCGATGTCTCTCCGTTGAAATAACGGGTAATGGAGTGGGGCGTCCAGATTCCCTGTACCAGTTTGTAACTATCGTAGACCTCGTCTTCGTCATTCTTCTGTTTGTCCTTCGGATCGCGCCACGAATAACTGATCTTGACCGGATAGTGCGTATTCAGGTCGAGGTAAACGCTCACCGAATCATTCTGGCTGTTGAGCAGCGTGACCCCTTCGCATTCCTTGCCCCCGACGACCGACTGCCCCTCGTAGAACCAAGCCACATTCGGATCCCGGATCCACTTGCGAAACACCCATTCCAGCGAGTGCTGGCGGCGCCGGAGATAGTTCTCCAAATCAAGCTTGTCCTGTGCCGACGTCCCTTTGTACGTCGTCTCGTATCCTTTGTCGCCGTTGTGAATCAGGACAAGGTCGACCTTCTTGGACTTGATGCCGCCGATGTCAATTTGCCCTGGTATGACATGAATGTCTTTCAAGCGGAGGACTTCGAACCGGTCCCTGTCCGGATATTGCACGTAGTAGTTGTAGGGAATCCCGGTGCTGTTGGTATGCCCGTGATAAAGCGGATAGTAGCGGCCCGTCTCGCTCCTGTTTTCATAGGTGAGATAGGCTTGCCCTCCCAGTGTCTGGACCGTCTGGTCCAGCACCGCCCGCGCCTTGCGCGCATTGTCGGAGTCGTTGAGGTTGACGGGCGCGCCGGACTGGCCCGTCAGCAGAGCCCGCGGCGGCGGTGCTTGTCCAGCCTGGGCAAACGCCAGTCCCGACAGCAGCAAAATGGAAAAAGAGCGAATCGACATTCTACTGGTTAGAAGCATCTGGAACGATTTTAGCTGTACCGGACCACGTAGCGACGGACGCATTCGTCCGTCCGCCAAGGCCCCTCATTAAAGGACTAATGCCCGGATCCTGGGAACGTCACGGTGATCTGCGTCTCCATTTCCACCGTTTGACCGTTAAGCAAATAGGGCCTGTATTTCCATTGCTTGACTGCCTCAATGGCGGCCGGGATAAGCATGGGATGGCCGGTAACCACTGTAAGATTCTCAACGTCCCCGTTCTTGTCGATCAGGGCTTTGAGAACAACCTGTCCTTGAATGCGGGTCGCATCACCGGGATATTGCGGTTCCACTCGCTTGATCAGTAGGTTCTCTGAAACACGCGTGGACACTCGAATGCGCTGGGGACGCGCCGCACCTAAGGAGGGATGGCTGCTGATGATTCCCGCTATCGGAACCGGCTGATCTCGAAAAGAGAGCCGCTGCAGCGAGTTCACAAGGCCTTCCAGTTCCTCGGCGGAATAAGTGACAAACGTCCAGCCAATGAAATAGCCGTTGAACTTTGTGCAAACGAAAGCCCCCCACTGTGAACCGCCCTTGAAATCCTGCCTGTAATCTGCTCGAAAGAAATGCTGCCCCGCGAAATCTACAGGAAATGCCTCGCGAAGTACTTCTCCACCAGTTGCGTCTATCGGCGCTCGAACAAAATTGGACGCAAACGCTGGGGTTCCCGAGGAGTAACCAGTGGCGTCCATGGCGCTGATCACGATTCGACTGCCACCGTGTTTCCGGTCCCCTCGATCAATGACGAGCAACTCCAGGCCGCCACTGGTAATCCGTTTGGCCTCTCCTTCTCGTTCTGCTCCGACGCTCTCACGGTTCACTTGCCACCCATCGGGTATCAGAAACCAGAAGCCGAGAAACTCGTTGGCGTAGGTATTGCTGACGATGATGCCGTGTTCCGGGCCGGGCGTGTTGTCGGTCGCGCCAGAACTGCGAGCCTTAGCCAGCGCAGCAAGCAGAACGCCGATAACCAAGCAGTGAAACCAAGCGCGTTTCATGGAACACGCTCCTAACCCACAAGCACCGCCCCGCCGTTCACGTTGAAAACCTCGCCCGTGATGAATCCAGCATAGGGTGTACACAGAAACAAGATCGGCCCCGCGATCTCGTCTGGTGTTCCCACGCGTCCCATCGGGATGGCTCGAAAAACCTTTTCCCGGGTTGGCGGATGGTTCAGCGCCGCCGTCGACATATCCGTATCCACCCATCCTGGAGCCACGCAGTTGACATGGATGTGGTCCGGCGCCAGTTCGGTCGAAAGTCCTTTCACCATGCTGACCAGCGCGCCTTTCGAGGCCGCATAGTCGCAGTGGAAAGCCTCGCCGCGCTGCCCGGCCGTGGAACTGACCAGCACGATATGCCCCCCACCCTGCTTCTTCATCTGCCCGACCGAATGTTTGACGAGTGAAAACACGCTATCCAGATTCACCGCAATCGTGCGATGCCATTGCTCATCGGACATGCGGTCAATGGGCGCGTCCTCGGGCGGCCAGATGCCATGATTCGCGACTAGAATGTCGAGGCGCCCGAAGGCCGAGATCGCGGACGACACCAACTTCTGAGCCGCCTCCGTGGTCGAAAGATCGCTTTGCACCGCGCGACAGTTGGCCGCGCCACATTCGCGCACCAGATCTTCCGCCTGCGCCTTCGCCACTTGATAATTGAAGACAACTTTCGCGCCCGCGGCCGCAAACATCCGCACCGTCGCCGCGCCAATCCCGCGCGATCCACCGGTAATAAGAGCCACTTTAGAATTGAGAGTCAGATTCACAATGGATACAAGTATCGCACGCCCAACGCCGCAAACCGCGGCCGGCTGCACCGATTATCACTTTCTGGAACTGCTCCCGTCAGTGCTGCGTGACGCCGGGTTGAGCTTGCGAAAGCCGCGTGATGACGCGGCGATCGCCATGAATCACAGGCGCTAGCGCTCCGGAACTGACGGTAATGGGGGCGGACACAACGGTCGCGAAGCCGGTAGGCAGCGTCGACCGGAACGGGCCGGTCTCCATCTTGGCGGTTCCGTCGGCGACGGCCTCGATAGCGAAGACGTAGGTATTGCCTCCCGAGAGCGGCGGGAGCGTGATCGAAGTCTGGGCAGCGTTAAAGCTTCCGGCCGCTGAATAGGTTGGGACACCGGTGGCCGATGTGGTCTGCACATACACGCGAACCACATAGCCATAGGGGGTCCCGGTGGCGGGTGCGGTCCAACTCAAGGGAACGGTGGTCGTATTCAGCGTGGCGGCGGTGAAGAAGCTGGCGCCGTTGATGGTTGGGGTCAGCACCGGCGAAACCAGGGGCGCGAGCGATGGTGGAGTGGAGGACACGGGGACGTTCACACCATTGACCAAAGCGAAGTTCGCCGTTGCGCTGGATCCTGCAGGAATCGCCACGGAGTACTCCTGGCAAAGGTAGAGAGAACGCGTCCAGGTGGAATCGAAGGGGTCGGCGTATTGCAGGGTGCCGAAGTCCTGGTCGGTGGTGATCGCCGACTGAGCGGGCTTGGCGTTTACGACAAAGCCCGGCGCATCGCAGGCGAAGGTGCCGCCAAGAAGAAACGGCGGCGGCCCAGGCAGTTGCGCAGTGGCAGCCAGCGTCACCGACAAACCTCCAGCATTGACCCCGGCGACGTAGGGCTGCGCTGAAACCGACAGCGCCGAAGAATACGCGGTCGGAGTCACCGGCGAGGCATTGGCGAATAGAGGCGCCCACTGCGACGCACCCAGTACATTCACGTCGAAAGAAGCTAGTGGGCTGGTTTGAAGACTTTCCGTGAGCGTGTTGGTCGCCCCATCGGTCAGTGAAAGACCGGTTGCAGCCAAAGCGCTCCCCAGCACGCTGTTGTTGAGTGCGCCGAGAGGGGTGGGCACGTACTGCCGCAGAAGAACGCTGTCGATCTTCGACCAGTCGATGTCGCCTCCGAACCCGAAGCCAACCCCTGTGAGGGTGGTCGAGTTGGCACTGACGAAAACCACACCCCCCGGGCTCAACGGTATCGGAAAGGAAACCTCAACTTCGCTGGTTTCCGGGACGGATTCCAGGCCCGACAGGTTGAGCTCGAATGTGGTGGTCTGCGAAGTAGTAGTTAGGGGCGGTGCCTGGGGACCCGCGTAATTGTGGCCGGCGTCGAAGGTGCTCGTGCTCGTCCAGTACACACCGCCAGCGATGCTGAGCCAGTAATAACCTCCCGGAACGTTGGGAATGCTGAAAACTCCGGGAGAAGTCGCCGAACTCTTCTCCACGGTGATGGAGCCGTCGGGGTTGGTCACGAGGGCAGAAATATTAAGAGCCTCGTTGGGCGGTTCCGGAACCTGCACTTGGCCATTTGCCGTCCAGTAGGTGTTGACCCAGTTCACGGTAATCGTGCCGCCGGGTGTGACGTTCCAGGATTGCTGGGCCGTGCCTCCTGACGCGGTGGTCGCCGTCGCCGTGAAGCTGTTCGACATCCGTGATTGCGCGGCGGTGGGAGTCCAGGTAACGCTGTTTCCGCTGAGCGCCGCACCCGTGGGAGACGCGGTCAGAGAAAAAGTGACAGCTCCGCCGGCGGGGTCTACCGCGGCAAGTTGATAGGTATAGACAACATCCTGGGTCGCCGCCGTTGCTGGCACACTCGTGAACACTGGCGTGGACGGCAAAACATGTGAACTGCTACTGCTGCCACACGCCGTGAGGAACGTGAGACAAATCAGCCCCAGAGAAACCCGGGCCAAAGCGATGAGTCCGCGAGTCTGCATGAAGAGTCCCTCCACAGCCAGTGGAACACGGGAGAAGTTGGTATCCGAAGTTCTCTTCTTGGTTGCGAAAAACGGATGATTTTACACCTGTCTCGACCGTTCGGGCTGTGACGTAATCTTCTTCTGGAGAACCCGGAATCAGTGCGGTTCCCACCATCTCCAGGTGCTAAGCATCCGCCATCATTCCGTGACCGGCAATTCCAGGAAGCTCGCGTGCTCCGCGTCGTGATACACGCTGATGTGGGCGGTGCGCGCGTCTTTCACGGTTTCATCGGCGACCACTCCGCCGCTGTTGTAGTTCTTCTCCAAATTCCGGGAGTTGGGCGAATCCAGCACGATTCGAATCCGGCTTCCCTTGCCAATGCGCCGCGAAAACCACGTGAATCCGGAGAATTCGTAGCGCTCGATGGCTCCTGGCTTCACCAGCTTCGGCGCGCTTGTAGATTCGCGGTAACGAGCCCTCATCAAATCGTCAGAGAGATGCACCGAGCTGCCGTCCGCCTTGATCTCGGAAATCGAGACTTCGAAATCCGTATCCGGCACATCCATGCCGATCCACGCTACCAGCTTTGGCCATCCGCTGATCTCGGTGTCTTTGGCGAACGGCTCGCTCTGATAAATCACCCCATTGCCGTAGAGCGCAAGCGCCGGCCGCTGGTCGATGAGGTAGTTGGGATTCTCAGCCGCATCGAGCTCGCTGAGCCGCGTATCCAGCGGGTCATAGACGTACTGATCCGGCTTCAAAGAGTGCGGCTTGTTGTCCGATAGCACGCCCGAATGGAAAACATCGCTGGCGTGTCCGTCTGGCGAGTCGAGATAAAGAATGCGCTTGGAGTTGGCAACGGAGTCGATGGAGTCCGCATACTTCCACACATCCGTACCCATCACGTAATAAGCGACTCGCTTCTTCAGGAATTCAGGCTTGCTGCCACCCTTGAGGGTCCAGTCATACCAGTCGGTATGTAGCTTGCCCATATCCAGCACGCTGCTCTCGCCGAAGGTCAGCCCGCCTACGTCTTTCTTGGGCGTGCGCGTACCCGCGTGGTCCCACGGGCCGATGATCAGGTAATGCCGCTGCTTCGCGTCTTCATTCCCGTACTTCATGTGCTCGCGGTAGTAAGACAACGCGCCGGTCTGGTCACCGTCATAGCTGCCGGTGATGGTCAGGATAGGAAGGTGAATCCGCTGATATTGCGCCGGCGTGATTTCAAGCTGCTGGTAGTAAGCGTCGACTTCGGGATGCTGCAGCCACTGCTGAAAAACCGTGGCCTGGTTGCCGACAATCTTGTCCAGATCGCGGAAGGGAAGATGTCCGAGGTACATCTCGCCAAATTTTTCGGTCCAGAAAGCGGAATCGCCAAATAGATTTGCATTGCCCGTAGCGCCGCTGGTGAAAGTCAGCCATTGCACGATGTAGGACGGGTAGACGTTGTGAAATGCCGGAAAATCCACGCCGACGTGAGCCGCCGCCGCGGGAACAATGGTTACCAGATGCGGTGGGGCCTCACGCAGCGTCATCCACTGATCGAAGCCTGCATAAGAGCCGCCCCACATCGTGATCTTGCCGTTCGACCAGGGCTGCTTGGCCAGCCATTCCACGATGTCAAAGCCGTCTCGCGGCTCGTTAAAGAAAGGATCGAACTTGCCTTCCGAGCTTCCCCGGCCGCGCGCATCCACAATCGCAAACACGTAGCCGTGTTGCGCGAAGTAGGACCCGCGCTCGTGGTAGCTGTCGCTGATGTAGGGTGTCAGCTCGAAAATCACCGGCAACGGGTCTTTTTGTTCGTGCGGACGATAGACCGTGGCATTCAGTCGGACTCCGTCCCGCATGGGAATCTTGACTCCCCAAGTCAGGTCAAAGGGCTTAGCGGCTTCAGCTTTCTTCTCGTCCGCCAAAACCAGGTTGGAACAAAGAATGTTGGAAAAAAGAATAATGACGCAACTAAGAGTCGAAGCGGCGGCAGAGCGGCGCAAGATATTCATGAAGTTCTCCGGGAACCCGACAGTGTAGCGGAGAACTGAAGATTGAACCAACAAAAGAAAGGCGGCCGGTCGGCCGCCTTCCGAGAACTGAGAACCGGGAACTGCTCCTAAGCAGTAGCCGGCCGCTCGCCGGTC
>CAVWAN010000058.1:0-110739 GCA_963752985.1 uncultured Acidobacteriaceae bacterium
CAGCTTCCGCGAGCGCGATGGATGCCGCAGTTTCCGCAGCGCCTTAGCCTCAATCTGCCGAATACGCTCGCGTGTGACGGCGAAGGATTGGCCGACTTCTTCAAGCGTGTGCTCGGAGCCATCTTCCAGCCCAAAGCGCATCTTGATGACCTTTTCTTCGCGCGGTGTCAGCGTACGCAGCACCTGCGAAGTCTGGTCTTTGAGGTTGACGTTGATGACCGCTTCGGCCGGCGAAACTACAGCACGATCTTCGATGAAGTCGCCCAGATGCGAATCTTCTTCTTCGCCAATCGGCGTTTCGAGGGAGATCGGCTCCTGCGCAATCTTCAGGACCTTGCGCACTTTCGCCACCGGAATATCCATCCGCTTGGCGATTTCTTCCGACGTAGGTTCGCGTCCCAGTTCCTGCACCAGTTGCCGCGAAGTGCGGATCAGCTTGTTGATGGTTTCGATCATGTGCACCGGGATACGAATCGTACGCGCTTGATCGGCAATCGCACGAGTAATTGCCTGCCGAATCCACCACGTGGCATAAGTCGAAAACTTATACCCGCGGCGGTATTCGAACTTGTCCACCGCCTTCATCAGGCCGATGTTGCCTTCCTGAATCAGGTCGAGGAACTGCAATCCACGGTTGGTGTATTTCTTGGCAATCGAGACCACCAGGCGCAAGTTCGCTTCAATCAGCTCGCGCTTGGCGTGCTCCGCGTCCATGTCGCCCTGGATGATCTCGCGCTGTGTGCGCTTGAGTTCCTGGAACAACAGGCCCGCTTCCACTTCGAGCTTTTCCAGCTCTCCGCGGACCGCGCGCGACTGCTTCTTGTATTCCTTGCGCTGTTCTTCGCTGCGCGTCGCCTCGGCCCGCTTCTCCAAATTCTGGATCTGCCGGTCGAGCGAGCGCATCCCGTCAACCGTGCGGTTCACGCGGTCAATCAGGCGCTTACGTTCGTTGTTGGTGAAGCCGAGTTTCCGGACTGCGATCGAGGTGCGCACAATCGCGTGCGCCAGGTGGAAGCGGTACCGGCGATGGTCGCGCGGCCGCTTTTTCAAGTTCACCGCCGCCAGTTTTTCCTGGAGCGGCGCCACCTTTTTGTAAAGCTTGTCGAGCGTGGCGATCTTGGCGAGGAATTCCTTCAGGCGCTTCTCTACGATCTCTTCCGTGATTTCCTCTTCGTCGAACGTAACCAGCTCTTTGATGGAGCGGACGCCCTTCTCGAGGTCCTCGCCCAAAGCGAGGAGTTCACGAATTACAATCGGCGAGCGCGATAGCGCCTTCAGAACGCGGTTTTGCCCACGCTCGATGCGCTTAGCGATTTCAACTTCGCCTTCGCGCGTGAGCAAGGGAACAGTCCCCATCTCGCGCAGATACATGCGGACAGGGTCATTGGTTTTTTCCAGAGCTCCGGGGGTTAGGTCGAGTTCGACGTCCTCCGAAGCCTCATCCACTTCTTCGAATTTTTTTTCCAGATCGGTCGTCGGCCCTTTCGAGCTTTCGAGTACATCGATTCCCTGGGTCCCGATCGTGGTTAGCAGATCTTCCAGGTCTTCAGGAGAGTGCACATCGTGCGGGATAAGGTCGTTGACCTGATCATAGGTCAGATATCCCTTCTCTTTGCCTGCGTCGATCAGCTTTTTTATGTCGTCGTACTTGTCATCAAGTGCCAAAACAGATTATCCTCAAGGCGTTCGCCGGTACGCGGACGCCAACTCTTCAGCGGTGGGAGTTGTGACGGAGTTGTGCGCGAGGCGCACAAACCCTAAAAGTATAGCACGCCGACGGTTCCAGCCGCCGCAACTTGAAGTTTGCGTTAGTTTGCCGATCGCCCGCTGCCGCCCGTATCTCTTTTTCCGCTAACTCTTTAGATGTCGCTCGGCCTGGTTTCGTTCCAATTTAGGATGCTTTGCCATCCGCGCCCGCCCCGCTCGGATCCCGCTTGGCCAGCTTCAAGCGAACTTTCTCCTGCAAAAGCGCGTGTTTTTCCTCTTTCGAGAGCCCCGGGCGCTCTACGGCTCGCTGCGCTTCCCCGCCACGCCGCTGCAGATAAATCCTCCGCAAAGCCCGCACCGCGCCTTCCACCGTCTCAGGCGTCAACTCTTCTTCTTCCGACATCAGGATCGAAGCCAACAGCCGCCGATCTTCTTCGGTCTTCGGCAGCGCCATCGCGTCCGCGGTTTCGGTGCCAGCTTCCAGCAGAGCCTCGATCAACGACTGCGAGGCCAGGCCTTCATACAGATGCTCTGACTGCAGGGCAAACTGCGCCTGCCGGGCCGGATCGAATTCCTCCTCCGCCCCGTCGCGAGACGAACTCCGCGCGCCGCTGGCCTGCATTTGCGTAGCCGAAGCCAGCGCCCGGATCAGGACGCGTTCCGCGCCCGTGACTTGCGCCTCTGCCGGAGCCTTGACCTCGGTCGTGGAGCGAGTGGTCGCCGCATGTTTCAATTCCTGGCGCAGCACCGCGGAATCAATTCCCAGCTTCTGCGATATCTCGAGCGCCAGTTCATCACGCACGATCCGGTTTGGCACCCGCTGAATGTGCGGGAGCAGATGATTGACGGCCTTAACCTTGCTGTCGGCGTTCCGCGCCGGAAACTGGGCGCGAGCGCGATCAATCAGATAATCAAAATATTTCTGCGAGTTCTTGAGCGCCGCGCCATAGGCGTCTTTGCCCTTGCGCCGGATGTACAGATCGGGATCGAATCCAGTCTCCAGCGTGAGCACGCGAATGTTGAATTCTTCCTCCACCAGCAACCCAAGCGTCCGCTCCGTAGCGCGGGCTCCGGCCGTGTCGGGATCGAAGTTGACCACCACATTCTTCGAGAATCGCCCAAGCAATTTTGCCTGCAGCTCGGTGAACGCCGTGCCCGAACTCGCAATCACATTGTGGAAGCCAGCCGCGTACACCGAAATGCAATCCATCTGCCCTTCCACCAGGATCGAGTACTCAAGCTTGCGAATCGCTTCTTTCGCATTGTCCAGATTGAACAGCACCCGCGATTTCGAGTAAATCGGAGTCTCCGGAGAGTTCAGATACTTCGGCCCTGCCTTTTCATCCGTGGAAAGAGTGCGCCCCGTGAAGGCAATCACCTTGCCCTGTTCATTACAGATGGGGAACATTACTCGATTGCGGAATTTGGAATAAATGGCGGGTGCGGCTTTTGGCTCTTGGCTTTTGGCCTTTGGCTCGAAGCCCGCGCTGTCCGCTGTTCGCTGTTCGCCATTCGCGCCCGATCCCTCAACCGAATTGTCATCCTGAGCGGAGCGAAGGACCTGCTGTGGCTGAGTGCTGAGTGCTGACGGCTGGCCGCTTTCCTTCCACGAAAACAGCCCGCTCTCCCGCAATAACTCTTCATCAAATTCCCGCCGCAAAGCATCCCGAAGCAAAAAGCCAGAATCAGGCGCATATCCAATACGAAAGCGGGCAATGGTCTCCGCATCCAGCCCGCGCCCCTTGAGGTACTCACGGGCATTCGCCCCCTCCGGACGCCGCAAACATTCCTGAAAAAACGCGGCGGCGCGCACATGCACGTCGAGCAAAGCCATGCGAACCTGAGCGTCGTGCGCTTCCGCCGGGCTGGAAAAGCTGACCTTGGGCATGGGCACGCCCAGCTTCTGAGCAATCAGCCGGACGGCTTCCGGGAAAGTGATGTTCTCGACCTTCTGCACAAAGGTAAAAACATCCCCCGATTCTCCGCAGCCAAAGCAGTGATAAAACTGCCGCGTGGCATGCACCGAGAACGAAGCCGTCTTCTCGGCATGAAACGGACACAGCCCCGAGAAGTTCTGCGCTCCAGCCTTCTTCAGCTTGACGTAGTCGCCCACAATGCGGACGATATCCGCCTGCTGCTTAAGCGTCTCCTTAAAGTTGTCGGAAGAGGTCAAAGTCGAATCCATTAACGGCGCACACGCGTCCCAGAGTGATTATGAGGGGTGGAGGGGCTGAGGGGAATAGAGCAGGTCGGGATTGCTGTGGGAAAGGTGTGGAAGACCGGTGCTTGCCTGTTCACAACCTTAGGTATAATTCGTGGCGCGCGGCGCTTTCGGGCCGATCCCAGCCTTCGTCACAGGCACCATTATGGTTGCGAGGTAAATCAGCCGTGCTCATCATGCAACAGGTCAATTGCCCATGCTGCGGGAAATCCAGCAATCACCCCAAACCTGTGCTGCAGCGAATGACTCAAAATCCACCGGCGAAGTATGAGGGCGGAGTTTACATAAATTACGCATGTCCTGGCTGCCACAATCTATCGCGTGCTGAGGTGCCGAAGGCTCTCCTGCCGCTCGATTCGAAGGATCGATCAAGAAACCCCGATGATCTGATTGCTTTCGTCGTAACTCTCGAATGCGAAAAAACAGGCTGCGAAACTCCCTTAGCAGTGTTTGCACCAGTGAAACGCGACACCATCCCCGATGGTTTTGCAACGCACGTTGCCGCTCAATGGAAGCAGCATAGCGCCGCGTGCGCGAACGGTCATCTGCCTCGGCAACCGCTGAAGATGAGCAAGCTACCTCAGGAAATCCGCTGGAATACGAGCGTCTGGTAGCAGTAGGGGGTTTTCGAGTAGTGGAGAGACGGGCGTCCTCGCCCGTCCAAGGCGAGCACAACTCGTCAAGACGCTGCTGGATCGTCACTCCCGCAATTTGACGGGTAACTTTTTCATCACAAAACAACTGTAGCGAAAATCCAGGTAGTGGGCTAATTCCGTGTTGCTGATTCTCCAAGCCAAGCCGCACCACGCTTAATTTTTTCCCCGGATGACCGCGATTGTTCCTTCCATTCCAGGACATCTTTCTAAGCCTTCTCAAGGCCGATGTGGGCGTCAGCTAGCGCCTCGTTCCATTTTGTACCGGATGTTGTCACATTGTTTTTGACATTGTTCGTAACCATGGTATCATCCCCCTAACCAATATGGACATAACGACTTACAAAGAGGCACTCGAAAAAGCCAAGAAAGACCTTGCCGACAGAACCCATGCGCTTGCTGTGGCTCAGGAACAGGCCATGGAAGCGGAGCGCGATATTGTCGAACTGAGGCAAACGATTGCGGCTCTCGCGAAGCTCTGCAACGAACCTGAATTCATCGAGGAAGATGCGCTCGGTCTGACGGACGCGATCCGAATGGCATTCAAGACCGAGGATGAGTCGGGAACCCTCGGCGGCATGTCCGCTCACGATGTTCGCGCGAAGATGGAAAGCATGGGATATGGCGGACGGTGGGGAAACTTGCTTGCATCCATCCACACCGTTATCAAGCGGCTTCACGAAAAAGGAGAACTGGAGGCCGCTGGCAACGTCAACGGGAGAGACACATTCCGTTGGAAGAAGGGGCCGCGAGGGATTCGGCCTATAAGCAGAGCGCCTAAGCCGCCGAGAGAGTTGTCTTAAATACGGAACGCTCCGCGCTGAGAACACGGAGCGTTTCAGAAAGCGAGGTAGAAACCGATGACGCGGCCTCCACCACATAGCTGAGTAGCAAGAAACGGCCCTGTCGCCTGTTAGAGCAGCCGGCAGGCTAATCCAAATCGCGGGGTTAGCCACGATCTAAACCCAAATAGATTTTGAGGCCTATCCCCGCAGAAATCAAGCGGAGAAAAGCCATGACCTGCACCAGATGCGAACACGGAACCGCGCGGCGGTTCGGATATGTCGGCAAGCGCCGAATTCAAGACTGGCGCTGCACTTCCTGCAAAGCTAGGAGCACTCAATGAAGAAACCGTATTGGCTGAAGTGCAAATACAACGGTTGTTTTGATTCCATCGAGCTCCCGCTTCCCATCCATCGCGAAACACCTCCCACTCTATTGCTGTGGCCCATGGACGGGAGGCCGCGAAATTTTCTATGTCGCGAGTGCAACCACGCATACGAATACACTCTTCAGGAAGTCCAGTCGGGCCTAAGTGAAAGACTGGACCCAGGTGAAGCAGAAAAGACTCTCGCGATTTTTCGGATCGAAGCGCGATGCGGCGAACCAGACTGTGGAGCTCCAGTTTATATCCTTCTATCAGGCCCATCTTTACTGCAAAGTGTCTTCGCGCCTGCTGAATGGTTCGAGAGAGGAAAACACGGAGTCGTGCGATGCTCCAAAGGGCATTTAACTGCACGAATTCGGGCAGGCAGTGTTTGCCTTCAGCGCGATCCGTCGTTTTGGATATAGCAAGAGCGGAATTTCTTATCAACATACTCTTATCCCACTACCAAAATCCATTGACTTAAGACCGATCGTGCGCAACGATAGAGATCTGATTGGGGCAGTTCCGATTGGTATCCGTCAACCACGACGGACCTCGAAACTGCCCCAAACCCATTTCCAGCGATCTTTGACAACGTAAGTTGAGGCGTCTAGCGGGCGTGAGCGAAGCGGGAGCCCGTTGCCGAAATCCTGACCCTGAGCCAGTCGAAGGGGAACGGATCTCGTAAGTCATTGATTTATAAATATTTTACCCGCAAGTCCTTTAAACTCAAAGATCTGGCGGGGGCTCCACCCTAAGTCTTTGATTCCAAAAGACCGGGGGGAGGGGGGTAACCGGATCCGACTGCTACACAGCCAGGGATTCGGAACGAAAAGAGACGTTCGCAGAAGAGCTTATGTGGTTCTCGGTCGCCCGATGACTCGATAGTCAGATCGCCCGATCTCGTCAGACCCGCAACTCGACAACGGTCGCTCCGCCGCCGCCCTCGTTGATGGGTGGTTCGGTAACCGACTCCACATGCGGATGTTTCTGCAGATACTGGCGCAGGGCTTTGCGCAGGATGCCCATGCCGCTGCCGTGGACGATGCGGACTCGCGGCATTCCGGCCAGGAAGGCGCGATCCACGAATTTTTCGACTTCGCTGGTGGCTTCGTCCACGGTGCGACCGATGACGTTGATTTCGGAGGGCATGTTGAGGCCGCTCGATTCGTTTTGCAGCGAGACGCTGATGCCACGGGAGCGAGCAGCCTGCACCGGCGACTCGGAGGTGCGCGCCAGAGCGTTTGTCAGCACCTCGGCGATGTCTTCGCGGGCGATGCGCATTTTCATCGAGCCGATCTCGACATCGAAATGATTGTCGCCAATTTTCTTCTTGATGACCGCAGCGCGGCCCATCGATTTGAGTTTGACAGTATCGCCTTCAGAGACGTGCTTGACCAGGCTGGGCTGGGCGTTGGGGTCTCCGCGATCGGCGCCGGTCGAGTGCGCTACCACGGTCGCATCGAACTGCTCGCGGAATTCGCGGCGCATTTTGGCGATGCGGCGTTCGGCGTCTTTCGATAACTTCTGCTGGGCAGCGCGGTCCTGCACTGCGTTCACGGCCTCTCGCGCTTGGTATTCGAAGTCGCGGAAGAGAGTTTCAAGCTTCGCCTCCATCTCGCGAATTTTGGCTTGCTGTTCTTTGCGGCCTTCGTTGGCCAGGTGCTGCTTTTCGCGCTCCAGTTCCTGCTCGCGCGCTTTCATGCGCAAGCGTTCGGCGTCCAGATCGCGAAGATCGGCGTGCAGACGGTCCAGGAAGCGCGCGACGTCTTGAGTTTGCGAGCCCAGGCGCGAACGCGCGGAAGTGATAATGGCGGGATTCAGCCCGAGACGTTGCGCGATGTTGATTCCGGCTGAGGCTCCGGGAACTCCGATCTTCAGTTCGAAAGTCGGCTGCAGCGTGGCCTCGTCGAAGCCGACCGAGGCGTTGATCACTCCTGCTGTATTCGCGCCATAAACTTTGAGCGAAGTGTGGTGCGTTGAGATCACGCTCATGCATCCGACCTTGCGAAAATGCTCGGCGATGGCAACCGCCAACGCAGCGCCTTCTTCGGGATCGGTTGCGGAGCCGAGTTCGTCGAGCAGGACCAGCGAATTGGCGGTTGCGGTGCGCGAGATGAAGTCGATATTCGTGACGTGAGCGGAAAACGTCGAGAGATTCTGCTCGATCGATTGATAGTCGCCGATGTCGGCTAAGACGGCGTCGAAAACCGGCATGTCGGCGCGGTCCGCGGGGACGGGGATGCCGGACTGCGCCATCAGGGCCAGCAGACCTAGTGTTTTGAGGGAGACGGTTTTGCCGCCGGTGTTGGGGCCGGTGATTACTAGTTGACGGTGGTCGCCTTCGAGCTCGATGGTGATGGGGACGATCTTCGCCGTCTTTAATTTCAGGTTGCGCTCTAGCAGAGGGTGTCTTGCGCGGTGGAGAAGCAAGCGACCTTCGCTCGCCCCGGACGGACGAATGCGTCCGTCCCTACGTGGGTCTTGCCCCTCCCCGGACAACGTCACCGCTACGCAGTTGTAGTCTTCGGCGAAGCGGGCTTTGGCGAACTGGAGCTCCAGTTCGGCGAGGACGTCAGCGGCGGCCAGGATTGCGTCGGCGTTTTCTCCGATTTGGCGCGTCATCTCCAGAAGGACGCGATGGACCTCGGCCTGTTCTTCATCCAGCAGGCGGACCAGTTCGTTATTCTGCTCGATGGTTTCGAGCGGCTCGACAAACACGGTCTGTCCGCTGGAACTGGCGCCGTGGACCACGCCCTGCACGCGGCGCTTCTGCTCGACTTTGACCGGGATGACAAATCGCTCGCCGCGGATAGTGATCAGTTCGTCCTGCACAGTGCCGCCTTCGGCGAGCTTCCGCAGGTAGCCGCGCAGCGAGTCTTGGATCTGGCGCTTCTGCTTCTCGATCTCGCGGCGAACGCGGCTCAACTCGGGGGAAGCGCGATCGTCGAGCGTGCCGTCCGGCAGGATCTTGTTGCGGAACGAGCGCAGGAAGGTGGTGAAATCCTGGATGCCGGCGGAAAGCGCGGCCACGGCGGCCCACTCCGAGCGCATCGCGCCGGGAGGCTGACGCACGATTTCGAGCCACTCGGCTCCGCGGTCGGCGACCAGTACAACGTCGCGGATCTCGCTGGTTTCAAGCGCAGCTCCAGAGATGCGGGATTTCTCGATCAACCTTTTGATTTCGGGCAGGCCGGCGAATTCAAAACGCCCGCCGACACGGCGATATTCGCGGATTTCGGTGGTGAGCTGCTGTTGGTTCTCAATCCATGCGCGATCCAGCGAAGGCAGAAGTTCGGCGATGCGGCGTTGGCCTAAAGGCGAAGAGGCGTAGCCGGAGAGCAAGTCGCGCAGCGTCTCAAACTCCAGCAGGCGCGAACTGGTGTGGGTCACCGGATTGGGCACAAAGGTCATGCGATTTGATGTTACAACGGAGGTGGATTTCCGTGGGCGCGGGATGATTTGGAGGCGAGGCGCAGTGTAGAATCGAGAGCGCCGGTCAGCACGATGTGATTACCGGTGAACGGCCCCGTAGCTCAATTGGATAGAGCATCAGACTTCGGATCTGAGGGTTGGGGGTTCGACTCCCTCCGGGGTCGCCATTCGACAAGCCGGTTTGCCATTCCTGCCAACCTCCCCGTAACAGCAGCTCCGGTTCATCTCGAGCATGCGCACTCTGGTTACTTGCCGCCGGTGCGGTTTCGCGGTGCAATGACACCTGCGGGGAAAGTGCCCGTGAAATAACTTTTTGCGGAGCGAATTATGGGGCGTGTTTTCGGGTTCTTGAGTGTGGTCGCCACGATGGCGATCGGCATGTACATCTACTCTCAGCAGGTCAAGACTCTGACTCCGGCCTCTGGGAGCGGCAATCCAGCACAAGTTGCCAACATCACGGGCGTCAAGAATGACCTGATCAGCATCGCCAACGCCGAGCGCGGGTACATGGCAACGGAAGGGAAGTATGCTTCGCTGGAAGAGCTGATTTCAGGACACTACCTCAGCATCAAGGGCGAGCGCCCTCCCTATACTTACGATGTCGAAACCACATCCAGCGGCTTCAGAGCGACTGCCGCTCGCACTACGAAAGGCGCTCCGGCACAGCTCTGGATTACGGAATCCATGGAAATTCAAGCGTCGGACTGAAACGGCAGATTACGTCTTTTTCCAGTCAGTCAAGGACATGAGTTCGTCCATGATTTCCTGCAATCTTTGCAGCCGGCGTTCCTGATCGGACGCACCGATCATCTTCTTGCCACCTTGCAGGTAGAGGCGGTTTGCTTCACTGATTTCCGCGATTTCTTCTCGCAACCTGGCAACACGTTCTTTGACGGACTGGGGCATAAGGATTAGCTAGCAGAGGATTTAGGGCCTTGGTAAAGTTGCTTTCGGTAGTGTATCAGTCTGAAGTTTGATCTGGTAAGTCGCCGAATCCCAATTCAGCCGCTCATACCACTTCCAGCCGATTGCGCCCGGTGCACGGGACGGTTAAGATTTCTCCACTCCCATGTCTGAAGTAATTTCAACCGAACCCGTGACTTCGCATCCCGTTTCTAAACATCCTGTCTCTAGCCCTGCGCCTGAAACTTCCGTCGAGGTATTTGCCGTTTACGGGGTTGAGCCCGAGATTCAGGCCTACGCCATGGCCAAGTATTCGCGCTCGGCGCTCTCGATGAAAGAGTCGCTGAAGGAAATCACGCTGCAGAAAGCGGAGAAGTTTCTCAACACCTTCTACTTCCAGTACGGGCACCGCTCCATCGCCGACCTTGCCCACATCGCGCTGGCCATCGAGCGCCTTTCCATCCTCGCCGCCATCATGGTTGCCGACGAGCAGCGCTGGGATGGCCAGGAGCGTTCGACTCGCTACCAGGACTTCAGGAAGAGCGGTTACTACACGCCAAGTTTTGAGGGTGACGATGCCGCGATGACCCTCTATCGCGAAACCATCGAGGCTTTGTTCACAACTTACGAAAAAGTTTCGCAGCGGACGTTCGAATATCTCGCCAGCATTACGCCCCGGCCCGCCGATATGAAGCCGGATGCTTACGAGCGCACGTTGCGCGCCCGCGCCTTCGACATTTCGCGCTATCTGTTGCCTCTGGCGACCAATACTTCGCTCGGGGAAATCGTCAACGCCCGCACGCTGGAAAGCCAGGTTGCCCACCTGCTCTCGCAGCCGCACAAAGAAGTCCGCGATCTTGGAGCGCGGCTCAAACTAGCCGCCCTTTCTCCGGCCTACAACGCGAACGAAGAATCGTTGCGCGCCCTGGTGGCCGAGATTCGCGCCGTGTCGCCCGAAATCGCCGATCGCACCGAGCGTGAACTCCTGCGCGAAGTGCGGGTCGCGCCCACGCTGGTCAAGTATGCCGATCCGAATCTCTACGAAATTGAGACGCGACGCGAACTGCAGCAAGCCGCCGCCGAACTGATGGAGGGCGTCGCTATTGACCCCGCGCCGCTTGTGGATTTGCTTGATGCCGATCCGCTTGAGGTTGATCTCGCCACCACGCTTCTTTACGGCCACTGTCATTATTCCTACCGGCAGCTTCGCCAAGCGGCTGAAGCGGCTGGCGAGGCTCGCCGCCGCGAAATCATCGACCTGGGCCTGCGCCATCGCGGCAAGCACGATGAACTGCCACGTCCCTTTTCCGCCGGCCAGCAGTTTCGCTTCGACATCCTCATGGACATCGGCGGCTTCCGCGATATGCATCGTCACCGGCGTTGCGTCCAGATCATGCAGGATTTCACTACTGCCCATGGCTTCGATACGCCGCCCGAAGTCGAGGCCGCGGGAGTCCGCTCCGACTACGAAGCCGCCATGAAGCTTGTCGAAACTGCGGGGCAGAAGCTTTCCGCGGCCGGGGGCGAAGAGGCCCGGCAAAATGCGCAGTACGCGATCCCACTGGCGTTTCGCAAGCGCACACTGTTCAAGATGGACTTCGCCGAGGCCGTTTACATTTCCGAATTGCGCACCACGCCCGCCGGACACTCGTCCTATCGCAACGTAGCCTATGCCATGTACGAAGCTGTCGCGGCGAAATATCCGGCGCTGGCGAAATATTTCCGGGTGCACGACGTGCGGGAACCGGTGGATCTGCTGAAACGCTGAGTTGTGTGGCGCGGGCGCCCCGCCCGCGAACTTGTATACGGGAGCGAAATCGGCGCCGCTGGTGTCTAGAATACTGAGAGTGTCATAAGCGGAGGTCTCGTCGTCCCGAGATCTCCGGAGGCGTGACATGCTAGAGGAATCAGTGGGTTCGGACTTTCTAAGTGTGATTCAAGAGCCTTCGAACAGCTTCAGGATTTACATTCTGTTCTTGATCGTGGTATGCGCTGCCACGAGTGTGAAGCTGATACGGATATGGCTACCCGCGCCGCCGTTCCGGCTTTCCCGTCAGTCGAAGAACCCCGATTATCTGAAACTGCTGCGTATTTCTGCCCACAGTCTATCTCACTGGATGGGGATTACGTTCCTCGGGTGGGCGATTGCAAGCTCCACGGCGGTTTATACCGTTTGCAGTGGTCTGCTGCTCGAAAAAGCAACCGGATGGGCGGTGATTCAATTCGTCATCAGAGACTTCGCAATGGCGTTTGGCATGGCTTTGTGGGTAGTCTTATTCATTTTCTTGGTTCGATGGCATGTGTCTGCGCGAATCGAACGCCTCCGCGATTAAGGTAGGGCCTGCCCACGTCAAATTGACGCCAACGAATTCCAAACTCTAGAATCACTTCACCGATGCCCAACTACGAATACCTGTGCAAGAAGTGCGGACACCGCTTTGAACAGATCCGCAAATTTTCCGATAAGCAGCTGCGAAAATGCCCCGAATGCGGGGGCGTGATTGAACAAGTGATCTCGGCTCCAGCGGTGCAGTTCAAAGGCTCGGGGTGGTACGTGACGGACTATGCGAAGAAGGGTGCTTCTTCCGCGTCGTCATCGTCCTCTTCTTCTGAAAATGAGAGCAGCGCGAAGGAAGCGAAAGAGAAGAAGGACGGTAAGGATACTAAGAAAGACGAGAAGCCCAAGTCCGAGACCTCGACCAAGAAACACAAGAAAGACTAGCTGCTGGTGGAGAGCCGGGCGTCCCCGCCCGGTTGGATCCTTCGACTTCGCTCAGGACAGGCTCGCGAGACGCCCGTCCCTCCATTCCTTAAGAGACCGAGGCGTTGCCGGTCCGCTCGGGCATGCCGACCACCAAGGTTCGCCGGCGAGGCAGTTCCTCGTCGGAGATTTCCCCCACAAAGTGCAGGTTGAGGCCCAGTCGCTCGCATTCCTGACATGCCGCATCGTTGAGAAAGTAGACGATGTCTCCCCCAAAACGATCCTTGAACCGCCGGCGTTCGTCCAGGTCAAACGGGCTCAGCGAATACACTTTGATCCCGGGAAGTTCGCGCAGGACGGCGCTCAGCTGGCGCTGGAATCCGAGCGCTCCTTGCCGCACTTGCGCCATGGTGAACGAAACAACGTGATAAGGCATGAAACCTCAGCTCCTGATTCCTGCCGCTGCCATCATTCTTCCCGTTACGCCCTTCTCCGCCCGAAAGCTGAACAGCAGTCCGGTATGGCAGACGGTGCACGGCGCCGCCGTGTCGATGTTCCTCGCCAGCACACCCGCATCCAGCAGTTGCCGGCGATTTGCCTCGACCAGATCGAGAAAGAGTTTAACGGGCAGTTCGCCGTGTCCTGGGGCGCGTGCGGTCAGGAACAACATCGGATATTTCTCGCGCACCGGGTCCGATTCCTTGACCTCACGGAACAAGCTGCTGGCGTATGAAAACTGACCTTCAAATCTGGTGCGCACTTCTTCGCCTACGTCGTAGCAGCATCCGCGCACGCCCGGCCCAATCGCCGCCACCAGGTTCCGCGGATCGCTGCCAAAATGTTTCCGCATCTCGCCGACACCCTTCTCGACGACGCGCTTGACCGTGCCGCGCCATCCGGCGTGAAAAACGCCGACAGCCCGCCGTTTCCGATCCGCCAGAAGGATGGGAAGACAATCGGCGGCTTGCACGGCCACAAGCAGGCCCGGAGTGTCGGTGACAATTCCGTCTCCGGCCAGAGGCTGCGCCGGCATCCGTTCTACGCGATGGATCAAATCAGAATGAATCTGTCGTAACCAAGCCAGCGGCCAGCTCCTGCGTCCGCTGACCGCACCCAGTTCCTTAAGGAAAAGCTCGCGGTTGCGTTCGACTGCAACGGGCGAGTCATGCTTCGTGAAGCCGAGATTCAGTGCATTTCCGCCGTAAGCGTGCGACACTCCGCCAACCCGGGTGGAGAAGCCATGTACCAGCCAGGGGAGTTTGCCTAGCTTCTCGGAACGCAAAACTTGTAGTTTGTTTCTTGCAATGCGCGGGGTCGCCACAGTTCGATCATACCGGAGCCATCGGGTGGTCGGGCCATCGGGTCAGCAGAAATCACCCGATAATCCGATCGCCCGATGGTCCGATCCGTCCGCGATCACTTATGGTCGACAGAGCCGGTCGCTTCGGCTACCTGCTCCTGTTCGACTGGGTTGACCTTAACCGTGGCCAGGATTTTGTCCAGCCGGGCAAAGACTTCGTCGCGGTTGACCGGCTCGACGCCGTCTTGCACACCATATCCGGCGGTGCCCACGCTCAGGACGTATTCGTAGCAGGCCCCGTTAGTGTAGGTGTGGTAGTACTGCGTTTCGGTTTGGGTCATGGCGCTGGCGGAAAAGTTGGAAGTTGTCTCCATATCGGTCGAACCGATTTTCACCTTCGCGGCGTCTACGGGCGCGCCGTTGACATTGTGCGAATCGACGAAAGCGAAGTGCTCGCACTCCTGCTCCGAGAGGTTGCGATTGACGTTCACGTTGAAGAAGGCGGCTGCGAAGTCAGTGCCGGGATACGAACCGCCGGGCGCTTCGACAATAGCGACTGCAACTCCGCCGGGCTGGACGAAGTTCATCACTGCATCACCCAGGGGAGCCAACTGGGGCATTGCTTCGTTGCCGGTGCTCAGCGCGAATTTCCGGGGATAGAGGAACGAAACGCCGGAGTTCGGGTCGCGGTAGGTAACGTTCGCTGGCCGCTTCTTAGATGTCTTCTTTGCGGGTGCGGTTGCGACCGCAGTGGCAGGAATGGCTACTGGTGCTGCCGGGGCTGCTGCCGAAGTTGGGTTCGGGCTGGAGACGTTGACCAGTGCCGGTTTTTTGGATTTCGAGCACGCACTCATGGCGAGAAACAGCCCGAGAAATGTGAAGCATACGATCACCGCCAATTTCTGCTGGCGCGACCAGGACGAAAGCATCGTCCCGGAGATTGTGTTGGTGCTAGTTGCCTGGTTCGGCGACTTCTTATCGCCGGATTTCCAAATCGTTGTCATTTTGTCACCTCCTCTGCGGCTGGCGCAGTCGGAAGGGATATGGCAACAAAGCGGCCAAATGAAAGGCTGTTGATGCGACGCGACTTATGCGAGAACTCGGTGCGGGGCCTGTGCGCGGCCAAACACGCCGTGTGGTCGGCAACACGGACATTGGAGGGACGGACGTCTCGCGAGCCTGTCCTGAGCGAAGTCGAAGGATCCAGCCGGGCGGGGACGCCCGGCTCTCCACCGGCAACCACGCTATCGGGCACTAAAATACCTTTGTGACCGAGGTTTCACTCAGTCCTTCTCGTTACCGCGGACGCCTTGCGCCATCGCCAACAGGGCTGTTGCACATAGGGCATGCGCGGACATTCTGGATCGCTGCGCAACGGGCGATCGCAAACCACGGAACGTTGATTTTGCGGAATGAGGACCTGGATCCGCAGCGCTCGCGGGCGGAATTTGCCCGCGCCATGATCGAAGACCTGCATTGGCTGGGAATGCACTGGAGCGAGGGCCCGGATTGCGGCGGCCCGTATGGCCCTTACTCGCAGAGTGAGCGGCAGGCGCACTATCTGGAGGCTTGGCGGCGGCTAAGGGAGGGCGGTTTTTTGTATCCGTGTACCTGTTCGCGGAAAGATCTAGCGCAGGCGCCAAGCGCTCCGAATGATGCGGATGATGAGCCGCTGTATCCCGGAATTTGTCGCGGGCGCAAGGATTTGCCCGAATTCACTGATCCGGCGGGCGTGAACTGGCGGTTTCGGGTTCCCGAGGGCGAAGTGGTTGATTTTGCCGATTTGAATCTGGGCCGACAGCGCTACGTCGCAGGCACTAATTTCGATTTCGGCGATTTTCTGGTGTGGCGGCGCGACGATGTTCCGGCTTACCAACTTGCGGTTGTGGTTGACGACGTGGCGATGCGGATTACGGAAGTAGTGCGGGGCGCGGATCTACTGAAGTCGACGGTGCGGCAACTGCTGTTGCTGCGTGCGCTTGGAGCTGCCGCTCCCGACTATTTTCATTGTGAACTGGTACGGGACGCCGCTGGCGTACGGCTGGCAAAACGGCACGATGCGCTGAGTATTCGGCATTTGCGCGAGAGCGGGATGACACCGGAAAAGGTGCGGGAGATGGCCGGTTGGCGGTGATGGTGCGGCACTTTCGTTTCGCGCGCGCCTCCTAATAGGCGGCAACATATCGCAACCACCGGGGTTAGCATTGATAGAACAGTTCAACACGGGCGAGTGGGAGAGGCTTATGCAGCGAATGATCTTGAGGGTTGTGGCCATCGCGCTGTTGGTGACCTCGGCGACGTATGGGCAGTCGTTGGGCGATGTTGCGCGCGAGAACCGCGACAAGAAGCAGACCGAGGGGGTAGCCGGGACGGTGCCGAAAGTGATCACGAACAAGGACCTTCCGAAGGATCCGGACGGGAACCTGCAGTCGCCGGATACAAGACCAGGAGCGAGCGCGTCGGCCAGCAGCGAGCCCGCGGATCTTGGTGCTACGGATCGTCAATCCGCCGATCGTTTGGCGGAACAGCGTGCGGCGGATCAGTGGAAGAGGCAGATCCTGGGGCAGAAAAACAGGATGGCGAATCTGCAGGCGCGGATCGACCAACTCCAAGCGTCGATTCAATCCGCGGGCGGAAGCGTCCAGTACGAGTCGCCTGTCAACCGGTATCAGGCGCGGCAGATGCAGCGTGTGGCGCAACTCCAGCAGCAACTCGATGAGCAGCAGAAGAAGCTCGATCAAATGCAGGAAGCGGCGCGGCACGCCGGAATGCACTCTGCGGTGTACGATCCGTAGGGCAAGCCTTGGGTGCGGATTTTCGAATGAATCGGTCCGCCCCGTCCGACCATCCTAGACATGTGAACGCTGAAACGCGACCACCGGACCGGGGCGTCGTCCTTTACGATGGACAGTGCGGGTTCTGCTCGCGCTGGGCGAAGTATTGGGCGGGAACTCTCGAGCGGCGCGGGTTCGGGATTGCCTCGCTGGATGAGCCTTGGGTGGTGGAGAAGCTCAAGATTCCGTATGACGAGCTGGTCACTGACATACGATTGCTAACCACAGATGGCCAGCTGATTTCTGGAGCCGACGTTTATTTATATGTGGCGCGACGGATCTGGTGGGCTTGGCCGTTCTATGCGATTTTTAGTTTGCCGGGGTTCAACTGGTTGATCCGCGCGGGCTACAGGTGGTTTGCGAGGAATCGGTATTGCGTCTCTCATGCGTGCAAACTGCAGCGGCGCGGATAGTGAATCCAGAGTTGATGTGATCGCAGACAGCTGCCGAGCTCCGCTCGGCTTGGACGGGGCGAAGCCCCGTCCCCACACGAACAAAGCAACGCCCTAAAACAGCGCGGTTGGCCTTCTCTTCCAGACTTTGCCTTTTTCCTTCGCGATGTTTTCGATGTCGTTGACGTAGGCGCCGGTCTGGGTCAGGACGTGGTGCAGATCGTTGCCGATGCTGATGAAAGTGAAACCCTTCTCCAGGAATTCGCCTACACGGGATGTTCCGAACAGGAAGATGCCGAGAATGACGTTGTTCTTGCGCGCATGCTCGATCAGCTTTTGGGTAGCGGCATTCAGTTCGGGCGAGGTGTACATGTGCGGGAACTCGTACTTGTTGTAGAGGCCCATCGACATGCAGAGATCGTTTTGTCCCAGGAAAAGAACGTCGACGCCGGGGACGGCGGCAATCTCGGCAATGTTTTCGATGCAGGAGGCGGTCTCGACCTGAAGGGCGATGATGCCCTCGTTGTTCCAGTTGCCGGCGTAGCCGAGCAGTCCGGCCTTGTTCATGCTGCGCTGCGGGAAGTAAACGGAGCGCGTTCCGACGGTGGGGTACTTGGTGCAACTGATGGCTTGGCGCGCCTCTTCGGCGGTGTTGATGTAAGGGACGAGGACGCCGTCAGCACCGAGGTCGAGCGCTTGCTGGATGCCGGGGCGGTCGTCGTATCCGCCGACGCGAACCAGAGATTTTGCGCCGCCGTTGGCGACGCCGCTGAGCATGGCAGAGAGCTTCTCGTAATTCATGGGGCCATGCTGGGTATCGACCAGCAGCCAGTCGTATCCGCTGTGGGCGAGTTGTTCGGCGACGGTCGGGCTGTGCGCGTTGAGGAACAGGCCCATCTTTGGAGCGCCCGCGCGCAATTGCTTTTTGAACTCGACGCCACTGATAGGGGCTTCCGCCATGTAAGAATCCTCCTCGGACATTTTGAAAATGGTTTTCAGTGTAACGAACGATCTGCGCGTGAAGCCAGAGGGAAGGCTTACTTTTTTCTGGCACATGACTGAAAGGCAACAACAGCGCTCAGTCTGTCGGGGGCGCCAAGGCTCCAGGAGCCTTTATGAACTCCACGACTAGCTTCGCCGCGGGGCCTTGTTTACCTCAAATCGGGCCATTTTAGGGAGATTTGGCTGCCGAACCCTCATTTTATGCCGATTTTCAGGGGGGTACCTTTCTGGAAACCGCATAAAATCTGCATAAAATGCTACTTTTCCACAGCGCAGTGCGTTAGTATTCGGTCGAAACAAGCAATTTAGTAAGTTCCTGAAGGAGGAATTCATGGCATCTGGTATGACCAAGACTCAACTCACTCGACACCTGGCCGAGAAGCTCGAACTCAACAACAAGACTGCCGCGGCATTTCTGGAGCACCTGGCAGACACGGCGATTAAAGAGACGAAGAAGAACGGTGTGTTCGTTGTGCCCGGACTCGGCCGCCTGGTGAAGGCGCATCGCAAGGCCCGCATGGGACGTAATCCGCAGACCGGCGAACCGATTCAGATCAAGGCCAAGACGGTCGTAAAGTTCCGCGTGGCGAAGGCCGCGAAGGACGCGATCGCGCCGAAGAAGTAGTGTGTGTGGCGCGGGCGCCCTCGCCCGCGAAAACTTGGAAGCAAGAAAAGGCCGGCCTTCGAGCTGGCCTTTTTGCTTTCGAAAGTTATGTCTCCAACTCCATCAACTCTGCGCGCACTTTTCCTCCTTCGATCATCAGTCTCCCCACGCTCACCGGCAAGTGAAAACGGCGTGGGCCGGCGCTGCCTGGATTGAAATAGAGGATGCCGTTTCTTTCTCCTATCTGCGGTTGGTGGCTGTGGCCATAGATCACCACGCGGAAACCGGCGACTTCCGGCTTCAGGTCGAGTTGGCTGAGGTCGTGCAGAATATAGACGGAGACGCCGCCTGCCTCGACGACTTCGGTTAATGGCAGAGCGCGCGCCCATGGGCCGGTGTCGATGTTACCGCGGACCGCAGTTACAGGCGCTATTTGCGCTAGTGCTTCGATGATTTCGAGACCGCCGATGTCGCCGGCGTGGAGGATGCGGTCGGATCCGCGCAGGGCTTCGACAGCTTCGGGGCGCAACAGGCCGTGGGTGTCGGAGATTACGCCGAGGGTTGTCGCCTTCTTGGTGATCTTCTCAGTCATCAGTTTCTTTAACCTGAATTTCGGGGCGCTGCCGGACGGACGAATGCGTCCGTCCTTACGTGATTCGTCACAAATCGGGTGTTGAGCGCTCACAGACTTCGCCTACAGGTCTAAGGCTATACTGCCGAGAATGCCTGAAACGGGTCCAAACCTGGCGGAAGCGCTGCGACGCTATTGGGGATACCACGAGTTTCGCCCCAAGCAGGAGAATGTTATCCGGAGTCTACTGGCGGCGCACGATACTTGTGTGGTGATGCCGACCGGAGGAGGAAAGTCGCTGTGCTACCAGCTTCCGGCGGTGATCTCGGGGAAGACGGTGGTGGTGGTTTCTCCGCTGATCGCGTTGATGCAGGACCAGGCGGCGCAACTGGCGCAGATGGGGATTCCGGCGGCGGCGATCAATAGTTTTCAGAATTCGGCGGAACGGCGGCAGGTAATGGAGAAAGCGGCGCGAGGGGAGTACCGTCTGATTTATCTCTCGCCGGAGAGGCTGGCCGCCGAGAATACTTTCGATTGGCTGGCCAAGGTGCCGGTGGGCTTTTTTGCGGTGGACGAGGCCCATTGCATTTCAGAGTGGGGACACGAATTCCGGCCGGACTACCGGCAGCTGAGCCGGCTGCGTACCAGCTTCCCGAATCTTCCGATTGCAGCTTTCACGGCCAGTGCGACGCGGCAGGTGCGGCACGACATTCTGAAGCAGTTGCAGATGCGCGATCCGCATCTCTACATCGCCAGCTTCCATCGCAAGAATTTGCGCTACGTCGTCCACGAGTGCGAAGCGCGGACGCAGATGGAGTTGCTCAGCCGGGCGTTGCGGCAATACGCCGGGGAGAGCGTGATCGTGTACTCACCCACGATTCGCCGGGTGGAAGAAACGGTCGAATACCTGGAGGAGAACGGGATTGCGGCGATTCCCTATCACGCGAAGATGGAAGCTCCCATGCGACGGCAGAATCAGGAACGATGGATGTCGGACGAAGTGCGGGTGCTGGTGGGAACGATTGCGTTTGGGCTCGGCATCAACAAGCCCGCCGTGCGGGCGGTGATTCACCTGTCGCTGCCCAAGTCGATTGAGCAGTATTACCAGGAGGCGGGCCGCGCCGGGCGGGACGGGCGTCCGGCGGATTGCGTGCTCCTCTGGCAGAAGCGGGACCACGTTTTGCTGGATTATTTCATCGGAAAAATTTCCGATGACGCCGAGCGGGAGCGGTGCATCGAGAGAAAACGTGTGATCAGCCGGTTCGCGGATTCTTCACGCTGCCGTCACCGGCAAATTTGCCTGCACTTCGGAGAGACTCCGACATGGGAGCGTTGCGGCAACTGCGACAACTGCGCCGCCAAGCCGGAGTGGCTGAGCCAAGAGGTTGTGACGGTTGTTCTGCCCGAAGTCGCAAGAAGGGCGTCTTCTCGGCCCACGTCTTCTCCGTCCTTCTACACCCCGATGCTGCCGTCGGAACGACCGCGGGTACGGGAGTTGGCGCCGGCGGAAGCCGATCCGGCATTGGCGGAGTATCTGCGCGAGTGGCGGCGAAACATGGCGCGGGAGAGCAAAGTGCCCGCGTACATCATTCTGCACGACAGCACGCTAGAGGAATTGTGCCGCCGGCGGCCGTCGAATTTCTCAGAGTTGAAGCAAGTGCCGGGGATTGGCGAGAAAAAGGCGGAGGTGTACGGCACGGAAATTCTGCAGGCTTTGCGGAACTACGGCGAGGGAGCGCGCGCCACGCCATCGGTGTCCAAGGAGCCGGCTCCGGCTGAACAGACGCTTAGGCTTTTGCATGAGGGACGCAGTTTTGAGGAGATTGCGCGCATTCGAGCGCGGCAGATTTCGACCGTCGTGTGCACGGTGGCGAGCCTGATTGAGACGGGGCAAGTGAAACTGGATCCGAAGTGGATTTCTCCCGACGCCCAGCCGCTGATTGAGGCGGCTTGCCTGAAGCAGGGTGTCGAGAGGCTAAAGGATATTAAAGAAGCGGTGCCGCCGTACATCAGCTTCGAGGACATACGGCTGGTGGTGGCGCATCTGCGCGCGGAGAACCGGATCAGGGCAAAGACGGCATAGCCCGGTGTCGTCCCGCTTAATTCGCAATATTTAGGTGCAGTGTCATCCTGAGCGAAGCGAAGGACCTATGTATAGGGGGCGCGTACAAATGCATAGGTCCTTCGCTTCGCTCAGGATGACAACTCAAACTTACTTAGCGAATCGTGGGCATCAAGCTACACACCCTTGGCGGCAGGATCCCAGATTAATTTGTGGATTTGCAGGCTCAGCCTCACGGGAAGGTTGTCGGCGAGGATCCATTGCGCCAGCTCTTGCGGATCAAGCAGGCAATGCGACGTGTCCCGCGCGCCGGAAGCAGCCTTTTCAAACGCGGGGGAAAACAAAATAGCGTGGACGCGCTCGGCCAGCCCGTGATTCAGGACGAAGTCGCGGGCGAATTCGTAGTCCGTGCGGTCGGTCAGGACGAATTTGAGTTCATCGTGAGGCCGGAGCGCCTTCAGATTCTCCAGTGCGAAGGTGTCAGGTTCGCCGGAGTGCGGACACTTCACGTCGACAATTTTGATGACTTGTTTCGGAACATGCGCCAGGGGACGTTCGCCGCTGGTCTCAAGCAGTACCTGATAGTCGGCGTCCAGAAGTTGCTCCATCAGCGGGATGACTTCACGCTCCTGCAGCATGGGTTCGCCGCCGGTGATCTCGACGAGTCCTCCGGTTGGACTCAGACGGGCGACTTCGCTGAGCACTTCGTCGATCGTCATCTTCTGCCCGCCGTAGAAACTGAACTCGCTGTCACACCAGGAGCAGCGCAGGTTGCATCCCGTCAGGCGCACGAAGACGCAGGGGAGGCCCGCGTGGGTGGATTCACCTTGCAGCGATCTATAGATTTCTGAAATCTGCATGGAAGCGGACTATCGGATCATTGAGTCATCGGGTCATTGAATCATTGAAAATTCAAAGACTGGAGCTCTTCAATGACTCAATGACTAAATGATGCAATGTCTCAATGATTCTCACTCGCTGTAGCGAGCCGTAGTGGTATCGGTCTCAAACACGGTGACGTCCTTCACTCTCACCCGGCCGTTGGTTAGTGTGCTCAAGCGCGTGTTGGTTTCGTCGTAGAAGTACTTCGCGAGATTTTCGGCAGAGGGATTGAGGACGGTGAAGGGCTCGATGTCGTTGATCATCTGATGGTCGAGACGGTCAATGGCGTGCTTCATCACGTCTTTCAGGTCTTTGAAATCGAGCAGCAGCCCGGCCTTGTCGAGCTCGACGCCGGCGAGAGTCACACGAATCTTATAATTGTGGCCGTGCGGATTCTCGCACTTGCCCTTGTAGTTGCGCAGGTAGTGCCCTGCGGCGAATGTGTCTTCCACGGTGACTTCGTACATGAATCCAGCTAGCCTCGGCTGTGGTTTATTGTACCTTTTGAGAGCCTTAGAGACACTGCGGCGCGAACTTTGGGCGAACTGCAGATCCCTCGCTCCGCTCGGGATGACAATTCATGAATGGGGTGCAAGTCATGGCGGGGATGCAAACTAACATCACGATTCGAGAGGCGACGCCGGGCGAGTTGGAGATCATCCTTCATCACCGGCGGTCGATGTTTCGTGACATGGGCGAGGGTACTGTCGAAGAGCTTGATCGGATGGTGGAAGTTGCCGGTCCGTGGCTGGCGCGGGCTCTGGCCGATGGCTCGTATCGCCACTGGCTGGCGCTGGACGCCTCGGGCCGCATCGCCGGCGGCGGTGGGGTGCTGCTCGGTCCGTGGCCGGCAAATCCCAAAGACCCATGCACCGAGCGGGCTGTGATTCTGAATGTGTACACGGAGCCGGAATTTCGGAAGCGAGGGATTGCGAGGCAAATTATGCTGACCATCCTAGGCTGGCTCAAGGAGCGGGGCTTGCGCGTCGTCAATTTGCACGCCAGCAAAGAGGGTCGGCACTTGTATGAAAAGCTTGGGTTTGAGGCTACGAATGAAATGCGGCTGAAATTTGACCTGCCGTAGCGAGTCCAAGAACCGCTGTGGCGGCAGCATCTGCCGAGCTTTGCTCGGCTTGGACAGCCGAGGGCGGCTGTCCCTACACAGACTGTCATGCAAATCAAGGGCCAACTCCTTATAATCTGCTAACGTTCGGGCTGCTGCTCCGTCTATTCCCGTGCAAGGCTGAGGTTCGACCACTTGTAGGGGATAGAGACAGACAATGCCGGCCGATTCTTACGCGGTAGCAATTCCGGTTGGCGACAATTACCGCCCGAGGCAGGCGGCTAATAGCAGCGACAGCGGCAACCAGAACCCCACGTCGTATTGGAATATGAGGGGCTCCTTGGCAGCGCAGAGCAACCGCATTGACGACACGAGTCTGATCCGGGAGGCACAGCAAGGCAACCGTGCGGCCTTCGAGGTCCTGGTGCGTCATTACGATCAGTCGGTTCTGCGACTGGCGCTGCACTTGACGGGATCGGAGTCGGACGCCCAGGACGTTTATCAGGAGGCCTTCCTCAAGGCCTACAAGAATCTGGGTAGCTTCCGTTTTGAGTGTTCTTTCTATACCTGGATCTACCGCATCGTCACCAATCTGTGCCTCGATCATCTGCGGAAGCGGAATGTGCGCAAGGAGGATGCCCCGGTCGCAGTGGACGCGTCGGGCGAAGAGTTCAACCGCTTGGAGCAGTTCCCGGACGCCCGCGCGGGAGCTAACCCGGAACGCGATTTGATGCGGCGGGAACTGGGGCGAAAGATTGGAGCAGCTTTGTCGGGGTTGACGCCTCGCGAGCGCATGGTGTTCGAGTTGAAGCACTATCACGGGCTGAAGTTGCGGACCGTGGGCGAGATGCTGAATACGACGGAAGAAACGGCGAAGAATACGTTATTTCGCGCGACGCAAAAACTGCGGGCTGCGCTGGCGGAGATGAGATGAGATTTGAATTACTTCCCGCGAAGGGATACGAAAATGAAATGTGATTGGGTGCGGCAAAACATTTTGTTCTACGTCTACAACGAACTGGAGGACGACGCCCGGTACGAGGTAGAGCAGCACCTGGCGCGGTGTCCGGAATGCGCTACTGAGTTGAAGGCGGCGCGCAAGTTCCATGCCACGTTTTCGGAAATGTCGGTAGCGGAACCAACTCCAAACCTGCTGGCGGCATCGCGGATGCGGCTGCAGGAAGCGCTGGAAACGACGCAACCGGGAGGGGTCTGGCGGCGGCTGGTTTTCGAGCCCGCCCTGTGGCTGCGGCAGATTCGGATGGCGCCGGCACTGGCGGCGGTGATTTTCATCGTGGGATTTGGCGGGGGCATTGGCGTAACTTACAACTTTCTTTCCGGGCGTGACGGGGGTGGCGTTGTAACGGGCTCGCTGGAATCCGGAGGCAACTCGTCACTCAATCAACCGCTGGAGTCGTCTGCCATTGCGGGCATCCGCTCGGTGACGCAGCAGCCGGGATCGAATCAGGTGAGCATCAAGTACGACACGGTTTTGACCCAGGAAGCCCAAGGTTCGCTGAACGACCAGCGCATCCAGCAGTTGCTGCTGTTTGCGGCACGCAACAACTACAACTCGGGAGTGCGGATGGACTCGGTGGATGTGCTGACCCAGGCTCCCGACGACTCGCGGGTGCGCGAGGCGCTGCTGTATGCATTGCAGAACGATACCAATCCAGGTGTGCGTTTGAAGGCGCTGGATGGGCTGAGTGGCTTCGTGCGGCAGGATCCACGAGTGCGGGATGGAGTTTTGCGGGCGCTGATCAGCGACGAGAATTCCGGCGTTCGGATGCAGGCTTTGCGGCTGGTAGAGCCGATGAAGGCGGACAGCAATGTGCGATCGGTACTGACCAAGCTGTCGCAAACGGATCAGAACGTCTCGATCCGCTCGCAAGCGCGGACGATGCTGGCGCAGATGCCGGAGATGGATTAAAGAAACCGTCGTTCGCTGTTCGCTTTTCGCGCTGGACGGAATGTTTGGCGAACAGCGAACGACGAATAGCGTATGGCGAAACAGCCTAATCAGTAATTAGTTAAGGGGGACATTCATTGAAGCACGCAATCAAATTCGCTGGCGTTGCAGTATCGATGGTGGCGCTGGCATCTCTGGCGCTGTGCCAGGAAGCCAAGGTATATCGCGAAGGCGGCAACTGGGTCCAGGAAATGACTGGAGACCTGGGTGCGGCGAAGAACCTGCGGGTGAAGCTGGCCGCCGGTTCGGTAAGAGTTCAAGGTGGAGCGCAAGCGGGGATCACATACGTCATTCATCGTCGGGCTTATACATCTTCAGAACAGCAGGCGCGCCGCGAATTTGAGTCTTACAGGATCAGCACGTCGGTAAAGGGAGACACGGCGTGGATCGTAGCCGAGTCGAGCCGGCGTGACGCCAAGTGTGCTGATGATTTTGTCATCAATGTGCCGCGCGGCTTGGAGTCCGCCAAGATCGAGACCGGCGGCGGCAGCGTAAACGCAACCGGGGTTGCCGGACGTGTCGACCTCAGCAGCGGTGGCGGAAATATTCACTTGGATGATATCGGCGGCGAGGTGACGGCGGAAACCGGCGGGGGCTCGATTGAAGTTGGCAGCGCGGCAGGCAATGTGAGTCTGCAGACCGGCGGAGGAAACATCAAGGTGGCATCCGCCAAGGGCGAGATCAAGGCGGCAAGTGGAGGGGGAAGCGTAGTCGTTCTTTCCGGGTTGCAAGGCGCCGTGCTGGAGACGGGCGGGGGCAGTATTCGGGTGGACAAGTGCAGCGGGCGGGTGAAAGCCACCACCGGCGGCGGCAGCGTTGACCTGGGCGACATCGGAGGGCCAGCGGAAATTGAAACCGGCGCGGGCAGTATCCGGTTGGCTTCCGCGAAGGGACGGGTGCAGGCTCAGACCGGCGGCGGCAGCATCCAATTGGATGGAGCGACGTCGGTACAGGCGGAAACTTCTGCCGGCGGAATCATTGTGAAGTTGCTCTCATCGGCTGGCGGCGCCGGGCGCAACGATTCCACGCTTGAAACCTCGGCTGGCGACATCACCGTCTATCTTGCGAACGATCTGGCGGTCTCCGTTCGGGCGGAGATCGAAAGCGCCAATGGCCACACAATTCGCAGCGACTTCTCCGATATTCACGTCTCCAGTGAAGGTGGACCGTGGGAGAAGACGGTGACGGCAGAGGGTCAACTCAACGGTGGCGGGCCGGTGCTGAAGGTCCGCACGAATTCCGGGAATGTCAACTTCCGCCGCATCAGTCGCTAGCGGCGAAGAACGGTCGTTGCTCGTCAGTCGTGCCCGTGTGGGGACGGGGCTCCGCCCCGTGCCGGCGGGGCAAAGCCCCGCCACCACACAACCTTTTTCGATTTAGGGGGGTCTATGATCCATCGCTTCCTGTTTTGCATGATTCTTTTAACGCTGTTTGCCAGCGCACAAGCAGCGGAGCTGTCGCACGACAGCACGGGCGAGAACTGGAGTTGGGGTTACGGATCGGAGGAGGGCGGAAGCGGATCGTCGTATCTCGGAGTAGACATCGCCGACGTTTCCACGGAGCGGCTGGGAGAATTGAAGCTCAAGGAAGAGCACGGCGCAGAAGTCACCATGGTCGACCAGGACGCTCCTGCCGGAAAAGCCGGGCTGCACGAGCATGACGTGATCGTAAGTCTCAACGGTACGGCGGTAGACAGCGCGGCCCAATTGCGCCGGATGATTAAGGAAACGCCGCCAGGCCGGGTGGTCAATCTCGGCATCAGCCGCGACGGTCAGCCCCTGACCATCAAAGTACAGCTTGCCGACCGGCACAAGTCGATGACCTGGGACCCGAAGAGCAATTTCGAAATGCCGAAGGTCTCGCCGATACCCATGATGCCGGACTTCGACGTACCCGTCTCGGTGGTTATCGTCCACTCGTCGCTGCGCAGCGGGCTGATGGTGGAAAACCTTACTCCGCAGCTGGGAGAGTTCTTTGGCATCAAGGGCGGCAAGGGTGTGCTGGTGCGCTCGGTGGATAAAGGCAGTCGCGGGGAAAAAGCCGGATTCCGCGCCGGAGATGTGGTCATCAAGGTCAACAACCAGCCGGTGCACGATACCTCTGACTTCACGCATGCTCTGCGATCATCGTCGGGCGGCTCGGCAGCCGTGCTGGTGATGCGCGAGAAGAAAGAGCAGAACCTAACCCTGACTCTTCCCGAGAAGAAGGATTCCGGCAGCATGATAGAAGAGAGCTTCGACATTCCCGACTTCACGGCAGAGACCGAGCAGGTAATCAACCGCGCCGGAGACGAAATCGCCCGTATGGCTCCGGCCATCGTGGAGAAAGTGCAGCAGACGTTGCGCTTGAAAGACATGGACTTGAAAAACATCGATAAGAGCCTGCAGGATCTGCAGCGGAAGATGCAGGAACGGCAGCACAAGCTGTGCCATGAGCTGTCGGGGGAGTGGGCTGAGATCTGACATTGTCAGGGCGGGATAAGCGGCTAGTTACGAAAGTCACCGACGGTTTATCAAGGGGATGGCCAGATTCCCTCCGTGACCTACACACTGGTTACCTGTCGCGGTGCAGAAAATCCCGATAAGCTGTTGTCTCGATGGCTTTCCGCGCCCTGTTGTTTTCAAAGAGTCCGGAGACGGACGCCGCCATGACGGCGGCCTGCAAGAGCACAGGTATTGGGGCTGAAGTCTGTTCAGACATCTTTTCGGCCATCGCAAAAGGGACGAAGCGATCCTATTCCTGTTTGATTGCGGACTGGGCTGACCAGCCGGAAGCGAGCTTCCTGTTCCGGCGTGCTCGTGAATCCGCACCGAACCGCGACACGGTGGCCATCGCCATCGTCGATCACGACCCCACGCCCGCGGAACTGCGTGACAACCGCCTCGATTTTCTGATCTATCGTCCAATCTCAGACGAGGAAGCCACCGCAGTGCTGGCGAAAGCGTCTGAGCAGATGCAACCTTTGAGCGCGGAGGAGGCTGAGTCGCCGGCTGAAAGCGACGCGAGCAGCAGGGGCCCGAGCGCGGTTTCCGCTGATCCGGATGGATCGGGACACAGTCAGCCGGATCAGTCCGCCAATTTCCAGGAAGAGAATGCGGCGGAGGCCAATGGCGGCGGCGACATTGAGGGGGAAGAAGAGGAATCTCACAGGCGCGGCCCCGCGGCATGGTTCCGCGGCGCTTGTGCCGCGATGCTTGTGCTTACGGCAGCGTTTTGCCTGTGGAGATCGCGCGACTCCATTGAGTATCTGGCACGGACGCCGGAGGGAAGATTCCGCGTCTTGAGGGAATCGGTGTCGGCATTTCTCTCGCTGCACCAAACGGACGAGCTGTCCGTGGGCGCAACTGGAAGCGAGGCGCAACAGGAATCGTACATCAGGAAAGCTACCAGCGGTTCCAACGCGCAGACACCGGCGCTGGAAGTGGTTGCGGCCGAGTCCACGCAGATCGAAACGCATCTCTCCTTACCAAAGGCCCCCGACATCCCGATACCTGTGCCGGTGTTCGTGCATCAAGATGCGCCAGTTCGGGTGGAACACGCGGCGATTCCCGAAAGCATGATAAATTCGCCGCCCATCGCGCGGCCGGTTATAGTAACGGTGGGTCCAGGACAGATGATGCCGGTTTCCGCGCCGCAGCAGCAGCCCGCAATTCAGCAATTCAGCGAACCTGTCGAGGTGAGCGAAGAAGCAGCCCGGGCCCTGCTGGTTCAAACCGTGAATCCGGTGTATCCGCCGGAAGCGTTAGCGCAGAAACTCCACGGGCCGGTGGTCTTGCAGGCGGTGATTGGACGCAGTGGCAACGTCGAGGATCTGAAAATTGTTCGTGGATATTTCGTTCTCGGACGGGCTGCCATCGCCGCTGTCAAGCAGTGGAAATTCCAACCCTACAGTGTCAACGGCCATGCCGCGGCCACGCAAACCGTGATCACGATCAATTTCAGCTATCCGCCAGGATAGAGAAGCTCCGCTCGACCTACTTGTGATCCTCGTGACCTTCCGGCTCGCCGGTGGGAGGAGCCACACCGCTGGATTTCTTCCAATAGTCCTGCACGGCTGGCGGCAGCTTGTCTATGCGGCTGAGGAATGCGGTGAGCTTCCAAATGTCAGGCGCAGAGAGCGTCTTGTCCCAGGCGGGCATTCCGGTATAGCGGACGCCATTGCGAATCACGTAGTAGACATGCCATTCCGCATCGTCCGGTGGGTGAAGGATGAGGTTCGGAGGCGGCGGATAGAACGAGTTGGCGAGGGCCGCGGGCTGGCGGTCGATACCGCCATGGCAAAGCGCGCAATTCATGGTGTAGATCTTCAAGCTCTCAATCAGATTCTCGTCGGTCGGGGGCACGGGATTATTGATGCGGGGAGCATGGCGCTCCACCGAATTGTCGAGCGCGCTCATGGCGAGGTGGCGTTCCATCTTCGAGGGAGCACGGTTGGCGCGGGTCGGCAGAAAACCGAGCAAGGCAAGGCCAAGGCCACCAAGCAACAGAACCAGAATGGTGGCGACAATCCCCAGAATGAAGTTGCGCATGCCAGATCCTCGGAGAGATTCAGTTTACCGTAGAGTCCACTGGCGAAGTCCATCCACCTAACAACTCTTTTTCACTCTACCTTTAAAGGCGCGGCAACCGAGCCCTCACGTCCGCTAAGGTCGTCACGGACAACGAAACGGACGGTGTATTCCCCGGGGGCAAGATCCAAGGCGCCGCCGTATGCAACACCGTTCTGTCGAACTGCCGACAACCTTTCCGGGGTCAGATGAACGTCGACTTTCTGTCCCATGGGGTGATCAACCGGTTTGCCTTCAGGGGTTTTCGCGAGCGCGACGAACTCCATCACTAAATGATTGTTGTCGGCGTCATCAATCACCGAGGCATCCGGCGCCAGGTGCATCTCATAATTCACATGCTTCTTGCCCGGCTCTTTGCCCGGTTCGACCTTGTCCCAGCGCACCAACAGCGCGAGCGATGTGTAATCCAAAGGTGACTGCAAAGCCGACGAGATGTCGCTGTTACGGCTGTTCTCTGGATCGATGGTGGCAGTGGTCACAAAGAAGCCACTGCGCGCACGCACTTCCGTGTGATCGCGCTTCACTTTCACCGCAAGCTTGCGCCAGCCGGCTTTGGTCTTCGACCGATCCAAATAGTATCCAAGCATGTAGTATTGGGCGGAATCGTTTACCGCGGCGCGAAAGCCCTTTACCAGGTCGTTGGAGTTGAAATAGGCGCGGCCTCCGGTCATGGATGCAAAGGTCTCGAAGCTTCCCTGAGTATCCATTTGCCGCCAACTCATATTGCGCGCGTAGTTCTTTCCCGGGTTGCGCACGGAGGCGCTGGGCATAGTTACAGTCTGCAGTCCTTTGACGTCCACAGGGTAGAGTGCAATCTGAGCATCGTTCAGCAGTTGCCAGGTGTGTTCGTACAGGGGCAGCACATCGGTGAGAGTATCGCGGCCGGCGGGCGCGAGTTGCATGGTGTTATCACTCACGCTGAAAGGAAATCCTCCACCAGCCCAGATCAGCGACTTGCGCCCCGGAAACCCTGCCAGCGCCTGTGCTACCTGTTGCATTCCCTCCAAGGTGTAGGTGATGGCAAGGCGCTGCTCGAAAGACTGAAAATTCAGTTCCGCGTCTTCCATCATGGTCTGGAGTTGCTGGGCTTCGGTCTGCACGGCGCCTGGATCGACTCCCGCGCTGCCATCGGGGCTGGCAGTTCCGGTCAGGGTCTCGACATTTTCGGGGCTATCGACTATCTGGGACGTGTCGCCCTTCACTTTGTGGAGCGCGGCGACCAGGACGCGAGGATCGGTGGTGAAATCATGGACGACATGAATACCGCTACGGGTGAGGGTGTAAAGCGCCGTCGGCTCTCGCTGGTCCAGCGACTGGGTAAGATACTTGAGCAAATCCTTGCGGGCAAACGCCTGATCCACAAAAGGAGTGTTAATCAAGTCGAGCACGATCAGCGTAATGCGCCTGGCGGACGGTCCCCCTGCCAGGGAATTGCTGAATTCATTCGGATTCCTGGGACGTGATGCTCGGTGTGGGTCGCTGGTGATTTCCTCGAACGTGGCAACTTTTTGCTCGGCGCCGTTTTCCAGTACCGTGAAGTCTTCCTTCTTGAGTCCGCCGATGTGATTGCCGGACTTGTCGGTCACCAGCGCAGGGATCAGCACCAGTTCCGTGCGCGCGGTGAACTTGACTTCGGAGTTGTTGTCTTTCTCTTTCTCTTTGTCCTTGGGCTTCGCTACGACAAAAATGGAACACGCCAAAGCGGCGATTATGGTGACGTAGCAGGCAGGCTTACCAGTCGTCATTCCCATACTCCCTTCTGATGGCGAGAAAAGTGTGAGGGGTACTTCACGCCGCGGATTGAGCACTGGAGACGAGCAGCGCCAGTATATAACACGCCTGGAGGTCAGTAAGCGTGCAGGCGGCGAGCCTCGCGCACCAGATCGGATACTTTCGGGAGGAAGAATTCCTCCTGCGGCGGAGAAAACGGAACCGGCGTGTCGAGCGACGTCAACCGGACGATGGGACCATCGAGATCGTCGAATGCTTCTTCGTTGATGATCGCGGAAATTTCTCCGGCCAGTCCTCCGGTGCGAGCGTGTTCGTGCAGAATGATGACTTTATTGGTCTTCTTCACGGTGGCGGTAATCGCATCGCGATCGAGAGGCGCGACGGTTCGCAGGTCGAGAATTTCGGTTTCGATTCCCTCTTTACTGAGGATCTCCGCGGCTTCGAGGGCGGTATATAACATGGCGGCGTAAGTGATCACGCTGAGATGATGGCCCTGGCGCGCTACTCGCGCCTTCCCGAGAGGAACCACGTAGTCGTCGTCTGGAACTTCCTCTTTGATTCTCCGGTACAAATACTTGTGCTCGAAAAAGATCACGGGATTGTGGTCGCGGATCGCAGCTTTGATTAGTCCCTTGGCATCGTAGGCCGTCGCCGGACAGACGACCTTGAGCCCGGGCGCGTGCACGAACCACATCTCGGGGTTTTGCGAGTGAAATGGCCCGCCATGGACGTTCCCTCCGCTGGGACCGCGCAGCACCAGTGGGGCAGGCGCTCCCCAGCGGAAGTGCGCCTTGGCGGCCATGTTGACGATCTGATTGAAGGCGCAGCCGATGAAGTCCATGAACTGGAACTCGGCGACGGGGCGCAATCCGGTAAGAGCCGCACCAAAGGCAGCGCCCACGATGGCCGACTCGGCAATCGGCGTATCAATCACGCGCTCGGGTCCGAAATGGTTAATGAAGCCTTCAGTGACTTTGAAAGCACCGCCGTAGATGCCGATGTCCTCGCCCAGGCAAAAGACCGTCGAGTCGCGCTCCATTTCCTCCCAGATTCCCTGGCGGATGGCTTCGAGGTAGGTGAGTACGGGCATGAACAGGAAGTGTACCGCAACCAGTTCTCAGTTCTCGGTTCTCAGTAAATGCGTTCGGAGCTTTCGGTGTGTTCACTGGTTAGTATCGGTACCCCCCTCCCTCTGGCTATAGGAATCATGAGGTTAGGAGAAATTTTCGGACTTGGTCTTTGAAAAATAAGGACTTATACCCACCCCGGAATCCTGAAGGCCATGGTCCGCTGGGTGGCGGGTGTGGCATTATTTTCGGACTCCGCGTATCCGCAGATGATCATCTAACGGTAGAATCGTCTAGACGCAACACCTCTAACCGCAACGTGGGAATGACATGCTAAGGGTAGCGGCAAATCGGGGCGCATTCGTCAGAGCGGTGGGTGTGCTCTGCGTTGCGCTGGTGTGCGTGATGGGGACGATACAGGCGACCCACTCGCATCCTGAGAACTCTACCACCTCCCACCATACCTGCTCGATTTGTGCGACTGCTCACGCTGTTAATACCCAGACGGCTGCGTCCGTGCCGGTTCTGGCGACGGCAGCCTTGACCAGTTCGGTTTCAGAAGTGTCGCGGATCTTCCGTCCTGCCGCCGCCCAGTTTATTCGTCCTCCACCTGCGTTCTGATCTCGCGCCCAATCGAGTAAGTATCCCCAAAGACTGCGGTCCTCGCGCTGTGAGCGCGGACTCGCTGCAGAACCCATTATTTTGGAGGAATTATGCGTTTGCTTCACAAGAGCTGGCTGGCTATGGTGGCGGTTGCCGTGGTGTTGAGCGTTGGGGCTGCGAGTGCGCAGTCGGGCGGAAGTTCGATCAGCGGTGCCGTGCTGGACCCTTCGGGAGCCGTCGTGGCGAATGCGAGTGTTGAGATTCACAATGCGGTCAGCGGCTTTGACCGAACGACCACCACGGACAGTAATGGGAGGTTCAGTTTCCCGAACGTACCGTTTAATCCGTATCACATGACTGTGACAGCGAAGGGATTCGCTCAGAACGCACAGGATGTAGAGATCCGGTCGGCAGTGCCCGTGAATGTGAAAGTCAGTTTAACGGTCGCCGGCAGCTCCGACACGGTTACGGTCGAGGCTGCGGGAGATTTGGTGGAGAACGATCCGACGGGTCACACTGACGTGGCCAAGGGTTTGTTCGACAAGATCCCGTTGGGAAGTGGGTCGTCGTCGGTGAGTTCGCTGGTCACGCTCGCGTCTCCGGGAGTGGCAGCCGACTCGAACGGCATGTTTCATGGGATGGGCGATCACGCGTCCAACTCATTCTCGGTCGACGGCCAACCCATCACCGATCAGCAAAGCAAAATCTTTTCGAACCAGATCCCGGTCGAGTCGATTGATTCTCTGGAGGTTATCCCAGGTGCACCGCCCGCGGAATACGGCGGCAAGACGAGCCTAGTAATTGTCGCGACCACGCGCTCGGGTCAGGGCGTCACTACTCCGCACGGCAGCGTGAACGCCTCCTACGGCTCATTCGGCTCGTCCAATGTTGGCTTCGATTTGGCTTACGGAGGGCAGAAATGGGGGAACTTCATCGCGGTGAACGGGATGAATAGCGGCCGGTTCCTGGACGCACCGGAGTTCGCGGTGATACACGACAAGGGCAACGAAGAGAATGTTTTCGATCGCGTGGACTACCAACTCTCCACGGCGGACGCGATCCACTTGAACCTTGGCTTTACGCGGTCCTGGTTCCAGACGCCGAATTCGTTTGACAACCTCAACGTGCTCGACCAGTTTGGCAATTCCGTCGGTGCTACCGACCAACGCTCGCAGATTAAGACCTTCAATATTGCGCCCACATGGACGCGAGTGATCAGTCCGACCACCGTTTTTACTCTGGGAGGCTGGGTGAGGAGAGACGCTTATCACTACTATCCCAGCGGTAACGCATTAGCGGATCTTGGTCCGCCCAATCTTCAGCAGGAGACGATCTCACAGAATCGGACGCTCGCCAACACAGGCCTTCGCTCCTCCCTCTCTTATGTAAAAGGGATTCACAACGTGAAGGCGGGAATTACGTATCAACAGACATTTCTGACAGAGAATTTCAAGCTGGGAATCGTCGCTCCGCTGCTCAACTCACCATGCTTGGATGGGAACAACAACCCGGTGTCCGGTTTCACTGATCCATCGCAATGCGCCGCAGCCGGATTGCAGGAGAATATCGCAGCAAACAAGAATGCTACGGCTCCCTTCATCCCCTTATTGGGCTGCTACGACCTGACCCGGCCGATTCCGTCGTCCAACGATAACTGCACCAATTCGGGCAGCAGCTTGTACCCATTTCACGGCCACACGGACGTGAAAGAGGGTGCCCTCTACATCCAGGATCAGATCACCAAAGGGAACTGGTCCGTCAACCTCGGGCTTCGAGGCGATTTGTACAATGGCCTCGTTACTGCTAATCAAATCGAGCCTCGCCTGGGCGTTTCTTACAACATCAAGCCGAGCAGCACCGTGCTCCGCGTTTCTTATGCGCGCACGCTGGAGAGTCCTTTCAATGAAAATCTTGTGCTGGCGAGTGAAGGATGCAATTACACCGTTATCCAGGACCTTATCGCGTGCCCAGTTGTGGCAGCGCCCAACACACCCGGCTATCGCAATGAGTTCCACGCCGGCCTGCAGCAAGCGCTGGGGAAGTATGCGGTCGTGAGTGGAGATTACATTTGGAAGTACACCCATACCGGCTACGATTTCAGCGTGCTGGCCGCGACGCCGATATTCTTCCCGGTGGGCTGGCACAATTCCAAGGTTCCGGGCTATGCGATTCGCGTGAGCGTGCCGGACTTCCACGGATTCTCGGCGCTGGTGGTGATGTCGAGTGTCGCCGCGCGTTTCTTCCCGCCGCAGACTAGCGGCCTAGGAACTACCGTAGGACAAAGCGGACTACCTTTCCGCATTGACCACGACGAAAAGTTCAACCAGACCACTCACCTGCAATACCAGCCCTGGAAGACGGGGCCCTGGTTCGGTTTCAACTGGCGGTATGACAGCGGCCTGGTAGCGGGCTCAGTACCCTTCGCAACGGACACGACAACTCCGGTGGACTTGACCGGCCTTACGGCGGACCAGCAACTCCAGGCGGGACTGTTCTGCGGGAGCCAACACCCGACGCTCTCCACACCTCTCACCGCGTGCGCTCCGTCGCTGTACGGTTCGAATCTGGTGAAGATACCGGCCCCCGGGATGGAGAATGACGACCATAATCCGCCGCGCATCGCTCTGCGTAACCTGTTTGATGTCGCGGTGGGCGACGACAACCTGTTCAAAGGCGACCATTACAAATGGAGTCTTACGCTTACCGCCGTCAACGTGACCAACAAGCTGGCGCTGTATAACTTCCTCTCAACCTTCAGCGGGACGCACTATGTGACGCCGCGCGCGCTGACGGCTCAGATCGGGTTCCATTTCTAACGGGGATGGGTCACCCCCGGTGTTGGTTGCGCCAGCGAGATCAAAAGCCGGCCCCCAGCCATCAGTGCTCGTCTTACCTCCAACCCTGTAAACTGAAAGTCAGAATGAAGCGCATTCTACTCATCGTTTTGATAATCGGCTGCGGGAACTTCGCCGTCGCCGAGTCCCCCTGGCAATACGGGCGGATTGATTCGGTCAAGAAATCCGTTACCACGTCGACGAAAGCCTGGGTCGCCAACACTCCGCTGGAAGAAGAGCGGACGCAGTACACGATTTCGGTGCATGTGCAGGACAGAATGATTGTTGGCGTCTACGACCTTTCGCCTACTGAATCCGAACCACCGCCGGAATGGATTCCCGGCTACCCGGTGCAACTGGAGTTGGCCGCCGATTCTCTGTATTTGCGGTCGATGACCGGCAGCCTGCGGTTACGTATCACGCAACGGAAGACTGCCGGCCCGATGCAGCCGATTACGGCGGAAGAGAAGAAGCAGCTGTCAGAACTCGAGGTTGCGCCGCAGTCGATGATCGGCTTTTCCAAGGCGGGAGAGAATAAAGCAACCGCGCCGGAACCCGCTCCACCACCTCCACCGCTGCCTCCTGCGCCCTCGACGGGCACGGTGACGGTGCGCTCCACGCCGTTTCTTTCCGAAGTGTTCGTGGATGGCGACTCCATGGGATACACGCCCGCAAAGATCGCGCTCGGTCCCGGCAAACACAGCTTCCGCGTTGAGAAGCCGGGTTACAGGGCCTGGACGAAAGAGATGACGATCACGGTCGGATCGGAGCTGACGCTGGACGCGACGCTGGCAAAGAAGTAAGCGTCATGGTGCGGACATTTCCATATCCACCTTTCAACAGGGATGTTTGTCAATGGAAAGGATAGGCCGGGGTATGGTCATCGAAAGGTCGCCAGGGCACTCACAACCGAAAAACGTGGGGTCCCTTCGGCTTTCCCCTCGTCTCGGCCCGGGGCTTCCGCAAAGACAGGGCAGGCTCTTCGACTCTGCCGAGCCCTTCGCTTCGTGCATGGCTTGGCTGCGCTCAGGATGACAGCGTGGATTTCTGCCACCTGCGACAGAGCATCGAAGGACGGGCGAGGGCGCCCGTCGCTCCATGTAACCCAAATCGCTTACAATTCCCCTTCCATGACAGTTGCGGTTCGTTCTTTTGCGAAGATCAATCTCGGGCTCTACATCGGCGCCGCGCGCGCGGACGGATATCACGATTTGCGCACGGTGTACCAGACGATCGCGCTGCATGACGTGATCCGGGTGAGCATCGGGCGCGGGAGTGGAATCCGCATCCGGTGCAAAGACCCACGGGTTCCGCTGGATTCGTTGAACACCTGCTATCGCATGGCCGAGCGGGTGCTGAACGAACTCGGCGCCAAGGGTCGGGTCACTGTCGAAATCGATAAGCGCCTGCCGGTGCAGGGAGGGTTGGGGGCGGCGTCTTCGAATGCGGTGGCTACCATGATCGGGCTGGAGTGGGTGCTCGGAAAGAAATTGTCCGGGGCTGTGCGCCTGCGGATTGCCGCTGACATTGGGTCGGACCTGCCGCTGTTTCTGGTGGGCGGAACTACGCTGGGAGTGGGGCGGGGCGAGGAGGTCTATCCTTTGGTGGACCTGCCTTCGCTGCCGATAGTCGTGGTGACGCCTGAAATCGGTGTGTCGACTCCTCAGGCTTTTGCCGATTGGGATGCGCTTATACAGCGGGAAGGAGCGGCCGAGCTTCGCTCGGCTTGGACGGGCGAGGGTGCCCGTCCCCACATGACCGCTTCTCACGCAAACGGCGGTGCCGAGCTTCGCTCGGCTGGGCGGACGAATGCGTCCGCCCCTACGCGAGATCAATTGACGCGGCACGGAGGCTCCGATAGACTGTTTGAGGTTGGCTGCGTGCTGTCTGCGTGGCTTAGTGGTTACCCCAACACCGGTGCTCCTGCAAAAGGCGGGAGCCGGGCCGGGAATAAGCTTTCCGACCTTGTCCGTACCAGGATTGAAAACGATTTCGAAAGAGTCGTCTTTCCTCAATATCCCGAATTGCGAGACATAAAAGGTGCTCTGGAGCGTGCGGGGTCGCGATACGCTGCGCTATCCGGTTCAGGGTCAACCCTTTACGGACTGTTTTCGTCGCCGGCCGATGCTGCGAAGGCGGCTCGCCGTCTGCGGAAGCAAGGGCTGAAGGCCTTGGCGACCAGTACGTTAACGCGCCAGGATTATTGGAAAAAATCGCTGGTCGTCGGTCGGTAGCTGCGGTCGCTAGTCGTTGGCGTTCGGTTCTGCGGTATGATTCAGGGGCCAGCCAAGTGATTGTGCATCTTGGGCCGTCGACTAATGGTAGGTCAAGTGCCTTTGGAGCACTTTGTCTAGGTTCGAATCCTAGCGGCCCAGCCAGAAAAACCAGGTCTTAGGTGTCAGGTGTTAGGTCTCAGGAAGACCTACCCCCTAATCCTGAGACCTGAGACCTAAGACCTGAGACCTGAACTATGGCAACAGTTGCGACTACGACCGCCGATAAAACGACCGCGGAAAAAAAGCCGACGACGGACGAGAAACCGGAGCGCAAACCGCAGCGCGCCCGGGTCGACGACAGATTCAAAGTCTTCTGTGGAACCGCCAACGAGGCGCTCTGCGATGACGTGTGCAGCTTTCTTGGCCTGACGCGCGGCCAGGCTCTAGTCACGCGTTTCAAGGACGGCGAAGCGTATGTGCAGATCCAGGAGAACGTGCGTGGGGCCGACGTGTTCGTGATGCAGCCCACCTGCCAGCCAGTGGACATGCATCTGATGGAACTGCTGCTGATGATGGACGCGCTGAAACGGGCGTCGGCGCGACGGATCACGGCGGTGATCCCGTATTACGGGTACGCGCGCCAAGATCGCAAAGACAAGCCGCGGGTGCCGATTTCGTCGAAGCTGGTGGCCGACCTGCTGACTACCGCGGGCGCCGATCGCGCGCTGGTTGTGGATTTGCATGCGCCGCAGCTGCAAGGATTTTTCAATATTCCGGTGGACCATTTGTTCGCTTCGCCGGTGCTGGTGGACTACTTCAAGAAGCTGAATCTGCCCGATCTGACTGTAGTTTCGCCGGACGCGGGTGGCGTGGAGCGGGCGCGGTTTTTTGCGAAGAAGGTGGATGCGGCGCTGGCTATCGTGGATAAACGGCGCGTCGAAGCGAACGTGGCGGAAGTGATGCACGTGATTGGCGACGTCGATGGACGCACTTGTCTCATCATTGACGATCTCATCGACACAGCGGGGACGCTGGTCAAGGTGGCGCAGGCGCTGATGGAAAATGGCGCAAAATCGGTGTACGCCTGCTGCACGCATCCGGTACTTTCGGGTCCGGCGGTGGAAAATCTTGTCAACTCACCGATCACCGAGGTGGTCGTTACGGACACCATCCCGCTGAGCGAAGCGGCAAAGCAGGTCTCCAAGATCAAAGTGCGCTCAATCGCGGGGCTGATTGGGCGGGCAATTCAGTCTATTCACGAAGAAACTTCGGTGAGCAGACTTTTTATTTAGGAAACGTCGTTCGCTGTCCGTCGTTCGCTATTCGCCCTGACTGAGAGGGTTGGCGAACCGCGAGCAGCGAACCGCGAGAAGCGAAAAGGACGGAAACGGAATTATGGCGACAGCAACGGATGTCAGCATACTGGAAGCGCAGAAGCGCGAACCAGGCACCAAGAATGCCGCCCGGCGCGTGCGCGCCGGCGGAAAAATTCCCGCGGTTGTTTACGGCGCGGGTACGGACGCGGCTGCGGTCGCGGTCGATCCGCGGCAAGTTCTGCGCATCCTTAAATCGGAGAGCGGGCACAACACGATTTTTGACCTGGCGCTCGATAGTAATCGGGTGAAGGCCATGATCGTGGACTGGCAGTTCGAGCCGATCAAGGGCACTCTGCTGCATGTGGACCTGCAGCGCATCGCCATGGACAAGAAGTTGACGGTCACGGTTCCAGTCGTGCTCAAGGGCGAGGCCGAGGGGGTGAAGGCGGAGGGCGGCATTCTCGAGCAGTTGCTGCGTGAGATCGAGATTGAGTGCCTTCCGGCGGATATTCCGAAGTCCATCGAAGCGGACATCAGCCACCTTGTGTTCGGCGTCGATTTGCGGGTGAAGGATCTTCCGCACAGCGAGAAGCTGAAGTTCCTGACCGAAGAGAACCAGATGATCGCGCACATCACCACGGTGAAGGAAGAAGTGGTGGTGGCTCCGGAGGTGGTGGCGGACGCGACTGCAGTTCCGGCTGAACCCGAAGTCATCAAGAAGGGCAAGCAGGAAGTCGAGGGTGAAGTTGAGGCCGAGGGTGATGCCAAGGCTAAGGCCAAGCCCGAGAAGGCCGAAAAGCCTGAGAAGAAAGAGAAGAAATAGCTGCTGGCTACTGGCTTCCAGCTTTTAGCTAAGAGCCAGTGGCTAATGGCCAAGAGCGAATCTGCGTGAAACTGATTGTCGGTTTGGGCAACCCCGGAATCGAGTACCAGTTCACGCCGCACAATCTCGGGTTCTTGACGATCGATCGGATCGCCAATGGCCTCGGGATTGAGATCAGGAATCGCCAGTGCCGCGCGCTGACGGCGCGGGCGCTGCTTGCCGGAAAAACGATCGCCGGTGAGCCGGTGATCCTGGCGAAACCGGAAACCTACATGAACCTGAGTGGGCTTTCGGTGCGGGAGCTGGTGGCGGAACATCAGGTCGATGTGCAGCGCGACCTGATTGTGATTTACGACGAACTCGACCTGCCGCTGGGTGCGATTCGCATCCGGCAGAGGGGGAGTTCGGCGGGGCACAACGGGATGGAATCCATTCTCGGTGCGCTGAATACAGATGAGTTTTTGCGGATCCGGCTGGGAATTGCGCCCGAGCGCAAAGTCACGGACAGCGTGCAATATGTACTGACGCCGTTCCGCCGCGCGCAGGAAAAAGTTGTGGACGAAATGCTCGACGCGGCAGCGCTGGCGGTTGAGGTGATTTTGAAAGAAGGGCCGGCGGCGGCAATGAACCGGTTCAATCGCAAGAACGAAGCGGGTGAAGAGCCGCAATAGTACTTGTGCGGAGGCGAGGTTCTGACGGGGCGAAGCCCCGTCACCACACGGGATTCAGAGAGAGTTTGGAGATAACGAATGAATCGCAACTATGAATTGATGTTTATCGTCCGGCCCGACATGGTGGACGAGGATCTGAACAAGTTGATTTCCACGCTGGAGTCTTCGGTGACCTCGGCGGGCGGAACGGCCAAGAGCGAGGTCTGGGGCAAGCGCCGTCTCGCATACCGGGTAGGCAAGTTCAATGATGGCATTTTCGTGCTGATGATGATTGAGTCCACCGGGGCGATCGTGCACGAAGTGGAACGCCGCCTGCGCGTGACCGAACCGGTGATCAAGTTCCTCACCGTGCGTACGGATGAAGAACTGAAGCGGCTCGACAAGATCAAGAAGCTGCGCGACGCGAAGAAAAAAGTCAGCGCACAACCGGCCGCAGCCGCAGCACCGGTAACACCGGCAACCCCGGAAGCGGCGGCGGAAACTCCGGCCTCGGCGCCGGTCTAGTTGGAGCTCAGGTTTTGGGAAGGGCACGGCTTTAGCAGTGCCGCGACCGCCGACAGGAGCGGGGCAAAGCCCCGCCAGCACACAACCGAATTCTTAGAAAGCAGGAGCACTATGGCAGAAGAAACGAAAGCACCAGCCGCATCAAGTGGCGGCGATAGTCGTCCGGAGCGCACTGGCGGTGACCGCCCGGAGCGCAGCGGGCCACGCAGTCCGCGTCCCGGCGGAGGCCCAGGCGGTCCCCGCGAAGGCGGCCGCAAGTTTTTCCGGCGCAAGAAGGTTTGCAAGTTCTGCGTCGAGAAGATCGAAGCGGTCAATTACAAAGATGTGCGTCTGCTGGCGCAGTTCGTAGCGGAAAGCGGCAAGATCACTCCGCGACGCCTGACCGGGGTGTGCACGCCGCACCAGCGCCGTCTGTCGCGGGCCATCAAGCAGGCGCGGAATATCGCGCTGCTGCCGTTCGCCGGACGCGCGCAGTAGTTCAGTCAAGACAAGAATCAAGGTTTCCCTGTGAAACCCTGTGTCCTCTGTGGTTGAGACAAATCTTTACCACAGAGGACACAGGGGTTCACAGGGAAAGGCCAACGAAACGGAGTCATCATGGAAGTTATTCTGAAAGAAGACGTGCCCAAACTGGGTAACCGCGGTGAAGTGGTGAAGGTCGCGGAGGGATACGGGCGGAATTTTCTGCTGCCCAAGAAACTGGCGATTGAGGCCACCCTCGCCAATAAGACTGTCATCGAGCAGATGAAGGCCGCCGCGGTACGGCGCTCCGCCAATGAAAAGACGGAAGCCGAAGCGCTGGCCAAGCAATTTGACGGGCTCGAGGTGAAGTTCCTGCGCAAGTCGGGCGAAGGCGATCAGTTGTTTGGATCGGTTACGGCTGGAGATATTGCCGACGCGCTCGAGAAGAGGAGCTTCCACATCGATCGCCGGAAGATCCAGTTGCACGAGCCGCTCAAGACCATCGGCGAGTTCACGGTCCCGATCAAGCTGCACCGGGACGTGACTACGCACTTGAAGGTCGTGGTCGATAAAGAGGCAGCTGAATAGTTTTTGCTCGTGTGGGGACGGGCGACTTGCCCGTCCTGCTGGGCGGGGGCGCCCGGCGCTCCATCAAACATCATCATCCTTCCGCCCCGAAGAATTCCTCTACTTTTCTCAGGTCTGTTGTCTTGCTGTAAGGCGGCAAACTTTCCACAAATACGCGCCCATATTGCTTCTTCAAAATTCGGTTGTCTAACAGAGCCAGCAATCCGCGATCGTGCAGCGATCGAATCAGCCTTCCAAACCCCTGCTTGAGCGTAATGACCGCGCTCGGAACCTGGTATTCGAAGAAGGCGTTGCCGCCGCCCGCGTCGATGGCCCTCACCCGTGCCGCCACCACCGGATCGCTGGGGACCGCAAATGGCAAGCGATCGATAATGACGCAGCTCAACTGTTCGCCCTGCACGTCCACGCCCTGCCAGAACGAAGATGTCCCAAACAGCACGGCGTTGGGGGTGAGCCGGAACTGCTCGAGCAACGCCGATTTCGGAGCGTCGCCCTGCTTGAGCATCGGATAATCCAACTGACCCAGAAGCCGCTCGTGGATTTCGTTCATCTGCGCGTAGCTAGTGAAGAGCACGAACGCGCGTCCACGAGTAATCTCGAGCAGCCGTCGAATAACTCCAACCGCTTCGGCGGCAAATTGCGGCGTGCGCGGATCGGGCAGATCGGGCGGGACGTAGAAAATCGCCTGGCTTTCGTAATCGAAATGCGAGGGGACGATCGATTCGCGCGCGTGGTCGAGTCCGAGGCGCTGCCGTATGTAGTCGAAGCCGCCGCCGACGGCCAGCGTTGCCGAGGTCAGCACGGAAGTCTCCAGTTTCGACCACAGGCATTGGCGCAGGATCTGGCCGACTTCGATGGGCGTGGCCTGCAGAAAAACGTTGACGCGACCCGAACGCTTTCCCTCAGGGGCCAAAGCCCCTTTCTCCAATGCGGATGTTCCGGCGTGGCTGAAGCCACGCCCTTTCAAAGCCGCGCCTGTCGAGGCGCCCGGCGCTCCACGGAATCCTCTGCGCTCGATCCAGAAGACTGTGTTCGGATCTTCGTTTTCCATCACGAAGCGAAGTTGTACCTGCAATTGCTGCGCTCGACGCACCAGGGTGAACGCTTCTTCCGGCTTTTGCGGGAGTTGCTCCAGTTCCGCGCCCAGCCGGTAGAGCGCCTGATTGAGGGCGAGAAATTCTTCGCCGTTTTCCTCCAGTAATTCGCGGCGAGAGTCGAAGGCAAACCGGCCTTCGTGTGCGGGCAGGAGCGAGAAAAACAATTGCGAACGCTCCCGCACCGACTGAATCGCCGCCGACATCTGCGGGGTGTAGAGTTTCTCGCGCTGCAGCAGGTGTTCGACGTCGCGCGTCAGTTCGTCCAGGCGCAGGTTGCTGACCGAAATCCCAAAGTAGTTCCCGGCTACGTCTTCCAGTTCGTGGGCTTCGTCGAAGATTACCGCTGCGCACTCGGGAAGGACACCGGCGTCGGGCGCGTCCTCGGCTTCGAGTTTGATGGAGAGGTCGGCGAAAAACAGATGGTGGTTGACGATAATGATGTCGCTCTCGACCGCGCGCCGCCGCATCTCGGTGATGAAGCAGCGGTCGTATTCCTTGCATTTCTGGCCGAGACAAGTGTCGGTCCGCGCGTCGAGTTTGTGCCAAAGAGCGCTAGCCTCGGGTAGTTCCGCGAGTTCGGAGCGGTCGCCGGTCTGCGTCGTTTTCTCCCACGCGGCGATGGCTTGATAGTGCTCGATCTCTTCCAGTCCGCTGAGCACCGGCTGGTCGGTGAGGTCATAGAGTTTCTTGCGGCAGAGATAATTGTTACGCCCCTTCATGTAGCAGACACTCAACTTGCGATCTTCTCCGGGGAATAGCGCCCGCTCCAGCGCCGGGACATCTTTAAAGAAGAGCTGCTCCTGCAAATTCTTCGTGCCGGTGGAGATGATGACGCGCTTGCCCGAGCGGATTACTGGCAGCAGATACGCCAGCGTTTTGCCGGTGCCCGTACCGGCCTCGACGATCAGGTGACGCTTCTCTTCGAGGGCTTCTTCCACTGCCTGGGCCATCTGCAACTGGCCGCGGCGGAATTCATACGCGGGGTGCGTCTTCGAGAGCAGGCCTCCCGGCGCGAAAAACTGGTAGAGCGAAAACCCAGCAGCGGGAGACACGGGATGGGATGAGGAAGTCACGGAGTCTCTATAATAACGGGATGGACCTCAAGCGTCTTTTATGTGTGGTGGCGGGGCTCCGCCCCGCGGGACGGGGCAGAGCCCCGTCACCACACGATCGTTCGGCTCATGCAAGTCATCTTCGACTCTGATTATGAAAATACTTTGAGCAAAAAGAAGCCATCCCCACTCGTCGCCATCGTCGGGCGCCCTAACGTCGGCAAATCGACGCTGTTCAACCATCTGACCGGTTCGCGACGCGCCATTGTTGGAGATGAGCCCGGCATCACTCGCGACCGCCTCTATGGCGAGGCCGAATGGCTCGGGCACGAGTTTCGCGTCGTGGATACGGGTGGCATCGTCCCCGACGACAAAGATTTCATACCAGCGGAGATCTTCCGCCAGGCCAAAGTCGCGTTCGAAGAGGCGGCGGCCATCGTCATGGTGGTCGACGCCCGCACCGAGATCGCGGGGCCGGATCGCGAACTGGCGCGACTGCTGGCTCGTACTGGGAAACCGCTCTTTCTTGCCGTTAATAAGATGGACTCGGACAAGCAGGATTCGTTGCTTGGTGAATTTCATTCGCTTGGAATGCGGAATGTGTTTCCTATTTCCGCCGAGCATGGACGCGGCGTCGACGATCTGCTTGACGCTATTCTTCTCGTACTGCCTGCGAGCGCAAAGGCAACCACAGGGAGCGCTGAGGTCACAGAGGAAGGCACAGGGGAAAGCCCACCATCCCCCGAAGAGCCGCATGAGATCAAGGTGGCCATCATCGGGCACCCGAATGTCGGGAAGTCCACGCTGCTGAATCAACTTACGGGAATTGACCGCGCTATCGTTTCGCCCATTGCCGGGACCACGCGAGATTCGATCGACCAAGTCATCCAGTACAAAGGGCGCAAGATTCGGTTCATTGATACGGCGGGCATCCGGCGCAAGGGGAAGACGCACCTGATGGCCGAGAAACTGTCGGTGGTGATGGCGCGCAAGAATATCGAAGACGCTGATATCGTGCTTTTCATGGTCGACGCTACCGAAGGCGCCAGCGGGCTCGACGCCAACATCGCAGGGTATGCCCACGAAAGCGGACGCTCGGTGATTATCCTGGTCAACAAATGGGATCTGGTGGCGAGCGGCGAGAAGCGCGCCGTCAGCCAGTCTCGGACCGCTCGCATCCAGGATGCTAAGCGCCCGCAGGATCGGGCGCTCTACGAAGAGCGGCTGCGCTACGGGCTCAAATTTCTGGCCTACGCTCCGGTGCTATTTCTTTCCGCGCATACCGGCAAGGGAACGGAGAAGATTCTTCCGCTGATCGAGAAAGTGGCTGCCGAGCGGCGCAAGCGCATCACCACCGGCGAGATGAACCGCTTCCTGAGGACGGTTGACTTTGAACGCGCCTCGGTTCCCATGAGCAAGCGTGTGCGGATCCTCTACATGACGCAGGCGGGAGTGGCGCCGCCTACGTTTGTGCTGTTCACCGACCGGGCGGTGAAGCTGCACTTTTCCTATCAGCGGTTTCTTGAAAACCAGATTCGCGCGGCGTTCGGGTTTGTCGGGTCGCCTATCTGGATTAAGAACCGGGCGCGAGACTAGGGCTAGTGTGGAAGCGGGGATTCGCCCCGCTTGGACGGGGCAGAGCCCCGTCACCACACGATCTACCCTGCCACGGGGAGACGCTTCCCATCCTCCGTCAGCAACCCCACCCGGTCCACGCCGGCGATCCGGGCAATTGCGATCACGTCTGCCACGTCCTGGAAATCGAGGTCGTTATCGGCTTCGACGTAAGCGATGCGCTCCACGCGAATAGCGAAGATATCCCGCAGGCGTTCGCGCAGGTGATCCCATTCCACCGCTTCTTCATTCACTATCACTTGCGGATGCTCAGTTCCCGGCTTCGCGTGACGGATTTGAATCACGATCGTCGACTGTGGCGGCGGGATCGGGTTACCGGTTGGACTGGGCGGCTGCGGGATTTCCGCCTGCAGACCGGTTGGCCGCTGCTCGATTACGACCACCATGAAGACAATGATGAGCACCAGCAGAACGTCAATCAAGGGAGTGACGTTCATCTTGGACTGGACGAGACGGACCACCGCCTGCCGTGGAGAATGCCATTCGGATTTCCTCTCTTTAAAATCGGAACGGCACGCGCGTGTCTTGAAACATTGGACACCCGCAGGGGGCGGAGAGTTCCCGGGCTGCTCGGTTCGCTGGTGTTGTGTCTCCTACCCCGGCATTAATGGGCGTCTTAAGCGTCGCGAGGAATTCGTGCCGCCGAAAGGCTTGTGCCGGGAGTAGGGGTCCTTCGACTCCGCAATTCCATTCGCAAGCGAATGGAACTGCTCCGCTCAGGATGACAGCGCGGCAGGGCACGAATTTCCCGCCTCCGGCTGCGACCCGCTAGAATCGAATGTTCATACGGCACCGGGCTCGTTGCACAATCCAGCTCTAGATCAAGGATCATGGTGAGACGTTTCTCGCGAATAGCGCTCGGGACCCTCTTCTTCGTGCTTTGCCTGCCCCTGCTCGCACCGCCGGCTCACGCCCAGGACAACTACGAAATCCAGGTCTACAGTTCGGAAGCGACTCCGAAGAACGTCACCTTTGTGGAAATCCACTCCAACTTCACCGTGGACGGGCAAAAGACGGTGGTCAATGGCGTTGCCCCTACTAATCACGCCATGCACGAAACTTTGGAGATCACGCACGGTTGGACCGACTGGTTCGAAACCGGCTTCTATGTTTTTACGAGTCTTCAGAACGGCGATGGTTGGGACTGGGTGGGGGATCACATTCGTCCGCGGTTTACGGCTCCGGAGTCGTGGCACCTGCCGGTGGGCCTGAGCCTCGCGCAGGAAATCGGGTATCAGCGGCGGAAGTTTGCGGAGGATAGCTGGAATTACGAGCTTCGTCCCATCATCGACAAGAAACTGGGACGCTGGTATTTCGCCTTTAATCCCGCATTCGACCGGGCGCTGCATGGCCTGAACACGGGCAGGGGATGGGAATTCTCGCCGAATGTGAAGGTCAGTTTCGATTTCACCAAGAAGATCACTGGCGGCTTTGAATATTACGGGGCGCTCGGGCCGGTCTCAAACTTCGATCCCATTTCCCAACAGTCGCAACAGATCTTTCCTACGATTGACCTCAATTTATCGCCGAACTGGGAATTTAATTTTGGCGCGGGCGTGGACGTGTCCAACTCCGCCGATCATTTAATCGTCAAGTGCATCATTGGGCGGCGCTTCAGCTGGGGGCATACACGGAGCGCCGCGCCGAAGTAGGTCCTAAGTTGCCGGCAGTGCATTTTCCGCGGTGTCAGTCTTACCGCAGCGGCTAAAGCCGGCGATACCACAGGCCAGTAATCGCAGCGCTGAAGCGCTGCGCCACCCAAAATCAAGCGCAATCGACTGTTTCTCCGGGACCTGCTAGCCGATGGGCTCCGCCGACGGCGGCAACGGGCGGTGGTTCAAACGGCGGCGGAGGTTCAGGGACTGGAGGCGACGCCGGTCAGGGGAGGCGCCGGATGCAGCAGTGCGTCGAGATTCGGATATCGAGCTGCAAGAAAATGTATCGCGTAGGCAGGAAAGAAGACGGTGGCTGGCACGCACACCAGGGCAATCAGGTAAATCAAGAGGAGCAGAAGCACGGTTCCGAATATGATCGCCAAGCTAATGGTGGTCACGCTCCATCCCATCCCGGCTTCGTGACCCGCGACAACAGCAACTGCGGCAGGGGCGAAGATGAACAGCGCCGGAATGATTGCGATGATGCTGAACAGGATGGCCGCCGCTATGGAAAGCACCAGCTTCAGCAGTAGATAAACGGCAAAGCGCCCTTTCTCCGGCCGAATCATCTCCAGCAAGCGGTGCCAGCCGTCGGCGAAGTCAAGGCCCTCGAGAGCCATGATCGGCACCAGAAAATCTCTGGCCAGGAACTGAACCCCAACGGCGGCCACCACGAACACCAAGAGCAAGCCCAGCAGCAGAATCACCCCGACCACCAAGCGTACGACGTGTTGTTGCAGATCTGTCGTCCACCCTGCAGCGAAAGCCAGCGCCAAGGGCACGCCAACCAGAACCGCCAGGAACAGGGAGAATGCAATCTGGAACACAAGCTGCCATAGGAAATATCGTCCGCCGGCGCGACGCCATCTTCCCCATCCCTCACTAATCGAACAGTGCCGCCGCAGGACCGAGTCGAAGAGGATGAAGCGGAACACGCTGTTGATGTAGAGGAAGACGAAGGCCAGCACGATCAGGACGAAAATTCCGACCACGATCAATCCGAGGAACTGCGCAATGTGCTCGGAAATGTGGGCGGGAATGCGCGCAGGGTTGAAGGGAGACAGATCCCACGCCATGCCCGAGGGTAGAAACTCGCTCTGATTCTTGTGGGGGATGTGAGGCCAATTGCCGCCAATGTTTCCGAAATTGCATCCGCCGACGTGCATTTCCGCGGCCAGAATTCCAACCAGCGCCAGCCGGGACCATTGTCCCCAGCGGAAAGGTGTGAAGAGTTGTTCCTTGGTGTGCTGCAGGGCGGGCTGTACGCAATCGACGGCGGAAACGGGCACGGGAACACCTTATGCTAGTGCGGCCAAGGTATCGCGTGAAGAGTTGCGGCGTCAATGGGAGCGGAGATACCGGGTGCCGCGTCTCGGCTACGTGGCTTCCAAAGGGACGGGCGAGGGCGCCCGTCGCTCCATCGCGGATAGGGAGTTGCTCCGGAGCCAGTTCTCGAATTCTTGCAGGGCAAGTTCACATTGCTGCCGATGGCGTTCTTTGCGGTCGCGGACCTTGCGGTCGAGGGCGGGTAACAGGTCGAAAGTTATATTGGCTGGCTGGAAATTCTTGCTCTCCGCCTGCGTGATGTAGTGGACGAGCGAGCCGAGTGCCGTTGCCCGCGGAGGAGACGCAGGCTCGCTGCCGGTTGCTGACGCCGCCGCATTCAGTCCTGCCATCAGGCCGGTTGCCATCGATTCGACGTAGCCTTCGACGCCGCAGATTTGTCCCGCGAACAGCAGGTGAGGATGCGTCTTCAATTGCAGCGTCCGGTTGAGCAGCGCGGGCGCGTTGATATAGGTGTTGCGGTGAATTTGTCCGTAGCGCAGAAAGCGCGCGCTTTCGAGGCCGGGGATCAAACTCAGCACGCGCGCCTGCTCGCCAAATTTCAGGTGATTCTGGAATCCGACGAGATTGTAGGAATCGGCGCGCAGATTTTCCTGCCGCAATTGCACCGCGGCGTAAGGGATTCTGCCGGTGCGAGGGTCTTTGAGGCCGACCGGCTTCATGGGACCGAAGCGCAATGTGTCGCGTCCGCGGCGGGCGATCTCTTCGATGGGCAGGCAGCTTTCGAAGTAGTTCAGATTTTCCCAGTCTTTCTGCTCGACCGATTGCGCAGCGAGCAGCGCATCGTAGAAACGGTCGTACTCGTCTTTCGACATTGGACAATTGATGTAGTCGGCCGATCCTTTGTCATAGCGGGCCGCCAGGTACACCTTGCTCATGTCGATGGAACCGGCCTCGACGATGGGGCTGATGGAATCGTAAAAATACAGGTGGCTGGCGCCAGAACTGGCTGCGCAGAGGCGGGCAATCTCGCGCGACAGGTTATCCGAAGTCAGGGGTCCGGTGGCAACCACGACGATTGTGGACTCGCCTGCTTCGATTTGCGTGACCTCTTCGCGGCGAATTGTGATGAGAGGTTCGCGAGAAAGCGCTTCCGTCACCTTCCGTGAAAACTCGGCCCGGTCGACCGCGAGAGCGTGTCCGGCGGGCACCGCGGTTTCCCGAGCGATTTCGAGCAAGAGGGAACCGGCGCGCCGCATCTCTTCCTTCAGCAACCAGGGCGCAGTGTTTTCGCTCTCGGATTTCAGGGAATTGGAGCAGACCAGTTCAGCGAAGTTGTTCGTCTGGTGCGCCGGAGTCGCGCGCACAGGGCGCATTTCGAACAATTCGACGGCTACGCCGCGCCGCACACACTGCCACGCCGCTTCCGACCCGGCCAGGCCGGCGCCGATGATTTGCACTTTCTTCACTGAGCCCAGCTCCTCACCCGACTTCCCCATCATGCGATCCCAGCGCACTTTGCCGAATCTGTTTATTATATGGGGCACGAACGAGGAGAGAATTCCATGGCCCGGATCAGTCTGATTGAACCTGCGCAAGCCAGCGCGGAAGTTAAGGAAATCTACGATGGCAAGCTGAAAGGCAAGCCCGGCAATATTCAGAAAGCTTTGGCGCACCGTCCTGCCATGCTCGGCAACTTTCTCGGATTCTATGCCAGCGTGGGACGCTCGCTCGATCGCAAGCTGTACGAGGCCGTTTATTTGCGGGTCTCATTGATTAATGGATGCCACTACTGCACGCAACACCACATCCAGGGCGCGAAACGCGTTGGACTCACGCCGGAGCAGGTGAAAGCTCTGAAGGCGGGGAATTACTCGGGATTTGCTGCCTCGGAGCAAGTCGCGTTGCGCTATGCGGAAAAGCTTACGCGCACGCCCGACGGCGCGGGCGACGGCGACTTCGTGGAACTTAAGAAGCATTTTTCCGACGAGCAGGTTGTTGATCTGCATACGCTGGTTGGACTGGCGAACTTGACCAACCGGGTTACTGGACCGCTGGCGCTGGAAGTGGAGTTCCCGGAAGAAACTATCTAGGCAAGTGCTGACCTGGAGATGAGCCGAGCTGCGCTCGGATGGGACGGACGAATGCGTCCGTCCCTACGTAATCACAGAATCACGCGCTCGTCTCCCACTCGGCGCGTTACCCGTTCGCGATCCAGATATTCGAGCAAGGGAATCGCATACTTGCGGCTTACCCCCGTCATATCTTTGAAGCGGGCGACATCAATTTTCGGCACGCTTTTCTTGAGGGCGGTAACCTTCTGGCGAAGATCCACCAGCGCACTCTGGTGGAAGACTAGTTCTTCTGAAATCTTGACTAAAACCTTTTCCCGTAGAAGCAGCGTGACAATTTTCTGCGCGCGGATTTTATCTACCTTCAGACCCGCCAGTACCTCTTTCAGCGACGGAACTTTCAAACCGGCGGACGCAAACGCCTGCTCGATGATCTTCTTGGACTCGGTTTCTTCGTCTTTCATGACCACGCCGCGTCCGGGCATGTGGACGAGTTCGCCGGTGACCTCGAGTTTGTTTTCTTCCGCCAATTTTCCCAGCACGCCGTGGAAGACCTCTGGGCCCAGGTTTGCCCGATCGCGCAGTTCTTCCTTGCTCATTCCAGCGACAAGCGGGTTCGCATCATGAAATTTCTTGAGAGTCTGAAGTGCTTCTGCCTTTGCTTCTGCGAATGCCGCTGGCGCAACCAGCACCTGATTGCACCACACTAATCCAGCCTTTACTACCAGTTTCGTCGCTTCCTCCCAACGAATATTCATTTCTCCGGGAACGTCATCCAGGCGCAAGCCGATCGCCCCACGCCGGGCGACGCGCGCTGCCAGTACTTGTTCCGGAGAACCATTTCGCATGGTATTCAGAAATGCGATCGCATCTTCCGCGCGTTGCTTGCGCGTCGCAGGCGAAGCGTCCAGCACCAGGCCTCCGCCAATGGTTACTACCGGCGAAAACTGGCGCACGATGAAGCGATCTCCGGGCAGAAGCAGCGTCGGTTCCGCGAACCTTAGTTGCACATAGGCTTCGTCTCCCGGTTTCAGCTGTTTGATCCCGTACAAGCGCGCTTCCGCGATGGTCTCGGTTGTGTAGGCGTGAAAATGCACCCGCGCGCCATCTTTGAACGGCTTGGCTGAGGGAAGAAGTGACAGCAGCGCATCGACTCGCGACGTGGAATGAAAGGTGTCCGCGGTTGCGAGGGTCATGCCGCGCGCCAGGTCTTCGGTTGAAAGTCCTGCCAGATTCAACGCGGTGCGCTGTCCTGCTACGGCTGCTTCGGCGGGAGAGCTATGAACCTGCACTCCGCGGACTCGCACTCGGGCGCCAGCGGAGAAAACTTCGAGTTCTTCTTCTTTGCGGATCGTTCCGGCAACGAGAGTTCCGGTCACGACCGTGCCGAAACCTTTCATGGTGAAGACGCGGTCAATGGGAAGGCGAGCCAGCGCGGCCGAGTTTTTGGTCGCAACCTCGGAGGCGACCTGGGCGAGCGCGGATTTCAACTCTTCCAGACCTGCACCCGTCAGCGAACTCACCGCGACTATCGGCGATTTTGCCGGATCGAGAAATGATCCGCGCACATAGTCTTCTACTTCCAGTCGCACCACTTCGAGCGTTTCCGCATCTACCGCATCGGATTTTGTGAGCACGGTGATGCCGCGACGGATCGCCAGCAGGCGGCAGATATCGAAGTGTTCGCGGGTCTGCGGCTTGATTCCTTCATCGGCGGCGATGACCAGCAACACGAGGTCGATCCCGCCCACGCCCGCCAGCATGTTGCGCACGAAGCGCTCGTGACCGGGGACGTCGACAAAGCCCAACCGAAGGCGGCTGCCATCGGGGGCGGGGAGTTCGAAGTGGGCAAAGCCGATGTCGATGGTGATACCGCGCCGCTTTTCTTCTTCCAGGCGGTCGGCGTCGATGCCAGTCAGGGCCTTGACGAGCGCAGTCTTGCCGTGATCGATATGTCCGGCGGTGCCGACGATGACGGATTTCATCTGCGACAGTATAGACGGGCGTGTGTGGTGACGGGGCGGAGCCTGCCCTGAGCGGAGCCGAAGGGCCCCGTCCGAGCCGGGTCGGAGACCCGGCACCACACGTTATCGCCACTTCTTCAGCTTGGGCCAGACCTGCGCCAGGGTGCCGAACTTTGCGCCGCGGCAGATGAATACTGGGATTTCTTTTTCGAGCGCATACGGGTTGTCGCGCGAGGTGCCAACGAAATCTACGCGCTCGAAGAGCTCTTCCAGCCTTTCGCGGTTGTCATCGAGCACGATCAGGCAATTGCCGGAGTATCCCCTCGGCCCCCACAGCCACCACGACTGATGTCCACTCAACGACTGGGGCAGACCGTATTTTGGTCCGAGGAAATCGATGGCTCCGGCCTGTCCGTAGTCCTGCGCGAAGATTCCGCAGTCTTTGCGTCCTGCGCTGGGAATCCTGTTCCAGGCGACCAGGGTCTCTTCCAGAATTTCGTTCCAGCCGAACTGGTCGGCGTAATGCTGGGGAAGCACCGCGCGCATGTGGCTGTGCTCGCTGCGGGGGGCTTTGATGGGCAGCCAGTTCATGTACGGGATGAGTTGATCGATGGTCAGAACGGGCGTGGCCAGGGGTGCGAGGACGGCGCCACCCGCCAGCAACAGCGCGACCATCGCCGGTTTCAGCCATCGCCATCCTTGCCGGAGGCGATCGATGGCATCGTCGATTGCTACGCATCCGGCAGCGAGATAGACGGGGTAGATCGGAGCCAGATAATAGTTCTTGCCTTTGAGAATGACGAAGACGGCAAAACCGATCAGGTATGCGCATCCCAGGAAGCGGTAGGGCTGGAAGCGCCGCGCAGCCAGAAGTGCGATAACTCCGGTAATCCAGATCACAGCGGACGCGGGATTCAGGAGCAGGATCTGCTGGGAGAAGTACTGCCCGGGCGAGAGCACGACGTCGCGGCCCTCGGCCTTGATGTTGCGCATGAGTTCGACGAACGGCCAGTGGTAGGCAACATTCCACAGCAAATTGGGCAGAAAAATAAGGAAGGCAGCCGCGCCGCCCAGCCACATCCACTTGCTCCACAGAAAGCGTCTTTGCCCGGTCAGCAGCAGTCCAACGACAATGGCGAAGCCGAGTACGGAGATGGAATACTTTTCCTGCAAGCCAATTCCGGCCACCACTCCGAACCACAGCCAATAACTGGGCTGGTCATGTTTCGCAGCGAGGATGGCGAAATACACGCAACCCATCCAAAGCAGTACCTCGAGACAACAATTGCTGGTGAGCAAGCTGCCGCCCGACAAATAAATCGGAGCGGTCAGGATGGTCAGCGCGCTGAGCGCGACCGCAAATCGCCTACCGCCTAACTCTCGGGTGATCTGGCCGGTCAGAAGGATGAGACCGGCAGCGGACAGGGCGGGGAGAAGACGGATGCTGCGCAGGGAATCTCCGAAGATCACGCGAAAAATGCGGCTCAGAATCGGGAGCAGGGGCGGCTGGTCAACGTATCCCCAGGCCGGATGATTTCCACAAATGATGTAGTCGAACTCGTCGCGGAAATAGCCGTAGCGGGCGTTGAAGACCATGTGCAGGGCGAAGGTGGCGGCGGCGATAGCGGCGACGGCGAGCATTCCGCTTTTTGCCCGGGCTGGTTCGGCGGGGCGGTCTGCCGGTGATCCGGCGGCAAGATCTTGCATATTGGGCGAAAGCATAACGAAGAAAGCAGATATTTGTCACTTTTCTTCTCGGAATTCGACGAATCCACATGCGAAAAGTTAGTCGAGATGCGACAATAAAGATTCCCCGATGACCACCTCTGCGATCATTCCTATTGCCATTACTCCGGAGATGATCCGGGAGCACGGGCTCACTCCGGAAGAATTCGAAAAGATCAAGCAACTGCTTGGCGGACGCGAACCGACGCGGACCGAACTGGGAATTTTCAGCGTGATGTGGAGCGAGCACTGCTCCTATAAGTCGTCGCGCGTTCACCTGAAGCGTCTGCCCACGCGCAGCAAGCTGGTGGTGCAGGGGCCGGGCGAAAATGCGGGCATCGTTGACATTGGCGATGGCTGGGCCTGCGCCTTCAAAATCGAGTCACACAATCATCCGTCGTTTATCGAGCCCTTTCAGGGAGCGGCCACTGGCGTGGGCGGGATACTGCGCGACATTTTCACCATGGGGGCGCGGCCTGTCGCGGTGATGGACTCGCTCCGTTTCGGCCCAATTAGTTTAGAAAAAGAAAATGTGGTGACGGGGCTTCGCCCCGTCCTCGCGGGGCAGAGCCCCGCCACCACACAAGCTCAGCCTACACAAGCGGAGATTCACAAGAACCACTCTGTGGTGGAAGGTGTGGTCTCTGGCATCGCCTCCTACAGCAACTGTTTTGGTGTTCCCAATCTTGGCGGCGAGGTGAAGTTCGAGCCTTGCTACTCGGGCAATCCGTTGGTGAACGCGTTCGCTCTTGGGCTGGTCCGGCGCGACCAGATTTTTTACGGCCGGGCATCAGGAGAAGGCAATCCCGTAATTTATGTCGGCTCCAAGACGGGACGCGACGGCATCCACGGCGCGACCATGGCGAGCGAGGAGTTCAGCGAAGGCTCGGAAGCGAAACGGCCGAACGTTCAAGTCGGAGACCCATTCCTCGAAAAACTGCTACTGGAAGCTTGTCTGGAAGCCATGCAAACCGGTGCCATTGTCGGCATTCAAGACATGGGCGCCGCCGGATTGACTTGCTCGACCTGCGAGATGGGTGGGCGCGGCGCTAGCGGCGTCGAAATCGAACTGGACCTGGTCCCGCAACGTGAAACCGGCATGACTCCTTACGAGATCATGCTCAGCGAGTCGCAAGAGCGCATGCTGCTGGTGGCGCAGAAAGGCCGCGAAGAAGAAGTCTTCCGCGTCTTCCAGAAATGGGGACTGGATGCGGTAGAAATCGGCCAAGTCACCTCCGATGGGAAGATGCGCGTGCTGGAGCACGGGGAAGTCGTCGCTGAAATTCCGAACGCAGCGCTCACGGATGACGCGCCGGTGTACAAGCGTCCACTCGCGCGTTGGGAGCCGCCGGTGGATCGGGAAATGCCGGAGCATGTCAGACTCGCCGAAAACGGAGACTTCTCGGCCCAGCTCAAGCGTTTACTGGCGAGCCACAACATTTGTTCGAAGCGCTGGGTCTGGCAGCAGTATGACCACATGGTGCAGACCAACACGGTCGACGCGCCCGGAGCGGCCGATGCTGGCGTGATCCGCATCAAGGGCTCCAATCGTGGACTGGCCATGGCGCTCGACGGCAACAGCCGCTGGTGCTATCTCGATCCTCGTCTGGGCGCGATGCACGCGGTTGCCGAAGCAGCTCGCAAAGTGGCTTGCGCGGGGGCGACTCCGATCGGCGCCACCAACTGCCTCAATTTCGGCAATCCCGAAAAGCCGCACATCATGTGGCAGTTTTCGCAGGTGATTGACGGCATCACTAAAGCCTGCGAGGAACTGGATACGCCGATTACCGGCGGCAACGTCAGCTTCTACAACGAAACTCTGGGCGAGGGAATTTACCCGACTCCGGTGATTGGCGTGGTGGGACTTCTTGAAGACGTGCACAAAACGGTGAAGATGCACTTCGCGCAAGCGGGAAGGAAAATCGTTCTGCTGCGTGCGAATGAAGCTGGTGACGCACTCGATGTCGAGTTGGAGTTCGGGTCGTCCGAGTACGCGAAAGAAATTCTCGGGGCCGTGTGGGGCTATCCGCCGGCGCTCGATCTGGAGAAAGAAGCCACGCTGCAACGTGCGCTGGTGGCCATAATACAAGCGGGGCTGGTCGAGTCGGCTCATGATTGCGCCGATGGCGGGTTAGCGGTGGCGCTGGTGGAAGCGGCGCTGCCCGGCGGAGTCGGTCTGAGCGTCCGATTGCCTGAGCAGCAAGCGGCGCTTGAGTTCCTGCTGTTTGGAGAAGACGCCAGCCGCATCGTGCTAAGCTGCGACCCCATCCACCTGCCGCGAATCCAACAGGTAGCGGAGGAGTACGGCGTGCTCGCGGATGTGCTCGGCGAAACGGGATCGGACAGGGTTGAGATCGCGGTCGACAACGAGTTCGTGATTTCTGCCAGCGTTGCCGAGTTGCGAGAAGCTTACGAAGGCGCGTTGGAAAGGGCGCTGCGGACGGAGCCTGGAACTGCGGCTGCGGACTGAGGTAGACGGGCGAGACGCCCGTCGCTCCACGACCGGATCGATTTCGCTAAGTGCTAAAGGCTAAGTGCTGAATGCTGACTTCTGACAAATTTCATGATGAATGCGGGGTGGTCGCTATTCACGCCCATCCCGAGGCGGAGAAGCTTGCCTATCTCGGCCTGCATGCCCTGCAGCATCGCGGACAGGAGTCGGCGGGCATCGTTACCTCGGACGGCGAGCGCCTGCGGCAGCACAAGGCCATGGGCCTGGTCGCCGATATCTTCAGCCACGAAGTGCTGGCCTCGCTGCGTGGCGTTCTCGCCATCGGCCACACCCGATATTCGACCGCCGGTGATTCCGCTTTGCTGAACGCCCAGCCCATCATGGTGCAGTCCAACAAGGGCACGATCGCCATTGCTCATAATGGCAACCTGGTCAACGCTCATGCGATTCGCGCCAAGCTGGAGGGCCAGGGCTCGATTTTCCAAACCAGCAGCGATACGGAAGTACTGGTGCACCTGATTGCGCTCTCCCGCGAGCAAACCCTGCCGGATGCCATCATCGATGCCCTGCGCCGGGTGGAAGGCGCGTTTTCACTGGTCATGATCAGCCGTGACCGGATCTTTGCCGCGCGCGATCCGCGCGGGTTTCGGCCACTGGCCATGGGCCGCATTCCGGCTCTGACCAGCGAGAAGAAAGACACGGTTGTCTTTGCCTCGGAGACCTGCGCGTTTGATTTGCTCGGCGCCACTTACGAACGCGACGTCAAACCGGGCGAACTGGTCATTGTGGGGCCCGAAGGCATCAGCTCGCGCTTTTACTCGCCGTCTCCGGCGCTATCGAGCTGCATTTTTGAACACGTTTATTTTTCACGTCCGGACAGCCTGGTGTTTGGCCGCTCGGTCGATCAAAGCCGCGACGCCATGGGACGCCAGTTGGCGCGGGAAGCTCCGGTGGAAGCCGATATCGTCGTGCCCGTCCCTGATTCCGGCAACACCGCGGCCATCGGATACGCCGCCGAAAGCGGCATCCCGTTTCGCCTGGGCCTGATCCGCAACCATTACATCGGACGCACTTTCATCGAGCCGCAGCAGTCGGTGCGCGACTTTGGCGTGAAGCTGAAGCTGAACGCGGTTCGCAGCCTGATCGAGGGCAAACGAGTGATTCTGGTCGACGACTCGATTGTGCGGGGCACTACCAGCAAGAAGATCGTCCGCATGATTCGTAACGCGGGCGCGAAGGAAGTCCACATGCGGATTTCCTGCCCGCCGACGATTTCTCCCTGCTTTTACGGAGTGGATACGCCTTCCAAGAAAGAACTGATCGCCGCCAACAAGACGGTCGATTCGATTCGCGAATACATCGTCGCCGACTCGCTTGCCTATCTTTCTCTGGAAGGCCTCAAGAAAGCTTGCGCGGATGGAGATAAAACTACTTACTGCTCGGCCTGCTATACGGGAAATTACCCTACCAAGGTAGACGTGGAAGAGATACTGCCGGTGGTTGCCTCGCGATAATCGCCGCTGCGACGAGGGCAGCTCAACTTTACCGAAATCTTCTTTACCGAAATCTTCGGACTAACAGAGTGTGCCGATCCGATCGATACAGGCCGAGCACATAAAGCGTAGCTTTTCCGTTTGTCGAATAAATGACCTGGCGGATCCTGAGCAACGGCGCATCGCGTGGAACTTTCAGAAGACTTGCGGTCGCGGGGGCGGCGGCGGTTGCATCTATTTCCTCGTCGGCATAAGCGATTTGGATTCCATAGCTGCTCTCCAAAGTGGAAAACAACGAACCACGAGCCACCGTGTTGCGGGTGAGACCGGCGAACTGGCCGGCCGGCAAATAGCAGGTTTCCACCGCGAAGGGTTCGTCCGCTGCTATCCGGAGTCGTTCCACCTTGAGCAGGGGAGTGTGGGCGGATAAAGCCAGACGGGCGGCGACTTCCTGCTCGTTGTCGACCACGCTGAACGACAGGACTTTTGAACAAGCCGTTAGACTTCGAATGGCCATCTGCTCGGTGAAACTGGTCAGCTTGTTGAAGTGGATCTTGGGCGGCGCTACAAAAGTTCCGGCGCCCCGCCTGCGATGTACCAGACCCTCCCGTTCGAGCGCGGTTAGCGCGTGCCGCGCCGTCATCAGGCTGACCTGGTGAATCTTCGCTAACTCCCGTTCGGAATCGACTGCATCCCCCGGTTTTAATTGCCCGCTGTCAATGCGCTTGACGATCGTGGCTTGGATTTTCTGGTATGCAGGCATTCCATTTGGGCGGCTGTTTGGCATGAACTCCCCAATCATTCTGAACCGGATCAGAAACGCCGATGGTTACTTCGCGTATGCTTAATGCGCTATAGAGCAAACAAAAACGAAATCAGGTGCACCGGCCCGGGTTCCAAGGCGCTACTTGCCTCTTCTATGCTACAGAGCTTTTGAAAACAACTCATTTCCAAGACCATACACCGGCAAGAAGGCGAACATCGACGCGGTCGGCGCACGCGTTACTTACCAAGCCGGCGATCTGAAGTGCAGCCGAATGAAAGTGGGGGGCGGGAGCTACCTTTCATCGCGGCCCGCGGATGGTGTTAGGGATTGCAAGCGCACGAAGCTGGATTGGCTCGAAGTCAAGTGGCCGCGACCCAGTAACCTGGTCGAACGCTGCAAGGCGCGGTTTTCTGATTGGAGAGGTGCGAGCCGCGGACCCGGATGGTATTCTTTCTTCGACGAACGATCTTGCGCCGGGCGCGCGTGTTATGAGTAAGGTGTTTTCAATTTTCGGGGCACGTTCCAGGCCTCAACTCGGACCCTTCGAGCAGCAACTGCTGCAGGAGGTTTGGTCGCATGGCAGCGCCACGGTTCGGGAACTGCTTGAGGATGGCAAGATCCATCAAGCCTATACCACGGTAATGACGACCGTGGACCGTCTCTACAAGAAGGGCCTGCTCGACCGCGTCGCTGAAGGCAGAGCGTTCCGCTATACTCCGCGCCACTCTCCCGAAGAACTGCAACGGATCACAGCGCTGGAGAGCATCCAGCAATTGCTGGGATCGGGCGATGCTTCCTCGCTGCCTCTTTCGTATCTGGTGGAAGCCCTCAGCGCTCAGGACGCGCAACTGCTCGATGAGCTGCAACTCCTGGTCGAACGCAAACGCCGGGAACTCCAAAGCCGGGAAACCAGGGGCGGTGAAAGCAAGGCCCGGGAGCAACACTGATGTTTGCCCTGCGCGGAATCGCCGTCTCACTCACTTTCTTCGTTCTCGTCTACTGTTTGCTATCGGCTCTGGTGGCGGTCGCATGGCGCTCGTTGAAGTTGTGGCATGCGCCCGCACGGAGCCTGGCCGCATTGCTCTTCGCGTTGCGGGTTCTCCCCATGGCGGCTTCTGTCGTCATTACGTTCGCTTTGGTCGTGCCGTCGTTTCAACTGCTGGAACCGCGGTCGATTAATATCGATGAGGGCATCGGCGCGATGCCGCTGGCACTTGGCCTTTGCGCGCTGGTCCTGATTGCCTGCGGCTGCTTCCGTGTGATCGATGCCCAGAGCAAAACCTCGCGCGTGGTGGCTCGCTGGCTAGAGGGAGCGAATCCCCTGCCTGTGGATACCGGCGGGCAGGCGGTCACATTCCGCTCCAGACGCGAAACTCCACCACTGACTCTGGTCGGCGTCCGCAGACCGAAAGTGCTGGTTTCAGAATCTACAGTCTCCCTTTTAAGCGATAACGAACTGCACATCGCGCTGAAGCATGAACTCGCACACATCCAGTTTCGCGACAATCTGAAGAAACTGGTCTTTCGTCTTTGTCCCTTTCCCGGTATGGCCGGGCTGGAAAGGGCTTGGTCCCACGCCGCCGAGTTGGCCGGCGATGATGCGGCGGTCTCTAATCTGAACGACGCCGTTGACCTGGCTGGAGCCCTGGTGAAGTTGTCCCGTCTGATCCCCGTGGAGGCCGCTCCGGTTTGTACCGTGGGCTTCGTTACCGGATCCATCAGCGCACGCGTGGCGCGTCTGCTTGCTTGGGATGAAGCCCGCAAAGCTCCAACGACGCGAATTCGACCGTGGTACGCTGCTGCCCCGGTGCTGGTGACTCTGTTGTGCATCGTGGTTACCTACGGCCCGGCTCTGGCGCTGACTCACGAAGTTACAGAGTGGCTCGTCCGCTAGCCATGTTCGGCGACCTGTAGAGTTATTCCCCTCGCCGACCATTTTGATTCCACTATCGCTGGTAGTAATTAGTGCGTCCCCGGTAGTCTCGGGGAGCTAGGTTGCTTCGCCGCTCAGGCCATGATCCTGTAACTGGTCCAGGTAGCGGCAATCCCTTCGTACACCGGATGGTTTGTTGATGCCCGCTTTGTTCCCGGCCTCCCAAATGCGCAGATCGAGTTCTGTGATCAGCGTGGTCATCCTCCTGATATTCGTTGCTGCTCCTTCGCTCATGCGGGCGCAGAATCCGAACGGCGCGCTTCGGGGAGAGGTTCAGGATGCTAGCGCCGCGCGGGTGGCGGGTGCTCGAGTCGTGGTGCAGTCCATGGGATCTTCCATTACCCGTGAGGGGGCAGCGAACGAGCGGGGGGAATTTCGTATAGAGGGCCTGCTCCCTGGCGCCTATCGCATAACTGTGACCGCCAAAGGTTTTGCCCAGGCCACGGCCGATGTAGAGGTTGCGGTCAGCCTGGTGCGCGACATCGCAGTTACGCTCGAACCGGAGAGCGGACGCGAGACGGTCAGCGTGCGCGGAAATTCCTCCTCGATCACCACCGAGTCGATTGACACGGCGAGTGCCGTGCATGGAGGCGTGGTCGGCGGCCGGGATCTGGAAACTCTTCCACTTGCGGCACGCAGCTTCGCCAACATCGCATATCTCGTGCCTGGTACCGAGCCGGTCGAGCCTTCCGATCCGACCAAAGCGCGTATTACCGCCGTTTCCACCGGCGGCAGCTCCGGCTTGAACAACGAACTGTCGGTGGACGGGGCCGATAACTCCGACGACTGGATCGGCGGTTTTCTGCAAAATTTTTCGCCCGATGGTATTCAGGAATTTGCGGTGCGCACAGCCAATGAAGACGCCGACACGGGCGGGACCACGGCTGGATCGGTCGTGATCACCACCAAGCACGGCACCAACGAGTGGCATGGCGACGCGGCTTTCTATGAGCGCGCGGAAAAGCTCAACGCTCGCTTCCCGATTGAGAACCCGGCGCCTAACCCCAAGCAGCCGTTCTCTCGCCAGAACTATGTGGGCACGCTTGGCGGACCGTTATCACGGAACAAATTGTGGGTGTTCGCTTCGTTCGAGCATGTGCACGAAAATGCCAGCATCGCCTATAGCCCCACTAACATTACTTACTTCGATGCCCTGGCGCAGTTGGCTGCGGAAGGCTTGATTACGGGGATCCCCTTGATCGCGGTCCCAGCCACCGTCCCGATTCCTTTTCGCGACTACATCGGCTCACTGCGTTTTGACTGGGCGCAGTCTTCGAAGTCGCAGTGGTTCCTGCGCACTTCTGTAGACAGCTACCTCACGCACAACGCGCTGGTGCAGCAGGGGACGCTGCCCTCCACCGGACTGACCACGCACAACAATTACTGGAACACGGCGCTCAGCAACACGTATGCTTTCAGTCCGACATGGCTTGGCACCCTGGTACTCGATGCCAGCCTGTTACACCTTACGCAGACGCGGAGCTCCGATCTTGGCTTCGCGCTGGCATTCCCATTCAGCTCGACTGCGTTGACCGTTTCCGGCTTTGAAACTTTCGGCGACAACCAGTTCGCCACTCCCATCACTTTGTTCCCGACCCTGCGTAATCAGGACAAATACCAGGTGCGCTACGACCTGAACCACATGGCGGGAAGCCACGCTCTCAAGTTCGGGATCAATTTCATTCACGAACCGGTGTTGAGCGGAGCTTTCGCGGCGACGGCGGAACAACTCACGCAGTATCCCTTCAACCCCGATTACTACGTGGCGAATCCGGCGCAGTTTTATTACACTCCGCCGAGTTCGCAGTGCATCCCGGCACCCGATCCGGCATTCAACATCGCTTGTACTTTTACGCCCGCCGGGAACGGCAACTTTTCGCAAAACGTGCAGCGTCTCGCTCTCTATGCCGAGGATTCCTGGCGCGTTTCGCGCCACCTTACGGTCAACTACGGCTTGCGTTATCAGACCACCTTCGGGCTCTTCACGGCCTCGGGACAAAGCCAGGCCGCCAATCCTTCGTTCCCCCTGCTGGCATCGTTGGGATACCCGGAAGCGGTTCCACGTGATGACCGAAAGCAGATCGCGCCTCGACTTGGAATCGTCTACTCGCCCGGCGGCAGCGAGAAGACCGTGATTCGCGCCGGCTTCGGCGTGTTCTTCAACGACCTGGCCCAAAACGGGTGGGCCACTGCATTGCAGGCGGTGAACCCGAATTCCGTCGCGCCCCCAGCGCTCATCGATCCCAACTACAAGACGCCTTACGCCATCCATGTGACCGGGGGAGTACAGCACGCGTTCGATGAGCACTGGATCATCAGCGCGGATTATACCCATGAGCAGGGAAACCACGGCTATCGCGCTTATCCATATTCCGTTCCCGCCTTTCCTGTTGATGCCACCGTCTTCCGTTCCGACAACCGCTCCAGTTACAACGCGCTCATGCTGCATGTACAGGGCAACGTCTCGCGGCGTTTCAGCCTAGTCGCGAACTACACGCTCTCGAAAGCAGAGACGTGGGGCTGCGTGCTCGGCGAACTTTTTGACTACGTGAATGGCGTGTGCGATCCGAACAATGCGTTCGCTCCCGGCGACTACGGCCCGTCCGGCGAAGACGTGCGGCACCGCTTTGTGCTTGCCGGGACGGTGCATGTGCCGGGAGGTTTTGAGTTGAGCACGATCGCGCAGGGCGAAAGCGCCCGGCCCTTCACGATCACCAATGGGGATGGCAGCGGCCGTATATACGTGAATAACAGGCCGACTAGCCTCGATGCGTTTCGCGGAACACCCTACGTTCAGGTGGACATGCGCGTGAGCCGGCCCATCAAGGTTGGCGAGCGCTTCGAGGTCTCACCCTTCGCCGAGTTCTTCAACCTCTTCAACCGCAACAACCCTGGCGCAAACTTCATCGCCAGCGTGGCTGCGCTTCCGGTTCCCCCGGCGCAAATGATCCCAGATCCAATCACCAATATCACCAATGTCACCAGTATTTGCACGGTCGCAGACTGCTCCCAAACCGCGCCCATCGTCAGCCTGAGGCAGCTCGAAATACCGTCGGGCGGGTTGGGAGATTTCTTCGGTCCCGGGACCACGGTTGGGATTCCGTTCGCCACGCAGCTCGGTGTTCGGGTGACGTTCTAGTGTTTGGTAAGTGGAGGGACGGGCGGGGACGCCCGGCTCTCCACCAGCAAACTTTTGCTAAGAATTGACTTTTCTCGCCACGGCCACCCGCGCGATCCCCTGCAAGTCGTTCCTGATCGCTACCTCGTCCCAACTCAACAGCAAGCCGCGTACGCGGTCCGCAATCGTACCGCTGATCTCGAATACCAGCCAGCCCCCCGGACGGAGCACCTCCCGCGCCTGCGGTATCAGCCGCTCGATGACTTCCAGGCCGGTGGGTCCCGCGAAGACCGCATTCCGCGGTTCGAACTTGCGGACTTCGAGCTGCACTGAATCTTCTTCCGATTCGCCGACGTAGGGAGGATTCGAAACTATGAAGTCGAACGAAGCGGGCGAGAATCCGTTAAGCAAGTCCGTCTGGTGGAATTCGATTCGCGAAGTTAGTTCATGGCGGGCTGCGTTGGCCCGCGCGACTTCCAGCGCTTCGGGAGAAATCTCAGTGGCGTGGATTTCAGCCCTGGGGAGCTCCCTGGCTAACGCAATCGCAATCGCTCCCGAGCCCGTGCCCACATCGACGATTGTGACGGGCGGGGGCGCCCGTCGCTCCACCATTGGAGGCTTTGCCAGGCCCAGCACCTCCTCCACAACCTGTTCGGTCTCTGGACGTGGAATCAGCACCGCCGGCGACACGATTAGATCCAGCCCCCAGAACTCCTGGTGCCCTGTGATGTACTGTGCCGGAACGCCGGTAGCGCGGCGGGCTAGAGCTTCGTCGTAGCGCTCGGTTTCGTCGGCGGTGAGCTGTCGCTCGGGATGCGCGTAGAGGTAGGCGCGGTCACAGGTTAGGGTGAACATGATGAGGAGTTCGGCGTTCATGCGCGGAGAGGGAACCTGCGCGGACGTGAGCTGTTCGACTGCCGTGTTCAGAGCCTGGCGAAGTTGCACAAGTCTATTTCAACACGGAGACACGGAGAAAAACGAATGACAGACTGGCGAGGAGGCACAGAGACTGCCGAGCTTCCGCTCGGCTTGGACGGGGCATAGCCCCGTCACCACACAAGCCTGTCCCACACGAGCCTTACACGACGCTGGCCGTTTCCTGCTTCAGCTTTTCCGCCTGATAATACGTGGTCAGCGCGTCGATCACTGGTTGCAGCTTTCCGTCCATCACCTGTTCTAGCTGGTGGATGGTGAAGCCGATGCGGTGATCGGTCAGGCGGTTCTGGGGAAAATTGTAGGTGCGGATTTTCTCTGAGCGGTCGCCCGACCCTACCATCTGTTTGCGTTCTTTGGCGAGCGCGTCCTGCTGCTTCTGCATTTCGACTTCGTAGAGCCGCGAGCGCAGCACTCGCATTCCTTTTTCGCGATTCTTGATCTGCGATTTCTCGTCCTGGCAGCTGACCACCGTGTTCGTCGGAATATGCGTGATGCGCACGGCCGAATACGTCGTATTCACCGACTGCCCCCCCGGCCCCGACGAACAGAAGGTGTCAATGCGCAGATCTTTGGCTTCGATCTTGACGTCAACTTCTTCAGCTTCCGGCAGCACCGCGACGGTGATGGCCGAGGTATGCACCCGCCCTTGCTGCTCGGTTGCGGGCACGCGCTGCACGCGATGGACGCCACTCTCATACTTCATGCGGGAATAGACGCGGTCGCCTTCAATCAGCGCGATCACTTCCTTCAGGCCGCCCACGCCCGACTCCGACGTGGAGAGCACTTCTACCTTCCACTTCTGCGTCTCGGCGTAGCGGTTATACATGCGGAAGACTTCGGCCACGAATAGGGTTGCTTCATCGCCGCCTGTACCGGCGCGAATTTCGAGAACTACGTTCTTCTCGTCGTTCGGATCTTTCGGCAGCAGCAGCACCTTTAGGTCTTCCTCAACGGTCACAATGCGCGCTTCGAGCTTCGCCAGTTCTTCTTCGGCGTAGGCCCGCATGTCCGCGTCCTTCTCGTCCACTAGCACGGCCCGGCTCTCGGCTATGCCGCGCTTCAGGTCTTTGTACTCGCGATACTTCTCGACGATGGGCGCAATTTCGGCGTGGGCTCTGGCAGTCTTCTGGTACTTTGCCGAGTCGTTGGTGATGTCCGGAGACAGCAGTGCCTGCGTTAGTTCTTCGTAGCGGATTTCGATTTGGTCTAAGCGTTCAAACATGATTTTCATCCGTAGAGACGGGGCTTGCGCCGTCTCACTCTGCGGCGGAGACGCGGCAAGCCGCGTCTCTACTCTGATTTTAGGTTGAATGGGAAAGAAAACAACAGAGATTCGCGGTGGGCACCGCTAGGCAATCACCAGCTCGCCGCCGCGCTGCTTTTCGAGCTTCATGGCTTCATCGAGCGCGACGATGGCGCATTCGACTTCGCTGTCATCCGGCGGCTGCGTGGTGATCCGTTGCAGCCACAGTCCAGGCGCCGTCATCATGGCGAAGAGCGAGCCGCGATGCTTCGCGGCGAAGCGAATGATCTCGTAGGAAACGCCGGCAATCAGCGGCAGCAGCGCAATTCGAATGGCGAATCGGGTCCAGAAAGTATGCACGGGAATCGCCATGTACACGATCATCGAAATGATCATCACCGTCATCAGGAAGCTGGTTCCGCAGCGCGGATGGTAGGTCGAATATTTCTGCACCGCCGCGGTCTCGAGCGGATCGCCATTCTCGAATGCGAATACCGTCTTGTGCTCGGCTCCGTGATACTCATACACGCGGCGGATATCTTTCCACAACGAAACGCCCCACACGAAGAGCAGGAACATCGCGATCCGGATCAGTCCATCCACCAGGTTAAACACAATCTGCCGCCCGAAGACCGGATTCACACTCTTCAGTTCCGTCGTCGCCAGCAGCGGCAAATACTTGTACATGAAAATGAAGAAGGCGACGGAGAACACAATATTCACTGCCGCCATCCAGCCAGTGATTTCAAACTTCTTGCCTTGATCGTTGGCCGGAATCTCGTCGAGCGCCGCGTTGGCGGAAAATTTCAGCGCGCGAAAGCCCAGTGTCATAGCGTGCCCCAGCGTCATCACCCCACGGACCACCGGCCAGCCCATCCACTTGTGGTGCTCGGAAGGCCGCTCCAGCGGCTCGCTGTGAGTGACCATCTCACCCGAGGGCTTGCGCACGGCAATGCCCCAGGCATGCGGCGAACGCATCATCACGCCTTCCAGTACCGCCTGACCGCCGACGAGGGTTTCCTCTCCGCTTTCCAGAGCAGGTAGCAGCTGCACCGCTGCCAGAAAACGCAAGATTTGCCACCAACGTCGCATCAGAGTTAGATGACCCTTCGGGGAAGAAGACTCCTAGCTTAGGGTACCACAGTCTGGCAGCGGGGCGCGCCGGTTACTGTCAAAGTTGTTCCTCGTATGTTATTGAAATTAAGCGCCCTACGCGCTTGCTGTCCTGCCTCTGACGGCGTCGCTCTTCTTCGCAATCGCGAGCAGATGCGCGCTCACACCCAGCAGTTCCTTTTCTTTCTCTACCTCCCGAACGTACCGCACCAAGCGCTCGCGCTGCTCATCCGATGCCCAAAGCCGGTCAAAGTCCTTGGCGAGCCACCCTGGACCCTCAATCGGAAGCACTTCCATTAAGTCCAAGCCCGATTCCACGATCTCCTCCGCCAATTCGGAAGGGCGATGGAAATACGCCGTTGTGAAATAAAGAGGATTGCCGGTGTCATTGCGATGCTGGCCCTCGCGCAGGTCTCGTTCAAGGATCGGTACAAACTCGGATTTGCCGAAAAGTTCTTCATGCAATGCGGCAAACAGCGAAGCGAACCGCGAGATCGCGGCGGCAAAAACAACCCCTTCCCACTTCAAGACTCTTCGCGCTTCTCGCAAACAGGCAAGGCGCTCTGTCTGTTCGGTCAGATGATAAAGCGGGCCCAAGAGCAGCACGGCATTCACCGAGCCGTCTCCAAAATGAAGTTTGCGCGCATCCCCCACGGCAACGCTGGCCAGCGATTGTCTTCCGGACTGAGAGATCCGCGTCGCCTGCTCAATATGTTTAGGAACAGGATCAAGCAGGTGCACTTCGTAACCGAGTCCCGCCAGCCAGAACGCATAAGGCCCCGAACCCCCGCCGGCATCCACAATCACCGCCGGGGCTGGCGGCAGATGCCGCAAGATCAGCTCCTTCGTCCGCGCAAACTCCAGTTGAAAAGGTCCCGTCCGCAAACGTGCGTCTTCGTCAGCGTCTTGATAGTGCGCCACGACATCTTGCAGCGAGTTGGCTGGCATACCGTCCAAAGTCGCAATCAATGCGTATGTCCGTCGTGCTCTTCGCCCGGCACCGCGATTACGCAACCATGCGCCGTCTCGCACACCACGTGTTCCAACTGGATCGTCGTATGGTGGATGCCAAACCCCTGCCCGAGCTTTTCGTTGATCTCGCGCAGAATTGAGTCGCTCTCCGACGTCGCCATGTCCGCAATCTTCACGTGCGCCGAGAGGGCATGATTTTCCGACCCGATGCTCCACAGATGCAGGTCGTGCACGTCGCTGACGCCGGCAATCTTCCGCATCGCCGACTCCACTGCTTCCAGGCTGATGCCGCGCGGGGTGCCCTCCAGCAGAATATTCAGCGTCTCGCGCACGATGCCGATGCTCGACCACAGAATCAGCGCGCCGATTCCGAACGACAGTGCCGCGTCGATCCAGTATTGTCCGGTCCAGAGGATGGCGAAGCCACCCACAATCACGGCCGCGGTGGAGAGCGTGTCGCCTACTTCGTGCAGCAAGGCGCTCCGGACATTGACATCCCGCCCCGAACGCCACAGCAGCAGTGCGATGGCGCCGTTCATCACGACACCCGCTGCCGCCACCCAAATCATCAGCGTTGCGCGGACATGCTCGGGATGCTGGATCCGCCGGACCGCCTCGTAGAAAATGAAAAACGACACGACCACCAGCGACAGCGAATTCACCAACGCGGCCAGCACTCCGGCGCGCCGGTAGCCATAAGTCTTGGTGGCGCTGGGCGGGCGGCCTTCCAGAAAAACCGCGACCAGCGACAACAGCAGCGCCAGAAAGTCGGAGAGGTTATGTCCCGCCTCGGAGAGCAACGCCAGCGAATGGGCGCGAATGCCGGCCACCACCAGCAGTACGACATAAAGCACGGTGACGGCCAGCGAGAAGCGCAGCACCCGCCCCGTTCCATGAGAATGTCCGTCTGCGCCGTGCGCGTGCATGCTCTAAGGATAACGCAAGGGTGGCGGTGGGGACTGGCGGTGGCGCAGACCTCCCAGTTCGCGCTATTCTTACTTCCCGAATCAGGAGGACAAATGAAGAAGACTTTCGTGATCCCAGCTCTACTGTTACTCGCCGCGGTAGCGACCGCACAACCAGCACCCGTGCAACCAGCGCCCGCACCAATCAAGAACCCCGTGAGCGGCGCGCTGCGAGACATCCTGCCCGGCCGTCAGAAGAACACCATCGCTGCCGTCGAAGCCATGCCCGCCGATAAATTCAATTACAAACCTACTCCGGACCAGAATACATTCGGCCATCTCGTGGCCCACATGATCGAAGCGAATAACGCGCTGTGCAACAAGGCCACCGCTGTCGCCGCTCCCAAGGTCGAAGAAGCCAAAGAAACGGACGGCAAGGACAAGCTTGTTGCGGCGCTTAAGGCGTCTTTCGATTTCTGCTCCGACGCGCTGGCGAAAATGGACGACTCAAAACTAGGCGAGACTACAGAAGGCTTCGGCGGAAAACAGGTGTCAAGGGCCTGGGCCAGCATGGTGCTCGCCAGCAGTTGGGCGGACCACTACGCCGAAGCCGCAATGTATCTGCGTCTGAATGGCGTGTTGCCGCCGACTGCGAAGAAGTGAAAGCCGGGAGTGGACGGGCGAGGGCGCCCGTCCCTCCACAATAAACCCTCAGTCTTCGACGAACGACTTTAGCCTGGCCAGTGCCTGGTCCCACTGGGCGGAGACGAGATCGAGGTATTCCTTGATTCCTTCGATGGGCTTGGGATCGAATTCGAACCGGCTCTCGCGACCTGTGTGGACACTGCGCACGAGTCCTGCACTCTCCAACACTCGAAGATGCTTGGTGATCGCCTGCCGGGTCAGATTGGAACCCTCGGTTAGCCGGGAGATCGAATGAGGCTCTCCACCACAGAGCTTCGCCACCAGCGCCAGGCGGGTACCGTCGCCGAGCGCGGCAAACACCAATGCACGACGCTGCCGCTTGGCGGCAATGCTGCTAAGGCGTTTGTGCGACATGTTTTTCGATGTTCTTCATTTGCTCGGTCCAACCGCCGTCGTTCCTGCGGAATGCTTCGAGGCGGCGGTCGCTGGGAATCTCGTCGAAGCCGGACTCCGTCAGCAGAAGCAGAGTGCCGCTCGCGGTTTTCTCCAGCCTGAATTCGACAAGGGTTGGCGTTTCTTTCGAATAATCCATTTTGGGATCCACGGCATATGGGTGCCAGGTAAAAGAAAAGAGCCGTTCGGGCTCCATTTTCTGCACGACGGCCTCCCATTTAAGGTGCTCGTAGCCGGGATAGGTAATATGGCCGCGCGACACCTGACCCAGTACGAATGGGCCATCCAGTTTCACGCGAAACCACTGGCCAAACTCGCGGTAATCCGTCAGAGCACGCCAAACCCGCGAAACCGGCGCCTTGAGTTCGATGCGCTTCTCGATACGGTCATTCATCTTACGCAACCCCCGGGTTGCATATTAGCCCGAACGGGAGAAAATGGCAACCCCAAGGTTGCATTTATCAGTTGGCTTCCGCGCCTAACTCACCAGCTTCTCCAACTCCTCTTCCCCGATCACGTTGACCCCAAACTCACGAGCTTTGTCCAGCTTCGATCCGGCATCGCTGCCTGCCACCACATAATCGGTCTTCTTGCTCACTGAACCGGAAACGCGTCCGCCGGCATCTTCAATCATTCTCTTCGCTTCGTCGCGAGTGTGGCGCGCGAGGGTACCGGTCAGCACAAAAGTCTTTCCGGCCAGCTTCGTGCCTTTTTCTTTCTTCTGACCGGTGAAGGTCAGTCCGGCCTTGCGCAGATCGCTCACCAGCTTTCGATTATGTTCATCGTCTAAAAATTCCACGATGCTCTCGGCGATCCTTGGCCCTACTTCGTTCACTTCCTCAAGTTCTTCCGCGCTCGCCTTCATGATTGCGTCGAGCGATCCGAAGTGTTCGGAAAGAAACTGCGCCGTACGCTCGCCCACGAACCGTATGCCCAGGCCATAAATCACGCGCTCTAGCGGCAGCTTCTTCGAAGCGTCGATCTCGGCCAGCACGTTCTCCGCCGACTTCTCGCCCATGCGCTCGAGTTGCAGCAGGCCGTCTTTCGTCAGCTTGTAGAGATCGGCAACATTCTTGACCAGGCCGCGTTCGGTCAGCTGATTCACCAATACCTCACCGAGGCCGTCGATATTCATCACGTGGCGCGAGGCAAAATGCAGAATCGTCCCCTGCAGCTTTGCCGGACAATTCGCATTCACGCAGCGATGGTCGGCCTCGCCCGGCGTGCGCACCACATTGCCGCCGCATACCGGACAATGCTCCGGCATTTCAAACTGCTTGTGGCCGCGAGGATGTTCTTTATCCTCGACCACCTTCACGACTTTCGGAATCACGTCGCCGCCGCGTTCCACCTCTACCCAGTCGCCGATCTTTACTCCCAGTTGCTCGATTACATCCATGTTGTGCAGTGTGGCGCGCGAAACCGTCGTCCCACCAATCGGAACCGGCTTCAGCCATGCCACCGGCGTAAGCTTTCCCGTGCGGCCAACTTGAGGGACGATGTCTTCGATCTGCGTTACCGCTCCGCGTGCGGGGTACTTGTAGGCAATCGCCCACCGCGGGGCTTTCCCGGTAAAGCCCAGTTCCCGCTGCCATGAGGTGCGGTCGACTTTGATGACGATCCCGTCAATCTCGTAGGGCAGCGATTCGCGCTTTGCCTCCCAGCTCTGGATAAAGTTCCAGACCTCGTCGAGACTTTTCGCTAGCTTGCGGTTCGGATTCACCTTGAAACCCGCCGTTTCGAGCGCATCCATCGCCTTCGATTGCCGGTCAAAGAACGTTTGCCCATCTTTCAACAAGAAGTAGGCGAAGTAGTCCATCCGGCGCTGCGCGGTAATCGAAGGCTCGAGTTGCCGCACCGTTCCCGCCGTAAAGTTGCGTGGATTGGCAAAGGTCGCGAGCCCCTGGCGCTCGCGCTCTTCATTCAACTTGCGAAAGGCCGCAAGCGGCATCAGCATTTCGCCGCGCACTTCAAAGTCGGCGGGTATCCCGGCCTTCTTCAATCTGTCCTTTGCTACCACTAACGGGACCGAACGCACCGTGCGCACATTCAAGGTCACGTCTTCGCCAATGCTGCCATCGCCTCGCGTGATGCCGCGTTCCAGGCGTCCGTCGGCATAGACCAGCGCCAGCGACATTCCATCCATCTTCAATTCGCACATGTACTCAAGGTCAGTCCGTCCGCTCAGTTCGTGCACCCGCCGTTCCCAATCGCGCAGCTCTTCTTCGCTGTAAGCGTTGTCGAGCGAGAGCATGGGAGAAGAATGTTTCGCTTTCACAAATCCCTCGCGCGGCTTGCCGCCTACGCGCTGTGTCGGCGAGTCCGGCGTCACCAGCTTCGGATGCTCAGCTTCGAGCCGCTTGAGCTCGTTCATCAGTTTGTCGAAGTCGGCGTCCGAAATCTCCGGGGCGTCCAACACGTAGTAGAGATACTCGTGGTGCCTGATCTTCTCGCGCAGGGCTTCGATCTTCTTCTCGATGGCGGGACTGGACATGACTGGGAAATTATAGTGCGGGGCGGGGAGTTCTCAGCGGATGGCGCGGGCTTGCAGCCAGGATTGGAGAATCAGAACGGCGGCCATGCGGTCGACCGCCTGCCCGCGCTTTTTGATGGAAAGATCGGTTTCGCGCAGCAGGCGGTTGGCTTGGGTTGAGGTCCAGCGTTCGTCCCATAGATGGACGGTCAGGCCGAAGTGAGCGTGCAGATCGTCGGCGAAACGGCGCATCTTTTCCGATTGCGTTCCTTCCGCGCCGCTTAAGCGCAGGGGCAGGCCGACCACAATTTCCCGGACTTCGTATTTCGTCAGCACCTGTCCCAGGGCTTCCAAATCGCGGCGCTTGTTCTGGCGCTGGATCGTATTCAACCCCTGTGCGGTGATGCCCAGCGGGTCGGTGACGGCGACTCCGATTCTTTTCGAGCCGACATCGAGGGCCAGGATGCGGCTGTGAGCCGGGGTTGCGGGTGAATCCATCTGGCTATTGTAGATGCAATCTGGTTTCCGCAATTCCGGTGGTGCAATTCCGGCGGCGGTAAGGCAGAATTGTTGGCCAGTCGGGAGAGGGGTGAAGGACACAGCATGGAGACCTCTGAAGCACGAAGCGGGCATCACTGGTCGCTGACGCTGCTGGGCATCGGCTTGATCGTCATGTTCGCGTACTACGGCGAATCGGTGCTGGCGGTGCTGTTCTTCGCCATTCTGCTGAGCTTTGTGCTCTCTCCGGTGGTGCAGGCGCTGGAGTATCTGCACGTTCCGCGAGCCCTGGCGGCGCTGCTCAGCATGGCCGCGCTGCTGGCAGTGATCTATGGCATCACCTCTGCTTCTTACAATCAGGCCGTTATTTTCGCCGACAACGTCCCGAAGTATTCGCAGAAAATCCGCTCCATCCTGCAGCCCTTCCGGCAGGGGGCGGAAAAGTTTGAGAAGACGGGCGAGGCGGTCAGCGCCCCGGAACCCTCGAATGTTGTGCGCGTGCAGCAGGTGACGAACTGGTCCGAGGTACTCACCCGCGGTGCCGGCACTTTGACCGACATCCTGTTGGCTGCGGCGTTTGTTCCGTTTCTGGCCTATTTTTTGCTGACCTGGCGGAACCATGCGCGCTCGGCCACCGTGATGCTGTTTCCTTTGCAACACCGGAACACGGCATATGTGACCCTGGGATTGATCGGGAAGATGTTGCAGAGTTTCATAGTGGGGAACCTGCTGATCGGCCTGCTGATTTCAGGCGTGAGCGTGGCGGTTTTCTGGTTGCTGCACGTTCCGTTCTTCTATTTCGTCGGCTTTCTCAGCGGTTTTCTGAGCCTAGTTCCGTACCTGGGGATCGTGCTGGCGATGGTGCCGCCGATCATGGTCGGTTTGGGACAACTGGAGGCCGGAGACCTGGTGATCGTGGTGCTTTGCGTCGTCGGACTGCATCTTTTCGCGCTGAATGTTCTCTATCCGAAGCTGCTGGGGAGCAGGCTGAAGATCAATCCACTGGCGGTGACGATCGCGTTGATGTTCTGGGGAGCGATCTGGGGCGCAATCGGACTGGTACTCGCCATTCCGATCACGGCCGCGATGAAGATTGTGTTTGACCACGTCGAGTCGATGAAGCCTTATGCGGATTGGTTGGGGGAGTGAGGGGCGAGGCCGGAAATTAGGGGACCATCCCCGGTACCCAGTAAGCTTGGGCCAAAGCCAGAAGACCTAAAACTGCAGCCAACAGGATGCTGTGCCAGAAAGTGGCACGCAGGATTTTTCCTTCCTGTCCGATCAATCCGACGGTCGTGACTCCAACCGCTATGTTTTGCGGCGAAATCATTTTCCCGGTGACCGCTCCGGAAGAATTGGTGGCAGCCAGCAGCACCGGGTTGAGATGGAGCTGATGAGCTGCCGCTACTTGCAGATTGCCGAACAGGACGTTGCTCGCGGTATCGCTGCCGCTGAGGAAACAAGCCATCCAGCCCAGGTAGCTGCTCACCAAAGGAAAGGCTGGGCCGACCCGAGCCACAGCCGCTCCCAGCGTGTAGGCCATCCCCGAATAGTTGTAGAGGTAAGCCAGGCCGATAATCACCATCACGGTGAGGCCGGGGAACCGCAACTGGCGCAGCGTCTTCGAGCCAGACTTTAGGAAGACCTGGGCAGGTACTCCAAAGCACAGCACGGTGAGCACAGTGGCGGCGAGGACCGCAGTCCCGGGCCCAAGAGGCTGAAAGGAATAAAGAGCCGAGTAGGGCTTTTGGTAGAGAGTAATAAGAACGCCATTGTGCAGGCTGGGGATCGGAATTGTGACTTGACCTTTCTGGAAGAGCTTGAGGTAGGACCACAGAATCATCACGGCGGAGAGCATGGCCCACGGCAGCCAAGCCGCGAATGCCTGTCGTAAGGAGAGTGCGGCCCGCGTTGGATCGGAAACGGTGACCGAGCCACCCGGGGTCCAAATGTGTAGAAAAGCTGCCAGGGCAGCAATCGAAACTGATGCGGCGATCACGTCGGTTACGTAAGGCCCCCAGAGGTTTGAGACCAGGAACTGGGTCAGGGCGAAGGTGGTACCGGCGACCAGGGCTGCCGGCCAGGTTCGTCGCAAGCCCTTACCCCCCGCGACCACCCACACGAGGTAAGCCGGAAGGATGAAGGCGAGAAAAGGAGTTTGCCTTCCCACCATGGCAGAGAGCTTGGACAGGTCGAGTCCCGTGACTCCAGCCAGGGCAATGATCGGAGTGCCCAAGGCACCGAAGGCCACGGGGGCGGTGTTCGCAATCAGCGCGACAATGACCGCTTGGCGTGCTGCAAAACCGAGACCAACCAGCAGACAGGCGGTGACGGCGACCGGCGCTCCGAAGCCCGCGTTGCCTTCCAGGAGGGCTCCGAAGCAGAAAGCCACCAGAATGGCCTGAATGCAGGCGTCCCCCGAAGCGTGCTCTCCCATCCAGCGGCGAAGCAGCTCAAATTTTCCCGTGTCTTGTGTGAGGTTGTAGAGCCAGAGGCCTCCGAAGACGATCCACAGGACCGGCCAGAGCGCATAGATGAACCCGTAGGCAGCGCTCCACAGCACAAGTGCTAGCGGCATGTGCCAGACGAGTATCGCCAGCAATCCGGCCGCGCCCAGACCACACAGCGAGGCAAGCAGGCCGCTCTTGCGCAGACCTCCCATCAAAACGAGTATGAGGATCAGGGGAAGCGCAGCCACGAGTGCGGAGAGGGCGACGGAGTGAAGGGGGTCAATCGGCTGCGGCCAGATTGCAGTAAGTGCCAAGGTCATTCCTCTGGACTTGGAACAGCGCGACTGCTGGTTTGGAGTGCCGGGCTTTCTTCGTCCGCCGCATCGCCGGAGTAGGTGGTTACAGGACGCTTTGGCCGCTCGTCCACCTGGAGTTGGAAAATGTCGGGTCGAGCGTAATGGCCAACGACATCCAGGTCATACTTGCCGCGGATGATCTGTCCGCGATCGATCTCGGCGGTCAGAATCACTTCGTCTTCCGTGTTGGGCCCGGCGAGAAAATTGCCGAAGGGATCGACGATGCAGCTGCCGCCGCGGGTAACGACCGCTTCGGGATCTTTGCCATAAACGGAATCGTAATCACTCGGAAAATCGCGGCGCCGGTTGAATTGGTTGCAGGAAAGCACGAAGCAGCGTCCCTCTACGGCGATGTGCCGCATCGAAGCGGTCCAGGAGTCGCGGCAGTCGGCGGTGGGCGCACAATAAATCTCAATGCCCTTGGCGTACATCGCAGCTCTCATCAACGGCAGGTAGTTCTCCCAGCAGATCACCGCGCCCAGCTTCCCCAGAGGAGTCTCGAACACCGGCATTGTGGAACCATCGCCGAAACCCCACACCAGACGCTCCGATCCAGTTGGCATGATCTTCCGGTGCTTGCCTAGAAAGTTGCCATTTGGGGCGAAGAACAACACAGAGCAGTAAAGAGTACCGCCGTCCCGTTCGACTACACCGACGACAAGATAAATGTGGTTGCTGCGCGCGGTCCGGCCAAGCTCCTCAACTGCCGGACCGGGCACGTCCACGCTGCTCTCCCAGTATCTACGGAAGTCCTCGCGGCCTTTCTCCGACCGTGAACCAAGCACCGCGCCAAAGTCGAGCCCCCTGGGGTAGCCGGAGACGAAGGCTTCGGGGAAGAGCACCAACTGTGCACCCTGACGGGCAGCCTCGCGCGCCAGGGCGTGGACTTTCTCCAGGGTCTGCTTACGGTTGAAAACAACGGGGGCGGCTTGGACAACAGCCACTTTGACACGCTGCGTGTCCGCTGCTGTCTTCTTCTCTTTCTCTTTGCGGGGTTCTCGCTTCATATTTCAAAGGACACCAAGACGGGGGCCTTTGGTTGCGGGCAATATACACCAATGGAAGTCCTTCTTGTGCTCGAACTTCCAGAAATATCTAGAGCGTTGGCTGCCGGTTGAGAGCGGATTGCGGGCTATTAGGAAATAATCACAAGGTAAGAGTTGCCGACAAACCGCCCACAATGCGGCGGAACCGAGGCAGGGAGTCCTCAATGTAGAGCAGGTGTGTTCATCAGCGCGGTGTAACCAGCCACCGCAGCCAGGTCTCCACGAAGACTTGTTCAGGAAAGGTTTCTATCAGTCGCTTGCGAGCATGCACTCCAACCACTTTGAGTCAACCTGCGATGGCATCGAACTGACTCATCGCCATGCCGAATGTGAAACCTGCTTGTTGTCGTCCCGGTCGACAACGGTGTCAGCGAGCCCCGGACGCGCGGGCCTATGCGCGTCCAGGGGGTCCCTCGCCGCGATGTCGGATCAGCAGTTCCCTTCAGAAATGGCAGTTCCCCGGGTCTGGAGCGTCAATCCGACCCGGCTGACCTGCCGGAATGAGCCGGACAGCGACGACTTGCGCCTCGACGTCGCCTTCGTTTCGGATAATGTGCACGTGGCTACCACCACGATCGACAAACGTCATCCCCGCTGTGTACACGTGCGGCCCGCAGTTGGGGTCGTCCCCTTCATAATGCGTCACTGTTCCTGCTGTGACGATGATGAGAGTATGACCAGGGTGCGTGTGCCAACCGGTGCTTCCGCCTGGCTGCCAAACATTGGTCAAGACATATCCGTCGGACTTTCCTTTGGTCTTCTGCCACGACAACCAGAGTTTGCCTTTGTCGGAAATGAAGTAGTTACTGACATCGAATGCGGCGAACCGGCCCTGAGCGATCGTTACGCTCGCGAACCCTTCCGGCGGTGTTGCCAAGGCGCTTCCTGCAATGGCGACGATCGCCGCACCAAGCAAAACCAACCACTCTAGCTTTTTTCGCATTATCGAACTCCTTTTCGTTGGCGTCGCCGTCTGGAAACGCTCGGACACAATCCGACAATCTCGTGGACGCGGTCAAACGGCAATGCGCGGAATTGCAGCCGTGCCGTCGAATGCTGCGCTTTGCCGTCTCTGGTCGCGGGCGCTACAATCGGTTCCCGGGCTCGCGACCACCGCGGACCCATCAGAAGGGCGCGATGGGCGAATCATTCCCTGGCACACCGCCATCCGTGAGACCGACCGAAGACCGGCTGGATTCGTGGAAGGAAATCGCGACATACCTCAACCGCGACGTGACGACGGTCCAGCGCTGGGAGAAGCGGGAGGGGATGCCTGTTCACCGACACCTGCATGACAGGATGGGTTCGGTCTATGCGTCTCGGGCGCAGTTGGACGCGTGGGCGCGCAGTCGGAATCTCCGATCTGAGCAGGAGAACGGGAACAATGTCGCCTCGCCCAATCTCCCTGCGCTGCCGCCGCGCTCGGCGATATTGACCTCTCTAGCTAAATGGAGGTTCGTCTTGCCGCTGGCAGCGGCGGGAGCCGCGCTGGCGATTGGCATAAGCCTCTGGTTTCTTCAGAGGACGGAGTACTTCTGGCGAAGCCCCATCGCGGACGCGCGATTTCAGACAGTCACGGACTTCGATGGAGCAGAGCAGGCCGCCGCGGTGTCACGCGACGGTCATTTCGTGGCGTTTCTGTCGGACCGCGATGGACAGATGGACGTCTGGGTTACGCAGGTTGGTTCGGGACAATTCCACAACTTGACCCGCGGGAGCGCGCCGGAACTCGTCAATCCATCGGTCCGGACCCTGGGGTTCTCGCCCGATGGCGCTTTCGTCACGTTTTGGGTTCGCAAGAAAGACGGGTCGAGCAGCGGCGACATCAGCATCTGGGCGGTGCCAACGCTGGGCGGACAGCCGGGGCCATATCTTGAAGGCGTGGCCGAGTTCGACTGGTCACGCGACGGCTCCCGCCTCGCGTACCACACACCCGGACCCGGAGACCCGCTGTTCGTGACAGACGGCAGCCGACGATCGGAAGATCGGCCCATCTTCACTGCCCCTGCCGGGCTCCACTCTCACTTTCCATTGTGGGCGCCTGACTCGGCATTCATCTACTTCGTCCAGGGTTCCCTCCCAGACAAATTGGACATCTGGCGCATCGCTCCAGCCGGCGGGACCCCGGAACGGATCACGTCGCACAATGGGCGCGTGACTCATCCGGTCCTATTGAATCGGCGGACGCTGATGTACCTCGCTAGCGATCCCGATGGTTCGGGGCCGTGGCTCCATAGCATCGACGTCGAGCGCCGCATTCCCCACCGGCTGATCTCTGGCCTTGACCGGTACACGTCGCTGGCGGCCAGCGCTGACGGTCGCCGTCTGGTTGTCACGCTCACAAGTTCGAAGAGAACGCTCTGGCGCTTGCGGCTTGCTGATTCACCTACCGAGACGTCCGCGGCCCCTCCAATCTCGCTGACGACCGGCACGGGGTTTTCCCCACGACTGGGCCTAAATTATCTTCTGTATGTTTCTGCGACCGGCACGAGCGAGAGTATCTGGAAGCTCGCCCACGGAACTGGCACGGAGTTGTGGAGTGGTCAGGGAGCGCAAGTCTTTGGCGGCCCGGCCATCTCCCCCGATGGACGATATATCGCGTTCTCGGTCCGGCAACACGGGCGGACGCTCTTGTACATGATGCAGGCCGACGGCACGGACGCGCGGATTGTGTCCGATTCGCTCGACCTGCAGGGCGCTCCAGCGTGGGCGCCCGACGGTCAATCGATCACCTCGGCGGTGGTGGATCATGGCGTCCCACACCTCTTCCGCGTGCCGGTCGACGGTCGTTCCCCCGCTCCTTTTGTCCAGGAGTACTCGGTCGATCCTGCGTGGACGCCCGACGGCCGCTTCGTTGTCTACTCGGGACCCGACATCGGAACCACGTTTTCGGTGAAGGCCGTCACGTCTGAGGGCGAAGCGCATCCCCTGCCAGCCCTGACCCTGACTCGGGGGGCTCGACACTTGACCTTCCTGCCAGGAGGACGGGCACTCGTGCTCCTGCGAGGAGAGATTCAACATAAGAATCTCTGGCTGGTCGACCTGCAGACGGGCGCCGAGCGGCAGTTGACCAACCTCACTCCCGACTTCGACATTCGCGACTTCGACATCTCCCCAGACGGCCGCGAAGTTGTCCTCGAACGAGTGCAAGAGCGCTCGGATGTGGTGTTGCTAGATCTCATCCGGCCATAGTCCGGCTTCAACCCAGCAGCGCGGTCGGCGCACTCCGAATATCGGGGTGCGCGAGTCTTTAGAGCCGACGCACAGGTTTCGATCCTCCTGATGGCGTCTACGCGGCAGAGCGTAAGGCGTCGAGCTGACCAGCCACCGGGCAATCTGGTTCCAACTTGGAGGATGTTAGGGGTACCATTTTGTCATTCACTTGACGGCTCCGGAAGCGCAGTTTGGAGCTTGCCTTTGTTTGCGACTGGATCACAGGCAATCCGGAGAGCAATCCACTGGGCAGCGTCACGCTCGCATCTAGAACTGGCCCGCTACCCGAAATCCAGAGGACTAGTCTTCAGCGATCTGACTCCAACCTTGCGCAACGTGTTCTTCAGTCCCTGTACTCTGGCCACTTTGTGGCAATCTGAAAAGACCTCTACACTGGAACCTTGCGCACGCTGATCACGCTGTTTTTGATTGCGGTTCTCGCCGCTGGCGGCTGGGTGGCGTTTCAGGTTTATACCCCGGTCATGCCTCCGGCCCATATTTCTGTGCTGTTGCATACCGGATATTCGACTCGGCACATTGCGGCGGAGTTGAAAAAGGCGGGGGTGATCCGCAGCGAACTTGCCTTCCGGCTGTGGCACTCGGCGCATCGAAAGCTATCCCTAAAGGCGGGTGAGTACCTCTTTGAGCGGGAGGCTACGCTTCCCCAGGTCTACGAGCGCATCGCTCACGGCGATATCTACTTCCACGAGGTCACGATTCCCGAGGGCTACACGCTGTTCGACATCGCCAAGGCCATGGAGGACGCGGGGCTCGGGTCGGCGGCCGATTTTGTGCATGTGGCCGAGACCCAGACTCAGCTAATCTCAGATCTGGCGCCGGACGCCAAGTCGCTCGAGGGTTATCTGTTCCCCAACACCTACCAATTCACGCGCACCGAGAGCCTGGAGGAGATGGCGGGGGTGATGGTGCATCAGTTTCGGCAGGTGGCGCAGCAGATTGGGCTAGACTCCGATGTTCCCCGGGTCGTGACCATGGCGTCGATCGTGGAGAAAGAGACGGCGGCTCCGGAGGAACGGCCACGCGTGGCCAGCGTGTACTACAACCGGCTGGAGCGAAGGATGGCGCTCGATGCCGATCCCAGCGTGATCTACGCCGAGCAGCTGACGGGCTCCTATTCGGGAAGCCTCCATCATGCCGATCTTGCGGTGAACTCGCCTTACAACACTTATCGCTTCCCGGGGCTGCCACCGGGGCCAATCGGCAATCCTGGGAAAAGCGCGCTGGAAGCGGCTCTGCACCCTGACAGCACGAAATTCCTTTATTTTGTGAGCGATGGCAACGGGCATCACCGCTTCGCCCGCAGCCTTGAAGAGCACAATCGGAATGTGACCGCGTATCGCCGCGCACTCGGCCGGCGGTGAAACCGATCTCTGGCTGCCCAGCCCCTACCTAAAGGGGCGTCTGATTCTGGAGAACTTACGGTATCGCGAAAGCGATACCCTGATACGAAACCAGAGCTCTTCCGCCGCCTGTGAAGACGATACCCTGATACGAACCCGCACTTGCACCCCTAACTGCCAAGCGCTGAACCCTCCGCTGCCTTATACTAGTCAGATACCCATTGTGGCCAAAGTTTCCCCAGGTACTGGCTTAGGAATGTATCGCCCTCATCTGCGCCTGTTATTGCTTTTACTGCTGTTGGCGGCTGCTTTTCCGCTGAGCGGGTGTCTGTTCCGGACACGTACTATCGAGCGACGGCTCTCGGACCGGCCGCTGAAGGCCGCGACCCAACAGGAACTGATCGAATACGTCAACGCGCAGGCCGCCAAGATTCAGTCCATGCAGGCGACCGTGGATATTGACGCCTCGGCCGGGGACCCGAAAAACGGCCGCATCACCGATTACAAAGAGATTCGCGGCTACGTGCTGGCGCGCAAGCCGGCCATGCTCCGCATGAAGGGCCTGCTGCCGCTGGTGCGAAATACAGCCTTCGATATGGTGAGCAACGGGCAGGAGTTCAAGCTCTGGATCCCTCCAAAGAACAAGTTTTACGTGGGCCTGGACGATGGTGACAACTACCAGCCTGACAAACGGCTGGAGAACATGCGGCCGCAGTACATTTACGACGCGGTGCTCATGCCGGAAATCGGGCAGGACGAGATTGCCGTGCTCGAAAACGGCTACGAAACCGTCCTGGACGCAAAGAGGCATCAAGTCGAACAGCCGAATTACGCCTTGGCGGTTATACGCAAGGGTCCGCAGGGCTGGTATTTGTCGCGTAAGATCGAGTTCAGCCGAACCGATCTGCTGCCGCGCCGGCAAAGGATCTACGACCTGCAGGGAAACGTAGCTACCGACGCCCATTACCAGGGTTACAAGGATTACGCGGGGACTACCTTCCCCAGTACGATTCAGATCGAGCGGCCGCGGGAGGATTACGACATCACCCTGAGCATGGTTAAACTGGAAATCAATCGAGCGCTGACCGACGAGCAGTTTGCGCTGGAGCAGCCGCCTGGAGCTGAGGTGGTGCACCTCGATTCCTCCAACACCAGGGCGGCGGCGAAAACGTTGGATGGCCAAAACAAGTAGTTCTCCGAAAAGAACATGATGAATCGGATGATCGTCGGGAATCTGGTGCATCGGCCGGTGCGCTCGCTGATCAGCATTGTGGCGGTGGCGCTGGAAGTGGCGATGATCCTGCTGATTGTGGGATTTTCACTGGGGATGCTACAAGATTCACGGACGCGGACAGCGGGCATCGGAGCGGATGTGATCGTGCTGCCCCCGGGATCATCTTTTATTGCCGGGCTGACCGGAAGCCCGATGCCGATCAAGGTGGCCGGAGTTCTGGCCAAACTGCCGCACGTGGAGCGGGTCGCCCCGGTGATCACGCAGGTCTCAACCGCGGGAGCGCTGGAGATCATCGCCGGAATCGATCTGGCGAGTTACGAGGGCATGTCGGGCGGCTTCCACTATCTGAAGGGCGGTCCGTTTCAAGGCCCGAATGATGTAATTGTCGACGACCTGTTTGCCCAGTCCAAGCATGCCAGGGTCGGGGACACGATCGAGATCCTCAACAACCCGTTCCACATCTGCGGCATTGTCGAGCGCGGCAAGGGTGGGCGGAAATTCCTTCCCCTGAGCACCTTGCAGGATCTGACCGGCGGCAAGGATAAAGCTTCGGTGATGTACCTGAAACTGGACGATCCCGCCAACGCAGATGCGGTGGTGGACGAGATCAAGCACGTGCCGGGGATGGAGCGCTACGTGGCCAGTTCGATGGCAACATACCTCTCCATGATGACCCCAACCCACATTCCCGGACTTTCGACCTTTATCGACGTGGTGATCGGGATTGCGGTGGTGATCGGGGTGCTCGTGATTTTTCAGGCGATGTATACGGCGGTGATGGAGCGGACGCGTGAAATCGGCATTCTGAAATCGATGGGAGCGTCGAAGGCGTATATCGTGAACGTGGTGCTGCGGGAAACGGCGCTGCTGGCGGTGGGAGGCATCCTGCTGGGCATACTGGCGAGCGTGGCAGCACGGACCCTGATTCATAACCGGCTACCCCTTACGCCCATGATTCTGGCTTTAGGATGGATTGTGCGGGCTACCGTGATCGCCCTGGCCAGCGCCGTCGCCGGGGCGGTGTATCCGGCGTTCAAGGCGGCGCAGAAGGATCCCATCGACGCGCTGGCGTACGAGTAGCGGCGCCTCTCCTCAGTTTCGCTTTTAGTTCGCCCATGAACGAGCTACTCTTTTCTCGCTAATAATTTTCCTCGCAAATCGGCGGAGAATGCACGATACTGCCCGTGAAACTGCGTCGTGCTATAATCGCGCGCCGTTGCGGAGAAGTAAGTTTCGCAGCTGGTTGTCCTAATTCCCTGGCCCTGCTCGCGCATGCGATCGGGTGACCGCAAATAAGCAGGAGGAGATATGCGCTTCGATGATCCGACTCTCTACGGTCGGGATGATGAGACGGATGAGTACAGCGACAGCGGCGCCTATGGCGAATCGCTGGAAGAAGATCTAGACGAAGAAGAAGAAGAAGAGGAAGAAGAACCCGTCCTGGCAGAGGATGACGAACTTCCCATGCCTCTGGCCCAGGAGCCTGTGGCAGAACCAGCACCCGTAATTCCGTCGGGTGGTGGCGGCGGCCCGAGTGCGCCTCCCAAGAAGAAGGCGCCAGCCAAGAAAGCTCCAGTCAAGAAGGCTCCTGCCAAGAAAAAGGCGGCCAAGAAGAAGGCGAAAAAGCCGGCGGCCAAGAAGAAGGCCAAACCGGCGAAGAAGAAGAAAGTGACCAAGAAAAAGAAAGCGGCGAAGAAGCCAGCCCGCAAAGCGGCAAAGAAGAAAGGTGCCCGCAAGAAAGGCCGCCGTTAGCGATTCACGCTATCCATCCAAAATAATGGCGGGAGCCCGACGTTGTTTCCGGCTTCCGCCATCTCACTCCTAATTCTTCCAACACGATCGCTTCCGCTTCAATTTTCCAGCGGCATTTCCGGAGAAACCAGGGCCGTGATCGCCATCATGGTGCTCGCCGGACGAATGTCGCGGAAGAGCTCTCCGTGGGTTTTCCCCGCTTTTTCCCAAACCGCAATGTTGGTCAGGAAGACGCGGGTGCGAACCACATCGTTCAGAGAGGCGCCCTCGGCGCCTGCCCTGAGCGAAGTCGAAGGATCCAAGCCGAGCGCCAGTTCGGCAGGATTCCTCATCGCCGTTACCGCGCTGATTCTGCGCCTACACCAGGGTAACTTTCGACCCCTCCCGCTGACATGCTAGCCTGCTGCTTAGTAGCGCAGTTTCAGCAATTTGCAATCATTGCCAGGACGATGCCCAAGCTCCCGATCTTTCGGTTGCGTAGTTTCGAACCGCCCAGCCGGCCCGATCTTCAATACCATGCGCCCACCCTCGCCTTCAACGATTTGCAACTGGGCGTCGACAATCTCCGTTACGACGTTTTTCTCAGTCCCCGCATCACTGCGGACTTAAGTTTTTATCTTGCCCGTTACATCGCCCGCATCGGCGAGGTGGAATCGCTCGTTGCACTCGATTCTGCCTCCGCCAGTTCAGCCAAATTCATGCGCCCCGCCGCCGGCGCTGCGAAACCGTCCAAGACCGGCCCCGCCGACCTGAAAACGCTCCTGGTTTCCATTCATCTCGCCATCCTGAATCGTGCCAAGGCGGAAACCAAGCCATCGATCGATGTGCTCGGCCGCCTGGCCGTGCTCAAGTTCATACGCACCGAACTGCAAACCCAGTTTTCCAACATTCTCGAACAATGCCGCTTGAAGACCAGGTCCCTCGAGGGCTTTACGCAAGAGAGAATGATGCAGTACCAGGAACTCGTCTCCTCGTTCCGGGTACGCAAGAAAATCATCCTCCGCCGCGCCGGGCAAGAGATGTTTCGCCTGCTTCGCGAAATCGAAAAAGAGACCCTGGCCCGTACTCGCCGCTCCCTGCTCGGTGAATTTCCTGCCGACTTCTATCGCCTGTTCCTCAACCCGCTAATCATTACCGAAGATGGACGCGACGATTATCTTTGCGCCGAGCACTATTACATGTTCGGCAATTTCGAGAAGGATCCCGACCGTTTCACCAATCTCCGCCAGTTCGCGTTGAATTTTCTGCGCGAACTCGGATACGGAGAAGCCGTGGACGATGAGCATCTGGCGCAGGCCCTCAACGTTCCCGAAAACGCCGCCGCGCTCGTAGGCACCGGCAACGGCGAAGATCTAACCCAGGAAGATCGCAATCGAAAAGACCGCCTCGACATCTGGACCCGTATGCTGCAGCACGAAGGCGTTCTGGGGCACATCGTTGCTTCCTATGAAGCCGTTCCTCTGCTCGCCGAATATGCCCCCCGTGTGAACCCGCAGCAGATCAAGAACGCCCTGATGTTCCGCGAGGAGGCCGAGCGCGTCGAAAAAATGATTGCCGAAGGCCGTCTCCATTCCGACCGCCTCTTTGCCGCCATCGGACGCGTCGCCTCCTGCCGCAGTTCCGAGCGCAGCCGCTTTGCCGCCCGACTTCTCCACGACCTCTGTTGCTATCACCGCGACCTGCGTGGCCTGGAGACCCTCAGCTCCGGCTTTGACAGCGTCAACCTGGTCACCGACGACAAAGTCCGACAGCTCTCGACGCTCAACGGCATGCTTTACGAGTTTCTGCCTCCTGAAGACCAGAAGCCGCCCGAGGACCGCGTCCTTCACCACGTCATCCTGAAAGCCGACGTGCGCGACTCTTCCCGCCTTACCCGCTCGCTGATGGAACAAGGCATGAACGCCGCTTCGTATTTCAGCCTTAACTTCTATGAGCCGGTCAACAAGTTGCTGGCGAAATACGGCGCCACCAAAGTCTTCCTCGAGGGAGACGCTATTATCGTGGCCCTGCTTGAGCGCGACGGGGAAGCCATGCTCGGCGTGGGCCGGACCTGCGTTCTGGCCTGGGAAATTTTGAGCCTGCTGCGCGAATACAACCAGCTCCTGGAACGCTCCGGCCTGCCCCAGATGGAACTAGGCCTGGGCATTGCCTACCAGGATTCGCCTCCACTCTACCTGATGGATGGCGAGCACCGCATCATGATCTCCGACGCCATCAATGACAGCGACCGTCTCTCCTCCTGCAGCAAGCGCGTCCGCAAGAAACTCGCACCCGACGCCGGAGTCTTCCAGGTGTACGCCGTTCAGATCGGAGGCGGTGGCAAGAATAAGAACAAAGACAGCGACAGCGCGAGCGCCGAAGCCGGAGCGGAAGAAATGCGCCTGAATTACAACGTCGGTGGCATCTGCCTTAGCGAAGCGGCCTTCGGCAAGCTGCAGCAGGAAATTTCGCTTTCCCCCTGGTCACCAGACCGGAGCGAATCTGGGTTTAATAGTCCATGGATCGACGACGAGCGCGAGTTCTTCGTCGGCACCGTTCCCATCGCCAATGGGGGATTTCGCAAGCTTGTCATCCGCAGGAACCGCATCGCCCAGGTTGATGTCCGCGATCTATCCATCTTGCGCTGGACCGACCGCTACTACTACGAAGTCTGCGCCAACCCCGCCGTGTACGCGGCGCTGCCCGCAGAAAAAGCCGCCGCAGCTAAAGGTTAGGTTTGTGGAGCGCCGCTCCACCGTAGAACTCATTCCGCGCTTAATCCGTCAGAAATTCCGTCGCACCCGAAACGGAATCTTCACCACCGCTTCGAGCGCCACTGCCTTCCCCGCTCTTTCTGCAGGCAGGAACTTCCAGCGCGCCAAAGCTTTCGTCGCATAGGGGTCCAGACGCTCGTCCGGGCTGTCAAGGACGCGGATGTCGCTCACCCTGCCATCCGCATGAATGATCGCGTAGAGCGTCACCATGCCCTGCACGTGAGCGCGCATCAATTCCAGCGGATACCCAGGGTCGGATTGTTCCGTGGCCAGCGGCGCCACCAGATATCCTTTTTTCTGTCCCGCCTCGAGTTCCGCAAAGCGGATCTCCCAGCTGCCGCTCGAGGAGTTCAGGTTCGGCATGTTCAGCGTCGTAGCATACAAGCGCTTGCCGCCAAAAACCTGCCGGTCCACCTCCGTGACCTTGTCGTCCGAAACCGGAGACGCAACGCGCGCTCCCGGCCTCGCTCCTCCCGGCGATGTTGCTGCCGAGACGCTAGCTACTTCGCGCGTATCGTCGCCGCCGGAGTCCACCGCGCCCACATGCAGGCCTGCCGGCAGCGAGCCGGGACGGCCAGCGCTTCGGCTGCCCGAGCCCTTCGCTTCCAATTTCGATCCCGCCAGCTCTGGCGTTCCCGAAGCGCCCACTTTTCCCTGAGGAGTCGCGGAGAACGTTCCTCGCCGATTACCGGCGGGAACCGCAACTGGTCCAGTGGGTGCTACGGGATGAATCCCTAACGCGATCAGCCGTCCGCTAGCGCTACCGCCGCTTGCGGCCATGCTCGGCGGGGGACCTACCGGCTCTACGCCACCAGCGGCCAGATGTCCTCGTCCGCGCGCGCCGAGCGTGTGTTGTTCCGCCAGCGTGAGCTGCGGAGCGGGCCCAACCACTGTGCTTGGGCCAATGTCCACCTGCCCAGCGCGTCCCTTTGTCGACCTCAACTCCGGAGGCGGCGCAATCACATCCGACTTCATCGCCGCCTGCACTACACGGTCGGGCGCAAACTGCACGTCCGGCGCGGGCGCCACCACCTGCATCTCGGGCGCGACCATGGGCGTCAGCGAGGCGTGCGTCGCATCCAGCGGAACCGCTGGCACGACGGCTCCTGTGGCAACGATGTTGGGCAAGGGAACGTCGTGGTCCAGCTTAAGATCGGGCGGCACGACGATGGTTTGCGACCGGTTGTCCGCTTCTGGCGGGACCGAAAGGATCGGCTGCCTGGCGTAGGCGGGATCTCCCGTTTGCGCCTTCGGCGCCTCGGATGCTCCCGTGTCGAGCGGCGGCAGATATTCGTCCGGCGAATACGTGACCAGTGACGAGCGGTCAAATGCGGCGCGGTCCAGAATGTGCTGCTGCCGCATCCAGGCCAGCGAAATCGTATAGAGGAGCGCAACCGTCGCGCAGTGCAACAGCGCCGATTGCAGGAAGCGTCCCCAGGGCAGCTGTTGCTGGACAAAGACATCGCGCCACAAGTCGTGTTCGCCGTCGCTGGGCAATTCGGCGGTTTCCGGCGAACTGATTTCCTGCGAACTAAGGACAGCGCGAACTCCGCTGCGGAATTCCGGGCTTGCCGGATCGCGTTCCACCAAAAGCTTCAACAGTTTTTTCCCTGCGGATTCCATCAAGCTCCAGGTTGCTCTCAACTCAGATGCCGAAAACTCAGGCTTCGTAGCCGGGTCGCTCGCGCAAGATCCAAGTTCTTCGAAATCAAAGACCCCGTTTTAAAGACCCCGTTTAAGTGTGCTGGAAAATTCGTTTTCCGGCAACCCCGGCAGCGTCGCCTGCCATTGCCGGTATATCATTCCGACGACTATGAACACTTTCGATCCGGGCGGAGTGGAATTTCTGCGCATGGCCGAGCGCTATCGGCGGATGAGTGACGAAGAACTTCTCGTCCTCATCCCGCAAAGCTCCGAGTTGACGTCTTTTGCCCAGGAAGCTCTGGCCAACGAAGTTCGCTCACGCGGGCTGAAGGCTGAGGTGGAGGACGAGAAGCCAGCAACTCCGTCGCAGGTTAAGCCGCCGCCAGCTTTCTTCGAGCACCAATCTCCGAAATTCCGCGATTCTGCCGGTTCTGATTTTCCGGGCCCCGATTCGTCACAGCTCGATTCGTCACACGAAGACCAGTACGCCGAAGACCGCAAGCCAGTTGAGCTCTGCACCGTGTGGAGCGAGCGCGATGCGCTTCAATTACAGGGAATCCTCGATGAGGCGGGAATCCCATTTTTCGTGGGACCAGAGAAAGCTACGGGCGCGGACAAGGTGACCTCGAACTTCTCAAATGGGGTCAGCGTGCAGATCATGCAAGTCGGTATGCCGTGGGCGAGGCAGGCAATGCAGCGCTACGCGCCTGAGGACGATCCGGCTCCAAAAGAAAAAGAAGAACTCGACGAGATTGTGGTTCGTTGTCCCAAATGCCATTCCGACGAAGTCGTCTTTGAGGGTCGAACCTCGGAGCTGGCAAATGCAAGGGATGAGTCCTCCCAGAAATTCGAATGGGCCTGCGATTCCTGCGGCCATCACTGGGAAGACGACGGTGTCGAAAAGGAGGAATGAGCCCGTGTGGCGCGGACATTCCTGTCCGCGTGCCGACACCGCCCGAGAGCTCGCGGTAGCACATATCCAGAGGGCGAAACCGTTGAATCCCACCTTTCGAAAAACGCGAAAGGTCGGGGCGCCCGGCCGGGAGTGCTTCGTAAGGGGTCTCCCCTCCCCTCTATCCCGGTCTTTTGGAATCCTAGACTTAGGAGGAAGCCTCCGCCAGATCTTTGAGTTTAAAGGACTTGCGGGTAAAGTCTTTAAGAACCAACGAGTTAAGTTGTCAAAGAGCCCTGGAAATTGGTTTGGGGCAGTTTCGCGGGCCGTCTGGAAGACGGGTGCACTCTACTCTGCCCCAATCAGATGTCTGTTATTTATCGTTGCGCCCGACGAATCTTAAGTCAATGGATTTCGATCGTCATTCCGAGAGGCGCGAGGAATCTGCTCTTTGTTTCTTCAGCGATTCACCCAATCGACGGTTTCCCTCGTAATACGGGAGTTCTCGATCTTGGTGTTCCCGTACACAAAGCTCCGCCGCTGCTCTTCTTTATCCTGCGACGTGGAAGCGGTCTTCCTGGCTTGGTCAAGAAGCTCTTGCAGACGATTGGTCATAAGTCACCCTGGGACAGGCTGCACCTTACCACAGGAAGTGCTGAGGAAAAACGCGGGTACTGGTGCCGTTTCGCATCCACAGCTAAATACCATCAGCGTTTTGAGCCGACGTTGATGTTAATCATATTAGTCTTTGGATTCTTTGGGTTTTGTTGTTTAGGCCCTGCCTCAATTCCCTCGGCGTTCAATGCCTTAATTAGGGCTGTTGCCGCTTCCTTCGTGGACTTGTCTGCATCCGGATGTGTCCATACTTGGACTCCGACTACACCACCGAGCATCATGGACTTTGTTCCCTCCTCTGAGTATGCCCATTCTGCTACGTCGTGTAATGCAGCGTGGAAGCGGTTAGCCAACCCGAGCGATTCTTTGGAATCCCAATATGCAGTGATGGTGTATGGCTGGCCCTTGAAGAGTTTCAATTTATTCCCGATGGTTTTGACTTGCTCGTCGCTTAGAGTTCTATCCGCCAATTGTTGCCTCAGACGTTCGGTCTCCAGCTCTGCATTGGCCGCACGTTCGTTTGCTTGGGCGATTTGCGATTCGTATCCCTTAGTAACCTCTAGCGACTTTGCCGCGTCTGCGCGTTCTTGCTCAGCCTGTTTCAATGTAGCTGCTGTTTCTTTTTCATTCTCAGAGGCTCGTTCGTATGCAGCGCTCGCGCGTGCATTGGCATCGCCTGATTGCTCAGCGACCTCGGCAAGTCGTGCTTCGTTGCAGCCTTGGATGCGTGCGCTCAAATCGTCTATCTTCGCGCCTGCATACCACTCCCCGGCTACGCCGACAACAATAAGGAACCAGCCGGCAAACGCAACGAGCTTCGCTTTTTCAAGTCGATCTTCGGGGAGAAGAACTCGGTACCTGAGTCGGTCGATTCTGTTTCTGGCAAAGTCTATAGTTTCATACGCCAACTCAGGCAACTCCAGTATCAGGCCGGACACGACGCACTTGGTAGAGCGTGACAGCCAAACAAACCAGTTATCTCTCGCGGCAATGAAGTTCTGTGTGGCGCATTCGTGGAGTTTGGCGACGATATCAGGCGGCAGCATAGACCTTTACCTGCCTTGTGCAGCAGGCGCAGGTCCACGAGCCTCCACGTATTGAAAGAGGCACGCTTGATCGAAGCTGTCTGCGAGCGACCCGCTGCGGGCGCCGAGAGTAATCTCGCCCTTGGTTTTTCTGTCTGTCCAGTACTCCCCGGTAAGCGCTACCGGGGGATCGCCAACCACTTGAAGAACGACGGCACCGTGATGAATCGGGCTCCGATTTCGGTTGAGTATCCGCGGAGTGTTCGTGTAGGTTGCAGCGACTGTGTACACGCTTCCCCCGTCGTAATTGAGCTGTGCCGACGAGCTCTCAGAGGACGATTCAGACGTGAACAAGCGAATTGTGACCTTTGAATATGTCTGGCGAACTACCAAGTAAATCTGCACTTGCTGGACTCTTTCTCCTGTATTCGAATCCTCCCAATTGGATACGAGTTTTCCCTTCCAAGTCCCATGAAGATCAGGTCGAGACACAAACCAGCCGCTCAACAGCTGCCATCGCCAGATCCATCGGTCGAAGGCGGACCATGATAAAGCCATAACAGTAACTACGATTGAGAATGGCTTGAGTAGGGCCAAATGAAGAGGCGTGCCCTCTGAATACAGTGTAGCGGCCCATACCACCACCCCGATAGCCGCTAACATTTTGAGATGCTTAGGCTCGATCATGCTACTTGAACCCGATATAATTCCATGCCGCGCAGACGAACGCGTGGGCTTGTTGCCATGTCCAAGGCTGTCCTTCACGGAACAGGTATTTCAGTTCATTGACTTCGCCCCATTCCTTGCAGGACTCGTCTGTCAACGTCCCTACAATCAGGTGTGCCAGAGATTGCCGAAGGGAGGAGACATAGGATTCCGCGCCTAGACCCGCGTTGGGCACGTTCCAAACAAGACATTCAATCAGATACGAAGGGACCGACTTCGCTGCGAGCGCTCCGCTATCAGCCATTTCGTTCCTCAGTCTCTTAATCGCCCGAGTGATGTACTTGAACCTGTTCCCCGTAGCGATGTTTTTCTGGACACCGTTCTCGTAGTGTTGTTTGGGCCAGTTCACGATCTCTTTGCCCGAATCGGAAAAAAACTGGGTACCTGAAATATATTGCGGTCCAAAAGGTCCTCGGCTATACCTCCTATGCTCGATACACGCGACGACATCTGCGTCGACGCGATGAGTGTTAGCGTGAATATCGAACGCCTTGTCTCCCCGTGTCAGACCCGTCGCAGCGAACCGTTGGGCGAGTGCTTCTCCGACGTCAGCCCTGAATTGGCGAGGAGTGTACACGGCCGGGGCTAAACCCACGTCTGCGTCGGTCAAGCCTTGGGCAAAAATATAATCGGTATAGCAGATGTCCATTAGGCAGACGCAAATATCGACGTCGCTATCCTGTTTGACATTGGTGTTGTTCTTGTATGATCCCTGGGCAAAAACCTCGATGTTCATGCCTGTAAGCTTCCTGGAGCTCCCGATAGCATCGCGGATCATTCGCTCGGCATTCTCCATCTTCTGTTGCTCTGTGTCGTTTGGGGGCTTAGACCAAGATCGGAAGGTCTCCTCCCAGTCTCTCGGGGTAAATCGGGCTGTAGCCATATCACCTCTCCAATAAATAAAGAGGGCACGGCGTTCTGCCGTGCCCTCTTTCACAGCTGGACGTCCTCAACTTACTACGACCTGTTGGCCTCGGCGGCTAAAGCCGTCAAGATATGGTTCTCGTCTCGGCATGGCTAAAGCCATGCCCTTCCCAAATCCTTGCGTCTCAAAAGCGCTGCGGAGGTTTGCTCCGCTTGGACTGGCTGGTTTCCAATCCACACGCGAGATCAACGTCAAAAGCCGCGGGCGAGGCGCCCGCGCCACACGGCTCCCATGGACTCTGGGAAGACCTCGCTCCGCTACCAAGAACCGCCCGTCTCCAGCTAAAGTCTTGATTTATAAATACTTTACTGGCAAGTCCTTTGTTATCAAAGACCTAGCTATTTCGCTCCCGCCAAGTCTTTGACTTTGAAAGACCGCAGCCAGGGGGGTCAAGGCATAACCCATCTAGCTGCAGCCGCTGGTTGATCCGCAGCTCATGCACTTGTAGCAACTGCCGTTGCGCACCATGATGGAGCCGCAGACGTGGCAACTGGGAGCGTCTCCCATGTCGATCATGCTGGCGAGCGCGTCGGCGGCATGAATGGAGCCAGAACCAGCGGCGGGCGAGGGCGCCCGCCCTACACCGGAATCTGTCGAGCCGTGCGAAGAAAGTTCGCCGTTGCTTTCGGGAGCGGGCCAGCTCTTGGGACGCAGGTTGTCGAACAGCAACTGCTGCTGTCCGGTGAGGAAGCGCAACTCCAGCCAGCGGAAAATGTAGTCCACGACTGACTTGGCAAAGCCGATGTCGGGATTGTTCGACCAGCCGCTGGGCTCAAAGCGGGTGTGGGCAAATTTCTCGCAGAGCAACCGGGCGGGAACGCCGTGCTGCAGCGCGACCGAGACGGCCAGCGCGAAGCTGTCCATCAGGCCGGAAACGGTCGAGCCTTCCTTGGCCATCTTGATGAAGATCTCGCCGGGCTCGCCGTTGGGATAGAGGCCGACGGTGATGTAGCCCTCGTGGCCTCCGATGTTGAACTTGTGGGTCACCGACATGCGCTCTTCTTTTAAACGGTGACGCACGGCGCGGGGCGGAGCGTCGAGATTGTCTTCCGGCAGCGCCAGGGCCGCGGCGTTTCGAGCGGCATCATCCTTGGTGGAGTTCGCCGTCTTGGTGCCAGCCGCCGAGAGCGGCTGCGACTGCTTGCATCCATCGCGATAGACGGCTACCGCTTTCAATCCGAGCTTCCAGGCTTGAATGTAGGCTTCGGAAATATCGTCTACCGTGGCTGCGTTCGGCAGGTTCACGGTCTTCGAGATCGCTCCGGAAATGAAGGGCTGGGCAGCGGCCATCATCTTCAGATGTCCCATGTAGTGAATGGAGCGCGTTCCCTTGGCCGGCTTGAATGAACAATCAAATACCGCCAAGTGCTCATCCTTCACGTTCGGCGCGCCTTCAATCGTGCCGGTTGCGTCGATGTAGCTCACAATGGCATCGGTCTGCTCGTGGGTGTAGCCGAGTTTGAACAGGGCGCTGGGAACGGTGTTGTTCACGATCTTGATCATTCCGCCGCCGACCAGCTTCTTGAACTTGATTAGCGCCAAGTCGGGCTCGATGCCCGTTGTGTCGCAGTCCATCATGAAGCCGATCGTTCCGGTGGGAGCGAGGACCGTTACCTGGGAATTCCTGTAGCCGTGTTTCTCTCCATGGGATAGAGCTTCGTCCCAACATTGTTTGGAGGCTTCGACTAACTCAGAGAGTTGAGAACCGGCGGAGCTTCGCTCCGCGGGGCGGACGAATGCGTCCGCCCCTACGCGAGCACTGCCTATGTTATTTACGCTGGCCCTATGCATTCTTATTACGTCCAGGAACGGTTCGCGATTGATGTACCAGCCGGGGCAGGCGGCTCCGGGCATGGCTTCGGCGGTGGTTACTCCCAGCCTGTTTTGTACTGTGTCGGTTATTGGGCACAGCGGCTCGCACTGTTCGGCGATTCTCGACGACTGGAGATAGGCTTCGCCGCACATGATGGCGGTTACACAGGCGGCGTAATCTCTTCCGGCATCGCTGTCGTAAGGCAGGCCCGCGGCCATTAACAAGGCGCCCAGGTTGGCATAGCCTAATCCCAGCGGGCGATAGTCGTGCGAGTTTTTGCCTATGATTTCGGTGGGATAGCCGGCATTGTCTACCAGGATCTCCTGCGCGGTGATTACTACGTCCACGGCGTGCCGGTAGGCTTCCACGTCAAAGGTGCCGTTGGGCGCGAACTTCAGCAGGTTCAGGCTGGCCAGGTTGCAGGCGGAGTCGTCCAGGAACATGTACTCGCTGCAGGGATTGCTGGCGTTAATTCTGGCTGTGCGTTTCGAGGTGTGCCAGCGGTTGACGGTGGTGTCGTACTGCATGCCGGGATCTCCGCATTGCCAGGTGGCTTCGGAGATTTTCTGCAGCAGGTCTTTGGCTTTGTAGGTGTTGACTACTCGGCCGTCAACTATGGCGCGCGTGGAAAAATCGGTGTCGCGCGTTACGGCTACCATGAAATCATCGGTTACGCGGACCGAGTTATTCGCGTTTTGGAAGAAGATGGAGCTGTAGGCATCGGAGTCAGGATGCGATCCGTCGTAACCCTGTGCTACTAACGCGTGGGCTTTGGCTTCTTCTTTACTCTTGCAGTCGATGAAGTCGACTATGTCGGGATGGTCGATGTTGAGGATGACCATCTTGGCGGCACGGCGCGTCTTGCCTCCGGACTTGATGACTCCGGCGAAGGCGTCGAAACCTTTCATGAAGCTTAGCGGGCCGCTGGCGGTGCCTCCGCCGCTTAACACTTCGGTGGAAGAACGCAGCGGAGAAAGATTGGTGCCGGTGCCGGATCCCCACTTGAAGAGCATGCCTTCGGTCTTGGCCAGGGTGAGGATGGAATCGAGCGAGTCCTTCACCGAATTGATGAAGCAGGCGGAGCACTGCGGGCGCGTGTATCCGGTGACTCCGAATTCCACTTGATTGGTGGTGAAATTCCAGTGCCAGTTAGTGGCGTCGGATTTGGGTTCTACCCGTTCGCAGCCTACGTTGAACCAGACCGGCGAGTTGAAGGCTACGTGTTGGCGGATCAGCAGGTGAACTAATTCGTCGTGGAACGTCGCGGCGTCTTCGGTGGTGCGGAAGTAGCCGTCTTTCATGCCCCAGTCGCGAATGGTTTCGGCCACTCGCGCCACCAGTTGACGCACACCCGTCTCGCGCTCGTCAGTGCCGATCTGTCCGTGAAGATATTTCGAGGCAACTATGTTGGTCGCGGTCATGGACCAGTCTTTGGGGACTTCGACATTTTTCTGCTCGAAGATCATGCCGCCCTGGGAGTCGGTGATCTGAGCGGTGCGGAGTTCCCACTCCACCTCGTTGTATGGGGAGACGCCGGGCTTGGTGAAAAGACGACGGAAAGTTAGGCCCTGGGCCTTCTTCCTATTCGTGGTGCTGGCGGCAGCTTGAGTTTTAATTTGGTCGCGCACTTCGGGCATTTCCTTCTCCTAAATTAGATGATGGCAAGAAAACAACAGGCTTTAAAGTTTCATGGTTTCAAGAGCAAACCTGTTTGGTGCTTATTACTTGATTTCGAAGAGCTTGCGGCATCGCTCAAGCGATGCCCTGATGTGGACCGGGCCAAACTCCTTATGGAGCTGGATCGGCCTGCGAGCCTTTTCGGTAATCGTGCGGTGGAAGCGCGGAGGTCAGGGTTGGCTCAGCGGGACGGATCGCCTGGTCCGAGTTTGGCCGGGCCAACTGAAGTTTGCCGGTTGGGCATTCGATGCCATGACGGGCAAAAAAGGCATCAACGAGTTCGATCAAACCTTCCATCGGGGCTCCTCAATGATAGATGTCAGCGAAGTGATGAATCCCCCCGAGGGGAACGCCTGGCAAAGGCCAAACCGAGGGGAAATCACCGCTACCTTACATCTGCTTTTCCATCCACTACGGAGGGATGGTTTCCGTGAAGGGGAAGACGCGGAGTCACCTCAACTCTGAGTCTCGCCTCGGTGTTTATAGTCGTTGCCCCCTTTGAAGGAGGTCTGCAAAAAGTGCTCTGGGATGCTTAACGTACTCCCGTATATGGTGCCTGTCAAGAGGGAAACACAACATCTGGTAGCCCGAAAGTGGTAAGGGTATCGAATTGGGAAAGTGGCCGGTTGCCAAGGCCGCGCTCCGGGGAAAGACGGGGCAAGCCCCGTCTCTACGGGGAAGCAACCTTCAGGCGGTGGCACGGGTGCGATCTTCCGGAGAGGCTCGGGTCACGGGCCGGGAGAAGACGGCAGTCGCTCCATGTGCCGGTGCCAGCGGCACGTAGATATCTTCGAAGAGGGTTTGGGAAGTGATGCGCTTTATGCCGCCCGGGGACTCGACGAGGTAGTCGCCGGGACGGCCGGATTGTTCGCGGCCGAGAGCATCGGTAAAAACGAGCGGTTGGGTGAGTTGACGGGCGCGCACCAGAAAACGGGTGCGGTAGACGGTCCATTGGCTTTCAGAATTCATGGCGCTATCTTTCACCGTTGGGCAGGGCATGTTCGTTTTCTTGACGGGACATGGTCGCTCCTCGGAGCGAATGCTTGCTTCGAGTGGAGCGACTGTACGCGCACAGCGAGAGCGGGTCAATACCATAAGAATTGTGCAACGGTGGAATTTCCGGTCGCGGATTAGACGAGACGAACCGGGATCATGCATGGGACGAGGGTAACTGCGGCAGGCGTACGAACTGCGGGGTTTGAGGGGCGTACAGAAACTTACATTGGACGATGCCGCGTCCCGCGGCCAGAATTTGCACAAGGGGTGCACAGGTTTGGAACAATTGGGTGTACCCGGTTGGCACCAGGGTCGGCGTGGATTGCAGAAGGATCTTTAGTGTAGCGCCGCTGCGGTTGACGGAAAATCGCGATCTCACTCACCGGGTCAATGAGTGCAAACGCCACGATTCACCGCAGTCGCTCTGCTGCATCCTACGGTCAGTAGCGGCTATGCTCGGGAATGCCCAAGAAAGCAATGTCGCCAGGATCCGCTCTGCATTGCGTTCCTTCGAGCACGCCCGAGTCGATGGTCGCCTGGGGCTTAGAAAACGTATTTCAAAGAGAACTGGAAGAAGCGCGCATCCGGCGTAAAGCTCTGGAAGAAGCGCGAAGTTGTGATCTGCCCTCCGTTTGAGTTGTTGTTCGCCACACTGGGCTGTCCGTAAGCCGGTGTATTGAGCACATTGAATATGTCTGTGCGGAACTGCAAATACTGTTCGTTCCAGGTAACGAAATTCTTGAAGATGGACATATTGATGCGGTGATAACCGGGCCCGTAGATCTGCAGACGCCGTCCGCCTAGATACTGCATCGCTTGTGCCGTTCCCGTCACCAGCGAACCCGGGCCACTCAGCGGGATGTCGTTGCCGGAGACCGGATTCGCAAATGCACACGGGTTGTACCAGTTGGTCAGCGTCTTGGTCCGGGCAGCGCAGGTGACACCAGAATTGGAGGGGTCGGGGGATCCTCCCGCCCTAAACGGGTTGCCGACCAGTATGGCATTCGCATACCCACCCGACGCGGTGGAGATATCCGGGTAAACGCTGAATGGATTACCCGATTGTGCCGCAAAGGTCAGGCTAGTGGACCATCGGCCGATGAAGGCGTCTGCCAATCGGTTTTGAATGACGTGAGTGCGGCCCGCCCCGTAGGGTAGTTCGTACATACCGTTGAACGTGAAGCGATGGCGCGTATCCCATGGAGAGTTGCTGTAATCGTCGATGATCGGGATGAGAGCCGCATTGCGGTAACCACTATCTGTGTTGTTGAGCAGAGGCGTTAACGGCGTTTGGGCGTTGTCCAGCGCATGCGACCAGGTGTAGGTTGCCAGAAAACTCATCCCACGGGAGAAGCGCTTTTCGAATTTCGCCTGCATGGAATTGTAGGTTGATACGCCAGAATACGTGGTGTACGTGGTGCCGCCAAAATCCGGGAACGGACGCACCGCCTGCGAGCTCAGTGCGGTATTCAGCAAGGCTCGAGGCGCGTTAATGTCGATGTACGCGCCGAGATGCCGGGAAACATTTCCGACATAGCTAATGCTCGCCCCCATGTTTTTACCCACGGATCGTTCTACGGTGAGGTTGTAACCCATGGTGTATGGCGTTCTTATTTTCGAATCGATGCCAGTGAACCCCGGGATTGAAATGAAGTTTTGTATTCCCTCTGCCAGCGCCTCGGAGAAACCATTCTCCAACGTGATCCCGCTCGAAGGACAATTGTTGGAAGCGCAGTCCGGAGGATTGAAGTTGTCGAGAAATTGGAAGGGATAGTTACTTCCCATGTTTGGGTTGGCGCCTACACTCTCTAACCCACCGTAGAAAATCCCAAAGCCCGCACGAATCACGGTGTTCTCAATCGGCTGATAAGCGAATCCGATTCGCGGCGCCCAGTTTGCCAGCGGAGCCTTGATCAGATAACGGTTGTTTACGTATTGCAACCCAATATTGTCTAACGCAAGCGTCTGCGTGAATAACGGAGCAAGGAAGACATTCTTGTCTTGCACGGGCAACTGGAACAAACCCGTTCCGGAGCCGGGAGTACTAGGTCCGGTTACCAGGAAATTGGCTTGCGCATTGGCCATCTCCTTGTTCGGCTGGAAATACTCGTAACGCAGACCAAGATTGACGGTTAATCGACTATTGAACTTCCAGTCGTCCTGCACATACGCGGCGCGATACCAACGAGCGTCCGCTGTTCGCGATTGGTTTGAGAGCTGGGCAAAGTTGGTTTGGTCCGCCAGAAAGTCGGCGACCCCATATCCCGTATAGCTGTTCCCCAGATTGCTGGTGTAAAGGCCGTCGTAATAGAAGAATCCGCGTGAGTCGGCAGGAACGGAATAGTCGTTACGGATACTTTGAATATTAACCCCTGCCTTGAGCGCATGCTTTCCCATGATCTTGGTTACGTTGTCGAGGATCTGATAAACGTCCTGATGCTCGTCCACGGGATAATATGTGGAAGCGCCAAATGTGGATAATCCGCTCACATAGAAGTTCGGAAGGCCTCCATTGTTCACGAAACCATCCTGGTTGAAGGGAATGCCTCCCAGTCCCAATGCCGCCGAGACGTTGTTTTGGGCGTTCGGCTGCTGGTAACCAAAGTGCCCGAAGTTGAAGCCGTAGCGAATTTCGTTGGTCAAAGTGGGAGTGAAGATGTGAGTCTCGCTGACCGCAATATTTTCCGCGAGATTGATCTGCGTTCCGTCTGCCGTATAGCTGCCCCCGTCAAGAATTGGGCCGAGCGGCGGCGCTTGATATCCCGTTTCGTGGGCGTAACTGAGGCGTGCGAAGGCCTGGTCTTTCGCGCTGATGGTCCAGTCGATCCGCGAGTCCCATTGGATAGTGTTGTCGGTTGAATTCGAGTTGCCCTGGTAGTTGTTGTAAGTGAGGACGCTGCTGGGCTTGGGCTCAGGAAACATTTTAAGAATGTTTTGCGCCACCAGATTGATCTGGGGCCCGCAGAAGACGTTGTTTTGCCCGTCGCACTGCAACAATGCCGTGCCCCCCGAGTTTGGCTGGTAGAGCTGAATCGGCTGCCCCGCTCCGGTCAGATCAGGATTTAGCAGCTCGGAAAAGTTTCCCTGGCGCATCAGGTCTGTAGGTACCGTGCCGGTGTAGGGAGTACCGAAGACAATCCGGTTCGCTTCAATGTCGCCAAAGAAGAAAAGCTTGTTCTTGAGGATGGGAAGTCCCAGGGTTGCCCCAAATTGATTCTGGCGGTATTTGGGAACCGTGAGGGAATCAAAATCGCGGGCATCCAACACGTTGTTGCGGAAGTACTCCCACAAATCGCCGTGGATATGGTTGGTGCCGGTCTTGATGCTAGCGTTGAGCAGCGCTCCCGCCGAGTGGCCAAATTCAGCACTGTAGTCGCTGGTTTGGACCTGGAATTCAGCCAGGGCATCCGGCGGAGGCCGCACTGCCAGACTGGACCCGCCCAGGAAATCAATGACGTTCAGATTGTTGTCCACGCCATCCAGAATGTAGTTGTTCTGCTCGGCGCGCTGGCCATTCGCTTCGAAATCGCCTTTTCCGCCGGCCCGGGAACCTACGGTTGGTTCCGTGCCCGCGGTCAGCTGCGCGATGTAGACCCAGTTCCGCCCGTTCAGAGCCGTGTCATTGATGGTTTGCGTGTCCATCACCTGCCCCACTGAGGAGTCTTGCGTTTCCAGCAGTGGAGGGGCCGAAGTGACAGTCACGGTTTGCGACTCCTGGCCCACACTCAAGGTAAGCGGAACGTTCAAATGCTGTTGCACGTCCAGGTGCAGATTTTCGTGTGAAGTAGTTTGAAATCCCTTTGCGGTTGCAGTCAGTTTGTAATTGCCAATCTTGATTGGAGAAAACGTGTAGGACCCGCTCCGATCCGTTTCCATCTGCAACACCAACCCGGTGTCAACACTGGTGAGCGTCACCTGAGCATTAGGCAGAACAGCGCCTGTGCTGTCCAGCACAACTCCGGTGATGGTCCCCTGGTCAGCCTGTCCTCTTCCCTGTCCTACGAGGAAGAAAAGGCAGCAAAGGCAAGACATAATCCAAGTGGCCCACACTCTTAAATGGCGGGCAGTCTGTCGCGATTTATCAGTCTTCATGTTGCTCCTCCGCGTTCCATGTAAGCGCTGGGTCGGTAAAACTACACCGAAAACTGTAGCGTTACAGTTAGCTGTCAAGTATAATGGCATTCCCGAAGCTGTCAAGAGGAATCTTGCCATCAGCGACTTTCGGGTAGACGTACTGCGTGTTGGACGACAGATGTGACGATCGTGGAGATCCTATGATCAGACCTCGCGTCAGGTTGCGTGACATTGCCGACGATCTCGGCTTGGCCGTAATCACGGTGTCAAAAGCCATTCGCGATCATCCGGATATCAGCAAGCGCACCAAGGCCAGGGTGCAGGAGCGGATACGCGAATTGAACTATCAGCCCAATTGGGCGGCTCGCAGTCTCGCGACCGGCAAAAGCTTCAGCATCGGCGTCGTAGTACCGGATCTCGTGCATCCGTTTTTTGCCGAGGTTGTAAAAGGCATTTCCGAGGAGGTTCGGGGGGAGGGATATTCCGTGATGATTGCCTCTTCGGAAGAAGACCCGAAGATGGAACGTCAGCAGATCGAGTTCTTCTTAGGGCGCCAAGTGGACGCGCTCATTCTCGCCTCCGCCCAACCCACCGTGGAGATCCTCAACCTGATCGAGAGTCGAGGGATTCCCTTTGCCTTGATTGACCGGCGAGTCGAAAATGCTATCTGCAATTTCGTTGGCGTTGATGATGAACGCATCGGGAACATGGCAACCGAGCATTTGATCGATGTGGGCTGCAAGAGAATCGCGCACATACGTGGTCCTGAGATCAGCACCGGTATAGGCCGCGTGCAAGGCTATCGGACGGCTCTCGAGGCGCACCACATGAAGCTCCGTCCGGAATACATAGTGAGCCGGGACTCTAGCGATACCCGAGCCGATACCAGTGGCTACGAAGCCATGAAGCGTCTCTTAGAGATGACTCCGGTTCCCGATGGGGTGGTCTGCTACAACGATCCGACCGCGCTCGGCGCGATCAAAGCGATTGTCGAGGCTGGTCTCAAAATTCCTCAGGATATCGCAGTCATTGGGGCGGGTAATGACCGTTACGCGAGCGAGCTTCGCGTGCCTTTGAGTACGATCGACCAGCAGCACCATATGATCGGCCGCCGTTCCGCCAAACTGGTGTTACGGGCGATTACTGCTGACGAACCACTTAAGCCGAAAACGGTTTTGCTGATTCCGGAACTCATCATCCGCGAATCTACACTACGCGCCGGTCACGGTCGGGACGCCCTCCAAGCGTCATCCTGATCGGATGGCATTCCGGCTCGCTCCTCCACTCCGCGACGGCGGCCTGTGCCTGCACCCCCAATGCCTTTCTTGCAAAACCGCAGCCCCACGGCGCTCTATCGTGGCGGTTTTCGTTGCGGTAACATTGGTTTGGGTTGCCAATATGGAGCGCTCGCTGATCTGGATCGGAGGCGATGCCAAGGGCTGGGCCTGCTCCAACTGTCGCTGGAAATTCCCTGTCCCCACGCTGCTTAGCGGAGAAGAGGGTAAGGGGGCTTACGACCGCCTGGCCGCTGCGAAGTTTCGCGAGCACCAATGCGAGGCGGGAACCAGTTTTTTTGCGACGGACCAGGAAACAAAGCTGGACGCCGCCGCCCCTTTTGCCGTACGTGCCCGGATGCTCATCAAGCGAGGATACACACCCAAGGTGGCTGCCGAACTTGTACTTCATGAAATGGAATTCGAACATGGCAGCGATTCGAGGATGATGGAGAAGGCGCGGGCCGAGGCCGAGGATTTCCTGCAGAAAGTCCGCAAGGGTCTGATCTAGAAGCAACCTGGTGCCGTCCCTGACGGGACTCCGGTTTGTTCCTTTTTGCCTTCCCGGCACTGACATGCCGGGCTTTCCTGTGTCGCCACTTCGCGGCTGGAGCGATAACGCGTTCCATTTTCTGCCTGCGCTTGGGGTTGTGACGCAGGCCCGCGCGTCCCTGCACGAGCGCCGCCGGTAAACTGGGGTCGAGGGCTTGGAGCTTCGAGTGAAGAAAATTCTCTCTGTGTCGGTGGTAGTGATCGCTTTTTGTGCTGGTGCTTTCGCTCAGGAACTGGCCGCGCCTCCTACTCGCGTAGTGGTGTTGGGGACGGGGAATCCTAGCGCGGATCCGGAGCGCTGGGGGCCGGCGGTGGCGGTGGTGGTAAATGATCGGGCTTATTTGGTCGACTGCGGACCGGGCGTGGTACGGCGGGCGGCAGCGGCGGAGAAGAATGGGATTGCCGCGCTGAAAGCTAAGGAGTTGAAGATTGTTTTTATCACTCATCTGCACTCCGATCACACGCTGGGGTACCCGGACCTGATTTTTTCGCCCTGGGTGCTGGGGCGAAAAGAAGCGCTGGAGGCTTATGGTCCGCATGGGTTGAAGAACATGACCGCGCATGTCGAGAAGGCCTGGACGGAGGATGTGCGGATTCGGCGGCGGGGACTGGAACAGGCTAACGCTACCGGATACAAAGTCAACGTGCATGAGATTCAGCCGGGAGTCGTATATCGCGACGCGAACGTTACGGTTACCGCGTTTCCGGTTAAGCATGGGATCTGGAAAGAGGCGTATGGGTATAAGTTCGAGACTCGTGACCGGAAGATTGTGATTTCGGGCGATACCGCGCCTACGGATGAAGTGGTGAAGGCTTGCGATGGGTGCGATGTGTTACTGCATGAAGTTTTCAACCCACACGGGGACGAGTTAAAGGACGAACATTGGAAGGAATATTTTCGGACGTTTCACACTTCTCCGGCGGAGTTGGGAGAGATCGCCCGGCGGGCGCGGCCCAAGTTGCTGGTGGTGTATCACCAGTCTTTGGAAAAATTGCCGGAGGCGGATCTGGTGGAGCAGATTAAGAAGGAGTATTCGGGGAAGTGGGTATCGGCCAAGGATTTGGGAGTGTACTAGGGCGGAAGTCGATTGCGCTTTGCAGACGTCAACATCTTAACCACAGAGGGCACAGAGGGCACAGGGGAACACAACAGAGGAACACAGAGGGCTGCTAAGAGCTTTTTTCCTTTCTGATCAGGTCTAGTCGGACGGCTTCTGGTCGGCGGGTGGTTGCTTTCTGGCCAGGGATCGGACGTAGTTGACCAAATCCCAGAGTTTCCCGGACCGGGCGCGACCGCCTTCGGGAGGCATGTCGTCGTGGCCGTTCTTGATGATATAGAAGAGTTCGCCGTCGGTGCGGTCCTTGAGAAGCGCCGGATCGGTGAGGTCGGGGATCTGGATCTTCAGATCTTTGGCAACATCGCTTTTGCCGTCGCCGGTCGAGCCGTGACATGAAGCGCAGTCGTAGCGGTAGATCTTCTTGCCTTCAGCGAGGGACTCGGGAGTGGACTTCACTGGGTTGGGCTCTCGTGCGGCCGCGATCGGAACCGGGCTGTAGGCCGTCTTGGGAGCGGGCTTGGTTTCTTGCGCTGCGGCAAAGAATGAGATCAGGAGGAACAGGGTGAGAGCTGACGCGAGCTTGCGCATGGCGCCTCCGGCGGTGCGACGGCGAAATATCTACGCTTCTATCTTACGCTTGGAGGCAAACAGAGGCCGAGCTTTGCTCGGCTGGACGGGCGAGGGCGCCCGTCCCCACACGAGCGGTTGGACGGGGCAGAGCCCCGTCCCTACACGAGCTACTTCTTCAGAGACGAATGGTAGCGCTTGTTGATTTCTTCCCAGTTGACTACGTTCCACCAGGCTTGCAGGTATTCAGGACGACGGTTGTTGTATTTGAGATAGTAGGCGTGTTCCCAAACGTCATTGCCAAGAATGGGATGGAGGCCCTGCGAGATGGGGTTGTCCTGGTTGGGCGTGGAGAGAATTTTCACCGCGCCTTTGGAGTCTCCTGCCAGCCATACCCATCCGCTGCCGAACTGGCCTACGCCGGCGGCGTTGAATTTTTCCTGGAAAGTCTTGAAGTCGCCGAACGTCTTCTTGATCACTTCGGCTATGGGGCCGGTGGGATCGCCTCCGCCTTTGGGTTTCATGATTTGCCAGAACATGGTGTGGTTGACGTGGCCTCCGCCATTGTTGCGGACGGCGCCGCGGATGTCTTCGGGGACGGCGTTCAGGTCGCGTAGGAGATCTTCGGCAGCTTTCTTGTGCAGTTCAGGATGCTTGTCGAGCGCCGCGTTGAGGTTCTTAACGTAGGCGGCGTGATGCATGTCGTGATGCAGGTGCATCGTCTTTTCATCGATGGTGGGTTCTAACGCCGTGTAATCGTACGGCAGGGGGGGCAGTTCATGCGCCATTTTCTATTTCCTCCAAAGTCTTATGGATGACGGGATCGGGCAGAAAGATTCTACGCCATGTCATGCGAGGGCGGCGGTCGGCGCCCAGCCCCTGAAGGGGCGTCAGCTTTGAAGAACATTTCGGTATCGCTAAAGCGATACCCTGATACGAAACTCCCACCCTTATAATTCTCTTTGCTCATTTTGCGGTTGAATTCGGGGAGGGGCTTTGAAGGTTCTATTGTTGGAGAACATTAGCGGGGTGGCGGCTTCTCAGTTTGAAGAAGCGGGGTTCGAGGTAGAGTCGCTGAAGGGGGCGCTGGACGAGCGTGAGCTGGTCGAAAAGGTGCGCGGAACCTCGATTCTTGGGGTGCGATCCAAGACTCGCATTACGGCGGCGGTACTGGATGCGGCTCCGGAGCTGGTGTCGGTGGGGGCGTTCTGCATTGGCGTGGACAAGATTGACCGCGCGGCTTCCAGCGATCGGGGGATTGGGGTGTTTAACGATCCACACTCGAACAGCCGGTCGGTGGCCGAGCTGGCGATGGGGGAGATCATCCTGCTGATGCGGCGGACGTTTGAGGCGAGCACGCGGTTGCATGGCGGGGTGTGGAATAAGTCTTCGGTGGGATCGCACGAAGTGCGCGGGCTTACTTTAGGGATTGTGGGCTACGGGAAGATTGGGTCGCAGGTATCAGATCTGGCCGAGGCTATGGGCATGCGCGTCGTGTTTCATGATGTGGCGCATGTCTTGGCGCGCGGGAATGCCCGGCCGGTCAGCTTTCGGGAATTGCTGGAATCTTCCGACGTCATTACTTTGCACGTGGATGGGAAGGCGCAAAACCAGGATCTGTTTGGGGAAAACGAGTTCCGCTTGATGAAAGATGGAGCGTGCCTGATTAATCTCAGCCGCGGGTTTGTGGTGGATCATGAGGCGCTGGCCCGGCACTTAAAGAGCGGGAAGCTGGGGGGAGCGGCGGTGGATGTGTTTCCTTCGGAGCCGGAGACAGGTGGGGCGTTTTCGAGTCCGCTGCTGGGGCTGGCCAACGTGATTTTGACTCCTCATGTTGGGGGAAGCACGGAGGAGGCGCAGCAGAATATCGGGCAGTTTGTTTCGGCGCGCATGATCGATTATTTCAATAGCGGGAATTCTCAGCTGAGCGTGAACCTGCCGCATTGTCATCTGGACTTTGATCCGAACTCGGAGCCGAGATCGTACCGGTTGATGCACATCCATCACAATGTGCCGGGAATCTTGCGGGCGATTAACGACATCCTGGCGGATGAGGGGATCAATATCGACCGCCAGGTGCTGGACACTCGCGGTCCGCTGGGATATGCGATTTACGACATCAATCGGGCATGCGATGAGGCTTTGCTCGGAAAACTGCGCGACGTTCCGCACACGATTCGGGTGCGGGTGCCGGGAACGGCTCGCGGGTAGATTGCCGGGCGAGTGCCGGGGATTGCAGCCAAGAGCTTAACCACAGGGGCACGGGGGCACACAGGGGAAGACCTGTAAGTGCGCCGTAACGCGGTCAGTCGGTGGCGGACGCAGAGGCGGTCTTGGGTGGAGAAGTGGTTTGGCCGGTTGCGGAGTTGTCCTCGAGGGCCGGGCCCGAGGTGCTTACGGGAGAGGCTGGAATTCCGTTGATGTAGATGGTGGGGGCCACGGTTCCGGCGCGGACAGTCTGGCCCGCAGGTAGCAGACCCACTGCTCGATTTCTTCCCGTACCTTTGGCTTGGTAGAGGGCAAAGTCGGCTAACACGAGCACCTGATCGTGAGACACCAGATTGGTTTCGGTTTCCGTCCAGGGAAAAACCGCCCAACCGACCGAACAGGTAATGCGCAGGTCGGCATCGCTGCTCTCGACGCGGTAGGGCTTGGACCCGACCGAGTCGAGAATGCGATTGGCGAGGACGTGGGCCTCTTTACGGTCGGTATAGCGCGACAAGAGAAGAAATTCCTCGCCGCCCCAGCGGATGACCGCATCGGAAAGACGTGCGGCAGAGTTGATGCGGCGCGCAACCTCGGCCAGAACCTGATCTCCAATCTTGTGCCCGAACTGGTCGTTGACCCTCTTGAAGTGGTCGATGTCGATCAGATAGAAGACAAGATCGCGGTTGCGAAGATCGATGGATGGATTGTCAAACGAGCGCAGCGCCTGACGCACGTCGGCCTCGATGGAGTTGGTAAAGTACCGCCGGTTGCGAACGCCGGTGAGCATGTCGGTAAGGGAAGCGTCCAGCAACTCAAGATTGGCATTGGCCAGTTCCCTTTCGAGACGGGCCTGTTTCACGATGCCGACAAAAGCGAACACTACAACCGCGGCGAGCGACAGAAAAACGCGGAATTGCCACACCGGGGATGGCAGACTGCGGTCCATGAACGACCACGCCGCCAACCCGGGAAGGAAGAGGGTCAGGGGGGCAGCCAGACGGGAAGCCCACAACCAGTATCGTTCGCTGTCGGGATCGCCGCCCTCCGATGCCGGTTCCAGACGGTACGCCATCAGAGCCGCTAGCGTCATGCCGGCGATACCAGCCGCCGACACGCAATCGTACCAAGCACCGCTAAAGGAAGCTCCGGAGTTAGAGAGCGTATCCACGACGTATTCCATAATGACGTCGGTGGCGATGATGGCCGTGAGCAGAGCGTAGAAGTGCCGCCAGCGGCCGGAACAGTGGCGCCAGCCGAGCACCACGATGGACAGCAAGATCACGTCCTGCGCCATTGCGAGGAACTTGTAGGCCGGGCCATACGACTGGGCCTCGGGGGCCAGGTACTGCCATGGAATAACGAGGAACAGGTACAGATACAGACCCGCCAACAGAAGTAAGAACAGGTCCAGCGTTCTCAGTCGCCGCTGCTGAGGGCTGGGGACCACGTGCGGCCGCAGAGCCAAGCCCAGAATCAGGGCGGTCCAAGCCAGAAAAATGCCGGCGTCTCCCAGACTCATGGCTGGCGTTTGCTTCCGCACCAGCTCCCAATGCATCCACAAGATCTGGCTGCAGGCTTCGATGGCGTAACCGCCGCCCAGAAGGATCCACACCAGGCGTTGCTGATGGTGGCTGCCGAACGCATTCCTGGCAAAGGCAACCGAGGCGGAGAGGATGAGGGCCAAGGTGATCCAATCGGTGATGGCGGTGAGGAGGAAGGATTTCGGGAGGAGCAGCGACGCGATCGCCTGCGCGATCACTAGGCAGACAACCGCCGAACCCCAAATCTTCGAGTTCGATCGAAGACGCACTAATCCCCCACTTCTAGAACGTATTCAAAAACAGCTTTGCGTGCAGATGGATATGGTTCCCTCAGCCATCAATAAAACACACCGATCTTGGGGGGAAGTCGCGCTCCGTCAGAGCCTGTTTATGAACGCTGAGAGAAATTACATCCTGTTATGCGCGGAAACCCAAATGACAGAAGTAACTTAAGCAGTAACCCTAAGAAAATATGGCATTTAGAGGAAACTGCTTCAGGCGCTTGAGGCCGCGCGGCGAAGCCGGTCGTGGACGGCTTCCCACTCCGGCGTGCGGGGAGGAATGTCGACCGCGATCCAGTTGTAATTCCCGCTGTCCGCGAGGTGAAGAACGTCGTATAGCGCGGCCGCGTAATCGGCTGCGGATTGCGGCATCTGGTGAATGGTGATGTTGAT
>CAVWAN010000059.1:0-7722 GCA_963752985.1 uncultured Acidobacteriaceae bacterium
CTGATGGCCTGCCCGATCTCGGTGAGCAACTCATATTCCTTGGTTCGGCGCTGGGCTTCGTGCATGACGACATAGTTTTCAAGCGTCAAGGCAATTTGCAGTGCCAGCCCGATGAGCAACCGCAAATTCGAAGAGCCGAACATGCGTTGTTCGGCGTGCGGAAATATAATGACGCCGAAGTTATGCTCCCGCGTCTGTAAACTCACCGCCATCAGATCGCGAATTCCCTCCGCCAGCAGCAGTTGCTTGCACACCCCGAACTTTCCTCCCGAAAGCGCCGGCAAAGGCTCTTCCACTTCCGCGAGGTTATGGAACGTGACTACTCCACCGCGCCGGTAGGCAAGTTCGGCAATGTAATCCCCGGCCTGCGTCTTTTGCAGCTTCTCCAGAAAATCCGCGGAAAAACCTCTTTGCACCGAGGGTACGGCGCCGCGCCATTGCTGGGAAACAAAGAAGACGGCGCGATGCGAAGGCAAGGGCGCCACTAACCTCTCGACAAAACTCTGCAAGCTGGGGACCAGGTCGGAGGCCGAGAACAATCGGCGCGGGTCCACACCCAGGGTTGAAAACGCCAAGGCGTTTTCCTGCACCGCATTGCGCTCATTTTCAAACAGCACCATCACCATGGCGATGGCCAGCAGCATCTGCGGGACCGGCCCCAGGAAACCTCCGAACGGGCCCACTACATGCAGGAAAGGCTGACGGACCTGTCCCGCACCCATCAGCGCCGCCCACAGTGCCAGGGCAAACGCCAGCATCCGGAACGCAACCGAATTCCGGCGAAAAGCGTAACGGTAAAAATGGAACGAGCAGTAGAGCAGCGTCGCCGCCAGCCAAACCTCCAGCCGCAAATACAGCGGCACCGGAGTTGTCTCTTCGCCGAATACTCCGCTCGCCATTTGCGCCCGCAAACCGACATACGTCAGCAGAACCCCGGCCGCCGCCAGCGCCCCGTCATACCACCTCAGCTGGAACGGTTCCCTCATCAACCGGGTCGAGACGAAAATGCAAACCGCCATACCCAGCAGCAGCAGCGAGCTCAACCAATACAGTAATGCGGAAGGACCCCGAAAATATTCCACCGCCTTCGATGCATAGTGCAGCGTGTACGCCGCCCAGGCCAGTTGCCAAGCACGAAAATAGCTGTGACGGTTTTGCTCGTACAGGTAGGTGAATACCAGCAGCACCAACAGGGCTACGGCCCCAGGAATCAGCACCAAACCTGTAGCAACGCTATGCATGGACTACCGTTTTCTCATCAGCCGTGATCTGGGCCCGGATGGAACTCTGGGTGGTCTAATCCTGTCATAACCGGCAGATCGAAACAATAGGTGTCGGCAGGTCCCGCCCTGGGCTCGGCGTTTTCAAAACTATCTTCCTATGAGATGCGGTGCGGCCATATCGATCTACTCCCGAATATTACCTTGGTAACCGGTGGTAACTGAGCACTCGACTGCCTAGAGCGAGAGCCCCAATCCCGCTATACTCAAAAGTTATGCTTCGAGTTCGATTTGCGCCGTCCCCCACTGGTTTTCTGCACGTCGGCAGTGCCCGCACCTTCATCTTCAACTGGCTCTACGCCCGTCACAACGGAGGAACCATGATCCTCCGCCTCGATGACACCGATGTCGAGCGCAACACCGATGCCTCCGTCAGCTCCATCTTTGATGGTCTGCGCTGGCTCGACCTCGGGTGGGACGAGGAATATAAGCAATCCGAACGCCTGGCCTTGCACCGCCAGATCGCCGACGCCATCTTTCAGAAGGGCCTGGCGTACCGCGATTTTACTCCCGCCCACGCCCCTGGTTTCCAAATAAACGACAGCGAAAAATCGGGCGCCAATCAAACCTGGCTCTTCAACCCCGGCATGCGCGAACTTTCCCGTGCCGAGAGCGACCGCCGGGCCGCTGCTGGAGAGTCCTTCGCCCTTCGTTTCCGCGTCCCCCGCGGTCTGGGAGAAGAAGTTCGTTTCACCGACGCCGTCTATGGCGAGCAAATTAAATCCGCGGATGACATCGAAGACTTCGCGCTTCTCCGGAGCGACGGCATGCCGATGTATCACCTCGCATCCTGTGCCGATGACGTGGATCTCAAGATCAGTCACATCATCCGCGGCCAGGACCACCTTTCAAACACTTACAAGCACGTGCTGATCTTCGAAGGCGCCGGCGCCAAGCCGCCGCAGTTCGCGCATCTTCCGCTGCTTGTCGCCCCCGACGGATCAAAGCTCTCCAAGCGCCGCCACGGTCCGGTGGTCAGCGTCACCACCTACCGCGATGCCGGCTTCCTTCCCGAGGCCTTCATCAACTTTCTATGTCTGCTCGGCTGGTCGCCAAAAGACGATCGCGAAAAGATGACCCTTCAGGAACTCACTGATGCGTTCTCGCTCGAAGGCATCAATCGCCCCAACGCGGTGGTGAATTTTAAGGAACCCGCCGCCACTCCGGACGAAGCCTTTGACCCCAAAGCCGTCTGGCTCAACGCCGAGCACATCCGCGCCCTTTCCATCGACGATCTCAGCGCTCGCCTGCTCCCCGTTGTCCACGCAGCCGGATTCCCCATTGCGCCAGAAGAGATGCACGCCATCACCCCGCTCATCCGCGAGCGTATCAAGCTCCTGCGCGACGTTCTCACCGCCGCCGACTTTTTCTTTGTGGACCAACTTCCGCCCTACGATCCAACCGAACTCATCCCGCAAAAGGGCGACGCCGCCATGGCGCTAAAGGTTTTGACCCGAGCGCGAGAAGTCCTGGCACAAACGGAATTCAAACATGACCCGCTGGACCAAACCCTCCGCGCCGCCGCGCAGGAGATGGGCGTAAAGGCCGGACAAATGTTCCAACCCATCCGCGTAGCCGTCTGTGGGCGGAAGAATGCACCGCCATTATTTGAGACGCTGCAAGTGCTGGGACGGGAAACAACCCTGAAGCGAATCGAGCAGGCGATCGAGAAGGTGCAGTAGGGTCGCACGCGCTCGGCAGAATTACCTTAGGTTTAGCAGATGTCATGTAGAGACGGGGTTTGCCCCGTCTCACCCCCGCCGAGACGCCCCAATCCGAGCCGTTTATCCATGAAACATGAAGGCGCGGGAGTGCTGCAGCCACATCACGCCGCCCACCACGATCAGAGCTCCAACAAGGAGCACCGCAATCCGGCGCAAGAAATCGTCTTGTCCCGGAGCGACCTTTGCGATGAGCGCTCCCAGAAGCAGCCCCATGAGCAGGCCGCCGATGTGCGCGGCGTTATCGGTGCGAGCGATCACTGCTCCAAAGAAGAGGTTGTAGCCGACAAACAGGACCACGCTGCGCAGCATTCCGGTCATCGCGGCTCGTGGCAGCGAAAACTCACCCAGATAAAACGACGCAATCAGAGCCCCTGCAATCCCAAAAATCGCACCCGAAGCGCCCACGCTCAAGACGACAGGATTCCAGATCAGGCTCCCGAGGCTCGCCGACAAACCCGTGATCAGGTACACCGCAGCAAATGTCCAATGACCGTAGACCGATTCCGCTAGTTGGCCGAGGCTCCACAAACACCACATGTTGAACCCGATGTGCAGCAAGCCGCCGTGAATGAAAACGCAAGTCAGCAGTCGCCACCATTCGCCACTGATGGTAAGCGGCCCGAAATTGGCTCCCCAGCGCACAAGGTCCTGACCCGAAGGATTGTCGAGCATCGAAACGCCCGCCAACGTCATGGCGATAAACACCGCGACGTTGATGCCAAGAATGGCCTGAGTGACCGCCATCGAACTGGACCCCTGCCGCACCCAGGGCGCGGGTTCGACTCTCTGGACGGGAGAATCCTCGCCGCGCTGCGCCGCCTCATGCTGCACGCACCATTGGCAAAGCTTCTTGCCGAAGCTGAGAGCTGGAAGCTGACGACCGCATTGAACGCACTTTGCCATCTCGACGCAGATTATCACGACGCTGGTGAAGCGCCGGCCGTCCCCGCAAGGCTGAACACGCGAAATGCCCGTCCTTCCACTGGCTTACAGCCGCGAATCCGATTTTCCCATATAAAATACCAAGAGCATGAGCCCTGCGAATTCATCGAACTCTAACGAATCTGGCCCGAACTCATCTTCCGAGTCTCGCCCCTCCAACTTCATCCGCGACCAGGTCATCGAAGACCTCAAGACCAAGAAGTACGGCGATGCCGTAATTCAGACCCGCTTTCCTCCCGAACCCAACGGCTACCTGCACATCGGCCACGCAAAATCCATCTGCCTGAATTTCGGCCTAGCCGACGAGTTCGGCGGCAAGACCAACCTACGCTTCGACGACACCAACCCGGAAAAAGAAGAGCAGGAGTATGTGGACTCCATCATGAAGGACGTCCACTGGCTGGGCTTTGAGTGGGATGGTCTCTACTATGCTTCCGACTACTTCGATCAGCTCTACAAGTGGGCGATCAAGCTCATCAACGAGGGCAAAGCGTATGTTGACGATCTAAGCGCGGAAGAAATTCGCCAGCATCGCGGCACGCTCACCGAGCCCGGCAAAGACAGTCCGCATCGCAACCGCAGCGTGGCGGAGAACCTCGACCTGTTTGAGCGCATGCGCAAAGGTGAGTTTCCTGATGGATCGCGAGTGCTCCGTGCCAAGATCGACATGGCCTCGCCCAACCTGAACATGCGCGACCCGGTCATGTACCGCATCCTGCACGCCGAGCATCACCGCACTGGCGATAAGTGGTGCATCTATCCCATGTACGACTACGCGCACGGCCAATCCGACTCCATCGAACATATTACTCATTCCATTTGCACGCTCGAATTTGAGGACCATCGCCCACTTTACAACTGGTTCATTCAGCAACTCGCCATTTTCCCGTCGCAGCAAATGGAGTTCGATCGCCTGAGCCTTACCTACACGCTGCTCAGCAAGCGCAAGTTGCTCACTCTGGTGCAGGAAAAACGCGTCAACGGTTGGGACGATCCCCGCATGCCCACGCTTTCCGGCATAAGACGGCGCGGCTACACGCCCGAAGCAATCCGCAATTTCTGCGCGGCCATCGGGGTTTCGAAGACTAATGGCACGCTGGAACTTGCGATGCTCGAACACTTTGTTCGCGAAGACCTGAACAAGCGTGCGCCGCGAGTGATGGCTGTGCTGCGGCCATTGAAGGTCGTGATCGATAACTACCCGGAAGGTCAGGTGGACGAGATCGACGCGGTAAACAATCCCGAGGACGAAAGCGCCGGGAAGCGCAAGGTACCATTTTCCAAGGTGCTCTACATTGAGCAGGACGATTTCCGCGAAGATCCGCCCAAACAGTATTACCGTCTGTCGCTCGGGCGTGAGGTGCGGCTGCGTTATGGCTACTTCATCACCGCGAAGTCGGTGGTGAAGAATAACCGGGGAGAGGTAATTGAGGTGCATTGCACCTACGATCCGGCAACGCGCGGAGGCAATGCTCCGGATGGACGCAAGGTAAAATCGACCATCCACTGGGTTTCAGCCGCGCATGCCATCGACGCCGAAGTGCGTATCTACGACAAGCTCTTTACTAAGGAAGACCCTAATCAGGTTGAAGAAGGCCAGGAGTTCACGGCGAACTTGAATCCGGGCTCGCTGGAAGTGATCGCGCAGGCCAAACTGGAGCCATCGCTGGCGAATGCGCCGGTCGAAGGCCGCTATCAGTTCGAACGCCTGGGGTATTTTTGCGTAGACCCGGATTCCAGGCCCGGACGTCTAGCATTCAACCGCACGGTGGCGCTGAAGGATACCTGGGCTAAAGTCGAGAAGAAGATAGAGAAAAAATCTGGAGTGTAGAGATGCGGCTCGTCGCGTCTCCCCCGCCGATAACGCGCCCGTCACAACGCTCGGCACGCCTCGTCAAACTCAAGCCGCGGGTTGCGAGGAAACAGCTTGCTGCGATCGCCATAGCCGAGATTGCAGTTAGTGGCTCAGTTTGAATTTACTTTACCGTCGGTGGGACGGGAGCGGCTGGAACAGGAGTCGGCGCTGGGGCCGCCACAGCGGGCACCGGTGCTGGCAGTGGTGCGTTACCGAAGAGATAGTCCAGCCCGAGCAGAATGGATGTAATAGCACGCGGCGAAACGTGGCCGAGTTTCCGTCTAAACCGCGTCCTGTCGAGGGCACGGATTTGGTCGGTGAGTGCTACACGGTCAATATTGGGGTCGTTCGCGTCGTCCATGGTAATCTCTTGCAGCGGGACCTTAATTAGATGGCCTCCAGCTTTTTCCATGTGCCTAGACAGGGGCAGTCCTACGACACACTTGCCTCTACGTAATTGTGGGATAGAAACAATGACCCAAGGTCGGTCACCTTCCTGCTCAGAGCCAACCGTGTCGCGAGGATCAGGTTCGCAGAAGTAAAGATCTCCCTGATTAACGACGGTCGTCGGAGAAATCGGCATTAATGTCTCGCATTGACGAGGCTAACAGTTTCTCGTCTTCTTCATCCCATGGTAGTTCAGCCGTGGGGGCAGCTACAGCCTCAGAGACGCGCAAGGAAAATGCCTCTTTCACGATGGCGTAAGCATTCACGGCGGAACGCAGACCGTCGCAGATCACTCGCTGAATATCGTCAGGGATAATTTTCTTGAATTTCATGGCCGCTACGACAACGTCCATGTGAAACTGCGCCCAGAACCAGACTAGCTGATATTCCGAGTTGAGCTTCATGTCCACGTCTTTATCGCGTGACTCTCCAGCACCCTCTATCCGCTGCCCCAAGGCACTAATCTTTTCAAATGTCCAGAGCGTGAACACAGCTTGGTCCGTGAGGGAATCTCCAAACCTGACGCCGCGCTGCTTTTGCAAGTCTGCTGCAAGCGTAGCGATAGAAATTTTGGCAGCGGCCTCTATACTGCTTGGGGACGTGAGATTGGTCATCGTGTCCCAAAGGGCGCGGCGAGCGCGAACATAATTCGACCAAAGCTCAGACCGCTTCTGGACAAACTCTGACACAGAACGGCTCTCCAACACGGCGAGCAACTGATTGTCCAGCATTGAGACTAGTTTTCGGACCAATTCCTCGTCTGATTGAACAAGAATGGTCTGAACGGAGCTAGACTGTCCGACAAACGATCCAAGGGTGCCCAGAGTAAAGGGCGCACACATCTGCCTTGGCATGTCCAAAAGAGCTACTTCCATGTCTCCTTGCTTCCCTTTCACTGCAGCGTTGCTATGCTTCCACATGAGGATTACTTTTCACCTTTCAGCGGGCAGTTCGCTGCTTCTTCCATCGCACGGGGCTTTGCTTCTTTCGTAATTCCAGTCCGATGTTCCGCGCCAATTGGCTCAGCACCGAGGGACGCTATTGGACGAACTTCAACGCCCCAAGGGTACACCAGTCTTGCGGATATTCCAACAATTCGCTCCCTGGCTCACCAAACGCACAACTATCGGCCCGTAATGAGTTTGCGATCATTCCGCTGTCCGTTCAACGTTACGTCGGACGGCAACGGTAACGGTCCTTCCAGCAATTTAGATGCCATTCACGGGGGAGCGTTACTAAAGTTCATTTGCAGTAGGGTAGTTTACCACTGTGAATCGCAGACGCAAAGGTAAAGAGGCCAAAAACCCACGTATAAAAAATGCGTCGCAATCGCGCGGCAGCCCAAAGCTTTGTGCATGCTTAAAACCATAGCACGATCATTTCCACGGCCCGCCCGTATGCACCATCCACAGATCCGTGTCCGGCGCTTTGATCACCCCAAACGGCATCCAGAAGTAGCCCCGCTGCCCCCATC
>CAVWAN010000060.1:0-110973 GCA_963752985.1 uncultured Acidobacteriaceae bacterium
CTTTAGTGCGAAAAAACCGTGGTTTACGGCCTCGATTCCAGGCTCAAAATAAGCGCAATTTGTGTTAAAATACATACAGCTCTGGTGACGGCTAAATAGCAGAAAATTCAATGAGTTGAGGTCACCCTAGCACTCCCGGAATCGTCCCTCCAGCCAGGCGCATGATCCGGCATTCTCCACGGAGCAGAATGGCCACGAAAGAATTGCAGACAGAACTCGCTGAGGCGAAGAACAAGAACGGCAAAACGACCAATGGAGACTACACCGCCGACTCGATCAAAGTGCTAGGCGGCATGGAAGCGGTGCGTAAGCGTCCCGCCATGTACATCGGCTCGACCGGTGAACTCGGTCTGCATCATCTGGTGTACGAAGTCGTGGACAACTCGGTCGACGAGGCGCTCGCCGGCTACGCCGACAAGATCGACGTCACGATTCACCTCGACAACTCCATCACCGTAGTGGATAACGGGCGCGGCATTCCCGTCGATAACATGGACATCGACGGCGAAAAAGTTCCCGCCGCGCAGGTCGTTATGACCACGCTGCACGCGGGCGGCAAGTTCGACAGCAACTCCTACAAGGTCTCCGGAGGACTGCACGGCGTTGGCGTGAGTTGCGTCAACGCGCTTAGCGAAGAACTGGAACTGGAAATCTGGCGCGACGGTTTCACCTGGGAGCAGACGTACTCGAAGGGCGAGCCCACCAGCAAATTGAGAAAGACCGGCGCCGCAAAAATAAAGACCGGCACCAAGGTTCATTTCGTCCCTGACAAATCAATTTTCACCACCACCGTGGAATACAACTTCGATACGCTCTCGCAGCGTCTGCGCGAACTCGCTTTCCTGAACAAGGGTCTGGTCATCACGCTCACCGACGAGCGCCAGACCGACTCGAAGACCAGTGAAGCCAAGCGCGCCGAATTCAAGTACAACGGCGGCATCGCCGAATTCATCAAGCACCTGAACCGCGGCAAGCAGACGCTCCACGACAAGCCTATCTACATGGAAGCCGACAAGGACGACGTGCACATCGAGATCGGCTTGCAGTACAACGATGCGTACTCGGAATCGGTTTTCAGTTTTGCCAACAACATCAACACCGTCGATGGCGGCACGCACCTCTCCGGTTTCCGCACCTCGCTGACCCGCACCATCAACTACGCCGGGCAGCAAATGGGCTTGTTCAAAGACGTGAAAGAAAATCTCACCGGAGATGACGTCCGCGAAGGACTGGTGGCCGTGATCAGCGTGAAGCTGCCGCAGCCGCAGTTCGAAGGCCAGACCAAGGGCAAGCTGAATTCCGACATCGCCGGCGTGGTGCAAGCGGTCGTGAATGAAAAGCTGGGTGCGTTCTTTGAGCAGAACACGGCCGTGGCCCGCAAGATCATCAACAAAGCGATCGACGCCGCCCGCGCCCGCGAAGCCGCCCGCAAAGCCCGCGACCTGACGCGCCGCAAAGGCGCGCTCGATGGCGGAGGACTTCCCGGCAAACTCGCCGACTGCTCGGAGCGCGATCCCAACCGCTGCGAACTCTTTCTGGTCGAGGGAGAATCCGCAGGCGGCACCGCCAAACAAGGCCGCGACCGCCGCTTTCAGGCCATCCTGCCGCTCAAGGGAAAAATTTTGAACGTGGAAAAAGCGCGCTACGACAAGATGCTGGCGCACGAAGAAATTCGCGCCATGATTACCGCGCTCGGCACCGGCATCTCGAAAGAAGATTTCGATCCGACGAAAGTCCGCTACGGCAAAATCATTCTGATGACCGACGCCGACGTGGACGGCTCGCACATCCGCACCTTGCTGCTGACGTTCTTCTTCCGCCACATGCAGGAGCTGATCAAGCGCAGCAACGTGTACATCGCGCAGCCGCCGTTTTACTGCATCAAAAAGGCAAAGTCGCAGCAATACATCAAAAATGACGACGAGTTCGACAAGGTGACGCTGAAGCGTGCGGCCGATGGCCTGGTGGTGCGCTATGGTGAGGGCGCGGCGAAATCTTGAAGGCTCAGCCCTGACCAAGTTCATCACCGTGCTGAACGAGTATCTCGGATTCCTCGACAAATTGAACAAGCGCATCCGCGAAGAGCGTGCGAAAAAACCGTGGTTTACGGCCTCGATTCCAGGCTCAAAATAAGCGCAATTTGTGTTAAAATACATACAGCTCTGGTGACAGCTAAATAGCAGAAAATTCAATAAGTTGAGGTCACCCAAGCACTCCCGGAATCGTCCCTCCAGCCAGGCGCATGATCCGGCATTCTCCACGGAGCAGAATGGCCACGAAAGAATTGCAGACAGAACTAGCTGAGGCGAAGAACAAGAACGGTAAAACGACCAGCGGAGACTACACCGCCGACTCGATCAAAGTCCTCGGCGGCATGGAAGCGGTGCGCAAACGTCCCGCCATGTACATCGGCTCGACCGGCGAACTTGGTCTGCATCATCTGGTGTACGAAGTCGTGGACAATTCGGTCGACGAGGCGCTCGCCGGCTACGCCGACAAGATCGACGTCACGATTCACCTCGACAACTCCATCACCGTAGTCGACAACGGGCGCGGCATTCCCGTCGACAACATGGACATCGACGGCGAAAAAGTTCCCGCCGCGCAGGTCGTCATGACCACGCTGCACGCGGGCGGCAAGTTCGACAGCAACTCCTACAAGGTTTCCGGCGGACTGCACGGCGTTGGCGTGAGTTGCGTCAACGCGCTTAGCGAAGAACTGGAACTGGAAATCTGGCGCGACGGTTTTACCTGGGAGCAGACGTACTCGAAGGGCGAGCCCACCAGCAAATTGAGAAAGACCGGCGCCGCAAAAATAAAGACCGGCACCAAGGTTCATTTCGTCCCTGACAAATCAATTTTCACCACCACCGTCGAATACAACTTCGATACGCTCTCGCAGCGTCTGCGCGAACTCGCTTTCCTGAACAAGGGTCTGGTCATCACGCTCACCGACGAGCGCCAGACCGACTCGAAGACCAGTGAAGCCAAGCGCGCCGAATTCAAGTACAACGGCGGCATCGCCGAATTCATCAAGCACCTGAACCGCGGCAAGCAGACGCTCCACGACAAGCCCATCTACATGGAAGCCGACAAGGACGACGTGCACATCGAGATCGGCTTGCAGTACAACGACGCGTACTCGGAATCGGTTTTCAGTTTTGCCAACAACATCAACACCGTCGATGGCGGCACGCACCTCTCCGGTTTCCGCACCTCGCTGACCCGCACCATCAACTACGCCGGGCAGCAAATGGGCTTGTTCAAAGACGTGAAAGAAAATCTCACCGGAGATGACGTCCGCGAAGGACTGGTGGCCGTGATCAGCGTGAAGCTGCCGCAGCCGCAGTTCGAAGGCCAGACCAAGGGCAAGCTGAATTCCGACATCGCCGGCGTGGTGCAGGCGGTCGTGAATGAAAAGCTGGGTGCGTTCTTTGAGCAGAACACGGCCGTGGCCCGCAAGATCATCAACAAAGCGATCGACGCCGCCCGCGCCCGCGAAGCCGCCCGCAAAGCCCGCGACCTGACGCGCCGCAAAGGCGCGCTCGATGGCGGAGGACTTCCCGGCAAACTCGCCGACTGCTCGGAGCGCGATCCCAACCGCTGCGAACTCTTTCTGGTCGAGGGAGAATCCGCAGGCGGCACCGCCAAACAAGGCCGCGACCGCCGCTTTCAGGCCATCCTGCCGCTCAAGGGAAAAATTTTGAACGTGGAAAAAGCGCGCTACGACAAGATGCTGGCGCACGAAGAAATTCGCGCCATGATTACCGCGCTCGGCACCGGCATTTCGAAAGAAGATTTCGATCCGACGAAAGTCCGCTACGGCAAAATCATTCTGATGACCGACGCCGACGTGGACGGCTCGCACATCCGCACCCTGCTGCTGACGTTCTTCTTCCGCCACATGCAGGAGCTGATCAAGCGCAGCAACGTCTACATCGCGCAGCCTCCGCTGTTCGGCATCAAGAAGGGCAAGTCGCACCAGTACATAAAGAACGAACACGAATTCGTCAAGGTGATGGTGAAGCGCGCCTCCGAAGGCCTAATCATTCGCTACGGAGAAGGTGCGGCCAAACTGGAAGGCGCGGCCCTGACCAAGTTCATCACCGTGCTGAACGAGTATCTCGGATTCCTCGACAAATTGAACAAGCGCATCCGCGAAGAGCAGATCACGGCACTGGTGCCCAAGCTCGACCTGGCCAAGCGCGCCGATTTCGAAGGCGACAAGCAGACTCCGCCGAAGAAGATCGAGAAACTGGAAAAGGAACTCAAACGCCGGCAAAAAGACTTGAAGCTGAAGAGCGTCGCCACCCGCTTCGACGAAGAACACAATCTCTGGGCATTGGTCTTCGTGAACGCGCAGGGCGCCGAGCACATCATCAACTGGGAACTGGCCTCCACCCCGGAGTGCCGGCAGCTCATCACCAAGTTCAAGCAGATCGAGCAATATCTTGATCCGCCCTTCATGATCGAGAGCGTGGTGAAACCGGCAAAGACGGCAGCCAGCGCGACGAGAAAGACGAAAGCGAAGACGAAAATGTGACCGCCGCCGAGAGTGAGGAAGGCGAGAAAGGCGAGAAGAAAACCGGCAAGCCTCCGGTGCGCCGTGCGAAGGAGCCTGAGATCGTCGAGAAAAACACTGCCCGCGAACTTTTCGACTACGTTCTGAACGAGGGCCGCAAAGAGTACACCGTCCAGCGCTACAAGGGCCTCGGCGAAATGACCGCCGAGCAGCTCTGGGAAACCACCATGGATCCCGAGCGCCGCACCCTTCTGCAAGTCCGGCTCGAAGACATCGCCGAGTGTGAAACCATCTTCACCACCCTGATGGGCGAAGACGTAGAAGCCCGCCGCAAATTCATCGAAGACAATGCGCTGGATGTGAAGAACCTGGATATCTGAGGTCTCTGGGGACCACCGAACCAGGGCAACCTGCTCCCGGTTACTCCGCATTACCCCAGTGCGCCCTTCGGTTTGGCCTTTTCACTGCAAGGTCCGCCCCTTCCGCCGTTCCCTGATCAAGACGCAGCAAGCCGCGTCTGCAAAAAGAAACAGGCGGCTTCCCCGGCTGCCTGCCGGACGGGGCAGAGCCCCGTCCCCACACGGACGCAGGGAAAAGAGGACTATGCACAAATTTCTGCTCGCGCTCTTTAGTCTTAGCTTCAGCCTTACGCTTTTTGCCACCGCGCAGGACACTGCGCCCGCGCTCACCATTTACAACCAGAACTTCTTCGTTGCCCGCGATCACCTGACGCTCGATTTGAAAGCGGGCTCCAACCACATCGAGTTTGCGGGCGTCACCGCGCACCTCGAGCCCGACTCGGTGATCCTGCGCGACCTTACCGGACGCCCCCTCCAGATCCTTGAGCAGAGTTATCGCAACGACCCCATCTCACAGGAACTGCTGCTCTCGTTCTATGAAGGCAAAACCCTCGACTTTGCTGTGGGAAGGAACGCTGACGGAAGCGACGTCAAGATTCAGGGAAGAGTCATCCGTAGCGGATACATTCCGACGACCTACATCAACGGATATCCGCAGCAGGCATCCAGCCAGCCGATTGTTGAGATCAATGGAATTCTGCGCTTCGGGCTTCCCGGCGAACCAAGATTCCCCGCACTCTCTGCCGACTCAATTCTCAAGCCAACCCTGACCTGGCAGCTCGCTACCACGCAGGCAGGGCGCTCCGAGGCGGAAATCTCCTATGTCTCAGGCGGTATGACGTGGCAGTCGGACTACAACCTTGTCGTTTCCGATGGGGCAAAGAATTCGAACATGAACCTGCTGGACCTTGTGGGATGGATCACGATGCAGAACCACAGCGGCAAGACGTTCGAAAACGCTCGCATCAAGCTGATGGCCGGAGATGTGAGCAAGCTGCAAGGCCCGGTGAGTCAGAACGCCTATCGGCTTGAAGCCAAGGCGATGGACATGGCCGCCGGCGCGCCGGTCGTGCGGGAGAAGTCCTTCGATGAATTTCACCTTTACACGCTGGAGCGTCCGGCGACACTGCACGACAATGAAACCAAGCAGGTCGAATTTGTGCGCGCGACCGGCATCCAGGCACAACGGCTTTACATCTACGATGGGGCCGAGACCGGGCAGTACACCTACTATTCGCCGGAGCAGATTCGCAACGAGCCGGGATATGGCACGGCTTCAAATCCGAAAGTTTTCGTGATGCAGGAATTGAAGAATTCGGAAGCCAATCATCTCGGAATTGCGCTGCCCAAGGGGCGGCTGCGCTTCTACCGCCGCGATACCGACGGCAGCCTGCAATTCATCGGCGAAAACGCCATCGACCACACGCCCAAGGACGAGATGATCCGTGTCTACACGGGCAACGCATTCGACATCGTCGGTGAGCGCAAGCGTACCAACTTTCACGTGGAGTCGAACCAGCACTGGATGGATGAGACTTTTGAGATTCACGTGCGCAACCACAAAAAGGAAGCTGTGAATGTGCGCGTGGTCGAGCACCTGTATCGCTGGAACAACTGGAAGCTCACCGACCAATCTCGTCCGTCGAAGAAGAGGGACGCGCAGACGGTTGAGTTTCCTGTCGAAGTCGCCGCTGATGGCGAGCAGATCGTGACTTACACGGTGCACTATTCGTGGTGAGGTGAACCGATCTTCAATCCCACCCTTGCCGCAAAGAACGCGGCAAGGATGGGGCACCCTCTATTCGGTAGAGCCGTATTTCACTTGGGGATAGGCGCGGTTGAACAGGAACCACAGCGCTCCGATCACTCCGAATACCAGGTAGCTTCCTTCCGGGCCAACGGAGCCGCCGGTCAGCCAATCGGGGCCGTGGAAACTGGAATTGAGCAGGTGACCGGGCAGGAGCGTGCCGCTGTCGGGGACGGAGTAAAGATAGCTCTCGCCCCAATCCCAGGCCATGTGGAAGCCGATGGCCCACCACAAATCGCCGGTGCGACGGAGGGTTAGACAAAAGAAGAAGCCGATTAAAGCCGCCGCCACCAAGCCAGTCGTTGTTTCGCCTGGGTTGCGGCCGTGGATGTAACCGAACGCAGCCGAGAGAAACGCCGCCGCCGGCCAGAAATTCATTCCCTGCGCGAGCACCCACTGCGAGTAGCCGCGCATCAGGAAATCTTCAAAGCATGCTGCGAACAGAAAAAGCAGGGCGTAAAACGCAGCAAATTTCCAGATGCGCGCACCGTGCAGTTGCAACGCTCCGAACTCAAACGCGCCCGTCACGCGCAACAGCAGCATCAGGATGCTCAGAGACGTGATGCCCCAAAGCGTCCCCACCCAGAAATTTCGTCCGAAGGCGCGCCGCGCCGGCAGGCCGAAGTCGCCGAATGGCCGGTCTTCAATTCGGGCCATCACGAAGGCAGGCAAGATCGCCGCCATCATCATGCTGGCTTCGATCATCATGCGCCACCAGAGGACGTTCAGATGCGACTGGAGCGACATTACCAGCCAGCCTTCGACTTGGAAAACAACCCAAGCCATCGCCAGGTAAGTCAGCCAGCGCGTGCCCGGATAAATTCCTTTAGGGCCGAGAAAAACACCGCGCAGCGGAGACTCGCGGTCACCGCTCTTCGTCAACAACGACGCGGATGGCAGCGAAGGCGCAGTCGACGTTGTGTCAGGCGCGACTGGTGGCACCGGATCCGCGGAAGTGGGGGACAATGGTTTGCTGTCCATCTTTAGTTATCCAGTGCTGTCCCGGACATGGTAAAACACTCGGTCCTGCTTGTTGCGCTAAATGTTGCGGCGATTTCTTCATTCCGATGAGTTCCGCGCACCGCAATTTGCCGCGGCCGCGCTGCTGCTGGTCTATCTTTTGCAGTGCGTCTGGCTGGTCCGCATGGAATCGCGGCATGACCGGATCCCGAACTCCGATCAGGCTCTGTGCATCTACCAAGGTCTCGAGCAATGGAAGGGAGGGCCAATTGCAGGGACTCCGGAATCGTTGCGCTCCGAAGCCGCCACTGGAACTCCTTCTTCGGGACGAGCGGGGCATCTCCGCGTGCGCGACGGTTACGATCAAGACCGCTCACCGCTCTACTACCTGGTCGCAGGAGCGCCATTCCTGCTGCGACCGGACTCGTGGTTGCCGGAAACATTCGTGCCGTTCGTGGCGGCGACCCCATACCTATTCTTCGGCGTCATGCTGGGAGCTTCGCTCTGGTACGTCGCGCGCCGTCTCTACGGCAACGCCGGCGGATACATTGCGCTCGCACTCTACTGTTTTTCGCCGGCCATGATCGTGAACGTGGCCGGAGCGCAGAGTTTGGGTGAAATGGGCGCCGTGTGGGGAGCGTTCGGAACCGTATTCACCGCCATCGCCGTGGCGCACACGCTTTACGCTCCGCGCGAAGTCGTGCTGTGGAACTGGCGACGCATTCTGCTTCTGGGATTGTCACTGGAACTGGCCGCGGGCAACCAGTTTTCGCTGGCGGTGCTGGCGCTGGTGATTTTGCCGCTTATGTTCTGGGTGGCGCCAGTCCGGCCGCGTGCCGTGCTTGCGATCTGGACCACGGCAATCGCAGTCGCATTGGTGCTGCTGTTTGCCGCCTACTTTTTTGAGCCTGCGCTGTTCTGGGGAGGAATGGTACACGCTCGCTGGGTGGATTTCGAGCCCGGCGCGTTTCGGATGTACGTTTCCTACCGCAACGCTTTGGAAACAATCTTCGCCAGCAGTCCTCCGCTGATGCTGGCGTTGCCGGTGGCGCTGGTCGCTTACTTCGGATGGAAGCGCGCGCGCTATTTCGGCAACACGGCGCCGCTCCTGATCGTGGGACTGGCACTGATTTTGGCCCTGGGAGCGCCCAATTTTCCGGGACAAGGATTCCATCTGACCGTGCTCGTGTTTCTCTTCGTTTTCGTCAGTGGAGTGTTTGCCGATCTGCTGGAGACTCAGCAAAGACTGCTGGTGGCGGCTGGCCTCGGCGGATTATTGAGCGCTTCCGCAATTTGGAACCTGTGGCAGTTGTGGCGGCTTTGGTTAAAATGACTGCTTGCAATATTGGCAAGGATCATCTTGGCAAGGATCAACTTGGCATGAGCACTCCGACCCAGACTCCCGACATCGAAGACCATCTATGTAACCCGCACTGGCCTGCCGCTTAGTTTCGAGCTGGAATGGCCCTTTCGACATGCCACATCGGGTGCGGACTTTGACGTCCTGCACACGACCATCACGCTGGAAAATTCGGGAGGGCTGCGCGCGCTGGTAGCGGTAAATCTTTCCGCCACGCTGCGGGAAGAGTTGCCCTCGCTTGAACCGAAAGACACGGAAGGTCCGGTCATCAATGCTTTGCGGAAGGAGGTCGATCGGAAGCAGACGGAGTTCGTGAAGTCGGGCAAACTGGTGCCGCTGCCCTTATCCAGCCGCCACTACAGCTTCAAACTGAAACAATGGGTCTTCGGCAAGGCCACGGACGAAGAAATCGCCAGCCTGATCGAGCGCAAGGTGTACTGGCAGACGCGTCTGGTCGGCGGAGATGTGTGGCTGGGCGACCGGATCGAGGCCCTCTACCTGGATACCACCACCGATCACATCGCAGAAATCGGCTCCGGACTCGCGCAGCGGGGGCTGTTCACCATGGCACGGCGGTACGCGACCGCGCTTCCCGCGCTGATGGAGCAGAAGGGTCGCTTCGAATCGGAGATGGCTGGGGCGCTTCGGCAGTTGGAAGAGAAGCACGCGTTTGAGCGCGGGTAGGGTTCTGGGTCATCGGCCCCTAAAGGGGCTTGATTTGGAGAAATTGCGGTATCGCTAAAGCGATACCCTGATACGAAACGCCACGCGAATCCAGAGTTGCTGTGGTCACGAGCTGCTGCCGATCTGCGCTCGGCTTTAGACGGGCGAGGGCGCCCGTCTCTACACGTTCCCACACGAGCGGGACTTTTGCCTACCACACGCGGCAAGCGTTCTCGCGGACCATCGGCTGACCTGGTTTGCAGTGGAAGGCGGCGCGGAACTCCGGCAGGTTTGCGACCACGCCGTTGGCGCGATACTTCTCCGGTGAGTGCGGATCCACGGTTGCCCGCAGCCGCTTGTTCTCCTCGCGCTCGTTGGTGCACCAACTCTGGCCGTAGGCGACGAAGAAGCGCTGGTCTGGCGTCAGGCCATCCAGCAGCTCCAGCTTTTGATCCTTGGTGTCTTCCTTCCAGGCCAAATACGCCAGGAGCATTCCGCCCAGGTCCGCTAGATCCTCGCCGTTTGTCAGTTTGCCGTTGATCTTGATGTCGTCGACGACGGTGTATCCGGAATATTGGTCAACCACGCACTGGGCGCGCTGCTCAAATTCCTTGCGGTCGGTGTCAGTCCACCAGTTGCGCAAATTTCCCTGAGCGTCAAATTGGCTGCCCTCGTCGTCAAAGGCGTGGGTGAGTTCGTGGCCCATAGTGGCGCCGGTGTCGCCATAGTTGGGTGCAGCGTCGGAGAGCGCGCTGAATAAGCGGCGGCTGCAGGACTCCTGCGGGAAAGTTGATGTCGTTTTTCTGCGGATCGTAATATGCATTGACAGTGGGCGGGGTCATATCCCACTCCTTGTGATCGACGGGCTTGCCGATCTTAGCGAGCCAGCGGTGAAACTCGAACCACGACGCCCGTTCCGAGTTTCCGATTTCATCTCCGCGCACGATCTGGAGCACGCTGTAGTCGCGCCAAGTGTCGGGATAACCGATCTTGTTCGCGATGGCGTGCAGTTTGGCGAGCGCCTGCTCCTTGGTTGCGGCTCCCATCCAGGGCAGCGCCTGGATCTCGCTCTGCATGGCCGCTTCGACCTGGGTCACGATTTTCAACGCTGCCTGCTTGGCCTGCGGGCCGAAGTACTTCGCCACATACGCCTGGCCTAGCGCTTCTCCCAGGTCGTTATCCACGTCATTCGTGCAACGCTTCCAGCGGGGCGGAAGTTCCTCTCGTCCGCGCAGAGTCTTGCCGTAGAAATTGAAATTCTCTTTTACGAACGCGGCGGAAAGACTGGTGGCGGCGTCGTGCGCGGCGTGCCAGCGCAGATAAGTCTTCCAGTCGGCCAGGCTTTCTTTTTCGATTTCTTCGTTCATGACGCGGAAATAGTCGGGCGTCACCACGTTCAGGGAAACAATCGATCCCACGCCGGTCTTAGTGAAGTACGTGTTCCAGCTGAATGAGGGCGACAGTTTTTGCAAATCCTCCACGCTCATCTTGTGATAGAGCTTGGGCGGGTCGCGCCGTTCGACGCGGGTCATCTGGCCCTTAGCGAGAGCGGTCTCTATGCGCATCACCGTGGTTGCTTCGGTGGCCGTGTCGGCCGGCTTGTCTCCCAGCAACTCGAACATCCTAGCGACGTGGGCGAGGTAAGCCTTGCGCAGTTCATCGGACTTGGCGTCGTCCTTCAAATAGTAATCACGATCCGGCAAGCCGAGTCCGCCCTGATCGGCCTCGGCGATCACCTGCGTTGAGTCCTTGTAATCCTGATTCGAGCGGAAAGTGAAGAGGGTTCCGCCGCCGTAGAGCGACGGCGGGAACGGTGTGGTGGCGGTATATTCCGCAAGATCCTGTTTCGACTTCAGACCCGCGATACGTTCCAGTTCCGGCAACAGGGGCTTGGCCCCGAGCTTCTCAATGGCGGGCTCGTCCAAGCAGGAAGCGTAGTAGTCGCCGATTTTCTGGGTCACGGCATTGCGTGGGCCGGGTTTCGCCGCTTCTTCCAGAATCGTCCGCAGCTGCGCGCGATTCTCGTCTTCGAGCTTGCCGTACGTGCTCCAACTCGCCTGATCTGGTGGAATCGGATTCTTTTTAATCCAACTGCCGCAGGCGTAGGCGTAGAAGTCCACACATGGGTCAGTGGTTCTATCCATTGCGGAAACATCAAGAACCGGCTCGGAGGAAGAGTGTTCGGCGAAAGCTGGCACAGCGGCCGAAAGTGCCGCCAGAATGAGAAGGAAGATTTTCCAGTTCATAAGGTTTTTGAAGCGCACTATAGCTCTCCGAGATTATCGCTTTGTGCAAAAGTTATCCAGCATCGCTGTGGCGTCGCTGGAGTGCACACGTCACCCAGTAGTCAGACGCGAGTAAGGGACTTTGGTTAGGGCTGTCCGAGAAAAAGGTGGCCGAAGTTGGGCTACTGGGGGACCCGGCCCTGGATTGCGAGAGGGTGAGCGAACTCGACCAGCGCATACTCTACCTTAGTACACTCCGCGTTCGTATCTCCTCCAGGTACCCACTCTGTCTATTGCACCCCACTTTATTACGCTCTACGTTTCGATCCCCACGTGGCACACGCGGCCGACAATATAGTCGCTGGGCTTCTCGCCGTTTTGCAATGCAATCACTTCAATCGGGTGGGTGGGGTTGTGCGGACGCAGAATCAGGTCGCGGTTCGCAGTTTCAACGTATCTGATGACGCAAGTCTCATGTCTACGCACGGCGTACATATTACCTTCGCTCTTGCGGTAGGGAACCATCGAATTATAGTGGCGGTCGAGAAGGAGGGTAGCGCCGGGTATAGTGCGCGGATACATGCTCATTCCTTCGTGAGCATCGGCTTTGATGATGACAAAGCGTTCCCAATCGCGGCGGTCGCCTTCCACCTCTGTTTTCAAGCGCTTCAGGAAGCTCTTCTTGAACTTCAGGATCTCTTTGACGTGCATGCGCATGATCAGAGCCTGGGAGGCTGCAATGTGGGAGTCGGTAACCACGACGTTGTCAAATTCATCCTCACTCGGAGGGAGGATCCAGGCGCGCTTGCTGACTTCGGCGGGATCAAGGAGATCGAGCACGGAAAGATGCTGGACGTTGAGAACTTTGTCCATACCCTCGAGGCTGAGTCCACGCTTGCGATTAAGGAAGTTGGAGATGTGGGCTTGCTTGAAGCCGGTCTGTTCTGCCAGGCGAAGGCCGGTGAGTTCTCCTCCGTCAATGCGCTCCCAAAGGGTAGCGCGGAGATTTTCTTGAAGCATGCGGAATTTCATGGCCGGAGTATAAGTCGTAACAATAGCTCGTAGCTATTGTTAACAGAAGTACAACATCTACAAGGCAATAAAGTTCTTGACTTAGCAGATTCTCAGCCATAATATGGCCTGATAATATGTCTTATACTACGCGTATTTTGAGAAGAAAGGTTGTTGGCCATGATAGAAGTACAATCTCTCGAAGACGAAGGAAGAAGTTTCGTGGAGTTTCGCCGGAAGGTACGCTCGGCGGAAGTGCTCTCGGCAGCCTTGCAGCGGTTGTTGCAGGCCCTTCACTTCAACGGGCGTTTGAGCGTTATTGTGGAGAACGGACAGGTGCTGAAGTCTGGATATGAGGAGGGTTACTTCCGGCAGCGGGAGCATGGCGTAGTCGCCAGACTGCAGTAACTGCTGCAACGTTAACTAAATAGCAAGACAGGTCATCGTAAGAGAAACGAGCCCTGGGCCGAGAGATCGGCACCGGGGCTTTTTATTTTGTGAGTGTTTATATTTCCTAGAGAGAAGGCAATTATGAATTTCATAAGCAGGATAGAAGGTGAGGAGATCCAAGTCGAACTGAAGTATTGCGAGCGGTGCGGCGGATTGTGGCTGCGTCGGCAGGGAGCAGAGGGAGTGTATTGCGCCAGTTGCCGGGTGCGTCTGGCGGCAATGCCCAAACCGGAAGTGGCGCCGGCCCCGGAAGCGCGGCGCGGGCGTAAGGCCCGCTCGCCGGGAACGAAAGCTGGAGGAGAAGCGGTTCAGGGCCAAGCCCGCATTGAATATTTGGAGGGTGTGGCGGCGATGGAGGTATGGGCATGACGAGCGCATGGACGACGAGCCCACAAGCATGGAGTCTGATGGGGCAGGCGGAACTGCCGCCATCGGCGGTGTTTGGTGAAACGGAGATCGACCTGGGGCCTTACCGCAGCCGAACGGTGGCGCTGCTGCGCCGGTATGCGCGGGCCTCGGTGGAGGTGGGCAGGCTGCCCTCGCTGCTGGGGCGCGAGTTTTTCCGGTCGCGGGTCACGGCGTACACGATGAGGAACTTTGAAGACGTGGTGATCTTTGTGTACGACATGGAGCGAGCAATTAACAAGCTCGGACCGTTAGAGAAAAAACTGCTCGCAATGAATGTGCTCGAAGAATATACGCAAGCGGAAATCGCGAGGCTGCTGGGTTGCACCAGGCGTTGGATCGAATTCCAGGTCCCCGGAGGCGATCGACGAGATGACACGCATCCTGCTGGAGTGCGGATTGATGAAGCAGATGGCGCAAGCGGAGACGCGTCCGAAAACTTGTCAAGGGGGTAGAAACGGTGTTTTTTCCGTAAGTGATTCAAACGATGGTGAAAATAATTTATGAAAAGACTTCGGTACACCCCCATCTGATTTGATATCCTAAACTTAAGAGTCAGAAAAGATAAGAACTCTGAAGGGCGCGACGCAAATCGCGCCCTTTTTCTATTTGCGCCGGGCGGGGGAGACGGGAAAGGTGACGTAGAATCAGAATCATCGTAAGACGCACTCTGAGGATTGCGCCGAGAAGGCGAACGGAACGCAGCATGGACATAACCTGGGTCACGGAACGGATCGCGCTGGGCGGGGGGATCTGGAACGCGAGGAACATGGAAGAACTGGCGCAAAGCGGTGTGACCCATGTGCTCAACATGCAGATCGAGTTCGATGACCGGCCTCTGGCGGAGGTGCACGGGGTTCAGGTGCTGTGGAATCCTACGGACGACGATTTTTTGCCGAAGTCTGCGGGACTGCTGAAACGGGGCGTTGATTTTGCGCTGAAAGCGCTGGACGATCCGGAGGCACGGCTGTACGTTCATTGCGCCGCCGGGGTGCACCGGGCTCCGATGATGACGCTGGCGGTATTATGTGCGATGGAGTGGGAGATGGACGCGGCCATGGCGCTGATTGAAGCGCGCAGGCCGGCGGCCGACTTCGCGGACGTATATGTCGAGAGCGTGCGGCGATTTCTGGAGTCGCGAGTTGAGAGCGAGCCACGGGGTTCAGAGTAACAATCGGAATTGAGTTGGGAGGTAGTATGCGAAAGGGGCGCCGCTCGGCAGAGCGGCTTTCTTATTGGCCTGCATTGAGGTCGCAAGCGCTCACAAGGGGAGAACAAGACATGCCCAGATGGTTGGCGGTGAACCACAGGCGTTTTGCCAGGGCGGCGAAAGTGATGATTTCTGTGCTGCCGGCGCTGCTGCTCGCGTTGACGTTGTCGGCCAGGTTGCACGCACAAGGGCCAAGCCTTACGACGATCAGCGACACCGTGTACCGAGCTGATGGCACCGCCGCATCGGGCACGGTGTTGATTTCATGGCCGTCGTTCCAGACCGCAGAGGGAGACGCGGTGGCGGCGGGCAATCTGGCTGTGACCATAGGGCCGCTCGGCGCGTTTACCGCGCAACTGGTTCCGAACGTGGGCGCATCTCCGGCGGGAACTTACTACGTCGTGGTTTTCCAATTGGATGACGGAACCGTGCGGACGGAATATTGGGCGGTTCCAGCAACCTCGCCGACTACGATTGCCGCGGTGCTGACAACGCCGGGTTCGGGACTGGGAAACCTCGCGGCAACGCAGCCGTATGTGAATGCGGCGGTGGCGAATCGCGCGCTCGACGCCACGGTGGTGCACCTGGCGGGAACGGAAACGGTCACCGGCGCAAAGCAGTTTACTGTTCCTCCAGCCCTTCCTCCTCCGGCCGGAGCCAATGACGCCGCGAACAAGGGTTACGTGGATGCGGCGGTGGCAACCGTAGGCGCAGGAGCGTACGTCTCCAAGGCGGGCGACACTATGACCGGCCCGCTGACCCTGCCGTCGGACCCGACTGCACCTAACCAGGCCGCTGATCGGCATTATGTGGACACTGGTTTTTCGGTGAAAGCGGACTTGGTGAATGGGAGCGTTCCGACCGGCGAGTTAGGAGCAGGAATCGCCAGTGCGGCTACTTGTTTAACCGGTAACTCAACCTGGGGATCTTGTGGCGGCGGCGCGCCGGCTGGGATTACCTATGCCACGACGGCGCTGAATTGGACGCAGACTATCTCCAGTGCATTAACAGGCGGATCACAGGCAACAGTCACGCTTACTCCCTGTCCGGTTGGCATTGAAGTGCGATACTCCGACGCTGGGTGGGGCGCCGGTTACAACGGCAACCTGGTGGGCCGTTTCACGAACAGCAGCTTCACGCTCACCCGGTACGCGCGGGCACAAACCTACTTCTTGAGGAGCTATGACGGCAACACGCCGGCGAAGTATTCGCGGTATTCGACGGCGCTGCACGTTGACTACCCACTATGAACATCCAAGCGATGAAATTGGAAAGAAGGTGCAGTACTTGAGCGAGAACGATTCACGTCCAACACCGTCCGTCTCCCTGTCGTTAATCCAGTTAATTGATCGAACTGTCGAAGCCGAGCGGAGGTTGACGGAGGGTGAGTTCCGACGCTGCACCGACGCGCTAGAAGCGCACACCCGAGCGGAGGACCTGCGGCATGAGGCCGGAGATGCCAAAATTCAAAAGGCGAGTGAGGTCCTCGATTACCGCCTGGAAGAGATGAACAATTTCCGCGCGCAAATTAACCAGGAGCGTGCGGAATATCTTCGGCGGGAAATGTATGATCGCGATCACGGTGCTCTGGCGGAGCGGGTGAAGATTCTGGAAATTGTGCGGGGGGAACAATCGGGAAGGACAGCGGCCTATGCTTCGATGGTCGCATTGGTGGTGATCGTGGCGCAGGTGGTGTTGCATTTCTGGAAATAGGAAATCACTCGAACTTCCAAGGCTAGCCGACTTCTTCACTCCAGCTCTCAAGAGTCTTCTTGACGACAGCCATGAACTGGTCGGCGATGGCGCCGTCGATAATGCGATGGTCGTAGCCCAGCGTGAGGTGAACGACGGAACGGATGGCGATGGAATCTGTGCCGTCTTTGCTGGTGATCACCATGGGCTGTTTGGTAATACCGCCGACGCCCATGATGGCGGCGTTCGGCTGGTTGATGATGGGCAAGCCGAAAACGGCGCCAAACTGGCCAGGGTTGGTGATGGTGAAAGTTGCACCTTCGACGTCGGCCGGCATGAGCTTCTTCGTACGCGCGCGTTCGCCAAGGTCGGTGATGCCGCGCTGCAGTCCGAGGAAGTTTAGCTCGTCAGCGTTCTTGAGAACGGGGACGATGAGCCCCCAATCGAGCGCGACGGCGATGCCTGCGTTGACGTGCTTGTGGTAGCGGACGCTGTCGCCTTCTAGCGAGCTGTTGACGATCGGATATTGCTGCAGGGCGATGATGGCGGCCCGCACGAAGAACGGCATAAAGGTCAGCCGCGCGCCGTAGCGCTGCTCGAAACCGTTCTTGAGCTGGTTTCGCAGATTGACGATGCGAGTCATATCCACCTCGAACATACAGTGGACGTGAGCGCTGGTGCGGCGCGATTCGATCATGCGCTGCGCGATGATCTTGCGCATCTGGGACATCGGCACGAGGTCGCCCGGAATGGCAGCCGGAGCAGGGGCTGAGGCTTGACGGGACGCGGGGGCCGCAACTGGAGCAGCCGAGCGGTGTTCGACGAAATCGAGGACATCCTGCTTGGTGACGCGGCCGCCAGTGCCGGTGCCGCTCACTTTCGCGAGATCCACATTGTGCTCGCGAGCGAGCTTGCGGACGAGTGGGGAGGAGCGAACGTCGGAATCTTCTTCGTCTTCGTGAACGGTGGCGGCGGGCGCGGGTGGGCGGAGCCGGAGCTTCTTTCTTTGCGGGTGCGGGTGCGGCAGGAGCAGGGGCAGCGACCTTGGCGGGGGCAGGCGCAGATGCGCCGTTGCCGTCGCCAATCACGCCTACGACGGTGTTGACCTGAACGGTGTTGCCTTCGGAAACCTTGATTTCCTGAAGGATTCCGCTGGCGGGTGCGGGGATTTCGGCGTCGACCTTGTCGGTAGAAATTTCGAATAGAGGTTCGTCGCGCTGGACCTTGTCACCGGGCTTTTTCAGCCACTTGGTGATGGTGCCTTCGAAAATTGATTCGCCCATCTGGGGCATGACTACGTCAGTCGCCATAGTTCCCTTTCGATGAAGCCTTCCTGCGCCGATGGCGGTGGAAGAGCAAACCAACATTATAGCGAAGCCGGGAGTGACTTCGGGCGTGGGAGCGCGCGGGTCTGCGTTGTTCCTGGCGTTGTGCAACGGCGTCGCCCTGATCTAAGGAAGGGCCGAATTTTCTCTGGAGCGAAGAGAGATGAAGAAGTTTTTGGCGGTTGTTTTGAGAGGGCCATGAACGCAATGGCAAAGATCACTTTCTCCGGTAAGCGCATAGCTCGGCACGGCAGGCGATCCTCTTTCGTGTTGTGGCGGGGCTTGCAGTCCTGTCTTTACTGAATTGTGTTGCGCTGGGGCAATTGTCGGGTTCGACCGCGCTTTCCGGCGCGGGGCAGTTTGCGGGCATAGGTAACTGCCAGATGCCCAATCCCTGCGCTTACAACGGCGTGGATCCGATTCAATGGGGAACGATTCCCAACTTCGCGGCGAGTGGAAGCTTTGGCGAGTTGAATAACTACGCCACCGGCTACGACACGTCGTTCTTGGGCCACACGAACTTCGACGGTTCAACGTTCAGCAATTCGGCCTATCTTAGCCCCATCTATCGAGTCACCGACCAAGCGGCTATCATCGGCAACGTCAAGCAGGGCTTCGCGGCGGGACAAGGTTCATCCGGCAGCCGCCCAGGATTGATAAACACAGATACGACGTTGATTTCGATTTCGGGCACCGGCGGGGCTTACTACCTTTGCCGCTTCAATCCGTCAGGGCCGAACCAGGGATTTTGCACATCCAACTCCCAGAACCTTCCGAGCCCTGTGCGCCCTTGGAACGACCTCTTGGTACTACAACGGCTCAACCCCCAACCCTCCAGTAGCTAATGGCACTGTAACGGAATTCAGCGACTCCGTTCATCACCACAGCGCAAAAGACTGGAGGCAACTGCTCCTCGAATTGCACCGCTGTAAACTTTGCGGGCGTCGAGTTCGATTCCTACGACAGAACACTACTTTACACTTGGGGAAACAACACCGACGTTTTAACGCAAACGACGATCACGCCAGAGGTCGTCAACCCCGTAACCGGGCAGTACACGGTGGGCTCTCCGATTGTCGATTTCCAGTACGGCATCCCACAAGCGGGAGTGAACACGTCGGAGTGGACGACCAGCACCGCATATTCCTACGGTCAGTACGTTACGCACACGCTCAGTTCTGCGGAGATGGCGACCAGTGGCGTCTGGGCTTCGGGCCACACTTACGTTCCCGGCGATATTGTCACCAGCCAGAGCGGATCGTTCTGCGCTTACAAAGTGTCCACGGCGTCTGGAAGCGCAACGTCCGGTTCCGCTCCAGCATTCAAGACTTCCTCCTGCGATACGAGCTCTGTTACCGATTCGGCGAGCAATAAATGGAGCGGGCTGGCGGTTGGCACCGCAGGCGCGGGGATCGGCCCACAGTTCGTCTATCAAGAAGTGAATCCGGCTTGTACGACGGGGAGTCCTTGCACGTCCGCAGGTTCGGCATTCCAGTGGCTCGCCACGCCAGCACAGTTGGCAACGGACGGAGCCATGTCGTCCAGTTCCCGAGTGCTGACTTCGGCCAGCAACCCATTCACCGCTACCGTGGTGGGGCAGACGATCCAAGTCGTCAACGCCGGAAATGCGGGCGGTACGATCCCGCTGAACACGACCATCGCCAGCTATCAGAACGCGGGTCAAGTCACGCTCGCTGCCCCCGTGCTCAAGACTGGCGGGATCTCGGGTGCTACCTTCTCGCTCACCGGGCATCCCGACATCATCTCCAAAACGTCCGGTGACGCAAACGGGCTGGTGTGGCAGAACGACGGAGTAGCGCTTCCTATCACTAATGGCATCGGATGGTTTGACCACAGCGACATGAGCGACGTGGATCAGTCCTACCCCATCACAGTTGGAGGGACAGGCTACGGTGCTCCATCGAAATTCGCTACCGCCATCAGCACGAATACCTACCACATGGCAAAGTCCTACTCGGGTGCAGAGGATTACGGCTCGGGCGGGGCCGATCAGGACACGGGCTTCTGGGCGGTTGAGTTCGACTACAACGCTGGCAATCCTATCTACCACATGCTGAACCGCCTGAGCGGAATATGGACGGATTGGGCATGTTCGCTCGGATCCGAGCATGGCTACAACTGCTCAGGCGGAACCTTCAACGAGACGACGATTGGTACTCTGAAGGCGATCAGCGATCCGTTCGGAACCGGGCAGCCTTGCCCAAACACCCTCCACGCCGCCCGCATCAATCCGTCTGGTCTCTATTTCCAGATCACCCCGACCGTAGCCCGGATCTACAACGCTTGCACGTCAATTCCGAATGCGGAAGAATGGATTGTCAACCCTGCCACCTTCGACCAGTATGCGTCGCTGCAAGTCTACACGAATGGGCTAAATCACTCCGCGCTGGGCCTGAATCACATCTTCTCGTTCAATAGCTCCAGTTGGGGCACTAACTCCGGGGTGTTTGTGGGACGGTATTATCTAGGCAACGTCTCCGGCACCACCTGCGCCTCCGGCAGTCCACCGGATTGCCTAGGCACCGGGAATCCCGTCGTGGGCGGAGGATACCCGCCGCCAGCGACCACCTATCTCTATCCCATCGGAGGCACAGGGAATCAGACGCAAGCGCAGACTACGCCTCCCGGCTGCTATATCACTGGCGTAGGTGGAAGCGGGGTTAAATCGCCCGACTGCAATCTTGGCGAGGCGCTGGACTCTCATATCAGCCGTGCCGGACATATCACCGACGACACCTTCCCCGCCTGCGGCTCCGTTTTCAACTATGCCACGCTCAGTCCCATCGCCTTTGACGCATGGCAGGGGATGGAGGTGTGCCAGCCGACCGCACACTATGTGCCATCCAACGCACCGGGTTCTGGAGCAACTTTGCCGACCACCAGCCTCGACTCTCCGTGGCAGTTTACCCATTGTTTCACCACTGGCACGAGCGTGTTTTTCAGCCCGCAGTTCTGTGTGAGCCAATTCTCCCAGGACGGCAACTGGTTGTTCTTCTCGTCCGGACTGCGCTTTGCAATGTGGCTCGCAATCGGGCGTTGTGCCTGCCGTCCGGTCCAGTGGCACCTATTACGAGATGCTCGCGGTAACAGGCGTGCCCTTCCCGCCACTGACGACCGTGTACAGCATCTCCGGGATGCCGTGGCTGCCGCTCACCGCGTACTCAGTAGGTAACCTCATCAATCCCATCGAAGGCACCGGTGGTGGCGGCCAAATTGATGACGTGTTCCAAGCCATCTACGTGAGCGGGACCAGCGGCCCAAATTCCTCGTTGGGATCGAACCAGCCGAAGTGCGGGTCAACCTCGTGCTTCGCTAACACGAATCCTCCGCTCTGCAATGGCCTGAGTTGCGCCACGAATCCCAGTGCCACACCGTTTACGCCTGGAGATACGGTTTGCGACAACCAGACCGGGAGTGGCGATGTTATCAATCCGACGCTGCCGTATTCGAGCAGTTGTCCAGCCGGAATTGTGTGGCAGGACCTAGGGCCGGGAAACGCCCGGCCAGATATGTTCGCGGTCCGGCTTTCGCATTAACTCACCCGCGGACCTCCCATGATCTATGACATCGCTGCCGGCACCGTTCGCAAGGATGGGATTGTTTTCGGCTCGGGCTATTCCGGGCACGGGCCGGGAAAAAACAATCCGGCCATGGAAGGCGCGCCGGAGGTAGGGCCAATTCCTGGCGGCGATTACGAGATCTGCGGTCCGCCTTTTACTTCGCCGAAGACGGGCCGGTACGTGCTGCGGCTGCGGCCGGCTGCTCCGACCCGCGCCCGCATCATTGCCCTGGGCCGCAATCCTGACAGCTTTGAGTGGCATGGCGATTCGATCGAGCATCCCGGACAAGCTTCGGATGGCTGTATCGTTTCGCCGCGCGCCACTCGCGTGCACGCCTGGCAATCGGGCGATCGGCACCTGCAGGCAGTCATCGGAATCGCACCCGCGCCTCAAAGTTCTCAGTTCCCAGTTCTCAGTCTTAAATAAAGGAAAAAGCCATGCTGAAAAAATCGTTGCAAGCCATCAAGGATTTCTGGGGAGCGTTGCCGCATCCCGTGCAAGCCGCCGTAGTCACCTTCGCGGCCGCGGCCGCCGCCTCGATCGGCGAAGCGTTCTCGAACCCGGCCAATGTGTGCCGGCAGTGGACTTGCCTGCGCCACGATCTCGGCGCCGCCATCGGTGCCGGCATTGTCGCCCTCCGCGTCTTCTACATGGTCCCCAACCGTCCCAAGGTAACCGACTAGCCCAATCCAAGAAAAAGGGAGAAACCACTATGAGAAAAATGCTTGTTGTCGCGTTGTCGCTCGCCATGTTTTCGACTGCCTGTTCCACCGCCTGGGTGTCGACGCTCGATTCCATTCTGGCCGCAGCGGCGCCTGCGCTGGTGAACATCCTGCAAATCGTTGCTGTGGCCAACGGCCAGGCGATGAACAGTAACCTGGCAGCAAAAATCAATGGTGACGCCGCAGCCATCAAGACTCTGGCCGGCGACTTCGCTAAGGCCTCGTCTGGATCCGCGCCAGGAGTATGCCAGCAACTACAGGCGGCCGTGAGCGCGTATCAGGCGGATCAGGCACTTGTGCTTCAGGTCGCACAGGTCGGCGATGCGAGTACGCAGACGAAGATCGCGCTGCTCGCGAACCTGATTGCGGGCACGGTGCAGGCGATTACGGCCGTGATTCCGTCATGCCAAGCCAATGCGCAGGCGTCGTTGAAGGCTCTGCCGCCCTACATCGTCTCGAACTTTGCGGATCACTACAACAGCATCCTGGTGGCGCCGACCGGAAACGCGGCGGTGGATGCGGCGACTCCGACGCTGAAGCTTCATCGGCATTCGAAATTCGTGCGGGCGATGACTTTCGGGCGACTCCAGTGATCGCCGATAGCTTCGATCAAGCGCAAGTTCGGCGCGCTCCGTGACGTTCACGATATACGGGATCGGATGTACCGGGCTGCGCCGCGAGCCGAACCGGTGCCGCAACAAGTGGATCTGCGGAAGTGGGGCGGGCCAATCAAGGATCAGGGCGAGGAAGGCAGTTGCACAGGGCACGCTTTCTCCTCCGCGCGCGAGTGGATCGCACGGAAGTATGAGCAAACTTCCACCGTCCTGAGCCCGCAGTGTCTTTATGTTGAGGAACTGATTGCGGATGGGTCCTTTCCCGAAAGATGAGGGGGCGATGCCGCGCACCGCATGCCAGGTGCTGACGGCAAAAGGTTGCTGCGAAGCGGCACTCTATCCTTACGTTGCGGGTAAGTTGACGGCTCCGACGACGGAGCAGGCGCAGAACGCGCTCAAGTACAAGACGGGCGCTTATCACCGCATCGGAACATTATCGGACTTTCTGCGGTGCTTGGCCGACCCAACGCCGTGGCCGGTTACGGTCGGATTCGCGGTCTATGAGTCCTTCATGACGCAACAGGTGGCGGACACAGGCATCATGCCGGTTCCGAAACCTGACGAACAGCAACATGGGCGGCCACGAAGTGCTGTGTCTCGGCTACGACTTGGTGAAACAGCTGGCGCTTATGCAGAACAGTTGGGGCGATGGATGGGGACAGCGGGGTTATTTCTGGATGCCGTTCGGGGTGATCAAAGCGCCGGACACGGATCTGTGGATGGTGCATACGGGCGGGCCGTGGAAGTGACCGTGTAACAGTCTGCAGTGCGCGGCGATTCCCGCACGGCGTATTTTCTTTGCCTCTTGTTCATCGGCCTCGAATCTCTCTGGCCATCTTTAGCATCCAAGAAATTGCTAAAAACCACCTGAGGCAGGAACGATGAGACAAACGCAAAATGCCGCCGCGCACTCAACAACAATCTCCAGCGACGCATTAGACCAGCTATTCCGCCAGGCCCGCACACATTCCGCATGGCTTCCTACACGCGTGTCCGTAGAAACGCTGCGCGAAGTTTACGAGCTGGCGCGCATGGGTCCGACCAGCGCGAATTCCACTCCCGCCCGTTTTGTGTTTCTCGAAAGCGAAGCTGCGAAAGCCCGTCTTCTGCCCGCGCTCGCTCCACTTAATATTGAAAAGACGAAAGCAGCGCCGGTCACCGTCATTGTCGCCTGGGATTCCGAGTTCTACGACAAGCTTCCCAAGCTATTTCCCCACGCCGATATGCGCTCCTACTTCGTGGGCAACAAGGCATTGATCGATGAAACGGCCTTCCGTAACAGTTCGCTGCAGGGGGGCTACTTCATACTGGCCGCTCGAGCTGTGGGACTTGACTGCGGCCCGATGTCCGGCTTCGACCCGGCGAAAGTAAATGCGGAATTCTTCCCCGACGGAAAATGGAAGGTGAATTTCCTTTGCAATCTCGGCTACGGCGATCCGAGCAAGCTCTTTCCGCGCAACCCGCGGCTTGAGTTTGACGAGGCGTGCCGGGTACTGTGAGGGGCGCGATCGCGGGGGAGACGCGGCAAGCCGCGTCTCTACACTCCAGATTTCTTCTCGATCTTCTTCTCGACTTTAGCCCAGGTATCTTTCAGCGCCACCGTGCGGTTGAATACTAGACGCCCCGGCCTGGAATCCGGGTCCACGCAAAAGTATCCAAGGCGTTCGAACTGATAGCGGCTTTCGATCGGTGCATTCGCCAGCGATGGTTCCAATTTGGCCTGCGCAATCACTTCCAGCGAGCCCGGATTCAAGTTCGCAGTGAACTCCTGCCCTTCTTCAACCTGATTTGGGTCTTCCTTGATAAAGAGCTTGTCATAGATACGCACTTCGGCATCGAGGGCATGCGCTGCTGAGACCCAGTGGATGGTCGATTTGACCTTGCGTCCATCAGGAGCATTACCTCCACGCGTGGCCGGGTCGTAGGCGCAGTGCACCTCAACCACTTCTCCCCGGTCATTCTTCACCACCGACTTCGCTGTGATGAAGTAGCCGTAACGCAGCCGCACTTCGCGGCCGGGCGAGAGGCGGTAATACTGTTTGGGCGGATCTTCGCGGAAATCGTCCTGCTCGATGTAGAGCACTTTGGAAAATGGCACTTTGCGTTTCCCGGCGCTTTCGTCCTCGGGATTATTCACCGCGTCGATTTCGTCGACCTGACCTTCCGGATAGTTATCGATGACAACCTTCAACGGCCGCAGCACAGCCATCACTCGCGGCGCACGCTTGTTCAGGTCTTCGCGGACGAAGTGTTCGAGCATGGCAAGTTCCAGCGTGCCATTGGTCTTCGAAACCCCGATGGCCGCGCAGAAATTGCGGATCGCTTCCGGCGTGTAGCCGCGACGCCTTATGCCGGAGAGCGTGGGCATGCGAGGATCGTCCCAACCGTGGACGCGCTTTTCCTGCACCAATGTGAGCAGCTTGCGCTTGCTGAGCAGCGTGTAGGTAAGGCTTAGGCGATCGAACTCCATTTGCTGCGACGGGAAAATGCCGAGTTGCTGGATGAACCAGTTGTAAAGCGGGCGGTGATCCTCAAACTCGAGCGTGCAGATGGAGTGAGTCACATGTTCGATGGAATCGGACTGGCCGTGCGCGTAGTCGTACATGGGATAAATGCACCACTTGCCGCCGGTGCGGTGATGCTCGGCGTGCAGGATGCGGTACATGACTGGGTCGCGCATGTTGAGGTTGGGCGAGGCCATGTCAATCTTGGCGCGCAGCACGCGCGATCCGTCGGGAAATTCGCCTTTGCGCATGCGCTCGAACAGGTCGAGGTTCTCCGCCACGCTGCGGTTGCGGTGCGGACTTTCTTTGCCCGGCTCCGTCAGCGTGCCTCGATACTTGCGAATTTCCTCCGCGCTTAGGTCGTCAACATACGCTTTGCCCTCGTTGATGAGCTTGATAGCCCATTCGTAAAGCTGATCGAAATAGTCGGAAGCATAGTAGAGACCGTCCCACTCAAAGCCCAGCCAGTGGACGTCCTTCATGATGGAGTCCACATACTCCTGCTCTTCCTTTTCCGGGTTGGTGTCGTCAAAGCGCAGGTTGGTCTTGCCGCCGAACTCGTCGGCTAATCCAAAGTTCAGGCAGATGGATTTGGCATGGCCAATGTGCAGATAGCCATTGGGCTCAGGAGGAAAGCGCGTCTGGACCTGACCGTTGTATTTGTTCGTTTCCAAGTCTTTGATGACTTGGTCGCGGACGAAGTTTGAGGGGCGCGACTCGGAAGGCGAGGTCGCGCCGGCGTCGTTAGAGGATGAATTTGCGGCGTTCATGCTTTTTGTATTTTATATGGGAAGAACGGAATCGCGGGTGCTGGGCGCTTTTTCGGTGGCGGGACGCCCGGCGCTCCACCAGCATCGTGATAATCTGCGTCGAGATGGCAAAATGTGTGCAATGTGGTCGTCAGCTTCCAGCCCTCAGCTTCGGCAAGAAGCTTTGCCAGTGGTGCGTGCAGCATGAGGCTGCGCAGCGCGGCGAGGATTCCCCTGTACAGAGAGTCGAACCCGCGCCTTGGGTGCGGCAGGGGTCCAGTTCGATGGTGGTTACTCAGGGCATTTTTGGAATCAACGTTGCGGTGTTCATTTCCATGACGTTGGCGGGCGTTTCGATGCTCGACAATCCAGCGTGGCAGGATCTCGTGCGCTGGGGGGCTAATTTCGGGCCGCTTACCGTCAGCGGGCAATGGTGGCGGCTGCTGACTTGCGTTTTCATTCACGGCGGCTTGCTCCACATCGCCTTCAACATGTGGTGTCTGTGGGACCTCGGCAGACTGGCGGAATCCGTTTACGGCCATTGGACATTTGCCGCGGTTTACCTGATCACGGGTTTGTCGGCGAGCCTCGGGAGCCTGATCTGGAATCCTGTCGTCTTGAGCGTGGGCGCTTCGGGGGCGATTTTTGGGATTGCGGGGGCTCTGATCGCGTCGTTTTATCTGGGCGAGTTTTCGCTGCCACGGGCTGCGATGACCGGAATGCTGCGCAGCGTGGTTCTGTTTGTCGGCTACAACCTCTTCTTTGGAGCAGTGATCGCTCGCACCGATAACGCGGCGCACGTCGGCGGTCTGCTCATGGGGCTGCTTCTGGGGGCGCTTATCGCAAAGGTCGCGCCGGGGCATGATGACTTTTTGCGGCGCATCGCGGTGCTGCTGGTTGGAGCTTTGCTCGTGGCGGGCGGCGTGATGTGGCTGCAGCACTCGCGCGCCTTCATGTTTCATGGATAAACCGGCTCGGATTGGGGCGTCTCGGCGGCGGGATGAGACGGGGCAAGCCCCGTTTCTACGCGACATCTGCTAAACCCAGGTAATTCTGCCGAGCGCGTGCGACCCTGCTACAGCTTCTCGATCGCCTGCTCGATTCGCTTCAGGGTTGTTTCCCGTCCGAGCACTTGCAGCGTCTCAAATAATGGCGGCGCATTCTTCCGCCCACAGACGGCTACGCGGATGGGCTGGAACATTTGGCCTGCCTTGACCCCCAATTCCTGAGCGGCTGCGCGGAGGGTTTGGTCCAACGGGTCGTGTTTGAATTTCGTTTGCGCCAAGACTTCTCGCGCCCGGGTCAAAACCTTTAGCGCCATGGCGGCGTCGCCCTTTTGCGGGATGAGTTCGGCTGGGTCGTACGGCGGGAGTTGGTCCACGAAGAAGAAGTCGGCGGCGGTGAGCACATCGCGGAGGAGCTTGATGCGCTCGCGGATGAGCGGAGTAATAGCATGCATTCTCTCTGGCGTGATGGGGAATCCGGCCGCGTGGACAACCGGGAGCAGGCGAGCGCTGAGGTCGTCGATGGAGAGGGCGCGGATGTGCTCGGCATTGAGCCAGACGGCTTTGGGGTCGAAAGTTTCTTCGCGGTAGGGGTCCTTCGACTCCGCGGAAACTTCACTTCGTGAAGTTCCCGCTCCGCTCAGGATGGCAACAGAGGGAAGGGTTTCTTTGAAATTCACCACCGCGTTGGAACGATTGATGCCTTCGAGCGAGAACGCGTCGATTAGTTCCTGGCGCGTCATCTTTTCGCGATCGTCTTTTGGCGACCAGCCGAGCAGACATAGAAAATTGATGAAGGCCTCGGAAAGGAAACCGGCATCGCGGTAGGTAGTGACGCTCACCACCGGACCGTGGCGGCGCTTGGAGAGCTTCGATCCGTCGGGGGCAACGAGCAGCGGAAGATGCGCGAACTGCGGCGGTTTGGCGCCGGCGCCTTCGAAAATCAGCACGTGCTTGTAAGTGTTCGAAAGGTGGTCCTGACCGCGGATGATGTGGCTGATCTTGAGATCCACGTCATCGGCACAGGATGCGAGGTGATACATCGGCATGCCGTCGCTCCGGAGAAGCGCGAAGTCTTCGATGTCATCGGCGGCTTTGATTTGCTCGCCGTAGACCGCGTCGGTGAAACGGACCTCTTCTCCCCGGCCGCGGGGGACGCGGAAACGAAGGGCGAAGGATTCTCCGGCAGCGGCCCGGCGGTCGCTTTCGGCACGGGAGAGGTCGCGCATGCCGGGGTTGAAGAGCCAGGTTTGATTGGCGCTGGATTTTTCGCTGTCGTTTATTTGGAAACCAGGGGCGTGAGCGGGGGTAAAGTCGCGGTACGCCAGGCCCTTCTGAAAGATGGCATCGGCGATCTGGCGGTGCAGGGCCAGGCGTTCGGATTGCTTGTATTCTTCGTCCCACCCGAGGTCGAGCCAGCGCAGACCATCGAAGATGGAGTTGACCGAGGCATCGGTATTGCGCTCGACGTCTGTGTCATCGAGGCGGAGGATCATGGTTCCTCCGTTATGACGGGCGTAGAGCCAGTTGAAGATGAAGGTACGGGCACTGCCAACGTGCAAGAAACCGGTGGGGGACGGCGCAAATCGAACACGAAGCATAACTTTTGAGTATAGCGGGATTGGGGCTCTGGCTCTAGGCAGTCGGGTGCTCAGTAGTGGCTCAGTTTGAAAGGGAAGCGAGCCAGAGGCGCGATTGCAGCTGACAAACAGCAGGTCCTTCGCTTCGCTCAGGATGACAACTCTTTAATTTTGATGCGGTGCAAAAGACGCTTGCTCGGATGACAATCAAACGGAGCCACTACCGAGTGCTCAGTTACCACCGGTTACCAAGGTACTATTCGGGAGTAGATCGATATGGCTGCACCGCATCTCATAGGAAGATAGTTTTAAGAACGCCGTGCCCAGGGCGGGACCTGCCGACACCTATTGTTTCGATCTGCCGGTTATGACAGGATTAGGGCATCCAGAGTTCCATCCGGGCCCTGATCACGGTTGATGAGGACGTTGAATCCATGCATAGCGTTGCCACAGGTCAGGTGCTGATTCCTGGGGCCGTGGCCCTCCTGGTGCTGCTGGTCTTCACCTACCTGTACGAGCAAAACCGTCACAGCTATTTTCGCGCCTGGCAACTGGCCTGGGCGGCGTATACGCTGCACTACGCGGCAAAGGCGGTGGAATATTTTCGGGGACCTTCCGCATTACTGTACTGTTTGAGCTCGCTGCTGCTGCTGGGCATGGCGGTTTGCATTTTCGTCTCGACCCGGTTGATGAAGGAACCGTTCCAGCTGAGGTGGTATGACGGGGCGCTGGCGGTGGCCGGGGTTGCGCTGACGTATATAGGTTTGCGGGCGCAAATGGCGAGCGGAGTATTCGGCGAAAAACCAACTCCAGTGCCACTCTATTTGCGGCTGGAGGTGGGGCTGGCGGCGATCCTGCTCTATTGCTCGTTCCATTTTTACCGTTACGCTTTTCGCAGGAATTCGGTTGCGTTCCGGATGCTGGCGTTTGCCCTGGCGTTGTGGGCGGCGCTGATGTATGCGGGACAACTCCGTCAACCTTTCCTCCAAGTTGTTGGCCCGTTCGGAGGTTTCCTGGGGCCGATCCCGCAGATGCTGCTGGCCATCGCCATGGTGATGGTGCTGTTTGAAAATGAGCGCAATGCCGTGCAGGAAAACGCCTTGGCGTTCTCGACCCTGGGCGTGGACCCGCGCCGATTGTTCTCGGCCTCCGACTTGGTTCCCAGCTTGCAGAGTTTTGTCGAGAGGTTAGTGGCGCCCTTGCCTTCGCATCGCGCCGTGTTTTTTGTTTCCCAGCAATGGCGCGGCACCGTGCCTTCGGTCCAAAAAGGTTTTTCCGCGGATTTTCTGGAAAAGCTGCAAAAGACGCAGGCCGGGGATTACATCGCCGAACTTGCCTACCGGCGCGGTGGAGTGGTCACGTTCCATAACCTCGCGGAAGTGGAAGAGCCTTTGCCGGCGCTTTCGGGAGGAAAGTTCGGGGTGTGCAAGCAACTGCTGCTGGCGGAGGGAATCCGCGATCTGATGGCGGTGAGTTTGCAGACGCGGGAGCATAACTTCGGCGTCATTATATTTCCGCACGCGGAACAGCGCATGTTCGGCTCTTCGAATTTGCGGTTGCTCATCGGACTGGCACTGCAGATTGCGTTGACGCTGGAAAACTATGTCGTCATGCACGAAGCCCAGCGGCGAACCAAGGAATATGAGCTCCTCACCGAGATCGGGCAGGCCATCAGTTCTCATCTCAACCAGGACGAGGTGCTGCGCACGGTGCAGGTGGAGCTGGGCAAGATTTTCGACACCAGCGATTTCTACATCGCGTTTCAGGAGGAAGATGAGATTCGCTTCGAACTGGAGATCGAAGGCAAGCGCATTCTTCCCAAGCGCTCGCGCCAGGTCAGCAATGGATTGACCGAGTACATCATCCGGACGGGGGAGCCGCTGCTGATCGAGTCCGATCTTGAGCAGGTGCGGTCAAAACTGGGAATCGACTTCGTGCCTCTGCGGCCGGCCCGGTCATTGTGCGCCGTGCCTATTTTTCTGGGCGGCAAAGCTGTGGGAGTGATGGCGGCGAGGAGTGCGGAGCGGGAATCGCAGTTCGTGGCCCGGGACCTCGAGGTCATGCAAACCGTAGCCGGCCAACTGGGGGTGGCGATCGAGAATGCTCGCCTGTTTACCGAGGAACAGCGCCGTGCCCGGCATCTCGCGTTTCTGAACAACATTTCGAAAATGGCGATCTCGAGTGAAGATGCCGAGCAGATGATGGCCGACATCGTGCGCGAGATCCAGAAGAACTTCCGCTACGATCACATCGGCATCGGCATCATGGACTATGCTACCAAAGATATCGAGATCAAAGCCGAGGCGGGAGCGACATCTCAAACCCTGGGCCGCCGGATCTCGGTGGGAAGTGGAGTTCTGGGAAAGGTCGCGCGCACCGGAGTGAGCGCACTGGTGCAGAACGCCGGTCCGGGACAGCTTGCCGGTGTGTTGCCGGAATCGCGGGCGGTGCTCTGCCTGCCGATCAGCTACGGCGAAACGCTACTGGGCGTGCTCAACGTGGAGAGCCGCGATGAGAATGCATTCGCACCCCAGGACATTCTGATCCTGAATACGCTGGCTGACCTTCTGGCGACCGCGTTGCACAACTCCTTCGTCTTCCAAAAGTTGCAGCAGCAATCGATTACCGACGGATTGACCGGCATCAAGACGAGACGATTTTTCTGGGAGGCACTGACCTCGGAGTGGAAGCGCGCGTCGCGTTCCGGCCGCCCATTCTCGGTGGTGCTGGTGGATTTGGATAAATTCAAAGAGGTCAACGATTCGCTCGGTCACCTGGAAGGGGATCTGGTGCTGGCCCGGGTTGGCCGGCTGCTGGAACAGAAGTGCCGCCAGTCGAACGTGGTAGCCCGCTACGGTGGAGACGAATTCGTGATTCTCATGCCTGAGACCGGGATCGAGCAGGCGCAGGTGTTGGCGGAGAGATTGCGGCTGTGGCTGGCCACCGATCCGATGCTGGAGGAACACCGTATCACCGGCAGTTTTGGCGTTGCCAGTTTCCCCGTACATGGATTTTCCATGGAGGATCTGATTCGCATCGCGGATGCGGGCATGTACGTGGCCAAGCACGCGGGCGGTAACCAGGTTTCCACCGCGGATGCGTTCGGCGAAGGCTCGGCAGTGCAGCGGCATCTTGTGTCCGGCTATATCGAAGGATTTCTGCAGCGCGAGCATAGCGGCCCGGAGCACCTCGAAGAACTGGTGGGCACGCTGCGCAAGCTATGCGGAGGCGAGGGAGACGCGGATCCGCAGCCGCTCAAGCAGGCCATCGAAGCCCTGGCGCGCGCGGCTGAACTGAGGGAGCAATACGCGGCCGGACATGGCGAGCAATGCGGACGTTATGCCGGGATGATCGCGCGCGGACTCAACCTCTCTGCCGAGGAAGTGGAAGAAATCACCTTCGCGGGGCGGGTGCATGACCTGGGCAAGCTGTTTGTCGAAACTCGAATCCTGAACAAGCCGGGCACACTTACGGAAGATGAATTCGCAATGATCAAAGCTCACGCGCAGATAGGCGCGCAAGTGCTACGCGCGATCCCGGAAGTCGAGCGCGTAGCCCAGGCCGTCGAGTCCCATCACGAAGCCTTCGACGGCAGCGGCTATCCTCTCGGATTGAAGGGCGAAAATATACCGCTGTATGGCAGGATCATTGCCGTCGCCGACGCCTATGTGAACATGACAGCAGCGAACCGGAGCACCTGGAAGAACTGGTGGGCACGCTGCGCAAGCTATGCGGAGGCGACGGAGACGCGGAGCAGCAGCCGATCAAACAGGCCGTCGAAGCTCTGGCACGCGCGGCTGAACTGAGAGAGCAATACGCGGCCGGACATGGCGAGCAATGCGGACGTTATGCCGGGATGATCGCGCGCGGACTCAACCTCTCTGCCGAGGAAGTGGAGGAAATCACGTTCGCGGGGCGGGTGCATGATTTGGGCAAGTTGTTTGTCGAAAATCGAATCCTGAACAAGCCGGGCACACTTACGGAAGATGAATTCGCCGTGGTCAAAACCCACGCGCAAATAGGCGCGCAAGTGTTACGCGCGATTCCGGAAGTCGAGCGCGTAGCTCAGGCCATCGAGTCCCATCACGAAGCCTTCGACGGCAGCGGCTATCCTCTCGGACTGAAGGGCGAGGATATACCGCTCTATGGCCGGATCATCGCCGTTGCCGACGCCTATGTGAACATGACCAGCGAGCGTTCTTTTGCTCTTCCGAAAACCGACGAGCAGGCGATAGGGGAACTGGGAAAGCTGAGCGGTACCCGTTTCGATGGCATGATCGTCCGTCTACTTGCCCGCCTGCTCAAGATGGAAAGAGCTTCCACTCTGGGCGGCGCCAGCTAGAGCTGTCTTCACCGCCAAGAAGCCGAGAGCGCCGAGAAGTCTTTTGTCTTTCTTGAATTTTCCCCAAAAGGGTTTTCTCGGCGTCTCGGCGGTAAGAATACCGTTTAGGTTGTTACTTCGCGGTCAGCACCAGCTTTGCATCTTTCGGTAGATAACGCTTGCGGCGAAACCAGTCTTCCATTGCGTCCCGGAGTTGATCGAGCGGGACATGCGTTCCAATTTCCAGCCACCCGTCGGCCACCGGCAGGGTGTCGTCAAAAACGGACGCGTTGGTGAAGTTGCGCATGCTGAAATTGTCGAGCCATTTTAAGGGACAGGGTTGGAGTTGTCCCTCGTGCTCGTATTGCACGCGGAGTTTACGGGCGAACATACTGGGTGCATTCGTCCTTATTCATCAGGGGGCACAGCCTCCGACCTCTTGCCGAGCCGGCTTACTCTGCCAAATCTGCTGATTTTTCCGACTCGGCTGATGCTTGTCCGCAGCCGCCTGTCCAAGTCCTCGAGTTCGCGATTTAAGGGCTCGGGCAAATGAGTGCCGAACTTGTCGAAGTATTCGCGGATGAGCGGAATCTCGGCCAGCCACCCCTCCACATCCACGTTGAGCAGTTGGCCCAGGGTGGCGTCCGGGATGTTCAAGCCGCCGGTATCGAGGTCGGCAGGCCGCGGAAGGCGCCCAATGGGCGTATCCACGGCATGAGCCGTGCCCTCGCACCGCTCAAAGATCCATTTCAGCACGCGGCAGTTCTCGCCGTAACCGGGCCACAGGAATTTTCCCTCTTCGTCGGTGCGGAACCAGTTCACATAATAGATATTGGGCAGCTTGGCGCCGGGATGGGCGCCGATCTTGAGATAGTGGGCGAAGTAATCTCCCATGTGGTAGCCGAGGAAGGGGAGCATAGCCATCGGATCATGGCGAAGTTCACCAACTTTGCCGGCCGCCGCCGCAGTGGTTTCGCTGCTGGCGCTCGCCCCCAGAAACGTTCCATGCTGCCAACTGAACGACTCCATGACCAGGGGCACCACGCCTCCTCGGCGGCCACCGAAGAGAATGGCGTCGATCGGCACACCGTTGGGGTCCTCCCACTCCGGGGCAATCACCGGGCACTGCCTTGCCGGAGCCGTAAAACGCGCATTGGGATGCGCCGCCTTTCGAGAAGAAGCTGGAGTCCACGGCCGCCGCAGCCAGTCGACCAGCTCTGCCGGCTTTTGCGCAGTCATCCCCTCCCACCATATGTCGCCATCCGCGGTCATCGCGCAATTGGTGAAAATGGTGTTCTTGGTCACGGTCAGCATGGCATTCGGGTTCGACTTCTTGCTGGTACCGGGAGCGACGCCGAAGAAACCGGCCTCCGGATTGATGGCGTACAGGCGGCCATCGGAACCGAACTTCATCCAGGCGATATCGTCGCCGATGGCTTCGATTTTCCAGCCCGGTATGGTCGGGATCATCATGGCAAGGTTCGTCTTGCCGCAGGCCGAAGGGAACGCGCCCGTGAAGAACTTGACGCGGCCCAGGGGGTCGGTGATCTTCAGGATGAGCATGTGCTCGGCCATCCAGCCTTCGTCACGGGCTTGCACCGAAGCAATGCGCAACGCGTGACACTTCTTGCCGAGCAGTGCGTTGCCACCATATCCGGAACCGTAGGACCAGATCTCGCGCGTGTCCGGAAAATGGCAAATATATTTTTCCTGCGGGTTGTTCGGCCAGGTCGAATCCGCCTGGTTCGCAGCCAGAGGCTCGCCCACCGAGTGCAGACCGCGCACGAAATCACCGTCGCTCCCGAGAACATCGAGCACGCGATTGCCGACCCGGGCCATGATGTGCATGCTGGCCACAACGTAGGGCGAGTCCGTGATCTCGACGCCGATATTGGCAATCGCTGAGCCGATGGGACCCATGCTGTACGGGATCACATACATCGTCCGCCCCGTCATTGCGCCCGCGTACAACGCCTGCAGTTTTTGCTTCATCTTCGCCGGATCTTGCCAGTTGTTGGTGGGACCAGCTTCCTCTTGCGTCGGCGAGCAAATGAACGTCCGGTCTTCAACGCGAGCCACGTCAGCCGGACTGGACCGGACAAGGATGCTGTTCGGCCGCTTGTTATCTTCCAGCCAGATGGCCGTGCCCGTCAGCACCATCAATCGCAGCATGGCCTGATATTCTTCGTCCGTGCCGTCGCACCACTGCACTCGATCCGGCTTGCATAGCTGCGCCACTTCTTCCACCCACGCGGCCAGGCGCACATGCTGCGTTCCGGTCCTTTTTTCGGTCGTGGCTTCCACATCGGATGTAACGCCGGACATAAGAGCACTCTCCCCAGGGCGACAAACTGCACGATCTTTTATCGAGCCATCTTATCGAGCCATCTAAGGTCACATCGGCGGACAGAGCTAGCGGGCAGCAGCAACCGGAGGTTCAACCTGCCCCACGACGCCTTCCAGGTGCTTCAACGTCTCAGCGACGGTAAGGGAATACATTTCACGGCCCAAGCCTTCGCCCGATTCCAGCGCCGTCTTCAGAAAATGGCCGGCGATTTCCTTGGCCAGCGAGTCGGTGATCAGTTTTCCGGTGCGCTGCTGGTACTCGACCCACGCCGGGTGCGGCAGGGCCACCCAGACCGGCCGCCCGTCGACCAGGAACTTAATGTCCACGGCATCGGCGTGGCGGGTGGCGATAGCCACCATCAATGCTTGGTAGATGCAGTGGGCTGGTTTCTTGGTCCAGCGGTCGGTGGCGGTGAAGTCAGTGAACATCAAAGCCTCAAAAGCAGCCTTTAACTATATCGCCGGGCGGGGGTGGGGAGCAAACGGGTGGGCCGCAATGGAGTTCCAAGGAGAATCCCTGGTGGGCCGTCTTTGGGCGGGATTAAAATTGGGGGAGTTTCCGTTACGAGCGTGAGTTCTTCCATGACGACCTCGGCTGAAGGCAAACGCGATCCTATAGGGGACGGTGCGAGTCATCGCAATGACAGTCAGGCCGGCCGGAGCCGGATCGACTTGATTCAGGCCACACTGCCCGAACACATCGAACAAGCTCGTTGCCTGTTCCTCGAATATGGCAGGTCTCTGGGCTTCAGCCTGTGCTTCCAGAGTTTCGAGGAGGAGTTGAAAACCCTTCCCGGCGCTTACGGTCCGCCAGGCGGAAGATTGCTGCTTGCCCGATCGGCAGACCACACCGCCGGATGCATCGCGTTGCGCAAACTTGAACCCGGTATCTGCGAGATGAAAAGGCTTTACGTGCGGCCCGAAGATCGCGGCCGGAGCCTGGGCCGGATGTTGGCGGAACGCCTAATCGCCGAAGCGCGCGCCGCTGGCTACGAGCGCATGCGTCTGGATACGGTTGAATCGGCAATGAAAGATGCGGTCGCACTCTATCGCCGGATTGGATTCCAGGAAATCGCGCCGTACTCCGCGATTCCCATCGAAAGCGCCCTCTGGATGGAATTACCGCTGTAGACGACCGTCTGCTGGTCTCACGACTGTGGGCTTGGGCGCGGCCACTGGAGGCGGTTGCGCAGCGGCCTGCTCCAGGGGAGCCGACGTCAGGGTGTGGCCGAGTACGATGATATCCACGCGACGATTTGCGGAGCGGCCCTCGGCGGTTCGATTGGACGAGACCGGGTGATATTCGGCGAATCCTCCGGCGCTCAGACGATCGGGACTGAAGCCATCCCGGACGATGAGGAGCCGTACAATTTCGGTTGCACGGGCGGTGGAGAGCTCCCAGTTTGAGGCGAACTGGGCGTTGTGAATAGGGGCGTTATCCGTGTGGCCCTCGATGCGCAGGCGGTAGTCGCGCTGGCGGAGCATGTTGGCGATGCGGTCGAAGGCGGCCTCAGAGGTGGATTTCATCTGGGCGGAGCCGCTGTCGAAGTTCCCCGCGATCATGTTGCAGACTTCTCCGAGCGCGTCCGCTACCTGTTGTTCGGAGTCGGCCGTGTCCCCCAGCATGGACTTGGCAACCTGGCGGGCGGTCTTCGCGTCGCAGCGGATGGTCAGAACTCCGCACAACGCCCCCGCCAAGCCGACCATGGCGGTGAATTCTTCGTTGACCATAAGCTCGGATGATGCCGGCTTTACCCGGCAACCCAGCATGATCTCAAAAACCTCCTCGACAGCAAGTTCGAGAATGGGCAGCCAGTTCTCCTCCTGAGCGCGAGTGGCAAATGAGATATCCGTGCTCACGGCTTCTTCCCCAGCAAGGGTAGGACGTGCTCTTTCACCTGGTCTGGAGTGAAAGGCTTGCGAATGTATCCGCGAGCGCCAGCCGAAAGCGCTGCGACCACATGCGATTCGCTGCCTTCGGTGGTGATCATCACGATCGGAACCCCTTTGGCGCCTTCCACCGTTGCGACCTGGCGGACGAATTCCAGCCCATCCATTACGGGCATATTGATATCGCACAAGATGAGGTCGACCACGTTGCCTTGCAGCGTGGCCAGCGCTTCGGCCCCGTTCGAGGCTTCCAGTACCTTTTCCAGTTCGATGCCCGCCTGACGCAACGAACGCTCGACGATCTTGCGCATCACCGACGAGTCATCCACGATGAGCGCTCGGACTTTATCCATAGGTTCCACCACTCTGCGGTCTTCACGGTCAGGCCACGAATCCTGGTTCCGCCATTTCCGACTGACGTGGTGTACATCGGCAGTTCGATCCGGCGCTTTAGGGAACGGATGGCAAGGGATCAATCCCTCTGTTCTCAAGTCAACCCGCACTCCACAGAGAGCATACCCCGTTAGGGCGGGAACTTGGGCAGAACGGTACCGACCCGGTTCCTTTACTTAGCTGTATTTTCCGGGAATCCGTTATGCTTAGGGAAGACTTATGACCCTGCTCGACGCCCAGCCCTACGACCCAGCGAAAGCACGGCGGCGGAGGATCCGGCTCGCGACCGCAATCGTAGTCGTGATCGCCCTGGCCGCGCTGGCCTGGATGTACCGCAACTGGCCTGAAGAGCGTTCCGTAGACAAGTTCTTCGCCGCGCTCGAACATCAGAATTACGAAGCCGCTTACGGCATTTACTTCAACGATCCCGGCTGGGTTCAGCATCGGCAGAAATATTCTCAATACACGTATGCGGATTTCTATCGTGACTGGGGACCGGGTGGTGAGTGGGGTTTAATCAAGTCGTACAAGATTTACGGATCGGCTAACACAAAAGGCTTTGGCCGCGGAGGCGTCGTGGTCGAGGTCATCGTCAACGAGCGCTCCGAGCACGCCCGCATGTTCGTGCAGAAGTCGGATAAGACGCTGACGGTGTATCCGTTCTAGCCCGTGTGGGGACGGTCGCCCTCGCCCGCCCAAGCCGAGCTCAGCCCGGCAGCTACGCCGCCATTGCTGCGATCTGCGCCAGCGTTTTCTGCAGTGACGCTTCATCCCCCATCGTGGCGCAGGTCTTCGAGCGGTCGATCTGCCGCATGAGTCCCCACAGAACTTTTCCGGGACCGACTTCAATAAAGAGGCTGGATCCCTTCTCGATCAGCAGCCGCACCGATGGTTCCCACCTCACCGCGCCGGTTACCTGGCGAATCAGGGCCTCACGCGCAGCCTCCGCGGAAGTGACCTCCGCAGCATCGACATTGCAGACCACCGGGCACGACGGATTCTGAAAGCTCAGCGCCCTCAGGTCCACCGTCAGGCGATCCTGCGCCGGCTGCATCAGGGAACAATGGAAAGGAGCGCTGACCGGAAGGCTGACGGCCTTCTTTGCTCCGCGTTCGGTGGCCAGTTGGATAGCGCGGTTCACGGCGCCGGCGTGGCCCGAGATTACGATCTGCTCGGGCGAATTGATATTGGCCGCCTGGCAAACTTCTCCCCGCGCTGCCTCCTTCGAGATTTCACTGACCGTGTCGAGCGTCATCCCAAGAATCGCCGCCATTGCGCCCACGCCCACCGGCACCGCTTCCTGCATATACTTGCCGCGATTGCGCACCGTTCGCACGGCATCGGCAAACGTGAGCGTGCCTGCCGCCACGTGCGCCGAATATTCGCCCAGGCTGTGCCCAGCAACAAAATCTGGCTTCAGGCCTTTTTCCTGCAACACACGCCACGCCGCCACCGACGCCGTCAGAATTGCCGGCTGCGTGATCTCGGTCAGCTTCAATTTTTCTTCCGGACCTTCAAAGCAAAGCTCAGACAGTTTGTAGCCAAGCGCCTCGTCGGATTCCTCAAAGGTTCGACGAGCCACTGGGTAGTTGGCGGCCAATTCTTTGCCCATGCCCACCGCTTGCGAACCCTGGCCGGGAAAAAGAAAAGCAATTCGATCAGGAGTGTTTGTCATATTGAGAATAAGGTCAGAAATCAAAAGTCAGATTGCAGAAGTAGGAACCTATGGCGCATACGGCATTTTCACTTCTGCAATCTGACTTCTAACTTTCGACCTTCCTAGGTTGGTACCGCCGCGCTCAAGTGAGCTAGTTCCCGCTCGATGGCTTCGTTTACCTTGCCCTCGGCGAATTCGGCTGCCACTCGCACTGCGTTCTTGATGGCATTGGCATTCGACGATCCGTGGGTAATGATGCATACGCCTTTTATTCCCAGCAAGGGCGCACCGCCATACTCGGTGTGATCCAGTCGCTTCTTGAAATCGGAAAACGCATTGCGTGAAAGCAGCGCTCCCACCTGCCGCGTGATCGTTGCCTTCAAGGTTTCCTTCAGCACCGTACGCACCATCCGCGACAGGCCTTCGGAAGTCTTCAACGCAACATTGCCGACAAATCCGTCAGCCACGATCACATCCACATGGCCGTTGTATAAGTCGCGGCCTTCCACATTGCCGATAAAATTGATGGGAAGCCGTTTGAGCAGTTGAAACGCCTCGCGCGTCAGGTCGTTGCCTTTGCCTTCTTCTTCTCCGATCGAAAGCAACCCCACCCGCGGATGCTCCATACTGAAAATCGAGCGGCAATAAATATCACCCATCACCGCGAACTGCTCCAGATTATTGGCCGTGCAATCCACATTCGCGCCGACATCGAGCAGAACCGCCGCCGTGTTCCCCACCGTGGGAAACGCCGCCGCCAGCGCCGGACGGTCCACGCCCGGCAACGCCCCCAACACCACTTTCGCCGTGGCCATGGCGGCGCCAGTGTTGCCCGCCGTCACAAAGCCCGAGGCGCGGCTTTCGCGCACCAACCGCAGTCCGACGCGGATCGACGAATCGCGCTTGGCGCGAATCGCCTCCACTTTATCGTCCATGGTGATGACTTCGCTGGCGTGAACCACTTCCACCGGCAATCGCCGCGCGCCAGGATAGCGCGCCAATTCAGCCCGCAACTGCGGTTCGGGGCCAACCAGAATCACGCGCACGCCGTGATGGCGCGCCGCCTGCAATGCGCCTTCAATCTCCGGCTTCGGCGCCTTGTCGGACCCCATCGCATCGAGTGCGATTATGCTAGGCATGGAGGATGACGGAAGTAGGAAACTAGGATTTCTCCGCGACCTCTACCACTTCGCGGCCCTTGTAGGTTCCACACTTCGGGCACGCCCGGTGTGGCATCTTCTGCTCATGGCAGTTCGGACACTCCGACAGCGAGTGCTTCGAGAGCGAGTCATGCGCCCGCCGGGTGGCGGTGCGCCTCTGGGAATGTCTACGTTTCGGATTCGGCATGATGTTCCTTATGTAGCTCGCAGCTCTCAGCTCCAAGCTCCAGGGGAAACCGCTTTCCCTGAGAGCTGACGAGCTGAGAGCCGAGAGCTGAAACTTTTATTGATTCAGCTTATCTCTGATCTCTTTCAGCGCCGACCACCGCGGGTCCTCGACCTCATCCACGCAGGAGCACTGAATTTCATTCAAATTCTTGCCGCAGTGCGGACACAAACCCTTGCAATCTTCGCGGCAAATCGTCTTCAACGGCAGCGCCAGCAGCACTTGCTCACGCAACGCGTCTTCCAGCAACAACCCTTCGCCCTGGTAATAACCGATTTCAGCCTCGGCGTCGGTGACTGAAAGCTCTTCGTGGCCGGCGTCGGTCCCGAGCGGCCGGTAGAGAAGATCGAAACTGCGCTCCACCTGGTGCACGACCGGATCAAGGCAGCGCGCGCAAGGCACTTCCAGGCTCGTCTCCAGCGTGCCCTTTACCCGGATGTCCTGCACTACCTTGTGCTTGCCGTGATGCTCTTCGACCAGATCGGCCCGGCCCTGGGTGCGCAGCGGCGACCGCTGCCGCACTTCTGTCACCCAGATCAATCACACCCGGACTGAACTCCTCCCGGAAATCGACCGGGTGAATTTTCAGATCCGCAAGTTCGATGAGCATTCGGAACCTCCGCCGCCCCCACTCCAATTACCGCAAAGGCCCGCGGAAGTGCGCACAGAGACGAAAGTCTCTCAGGGAGCAATACCTAAGAATAAAGGGCTGAAATAGCGGTGTCAAGCAAGCGATCCGCAATCTCGACCTAGGGATATGCTAGACTATCCCTATGCCAACCCTATACGTCGAAAACGTGCCCAAAGACCTCTACGAAGCGCTGCGCGCCCGCGCCCGCAAGAATCGCAGTTCGATTGCCGCCGAGGTTATCGAGATGCTGAAAGACACCGTCCCCACCGCAGCCGAACTAAAACGACGCCGTCAATTCTATGATGAATTGATGGCAATTCAAGCGCACAAGCCTCCCGGCAAAGGGCCGTTCCCTTCGACAGAAGAGATGATCCGCGAGGACCGTGAGCGGTGAAGACGTTCGTGATGGACGCGAGTGTGGGCGCGAAGTGGGCAACGCCCGAGATCGTTGAGCCTCTCGCCAATTCAGCCCACCGCTTTCTTCGCGCCTACGTGGATGGAGCGATCCAGGTGGTCGTCCCGGATTTATTCTGGCTCGAGATCGGCAGTTTCCTCTGGAAGGCCGCCAAACGTGGCGCCATTACATCCGCGTTGGCGCAGCGCGCTCTCGAAGCGATGCTCAACCGCAATTTTCCCACTCTACCGAGCCGAGTTTTTCTGCCGGAGGCGTTCAAAATCGCCCGCGATTTCGACCGAACGATTTACGACAGCACCTACGTTGCGATGGCCGCGGCTACTGGTAGATACCTCATCACCGCAGACGAACGCCTGGTCAATGCCCTCGGAAGTCGCTTCCCCGTGCGCTGGCTGGGGGCGTTCTAACCAAGCTCCGCAGTCTTGGCCAGTCCTCTGCGTTATACTGATGCCCTGGCGATGGAGTTCGCCGTTAACCGCCCGTTCGGCTGATAACTCCTACAGAACTTTTGCAGGAGGACTCGGTCGTGAACTATCTGTCCAACTACACATGGATTGCGCTGGGCGCCGTTGTCGGAGCCAGCGCCCGCTACTTCCTCAGCACTCTGATTGCCCGCGATTTCGTATCTGCCTTCCCCTACGGCACGCTGCTCATCAATATCACTGGCAGCCTCATTCTGGGATTCTTTCTCGTCTTCTCGACCGAACGCGCGCTGCTCGATCCGCGCTGGCGTCTGCTGGTCGCCATCGGCTTCTGCGGCTCGTACACCACCTTCTCCAGCTACGCCTTCGAAAGTTTCGCGCTGCTGGAGCAGGGACAATGGCTCCTGACCGGCATCAATACTGTGGCCAGCAACGCGCTCTGCCTCGCCGCCGTTTTGGCAGGCGCAGCCTTGGCGAGGGGGTTGTAGAATGGCAGGCGTTATGGCCGTGCAAGTCACCATCTATCTCACCGAAGGCGATTCCTGGCACCATCGTCCGCTGCATCTGGAAATCCTGAAGTATCTACGCGAAGAAAATTCTTTCGGAGCCGTAGCCTACCACGCCGTAGCTGGCTTCCTCGGGCGCGGGCGTGTCCACACCGCGCACTTGGTCGAAGCTGGAGGTGAGTTGCCGGTTGTGATCTCGTTCGTTGACACCGACGAGCACGTCAACCGCGTTCTGCCCAAGCTGCGAGAGATGGCCGCGCACCGACTCATCGTGCGGGAGAATGTGGTGATCGAGCAGGGCAGCCTCGACTAAGTCCAACCGCACCATCCAGTTGCGCAAAGCGGAGAAAAGTCCGAAGTACATTCCCGATTCGGGAAAACGGGCAGTCTGCCGCGTGCCCGCTGGAACATCGTGGAAGCACACTCCCGAGAGAAGTCACATCCTTCCCATCGCGGTACCTTAATGCAGAGGATCACTATGCCCCCTACCAACGCTCAAACAGTACGGCGCAGTTCGAGGGTACCGGCCAAAGTGCCTATCCGCGTCACCAGCATGGAGCCCAATGCCCAGTTCTCCGAGATCTGTGAGACGCTGGTGGTCAGTGCGCACGGTTGCGCGCTCCGCTTCCCTCTGAAGTTAGACGCCGGAAGCGTCCTGCGCCTGCATAGCCGGGGAGGCCGACAGGCCACGGCCCACGTCGTTTTCTGCCAGCCGATGGGGTCCGACGGACAAGGCTTCCGGCTGGGTGCGCGGCTGGACCGGCCGGAAAACTTCTGGGGACTGGAATCTTACCCCGATGATTGGCGAGTACTGGAAATGCCCGCGCCCGCCGCTCAGCAACCTCCTCAAAAACTGTTAGCCAGCCCCGCGGTTCAGCACAAACCGCAAACGCCTTCCCGGGCTTCGCGCGCCGTTCTCGACAAGATTGAGGAGCAACTCTCGGAAGACCGTTTGCGCGGCATACTTGCCAAACTCGTTCGGCCCTTGCAGGAGGAAGTCACCGAACTCCGCGAGAAGTTGGCCGGGAATGCCAGGCGTAACCGTTTTGATGTGTCGCTTAGGTACATTCCGCCTGAACTGGAGGAGAAGCTGTGGGAACGCCTGCGGCAAGACCTGGGGACACGCGTTCTGCAGCAGACGCGGGAGCAGTCCGCGGAGATGCTCGGATCGGCGAAAACGGCCATCGAGCAAAAATTTAGTGCAGCTCTGACCGAGTTTCGTCACCGTCTAGCCGGTGAACTGCATGCCGTCGAACAACGGGCGCAGATATTGGCAAAAGAACTCACCAGTTCGACGCAACAGAATATCCGCGCCGGAATCGAAAAACTGCAGCGGCACGCTTTGGAGACGGGAGCGCATCTCAGCGCACAAGGCGAAAAGCTCTTGTCTTCTTTGCAGGGACAACTCGTGGATTCCCATGCTGTTCATCGCCGGGAGATCGAGCAGATCCAGGCCGACACCGCAGCAAAAGCGTCCCACCTTCAGTCGGAAGTGACGGACCTCGGTCGGAGAATTACAGCGATGAACGAGTCCGTGCGTCGTCTGGAGTCGGATCTTGACGCGCATCTGGAGCGCGTCGCCGGTGAAATCGTCTCCGGTGCGCAAGCTCAACTCGAGAGCGCTGTCGCTCGGGTCCTCAAAGACCTGCAAGCGCGGGCCTCGAATGAAGCCGAAAGCAGGCTGAACGAGATATGCGGCCACCTGAGAACCATTCAGAATCGGATTGAAGCCTCCTTCTCTGGCTCTCTGAAAGCCCAAGGCGAGCAAGCGGTGCAGTCGATCGCGCAACAATTCGAGGAACTCGCACAACAATCCACGGAAAAGTGGCGGCTCGCACTCGCCAGGGACTTGAGTTCGGTGGCGAAGACGCTGGGCCAACAACTTCGTGAAGACCTCGAACCCAAGGCCGGCCAGAGTTAATCTGAGCCGCGGAGCGGCGCCATTCGTTAGCCCAGCGCGTCAGCGCTGGGAACGGAATCCGCCGAACGGACGAGCCCCGGAGGGGCGGCACTCTCCGGTGCGCTATCCGAAGACATACTTCGGGTCGTACTCAATGCCCGATTTCTTCAACAGCAACAAGAACTCCTCTTCGAAATTCCTCTTTCGGTGGTGTTCGGCCTGGTTCCGGATGTACTCTATGACCACTGCTGCCTGTGAGGGGCTAACGCTGAACGCTCCGAATCCCTCCTGCCAACAAAAACGCGGACCGTTCTCGCTCATCCATCGCGACGAATTCGCCTTTAGATCTCGTACCGCATACGAAAGAGGGCATTTCGCCGGGAGTGCCATCAGGATGTGAATGTGATTTGCCGTGCCGCCCATCGCCAAGATTTCAATGCCGAGATTTTTCGCGATTCCAAACACGTATGCGTAAAGGCGTTCCCGGATATCGCCTGGGATGGAATCGATGCGCCCCTTGGTGCTAAAGACGCAATGGACAAGGTTGGTGGAGTACGTATGTGGCATGAGTGCCGTCCCTACGGGACTCATTGGCGGTAACTGACGTCCACCCAGCGCTAACGCGCTGGGCTAAGGAATCACGCCGCTTCGCGGCTGGAGCCAGAATCCTACGAGCCAACTGCCTAATGAATCACGCCGCTTCGCGGCTGGAATCACAGTGCAACCCGACAAGTCAGTTTGTTGTCAGTTCGACATAGTGTCAGTGCGGATGGTCACACTAAAATTGGTCGATTTACAGCTAAACTGGATGCCAGCGACTAGCCCATGATTCCCTGCCAGCGCCATCTCTTCGATATTCCCAACGACGTCGCCTACCTGAACTGCGCCTACATGTCACCGCTGATGAAGCCGGCGCTCGAGGCCGGAACTGCTGGGCTTGCCCGCAAAGCGCACCCATGGGAGCTCACGCCCGACAAGTTCTTTACTGGCTCGGACGAATTCCGCGCCACCGCCGCGCGGATCGTTGATTGCTCGGCGGACGCCATTGCCATCGTTCCCTCGGCCAGCTACGGGATCGCGACCGCCGCGCGAAATCTGCCGGTCAAGAAAGGCCAGAGTATTCTTGTGCTCGAGGAACAGTTCCCGTCCAACTACTATCCGTGGCAACGGCGAGCGGAACGAACCGGCGCTGCGCTGAAAGTCGTCCCCTGGCCGAGTGATAGTGATAAGGATAATGACTGGACCGCGGCCGTTCTTGATTCCCTGACCGACGATGTGGCCATCGCCGCGCTCCCGCACGTGCACTGGACGAGCGGCGGAAGACTCGACCTCGTCCGCATCGGCGCAGCTTGCCGCAAGCTCGGCGCCGCACTCGTTCTCGATCTTACCCAGTCGCTGGGCGCGCTGCCCTTCAGTGTGCGCGAAGTGCAGCCCGATTTCGCCGTCGCCGCCAGCTACAAGTGGCTGCTTGGGCCTTATTCCATCGGGCTTCTCTATGTCGCGCCAAAATGGCAGGAGGGAAGACCTCTGGAAGAAAATTGGATTCAGCGCTCGAACGCTCGCGATTTCTCGAGCCTTATCCTCTACACGGAAAACTACGACGCGGGCGCGCGGCGCTTCGACATGGGCGAACGCTCGAACTTCGCGTTGCTGCCGGCCGCGGTGCGCGCCATGAAGCAGTTGCTGGAGTGGGATGTCACGCAGATCTCCGAGACGGCGGGCGCGCTCAATCGCCAAATCGCAGCCGCTGCCGCGGAACTCGGATTTTCATCTCCGCCGGAGGATCTGCGCGCCCCTCATTACCTCTGCTTGCGAAGAAAAACCGGCATCCCCCGAGAACTCCCCGAAATGCTCGCGCGCGAAAAAGTCTTCGTCAGCGTGCGCGGCAGTTCCATCCGTGTGACGCCCAACGTGTATAACTCAGCCGCCGACTGCGAGCGGTTGATCGCGTGCCTGAACACAGCCGACGTCTCCCGCTGACCGTGAAGCCGGCCCGAAAACCGGGCGCGCAGCTCGCCAAGTGACTAAAGGCCTAGAACCCGGAAACTAGACTTTCGGCAGCTATCCGGCGCCGCCAAGCCTCGCTAGAGTAGTGCATCCGTCCGACTAGTTACAGGAGGACCATCCTGCGATGAACCTAATGCAATGGTTCAGCCAGCACGCCATCTCGTTCACCCTGATCCTGGCCTACATTCCATTGATTGCGACGATCGTGACCACCGTCGTCAGCCTCATCCTGGTGCGCGCCACCTTGCGGTACTCGGAGGCCAGCGACCGGAGCCTGGCGCTCGCTCGCGAACAGTTCGAGCGCGAATGGGCGCCGGAGCTGCACATCAAAATGGCGCGGCTATCGGCCCGCGAACCAAGAATCTATGCTACCAACCTCGCGAAAATCTCTGCCCTGATGCAGATGGTGCAATTGCGCAAGCTGTCGATGGCCGTCCCGTCATTGCGATACTTCCTCAACGAGCCGCTGGTGGGCGGCACCACCTGGAGCGAGGATCTCGGAAAGCGTTTTTTCGCCTGCACCGGCGACGACTATGAAGGCCAGATCGCCGTATCCCTGACTTTTTATGCGGCCGGGCGTATGTACCGTACCGACTGGTTCCGCTTTCACGTTCAGGTTCGCGACGGCCAGCTTCTTCATCTCAATCCCGTAAATATCGCCGTGCGCCGCGTGAGGGCACTTGAGCCCCGCAACGGCAACGGGAGCCCACGCCGCGAGTTGGTGATGGATGTGGCCGGAGAAGCCGCCAAAAACGACGCCGAGACGGCTATAGCGGCAGTCGCCTCACGAGAGTGAGAATTGGACGGTGAAATGCCCCTATTTCAGGGCCGCTGCTCGGCGCTGTGCCAGCGACGCTGCTTCGGTGGCCGGATTTTCTTTCTCCACCTGGTCGTAAATCCTCTTGGCTTCGTCGGGTTTCTTCTGTGTCTCGTAGAATCCGGCGAGTTCGAGTTGCGCCGTGGCTTTGCTGACGACGATCGTGGGCTTGTCGATCAACTGCTTATAGAGATCGACCGCCTGCGTGCCCTTATTTTCCGCGCGATAAACCGAAGCCAGCGCGAACTTGCCGAGCGCCGCCAGGTCAGCGTTTGAAGAGGCGGCCGTCTCCTGCAAACTGCGCTCCGCGGCCGCGTTGTCGTCAAGCTGCGCCGAGGCCAATCCCACAAAATAGCGCGCCATGTCGGCCGTGCGCGTGTGCGGATACTTATCGGCGATGGCCTGGAATTGTTTGCGTGCCGTGGTGCCACGTTCCTGGGTTGACGCGAAGCTATCGTATCCCGGTTGCGCTGGGACGCCTGCCGGACGGATCGGCGTTTCAAGGGTGCGGACCGCCGTCGAAAGCTCGCCGCTCGCTTTTTCGTCCTGCGAGTTGATGTAGTACCAGCCGCCAAACGCGATGGCGGCAATGACGACCACTGCAACCACAATGACGATGAGTTTTGTCTTGTGCTCCTCGGTCCAGTGGGCGGCGTTCTCCGCTGCCTCGATGGTGACCTTGCTGAAGCGGTCTTGTTTCAGTTGATGCCGGGTTTCTGCGCGCACAGGCTTCCTTCTTCGCTTAACGGTAGGATGGCAATTATTCAGTCTAACAGGCGGATTTCCGGAGCGTCAAAGAGAGCAGCTCGGATGTTGGGGTATCGCGACTTCACCAGCGATGTCTCAATGGGCGCTCTCGGATGGTTTCGTCAACCATGCTCAGAATTCTACGTTTACTGTTGTTTCGACCCGGCACTCACCGCAGCCGACTTTGAACCGACGTTGTTCGATAAGGCTCAAAATCCGTGCGTCCAGTTCTTTGCTCCCCGATGGATGAAGAATCCTTGCCTCACGAACGGCTCCCATAGGCGTAATCGTGAACCGCGCACTTGGAGTCTGAGCCAGAGCTAAGAATTCCTGTGGAGTCGCCTCCACAGAGAAAATAAAATCCCCCTCAGGCATACAAGCTGGTTCTACGGTGACGGCCATCATTTCCCAATCGTCGCCGCGTCTCGTCTCAAACTGATGGCCGAGCGGGACGTCCCTTCCACTGCACGAGATCGTGAAAACTTGCGGCAGTACGGGTGCACGGACATGGCGTCCGACCGCCAATTCTGACGGACTCAAGTGTTGTTGAGACTTCTCACGAGAAATCCAGATACCACCCGCAATGATGCAACCGATGAGGGTGGCTATTATGACGACACGTGTGACCGTGGATGCCATCTATTTAGGTAGACACCGAAATATCGAGGAAGGCTCCCATACCGTGCGTGATTGGCGAAAAATCCCGATAGCACTCATCGTTTCGGGTCCGTCCGGTAACTCCAGAAGCCAGCCATCTTCTCTTGCAGGACGTGGAAGGGAGCCTCGCGAAATTCAGGCGCCGAAGACGTAACAGCATCTTCACGCACCGCATCTTCGATCAGGTGATGCAAGGGCGCAAGCTCGCAAACCGGATCGGTTGCGCTGGCATCGCCCGTCAGCAGAAATGCCTGGCAACGGCATCCGCTAAAATCTTCCTTGCGGCGGTCGCAGGAGCGGCAGGGTTCGGGCATCCAGTCTTCGCCGCGAAATTTCTGAAATGCTTCCGAGTTCTGCCAGATCCAATCGAGCGCGTGTTCGCGCACGTTGTCAAAGCGCAGGCCCGGAATCACGCCCGCCGCATGACAAGGCAGCGCGCGGCCGGCGGGGTCGACCAGCAGCAACTGGCGTCCCCAGCCGCCCATGCAGGCTTTGGGAAAGCGGGCGTGGTAGTCGGGAATGACGGAGTCGATGCGAACCTTGCCACGCAGACGCTCCTCGGCCGCCGCAACTGCGGCCACCGCGCGGTCCAGTTGCGCGTGCGTAGGCAATAATGCCGACCGGTTCCGCAGCGCCCAGCCGTAATACTGCGCGTGCGCGATTTCCATGCGATCGGGATGGAGCGCTTCAAGTGCGGCAATCATTTCTTCAAGGTGCTCGATGTTCTGCCGGTGGACGACCAGGTTTACGGTGAACGCGATACGATGCTCGCGGATCTGATGTTCGCGGATCCAGCCGGCCAGTTCGAGCTTGTGTGCGTGCGAGCGTGCGCCGGCAATCCAGTTGGCATGGCCTTCGCTCGAATCCTGAAAGCTGAGTTGGATGTGGTCGAGACCTGCCTCCACAAGCTGGGCCAGACGCTCGCGTGAAAGCCCGATTCCAGAAGTGATCAGGTTGCTGTACAGGCGCGACTTCCGCGCGCCCGCGATCATCTCAGCCAGATCCGCGCGCGCCAGCGGCTCGCCTCCGGTGAGGTGCAAATGCAGAACGCCGAGCGCTGCGGCCTCGCCGAAAACGCGCAGCCAGTCGGTAGTCGCGAGCTCTTCCTGGCGCGAAGTCAGCTCCAGCGGATTCGAGCAGTACACGCAATGCAGCGGGCAGCGGTGCGTGATCTCGGCAATCAGGGCCAGCGGATTTGCCATTGGAAATCAATCGAAATACTTGTCTCCTGAGCGAACAACTCTATTTCTTGCTCGCGTATCTAATAATCGATGATGCGCTTGGCGTGCAGTTGCTCCAGAAACGTCAGGACATCGGCGCGGATCTTGTCCTTCGGCGCCAGGATGAACTGGGTTTCGAGCTTCTGCACAATTTCGGCCAGCGAGAAATGTCCGTCGCAAAGTTCGAGAATGATGCGGCCCGTTCCTTCCACCCGGATCGCGCCTTCCGGGAAAAGAACGACCGGCGCTTCGGTGGTTCCGCCCCAGCGGCATCCCGCGGCAAACTTCGGAACGCTCGCATCGACTAAGCTCAGCCACGGTTCCCCTCAATTCGAAACGCCCCCGGCGGAGGCCAGCCCGGCTCGACATACGCGAAATAGAGCGCGTCAAGCTGCGCCCAAAGGATGTCACACTTGTCGCGCAATGCCTGGATGACGCGCTCTTGCTCGGCGCGCGTAGAGGCATGGTCGAATACGTACTGGATCGCAAAGGCAGCGTCTTCCGGAGCCTCCGTCAGCCGCGCCTCAAAGTAGTCGAGTGCGGAAGCCAGCCAGGGATAGTGCTGGCGCATCTTCTCCATGCGCAGCACGATCAGGTCGCGGGAAAAAAGTTCGGTCAGCGACGAAGCAACGCATTCCAGAAATGGTCGCGTCCGTACCAGGTTGAGATATTCATTTCCGATAAAACGCGTAGCCGGCAGAACTTCATCGGCACGCACCACACGCTCGCGATCGAGCCCGGTCGCTTCCGCCAGCTTGATCCAGCGCAAGATGCCGCCATCGCGTCTTTCGTCGCCGTCGTGATCCACAATGCGCTTCCGCCAAACGCGACGAAACGACGGATCGGTGGCGCGCGAAAGAATAATCGAGTCTTTGATTGGAATGATCGACTGGTAGTAGTAACGGTTTAGCGCCCAGGCCTGCAACTGTCCGCGCATGAGTTTGCCTTCGTGCATGAGCAGGTGAAAGGGATGTTTGTGGTGATAACGCTCTTCGCCCACCTGGCGCAGCGCCACGCGCAATTCTTCAAATGTCAGCTTGGAAGTGTTTCCGGGGTCTTTGTCCGGAACTATAGTTCCAGTTGCCAATTGTCCTCCGCCACTTCCCATCCGGCCTGGCGCACAGCCCGATGTTCGGGACTCGCCTCGTTGAGGACCGGACTCGTGTTGTTGAGATGAATAAACATCTTGCGCCCGACATCAATACTAATATTTTTCAGCAGGCGCAGGCTTTCTTCCACCGGAATGTGTCCCATCTGGTGCGCGGTTTCGCCGCTCCCCTGAACGCGTTGCAATTCGTCATCACTCCAGAAGGTGCCATCGAACAGAAGCAGGTCGACGAGATTGATCTTTTCGAGCAGCGCGTCGCTGAGGCTGCCGACAGCGGGAACATAAGCGGCTCGCTTTCCCGAAGCCGATTCGAAGAATAACGCGGCCGTTGCTTGATCAGGGGCGAGGTCTTTGCTCTTAACATATTTTGGATATCGTCCGGAAAGGTAGTGGGCCTCGCACCGTAATCCCGAATCGTTTCCATCGGCGGACAACAAGGGAAATTGCGCGTCCGGCGTCATCGGCGTCCAAACCACTTGCGGCTCGACTCGGTTCAACATGCCGAACATGCTGTTCTCTTCCCGCAGAATCCGCAAGATCGAGGGGGCGGCATAGACGCGCAGCGGCTGAAGTTCGCGGAGCAGAATCAATCCCACAACGTGGTCGAGATCGGCACTGGCGAGCACCACGCCGGCGATCGGGGAATCACGCAGCGTCCGCGGATGCAGCGGAGGCGTGAACTTTCAATTTGAGAGGCCAGGTCGGGAGAGGCTCCGGCCAGAAACCAAGTGGAGCCGTCCGCGCTCAACGCAAGTTGAGCCTGGGTGCGCGCCTTGCCGCGAGAATTTTTTGCGGGCGTTTGCGCACAGCAATGCAATTTCCGCAGCCGCAATTCCACTGCGGAAACCTGCCCCCGGCCGCGGAACCGAGGATCCGAATGTGCATCTCGCAGGTTTAGAGTTTCGCGCTCACGTAGGAGTTGATTTCGCAGCACAGAACAACTTCTTCGAAAACCGGACTGGTCCAAGTCATAACGTTTACCCTTAGGTTAAAGATTTTTCCTCGCCGAGCCCCCAAGCGCGGCGTGGCTGGAGATAGGGAAGCATACCATTCCCGGCGCAGCATTGGTGCGGTAAAGTTCGGGAACGGCATAGCCCGAAAGGGCCATGCCCTGAACTTCTTGGAATCAAGGACTTAGGCGGAGATTCGCGGGCGAGGGCGCCCGCGCCACACTTCTACTGCGCGGCTTCCAGCAAGCCCTTCTCGGCCTTTTCCTGGCACGCTATGCAATGGCGGGTCCAGGGGACGGCTTCGAGGCGCTTGGCGTTGATCTCTTTGCCGCAAGAAACGCATTCTCCGAAGCTGCCTTCGCGGATGCGTGCCAGAGCGCCATCCACCATGTTGAGCAACTGGCGGTCGTTGTTGCTCTGGCTGAAGAGGAATTCCTTGTTATAGGAACTGGCGGCGCGGTCGGCGACGTCCTGCGTGGCCTCGTCGTCGGCGGTGCGACCGTCCTGCTGGTTGCGGACAACCATGTGGCGCAGTTCCTGGCGCCGGGTTTCCAACCTTTTTCTGAACGTCTCTAGTTTCTTCTTATCCATGATTGCTGCTCGCAGTGAACCGAAAGTCCCGCCCACACGGGACCCATTCCCGCGCGAAGTCAAACGAATATCCTAAGCGCCGGAGAGATTGGCGTCAACTGGTGGCGAAGCCGGTCAGGGCTTGTTCGCGGCCGCACCGAGCGCGGGCGGCGGGTACTCGGGAAGCTTCTGCTTGGGGGCTTGCGTTCGCTTGACTTGGAGTTCATCGAACAACAGCGCGGGGCTGGCGACGCTGAACCAGACGGGCTCAGAGCGGTCCTCGATGGCAGGCTTGGTTCCGGCGGCGATGAGATCGCTGCGCAGCGAGCGGACGTCGAGATCTCCAAAGAGCCTCCGCGCACCAGTTCTTCATGAGTGAACTCCACCGCGTACCAGTTCCTCATGCGCATCTTTGGTGTAGATGCGATAGAGGAGCCGAGGTTCGAGCCGGGGTCCCATGGTTTCCACGTAGAGTCCGTAGGGCAAGTCGCGATTCTTGCAAAGTTCGATCAACTTTGCCTTGAGACCGGCGTCAGGTTGGGGATCGGTCGATTGCAAGACGAGATTGCCGGGTGAGGGGCGCAGGCGCAGCAGGCGCGGCGGCGCGACCGTGGCCGTTCGAAGCGGAGAAATCGCGAATAGGTTGGCGTCCGATGAGGTAGGAGACAAGTTGCCCCTTCTCGATCAAAGACACGCGCTGGGCTTTCACGCCTTCGTCATCAAGGGTGTAGTTGCCGAACAGGGACTGGCCGGCAATAGTCGAAATCGTCGGGTCGTCAAACAGATTGATGAAATCGGCCAGCACGCGCGATTTGTAGCTGCTGGACCATTTCCCGGTAGTACGGGCGTTCTCGCCGAGCTGCGGTTTTCTGCCCAGAACATTGGGTTCCACTAGTTCGGTGACAACGTTGGCGGCGGCATCGTTCGAAAACAAGACCGGGCCGCGATATTCCTCATCGACAACCGGAGCGTCACGCAGCGACTTCAGCGTTTCGAGAATCCGTGCCGTGGTCTTAAGAAACTCGTCGCGGGTCGGAAGCTCTTTAAGATCGTTGCCCTGGTCGGCGTGCGACCGTTGCAGCAACATGCCGTCCGCAGCCTGGGTTGATCCCGCGATGGAGACGACGTAGCGCGTGTGACCGGAGCGGGCAACCGTGCCCTCAGAGTTCAGCAAGTAACGGTTCTCGGCAGTGAACCGCAGCGAAGAATCGAAATTCTCCAATTCTGTGTCGGTACGATATTGGGCGGAAGCTTCTTCGAGGAGATGGATCCATGTCGTGAAGTCGGAAGCTAGATCGGTTGGGGAAAAACGGGCGAGAGGCTCGACGGCTTCGACAGGCGTGGCCTTGGCGAAATCGTCGACGGGCTCATCGACTTTCAATTGCTTCAGGGCAGCCTGCTTGGCAGAGAGCGCTTCGCTTGCCGCCTTGTAAGCGCGATCGGTGACGAGCCAGATGCGGTGGCGGATGGCGTAGACGTCGTTATCGGATGGGACCAGGTCGATGGTGCCTTCTCCGCTGCCGTAGAAGCTGTCCTGCTTATAGTCGCCGACGCGGACCACGACGCGCAACAAACGAGCGCGATTGTGCTCCTGGTTGCGCAGCGCGCCGAAAACGGCGCTGGCTTCGAATTGGTCGACCTCGGTAACGCGGTATTCGATGTAATACGGCGCCGGCACGTTGTCCATTTTCAGCTTGGTTTTGGAGCGCTCCATTTCTTCGCGAAGAGCGCGGAGAACGACATCACTGGAGGCGGCATCGGCGGCGCGGGCGGAAGGTGATAGGCCGCAGAGCAGGATCGCGGAAGCGATCGCTGAACAAGCCAATATTGAACTTGGTTTTGGGTGGCGCAGCGCTTCAGCGCTGCGATTGCTGCTTGGTTGTAAAAGCGGCTTTAGCCGCTGAGGTCGCGCAGCCTCACCCCAGCGGCTAAAGCCGAGTGCCAAAGCGAGCCCTTTACCGCAGCGCTGAAGCACTGCGCCACCCAAAATCTGAAGCGCACCACCCAAAATTTGGCGGGAGTTCGAGAAGACTTGGCTGATCATTGCGCGCCTCCCTTCTCGTCGGTTGCACCGGGTGGTGGCGAAAGAATGGGCGGACGCGTGTCGCCGTACTTTCTTTTCTGGACTTCCATCTCGGAAAACAGCATGGCGGGCGCGGCTGCGGATACGGGAACGCGCCCGGATTCGGCCCCGCAAATGCCATTGAAGACGCTGGGGGTGTCTCCGGTGGCAGCGATCTGCGTCAACACGGTAAGAGGCGTGCCCACAATGTCGACGCCGCGAACTAGTTCATCGGGACGTCCATCCACATAGACGCGCCAGACCATCACAGGCAACACCTGGAACGCTTGCGGTAGATCGCGCGTAGTGAGCGTGAATCCGCCCTGGATATCTTCGAAGTACAGGCCGTAGGGCTTTCCCTGCTTCTTGATTTCTTCGACGAAGCGGGCGCGCAGTTGAGCGTCGGGAATCGTTTTCGATGAAGTCACGATGAGATTGCCCTGGCGGCCGACGGGCATCAGTCCGGCCTGGGCGCGACCGTGGCCGTTCGAGTTGCTGAAGCTCTTCACCGGCAATCGTCCCATCAGGAAATTCTTCAAGATGCCGTCCTTGACCACCTCGACGCGCGCGGCAGGAATGCCTTCGTCGTCGTAACGGTAAAAGCCCGAGAGTTCCGTGCCGTCGAGAGCACGCAGCGTGGGATCGTCGGTGACGCTGAGGAACTCGGGCAGGATTTTTTCGTTCACCTTCTTGGTGAACGTCTGGCCTTCGTCGCGGCCGCGCTGGCGCTGGCCTTCGACACGATGGCCGAGCACTTCATGAAAGAACACAGCGGCCGCGCGTCCCGAGAGCAATGCCGGACCACTGTAGGGCTCGGCGAGCGGAGCGGCGCGCAACGCGCTCAAATCGCTGGCCATTTTCTTTACGCTCGCCGCCACTTCCGCTTCGGAAGGCAATTTCGCCGGGTCGGAAGACTGGAAGGTCTCGACGCGCATCAATTGCATGCCGTCATCGGCGAGGGTTTGGGCCTGGATCATGATGCGGAAGATGGCGTCGGCGGTGACGATCTTCGTGCCTTCGGTCGAGACCAGGTAACTGTGGTCCCTCTCGGCTTGAAGAATAACCATGGACTCTTCGACCTGGGGATACTGGCGGAAAGAAGCGGAATAACGGCGGGCAAGTTCTTCCCAGGCCTTCTGCTCGGGGAAGGCAAGGGAGGGACCTTTCTCGATGTAAGTCGAGGGCTTCTCCTGGGAGAAGTCGGGCGAGTCGTCCTCATCCTTGGCGCGGACAGCGGTCTTGGTCTTAACGTTGGCATAGGCTTGGCGCGCCTTGCGGTATTGCTCGTAGGTCAAACGCCAGAGGACGCGGGCGATAGCGTCAGGGTCGTCCCGCTGCGGAAGCTGGCCGGAAGTGATGCCGGAGAAGCGTTCCTGGTCGTGGGTGTTATCGAGAGCTGGGGCTCCGATGCGCATGCTGACATCGGCGGAGCGATGGCGGGCGTGAGATGAAGTGAGCACGCCACCTTGGTCGCTGAGGATGACTAGCGACTCGCCGTCGGTCACGTTGTAGCTCGTAAAGTAGGGAGCAGAATCCTGCTTGGCGAGTTCGGCTTGGCCGCGATGCAACTCCTTTTCCATGGTGGCGAGGAGAACATCGTCGGTTGCGGGGTTCTGGGCGAGCAGCGGTTTCTGGCCAAGCAGGGTAACCAGAAGCAGCGGAAGAATAATACGGAGGAAAACGGCTTTTTTGGAATTCATTGGGAACTGCGAGTTTACAGTAGCGGGTGAGACAAAAAAAGCGGCCCCTTTCGGGGCCAACCTTTTAAAGAGGCTAAATGGCGGGAATCAGAGGACCAGCTGGTGACGCCGCTCTGGAGAGTGGAGCGGACAGAGTGAGATGTCGAGAACATCGAGAGTGAAGATTGTCAAACGAACACGACCTCTTTACTGCACCATAAATGAGCATTTGCCGAGCCAAAGTCGTGACTGGGGGGCAGGAACCAGGTCCCATTTTGGGAACTTGTTCTGAATCAGGAGTTTAGAGTAAATCCCCGAGATGCCAAGCTGGCTGTGCCATCAGGCATGATGCTTAGCCGGATGCAGAAAGCTGCACTTTGGCAGAAACTCGGGGCAGAAATTCGGGAGAGGGTTCTAGCTGTCTCCGGCTACGGTGCGCACCTTTCCCGGCAGGAAGTGGTAGGGCGGCCACGGACCGGTCACGAACAGTTCGCAGTTCTTGAGTTGCTTCGCGGCGGTGCTGTAACGGTTCTGATATTTCTCGATCGACTTGGTGTCGATTAAGTGGGCGATATCGAGCAGCATTCCGTCGGCATCTACCTTCTTGCAGCTGACTTCTTCCTCGAGGGGGTTGAAGAGCTTGTGCACCTGGACGGAGAGGGCCCGGGCTTTGGTCTGGCGTTCGCGCTCGCGGGAGGCCTTCTCGCGCAGCTTGGAGAGGTACTCGCGGCCTACGGTATCGGGCAGGACGATATCTTCCATGTGACCGCGGAGAGAACCGTCGCGCACGACCAGCTTGATGCGCATTTCGGACTTGCCGCGCAGCCGTTCCACACTCTCGCAGAAAGTGCGGCGGTTGGCTCGGACAGCCTGGCGAATGGCATCTTCGGTATCGAAAATGGTTCCGAAGCGGAAGGGCAGGACGGTGGCGGTGCGGAAGCTCTGGCTGACCACGCGGGCATGCTCCAGAGCCGACTTTTCGTCGAGTTTGGAGGTAGCGCGGTCATATTCACTGACAATCACGGCGAATTCTCCGCTGGGGTAGCTCATAACGGGAGCGGAATTGACGCCTTGAATGCCTTCCAGAACGAAGGGACGACGGGACCGAACACCGTTGGCTAGGGTCTGGTGTTCAGTGAGGCAGTACGCGTACCACGACATGCACTCTCTCCGAATTGCACCGGGGCTATGACTGCCCCTTTAGATTTAGTCCTAGGGCTGCGTTTTACCTGGAAGATTGGTTTTTGTTGGACAAGGTGGACGCGAAAAACTGCATCCAAAGCCATCCTACTGCCATCGTCAGTGATTTGCAACCGTTCTTTGCGATTGGTTTCAATTTGCTTCGACGATCTGCGGCTGGTTAATCGATTTAACCGGGTCTTCGTCTTCCCTGGTTTGTTTCTCTGCGACTGTTCCCAGTTTTCCTGGTTATTGTTTATTCACCAGTTGACGAAGTTTACTAGTTAGTACTGGTACCCCCCTCCCCCCCTCTACCTCGGTCTTTTGGAATCAAAGACTTAGGGGGGATCCCCCGCAAGGTCTTTGAGTTTAAAGGACTTGCCGGTAAAGTCTTTATAAAGCAATAACTTAGGATGGATCCATTCGAACCGCTCAGGATTTCGGCAGCGGGCTCCCGCTCCGCTCACGGCCGCTAAACGCTTCAACTTACGTTGTCAAAGAGCTGAAAACGGATTTGGGGCAGCTTCGAGGTGCGTCTTCGGAGACGAGAACCCTCAGAACTGCCCCAATCAGACTCCATGGTCGCGCGCTACGGGTCTTATGTCAATGATTTCGATCGCGGAGGGGGTGTAATTGGGAGATTGGGCCCGTTTTCTTCTCTGCCGGCGGTTAGCAACCCGCGTTATACTTACGCGCCGGAGAGAAGTGGGCCGCCCACCTGCGTAAAATTGCTGTTGCCTTCGTGATTTGCGCAGGTTGGTTGCCCGAGCTCCCGCGGAAGAGCTGAACCGTTGGAACTAGCCTTTGAATCCATGCCGCTTCGAACCATTTGCGTATTGCCAGCCCCAGTTCCCCACGACAAGAGGTGCACTCACCAATATCGGAGGCGGAATAACTAACTGCGTTGAGCCCTAACCGCCCAGCAGTCTGCCATGGGCCCGCATTATCGCTTGACTCCGAGCCGCTATTTAAGTTCTAGAAGGCAGAGGGCCGAAAGCGGGGTCTTAATTGAAAAGAACGCCGATATCGAATCACCTTTTGTCGCATCCATCTTCGGGGCAAATACTTTTTGTAGTGCGGTCTCTCACCGCCAGCGGGTTACCCTTAACTGTTGAAAATCAGGCGTGGGTGTGAAAAGTCACTGGGGCTGGCCCAGGCTTCTCCAGGGTTTGTTCTTCTCTTCACTATATTACGAAACGCGCGAGACGTGGGGCAGCGGGTGCTCAGGGGAAAGTCAAAATCAACACCAAGGTCAAGGGCGGCGGACAGGAGTGTCCGTCCTACACTCATCCCCGCCCTTCGCTTCGCAATAGGATGGGCCCCCCATCTCTTGGACCGTAACAAATTCATACCCCTGATCCCTATATCGTGGGATGAGATTGTCCGTCGGCGGGTGGCCGACGTCATCGGTGGAACGCGGGTTTATCTTTTAACATGGACTGAAAATAACTGGGGGTGGGCCACAGTCTCGCGCTTTTCTAGTAAGTGGCACCGCCTTTTGGCGTTGTTCCTGGGCTTGTTTTTTTCAGGCGCGGGAAGGTCATACGAATAGCAAGGGCAAAAGAGCGGCGGACAGGAGTGTCCGCCCTAACCAGTCAACCTCCCCGCCCTTCGATTCGCGATAGGGTGGCAGCACCCCGGCATCAGGGGCTAAAGCCCTGTGTCTTGATTGCTCTCTGCGGCACGGCTGAAGCCGTGCCCTTCCACTTACCACACGGCTAAAGTCGTGCCCTTCCCAAACAGAATCAAAGCCTGAGTTTTTTCCGCAAGGTGTGAGTGCGCTTTCCACAAGCGCATTTGCGCGAAGAGTTTTAACAGGCTTGCGGAGAAAATATCTCCGCGTCGCAGGCTCACCTCAGGCGCTAAAGCGCGGATCCATTTCTGAACTTAACGGCACGAGTAAACTCGTGCCCTTCCCGTTCGTGGAGGGGGCAGCCCTTGTTATCGCAGCGGTGAACCGCTGCGCCACCCAAAAGCAAGTGCGACACCAACAGCAAAAGCAAGAGCGGCGGACAGGAGTGTCCGCCCTACACATTCAACATCCCCGGCCTTCGCTTCGCGATGGGTGGACCATCCAACGGTGAAAATTCGGTCGTCCCTCTGGGACTTAGTCGGCATTCCGTTTTACCCAGCGCTGAAGGGCTGGGCTAAGCTGGCCGCCCGTCCGGGGCTGCTTACTTGGCAATCACGGAAGTCTTTCCTTGCCGGTGGTACAATCCTCGCCTTGTACAACAACATCTGAACAACTGGCATCACGATTGAGCCTCTCTTCCCCAGAAAAGAGGATCGGATCGATGTCTAAACTTGCCGATGCCGACTTCATGGGCAAATCTGGCAAAACCTATCAATTTGAGGTACACGAATGGGGCACCGCTTTCGAGGCCGTTGGCGCCGTTTACGCCATCACCAAGCGCAGCGTCGCGACGGTAAAGGCAGCCATATCTTTATCTACTTTGGCCAAACGGGTAATCTCTCGGAACGCTTGGAGGATCACCCCAGGCAAATTGCTTCACCAAGAACGGAGTGAACTGCGTTTGCGTCCATTTCGAAAGCGACGAACAGACACGCCTCGCTATGGAGTCGGACTTTATCGAGGGGTACGGCACTCCGTGTAACGACTGATTCAACTTCCGGGGGGGGGCGGGGGGATCAGAAAGCCAAAATCAACGCCAAGGTCGGTCGGGATCATTATCTACCTGTTTCGACTAAAGATACATAGGCCGATTGGGTGCTGGTTGGGTTGGGGGTGAGAGCGGGATGAAAGAGTTCGAGGGGATGGCGGTGGCCGGCACCCGGCGCGGTGGTGTAGAGCGGACACTCCCTTCGACTTCGCTCAGGGCAGGCTCTGTCCGCTGCCTTTGAGGTTGTTGTTGGGCTTGCTTTTTTGGGCGCGGGAAGATCAGAAGCAACAGCAAGGGCAAGAGCGGCGGACAGGAGTGTCCGCCCTACACTCATTCCCGCCCTTCGCTTCGCGATAGGACGGGCCACCCTGGCCCTTCCCAAAATCGGCGGAATCAGAATTTCCGCAGCGGACAGCGGCTGAAGCCGGGACCCTTCTCTAATGCCTGGCGGTATGCCTGAAGGCATACCCTGATACGAATCGTGGCTTCTCCGTTTTGCTGGTTGGGTTGGGGATTGTGGCGGAGACGGGGCAAGCCCCGTCTCTACGGGGAGGCGGGAACGGGGATGGGAAAGGTCGAGGGGATGGCGGCGCGCATCCGGCAATGGGCGGTGCGAATTCCCTGACGCACTTTTGCGGACGCGGTGAGGGTAGGGGTTCCTTCGACTTCGCTCAGGGCAGGCTCTTCGACTCCGCATGGACTTCGCTTCGTGGAATTCCTGCTCCGCTCAGGATGACAGATTTATTTAACTTCCAAAAGCACGTGCAAGATCAAACCCAAGGTCAAAGGTGGCGGACAGGAATGTCCGCCCCACACATTCAACATCCCTTCAGGGCTTCTGCTGCTTCTGGGCGGCGGCTCTTTCTTGCAGGGCTAACGTCACGGCGCCTAGCATCTCGGCGGCGGGTGCGGGCTTGCCGGTCCAGATTTCGAATTGTCTTGCGGCTTGTTGCACGAACATTTCGATTCCGGGGATGACGGCGATGCCCTTGGCGCGCGCTACTTGCAGCAGGTGAGTTTCGACCGGGTCGTAGACCATGTCGAAAACTACTCGGGCTTGAATTTCTTCGTCCTTGAGGGGGCAGTCGCGGGTGTTGCCCATGCCTACGGGAGTGGCGTTGATGATGACGTCGAAGGCGGTCTTGCGCAGGTCGGCGCGTTTGATGGTGCGCGCTTTGGCCTGGCGCGCCAGCTTCTGACCTTTGACTGACGTGCGATTCAGGACCCAGACTTCGGCGCCTCGCTCTTTCAGTCCGAAGACGGCGGCTCGGGCTGCGCCTCCGGCGCCTAGCACTAGAACTTTTGCGTTCTCGATGACGAGACGCTGCTCCAGCGGACGAAGGACGCCGGCTATGTCGGTATTGAATCCGTAGAGCTTGCCATCCTGGGCGCGAACTACGGTGTTGCAGGCTCCGATCTTGGCGGTGTGGGCGTCGGTGTTGTCTAGATGCGGAAGGATGGACTGCTTGTAGGGCATGGTGATGCTTAGGCCGTGCAGAGGAATGTCGCGGACGCAGTGGAGCAGATCCTTTAGCGTTTTGGCGTGGAGAGGAAGATAGACGGCGTTGACGTTCTCGCGGCGCAGGGCAGCGTTCATGATTATGGGCGAGAGCGAATGGGCAACGGGATCGCCGGCTACTCCATAGACTCGGGTGGCGGCGTCGACTTGCTCGATGCGGTAGATGCTGCGCAGATCCTGGGTGGTGACTGGCCGGGCGCGGTTTTGAGGTCGTCGCTGATTGCGCCAAAGGTGAAGGCGCTGCCGGCGCGGACGCCTAGCACGCGGCTGATGATGCCTTGTTCTCCCATGCACAAGCCGATTAGTACATGCTGGCCGCTTTGGGCTTGCAGGAACTTCATCATGGCCACGTTGTCAGAGAGCGTGGTGGCGGTGGAGACTACCTTGTAGAAGTCGGCTGGAATTTTCAGCATTTTCTCCAGCGTCTGATCGAGGTTGCGGGTGGCGTGGAAATCGTGGAACGAGAGGATGAGCGCGGCGCGGCTGCGCAGGCGCGCAATCGCATCGGGCTTCGACTTCAACGCGCTCTGGAGTTCGAGGTCGACGATCGGACAGCCGGCGGAGTGGGCTTTGCCTAGCACTTCCAGTTGAGAAGCCAGCGATCCTTTGAACTTGCCGCCATTGTCGGCACGGCGGCAGGTGGCGATGGCGGTGATGTACTGGTGAGTTTCGAGAAAACGATGGATTTTGGGAAGCGCGGCCAGGGGCTGCTTCAGGTAATCCAAGCGGAATTCGAGGAAGGGGTTATCGCGAGCCATGGATTCGGCTATGGCTAGCATGTCTTCTACCGTGTCGGCGCTCAGGGCGAGGCAGACCTTTGGCAGGCGCAAAGGGAGAAGACGGGGCGCGAGAGTAGAAGAAAAAGCCAAGGCCATTTGTTTTCAACAACGGCGCGATATTACAGGGGCGTAGGCGCAGATGCAACATCAAGGTTGCCGGAAGACCCAGAAAACACTTTGGGAGCGGGAGGGCCAAACACCCTCGTAACCTTGACCCCTACATGGGGGCTTGTTACTTTCTGGACGTAACCCTTGTCTTACGAAAGAGATAGCCGGGGCAGAGCCGGAGCTGTTGGGAGTCGGAGGTAAGATGAAGAAAACAGGATTGTTATTGCTACTGATGGTGACGGCGAGCTTTGCCGTGGCCCAAGAGTCGACCGTGGCGAGCACGCCGGATGCGTCCGGTATTATCACCACGACGGTCAACGTGCCCTTCGTTCGGTACCAAACACCTACCGCGGCTGACATTTACTGCGCCGGATTTATCAGCAAAGACCGCATTCCCGACGCTAACTACGTAAACGGGAGCGTGGAGACGCCGGTCTCAACCAAGTTCAAGCTTGGGGAACTGGTCTACATGGCGGGAAGTGGTTACCAGGCTGGACAACTGTATTCGATCGTCCGCGAACTGCGGGACGTCAACGAGTACGAAATTTTTCCGGGGCAGAAAAAGATACTGGCCGCCACGGGACACCCGTACGGGGAAATTGGAAGAGTGCGGGTGGTTGATACGCGCAACCACAGCGCCATCGCGCAGGTGGAATTCAGTTGTGATCCCATCAACCCGGGAGACGTCGCGATGCCTTTCGTGGAGAGACCTGCGGTCTCGTTCCGCGCGCCCGGACATTTCGACCGGTTCGCGCCCGCGAGTGGGAAGCTGAGCGGACGTGTCGTGCTGGGGAAAGACTTTGACAGCGTGCTGGGCACAGGCATGAAGCTTTATATGAACATGGGTTCGAACCAGGGCGTCAAGGTGGGAGACTATTTCCGCGTAGTGCGCTCCTACACCGCCGACTTGCACGATCCGGTGGACTCGCTCTCGTTCAAGACTGGGACTACAGAAGACACGCAGATGCGTCCGCCGACCTTTGAGGCGGACCGCTTCACCAAGACCAAGGGGCCGAACATTCATGTGGGCGACCTGCCGCGGCGCGCCGTGGGAGAAGTGGTGGTTCTGAATGTAACCCCGACGGCATCGTCCGCCATGGTGGTCTTTGCGCTGGAGGATGTGCACGCCGGCGACATGGTGGAACTGGACGCGCAAGAGTAAAGAACGAAACCATCGAGTGGGAATGAGGGGAGAGCGAATCTCCCCTTTTTCTTTTGGGGTCAGAGGGTCGGTGTTCGGGCAGACGGGGCAAGCCCCGTCTCTACCGCGGTTAGCGGAAGAAACGGATCTTCGGATTCCCAGGAATCATCGAGCCGGCGACTACCACTACGACGATCACAATAACGAGTTCCATGTTGCCCTCACATCTGAATAGCCAGGGCACAGCTTACTTCGTCTTGCAGAGAAAACAAGAGTACTAAAGTAGGGGCGGAGGCTAAGAGTGGATTGGGATTCGTTAACAGGCTTCGACATCGGCGTCGCCGAAGACCTCGGCGGTGAAAGCCTCGAGGGTTGCGGCCTTGCGCCAGGCATCCAGCGGCAGGCCCGCTTTGCGGCAGATTTGCTCCAGAAAGGTTTCGCGATCCCAACCATATTCGACGGGAACCTGGGGCAGGAGCAAGCCGCGGCGAACGCCATCGGAGATAACCAGGCCGTGACGCCCAACTTCCACGGCGTCGGGATGAATGGGGAAGAGGCGGGAGAGCACGCTCAGGGAAATCTCCAGCGCCAGAGCTTCTTCCTTGGTGACCGGCAAGAACCGGGAATCTTCGAACGCGGCAGCGCGCGCGGTTTCGGCCACAGCGCGATACAGAGGCGCGATGGGCGCGGCGTAGCCGACGCATCCTCGAAGTTGGCGATGGAGATCGCCGGGCAGATCGCCGGGCAGATAAAGAGTGGTGAAGACGCCGCGTGGCTCCAACAGCGCGGGTGAAGAAACCGGCTTGTCCGGAAAAGGCTGATGCTCCAGAGCAGAAAGGATCGCCTGGTGCGCGATGCGGAGCAGGGTCCGGCGTTGCTTGAGAGGCAATTCCGGGGAGAGAAGGGCGGCGGCGCGTTCGGTCAGATTTTCAGACAGCTTGGACATCGCTTTTTCTCCGCCGGGAGAGGACGAAGCTCCGGCGTCGACGTTTTTCCGATTTGCGGTCGATCCGCGACCAGAAGGCAACGAAGTAGTCGAGAGCGGAAACCAGTGAAAGCAGAACCATGAACCAGATCGCGACCCACGCAATCCAGTGGACCGGGAGAACGTAAATGCCGTACACGGGCCAATCGTGCCAGCGGCGGGCGAGAATCACGGCCACCACCGAGATGATCTGCACCAGCATTTTGAATTTACCCAGTTCGCTGGCTTGAATGGTAAAACCTTCGGAAGCGGCAATGGAGCGCAGTCCGCTGACCAGAAACTCGCGGCCGATGATGACCACGGCCATCCAGGCCGGCACCAGCGCGGGATTGAACTGCACCAGGGTGATGAAGGCGGCGGCGATCAGCAGTTTGTCGGCCAGCGGATCGAGGAGCATTCCCATGGTGGTGATCTGGCCGCGTTTACGCGCCAGATAACCGTCAATGCCGTCGGTGATTGAAGCCAGGATGAAAACCGCCGACGCCAGGGCTTCTCTTTCTCCGGTCTGCTCGCTTGCGAAGCGCGGGGTGCACAGAATCCAGATGAGAAGCGGGATCGCCGCGATGCGGGTGAGCGTGATGTAATTAGGAAGATTCACGCAACGACTGAGCCAAGGCCGCGAGAGCGGCCACTGTGATTATCCTCTACATCTGAGGCCAAGGCAACGGACCAGAAGCCCTCTATCTGAGGAAGGCAAGATTACCGCAGAGAACGCGGAGATTTTCCGCCTCATCTTCCTTGGCGTTCTCTGCGATGTCTGCGGTGAAACTCTTACTTCTGTTTCGCGATGATCTTGTCTTTGATCTTGGCGTAGGTGGCGGCGGGAATAATCTTCTTCCTCGTCAAATCAGTCTTCTTCGCATAGGGACGGCCATCGATGATCTTCTGCGAATAAGCCGCGCCGATACCGGGTAGAGCGTCAAGCTGTTCTTTTGTTGCCGAGTTGATGTCGAGCAGATCGGAAGCGGCAGCAGCAGCGGGAGCAGCTTTGGCCGGCTTCGTCGTGGTTTGCGCCACGGCCATTCCGCCAATCAGGCTGAGGGCAAAAAGCGCAACCAGAATTCTGGTGATGAATTTCTTTGTCATCTCGTTTCTCCTTATTCCTTCTGAGCTTCTTTGAAGCCCGCAGCCTTCGCTTCGGCTTCGGTCATGAACTTACCTTGTTTGGTCTTGCCATACCAGCGGCCACCCTTGTGGTAGACGCCACTGTCGGTATTGACCCAGACCTTGCCACTGGCTTGAGCGGCGGTGATCTCCGGACTGGAAGTGGCCGCGGCCGCGGCCTTGGTTGCGGTCTTCTTGGGGGCCGCCATGCTGCCGGAGGAAGCCGGTGCAGAGGGGGCAGCCGAAGCAGCGCTGGAAGTTGCCGGAGTTGCGGGAGCCGTGGCCGCTGGGGCACTGCTGGCAGGCGCGGCGCTGGTAGCGGCGGCTTTGGATTTCTTACCAGTCTTCTTCGCGGCCGTGTCGGCTGGAGCCGACGCCGTCTTCGAGGCGGCTTCGTCCGCCGCTGCCGCCTTCTTTGTCGTCGCGGCCGTCGTACTGGTGGCAGCAGACTTGTCCGCCGACGCCGTCTTCGAGGTGGTTTCGTCCGCCGCTGCCGCTTTCGTGCTCTTCTGCGACTTCTTTGTAGTCGCGGCCTTCGTATCGCTGGCAGCGGATTTGTCCGCCGCCGCCTTTTCTTCGGCAGCGGCCTTTTCCTTCTTGGCTTTCTTCTTGGACTTCTTAGTGGCGGTATCGGAATTGGTGTCGGTCGAACTCGCCTGCGCCTTGGCCAAGGCCGGCGAAATCGCGACCGTGAGCATCAGACAGAAAGCGAGCATCCATAGAGTAAGTTTCTTCGGTGAGTAGTTCATATGTCCTCGCGAGATTAGTTCTCGATGCAACATCGTTGCGGCGTTCAGTCGTCCCTACGGGACTTAGCTCATTTCCCCCGCCGTTCCCACCGCTGAATGTGGGCTAAGGTCAATCGCCCCTCCGGGGCTGGATGAAAGATTCCCGGCGCTGAAGCGCCGGGCTATTCTCAAATGTCCCTACGGGGCAAATTCAGCTAGGCGTAGATTCCGCGTTGGCGGATGGTGTAGGCCACGCGGTCGATGGCCAGCATGTAGGCGGCGATGCGGTTGTTCACGCCATGAGTTTCGGAGTAGCGGACAACATCATCGAACGCCTCATCCATGATCTCTTCCAGATGCTCGTTGACAACCGATTCCTTCCAGAAGTAGCCCTGGCGATCCTGCACCCACTCAAAGTAGGAAGTGGTGACGCCGCCGGCGTTGGCCAGGATGTCGGGAATCACGAAGACTTTCTTCTCGGAGAGGATATCGTCGGCGGCCGCGGTGGTGGGACCATTGGCGCCTTCGGCCAGGATCTTGCATTTCACGCGGTCCGCATTCTGGCTGGTGATCACGTTTTCGGTGGCCGCCGGAATCAGGATGTCGCAATCGAGCAGCAAAAGCTCTAACGGATCGTACGGCTCGGCGCCCGGGAAGCCGTGAATGGTGCCATTGCGCTGGCGGAATTCCCACAACGCTTCAGTGTCGATGCCATCCTTTTTATACAGGCCTCCGCCCACCTCGCCGATGCCGATGATCTTGTAGCCGGCTTCCGCCATAAGGCGGGCCGCGTTCGAACCGACGTTGCCAAAGCCTTGCACGATGACGCGGGTGGTGTCGCGATTCAGGCGCAGTTTTTTGATTGCCTGGTCGCAGACCATAAGAACGCCGCGCCCAGTTGCCTCACGGCGCCCACGCGATCCTCCGATATTGACCGGTTTGCCGGTCACGACCGCGGTGCAGGTCTGGCGCATGTGCATGGAGTAGGTATCCATGATCCAGGCCATGGTTTGCTCGTTGGTGTTCACGTCGGGAGCGGGAACGTCTTTTTCGGGGCCGATGAAATCGAACAGCTCGGCGGTGTAGCGGCGAGTCATGCGTTCCAGTTCACCTTGCGACATTTTGTGCGGATCGCAAATGATGCCGCCCTTGGCGCCGCCGAACGGAATATTGACCACCGCGCACTTCCACGTCATCCAGCTGGCTAGAGCACGCACTTCGTCGAGGTTCACGTCGGGCCCGTAGCGCAGTCCGCCCTTGGCCGGACCGCGCGCAATGGAATGCTGCACCCGGTATCCGGTAAAGACTTCCAAATGCCCGTCATCCATCATCACCGGAATATGAACAATAATTTCGCGGCTGGGGCTGCGTAGAACCTTCCACAGTCCTTCATCAAGATTCAGCTTATGGGCGGCCAGGTCGAAGCGGGCGGCTTGCGCCTGCCAGGGATTAGTTTCCTGTTCGAGGTCGATTGTCTTCATAAAGTCTCCGTAATGAGTGCGGTTGGGATTGCCTCCCCAAGTCGCAGGCAAGCCTCGCAAAGTATATTGCCGCCCCGGTAAGTTGACAAACTGCCGGGGAGTCCGCAGCCTTTAAAAGGCGAACAAAAGACGAAAATACTATGTCATCCGCGGCGGTCCTCCGAGAGCAGATCGAGTCCGTTTTGGCGTTGCGGATTCCCGCGGCCCTTTCCGTACTCCCTCGCAGCGCCCCAGAACTTCTACCCACCGGCATCGCGGAAGTGGACGCGCTACTGGAGGGAGGGTTGCCGCTGGGGGGCGTGACGGAAGTGGTTGGTCGAGCTTCTTCCGGCAGAAGCACCCTCGTTCTTTCCGTGCTCGCGGGCATTACCAGGCAGGGGGCGGCTGCGGCCTACGTGGACGTCTCGGATGCCTTGGATCCACTTTCTGCCGCCGCGATGGGAATTGATCTTGGCCGCCTGCTTTGGGTGCGTGCTGGAGGTTCGGGAAACGCAACGTCCGGGAGCCTGGCCGTTGCAGATAAGTTGCCTCTGGAAGTTAGAACGCGCTCAAAGGATGTGAAGTATGGCCGCGGAGGCTCGCATCCGCGCACGGAAATGCGTGGCATCGAGCACGCGGTCGAAAGACTGTTTCAGACTAAAGCTAGTCCTGAGAGCGCTGAAATTCCTCTAGTTGATTACACACCACGCTGCTCCGAATCACTTCGAGGAAGACGCGTTACCCGGTCCCCGGAGCGCGTGGCTCCGAAGAAGAACACTGCTGCGGAAAAATCAGTTGATCCCAGGCTCCGGCCAGCCTCTAAGTTCCGGCGCCATTCGACGGCGAAAGAAGTCTGGGATCGTCTGGACCAGGGTCTGCGCGCGACGGATCTGTTGCTGAACGCTGGTGGCTTTCGCGCCATCGTGGTGGACATGGGCGACGTCGGCCCGGAACAGGCGCGTCGCGTGCCTTTGGCTTCGTGGTATCGCTTTCGGCTACAAGCGGAGAAGTCGCACGCCCTTCTCCTGCTGGTTACGCAAACTCCGTGTGCCAGCAGTTGCGCTTCTGTGGTTCTACGTTGCCTGGAAGCGGATGAACGATGGCAATACGCGAATGAAGCTCCGGTCGGCTTATCGCTTTTGACGGGGTTCCGCTACCAGGTCAGCGCCGACCGCAGGCGTGGATGTGCATCGGAGTTATTGCATCCCGGCAAAAAGAAACCAGTGTCGGTGGCCGCGACTTCATGGAACGGTACGACCTTATGGGCGAGATGAGTCATGTCTGCACCGTTGTATCTAGGTCTACACGTGCGCGATTTTCCGGTGCAGGCGGAGGTGCGAGTTCGCCCTGAACTGCGCGGACATGCAGTGGCGGTTCTCGATGGCGTCCCACCACTTGAAACCGCCTTCTCGCTGAACGATGCGGCACGCAGGCTTGGGCTTCGGTTGGGAATGAGCCGGGTGCAGGCGGAATCCTTCATTGGCATTAGCAATAGCAAGCGCATTTCGCTCCGCCCAAGGGTAAAGCAGCAGGAAGAGATGGCCTTCCGCGTCCTGATGGAGTGCGCGGAGCGATTTTCGCCACGGGTCGAGGTGTTGGCATCTCCCACGGAGAGTGTTTCCGGGGCAACGCTGGTCCTGGACATTGCTGCCTGTGAACGGCTCTTCGGGACTCCGAAGCAGATTGCAGCGGCGCTGCTGCGGGTGGCTGACGCTACGGGGTTTGAAGCTAGCGCTGCTACTTCTATCAATGCCTATGCCGCGGTAGTGGCGGCACGCGGATTTGGTGGAATCACGATTGTTCCTGCCGGCAGTGAGGCCGGCGTCCTGGCACCGCTTCCGCTTGCGGTGCTGGAACTTGAACCGGAACAGCGGGAGACATTTGCTTCCTGGGGAATCCGTACGCTGGGCCAGTTGGCCGGCTTGCCACAGAAGGCGCTCATGGCGCGGGTTGGGGAGGTTGGGCGGCAACTGCAAGCCTTGGCGCAGGGCGACTACGAGCACTTGCTGGCTCCGGTTGAGCCTCCGGCAGATGCCGCTCTATGTGAAAGCACGGAACTGGAGCATCCGGTGGATCTGCTGGAGCCACTTTTGTTTTTGATCAGCAGGATGCTGGAGCAGATTGCCGCACGCGCGGCGGCACGCGCTCTCGCTATTGCGCAGGTGGAGACGAGGCTTGTACTGGATGGCCCCGTACGCAGAGAACATCGGCGCATCGTGCGGCCCGCGTTGCCGGAATGGAGCCATTCGACGCTGCTGAAGTTGGTTCAACTGGATCTGGAGTTGCATCCGCCGGAGGCCGCCGTGATTGCCTTGCATCTGGTGGCGCAACCAGCGCGCTCCCAGACTGTGCAGCAAGGGTTGTTCACGCCGCAAACACCAGAGGCTGGACGATTGGAAATCCTGCTGGCGCGGCTGCGCAAGCTGGTTGGGGAGGACCGGGTGGGAGCGGCGGAACTGTTGGACAGCCATCGGCCGGAAGCATTTCGCATGGCAGCTTTTGTTCCCAGCGTCAGTACAGAATCGCGAGCTTTTGCTGGAGCTCGTCCAACGGCATTGCGGATTTTGCGGCCACCGCGCGTGATTCGTGTGGAAGTGCAACAGGCTGTGGAAAAAGTCGATGCTCGACACCCAGCCCCTAAAGGGGCGTCTGATTTTGAAGAACTTGCGGTATCGCTAAAGCGATACCCTGATACGAACCTGGGTTTTTCCGCAAGCTGTGAAGTCGTGCACTGCCCGAAACCTATCAGCTCTACTTCGCATTTGGCTGCGTTTTTTCTGGAAGGGCAAAAGTTTGTGGTGCAGAAAGACTCGGGACCGTGGAAGGCGAGTGGGGCATGGTGGACCTATCCGGATTGGGCGCGCGAAGAGTGGGACTTGGCGCTGGGTGGACAGGACAAGAAATGCTGCCGCGTCGCTCGCGACCCGGCTTCGGATTGCTGGTATCTGATTGGGATTTACGACTGAGATCTTGCGATGTACGTGGAACTCCATGCCCGCTCGGCTTTCAGTTTTCTGGAAGGCGCTTCTCTGCCGGAGATGCTGATGGCTCGCTGCGCCGAGCTGCAGATGCCGGCGATGGCGCTGCTCGACCGCAACGGGGTTTACGGGGCGCCGCGCTTTCACATCACGGCGGAAAAGGCCGGTACACGCGCGCACATCGGAGCCGAGATCGCGGTGCGGGATGCCGGGGAGCGGGTGCGTCCGGCGGAGTGGGTGCCGCATCGTGTGCCGGTTGAGCCGGTGCGCTTTCCGGTGCTGGTCGAGTCTGCGATTGGATATCAGAATCTCTGCCGGTTGATTACTGGTTACAAATTGCGGGAAGGCACTAAGGCGGAAGGCGCTGCAACCCTGGCCGACATTGGAGAACACGCCGAGGGATTGATCTGCCTGACGGGAGGCGATGAAGGGCCGTTGGCAGCAGCTCTTTCTTGTGGCGGATACGACGCGGCACTGCGCAAAGTCGAGAGAATCGTGGGATTGTTCGGCCGGCAAAATGTTTATGTCGAATTGCAGCGTCATTTTGACCGCATGGAGGAACACCGCAACCAGGCAGCGGTCCGAATTGCGCGAGCATTGAAGCTACCACTTGTTGCCACCAATGGCGTCAACTACGCCACGGCCTACGAGCGGGAAGTTATGGATGTGCTCACCAGCATCCGCCACCACTGCACGCTCGACACCGCCGGCCGCTTGCTTTCCTGGAATGCCGAACGACACCTGCGTTCTCCCCGGGAAATGCAGGAGTTGTTCCGCGATCTTCCGGAGGCAGTTACTAACACCACGGAACTTTCCGCACGCTTGACTTACACGATGCGCGATCTGGGATACCGCTTTCCGAGCTACCCCGTGCCCGATGGCGGCACCATGCAGGCGTTTCTGGAGAAGCGTGTGGAAGAAGGCGTGCGCGAACGGTATCTGCCGAAGCGCGATTCGAAACTTTTCGAGAAAGCCCGGCAGCAAGCTCGCCACGAACTGGCGCTGATTGGGCAACTGGAACTGGCGGGATATTTCCTGATCGTTTGGGACATTGTGCAGTTCTGCCGGCGGGAAGGCATTCTCGTCCAGGGGCGGGGATCGGCGGCGAACAGCGTGGTTTGCTATGCGCTTGGCCTTACGGCGATTGATCCGGTGGGTATGGAGTTGCTCTTTGAGCGTTTCCTCTCGGCCGAACGCGGCGAGTGGCCGGATATCGATCTCGATCTGCCCAGCGGAGACCGCCGTGAGCGTGCCCTGCAATACGTGTATCAACGTTATGGCGAACTGGGCGCGGCTATGACCGCCAATGTCATTACTTATCGCGGAAGGTCGGCGGCGCGCGAGGCTGGGAAGGCGCTCGGGTTCGATGCGGACACGCTCGGCCGACTTACTAAGTTGGTGGGCGCATGGGAATGGAAGGGACCGACGGACACTTTGGACGCCAGTTTTCGCACGGCGGGCTTCGACATTCAGCATCGCCGCATCGCCAAGTATTTGGAAATCTGCGAGCGCATGCAGGATCTTCCCCGCCACCTTGGGCAACATTCCGGCGGCATGGTGATTTGCGCGGGGCAACTCAATGCGGTTGTTCCCTTGGAGAGGGCGTCGATGCCGGGGCGCACCGTCATTCAGTGGGACAAGGAAGATTGCGCCGACATGAAGATCATTAAGGTCGATCTGCTGGGGCTGGGGATGATGGCTGTGCTCGAAGACTGTCTCGACCTGATACCTCGGCATTACCAGGAGCCACTCGATCTTGCGCAGCTTCCACAAGACGACGCGGAAGTTTATCGCACGCTGCAGCGGGCTGACACCGTGGGGATGTTCCAGGTGGAGAGCCGGGCGCAGATGTCGGCTTTGCCGCGCAATTGTCCGGTGCGCTTTTACGATCTTGTGGTGCAGGTCGCAATCATCCGTCCGGGACCGATCGTGGGCAAGATGATGAACCCTTATATGAAGCGGCGGCAGGGGAAGGAAGGGGTCACGTATGCGCATCCGCTGCTGGAGCCGGTGCTGAAACGAACGCTGGGAGTCCCGTTGTTTCAGGAACAGTTGATTCGCATGTCGATGATCGTCGCCAACTTCAGCGGGGGAGAAGCGGAAGAACTGCGGCGGGCTATGGGAATGCGCCGTTCGCAAGCGCGAATGCGAGAGCTGGAGATCAAGCTGCGGCAGGGAATGACGGCCAACGGTATTCGGTCGGAGGCGCAGGAGCAGATTATTCAGTCCATCGCGTCGTTCGCGTTGTATGGGTTTCCCGAGTCGCACGCGGCCAGTTTTGCCCTGATTGCTTACGCCAGCGCCTATCTCAAGTGCCACTATCTGGCGGCGTTCACGGCGGCCATGCTGAATAACCAACCTATGGGTTTTTACAGTCCTGCGACGCTGGTGAAAGACGCGCAGCGCCATGGACTGCGAGTGAAGCCGATCGACGTGCAGCGCTCCGACTGGGTCTGCATGCTGGAGCCAGAGAGCGGCAACGAGGTCGAATGCTTCGCACTGCGGCTGGGGTTGCTCTATGCAAGAGGATTGCGGCGCGAGCCGGGAGATGCGTTGGTTCGGGCACGTGCGCTCCGTTCCTTCGATTCCATACACGATCTGGCGCTGCGCGTGCCCGAATTGCGCAAGAACGATCTCACCATGCTGGCGAAGATCGGGGCGCTGAATTCGCTGGGGGAGAACATCCATCGTCGCGATGCGCTCTGGCAAGTGGAATACTCCGGACGCCCTACGGGGCCGCTGTTGCGGGAATTGCCGGAGCAGGACGAAGAGTCTCCACTTGCGCAAATGACCGTGGACGAACGGCTGGCTGCCGACTTCCACGGTACGGGCGTCACTGTGGGACCACACCCTATGGCGTATCACCGGGAGGCTCTATCCCGCATGGGCATTGTTTGTGCGCGTGATCTGGAGAAGTTCGAAGACGGACGAAAGACTACGATCGCAGGATGCGTGATTGCCCGGCAGAGGCCGGGAACGGCCAAGGGATTCGTGTTCCTGAGCCTGGAAGATGAAACGGGAATCTCCAACGCAATCGTTACTCCTGCGGTCTACGAGCAGTACCGGCGGGTTGTGACCTACGGCAAGTTTTTGCTGGTCGAGGGAACGCTGCAAAACCAGGAGAATGTTATCTCGGTGAAGGCGGATGTGGTGCGTTCCCTGGAGATCAGCGACGTCGAGGTTCGGTCCCATGACTTTCATTGACCGGCCCCAGAGCCGCGAATGACCCCAGCATCTTGGCGTATTTTGCATATTGCGATGCTCGGCGAGCATCTAGACTAAGTACATGTACAACGCCAAAGCTTATTCCGCTGCCAGCGCAACATCGCCGTTGGCGTCCACCAAGATCACGCGGCGCGAACCAACCGAAAGCGACGTACAGATCGAAATTCTGTATTGCGGCATTTGTCACTCCGATCTGCACTCGGTGCGTAATGAGTGGAGCGAATTCATGCCCACTGTTTACCCGATCGTTCCGGGCCATGAGATTGTTGGCCGCGTCACCAAGGTCGGGTCCGCCGTTACCAAATTCAAACCCGGCAACCTCGCCGCAGTGGGCTGCCTGGTCGACTCGGACGGCACGTGTCCCGAGTGCCGGGCGGGCTTTGAGCAGTTCTGCCCGAACCTCACACTCACCTTTAATATGCCGGACAAGCACCTCGGGGGCGTCACCTATGGCGGCTACTCCGACAGTATCGTCGTGGACCAGAGGTTCGTTCTGCGTGTTCCCTCGAATCTGAACCTGGCCGGCGCCGCTCCTCTGCTCTGCGCTGGAATCACGACTTACTCGCCCATGCGCCGCTGGGGTGTCAGCAAGGGCAAGAAAGTTGGCGTGGTCGGTCTCGGCGGACTGGGCCACATGGCCGTGAAGTTTGCTCATGCGCTTGGAGCCCACGTCGTTGTCTTCACGACTTCACCGAACAAAAAGGAAGACGCACTTCGTCTCGGCGCCGACGCGGTCGTCGTCTCCCGCAATGCCGACGAGATGCAAAAGCACAGCGAGAGCTTCGATTTCATTCTCGACGCCGTTTCCGCCGACCACGACATCAACGCCTATCTCAACCTGCTCCGCCGAGACGGCAACCTTACTATTGTCGGCGCGCCGGCGAAGCCTCTCGCTGTTTCTGCCTTCAGCCTGATTATTCGCCGTCGGAGTTTTTCGGGCTCGAACATCGGCGGCATCGCCGAAACCCAGGAGATGCTCGATTTCTGCGGGCAGCACAACATCACCGCTGATGTCGAAGTCATCCCGATCCAGAAGGCTAACGAAGCTTACGAGAGACTGCTTAAGTCGGATGTGAAGTACCGTTTCTCCATCGATATGGCTTCTCTCAAGTCTGAGTAAATCCACGCTCTGTTTCAGGAAGGAGAAGCAATGAAAAAACGCAAACTTGGAAAGAGCAATCTGGAAGTGTCGGCCATCGGGCTCGGCTGCATGGGAATGAGCTTCGGTTATGGCCCGGCTGCGGACAAAAAGGAGATGATCTCTCTGATTCGGTCTGCCGTCGAACGTGGCGTAACGTTCTTCGACACCGCCGAGGTTTACGGCCCTTTCACCAACGAAGAACTCGTGGGCGAGGCGCTGGCTCCACTTCGTGACCAGGTGGTGATCGCCACCAAATTCGGGTTCAGACCTGATCCCAATGGTGGACCGCGTTGGAGCGGCCTGGACAGTCGTCCGGAACATATCAAAGAGGTCGCCGAGGCCTCGCTCAAGCGCCTTAAAACCGATGTAATCGACTTGTTCTATCAGCACCGCGTCGATCCAAGCGTGCCAATCGAAGACACGGCTGGTGCGGTAAAGGACCTGATTCGGCAAGGCAAGGTCAGGCACTTCGGCCTTTCTGAAGCAGGCGTGGGAACGATCCGTCGCGCACACAAAGTGCAGCCCGTCACGGCACTGCAGAGCGAATACTCCCTTTGGTGGAGAGAGCCTGAGACCGAAGTCATACCGACACTCGAGGAGCTCGGCATCGGATTCGTTCCATTCAGCCCGTTGGGCAAGGGTTTCCTCACCGGCACAATCAGCCAAGACACGCAGTTCGACAAGACCGACTTCCGCAACATTGTGCCTCGCTTTACGCCGGAGAACCGGAAGACGAATCAGGCGTTGGTGGATCTGATTGGCAAGTTCGCGCAACAGAAAAAGGCGACGCCGGCTCAGATCGCGCTTGCCTGGCTGCTGACACAAAAGCCGTGGATCGTTCCGATCCCGGGCACGACGAAACCGCACAGGCTCGAAGAGAACATCGGAGCCGCCGCGGTCGAACTTACGCGCGAAGATCTCCGGCAACTGGAAGCCGCAGCGTCGAAGATCTCGCTGCAAGGTGCTCGTTACCCCGAAGAACTGCAGAAGCTGGTGGGCCGCTGAGCAAGTTCAACTGAGGAGTCGCAATACCGCGAGTAAGGCCGCCGATGCTTAAAGAATTTGGAGGAGTGAAACAATGCCTCACGTCCAGGAGTGCACATGTCAACGCCAAATGATTCCTTAAAAGGCCGACTTTCCCGGTATCGCGAACTTAACCTCACCGTGACCGGCAGGAAGTCAGGACGCACGATCTCAATCCCGGTCTGGTTCGTATTGGAGGACGACAAGCTTTACCTGTTGCCCGTGCAAGGGTCGGATACACAGTGGTACAAGAACGTGCTCAAGAAGCCGTCGATTCGCGTTGACGCGAGAGGCGAAGGGGTTGAAGTCAAGACTGTTCCTGTCACCGATTTTGCGCAGGTGCAATCGGTGGTCGAGAAATTCCGTGAGAAATACGGCGCCAAGGACGTGAAGAAATACTATTCAAAGTTCGACGTCGCCGTTCTCGCCCAGATGCGCTGATCGTCAGTAATTGCGCCGCCTGAAAACTCTCTGGCGCCGACTCCTTAGAACAACAGGTTCGGGACGTACTCTTCGGCGCAAGCGAGGTCGTCGTTCTTTACCGAATTCACACGAGTGCTCACACGATAGTGGCGCATGGCGTTGGCGGGGAATGGTTTGAGCAGGTCGAGAAGATCCTCCACCTTCTTGAAGCCGGGATCGAGCCAGAGATCGTAGTTCTCAGGCTTCATGATGACCGGCATGCGGTCGTGAATACCGGACAGAAGCGGATTCGCCGACGTGGTGATGATGGAACAAGTCTCAATCCACTCCTTATCAGGGTTTCTCTTATCAGGGTTGCCCCAGCGGTCCCAGATTCCGGCAAAGGCGAAAACGGAATCGTCGGCCATGGAAAAGCAGAAGGGAGATTTCTGCTTGCCCCGCTTCGTCCATTCATAGAATCCGTCGGCGGGAACCAGGCAGCGGCGGGAGCGGAAAGGATCGCGGAACGCGGGCATGTCGGCAACCGTCTCCGCCCGGGCGTTGATCATTTTGTATGCGGCCTTGGCGTCTTTCGACCAGGACGGGATCAGTCCCCAGCGGATTAGGGAAAGCATTCGGACAGGCCGGGTTGCATCCTGGCGGACTACTGGCACGTCCTGGCCGGGGGCGACGTTATAGCGCGGGCTCCAGTCAACTTCGTTCTCTGCGTCAAAGGTCTCGGCCAGAATCTCTTTCTTCCGGGCCAGGCGATAGCGACCGCACATGCGGCTCCTCCGGCGGATAGTGTACTAGCTCTGAGGAGAAAGCTGCCGGCTGCTGCATCGAGCTTGCGGTATAGTGATCGGGAAAATGAAAACCTTACAACGATCCTTATTCTTATCCGCGCTGACTTTGTTGCTGGCGGCGAGTTTCGCTCACGCCGCGTCCTTCCAATACATTCGCATCGGGAACAAGAACGACATCCAGACCAAGTCCGCTTTTGGCATTGCCATGATGGGCGGAGGCAGCGATCTGGACGAGGCGTTTCGCTGGCTTTGTCAGAAAGGCAATGGGGGTGACTTCCTCATCCTGCGCTCACGCGGGAGCGACGCATACAACCCGTACGTCAACGGATTGTGCAAGATGAATTCGGTGGCAACGCTCATTCTTCCCGATCGCCAGGCAGCACAGGATCCAGCGGTGGCAGAGATCATACGCCGGGCGGAAGTGGTATTCATTGCCGGCGGCGATCAGGCTAACTACATCCGCGATTGGCAAGACACACCGGTTCAGGAAGCGATCAATGCGAATCTCGCCGAGGGCAAGCCGATCGGCGGAACCAGCGCAGGCCTCGCGGTGCAGGGGGAATTTGTCTACGGCTCTCTCGGAGACAAGCCCGACGACAAGGCCCTCGTGTCCACCGAAGTTCTGGCTAATCCTTACTTCGAGCGGGTGACTCTGATTCGCGGATTTCTCAAAATTCCGCATCTGGAGAACTTGCTGACCGACTCGCATTTCGCGAAGCGTGACCGTATGGGACGAACTCTGGGGTTTCTCGCTCGCATCATGCAAGATGGATGGTCGCAGTCTCCGCGCGAAGTTGCGATTGATGAAAAGTCTGCGGTACTGGTTGAGTCCGACGGTAAAGGAACCGTGCTGGGAAGCGGGAAAGGCGCATACTTTCTTCGGCCCACGCAGACGCCCGAAGCGTGCCAGAAGGGCGAGCCACTCACTTTTCAGAAGATCAGCGTCTATAGAGTTCCAGCGGGCGGGCACTTTGACCTCACCTCGTGGACCGGCGATGGCGGAACGGCCTATTCTCTTTCGGTTGAGAAAGGGAAGATTGAGAGCACGCAGGCCGGCCCTGCCATCTATTGATTCACGATTAGCCATCTTGCGCTGGAGAAACCGACATTTTCGCTCCTGCCGTTTGACTTCGTTGCCATTCCCTGCCAGAATTCCATGCGAGAAACTTGAGCCTGAGGTACGTCATGAGCAGGCACTTGCATTACTTTCCTTCACGCTCCAGCACGTTTGAGCAGTTGCGTTTTCTCCTCGAAGCCGGCGAACTCGAAGCTGGCTTGTGATGTTCCCTCCTGTGAGCTTGGTCACTGACGCCGTTTAGGTTCCCGGTCTAACATGCGCACCATCGAAAATCAAGGAGCTCTCAATGAAGGTTATTCGTGCCGCCACGCTCGTCATTATTTTTGTGTTTTTTGTTCTCGACCTGTCGCTGATGGCCCAGACGCAGGGGCGCATTTCGGGGCAGATTTTCGATTCCAGCGGCGCAATCATCGTCGGGGCCAAGGTAACCATCGAGAATCGCGGAACACAGGTAAGCAGAGTTCTTAATACGAATAGCTCGGGAGATTACGTTGCTCCCGGCATCGAACCGGGAATTTACTCGATCTCTGTCGAGGCCCCCAACTTTCGCAAGGTAGTGCGCGAACGGGTGCAGGTCGAAGTCGGCAACGATCTCAAGATAGATTTTAAGCTGCAGCCGGGCGCCGCCACAGAAGTGCTCGAAGTGAAAGAAGAGGCGCCGCTGGTAGACGCCACCACCAGCACGATGAATGGTGTCTTATCCAATAAGGCAATCAATGAGCTTCCGCTGCAGGGGCGAGACTTCCAGAACCTGCTGGCGCTCCATCCCGGCGTGCAGCGTGAGGCGGGCGGAGGGTTCCACTCGGTGACTTCGAACGGCCTTCGTCCCGACGACAACAACTTTGTCATCGACGGGGCCACGGACAACGATGCTTATTATGGCGAAACGGTGGTTAATGATGCCGGGATTTCAGGGGACACCGGCCAGCTCGCTTCCTCTGGATGCAATTCAGGAATTCAATACGCAGGAACATCCACAGGCTGATTTCGGAGAAAAGCCCGGTGTGGTGGTGAACATTGGCATCAAGTCAGGCACCGATCAGATTCACGGAACCTCATACTATTTCGCTCGAAATGCCGCAGTCGATGCGCGCAACTACTTCAATCCGGGCTTGATCCGCAATTCCGGTGCGCCCGAAAAAGGCGTCTTGATTCTTCACCAGTTTGGCGCTTCCATCGGCGGACCGATTATTAAGAACAAATGGTTTTACTTTGCCAACTACGAGGGGGTCCGCTCAAGGTAGGAAATCCGTTCGATGTGGTTTGCTCCGGTAACTAGCATCCCTGGTGGAAAACCGATCCCAATTCGGAGCAGGCCCGATCCAGATCGCAGCATCGTCGATGCCGAAGCAGCTGCGGGTTGCAATGCGGGTCCGTCGCCGTGCAATGCGCCCGTACTCGCGGCTGCTGCCAACTGAGTTATAACCGTGAATCAAATATTTTCCGAACAATCCGGGTTACACGGCGAGCCAAGATGATCCGACGACTCATCAATTTCAATTTCAACAACGTGAATCACTCCGACAATTTGGTATTCAAGAGTGACTACCATGTGGAATGAGCACCAGGTTTAACTGGCCGGTTTATCTATGCGAATGCGACCCAGACCGAAGAAGATGCGTATCCACGTTCGCCAGCAATGGCTATCGCATACTGCTCCGATCACGCAGGTTTTTGGAGTGGACTGGACGTGGACGCCGAACTCGCAGCCTGGTGAACGTTGCCCGCTTCAGCTATAACCGGTTCAACGAGACCATTGCGCCGGTCGATGCCAATGTCAATCCGACCCAGTACGGCTTGAATACGGGGATTACCGATCCGCGTTTGTTCGGATTCCCGGAAATTAATCCGAGCACTTACTACTTCAATTATTTGGGCGGGAACTCGAGCTGGCCCCTCCAGACTTCTCCGAGCCACACCGAGAACTACTCCGACACGGTTTCCTATACGGTTGGGAAGCATGCGCTGCGTTTTGGCGGTGACTTCAGCAATGGAGGCGTGGACTACTACCGTGCCGGATATGGGCGCGGCGGGATCAACTTCCATCACCTTGGATGATTTTCTTACCGGCAATGTCCGGTCCTGGCGTCTTCTGCTATGGCGATCCTGCGCGTGATCTAAGCCAGAAATCCTTCGGGCTTTTTGTGCAGGATGATTTTCGCGCTACCCGCCGTGTGACTCTAAATCTCGGTCTCCGTTATGACGTCACCCGCCCCATCAAGGATTCCCACAACCAACTGGCAAACTACGTCCCATCGCAGGGAGTGGTGCAGGTTGGCTACGGCATCAGCGAGCCGTACAAGACCAACTGGACAAACTTCTCTCCCCGCTTGGGGGCGGCGTTTGATGTTTTTGGAACTGGGAAAACCATCGTGCGTGCCGGATTTGGCATGATCTATGTCCAACCCTCGATACGCACATTTGCGTTTAACGGCGGCGGGCTGAACCTGAATCCAAGCGCGCTGATTCCGGGCGGAACTGGGACCATTACGTCCTTCCTGGTGAGTCCCGGCAATGGCAATCAGACCGATCTGATCGATTGGAGTACAGATCCGGCGCAGGGGAGCATCTTCCCGGTTAATAATTCGACGCTGGCGTCGTGCACGGCGGACAGCCCTTGTAACTTCTTTGGCGTCGATCAGAAGCTGAAAACTCCTTTTGTGCTCAACTGGAACGTGAATCTGCAACAGGAAATCTGGCCCGGAACGTTACTGCAGATCGCGTACGTCGCTAACCAGGGGCACAACCTGTACAGCACAACCGATCTGAACCAGCCCAACCAAGCTCTTTCAGCGCAGTGCGTTGCGAACCAGGGCGGCTACTACAACGCGGATATTACAGGTTGCGAGACGGCTGCGCGGCCCTTGACAAATTGCACCGTCGGCGCAGGGTCTCCCTGCTATCCGTACATCGCGTACCTGAACTTCCTGAGCAATGAGTCAACGTCCGCTTACGAAAGCCTGCAAGTTACACTGACTCACCGTTACTCTCACGGGCTGTACCTGCTCGGCGGATACACATGGGGGCATGCGATTGATGTTGCCGGAACCACGGACAACGTCGCCCACGACTATATCCCCCAGAATAGCCTGGACTTTCATGCGGAGAAGGGGAACGGAGACTATGACATCCGGCACCGATTCACGTTCTCGGCGACGTATGATTTGCCGTCACGCAAGGGGTGGGGACAGATGTTGGAGGGTTGGCAATTGACGAGCATCCTGCAGTGGCAATCGGGAGAGCCGAGATTGCTCTACGACGATTACAACGATTTGTCTCTGACCGGAGAAGGCAACAACAACAGCAATGAACGCTGGAACATTAAAGGCGATCCTTCGAATCTGAAATGGTCGGCGAAGGCGCCGATCCCGTCTTTTGGCTCCAGTGATCCGGTCTGTCTGGCGGTGGCGAATACCCCGGCCCTGCAAGAGTCCCTGGATATTGCCGGCAACTGCTACGCAGAGAATGGAACAGTAATTTATCCCATGGCGGTCGGTACATTCGGCAATATGGGGCGAAACATATTCCGAGGACCTGGTTTTGTGAATTGGGATGCTTCGATCAGCAAGATCTGGCGCTTCGGCGAGAAAGTCCGGCTGCAAGTCCGGGGCGAGATGTTCAACGCTGCGAACCACGCAAATTTTGCTTCCCTTAGCGGTGACCTTTCAACCCCGAGCAGCCTTGGTCTTGCCACCGCGACCCCGGATGTCGCTGCGGCGAACCCGGTCATCGGTTCGGGCGGCTCGCGTCACATTCAACTGGGGGCGAAAATTATCTGGTAGCTGGAAGGCGGAACTGACAAAACTTTGTGGCAGCCGGACCTGTAAGCCGAATTCTGTCTGCCTTGCGGCAGGACGGTCATTCCTCTGGGCCCCGCATTACTGCGAGGCTCAAGCGACCTACCCGGAGGTTGTGGCGCGCCGAGCCGGCACGCGTCCGACCGAAACCAGACTCCCTCCCTATTTGGTCTTGCTCCGTGTGGGGTTTGCCCTGCCCGCCGCATTACTGCGACGGCGGTGCGCTCTTACCGCACCTTTTCACCCTTACCTGAGCCTTGCGGCCCGGGCGGTATGTTTTCTGTGGCACTTTCCGTCGAGTGATTTCCCACCCTTGCGCAAAGAACGCGCCAGGATGGGCCACCCTCCCGGACGTTATCCGGCACACTGCTCTGCGGAGTTCGGACTTTCCTCCCGTCTTAGCCACCCCAGCACGCCAAAAGCGGGCGCGCCGGGGACCCCGGTGCGACGAGCGACCGTCCGGTCCGGCTGCCAACCAGTTCATTATAGTGCAGCCAGATACAGCGCATGCCGGATTAGGCTACGGAGAAAGCCGGATTCCAGGTGCCCAGCCCCTAAAGGGGCAGCTGATTTCGAAAGACTTACGGCATCGCTGAAGCGATGCCCTGATACGAAACGCGACTTCTTCTGGCAGGTGTGATGGCGCGTTCTCTCACTCCGCCTCTTTGGGCGCAAGCAGGAATACGTAGGCCAGCATGGCCAAGCCGATCAACAAGGGAATCAGTCCGGCGAGATACACCGGTTCGTCATGCTCAAGCCCATGCAGAAGCGCCATTACACCGATGCCGACGACGGCCGTGATCAAGCCGCCCAGCTTCATGCCTTCGAGGCGGCGTCTTGTCGCACTCCTATTCTGTTCCCGCAGCAGCTCGATCGCGGCCTTGGCGCCTTCTCCTGAGCTTTCCGCCATCTTTTTCAGGGTTTCGCTTCGATAGTATTCCTCTCTCTCTTTGCGGCGGGCATCGGACCACGAGGCCACCGCCAGAAAAGAGAACAGGGCAATACTTCCGACGACCGGAACCGCAAAGACAGAGATGACCGAGATAATGCCGTTAACATCGGGTTCCATTGTGCCTCCTCGTGCGGGTTTTCCGCTTACGTCGGGTAGGACGGACCTTCCAACGTTCCGGTTGCATTTTCTTCGTCCGGGGTCCATTTTTGAAATAATGCAACCGGCCGCAGATTCGCCGTGTCATACCGTTTGAGGCAGTAGAGTGAGCGCGAGCGACGATCAGAGCGATGTGGAAAGAGTTCTGGCTGGCGACATTCCCGCCTTTGAAGGGATCGTCCGGCGCTGGCAAGGGCCGCTGATCAACCTGGCCTACCGTTTTTGCCGCGATCGCGGTCGAGCCGAAGAGATGGCGCAAGAGGCGTTTCTGCGCACTTACCGCGGGCTCAGCCAGTGGCGGAAGGACGCGGTCTTTTCCACCTGGCTCTTCGCGCTGGCGACGAACCTCTATCGTTCGGAACTGCGTCGCATCCCGGCACGAATGATGACCGTGTCACTCGACGACATTGCCGAACCTGCGGACGGGCGCGCTTCGGACGGAGGGCTCGAAGACCGGGACCGGGATTTGGCGGTGCGGCGTGCGGTCGGCACTCTGCCAGCGAAGTATCGCGAGGCTCTGATTCTTTTTTACTTTCACGACATGGACGTCCCCACTGCGGCGCGAAGCCTGGGCTTGCCCGAGGGCACGGTCAAGGCGAGATTGTTTCGCGGGCGGGAAATCTTGCGCGGGAAACTCCCGCAACGGTTGGCTGTGCCGTGTTTGAAGGAGGCATAATGAGACGCTTGATTCGACATGACGAGGACGAGATTGATCGCATTCTTTCCCGTGAGGATGAAATCCTCCCATCGTCGGGCTTCGCCGTCTCCGTGATGGATGCGGTTCGGCGCGAGGCTGCGGCACCGCTCCCGATCCCGTTTCCATGGAAGCGCGCTATGCCCGGCTTGGTGGCCGGAGGCCTTGCACTGGCACTGGTTCTGGTTGCGGGGATTGTGGCTATGGTGCAGTTGGGGAGAACGTCAACGGCCGCACAGTTTTCTTTGCCTTCCGGAATGCCACCCATCTTCTCCTTGCATGGGGGTATCGAGTCTGCGGCGACCTGGACTGGGATGGCGCTTCTGGCGACGTTGGTGTCGGTGAAACTTTCGATGCGGTTGGCTTCCGGCAGGGGTTGAGATTTCTTCCGCGGCCTATCTATCCCTAGCGAACCCAAGATTGCTGTGATCAGGGGGTCTGCCGAGCTTCGCTCGGCCTGGGCGGACGAATGCGTCCGCCCCTACGCGAACGGGGGTTGCGGCGCTGATAAACTGATGCTGCCTGCATCCTGACCAATGAATATTTCCGAGGCTATCAAGATCGCGTTCCTGTCGTTGTGGGCGAACAAACTGCGGTCGGCGCTCACCTTACTGGGCGTCGTGATCGGGGTGGCCGCGGTAATTGCCGTGGTCACGTTCGTCAACGGCATCAATGGCTATGTTGCGACGAAGATCTTCAACCTCGGCGCCGACGTTTTCATCGTCTTCAAGAACTCACCTGCCACGACCAACATCGACAAGTACCTCGAAGGCGAAAAGCGCAAAGACCTCACCATGGAGGACTACCAAGCCGTCCTGCAAGCCTGCAAGCACTGCGAATGGGTAGGAGCCGCGCTACGCAACGAGAGCGGACACGTCAAGTATGGTGAGCAGTCCATCACCGATACCTGGGTCCGCGGGATGACGCCCTCCATGGTACCGATTCTCGATATCGACCTCACCGCCGGGCGCATGATCAACGATATAGACATGAGGAACAACTCCGCCGTCGTTGTCATCGGCCCGGACATCGTGGATAAACTGCTGCCCGGCATGGATCCCATAGACAAGGAAATTCGTGTCGACGGCTGGATCTATCGCGTGATCGGCGTCGGCAAACGCAAGGGCAAGACGCTTGGCCAGAGCCTGGATAACTATGCGATCATGCCCATCACCTCGTATCAGAAACAGAATGGCACTCACACCAGCATCCGCATCTCGGGCAAGGCTGCGGCCAGCGGCGCCGGATTCGACGAGGCGATGGATGAAACGCGCGCCGTTCTGCGCGCCCGCCGCCACGTTCACCCTGGCGACGAGGACAATTTCGATATAGAAACCAACGACAGCCTGCTGAGTATCTGGTCGAATTTCAGCGGGACTTTTTTTTACGCCATGATCGGAATTGCTGCCATCTCGCTGGTGGTGGGCGGGATCGTCATCATGAACATCATGCTGGTTTCGGTGACGGAACGGACCCGGGAGATTGGCATCCGCAAGGCCATGGGGGCACGCGGCGGCGACATCCTGCTGCAGTTTCTGATCGAGTCTGTCGCCTTGGCCCTGCTGGGCGGCGCGCTCGGCGTGTTGTTCGGAATCGGCATCGCCAAGGGCGTTACGCTGGCCATCGGCATGCCCTCTGCGATCAAACTCTGGGCAGTCGCGGCGGGACTATTTGTGGCCGCCAGCGTCGGAATTTTCTTTGGAGTGTATCCGGCGCGGCGGGCGGCTACGCTGGACCCGATCGCGGCGTTGCGATTTGAAACCTAAGAAAGGGATTAGCCACGGTCCGACATGAGCGAATGCAACATCCAGAAAGTATGAAGAACGCGTGTTCAGGAAGCGGAGCGGGTTGGGTAGGGGTCCTTCGACTCCGCCACATCATCCGCTTTGCGGATGATGTGGCTCCGCTCAGGATGACAGGGTTGGGAGTGCGATGCTAGTCAAGGGCGAACTCGGAGAAGGGCTGAACATGGCGGTGGACACGATCCGCAGCAACAAAATGCGGTCGTCGTTGACCGTGCTGGGCATCGTGATCGGAGTGGCCGTCGTCATCGGGATTTCGTCGATTGTGCGCGGCCTGAACGACAACGTGAGCCAGGTCATCAGCAGTCTAGGGTCCAATATCATTTTTGCGTTCCACATGGACCCGGTCGTCTTCGGACGCCCAACGGAAGAGATGCGCACCCGCAAGGAACTGACCTTCGATGACGCCATGGCGATGCAGGATCTGCCGCACGTGAAAGCCGTCAGCGTCAGCGTGCAATATGTGCACCCGGAATTCGGCAGTGGTACTTACTCGGTCAAATACAAGGACCGCAAGGCCAAGCAGACCATTCTGGAAGGCGACACCACTTCCTACAAGGACGTCATTGACGTCACGCTGGACTCCGGCCGCTGGTTCAGCGATATCGATGAAGAACGCCACGCTCCGGTCATCGTGCTCGGCCACGATACCGCGGAAGAGCTTTTCCCGAGTGAGCAACCGCTGGGCAAAGAGCTGGACATCGAAGGCCAGCTGTTTACCGTGATCGGGGTGGAGAAGATCCGGAAGAGTGTGTTCGGCGGAGGGAAGAATCCCGACGACAACAAAGTTTCATTCCCACTGACGACGTTCCGCAAGCTGCATCCCGAACTCAAGCAATATTGGATCAGCGTCAAGGCCACCTCGCACGACGACATGCCGAAAGCCATCGACGAAATGCGCGAGTTACTGCGGCGGCGCCGGCGGGTTCCGACCGAGAAACCGGATAACTTTGCCATCTTCACGCAAGACTCGATTTCCGACGTGTGGAATCAGATCACGAGCATGATCTTCATCTTCATGTTCGCGGTTTCGAGCGTGGGCCTGATCGTGGGCGGCGTGGGGGTGATGAACATCATGCTGGTTTCGGTGACCGAGCGCACCCGCGAAATCGGAGTGCGCAAAGCCATGGGAGCCCGCAAACGCGACATCCTGGTGCAGTTCACGCTGGAAGCGGTCATGCTTACGGCCGTGGGCGGCGTGATCGGGCTTTTGCTCGGTGCTCTTATCACTGCGATTGTTCCGGTTGCGTTCCCGTCGCTTCCGGCGACCATGTCGATGTACTGGTCGATGTTTGCCTTCGGCGCCTCGGCTGCGGTGGGCTTGGTCTTTGGAATCTATCCGGCGTGGAAGGCGGCCAACCTCGATCCCATCGAGTCGCTGCGCTACGAGTAAGCAGCCGCCAGTCAGTAGGCATGGGTAGCGCGGACACTCTTGTCCGCGAGCCTTTTCGATGCTGCACGCAGCGCGGACAAGAGTGTCCGCGCTACCCAAACCATTCGCGGTTGAGGGTCCTCACGGTTTATTCTTGCGATTCACATGCCGCCAACTCCCAGAGCGCTACTCGAAGTGGTAGCCATAGTCGGAACCCTTGGCAGTTGTTTTTTCTACTTGCTCTCTGCGCTGGGGCTGGCTAGTTTCCTCCGCGACAGGCGCAAGAGGCTGAAGGAGCCCCCGCTGGCGGAGAGCCAACTTCCTCCAGTCTCCATCCTCAAGCCCTTAAAGGGTGTCGATCCTGAGATCTGGGAGAGCTTTTGCAGTCACTGCGAGCAGGAGTATCCGCAATTTCAAATTCAAATGATCTTCGGAGTCAGCGATCCTGCGGATCCCGCCATCGAGGTGGTGCGGAAGCTCCAGTCGAAATATTCCAAGCTTGCGATTGAGCTGATGGTGTGCGATCGCGTTCTGGGAACAAATATCAAAGTCAGCAATCTGGTGCAGATGCTGCCGGCGGCACGCCACGAACTCCTGCTGGTGAATGACAGCGACATTCGTGTCCCTGCGGATTATTTGCGGAGGGTGATCACGCCGCTCGCCGACAATTCCGTGGGATTGGTGACCTGCCTTTATCGCGGCGTCGCTGGCCCAACCGTCGCTAGTCCAACGCTTGGCTCGCGCCTCGAAGCCTTGGGCATCAGCACCGACTTTGTGCCGGGCGTGCTGAGCGCCAGGTTTCTTGAGAAGGGATTGCACTTTGGATTGGGTTCAACGCTGGCGTTTCGCCGCCGCGATCTCGAAGCCATCGGGGGCTTCGAAACCCTGCTGGACTATCTGGCCGACGACTATGAACTCGGCCGGCGCATCGCGTCCACGGGAAAGAAAGTCGAACTGAGCGCGGCAACCGTCACCACATTTCTGCCTGCCTACACGCTGCGGCAGTTTTTTCAGCATCAACTGCGTTGGTCGCGAACCATTCGAGATGCCCGTCGCTGGGGATACGCCGGATTGCTTTTCACGTTCGGCCTGCCCTGGGCATTGCTGACGCTGCTGACTGCCCGGGGCGCTCTGTGGGGGTGGGGACTCTTCGCGCTGACGTTGGCTTTACGGCTGGCCGGCGGGTTCGTCGCTGCGGAGGCCGTGCTCCATGATCGCCAAGTGCTCCGCAACATTTTCCTGCTGCCGCTGCGGGACCTGATTGCGCCGCTGGTCTGGGCTGCAGGTTTTATGGGGAATCGCATCCACTGGCGCGGCGAGGTCTTCGATCTGAAAGACGGGCGGTTGACTATCACTAAGCCGGCGTCACCGGTCGATTAGAAAAAATAATCTTGCCTCCGCGCCGTGCGACCTCATAGCGCGGCAATCCGCGCAACGCCGGCGGATCCTCCTCTTCGGCCCACAAGAAAACGCGGTGTGGACCATTCCACATCTCAACGAACGAAGCCTGCGTCTCGAAAACCCGCGGCGCTCCCGGAAACTGCGTACCGTACCACATGTTGCCGCCGGGCGATCGCAAACTGTGCAACGGGATTCCGGTGTAGAAATTCAGCGAGGACGCATTTTCATACAGCCCTATCACCACGATCTGATCGCCGGGCCGGTACTGCTCGCGAATCGCCAGCGCCAGATCCTTCGAGGAAAGAATCGGCGAGAAAATCCCGAACGCAATCCGCACGCACGCCAGCACGATCACCATCATCGCCACCAGCGCAACATTCCCGCTCCCGCCCGATCGCGACGGCGCAGAATCCAGTTGGCGACCGCTCCCAGCAGAAATGCGAGCGAAAAGCCGAACAAGGGCACACGGAATGCCCCCATTGCCTGCGGGGTTAAATCGAGAAAATGGCCGAAGGACAGTGCGTAGTCCTGCGGATGTTTCCGCAACAGGTCCGAGAGGTCGGCGCCGGGAGCGGGTGGCTTCGAGAAAAGGAGCAAGGCAAAGCCAACCGCGGCGATGATGACGCCCGTGACCAACAGCACCGCCGATGAAATTCGCCCACCGCGCCGTTCGGGACTGTCAGCTGCAGAAGTTCTCTCGCGTTGCAACCACCCGCCGACCAGCAATGCCATCCCCGGAATGGCGGGAATGGTGTAGTATTCCTGCCGCGTCGAGAGGCTGAAGAAGCCTACGATTACCAGGTTCCACAAGAAGAACAGAAGATACGCACGCTGGCGCCGCGACATCTGCGACCGGAACTCGCGCCACCTTCGCGGCACTTCCTGCAGCGACTGGGGAAGAAAAACGGTCCAGGGAATCAGCCACAAAACCAGCAACACCCAGAACAGCAGTAGCGGAACTGTGTCGTAGTCGCGCGGAACGCGCCGGTTGAGGAAACGCAGGATGTGCTCGTTGACGAAGTAGAACCACAGAAACCCGCGGACGTTCCCCTGCGCCGGATTTCGCAGCGCCGCCAGAATGTGCCACGGCGCAGCGACTGCGAAAAACACCAGCGCGCTGGAAACGAGCCGCAGTTTCAGCAAGTGCCTCAGATTTCCCGTCAGCAGAAGATAAAGCCCGATGGCTCCTGCCGGAAACACCAGTCCGATCAATCCCTTGGTAAGCACGTTGAGCGCGCACACGGCGGCGAGTCCCCAGCAGGTCCAGCGCTCAGGTCTCTCTTGCTCCAGCGATACCAGAAAAAGCCAGAAGGTCAGGGTTAACCAAAGGCCCACCGCCACGTCCGGAATTAGAAAGCGCGTAAAAAGATACGGTCCAAGCGCGGTTGCCAGCACCAGCCCGGAATCGAATCCGCCTTCGTCTCCCAAAGCCCAGCGTCCCAAACCGTACGTGGAGAGAATCATCGCCAGCACGCCCAGCACGAGAGGAAAACGGGTACTCCACTCGCTGACGCCGAACAGCGTGTAACTGGTAGCGACACCCCAATACATCAGCGGCGCTTTTTCCAGATAGCGGACGCCGTTGGCGTAAAGCGTCACCCAGTCGTGGCGCTGCACCATTTCCTTCGCCGCCTCGGCATGCACCGTGTCCGCATCGTCGAGCAAGGCGGGACGAGACAGTCCGGCCATGTAGATGACCGCCCACAACGCAATCAACGCCAGCACGCAAATTCGCCAGTCGGAGAAAAATCCGTTCGGACGGGTCATTGTTGGGGGGATCGCCTTCTCAGTTGTCGGATGGTCGAGATTGGCTGTAGCGCCAGAATTCATCGCGGGAATTGTCATTATACGGGAGTGTGGGGACGGGGCTGAGCCCCGTCTGGGCGGGGCTGAGCCCCGCCACCACACAATCTCCACCACACAACCTCAGTCCGCGGCGACCCTGCGGGCAACACGGGCGCCGGCCACTTCGCGGTAAATCTCAAGAATCCTCGACACCGAAGCAGTCCAGGAGAAGCGCTGCGCTTGTTCATAGCCGCGTTGCCTCATCTGCGCGCGCAGCACCGGATCGAGCAGCGCGCGTTGCAAGCCCCGCTGGATCTCAAACACGTTTTCCGGATTCACCAGCAGCGCCGCGTTCCCCGTAACTTCCGGCAGGCTCGAAGTGTTCGAAGTGACCACCGGGGTTCCGTGGGCCATGGCTTCGAGCGGGGGCAAGCCAAATCCCTCGTAGAGCGATGGAAACACAAAAACCTTCGCCACATCATAAAAAATGCGCAGCACTTCGATGGGCACAAATCCGAGGAAGCGCACGTCGTTCTGCACCCCGCTGCGCACCACCGTGCGCCGCAGCCGGGGATGGCTCGAAAGATCGTCGCCGATAATGATGAGCTTCAGATCCTGGAACTGTTGTTCCTTCTGCAGTTCGCTCTTCAGCGCCGAAAACGCTTCGATGATGCGCACCACATTCTTGTGCGGCCGGATCGCGCCCGCATACAGAATGAAGGGATAGTTCACCAGATAGCGCCGGGCAATGAGATCGAGGTCCGCGTCGGTGGCATGGCCGCGCAGGAAACGCTCATCAATCGCGTTGTACACCACTTCGATACGGGCATCCGGGATGGCCAGCAGTTTTTCGATTTCGTTCTTGGTGAATTGCGATACCGCGATTACGCGCGCTGCCCGGCGCAGCACGCGCCGCGTCAGGTAAAAATGCAGGCTGCGCCGTAAACTGGAAGAGTTTCGCGAACCATACATGTGCTCCAGCAGGTCGTGCACGGTGAGAATATAAGGACAACTCAAGCCGCGCGGAATCCAGAACAGGTGCGGGATGTGGACCACGTCGCAGCCCAACCGCCGCACGATCGCCCGGAAATCGAGATTCCCTTTGAGCGCGTCATCGCGCCCGGCAAGAGGGACCGCGTGGAAATTCGGCGGCAGCGGGCCGCATTCCGCCACTTTCGCCGGCGACCCGATGAGGAAGTACTTGTTGTCGCGGTCCAGGCGCGCCAGGGTGCGGACTACGTTCCGGATGTAGGTACCCACCCCGAATTCCGTCATGCGACGGATGTCGATGGCTACTCTCACAGGTTGAATTTAACCACAGGGAGGACTGGGGAACACAGGGAATTCGCTTAATTGGCGAGTGCGCTTGTCGCATAGGGGTCCTTCGACTCCGCAATTCCGTTCGCTTCGCGAACGGAATTGCTGCGCTCAGGATGACAACTTGTTAGGACTAAGCCCTGACTTCGGCTCGCGCGCGCCGCTCGGCGTAGAGCGGGAACGCCTCGGCCAGTCCCAACACCTGCTTGCGGATCTTGGATAGCACGGCAGCGTCCGTCCGATGATCGAGCGCTTCCGAAATCCAGTGCGAGATCTGCCGCATCTCCGCTTCCTTCATGCCGCGCGTGGTCACGGCCGGACTGCCAATGCGAATTCCGCTCGGCTTCATTGGCGGATTCACGTCGAACGGGATCGCGTTCTTGTTGACCGTAATGCCGGCCTCGCCCAGAGCTTTCTCCGCCTCGCTCCCCAGCATGCCCTTCGCGAAAACGTCCACCAGCATGAGGTGCGTGTCCGTCCCACCGGAGATGATGCGGTAGCCGTCGGCGGCCAACGTCTCGGCCATCACTTTGGCATTGGCCACGACCTGCCGAGCGTAGTCGCGGAAACTGGGTTGCGATGCCTCGAGGAAGCAAATCGCCTTGGCGGCAATGATGTGCACCAGAGGACCTCCCTGGATTCCGGGGAAGACCGTCTTATCGATTGGCGCGGCAAATTCCTGCTTGCTCAGGATCATGCCGGCGCGCGGCCCACGCAGCGTCTTGTGCGTGGTCGAAGTCACAATGTGCGCGTGGGGCACCGGCGAGGGGTGCGCTCCACCTGCTACCAGTCCCGCGAAGTGCGCCATATCGACCAGATAGAGCGCGCCAACTTTGTCCGCAATCTTGCGCATGCGGGCAAAATCAATGATCCGCGGATAAGCGCTGCCGCCGCCAATAATCAGCTTCGGATGCTCGGCCGTGGCGAGCTTTTCCAGTTCGTCGTAATCGATCGTCTCGGTTTCCCTGGTCACGCCGTAGGGAACAATCTTGTAGGTCTTGCCCGAGAAATTCAGAGGATGTCCATGTGTGAGGTGGCCGCCGTGAGCCAGATTCAACCCAAGAATCGTGTCGCCAGGCTGCAGCACGGCCGCGTAAGCGGCTTGATTCGCCTGCGAACCGGAGTGCGGCTGCACGTTGGCATGCTCCGCGCCAAACAGTTTTTTGGCACGCTCCCGCGCCAGATTTTCGACGACGTCGGTAAACTCGCATCCGCCGTAATAGCGCTTGCCGGGATAGCCTTCCGCATACTTGTTGGTGAACACGGACCCGGCAGCCTCAAGAATGGCTTCGCTGACAAAATTTTCGGAGGCGATCAGCTCCAGCCCTTCATGCTGGCGGCGAACTTCGTTGTCGATAGCGTTCGAAATCTCAGGATCAACTTCATAGAGCGGGCGGGACATCGAGGAATTTTTCATGGTTGGATACCGAAGGCTATTTTACTGCGGCGCGGACTGTTCTGTCCGCGAAAGGCCGCGAACAAAGCGGCGACGACTATCGGAAAAATGTCCAACCGAGGCGCTACGCTACAACTCCCGCTGGTACATAAAATCCGCCAAGTCGTTGGAGGCGTCCGCGGATTCTCTGTCGATATGTTCAGGTTGAGGTCCGCTTATCGGGCTGTCAGCCGGAGCGCTTTCATTCTCCGGGAGAAACCGCTTGAGCCTCTCCAAGGCTTCGAGATCCTTACGGTGCTCCTCGCGCATGTAGCGTTCGATTTTCGCTAGCTCTTGACCACTCAGCATTCGCTATCCTCCTGGTTGAGGGAGCCGGTCAACAAGAAATGCTAGCACCAAGATGGCTGGCAAAGAGGGACGGGGGTCACATAGGGATGTGATGGCCGCCACAACTAAGGTGGTAAGTCTTTGATCTAATGTCCCGAAGGAAGGAACCAACGCCATGAGTCTTAGTCAGCTTGCCCGGTCCATCCGGGAGTCGGCAACTCTCAAGCTGAATGAAACTGCGGCTCTACTCCGCGACAAAGGAGAGCCCATCATTCATCTGGGAGGGGGCGAACCCAAGAGCAAGGCCCCGATTGATGCAGTGATCAACTGCGCGGCACTGCTGAACACCGGAGAAATCCGGTACACGGCGCCCGACGGGATCCCTGCGCTGAAGAAAGCCATCGTTCGCTATACCGAAGAGCACTACAAGAAGATCGTGTCGGCACACAACGTGATCGCCTCGGGCGGCGCGAAGCAGTCGCTGATGGTGCTGCTGCACGCCATTCTGGATCCGAAGGAAGAAGTGATTTTTCCGGCTCCCTACTGGGTGAGCTATCCGGAGATGGTGAAGCTGGCGGGCGGTGTTCCGGTGGCGGTCACGGCGGAGGACGGGACTTTTTTCCCAACCGTCAAAGAAATGGCGGACGCGTGCGGCTCCTACACCAAAGCCATCATTCTGAACAGTCCGAATAACCCGTCGGGCGCCATGTACTCGAAGGATTTTGTCCAGGAGATGGTCGAGTTTTGCGAAAAGCGGAGCATTTATCTCATCCTGGACGACATCTACAACCGGCTGGTGTTCGACGGCAAGAGCGCACCCATCGGCTACGACTTTATGAAGGCGCCACTCGAGCAATCGAAGGTGGTGGTGATCAACGGCGTATCGAAAATGTATGCCATGACCGGGTTCCGCATCGGTTGGGCGATCGCCAACCAGCCGCTGATCGAGGCCATGGCGACCATCCAGTCGCAACAGACCTCCGGGCCATCTTCTCCAGGGCAGTGGGCAGCCGTGGGGGCGCTCAACGGAGTGCAGTCGTCGGTCGACAGCCTGCGGGTCACGCTGGAGAACAACCGGAACGTGATGATGGAGCGCTTGCACGCTTTCGACGGCGTCAAAGTTCACAAGCCGGAAGGCACGTTTTACTGCTTCCCGGATTTCAGCGCATATATGAAGGATTCGCAGAAGCTCTCGAATTTCCTGCTGGAGAAAGTGCGGGTGGTCACGGTGCCGGGCAAGGAATTCGGCTTCGAGGGGCATCTGAGGCTGAGTTACTGCGGCACCATCCGCGATGTCACCGAGGGTCTGGATCGCATCAAGTGGGCGCTTGATCCGAATTCGGCCAACGAACTGTACCTCGGCGACCGCAAACTTGTGAGGGATTGGCAATGAACATCTACCTCGACGTGCAGTCTCCCGCGGTCAAAGAGGCAGGGAAGCTGGCCAGTGCCTACGGCCTCGCCAACCATGGGCTGGTGAATCTGCGGCGTGCCTACTGGAATCTGCCGACGCCGGCACTCTATGAGGAGAGCATTTTCCGTTCCGAGGGCAGTCTCTCGCACCTGGGACCGCTCGTGGTGGACACGGGCAAACACACGGCGCGCGCCGCAGCCGACAAGTTCGTGGTACGCGAGCAATCGACCGAGGAGAAGATCTGGTGGGGCCAGTACAACCGGCCCGTGACCAGCGAGAATTTCAGCGCGCTGCTGGCGCGCCTGCAGGGCTACTTGCAGGGGCGCGATGTGTTTGTGCAGGACTGCTTCGCGGGAGCCGACCCGGAGTACAGCTTGCCCATCCGCATCATCACGCAAAAGGCGTGGCACAGTTTGTTTGCGCGCACCATGTTCCTGAAGGTTCGGGGTGAGGATGCCCTGCGACATCACATGCCCGAATTCACCGTGATCGCAGCGCCCGGGTTTCAGGCCTCACCCATGGTGGACGGCACACGCACGGAAACGTTCATCATTATCAATTTCCGGGAACGGCTGGCCATCATTGGCGGCACCAGCTATGCCGGAGAAATCAAGAAGACCATCTTTACGGTATTGAACTTCCTGTTGCCGCTGCAGGGCGTGCTCTCCATGCACTGCTCGGCCAACGTCGGCGCAGAGGGCGATGTCGCAATTTTCTTCGGGCTTTCGGGGACCGGGAAAACGACACTTTCCGCCGACCCCAAGCGGCGCCTGATCGGCGACGACGAGCATGGCTGGAGCGACAACGGAGTGTTCAACTTCGAAGATGGCTGCTATGCCAAGGTGATCCGTCTTTCGCCCGAGGCCGAACCGCAGATTTATGCCTGTACGCGGCAGTTTGGGACCGTGCTGGAAAACGTCACCTTCGATAACGTCTCGCGGCATCTGGACCTGAACGACGACACCATCACGGAGAATACGCGGGCGGCTTATCCGCTTTCCTATATCGCGAATCACCTGCCGGAAAAGCGCGCCGGGCACCCGCAGAACGTTATCTTTCTCACCTGCGATGCCTCGGGCGTGATGCCGCCCATCTCCAGGCTCAGCCCGGATCAGGCGATTTACCATTTCATTTCCGGCTACACCAGCAAGATTGCCGGCACCGAGATCGGGCTTGGGGTGGAACCCGAGATGACGTTCAGCACGTGCTTCGGTGGCCCGTTCATGGTGCATCATCCGCTGGCGTACGCGGAGCTGCTGAAGCAAAAGATCCAAAAGCACGGCGCCCACGTGTGGCTGGTGAACACGGGTTGGACGGGAGGACCGTTTGGCGTGGGCAAGCGCATCAGCATCCATTACACGCGCGCGCTGCTCAATGCGGCGCTCAGCGGCTCATTGCTCAAGGTGGAGTATAAGAAAGATCCGGTCTTTGGCTTCGATGTGCCAGTCGAATGCGAAGGGGTTCCGTCACGGATTCTGGATCCGGCGAACACGTGGCCCAGCCGGGAGGAGTATTTTTACAAGTACGATGCGCTGGCGGCGCGTTTCATCGAAAACTTCAAGCTGATGATGTCTGAGTGTCCCGAGCACATACTGGCGGCCGGGCCAAAGCGTCTCACGACTGCCTCGGTTCGCTGAGAGCAGGGCCCGCCATCACCAGCTAGTCGAACGCCGTCCGCAGAAAACTGACCAGCTGCCACCCGTCCATGTATTTGTACGGAGTCTCGCCCATGGTGTAATGCCCGCAGGGCAGGACGACGACTTTGTGATCCAGGTTGTGCTTCTGGAATTCCTTGACCACCTGCTCGGAAAATTCCGGCAGGAAGGTCATGTCGTACTTGGCGTAGATAATGAGCGAACGGCGCGGCCAGCGCGAGAACTTGTCGAAGTACACCATGGGGCTGACGGCGCGCCAGACGTTTCGTAGGTTTTCCAGGCTAATGGCCGTTTCCAGTCCTTCGCGGATGTGGCGCGTGGACTGCCCGTGCCACACCACGTCGGCAAAGTAAGTCGAAGCGTGATTGAAGGCAGCCACCTGAATCCGTGGATCGTGCGCGGCGGCGATAAACGCATAGCACGATCCGAGGCTCGTCCCGACGATTCCTAGCCGGTTGTAGCCCTGCGCTTCCAGCCAGTCTAGACAACAGCGCACGTCGATCACGCCCTGGCGCACTGAATCGAGCGTACGTCCAATGTTTGCGGAAACGGCATAGTCGGCGCGGTAGACCTCGGCCGGACGGCGAATGTCGTGATACGGCATGGACAGCCGCAGCACCGCAATGCCCATCCAGTTCAGTACGCGACACAGGCTGGTGTAGGAAATCGCATCCGAATTCCAATGCGGCAGGAGAACCACGGCGCGGCGTCCACGTGCCGGGAACCAACGCGCGTTCACCAGATTATTTTCCGGATAAGGCGTTACCACAGGCGAGGTGAAGCGCAGGAACTCGGCATGCGTGCCGCGAATTTTTTCTTCGAGGCGCGGGTCGGGCACTTCGCGCGTGCTGAACACCTGAACCTCGCGGCGCTCCACGCGGAAATCCGACGGCTTCTGGTAAGAATAGAAGTCGTCGCTTGCCCGAACGATGCGGTCGTTGAAACGGCAAAAATACTCCAATAAATCTCGGGAGCCTTGTCCCGCAGGCCCGCCGTTGCTGCCCGGCCAGTTGTGAGTCCAATCCAGTCCCCAGTCCAGCGGACGCACCACGCGGTTATTGTCCACCGACGTGAGCCGGGTCTCCCAGTCGTACATCCATTGCGCGTAGCGCGTGGGCATGTCTATTCTAGAAATACAACAACGGAGCGCGATTGGCGACCGGAGTCAGTTCAACGGCGGAATTCGGCACTCAGTAGTCGGCACTCAGCATTCAGTAGTTCTTTCGGTGCCAGCCCCTAAAGGGGCATCAGGTTTTGAGGGCACTTCCGGTATCGCTGAAGCGATACCCTGATACGAATCGTGTTCGCAGGGTGGTAATGGCGACCCTGAATGCATGTGCTGAATGCCGACTGCTCAGCGATACACTCTCGGCACTCGCTGCGAGATGCCGCACAGGATTTCATAGGGAACGCTCTCGCACAGGCGAGCCAGTTCGACGGCATCGACACTCTTGCCCTTGTGGGCGCCGATCAGGATCACTTCGTCTCCTACAGCAATGCCAGAAATATGGCCGACGTCCACCATCGTGAGGTCCATCGAAACACGGCCTACGACCGGCGCGTACTCGCCGCGGACGATCACGCGGGCGCGATCGGAGAGCAGGCGTGGATAGCCGTCAGCATAACCAACCGGGAGCACGGCGATTCGGGTACTTTTGCCCGTGATGTAGCTGCCCATGTAGCCGACCGCTTCTCCGGCTGGAACATCCTTTACAGTGAGAACACGCGTTTTCCACGTTAGTACTGGAACGAGCGGGAGCGAAGGCTTATCGACAATTTCGCCGCCGCGCAAAATAGGAAGCGAATACCCATAGAGAAGAATGCCCGGACGCACCATGGTCTTCCAGGTTTCGGGACGAGCGCTCACGGCGGCGGAATTGCCCATGTGCACGAGCGGAGGGTGCAATCCATGAGCAGCAAGCACGGCGAGCGCTTCTTCAAATCGTTTCATCTGGCGCGGAGCGTCTTCTGCATCCAGCACTTCGGCCGACGCGAAGTGCGTGCTCACGCCCTCGAGGTGCAGGTGTCCGCAAGCAGCGAGTTTTTCGCAGAGTTGCGGCAGGCCCTCGATCCTGGCGCCAAGGCGGTTCATGCCGGTGTCAACTTTCAAGTGCACGGGCAGGTTGATCTGCTGCTTCTTCGCAGCCTTTTCCAGGCGCTCGACGTGCCATGTTTCCCAAATCGTAGGCGTGAGATTGTGGGAGACAATGCCGTCCTCTTCGCCCTTCCAGATGCCGGTCATGAGGAGGATGCGAGTCCAGATGCCGGCGCTGCGCAGGGCGCGGCCTTCGGCGGCGTCAGTGACGCCGAGCCAGGGAGCGCCTTCGGCTTCGAGCGCGAGGGCGCATTCGATGGCCCCGTGGCCGTAACCATCGGCCTTGACCACTGCGCAAATGGTGACGCCTGCGCCGACGTGCTTCTGGATGGCATGAAAATTTTCGCCTAACGCAGCCAGAGAAACTTCCGCCCAGGTGCGGCCATCGAGAATCAGCGAGCGGCGGTCGGGTAGGTGCGACAAATCGGGACGCGGCGGGTTCACGTAGCCGATTATAGCGAGCGCGCCGCCGCGCACTGTTAACTGCTGATGGTAAGGGCCCGTGGTCAGGCTGATCTTCGCCGCCGGCCCCTAAAGGGGCGTTTGATTTCGAATCGGTTCCGAGGGGGTCGGGTAGGTGCGACAAATCGGGACGCGGCGGGTTCACGTAGCCGATTATAGCGAGCGCGCCGCTTCGCGCTGTTAACTGCTGATGGTAAGGCGGGTGAAATCGACTTTCGCCGCGGCCCCTAAAGGGGCGTTTGATTCGACAGTCGGCATCGCTAAAGCGATGCCCTGATACGAATCCAACTTCCGGGCACACGTTGCTAGTTGCCCGATAACACAAAGTTCACCGTAATTTCCGTCTCTACCTCGATGGGATCGTTGTTGAGCAGATACGGACGGTAGCGCCATTGCCGGACCGCTTCCACCGCCGACTTGACCAGCATGGGGTGTCCGCTGACCACGGCCAGATTCTCGATCATCCCCGCCTTGCTGACGATCGCCCGTAATTCGACTGTGCCCTGAATGCGCGCCTGGCGCGCGAGTGGGGGATAGACCGGCTGCACGCGGTAGATGAGGTTGCCTTCCGCCCAGTGCGAGACGATCAACGGATGCGCGGGCGCAGGAGAAGGCGGTGGAGCAACATCGACTGAAGTGCCGACCGAACGCCACACTCCATGTCTGCTTGTGTCGGTGCCTCCTTCCACGCCGAGGCCGCTTACATCCGGCGAAGACGCCATCGGTTGTTCATTCAGATTTGCGATGGAGTTTGGAATGGTTGGCGGCTCCAGCAGTTGTCCGCCTTGGCTGATGTTCGAAGAATGAATTGGCCGAGGTCCTCTCGCTGGCGGCGCAGGAGCTGGGGGTGGCGTGATAATCGGCCCTTCAAACCACCGCAGCATGGGTGGTCCCTGAACTGTGAGTAACGGAATGGCGAGCAGCAGGCTCAATGCAAGAGCCTGCATGGCGAAGGAAGCGATGGTGGCTCGTCCCCGCCGGGCAGACTGGTCCCAGGTGCTTTCGAGTGTGTTGAACATATGGTGTTCCTCCGCTACGGGGCCCGTTACCCCTACAGACACCTGTGGCTTGCGATTTGATCCTGAGCGGGAAGCAAGGCAAATAAAAAAAGACCGCGTCTGCACGCGGTCTTAATCAATAACTTGGAACTGAAACTGCCCGAGCGGTGTCGCTACTGTTTCGGCGGAGTGGTTGCCGGCGGCTTGGTCGCGGGCGCAGCGGGTTTGCTGGCAGGGGCGGTTGCCGGTTTTGCCGCAGGCTTGGGAGCTGTAGATCCGGCAGCCGGAGCCGGAACGCCGGATTGAGCATTGAAAGCTTCCACGATCGGTTGCGTGATGTCCACGGCCGGTCCGTACCAGATCACCGGACCACGCGGCCACTGCTGGGATGTATCGAGGATCATGCCGTAGCCGCTGTCGCTGGCGTACTTCACGATGAGTGGCGCCATGCGGGTGAGGATTTTATTTCCGATCTCGCCCTGCTGGCTCTGGAAATCTTCCTGCGCATCCTGGGTGGCACGATCGAAACTCTTCTGCTTGACTTCGATCTGCTTTACCAGCCTGTCGCGCGATTCCTCATTCAGCTTGTCCTGCTGAGCATTCAGCTGCTTCTTGAGGCTGTCAATTTCGTCGGCCAAGCCCTTCAATTCGTTCTGCTTGGGCTCAAACTTCTTGCTCAGCGCCTCGAAATCGCGTCGTCCTTCGTTGGAGGCGAAGATCGCCTGTTCGATGTTGATGGTGCCGACTTTGGTTCCAGTAGCCTTGGCCGCGGCCACAGCAGCCGCCGAGGGCGAGTCAGGTGGGGTGGCCGCCGCCGGAACGCCGGCAGCGGGGGTGGTTTGGGCCAGAGCCAAGATGGAAAGGCCGAACATTACAGCAACGGTAACGCGGACAAACTTCTTAATCATTTGGATCCTTTTGAACTCCTTCGGATTTTAGGAATGCTGGAAGCTTTCAGCTCGCTGGGCTCAACGAGACGGATCGCAACCCGAGCTAATCAGTCGTAGAACCGAAACACAGACCTGAGACTTGGAGCCAGCGCCGCGAGCGCGCAAGACGCGCACGCCACCGGGCTCTGTTCACGCAGAAACCGCAAGCGTGGTGATCAGGGTGTGGACGCCCTAGATTATACGGAGCGTACCGGAACAGCGTCAAACGAATCTGCGCCGCTCTAGTTGGTTCGATGCGGCCAAACCAGCGATCGCCGCCAGCGCTCGGCTCTTCCCGCAAGCTTACACCGGCCCCCAGGTAGAAAATACATCCGTGAGTTGCGTCAATTCAGCGTTCGGAGGTACGTGAGGAGATTGTCGATATCTTCCTCGCGTAAACGCTGATCGAAAGCAGGCATCGTACCTCGGCCCTCGATGATTGTCGTGCGAATCTGCGCCGCGGTTGCCGGAGCGCCACTCGGGAGCGATCCTCGACGAAACAGTCCGTGCAAGCTCGGGGGTTGCTTGTGCAAGTCCGGTTGCGGATTTTCGTGACACTCGCCGCAGTTGTTGTCGTAAAGCCATTCACCTTCAATCTCGGCGTTGCTCGGCTGTGCGCTCGCCGCCTGCTTTTTTTGGCAAGCCAGCAAGATGAACGCGGCCCAGAGACTGGCCAGCAGCAATAGTCCACGAACCATCACTTGCCCCTCTGCCCAATGGCTTGGGCGGCATGCTGCAGGTTCTCCAGCAGCTCCGTCCAGGTCCAATTCGTGGACCAGAACTTCGCCACCGTCCCGTTGGGCGCAATCAACACGATACTCATGCTGTGGGTTATCTGATTCTGTTCTTCCTCGTATTCAAGGCCGAAGGCTTTGGCAAGGCGGCGTAGATCGGTCGGATTTGTGGAAGCGAAATCCCACTGGGAAAAACCGCCCTCGTCGCCGTCCAGATAGGCAAGACCGTACTTACGGAGAACGGCGGGGGTGTCATATTTCGGGTCAAAACTAATGGTCAGCAGGTGGGTCTTGCCGTAATCTTCCGGGTTCTTCTTGAGTTCATTGTGAATCCGGGCAAATTGGCTGCTCAGGCGGGGACAGAATTTCGGCATGGGGCAGCGCGTGTAGATGAAGGTGACCAGCAAGGCTTTGCCGGCGAAATCTGAAAGGCGAATCTTGCGACCGTCCTGGTTGACAAGAGTGAAGTCGGGAACTCGCTCTCCGGGCATGAGCATCTGCGGCGCAGTCGGCGGTTTGACCTTGCCGCGCCCCGATTCATCGGTGATGCGCACGTCTTCCAGCCAATAGTCGCTCGGATCTTTGCCAACAACCACTTCCGCTGCGATTTTGTCGCCGGGCTCAAGTTCTTGGATAACCGCGGGGTCTTTGACGCGGTAGGGCATTGCCATGGCTGCCATGAAGCCTGGAATGTCTCCATGGTTCACCGTAATCTCGCTGGTTGCTGCGTTCTTAGCGACTACCTCCCCTTGCAGCGGATACTTCCTGGTGCGATTGCAGCTTACAGATAGGGTCAGCAACAGTATGACTGATGTGAGAGCGAAACGGACGATTTCGAATTTACCTCATCTCCGTCCAATTCCCAACCCCCAGGCCGAGCCGCTGGCGAGCTTTCATGGCCTGCACTCGCGCTTCCTCCATGGTGGGGGCGTAGTAGCCCCTCACGAAATCGCGGACCTTCGGGCTCGCGTCCTGAGGGTTGCCTGCCTTGAAAGGCGGCTGCGGATCGTATTCGTTGGCGAGTTGAAGCGCCTGCGCATACTCATCGCCGCGCAGCCGGGTTGCGATGCGCAGCGCAAAGTCCATTCCGGCGGTCACTCCCGCTCCGGTGATCCGGTTGCGATCTTCCACCACGCGGGCGTTCACCGGAGTAGCGCCGAACAGAGGCAGCAAGTCGCGTGCCACCCAATGGGAAGTGGCTTTGTAGCCGTTGAGCAGGCCGGCGGCGCCGAGCACGAGCGATCCGGTACAGACGCTGGTGATGAGCTTTGCCTTCGCGCCACGGCTCTGAAGAAATCCGATTACCACTGGATCGTTCATCAGCGCCCATGTTCCCTTGGTGCCGCCGCCGACAAATAGAATGTCGGGATCGCTTGGGCAGTCGGCAAAGGTCATGGTGGGAACGATTGGAATCCCAGTGTCACTGGTGACTGTTTCTTTCGATTTCCAAACGAGCTCGACCCGCGTGTTCATGAGTTCGCTGAAGATGGCTTGCGGAGCCACCAGATCCAGAGCCGTCATGCCCGGGTAACAACATGGCGATCTGGAGCGGCGGGCCGGAAGGCATGGCGTGAGGCATATTGGCCTGAGCGGTTGACGGGCTTGACTCCTGTGAGTACGCCCGCAACTTCGCCGATCAGGCCGCCGGTTAACAGTACAGCTCCCAATTGCTTGGCAAAATCGCGTCGATACATTTCAGTCCCCCGAAACTTCTCCGGCCGATCGATCTCAGTAGTGGAAAAGGAACAGAAAAAGGAATAGTGAAACCGGTAGCGCAGTTGCACATAGATTTCGCGCGGCAGATTCCAATGATATCCGCCGAAGGTCAGGCTGTTGTCGTACTCGATGCGGCGGTTGGCGACGTTTAACGCCGTAAGGGACGCGGTGAAACGTTCCCCGAAATCTTTGCCGAGCGACAGATCGAAGGTGGTGTGCTGCGGCAGATAATTTCCCGGATAGGGCGCGCCGGGAAAGGCGTTGCTGAAGCCGGAGCCGTAGTAAACGTTGGTGGAGGCATAGGAGCGCCAGGGGAGGCTGACGTCGCCGCCTACGTTGAGGGTGTTGCGCTGGTCGTGGTCGAGCGGGCTGAGCCCGGGAGCGAGCGTGAAATCGGTGAGGCCACCGGTGATGGTGCCGCTGCCCTCGGCAATCTGGTTGGAGTAGGCAAGATGAACCTGGGCGCGGTGGGCGAAGCGGGGAGAGCGCAGGGTGAGTTCCCATCCGCGAATCAAGGCTTGGGAAACGGTGATGGGAAAGAAGATGTTGGAAGCTCCGATGTTGTTGTGGTCGAGAAAATTGGCGACGTTGGTTTGAAAGTTATCGGCGTCGAGGACCCATCCGCGGTAAGGGATGGTGACGCCGAACTGATGCTCTTCATCGCGCTCACCGGGGAGCGGTATAAAGCCCAGACCTTGCCCTTGCGTGTAGCTGATCAGGGCCGGACCCGAAACGGTCTCGATGGGCGGGGCCTGATAATAGTGTCCGTAGAAAGCGCGGAATGTCCAACGCAGCCGGGGGATGGTGACGGTGGCGCCGAAGCGCGGGCTGATGGCGGACTCGTCGACAGGCTGCGCGGTCGAAGTGGCGGCAAAGCTTCCTTCGGAGAATCGCGTCGGGCGCATGCCGGCGGAAAGCGTCAGCCAGGAAAAGGGCTTGAATTTGTCGTCGATGTAGAAGGCTTCGAGGTTGGCGGTGGGATGCTCGGGATCGGCGATGGGCGAGTTTCCGCTACCGTCATTGAAAATGGCGCCGAAGAACTGGTTATCGCTCTGGTAGAAGCTGACGAATCCCACCTGCAGGTCGTTCTTCTTGTAGTTAGCAGCTAAGGTGGCCTGACCTCCAACATAGGTGGAGGCGCGGTTTTCCGTAGTGGCAATGGGAGTGTCGTTGGGCTTACTGGCGTAGTCCCCGCTGTTGTAGTGGTAGAACGGCGACACCGTGGTCATGAGATGCGAGTTGAAAGTGTGGACCCAGGTAAACAGGACTCCGGCATCGGCCTCGTGTTGGCCGTCGCGCAGGCCGATGCTGGGAGAGTACTGACCGCTCGCCGGGTTGTTCTCGATGTCATCAGGGAAGGGATCGTAAGGAATCTGGAAGTAGTCGCGGCGGAGCGAGGTCATCAGGCGAAGCTGGTTGGAGGGATTGAGGTTGTAGATAAAGGATCCAAAGCCGCCGACGCCGTTGACCGCATCGTGCACGACCTGGGGAACAGGCGGCTGCAGGCCGAGATTGCTGCGGTTGGCGTTGACGCTGGCGTAATAGGCAAAGCGTTCGGTGTGGCTGCCGAAGCTGAGGGCGTCGTCGGTCTGGTAGAAGTTGCCGGCGGTGACGGTGAGTTCGGCCTGGTTGTTGCGCTCGAAGCCGGTGCGGGGCACGACGTTGAAAACGCCATAGGTGCGGTCGCCAAACTCGGCGCCATAGCTGCCGCGATCAACTTCCACGTAATCCATATCTTTGGGATCGAACTGAGTGCCAAGATTCTGCGCAATGGCGGTGTTGATGACGGGAATGCCGTCGAGGAGCCATGTGGTCTGGTGGCCGCCGCGCATGTGGAGCATGTCGTGCGTGACGTAGGCGGCGGGGACGTAGTCGGTGATCATGGCCATGCTGTTGGTGCCGTCGGCTCCGGGAGTGCGCTCGATGTCGAGGCGGCTGACCAGGGTGGTGGGGGTGGCGCTGTCGGTGGCGACCACCGCAGGTGCAGCGGAGACGGTGACTTTTTCATTCGCCACGGCCAACTGCAGCTGAAAATGAACGACCGGCACGGTTCCCGAGATGACCGTGACATCCTGCGTGGTTTGCGCGAAGCCCTTACTGGCGACGCTGACGGAATAATCACCCACCGGGACGACGTTGAGTTGGAATTCTCCATTGGCGTCGGTGGTGACGCTTTTTACCCATTCCGACGATTTCGCTTTGAGCATCACCATGGCGTCTTGAATGGGGCGATGCTGCGGGTCGTGCACGACGCCGCGGACGGCGCCGTAAACGTTGGCGAAGGCGGCGGGACTCATCAGCAGCAGAGCGAATGCGAGCAGCTTGAAGCGAGTCATGTTTGGTCCTTAATGTATTTGCCGTGTTAAGAGCTTCGAAGCGACGAGCTGCAAGCAAACGGTAAGGTTCGCTCGCAGCCCGAGGCTCGTAGCTCGCAGCGGAGTCGCTATTTCAGAGTTCGGGATGAGGGCCTAGCTGCGGGGCGGGGCGCGGGCGGAATCTGGTCGCGAGATATCGCTTGAGGGAAGAACCGCGTTTGGCGACGGGCGCGCGGGTTCGGTCGCAAGACTTATAAACGGCAGCAGACTGGAAGCGGGCTGTGCCCACTCGGAGGTGGTTGCGCCGCAGCAGCAATGATTCTGACAGCAGTTGCCGTTGTTGGTGGCTTGAAACGAGGTTTCGGAGGATTCGGACCGGGACGGCTGTGCCATCGCATGATGGCATGGCATGGCCGGTGTTACCGATTGTGCGGACTGGCGCATGCAGCAGCGCATGGCTGCCGGCTGAGCACACTGCGCCATCGCCAGCGGCCCGAAGGCCGGAGCGACCATGACCAGCAGCAGAAATCTAGCAGTCCAGCGAGAAGCCCCCCACATTTGCGGGACAGCATAGCAGAAAACTGTTTCTCAGCAAACCGTTGCCACTGAGAACTGGGAACTGCGAACTGGTTTCCGGTACCATTTCTCTGTGGATGCGTTGGCGGAGCAACTGTTAAAGACAATTCGGAAGCAGGGGTCGATGCGGGCGGGGGACCGGGTGGCCGTGGCGGTCTCCGGCGGGGCGGATTCTGTGGCTTTGCTTTGCCTGCTGCTGGAGTTGCGTGCCGAGCTTGGGATCGTGCTGTCGGTTGCGCACGTGAATCACAAGCTGCGTGGAGAAGAATCGGACGAGGAAGAGCGCTTTGTCGCGAAGCTGGCGCGGCAGCATGGGCTCGATTTTCATGTGCGGGAAGCGCGGGTTGAGGGCGGCGTCGGTTCCGGCATGGAGGCGGCGGCGCGCGAACTGCGTTACGATTTTTTCCGCCAGCTGGCGCGGGACGGCCGCATTTCGAAAATTGCTACGGCCCACACGCTTGACGATCAGGCGGAGACGGTGCTGCTCCGTATTTTTCGTGGTACCGGGATTCGGGGACTTGCGGGTATTCATCCGCGGATTGTCTTCGAGGAGCAAGGGCGGGTGTTGGGCGAGGTGGTGCGGCCGCTGCTCGGCTTTCGGCGCGCTCGGTTGTTGGAATTTCTGCGCGAGCGGGGCCAAAGCTGGCGCGATGACTCATCGAATCGGGACACTGCGTTCCTTCGGAATCGCGTGCGTCATCGGCTGCTGCCCATGATTGCGGAAGAGTTTGGCGAAGCCGCGATCGAACACATGGGTGAGCTGGCGGAAATTGCGCGGGCCGAGGAAGAGCAGTGGGCAGCCAGTACGCAGTACCCAGTACCCAGCACCCAGAACCCAACACCCGGCGCTGCTCTTGATGTGGAATTGCTGCTGGCACTTCCTTTGGCTGCGCAGCGGCGGTTGGTGCGCTCGTGGCTGAAAGCGAATGCTCGCGATTTGAGTATCTCGTTCCGGCTGATTGAGGAGGCGCTGGAATTGGCGCACGGTCCGGCGGGCAAGAAGACGAAGCTGCCAGAAGGGATTCTTCGGCGTGGCCGTTCGGAACTTTTGCTCGAACCGAAGCCTTCCGCGGGTCCACAGGAAACGGGGCATCGACCAGCGGCGGATTATCAGTACGCTCTAGCCGTTCCGGGGGCGGTGAAGGTTCCCGAACTGGGTGCTTCGATTGAAGCCCGTTTGGTGGATGCGGGTAGCGTTCCTGAGGATAGGCGCGGGCAGTTGCTGGATCTGGGGAGCCTGCCGAAGGAAGTGCTGATCCGCAACTGGCGGGCGGGTGATCGTTACTGGCCGTCGCATACGGCGGAGGCGAAGAAGGTGAAGGAGTTGTTGAGCGGCCGCCATGCCACCGGAGCGCAGAAAAAGCTCTGGCCGGTTGCAGTCGCCGAAGGCTGCGGGCTTGTCTGGATGCGGGGGTTTGCGGTTCCGGCCGCTTTTCGGGCACGTGCGGGAGCTTCGCAAGCGATTTGGATTCGGGAGATTGCAGGCATGATGTAACATGCCATCATTAGAGTTACCGCGAGTACCGTGTCCGCATGATGATCGCGGTGTGGAACAACGAGTAGCGCCCGCCGGACAGCCGCCGGGACGGCGGCGCTACTCTCAGTGGTGAAACGGGACAAAATCACGTGACCACGGTAGTAGCGTTGAAATTATTGCTATAGAGTTACCACGCAGGAGGCGCCACTTCCGCTATGAATGTCTCGCCGAAAGCTGGGTTGCGCCAGGTGATCTCGGCCGACCAAATTCAGAAAAGAGTTCGCGAACTGGGACGGCAGATTTCCGACGACTATCGCGGCCAGACCATAATCGCGCTGGGAATTCTGGAAAACAGCTTCCTGTTCATGGCCGACCTGGTGCGGGCGATCGATGTACCGATTATCTGCACGTTTATCAAGCCGACCTACAAACAGACCAAGCAGGGTGAATCCGCGGTGTTGGAGATTTTTTTCAGCCACGAATTGGCGATTACGGGCAAGCATGTGCTGCTCATCGAGGGGTTGGTGCACTCGGGAGTGACCACTGAATTCCTGATGGGCGACCTGCGCGGGCGGGGCGCAGCTTCGGTGAAACTGGTTACGCTGCTCGATCGGCAGGCGGCGCGCCGGGTGCCACTGCAGCCGGACTATTTCGGATTTCTGGTGGATGATGCGTTTCTTTGCGGGTATGGATTGGGTAGTCCGGAGCAGACGGGGCGAAACTTGCCGTATGTGGCGGCGAGTACGTAATCAGCGCTGATTCTGCTGGTGTGGTGACGGGGCTATGCCCCGTCCTGGCGGGGCCCTTCGGCTCCGCTCAGGGCAGGCTCCGCGCCGCCACCACCCAGGCTTATCCCCATGACTTCTGTTACTTCCTTCTGGTTCCCCGTTTTTCTGGGAAAAGGTCTAAAATGCAGAGGGGGCAGTCTTTTCTCAATCAAACTCCCGCCTCTGGCATCTAATTAGCTGTAGAGGCGGCTTCCTCCTTTTGGCGGAGATAGGGCTGCACTTCGAGGAGTTTTAGGTGAATTCAACTATCAAAACGATACTTTTCTGGGCGGTTATTGTGGTTTCGGCCTTCCTGCTCTGGCAGGTGGTGAAAACCGGCAGCAATGCCCAGAAGGAAAAAGAAATCGGCTTTTCTGAATTCATGGCGGACGTGGACCAGGGCAATATCCACGACGTGATGTTCATTGGCCAGGAAGCCAAGGGGAAGTTCAAGAACCCGGACGCGCCGTTTCATACCACCGTGCCGCCGGGGAGCTATCCGGAGATGTACAAGAAGCTGACGGACAAAGGTGTCCCGTATGGCTTCAAGGACATCAGCAACGGCACCTGGCCGAGCTGGATTCTGAATCTGCTGCCGCTGGTGCTGCTGGGCGCGCTCTGGTTCTTCATGATCCGGCAGATGCAGACGGGTGGAAACAAGGCGCTGTCGTTCGGCAAGAGCCGGGCGCGGCTGCTCTCCATGCAGCAGAAAAAGATCACGTTCAAAGACGTGGCCGGCGTGGATGAGGCGAAGGAAGAACTTCGCGAAATTATCGAGTTCCTGCGCGAAGCGCAGAAGTTCCAGAAACTAGGCGGACGCATTCCCAAGGGCGTGCTGCTGGTTGGACCTCCGGGAACGGGCAAGACCTTGCTGGCGCGCGCGGTTGCGGGCGAAGCGAATGTTCCGTTCTTCTCCATCTCCGGCTCGGACTTCGTGGAAATGTTCGTGGGCGTGGGCGCAAGCCGCGTGCGCGACCTGTTTGAACAGGGCAAGAAAAACGCTCCCTGCATCATCTTCATCGACGAAATTGACGCGGTTGGACGTCACCGCGGGGCTGGACTTGGCGGTGGACACGACGAACGCGAGCAGACTTTGAATCAACTGCTGGTCGAGATGGATGGCTTCGAATCGAACGACGGCGTCATCCTGATGGCCGCAACCAACCGTCCGGATGTGCTCGATCCGGCGTTGCTGCGGCCGGGGCGCTTTGACCGGCGGGTGGTGGTGAATCGTCCGGATGTTCGCGGACGCGAAGAAATTCTGCGCGTGCACACTCGCAAGATTCCTCTGGCCGACGACGTTGATTTGTCGGTTCTGGCGCGCGGCACACCAGGATTTTCCGGCGCCGACCTGGCCAATATGGTCAATGAAGCGGCGCTGGCGGCGGCACGTCCGAATCGCAAGGCCGTGCTGATGTATGACTTTGAGCTGGCCAAGGACAAAGTTCTGATGGGCGTGGAACGCAAGTCGCTTCTGCTCACCGATGAGGAAAAGAAGAACACCGCGTATCACGAAGCCGGACACGCGCTGGTGGCGGCCAAGCTGCCGCATTCCGATCCGGTGCACAAGGTGACCATCATTCCGCGGGGCATGGCGCTCGGCTTGACCATGCAGTTGCCGACCGACGATCGCCACAACCTGTACAAGAACTACCTTGAAACCTCGATCGCCATCTTCATGGGCGGCCGGATTGCGGAAGAACTTTTCCTGAACCAGATGTCGACGGGCGCGGGCAACGACATTGAGCGGGCCACGGAACTGGCGCGCAAGATGGTTTGCGAGTGGGGCATGAGCGACCTGGGGCCGCTGACCTTCGGCAAAAAAGAAGAACAGATTTTCCTGGGACGCGAGATCGCGCAACACCGCGACTATAGCGAAGCTACCGCCATCCAGATTGACGAAGAAGTAAGAAAGATTGTCAGCGCGGGGTACACGACGGCGAAGAAGATCCTCTCCGAGAATCGCGAAACCCTGATTCAGATCGCGGTGGCGTTGATCGAACGCGAAGTGCTGGATGCCTCCGAGATCAAGCTGCTGGTGGATGGCCAGAACCTGCCGCCGATTAAGCCGCTGCCCGCGAAGACCGACGACAGCGTGCAGCAAGTCATCAAACCGGACCGGGTTCCTGCCA
>CAVWAN010000061.1:0-13470 GCA_963752985.1 uncultured Acidobacteriaceae bacterium
ATCACGACATTCGCCGCCCGGCGGAGATCGACCGCGCCGACTATGCCGTTTCCGCCAACATCGGCCGCACGCTCGATTCGGTGCGCCAGGGCGTGATCGATGTGCGCTGCTGTCTCGACTGGCTCGAAGCGCAGGGTTACAAGCGGCTAGGAATCGTCGGAACGAGCCTGGGGTCGTGCTATGCCTTTATTGCCACCGCGCACGATCCGCGGATTCAGGTGGCCGCCTTCAATCACGCCTCGACTTACTTTGCCGACGTGGTGTGGCATGGCCAGTCCACACGCCATATCCGCGAGGGCCTGGAAACGGCCATTAGCCTGGAAAACCTACGAAACGTCTGGCGCGCCGTCAGTCCGATGGTGTACTTCGATAAGTTTTCCCGCTGGCCGCGCCGCTCGCTCATTATCTATGCCAAGTACGACATGACCTTCCTGCCGGAATTTTCCGAGCAGGTGGTCGAGCAATTCGAGAAGCACAACCTGGATCACAAAGTCGTCGTGCTGCCCTGCGGGCACTACACCATGGGGGAGACTCCGTACAAATACATGGATGGCTGGCAGTTGGTTAGTTTTCTACGGACGGCGTTCGAGTAAAGCTCATCGCAAGCCCGCAGCCTTTCGCGGACAGGATCGTCCGCGCCGCAGTAAAATAGCCTTCGGTATCCAACCATGAAAAATTCCTCGATGTCCCGCCCGCTCTATGAAGTTGATCCTGAGATTTCGAACGCTATCGACAACGAAGTCCGCCGCCAGCATGAAGGGCTGGAGCTGATCGCCTCCGAAAACTTTGTCAGCGAAGCTGTGTTGGAGGCCGCTGGGTCCGTGTTCACTAATAAATATGCGGAAGGCTATCCCGGCAAGCGCTATTACGGCGGATGCGAGTTTACCGATGTCGTCGAAAACCTGGCGCGGGAGCGTGCCAAAAAACTTTTTGGCGCGGAGCATGCCAACGTGCAGCCCCACTCCGGCTCGCAGGCCAATCAATCCGCTTACGCGGCCGTGTTGCAGCCTGGCGACACCATTCTTGGACTGAATCTTGCCCACGGCGGACACCTCACGCATGGACATCCTCTGAATTTTTCGGGCAAGACCTACAAGATTGTTCCCTACGGCGTGACCAGGGAAACCGAGACCATCGATTACGACGAACTGGAAAAACTCGCCACGGCGGAGCGTCCCAAGCTGATTATTGGCGGCGGCAGCGCGTATCCGCGGATCATTCATTTTGCCCGCATGCGGCAGATTGCGGACAAAGTTGGCGCGCTCTATCTGGTCGATATGGCGCACTTCGCGGGACTGGTGGCGGGCGGAGCGCATCCCTCGCCGGTGCCGCACGCGCACATCGTGACTTCGACTACGCACAAGACGCTGCGCGGCCCGCGCGCGGGCATGATCCTGAGCAAACAGGAGTTTGCGGCGCCGATCGATAAGACGGTTTTCCCCGGAATGCAGGGAGGGCCGCTGGTGCACATCATTGCCGCCAAGGCGGTGTGCTTCCTCGAGGCATCGCAACCCAGCTTCCGCGACTACGCGCGCCAGATCGTGGCCAATGCCAAGGTGATGGCCGAGACGCTGGCGGCCGATGGCTACCGCATCGTCTCCGGTGGAACCGACACGCACGTCATGCTGGTGGACGTTTTTGCGAAGGGCATGCTGGGGAGCGAAGCGGAGAAAGCTCTAGGCGAGGCCGGTATCACGGTCAACAAGAATGCGATTCCGTTCGACACCAATCCGCCGATGAAGCCGAGCGGCATTCGCATAGGCAGTCCGGCCATGACTACGCGCGGCATGAAAGAAGCGGAGATGCGCCAGATCTCGCACTGGATCTCGGAAGCGCTCGATCATCGGACCGACGCCGTGGTCCTGGCCAAAATCCGCAAGCAGGTGCTGGGACTGGCCGAAGCGTTCCCGCTCTACGCCGAGCGGCGCGCGCGAGCGCAGGCCGAAGTCAGGGCGTAATCCCTAACAAGTTGTCATCCTGAGCGAAGCGAAGGACCTAGGTATTTGGCTCGTGCGCTGAAACGCACAGGTCCTTCGCTTCGCTCAGGATGACAAACTTATTGCGAATTCCCTGTGTTCTCTGAGCCCTCTGTGGTTAAATTCCATTCGTGAAAGTAGCCATCGACATCCGTCGCATGACGGAATTCGGAGTTGGCACCTACATCCGGAACGTAGTCCGCACCCTGGCGCGCCTGGACCGCGACAGCAAGTACTTCCTCATCGGGTCGCCGGCGAAGGTGGAGGAATGCGGCCCGCTGCCGCCGAACTTCCACGCCGTGGCCCTTGCCGGGCGCGATGACGCGCTCAAAGGGAATCTCGATTTCCGGGCCATCGTGCGGCGCCTGGAGTGCGACGTGGTCCACATCCCGCACCTGTTCTGGATTCCCCGCGGGTTGAGTTGCCCCTATGTTCTCACCGTCCACGACCTGCTGGAGCACATGTATGGATCGCGCGGCGCTTCCAGTTTGCGGCGCAGCCTGCACTTTTATCTGACGCGGCGCGTTTTGCGGCGGGCGGCCCGCGTGATCGCGGTATCTCAATTCACCAAGAACGAAATCGAAAAGCTGCTGGCCATCCCGGACGCCCGTATCGAAGTGGTGTACAACGCGATCGACGAGCGTTTTCTGCGCGGCCACGCCACCGACGCGGACCTCGATCTCATTGCCCAGCGCTACCTGGTGAACTATCCCTTCATCCTGTATGCGGGCGCGATCCGGCCGCACAAGAATGTGGTGCGCATCATCGAAGCGTTTTCGGCGCTGAAGAGCGAGCTGCTAAAAGAGCAGCAGTTCCCGGACCTGAAGCTCATCATTATCGGCGACGATCTTTCGAGCCATCCCCGGCTGCGGCGCACGGTGGTGCGCGGCGGGGTGCAGAACGACGTGCGTTTCCTGGGATTCGTACCCATCGAAGTGTTGCGCATTTTTTATGATGTGGCGAAGGTTTTTGTGTTTCCATCGCTCTACGAGGGATTTGGCTTGCCCCCGCTCGAAGCCATGGCCCACGGAACCCCGGTGGTCACTTCGAACACTTCGAGCCTGCCGGAAGTTACGGGGAACGCGGCGCTGCTGGTGAATCCGGAAAACGTGTTTGAGATCCAGCGGGGCCTGCAACGCGCGCTGCTGGATCCGGTGCTGCGCGCCCAGATGAAGCAACGCGGCTATGAACAAGCGCAGCGATTCTCCTGGACCAAGTCCGTTTCTCGAATTCTTGAGATTTACCGCGAAGTGGCCGACGCCCGTGTTGCCCACGGAGTTGCCGCGGACTGAAGACATTCTCACTCTCGTATAATGAAGAATTCCGCGATGAATTCTGGCGCTGCAACCAATATCGAAAAGCCAACCATTGAGAGCGCGATCCCCCTAACCATGACTCGTCCAAACGGATTTTTCTCCGACTGGCGAATTTGCGTGCTGACCTTGATTGCGCTCTGGGCGGTCATCTATATGGCCGGCCTGTCGCGTCCCGCCTTGCTCGACGATGCCGACACGGTGCATGCCGAGGCGGCGCGCGAGATGGTGCAGCGGCACGACTGGGTGACGCTCTACGCCAACGGCGTCCGCTATCTGGAAAAGGCTCCCCTGATGTATTGGGGCGTGGCTACAAGTTACACGCTGTTCGGCGTCAGCGAGTGGAGCACCCGCCTTCCCCTCGTGCTGGGCGTGCTGGCGATGATTCTCTCCACCTACGGCTTGGGACGTTGGGCTTTGGGAGACGAAGGCGGATTCGATTCCGGGCTGGTGCTGGCGACTGCGCTTGGACCGTATCTTTTTACGCGCTTTCTAATTCCGGACGTGGCGGTGGGCCTTTGGTTAACCCTGACCTTCTGGCTTTTTCTGGTATCGCTGGATCAAGGGAGACCTGAACGCTGGACCTGCTGGGCACTCGCCGCCGTGTGCGCCCTCAACGTCCTTACCAAGGGCTTGATCGGACTGGTGTTTCCGGCAGCAGCCATCGGACTTTATCTTCTGCTGACGGGAAATTTGCGGCACGTGCTCAAACTGCGCCTGGTTTCGAGCACGCTGGTATTCTTCGCCATCGCCGCGCCCTGGCACATTCTGGCGGCGCTGCGCAATCCGCCGCAGGGGAACGTCCGCGGATTTCTGTGGTTTTACTTCGTCAACGAGCACATCCTCCGTTTCCTCAACCGGCGGGTTCCACGCGACTATGACACGGTTCCCCTGCTGCTGTTCTGGGTGTTGCTGGTTTTGTGGCTGATTCCCTGGACCGTTTTTCTTCCCCAGTCGCTGCAGGAAGTGCCGCGGCGCTGGCGCGAGTTCCGGTCGCAGATGTCGCGGCGCCAGCGAGCTTTCTTAATGTTCTTCTTGTGGAATGTCGTGATCGTGGGCTTCTTCAGCCTCTCGACGCGGCAGGAGTACTACACCATTCCGGCCATTCCGGGGATGGCATTGCTGGTTGGTGGGTGGCTCCAACGGGAGAGAACTTCTCCTGCTGATAGCCGCGAACGGCGCGGTGGACGGACTTCGTCGGTGGTGCTGCTGGTCGCCGGCGCCATCATTGCGACGGTTGGCTTTGCCTTGCTCCTCTTCTCGAAGGCGCCCGCTCCCGGCGCCGACCTCTCGGACCTGTTGCGGAAACATCCCCAGGACTACGCGCTCTCCTTCGGGCATTTTCTGGATTTAACTCCGCAGGCGATGGGGGCATTCCGCGTTCCCTTGTTCGGCTTTTCGCTCGCATTTCTGCTGGGAGCGGTCGCCAACTGGGTTCTGCGCCGGCGCGGGCAGGCGGGCGCGGGAAATATTGCGCTGGTGGCGATGATGGTGGTCCTGCTGGCGTGCGTGCGCATTGCGTTCGGCATTTTCTCTCCGATTCTCTCCTCGAAGGACCTCGCGCTCGCGATTCGCGAGCAGTACCGGCCGGGCGATCAGATCGTGGTGATAGGGCTGTATGAAAATGCGTCCTCGCTGAATTTTTACACCGGCATCCCGTTGCACAGTTTGCGATCGCCCGGCGGGAACATGTGGTACGGCACGCAATTTCCGGGAGCGCCGCGGGTTTTCGAGACGCAAGCCTCGTTCGTCGAAATGTGGAATGGTCCGCAGCGCGTTTTCTTGTGGGCCGAAGAGGAGGATCCGCCAGCGTTGCGCGGATTGCCGCGCTATGAGGTCGCTCGCCGCGGCGGCAAGATTATTTTTTCGAATCGGCCGGTGGCGGCGCTCTTGCGATAAAGGCGGTTGCCGTCTCGATCGTGTGGGGACGGGCGCCTCGCCCGTCCAGCCGAGCAAAGCTCGGCAGTTGCCTGTGGCCACAGCTACTTTGACTTCCCGCTAGTCAACCGCCCGTCTTTCAAATCGAAGATCTCGCCGCGCCAGTGAATGCGGTTCCCCATAAAACCTGCAGCCCAGACCAGCGGCGCAATCAGGTCCCGCAGCGGCAGCAGGAAAATGTTGCGGAGCACTTGACGATCATGCAGCACGGCCTCCGCAGCCACGAACCCGCCGGCCAGCCGTAAAGCGAATGTCACCACGAAGAGTCCCCATGCCCACGCAGCGCCGCGGGCAGCCAAGAGCATGAGCAACCCCCAAGGCAGGCCAAAGGTAAAAAGCAGCCCGGCGTATCCCCAGCGACGTGCATCGCGAATGGTTCGCGACCAACGCAGTTGATGCTGGAAAAACTCCCGCAGCGAGTAGGCAGGCAGAAACGTGGTGACGGTTTCCGCGCTAAGTTCGACTCTCTTTCCCGTGGACGCGATGCGCCGGCCGAGTTCATAGTCGTCGGCCAGATAGTCCAGCAGGGTTTCGAAGCCGCCGATGGCTTCCAGATCGCGGCGGCGAAAGGCCAGCGTTGAACCCAATCCGAAGTGCAATCCCTTCTCCAGAAACCACGCGCTCAGCACGCCCGGCACGAAGTCGGTGCTGATGCCCAACGCCTCGAGGCGCGAGCCAAGCGTTGGACTAGCGACGGTCGGGCCGGCAACGCCTCGGTAAAGGCAGGTCACCAATCCCACGGAATTGTCGCAGAGCGGCGTGATCACCCTCCGCAAATAATCCGCAGGGACACGAATGTCGCTGTCATTCACCAGCAGGAGTTCGTGGCGCGCCGCGGGCAGCATCTGCACCAGATTGCTGACTTTGATATTTGTTCCCAGAACGCGATCGCACACCATCAGCTCAATCGAAAGCTCGGGATACTTTGCCTGGAGCTTTCGCACCTCCTCGATGGCGGGATCCGCAGGATCGCTGACGCCGAAGATCATTTGAATTTGAAATTGCGGATACTCCTGCTCGCAGTGACTGCAAAAGCTCTCCCAGATCTCAGGGTCAACGCCTTTCAGCGGCTTGAGGATGGAGACTGGAGGAAGTCGGCTCTCCGCCAGCGGGGGCTCCTTCAGCCTCTTGCGCCTGTCGCGGAGGAAACTAGCCAGCCCGAGCGCTGACAGGAAATAGAAAAAGAGACTGCCGAGGGTTCCGAGTGTGGCTGCGATTTCGAGCAGTGCTCTGAGAGTTGTCGGCATGTGAATCGAAAGAATAAACCGTGGGAACCCTCAACCGCGAATGGTTTTGTGTACTGACTGGCGGCTGCTTACTCGTAGCGCAGCGACTCGATGGGATCGAGGTTGGCCGCCTTCCACGCCGGATAAATTCCGAAGACCAGTCCCACCGTGGCCGAGGCGATGAAAGCGAAAATCGACCAGTACATCGACATGGTAGCCGGAATCGACGGGAAGGCAACCGGGACAATTGCAGTAATAAGTGCGCCCAGCAAGAGTCCAATCACGCCGCCCACGGCCGTGAGCATCACAGCTTCCAGCGTGAACTGCACCAGGATGTCGCGCTTGCGGGCTCCCATCGCCTTGCGCACTCCGATTTCGCGCGTGCGCTCGGTCACCGAAACCAGCATGATGTTCATCACGCCCACGCCACCCACGATCAAGCCTACACTCGAAACCGCAAACATGAAGATGAAGATCATGCTCGTGATCTGATTCCACGTGTCGGAAATCGAGTCTTGCGTGAAGATGGCGAAGTTATCCGGTTTCTCGGTTGGAACCCGCCGGCGCCGCCGCAGCAACTCGCGCATTTCGTCGATGGCTTTGGGCATGTCGTCGTGCGAGGTGGCCTTGACGCTGATCCAGTATTGTTTCAGTTCGGGGTGCAATTTGCGGAACGTGGTCAGCGGGAAAAAAATGATGTTGTCATCGGGATTCTTTCCGCCACCGAACACGCTGGGGCGAACTTTCGCCACCCCGATCACCGTAAATAGCTGCCCTTCGATGTTCAGCTCTTTGCCCAACGGCTGTTCACTCGGAAACAGCTCTTCAGCGGTATCGTGGCCGATGATGATTACCGGGGCGCGGCGCTCTTCATCGACATCTCCAAACCAGCGGCCCGAGTCCAGGGCAATGTCAAAGACATCTTTGTAGGAACTGGTGTCGCCTTCCAGGATGGTCTGCTTCGCCTTGCGGTCCTTGTATTTGACGGAGTAGGTTCCGGTGCCGAGTTCCGGCCGGAAATAGCGCAAGCCCGTACCGACCGCTTTCACGTGCGGCAGATCCTGCATCGCCATCGCGTCGTCGATGGTCAGTTCTTTGCGGGTGCGCATCTCTTCTGTCGGATTCCCGAAGGTGAAGGGCTCCATGTGGAACGCGAAAATGATGTTGGAACCCAGGCTGGTGATGACCTGGCTCACGTTGTCGTTCAGGCCACGCACAATCGACGAAATCCCGATGACCATCGCGATTCCGATCACGATCCCCAGCACGGTCAACGACGACCGCATCTTGTTGCTGCGGATCGTGTCCACCGCCATGTTCAGCCCTTCGCCGAATTCGCCTTTGACGAGCATTGCTTCAAAACCTTTTCACCGCCGAGACGCAGAGAGCGCTAAGCAAAACTAATCTTATTCCCCTGTGAATCCCTGTGTACCTCTGTGTCCCCCGTGGTTGCAGTTGGTTCAAGTTTCATAGCGCAGCGCCGTGATGGGGTCCAGCGTAGCTGCCCGCCGAGCGGGATAAACGCCGAAAAAAATGCCTACGCTAGCTGCCACAATTAGTCCCGCCGCGACGGCCCAGAGTTTGATCGCCGAGGGCATGCCGATCGCCAGCGTGACGCCCTTGGCGATGCCGATTCCGAACAACACCCCGAGCGCGCCGCCGAGCAGCGCCAGGGCGACCGACTCGATCAGAAACTGCAGCAGGATGTCGCCTCGGCGCGCCCCCATGGCCTTGCGGATTCCAATCTCCCGGGTCCGTTCCGTCACCGAGACCAGCATGATGTTCATGATTACGATCCCGCCCACCACCAACGAGATGGCGGCGATTCCGATCATGGCATAAAAAAAAGTGCCGCTGAAGTTCGACCAGATACTCAGCAGGCTATCGTTGGTCTCAATGTCGAAGTTGTCCTCGTCGCCCGGGTGAACATGGCGGCGGGCGCGCAGGACCGCGCGGGTTTCATCCATTGCCTCGTCGAATCCAGCGCCGCTGGCCGCGGCCTTGCCCGAGATGCGGATGCTGGTGTGCGAACCATGCTGTTTCTGAAACGAGGTGATCGGCATGATCGCATAGTTATCCAGGCTCTGGCCAAGCGTCTTGCCTTTGCGTTTGCCGATGCCAATCACCCGATAGACCCAGCCGTCCACACGAATTTCCCTGTCTATGGGATCCACGCCCGGCATCAGTTTATCTACAATGTCCGGCCCGATGACCACGACGGCGGAGTTGTTCCTCATGTCGATATCGTTGATCATGCGCCCGGCGGTGAGGTCGATATCGAGAATCGGTACCATGGAGGGCGTCATGCCGCGGACGATGGTGTCGGTGATGGACTGCTCGGCATACTTGACATCTCCACTATCGTTACGCAGCCCGGCTCCCACCCATTCGCAATGCTTGCAGGCTTCGAGGACTGCTTCGTAGTCCTCCATGGTGAGGTCCTTGCGCTTTTCACCTTCGAGGAATTTGTCGATGTTGGTAACGGCAGGCGAATTCTTGAAAACAATGAAAACGTCGGCGCCCAGATTGAAAATCTTCGTCGCGACATAGCCATTGATGCCGTTGACGAACGTGACCACGGCAATTACCGCGGCCACTCCGATCACCACCCCGAGCAGGGTAAGCGCCGAGCGCAGTTTGTTCGCCCACAACGACAGGAACGCGATCTTGATCGCCTCGGAAATATTCATTCGGCTTGTGCTTCTCACCGCAGTTTATGGGACTGTGGGAGCGGGATTTTTCTCTAAGTGAGTTTAGCAGGACGGCCACAGGCAAGCGCTGAATGCACTTACACGGAGAGCGTGTTATGTGGGGAAATGGTTCGCGTAGGGGCGGACGCATTCGTCCGCCCCAAGCCGAGCGAAGCTCGGCAGCCCCCTGATCACAGCAATCTTGGGTTCGCAAGAGATAGATAGACCGCGGAAGAAATCTCAGACCTCGCCGGAAGCCAACCGCATCGAGAGTTTCACCGACACCAACGTCATCACCAGCGCCATCCCAGTCCAGATCGCCGCAGACTCAATACCCCCATGGAAGACAGGTGGCATCCCGGACGGCAAGGCCATGGAAAACTGTGCAGTCGTTGACGTTCTCCCCAACTGCACGATAGCCACAATCCCCGCCACCAGAACCACTGCCAGTGCAAGACCCCCAGCCACCAGGCCGGGCAGCGCGCGTTTCCACGGAAACGGAATCGGCGGCGGTGCTGCAACCTCGCGCCGAACCGCATCCATGACGGAGACGGCGAAGCCCGACGACGGCAGGATTTCGCCTTCACCGGAAAGAATGCGATCAATTTCGTCCTCGTCGGGTCGAATCGAGCGTCTCATTATGCCTCCTTCAAACGTGGCACAGCCAACCGTTGCGGAAGTTTCCCGCGCAAGATTTCCCGCCCGCGAAACAATCTCGCCTTGACCGTGCCTTCGGGCAGGCCGAGGCTTCGCGCCGCAGTGGTCACGTCCATGTCGTGAAAATAAAAAAGAATCAATGCCTCGCGATATTTCGACGGTAAAGCCCAAACCGCGCGCCGCACCGCCAAATCCCGGTCCCGGTCTTCAAGGCCTCCGTCAGAAGCGCGCGCGTCCACGGGTTCGGCAATGTCGTCGAGCGACACGGACATCGCTCGCGCCGGGATGCGGCGCAGTTCCGAACGGTAGAGGTTCGTCGCCAGCGCAAAGAGCCATGTGGAAAAGACCGCGTCCTTGCGCCACTGGCCGAGCCCGCGGTAGGCGCGCAGAAAGGCTTCTTGCGCCATCTCTTCGGCGCGCCCACGATCGTGGCAAAAACGGTAGGCCAGGTTGATCAGCGGACCCTGCCAGCGCCGCACGATCCCTTCAAAGGCGGGAATGTCGCCGGCCAGAACTCTTTCCACATCGCTCTGATCGTCGCTCGCGCTCACTCTAGACTCTGCCTCAAACGGTATGACACGACGAATCTGCGCCCGGTTGCATTATTTCAAAAGTGGACCCCCCACGAAGAAAATGCAACCGGAACTGCGATAGGCCGGTCCTACCTGACGAAAGCAAAAGAAGTTCAAGGAGCTGACAATGGCATTCGACGTGGACGGCAACACCGTTGGGGTCGTAGCAGTCGCGATACCCGTCATAGGAAGCATTGCCCTATTCTCTTTTCTGTCCGTCGCCGCATGGTCCGATGCGCGCCGCCGAGAGAGAGAAGAATACTACCGCAGCGAAACCCTGAAAAAGATCGCGGAAAGCTCAGGAGAAGGCGCCAAGGCCGCGATCGAGCTGCTGCGTGAACAGAATAAGAGTGTGACCAGACGCCGCCTCGAAGGCATGAAGCTGGGCGGCTTGATCACGACCGTCGTCGGCATCGGTGTCATGGCGCTGCTCCATGGGCTTGAGCACGAAGAGCCGGTTTATCTCGCCGGATTGATTCCCTTGTTGATCGGCTTGGCTATGCTGACCTACGTATTCCTCCTGGCACCCAAAGAGGTGGAGTGACAGACCGCGCCCTCACCGCTTGCAGAAGAAATCGCGTTTCGTATCAGGGCATCGCTTCAGCGATGCCGTAAGTCTTTCGAAATCAGCCGCCCCTTTAGGGCGGGGCGCCAGGATCCGGCTCTCTCCGTTGCCGAATCCGCCATGCGCGGTAATGGGCTGCACTATAATGAATCTGTTGGCAGCCGGACCGGACGGTCGCTGTTGCAAAACAGAGGAAAGTCCGAACTCCGCAGAGCAGTGTGCCGGATAACGTCCGGGAGGGTGGCCCATCCTTGCGTTCGTTGCAAGGGTGAGTCGATTCGACGGAAAGTGCCACAGAAAACATACCGCCCGGGCCGCAAGGCTCAGGTAAGGGTGAAAAGGTGCGGTAAGAGCGCACCGCCGCCGCAGTAATGCGGCGGGCAGGGCAAACCCCACACGGAGCAAGACCAAATAGGGAGGAAGTTCATGGTCAAGCCTTCCGGCTTCGGCCAGTTGCGTGCCGGCTCGGCGCGCCACAACCTCCGGGTAGGTCGCTTGAGCCTCGCAGTAATGCGTGGCCCAGAGGAATGACCGTCCTGCCGTAAGGCAGACAGAATTCGGCTTACAGGTCCGGCTGCCACAACTTCTCTTTTATCAATGCATTGTCAACTCGGCGGAGTCAGCGAATCCGGCTCAGCTGTGTGGGGATTCAGGTGGCAGGCCGGCGGCGTGACCGTAAACGTCCCCGAGCTTGTAGCGGTTCCACCTGCAGCCTCTTGGCGTGGCAAGAGTTGACATGAGTTCCCCCCCCATTTTTCGTTGCAATAATCTACACCGAAACCGGCGCAGCGCAAGAAAAATTGCGTTTGGTGGAGAGGGCAAACCCGAAAAACACGACGCAAAAAAGCCCGCAGTTATAACCATTGGTTTCCATGGCTATCGCTCCGGGCACGAGCCTCGGCCCCTAGTCCGGCGGCCGCAAAGTCTTGTCAGTTCCGCCTTCCAGCTACCAGATAATTTTCGCCCCTAGTTGAGCGTGACGCGAGCCGCCCGAACCGATGACGGGATTCGAAGCCTGGACATCCGGAGTCGCGGTGGCGAGACCAAGGATGCTTGGAGATGAAAGGTCGCCACTAATCGACCCGGGAGCAAAGTTTGCATGGTTCACAACGTTGAACATCTCGCCGCGTATCTGCAACTTGACCCTCTCGGTCAGGCTCCAGATCTTGCTGATCGAAGCGTCCCAATTCGCAAAACCTGGTCCGCGAAAGATGTTTCGCCCCATGTTGCCGAAGGTACCGAGCGCTTGCGGATAGATTACCGTTCCATTCTGGGCAAAACAGCCGCCGGCAATGCCCAGCGACTCTTGCAGTGCCGGGGTATTCGCTACCGCTAGACAGGTCGGGTCATTGGAACTGAGAAATGGTATGGGTGCCTTTGCCGACCATTTCAGATTGGAAGGATCGCCTTGAATGTTCCAGCGTTCATTGCTGGCGTTGTTGCCTTCTCCGGTCAGCGAGAAATCGTCGAAATCATCGTAGAACAACAGCGGGGGGCCAGTTTGCCACTGGACGATGCTCGTCAATTGCCACCCTTCCAACAGCTGTCCCCAGGACTTGCGAGAGGGCAGATCATAAGTTGCTGAGAGCGTGAACCGATGCCGGATGTCATAGTCTCCATTCCCCTTTTCCGCTTGATAATCCAGGCTATTCTGGGGGATGAAGCTGATGGCTGTGTTGCTCGTAGCTCCGGCCACGTCGATGGCGTGTCCCCATGTGTACCCGGCGAGCAGGTAGAGGCCGCGGGAGTAACGGTGAGTCAGCGTGACCTGAAGGCTCTCATATGAGGACGTCGACTTATTGCCCAGGAAATTCAAAAAGCTAATATAGGGATAACAAGGTGCGCCGCCAATCCCGAGGCCAATCGGGGCGGGACAACTGGCAGTGAGGGGCCGCCCCAATTGTTCCGAACCGTCGTCGAGAGCGGGATTGACTTGGTTGAGGTCGAGGGTGCTATAGAGGTTCTGGCCTCTGTTAGCGACGTACGCCAGTTGCAACAGCGTGCCGGGCCGGATTTCCTGCTGCAGGTTTATGTTCCAATTCATCACATAAGGAGTCTTCAACTTCTGATCGACTCCAAAAATGTTGCAGGGGCTATCCGCGTTGCACGAATTCGAAGTCGTGTTTTTCACCGGAAAGATGGTGGGGTTGCCGGCGCAGTTGGGATCTGGGTCGTTCGTCGCGCACCAATTGATCAATGAGGTATCGCCTCCGGTCAAAAGGAAGGACGAAATCGTCCCATTGGCACCCGGTTGGATCAATGCGCTTGGATTCAGGTTCAGTCCGCCCCCGCCAAAGGCAAAAGTTCGAATCGAGGGTTCGACATAAATGAGGCCAAAGCCTGCACGCAGGATCGTTTTCCCCGTTCCAAAGACGTCGAACGCGGCGCCTATACGAGGAGAGAAGTTTGTCCAGTTGGTCTTGTACGGCTCGCTAATGCCGTAGCCAACTTGCACCACTCCTTGGGATGGGACGTAGTTTGCGAGCCGGTTGTGGGAATCCGTTAGGGGGCGTGTGACGTCGTAACGCAGGCC
>CAVWAN010000062.1:0-9878 GCA_963752985.1 uncultured Acidobacteriaceae bacterium
AGCCTGCGAGATGCACATTCGGATCCTCGGTTCCGCGGCCGGGGGCAGGTTTCCGCAGTGGAATTGCGGCTGCGGAAATTGCATTGCTGTGCGCAGCAAAACATTCCGCGGCAAGGCGCGCACCCAGGCTCAACTAGCGTTGAGCGCGGACGGTTCCACTTGGTTTCTGGCCGGAGCCTCTCCAGACCTGGCCTCTCAAATTGAAAGCACGCCTCCGCTGCATCCGCGGACGCTGCGTGATTCCCCGATCGCCGGCGTGGTGCTCGCCAGTGCCGATCTCGACCACGTTGTGGGATTGATTCTGCTCCGCGAACTTCAGCCGCTGCGCGTCTATGCCGCCCCCTCGATCTTGAGGATTCTGCGGGAAGAGAACAGCATGTTCGGCATGTTGAACCGAATCGAGCCGCAAGTGGTCTGGACGCCGATGACGCCGGACGCGCAATTTCCCTTGTTGTCCGCCGATGGAAACGATTCGGGATTACGGTGCGAGGCCCACTACCTTTCCGGACGATATCCAAAATATGTTAAGAGCAAAGACCTCGCCCCTGATCAAGCAACGGCCGCGTTATTCTTCGAATCGGCTTCGGGAAAGCGAGCCGCTTATGTTCCCGCTGTCGGCAGCCTCAGCGACGCGCTGCTCGAAAAGATCAATCTCGTCGACCTGCTTCTGTTCGATGGCACCTTCTGGAGTGATGACGAATTGCAACGCGTTCAGGGGAGCGGCGAAACCGCGCACCAGATGGGACACATTCCGGTGGAAGAAAGCCTGCGCCTGCTGAAAAATATTAGTATTGATGTCGGGCGCAAGATGTTTATTCATCTCAACAACACGAGTCCGGTCCTCAACGAGGCGAGTCCCGAACATCGGGCTGTGCGCCAGGCCGGATGGGAAGTGGCGGAGGACAATTGGCAACTGGAACTATAGTTCCGGACAAAGACCCCGGAAACACTTCCAAGCTGACATTTGAAGAATTGCGCGTGGCGCTGCGCCAGGTGGGCGAAGAGCGTTATCACCACAAACATCCCTTTCACCTGCTCATGCACGAAGGCAAACTCATGCGCGGACAGTTGCAGGCCTGGGCGCTAAACCGTTACTACTACCAGTCGATCATTCCAATCAAAGACTCGATTATTCTTTCGCGCGCCACCGATCCGTCGTTTCGTCGCGTTTGGCGGAAGCGCATTGTGGATCACGACGGCGACGAAAGACGCGATGGCGGCATCTTGCGCTGGATCAAGCTGGCGGAAGCGACCGGGCTCGATCGCGAGCGTGTGGTGCGTGCCGATGAAGTTCTGCCGGCTACGCGTTTCATCGGAAACGAATATCTCAACCTGGTACGGACGCGACCATTTCTGGAATGCGTTGCTTCGTCGCTGACCGAACTTTTTTCCCGCGACCTGATCGTGCTGCGCATGGAGAAGATGCGCCAGCACTATCCCTGGCTCGCTTCCGCACTCGACTACTTTGAGGCGCGGCTGACGGAGGCTCCGGAAGACGCTGCCTTTGCGATCCAGTACGTGTCCGACCATGCCTCTACGCGCACTGAGCAAGAGCGCGTCATCCAGGCATTGCGCGACAAGTGTGACATCCTTTGGGCGCAGCTTGACGCGCTCTATTTCGCGTATGTCGAGCCGGGCTGGCCTCCGCCGGGGGCGTTTCGAATTGAGGGGAACCGTGGCTGAGTTGGTCGATGCGAGCGTTCCGAAGTTTGCGCCGGGATGCCGCTGGGGCGGAACTACCGAGGCGCCGGTCGTTCTTTTTCCGGAAGGCGCGATCCGGGTGGAAGGAACGGGCCGCATCATTCTCGAACTTTGCGACGGACATTTCTCGCTCGCCGAAATTGTGCAGAAGCTCGAAACCCAGTTCATCCTGGCGCCGAAGGACAAGATCCGCGCCGATGTCCAGACGTTTCTGGAGCAACTGCACGCCAAGCGCATCATCGATTATTGATTATTGAGGTCGACCAAGAAATAGAGTTGTCATCTGAGCGAAGCGAAGGACCTGCTGTTCGCGGCCAAAAGCAGGTCCTTCGCTTCGCTCAGGATGACAAAGTATGTTCGATTGATTTCCAATGGCAAATCCGCTGGCCCTGATTGCCGAGATCACGCACCGCTGCCCGTTGCATTGCGTGTACTGCTCGAATCCGCTGGAGCTGACCTCGCGGAAGGAAGAGCTCGCGACTGCCGACTGGCTGCGGGTTTTCAGCGAGGCTGCCGCGCTCGGCGTGCTGCATCTTCATTTCACTGGAGGCGAGCCGCTGGCGCGCGCTGATCTGGTTGAGATGATCGCGGGCGCGCGGCAATCGCGCCTGTACACCAACCTGATTACTTCTGGAATCGGCCTTTCGCGCGACCGGCTCGCCCAGCTTGTGAAAGCAGGTCTCGACCATATCCAAATCAGCCTTCAGGATTCGATCGAAGGCCCCGCCAACTGGATTGCTGGCGCACGTGTTCACGCACACAAGGTCGAACTGGCCAAGTGGGTCCGCGAGCATCGCATTGCGTTCACCACCAACCTGGTCGTTCACCGGCAGAACATCGAACACCTTGAAGAAATGATCGCCGCGTTCGAAGCGCTCCATCCCGATCGCATGGAAATCGCGCACGCGCAGTACTACGGCTGGGCCCTGCGGAACCGCTCGGCATTGCTGCCTACGCGTGCGCAACTCGACCGCGCAGTGGCCGTGGTGGCAGCGGCCGAGGAGCGGCTGCGCGGCAAGGTTCGTATCGACTCCGTCATTCCCGACTACCACGCCCGTTTCCCCAAAGCCTGCATGGGCGGCTGGGGACGCCAGTTGCTGCTGATCGACCCCGCCGGCCGCGCGCTGCCGTGTCATGCGGCGGGAGTGATTCCTGGCATGCGTTTCGACAACGTGCGCGAACACACGGTCGATTGGATCTGGCAGAACTCCGAAGCATTTCAGAAATTTCGTGGCGAAGACTGGATGCCCGAGCCCTGCCGCTCCTGCGACCGCCGAAAAGAAGACTTTGGCGGATGCCGTTGCCAGGCATTTCTGCTGACCGGCGACGCGAGCACGACGGATCCGGTTTGCGAGCTTGCGCCCTTGCATTATCTAATTGAAGATGCGGTGCGTGAAGATGCGGTTACGTCTTCGGCTCCTGAAGTTCGCGAGGCTCCGTCCCACGTTCTGCAGGAAAAGATGGCTGGGTTCTGGAGTTATCGGACTGATCCGAAGTGAACGCTTTGACGCTCTGGAAATCGGCCTGTTAAACTGAACAATTGCCATCCTACCGTTAAGCGAAGAAGGAAGCCTGTGCGCGCAGAAACCCGGCATCAACTGAAACAAGACCGCTTCAGCAAGGTCACCATCGAGGCAGCGGAGAACGCCGCCCACTGGACCGAGGAGCACAAGACAAAACTCATCGTCATTGTGGTGGCGGTGGTGGTCATTGCCGCGATCGGGTTTGGCGGATGGTACTACATCAACTCGCAGGATGAAAAGGCGAGCGCCGAGCTTTCGACGGCGGTCCGTACTTTTGAAACGCCGGTGCGTCCGGCTGGGGTTCCAGCGCAACCGGGATACGACAGCTTCGCCTCGACGCAAGAACGTGCCACCGCGGCACGCAAACAATTCCAGGCCATCGCCGATAAGTATCCGCACACCCACACGGCCGACATGGCACGCTATTTTGTGGGATTGGCCGCGGCACAGCTTAACGACAACGCGGCCGCGGAGCGCAGTCTGCAGGAGGCGGCCGGCTCTTCAAACGCTGACCTGGCGGCACTTGGCAAGTTCGCCCTGGCTTCCGTTTATCGCGCGGAGAATAAGGACACGCAGGCGGCCGATCTTTATAAGCAGTTGATCGACAAGCCCACGATCGTCGTCAGCAAAGCCACGGCGCAGCTCGAGCTCGCCGGGTTCTACGAGGCCCAGAAGAAACCAGACGAGGCCAAGAGGATTTACGACCAGGTGCAGAAAGAGAATCCCGCTTCCGAAGCGGCATCGCTGGCGCAGCGGCGAGCAGCAGCCCTGAAGTAGGGGCATTCCACAGTTCGATTCTCAGCTATTCATCACTCACGCGAACTGGCTGCCGCTGCCATTGCGTCTCCATTGCTTTTGGCGGAGTCTCCGACCACGTCTTTGGCGAGTTGGGGCGTGCTTCCTGTGCCGTTGCGGGGCTCAAGTGCCCGCACGCGGCGCGTGGCGATATTCACGGGATTGAGATGGAGAAGTTGGCCCTCGCAGACTGTAACTTGAAAGCGGAACCAGTCAGTACGGTACATACGGCCGGCCGCATAAAAAGTCAGGGACACGGCAATCTGGCCTTCATAGTCGTCGCCGGTGCAGGCGAAAAAACGCTTTCCGAGGTCCTCGCTCCAGGTGGTGCCGCCAACCAGAGGCTCGTTGAGGAAGTATCGCAGTGACGGGACAGCCAGCGACATCTTGCGCAATTGCACCATCTGCATCAGGGCAGAAATTTTCGCGAGGTTCGTAGCATAGATTCTTGGTTCGCGGGCAGACATTCGCGCCATTTTGATGTGCAACTCGGGCGCCCATTCGCGCTCGAACTGCTCGCGCGCAAGCGCCAGGCTCCGGTCGCTGGCCTCCGAGTACCGCAAGGTGGCGCGCACCAGGATGAGGCTGACGACGGTGGTTACGACGGTCGCAATCAATGGAATGTAGGCCAGAATCAGGGTGAACGAGATGGCGTGCTGGTTGAACCACTGCATTAGGTTCATCGCAGGATGGTCCTCCTCTAACTAATCGGGACGGATGGACTACTCTAGCGAGGCTTGGTGCCGCAGGATAGCTGCCGAAAGTCTAGTTTCCGGGTTCTACGCCTTTGGTCACTTGGCGAACTGCGCGCCCGGTTTCTACCGACTTCACGCGTCAGCGGGAGACGTTCGCCGTCTGCTTGAGGCATGCGATCAAGCGCTCGCCGTCGGCGGCCGAGTTATACACGTGCGGCGTCACGCGGATGGAACTGCCGCGCACGCTGACGAAGACTTTTTCCCGCGCGAGCATTTCGGGGAGTTCTCGGGGGATGCCGGTTTTTCTTCGCAGGCAGAGGTAGTGAGGGGCGCGCAGATGGTCGGGTGGAGATGAAAAGCCTAGTTCCGCTGCGGCAGCTGCGATTTGGCGGTTGAGCGCGCCGGCCGTCTCGGATATCTCGGCGACCTCCCACTCCAGCAACTGCTTCATGGCCCGCACCGCTGCCGGCAGCAGCGCGAAGTTTGAGCGTTCGCCCATATCGAAGCGCCGCGCTCCCGCGTCGTAGTCTTCCGTGTAAAGGATGAGACTCGAGAAATCGCGGGCGTTGGCGCGCTGAATCCAATTCTCTTCCAGCGGCATTCCCCCCTGCCATTTCGGAGCGACATAAAGAAGCCCGATGGAATAGGGCCCAAGCAGCCACTTGTAGCTGGCGGCCACGGCGAAGTCCGGCTGCACTTCGCGCACGCTGCACGGCAGCGCGCCGAGCGACTGGGTGAGATCGAGAACGAGCGCGGCACCGAGCTTGCGGCAAGTTGCGCCGATGCGGACGAGGTCGAGTCTTCCGCCGCTCGTCCAGTGCACTTGCGGGAGCGCGGCGATGGCCACATCGGCAGTCAGGGAATCGAGAACGGCCGCGGTCCAGTCATCATCCTCCGGCCAGGCGACAACTTTCAGCGCAGCGTCGCTCTCTTCCACTCGCCGCTGCCACGGATAGTAGTTGGAAGGGAACTGCTCCTCGAGCACGAGAACACTCTGGCCTTTTCTTAATGGCAGATTTCGCGCGGCGGTGGCGATACCGTAGCTGGCCGAGGGAACAATGGCAACGCAGTCAGCCGGGCAGTCGATGAGCTGCGCGGCGGTCGCGCGGAATTCGTCTGAGCCGGTAAAGAATTTGTCGGGAGTGAGCTCCCATGGGTGCGCTTTGCGGGCAAGCCCAGCGGTTCCAGCCTCCAGCGCGGGCTTCATCAGCGGTGACATGTAGGCGCAGTTCAGGTAGGCGACGTCGTCGGGAATATCGAAGAGATGGCGCTGGCAGAGAAGCATATCTAGCCTATGGCCATCAGTGTATCAATCGAGAAGGATTGCTGATCGATCCGCAGGACCGCGTCTAAGTTTCGCCGGCCTTGGGTTCGAGGTCTTCACGAAGTTGTTGGCCCAGCGTCTTCGCCACCGAACTCAAGTCCCTGGCGAGTGCGAGCCTCCATTTTTCCGTGGATTGTTGTGCGAGTTCCTCGAATTGTTGCGCGATCGACTGCACCGCTTGCTCGCCTTGGGCTTTCAGAGAGCCAGAGAAGGAGGCTTCAATCCGATTCTGGATGGTTCTCAGGTGGCCGCATATCTCGTTCAGCCTGCTTTCGGCCTCATTCGAGCCCCGCGCTTGCAGGTCTTTGAGGGTCAGAGCGACAGCGCTATCGAGTTGAGTTTGCGCACCGGAGATGATTTCGCCGGCGACGCGCTCCAGGTGTGCGTCAAGATCCGACTCCAGACGGCGCACGGACTCGTTCAGCGCTGCAATCCTGGGTTCAAAGGCTGACACTTCCGACTGAAGGTGGGACGCTTTCGCAGCGGTATCGGCCTGGATCTGTTCGATCTCCCGGCGATGAACAGCATGGGAATCCACGAGCTGCCCCTGCAAAGAAGACACCAGCTTTTCACCTTGTGCGTTGAGATGTGCTCCCGTCTCCAAAGCGTGCCGCTGCAGTTTCTCGATTCCGACGCGGACGTGTTGTTGCGCCGTGGTGGTCAGTTCCTTGGACAATATCTGCGCCCGCTGTTCGACGGCGTGCAGCTCACCGGCAAGGCGGTGCCGAAACTCGGTCAGGACTGCACTCGTCTTTTGCTCGATGGCTGTTTTCGCCGATCCCAACATCTCCGCGGACTGTTCCCGCGTCTGCTCCAGAACGCGCGTTCCCACGTCCGACCGCAGGCGTTCCCACAGCTTCTCCTCCAGCTCAGGCGGAATGTACCTAAGCGAAACATCAAAACGGTTACGCCTGGCATTCCCGGCCAGCTTTTCACGGAGCTCGGTGACTTCCTCCTGCAGGGGCCGAACGAGTTTGGCAAGTATGCCGCGCAAACGGTCTTCTGAGAGTTGCTCCTCAATCTTGTCGAGAACAGCTCTTGAAGCCCGGGAAGGCGTTTGCGGTTTGTGCTGAACCGCGGGGCTGGCTAACAGTTTTTGAAGAGGTTGCGGACCGGCGGGCGCGGGCATCTCCAGTACTCGCCAATCATCGGGATAGGGTTCCAGCCCCCAGAAGTTTTCCGGTCGGTCGAGCCGCGCACCAAGCCGGAAGCCTGGTCCGTCGGACCCCATCGGCTGGCAGAAAACCACGTGGGCCGTGGCCTGCCTCCCTCCCCGGCTATGCAGGCGCAGGACGCTTCCCGCGTCCAACTTCAAGGGAAAGCGAAGGGCGCAACCGTGCGCATTGACCACCAGCGTCTCACAGATCTCGGAGATCTGGGCACTGGGCTCCATGCTGGTGACGCGGATGGGCACTTTGGCCGGTACCCTCGAACTGCGCCGTACTGTTTGACCGTTGGAAGGGGACATTGTGATCCTCTGCATTAAGGTACCGCGATAGGAAGAATGTGACTTCTCTCGGGAGTGTGCTTCCAGGATGTTCCAGCGGGCACACGCCAGACTGCCCGTTTTCCCGAATCGGGAATGTACTTCGGACTTTACTCCGTCTGCACAACTGGATGGTGTAGTTGGACTTAGTCGAGGCTGCCCTGTTCGATGACCACGTTCTCCCGCACGATGAGTCGGTGGGCAGCCATCTCGCGCAGTTTGGGCAGGACGCGGCTGACATGCTCGTCGGTATCGACGAACGAAATCACGACGGGTAGCTGGCCTCCGGCTTCGACGAGGTGCGCGGTATGGACTTTGCCGCGTCCGAGAAAACCGGCTACGGCGTGGTAGGCTACGGCTCCGAAAGAATTTTCTTCGCGCAGATACTTCAAGATTTCCAGATGCAGCGGGCGATGATGCCAGGAATCGCCTTCGGTGAGATAGATAGTGACTTGAACGGCCATATCGGCTGCCATTTTACAACCCCCTCGCCAAGGCTGCGCCCGCCAAAACGGCAGCGAGGCAGAGAGCGTTGCTGGCCACAATGTTGATGCCGGTCAGGAGCCATTGTCCCTGCTCCATCAACGCGAAACTTTCGAAGGCGTAGCTGGAGAAGGTAGTGTAGGAGCCGCAGAAGCCGATGGCGACCAGCAGACGCCAGCGCGGGTCGAGCAGCGCGCGTTCGGTGGAGAAGACGAGAAAGAATCCGAGGACGAGGCTACCGGTGATGTTGATCAGCAGCGTGCCGTAGGGGAAGGCGGGTACGAAATCGCGGGCGATGAGGGTGCTGAGGAAGTAGCGGGCGCTAGCTCCGATAACGGCGCCGAGCGCGATCCAGAGGTAGTTCACGACCGAGTCCTCCTGCAAAAGTTCTGTAGGAGTCATCAGCCGAACGGGCGGTTAACGGCGAACTCCATCGCCAAGCGGATAGTGTAACTGAAAAGCGGGCGAGGTTGCACCGCTATTCAGGCGGTGAAGAGTCCGTAGTAACTGACTATTGCGTCCGCTCGATCTTCGCTAGCCGTGAAAGACCGCCGACTCCACGATTTCTCTTGGGTCTTCGGCTTTGGCGTACTCCCAGAGGCACAGTTCGTTACCGTCCGGGTCGCGGAAGTAGGCCAGCCTGCCGTCTTTCTTCTCTTTGATCTTGCTGGTGGCTATGCCGCGGGCGTGCATCTGCTCCACCGTCTCCTGCAAGTCTGCGACGGAAAAGCAGAGGCGAGCATTACCGCTACCGGGGACCACCGTTCCGGGCGGGAGGGGCACGAGTTCGATTAGCACGCCATCGAGATCGAAGCGCGCGACGTGATCATACGAAACCATCGGAAGTCCGAGGGTATCGCGATAGAAGGCGATGGACGCATGTATGTCGGCGACGTAGTAGAAGACGGCGTCAAAAGCGAGCTTTAGTTTGCTGGTAGAAGATGAGGAACGCATGGCGGGAGAGCCTCCTTTCCTCGGCTAACTAGTGGGGAAGTTGTGGCAAGTTTACTGACGCTGCCTAATTCTCCCGCAGAATGGCTGGGATTGTCAGTGAGGGTTGGCACAAGTGGGAGTGACGATGGAAAAAGAGCCAGGGATGGACCTTCCTTGACACTCCGTTTTTAGCCCTTTATTCTTAGACATTGCTCCCTGAGAGACTTTCGTCTCTGTGCGCACTTCCGCGGGCCTTTGCGGTAATTGGAGTGGGGGCGGCGGAGGTTCCGAATGCTCATCGAACTTGCGGACCTGGAAATTCACCCGGTCGATTTCCGGGAGGAGTTCAGCCCGGGTGTGATCGATCTGGGGACAGAGGTGCGGCAGCGGTCGCCGCTGCGCAGCCGGGGCCGGGCGGATCTGGTCGAAGAGCATCACGGCAAGCACAAGGTAGTGCAGGACATCCGGGTAAAGGGCACGCTGGAAACGAGCCTGGAAGTGGCTTGCGCGCGCTGCCTTGATCCGGTCGTGCACCAGGTGGAGCGCAGTTTCGATCTTCTCTACCGACCGCTCGGGACCGACGCCGGCCACGAAGAGCTTTCAGTCACCGACGCCGAGGCTGAAATCGGTTATTACCAGGGCGAAGGGTTGTTGCTGGAAGACACGTTGCGTGAGCAAGTGCTGCTGGCACTGCCGTTGAAGACGATTTGCCGCGAAGATTGCAAGGGTTTGTGTCCGCACTGCGGCAAGAATTTAAATGAAATTCAGTGCTCCTGCGTGGATGAGGTCGAGGACCCGCGGTGGTCGGCGCTGAAAGAGATCAGAGATAAGCTGAATCAATAAAAAGTTGTCAGTTATCAGTCGTCAGTTATCAGTCGTCAGTTCTCAGTAGGAGCGGATTGACTGAAGACTAACAACTGATGACTGAGAACTGAAAA
>CAVWAN010000063.1:0-12134 GCA_963752985.1 uncultured Acidobacteriaceae bacterium
GCGCGGCTGGGCGGATTGTGGTGCCGCAGATAAAGTCCTTGTTCTTGTCCCTGATCGGGCAGTTTTCCGTTGGCCGCTAGATATAAGGCGGTGCGTGGGCTGTAGTGGCGCGGGTGCATGCCGGGAGAGGGATGGGCTCCGGCTTGAAGTTCTTGCGCGATGGCAACGGGGCCGATGATGGCTTCCAGTGCGATCCGTGGAATTCCGCCGGGACGAAGCAAGGTCGGCTTGGCTTCGGCGAGCGAGAAGCACGGTGGATTCGATGCCGACCTGACAGGGTCCGCCGTCGAGGATCAGATCTACTTCAGAGCCGAGGCTGTGGCGTACGTGATCGGCGGTGGTGGGAGAAAGTCCGGTGAAGCGGTTGGCACTGGGCGCGGCGAGCGGAACTTGGGCGGCGCGGATCAGGGCTCGGGCGATGGGATGCGCGGGCATGCGCACGGCGACGGTGGACAAGCCCGCGGTGACGATATCGGGAATTGCAGGTTGCTTTTTGACAACCAGCTTCTGGAGAACCAGGGTTAGCGGGCCGGGCCAGAAGAGACGGGCGAGGCGTTCCGCGGCTTCGGGCCAGTCCGCGACCAGGGACTGCGTCATTTCTGCCGAAGCTACATGGACTATGAGCGGGCTGGTCAGGGGTCTGCGTTTGACGGCGTAGATGCGGGCTACAGCTTCGGCATCGAGGGCATTGGCGCCGAGACCGTAGACGGTTTCGGTGGGGAAGGCAACGAGGCGGCCGGCGCGGAGAAGCTGGGCGGCGCGGTCGATTTCGCCGGGATCGGCGGTTGGGAGCATAGCTGATTGTAGACGGCAAAAGGCAGTCCTTGGACTGGAGAAAAACCTTCACCACCGGGGGCACAGAGGAACACAGGGGAAGGCAGGGGCGGGCGGAATTGAGGTGCACGAAGCCTCATCGCGGATCCCAATGCATAGGTCCTTCGCTCCGCTCAGGATGACAATGTAGCGGAGGGAAATGGAGCGGACGCAATAGACAAGACGGGCGAGGGCGCCCGTCCCCACACGCCCGGCGCTCCACTGAACGCGACTACTTTTTGTCTTCTTTCTTCTTTTCTTGCTCTTCGACTACCAGGTTGTTAGTTACCGAAAATGCGCCGTGGACACCGTTGGCTTGTATGCCCGCAACTTGCTTGTCCATCTGGCGAGCGACTACGCCTTCGAGCGTGATGCGACCGTTGTTGACGATGATGTGAATGGGCGGCACGGCACGCAACTGGTACTGGCTCAGGACGCTGTTGCCGTAGATGGCGCGGTAGGTAGCGCGGCGGATGCGGTCGTCGTTTCCGGAGGTGGGCAGGACCTCGATGTTATTTATGACCTTTTCGACACCTTCAATGCGCTTAACCACGTTTTCGGCGTCGGACTTTAGAACAGGATTCACGACCTGGCCAAGCAGGGTTACGGTGCCATCGGGATCGACCTTGTAGGAGAGGTTGTCGAACACACCGTAGTAAGGAAGCATCACGAGTTCATGACGGACTTCCTTGTAGATGCGATCGATGCTCTTCTGACTGAGCGCGCCAGCTGGTTGGTTGTCCTGGATGGCGGGACTGGCGACGGCCGCCGTCGAGAAAATCACCGGAAGAACAAGCACTGCAAGCAGTAATTTCTTCATAGGTTTGACCTCACGCAAGATTTCTTACCATTAGGGTGAAACCAACTAAGCTTCTTCGTCCTCTCAGACGCTGGAAAGACACGAGTGGTTGCTCTTTTTTTGGGTCCGTGGACCGGTAGCCTTCCTGCCTATTCTATGGCGAATCCAAGATTGCCGTGACCCCGGCAGCTGCCGGGCTGCGTTCGGCTTGGACGGGCGCGGGCGCCCGTCCCCACACTGGCTTAGGCGGTTTTGGGTTTGCGGCGGCGCTCTCGGAAGCCTTCGATTAGCAGATAGAGCACGGGGATGAAGAACAGGTTCAGGATGGTGCTCATGATCATGCCGCCGAAGACGGTAGTGCCTACAGAGTGGCGTCCGTTTTCTCCGGCGCCGCTGGCGGTGACCAGCGGGACAACGCCCAGGATGAAGGCCAGCGAGGTCATGAGAATGGGACGGAGGCGGATGCGCGCGGCTTCGACGGCTGCGTCTAGAATCGTCATGCCGCGTTCGCGCAACTGCTCGGCGAATTCCACGATCAGAATGGCGTTCTTGGAGGCGAGGCCGACGAGCATGACCAATCCCACCTGGCAGTAGACGTCGTTCTGCTGGCTGCGTATCCATTGCGCGGAAAGCGCGCCGAGCAAGGCCATGGGCACGGCGAGCAGAATAATGAAGGGGAGCACGAAACTCTCATACTGCGCCGAGAGCGTCAGATAGACGACCAGCGTTCCCAGGCCGAAGAGGACGAGCGTGGTCGATCCTGAGGCCAACTCTTCCAGCGAAATTCCCGACCATTCGTAGGTGTAGCCCTGAGGCAAAATCTTCGCGGAGAGTTGCTGCATGGCGTCGATGGCTTGTCCGGAGCTGAAGCCGGGAGCGGCGGAGCCGTTGATTTCCGTCGAGCGGAAAAGATTGTAGTGACTGATGACTTGGGGCGCAACGGTCTGGTTGATGCTGACTAGATTTTCGAGCGGAACCATGGCGCCGGCATCGGAACGCACGTAGTACTGCTTCATGTCCTGAGGATGCGATCGGAATTGTTTGTCGGCCTGCACATAGACGCGATAAGACCGGTTATTGAAATCGAAATCGTTGATGTAGGCCGAACCCATGTAGACGCTTAGCGTGTCGGTGATCTGGCTGAGCGGGATGTGCAGGCTCTTGGCTTTTTCGCGATCGATGGTGATGACATACTGGGGATCGCTGGCCGTGTAGGTGGTGAAGAGTCCAGCAATATCTTTTTCCTTGCGCTCGCCTGCTGCTCGCGTGAGGTCGTGGGTAACCTTATCGAGATCCTGAAGGGTGTGGCTGCCCTGATCCAGGAGTTCGAATTGGAATCCGCCAAATTGGCCGAGACCCTGGACAGCGGGCGGTTCGAAGGGGATGACGATGGCTCCGGAAATTCCGAAGAAGGGGCCGCGCAGCCGATTGATGATGGCGTTCGCGGTGTGCTCGCGGCCCTTGCGTTGCGAGTACGGCCGGAGGCTCAGGAAAACCAGGCCGGCGTTGGGCGCGCTGCCTCCGAAGCTGAAGCCGGCGATGGCGAAAGTGTCTTCGACTTCAGGAGAACTCTTGCTGATGGCGGTCACCTGCGCGGCGATGTTCCTCGTGTATTCGAGCGACGCTCCGGTGGGACCCTGGATGGCCACGATGAGGTATCCCTGATCTTCGGTGGGGACGAAGCCCTGGGGCACTTGCCGGAAGACGAGGTAAGCGAGGCCGAGGCCGACGGCAAACAGGATTAGAGCGATGGCCTCGAAACGCAGGAACCCGCGGAGGGCACGCACGTAACCGTTGGTGACCGCTGCCAGCACGCGGTCGACGCGCTTGAAAAACCAATTTTTTTCGCCGTGCTCGCGGCCGAGCAGGAGAGCGGCGAGCGAGGGTGTGAGAGTGAGCGCGTTGAAGGCAGAGATGGTGATCGAGAAGGCGATGGTCAGGGCGAACTGGCGGAACAGAATACCGGTGGTGCCGGGGAAGAAGGCAACGGGAACGAAGACGGCAACCAGCACCAATGAAGTGGCGATGACGGCGCCGGTGACTTCCTTCATGGCGTCGGACGCGGCTTTGAGGGGACTGGACTCGCCCTCCTGGAGATGGCGTTCGATGTTTTCGATGACGACGATGGCGTCGTCGACCACGAGGCCGGTGGCGAGCGTGATGCCGAACAGTGTCAGGGTGTTAATGGAGAAGCCGAGCAGTTTGACGAAAGCGAAGGTGCCGATGAGCGAGACTGGTATGGTGACGGCGGGAATGATGGTGGAGCGCCAGTCTTCGAGGAAAACGAAGATGACAAGGATGACGAGGAAGATCGCCAGGCCAAGAGTCGAGACTACGTCGCGAATGGACTCGCTGACCGCGTCGGTGGTATCGAAGGCGAGTTCATACTTCATGCCGGGGGGAAAGCGCTTGGCCAGGCGGTCGAGTTCGGCGATGCAGCGCCGGTCGACGTCGAGGGCGTTGGCAGTAGAGAGTTGGGTGACGCCGATGCCAACCGATTCGTGCCCGCTGTAATTCAGGTCGGAGCTGTAGTCTTCGGCGCCGAGTTCGGCGTGGCCGACGTCGCGCAGGCGAACGAGAGTGCCATCGGCATTGCTCTTCAGGATGATGTCATCGAACTGAGTAGTTTCAGAAAGACGGCCGACGGCGCGGACGCTGATCTGGAACTGCTGGCCGGGAAGAGCGGGTTGGGAACCGACTTGTCCGGCGGCGACTTCAACGTTCTGCTCCTCGAGAGCATTGACCACATCGTCGGCGGTAAGCGAGCGGCTGGCCATGCGCACGGGATCGAGCCACAGGCGCATGGAGTACTTGCGTTCGCCGAAGATGAGGACGTCGGCCACGCCGGGAACACGCTTCAGGCTGTCGCGGACGTAGACATCGAGATAATTGCTCATGAAGAGCGTGGAGTAACGGGCGTCAGGCGAGAAGACGGCGACGCCGAAGACGAAGTTCTGCGAAGTCTTGGCGACGGTAACTCCGACCTGCTTGACCGCACTGGGGAGACGTCCGGAAGCGGTGTTGACGCGGTTCTCGATGTCAACCGTGGCGAGGTCGGGATCGCGGTTGAGGTCGAAAGTCGCGGTGATCTGGCTGACGCCGTTGTTGTCGCTGGAGGAAGTGATGTACTTCATGCCCTCGGCGCCGTTGATCTGCTGCTCGAGGGGCGTGGTGACGGCGGACTCGACGGTCTGGGCGCTGGCTCCGGTGTAGACGGCGGTGACACCAACCTGTGGAGGCGCGAGGTTGGGAAACTGCGCGATGGGCAGCGTGGGAATGCAGGCAGCACCGGCGAGAATAATGAGCAAGGCGCAGACGGTGGAGAATACGGGGCGCTGAATGAAAAAGTCGACCATAAGAATTCGTTTGTCATCCTGAGCGAAGCGAAGGACCTATGCGTTGAGGCGGATGCAAATTCATAGGTCCTTCGCTTCGCTCAGGATGACAGTTTGTACATATGCCGCGAAGTCGGGACCGTTACGCTAGCTGCTGCTTTCTTGCGGGACCACGGGTACGCCATCGATTAGAAACTGGGTGCCGGAGACGACTACCTTGTCTCCCGGCTTTACGCCATCCAGAACTACATAGTTGTTGCCTACGATTTGGCCGATCTGGAGCGGCTTCTGGTGGACTACGTATCCACCTTTCTGGTCAGGCTCGGCGACGAAAGCGAAATAAAGGCCGCCGATTCGCGACACGGCCACGACCGGAACCACTGGCTTTTCCTGGCTGCCCCAGACCACACGAGCGCGGATGAACTGGGCGGTGCGCAGGCTGTCGTTCGAGTTGGCGATGGTCGCCTTGACGAGGACGGTTTGCGTCGTCGTGTCCACCTGTGGGGAAATAAACGTTACGCGGCTGGCGGCCAGCTGCGCGCCTGACGCATCTACGATCTGGACGGGCAGATTTATCTTCAGCTGCGCCGATTTCTCGATGGGAACATAAATGTAGGCTTCGAGGCTGCCGGGACGGTCGACGGTGGTGAGCGCAGTGGTGGTGAGGACGCGGTCACCAACTCGGACGGGAACATCCCCGACAATGCCGGTGCGCGGCGCGACCACCTGGTAGTAGTGCAACTGGACCTGCTGCTCGTTCACCTGGGCATCGAGCGAGTGCAGTTGCGCCTGGGCAGCGTCGAGGGTGGCGCGCGCCTGGTCGAGATCCTGCTTACTGACTACGCCCGCATTAGCTAGACCGCTGACGCGATCGTAATTTTGTTGCGCCCACTTCACCTGGGCGACCTGAGCGGCGCGCGCGTCTTCCTGGCTCTTGACCGTGGCCTGCTGCTTGGCAGGATCGATCTGCATCATGGGAGCGCCGGAGGCAACGCGTTCGCCGGAGTGGACGAAGATCTGCGTGATGATGCCCTCGACCTGCGGCATGACCACGGCCGAGTCGCGTGATTTCAAAGTGGCGACGTAGTCGGTGGTGTCGTCAACTTTTTGCGCCTTCGCGGTCTGGACTTTGACCGGCATGGCGTGCGGGGCGTCGGCTTGAGCCTCTTTGCTTTTGCCGCAGGCGGTCGCGAAAAAAAGCACGGCGAGAAAGGTGCCGGGCAGAATCATAGATGACGTTTTTGCCATGAATTGAGACATATCATTGCTCTTAGTAAACCGTCAGCATGGTCGCGCTGCAGGCCGCGGCTGCCCTCAGCGGCTAAAGCAATCGGAATTGGGCGCCCAAACCGCAGCGGTAAACCGCTGCGCCACCCAAAATCAACCGTTTCCCCGCAACCTTCCACTACCATTGATGCGAAGCCCCGGTCGCAGCAATCTTAGAACAATTAATGGATTCGTGGTAATGGCCGGAGGCTCCGGAGAATTTGCAGTTCTGCTAAATTGTTGAGCATGAAGCCGAGCCGGAGTTTTGCCAGCGACAACAACGCAGTGGTGCATACCGAGGTGCTGGAGGCAATCCGGCGCGCTAACCAGGGACATGTGGTGGGGTATGGAAATGATCCGCACACGGAGTCGGCGGTGGAAAGATTCCGCGAACAATTCGGAGCCGATGTGGCGGTCTTCTTCGTTTTCAATGGGACGGCGGCAAACGTGCTCAGTCTGCAGGCGCTGACACGGCCGTTTCATGCGGTGCTGTGTCCGGAACTGTCTCATATTTATGTGGATGAATGCGGAGCGCCGGAAAAGTTTACGGGCTGCAAGCTGGTGCCACTAGCCGCGCCGGGCGGCAAGCTGACGGTGGAGACGGTGGCCCATGCCTATCACGGAATTGGGGACCAGCATCACGTGCAGCCGCGGGTGATTTCGATTACGCAGGCGACCGAGATGGGGACGGTGTACAAGCCGGCGGAAATCGAGGCGCTGGCGCGATTTGCCCACGAACGGAAAATGTTTTTGCACATGGATGGGGCGCGGATTTCAAATGCCGTGGCGGCGCAGCAGCTCACTTTGAGGCAGGCGACGCGCGATTTGGGAGTCGATGCACTCTCGTTCGGCGGGACGAAAAACGGGTTGATGGGAGTAGAGGCGGTGGTGTTCTTTCGTCCGGAACTGGCCGAGGATTTTTCGTTTGTGCGCAAGCAGGGGATGCAGCTGGCGTCGAAAATGCGCTACATGTCGGTGCAGATGGAAGCGCTGCTGACGAACGATCTGTGGCGGCGGAATGCGGAGCACGCGAACCGGATGGCGCGACTGCTGGAACAGGAAGTAAAGAAGATCCCGCGAGTCACGATCGTGTACCCGGTGGAGGCGAACGGGGTGTTTGCGCAAATTCCCCGGGAGGCAATCAAAAAGATCCAGGAACGGTATTTCTTTTATGTGTGGAGCGAAGAGGAGTCGGTCGCGCGCTGGATGTGTTCCTTCGACACGACCGAAGAAGACGTCCACGAGTTCACTAAGTTTGTGGGGGGAGTGGTAAGGGGCCTCCCGAACTGAAACCGCCAGGTGCGGCGGCGCACTTACTTCTTCTTGGCTGCCCTGACCCTTGCCCAGCGGGCTCTCTGCGCGGCTGCAATTCTCCTGCGTCCGGCAACTGAAATGATTCGTTTCTTGCGAGTGGCGACAGGGGCCCGTTTGCTCCCTTGCAGAAAGACTCTTCCAAAGGTAGTTAGGGCAGCGGTTACGCGGCGGAGTTCATCCTCAAGTCGCGCCCGTTCCTGCTGGAGCTGTTTGACCACGGACTGAATTAGTGTTTTTGACATGAGGGGATTTTATCACCGGTAAGTCATCGGCAAGTGCCATCCCTTGCGGGACTCGGGTTTCGCACTCTCACCTACCCAGCACTCACGTACCCGGCTTTCTTATTCCGCCGCTACGCGGCTGGAGGAGTACCGCTCATTTCTGGAGTGCCGCCCATCCGAAGTTACTCCAACTCCAATTCAATTTTCTTGATCGCTGGATCGAGCTTTGCTATCCGAAACTTGCGGATTTGGCCTGCGCGCAACGATTCCGGCTTGGCTTCGCTCGCGGGAGGACCGCTTTTCCAGCGCGTCTGCAGCATGGAACCTAGCGACGACAGATCAGGCTTTAACGACGATGCCGGTTCCGCGCGCTTGTCTTCCTTCGCTGAACTCTCTTCGGGGATGCGGCATGCCGCCAGGACGCCTTCGCCGAGTTCCACACGCGCGCTTCCGCCGGAAATCTGGGTCATGCGGCCGGTGACGATATCTCCCTCTTTGTGTTCGGCCAGGTATTCATCCAGGCCAGTGGGGACAAGTTGCTTCATGCTCAGGCGTATGAGGCGCTTTTCGGCGTCGAGCGCCAGCACCTGCGCCTTGACCATTTGGCCGGCTTTCAGCACTTCTTGCGGGTGATTAATGCGCTTCTCTGCGCTGATTTCGCTGACGTGAATCATGCCCTCAACGCCTTCGGTGAGTTGCACGAAAGCGCCAAACTTCGTCAGGCTGGTTACGGGGCCTTCGATCACCGTACCCGGAGCAAATTTTTGCGGCACCACAGCCCAGGGATCGCCCAGCGCTTGCTTCAGGCCGAGGGAGATGCGGCGTTCTGCGGCGTTGACTCCCAGAATCACAGCTTCCACGGTTTCGCCCGGCTTCACTACATCCGCGGCAGTTCTTACTCGCTTAGCCCACGACATTTCGGAAATATGAATCAGGCCTTCGATGCCGGGCTCGAGTTCCACAAACGCTCCGAAATCCATGAGCCGGGTTACCGTGCCCCGCACCCGTTCGCCGGGCTTGTATTTTCCGGCGACGCCGTCCCAGGGATGGGGCTGAAGCTGCTTCATGCTGATGGCTATGCGATGCTTGTCCGCGTCGATCTTGATGATCACCGCTTCGATTCGTTGGCCCGTCGAAAGCACGTCCGACGGCTTTTTGATGCGGCGCCAGGAAATTTCGCCGACGTGAAGCAACGCGTCCGCGCCGCCGATATCCACGAACGCTCCGTAATCGGTCAGGCTACGAACCTCGCCTTGCACGGTGTCGCCTTCCTTGAGTTCCGAGAAGCGGCGCTCCTTGCCGGCGCGTTCTTCGTCTTCGGCAAGGACGCGGCGATCGACCACCACATCTTCCTCGTCCACGTCGAGCTTGATGATGCGGCAGCGAATTTCCTGCTCGACCAGCTTCTCGAGTTCCGAGGCTTCTTTGGTACCGCTGCGCGAGGCGGGCATGAAGGCTCGCACGCCGATATCCACGCTCAAGCCGCCCTTGACCACGCCAGTGACGGTGCCGACGATGGTCGACTTCTCGGCGAAGGCCTTTTCCAGCGACGCCCAATCGGTGGGATGCTCGACTTTGCCGCGGGTCAGTTCGTAATAGCCTTCGGGATCGCGCCCCTTGATGGTGACCTGAACTTTGTCGCCCGGCTTCGGCGGCTTGTCGGCCGGAAACGCCGTGAGCGGGAGAACGCCTTCGGTTTTGAATCCGATATCGAGAACGATGGAGTCGGCGGTCACGGCAATCACGGTGCCTTCGCGGCCCTGAGCGCCTGGTTCCTTCTTGCGGAAATGGCTGTGCTCGTACTCGGAAAAAATATCTTTGAAGGATTCAGTCGGCTCGCTGGCGGGCGTGGATTCGGGAGCGGCCGGGTCGGATGCGTTGGGATCGGACAGTTTTGGATTGGGCGTGTCTGGATTGGACATGAAGAGGTTAAAGCCCTGCGGCGTGATCCCGATTAGGATACCACCGGCGAGGCGCGATCCGGAGGCCGGGAGGGAACTGGGTTGTCCCTCCGGGGCCGAGAACGGCGGGCGCGCAATTATTTCGAACGCGACTGCGGCTGCGAGCGGATGCGCTCAGCCGGTGAGGGGCAGTTTCCGGGAGTCTTCGGCCAGTTCCAGGATCCGCGCCATGAAGTGCACCAGCCTCCATTGATCGCCCAGTGACAGTTCCCCTCCCAGGGCGACGTGGCTGATGGCCGGACTGATGAGCGCCGACTTCAGGGCCGCGGGCGGAACGTCGCGCTGCAACCATAGCAGTTCCGACGACGGGATCACGTTGTCGGCTGCGCCGTGCAGCAGCAGCACCGGAACCTGCAAGGCTGCGAGATTTCCGTGAGGAGAAACCGGAGCCATCTCGGACCGGTGCCGGACGATGGACTTGCGAATCTCGCTGGCCAGCGCTTCCACATTATGGCTGTACAGCAATTCCATCTTCAGACGAGAGTCTGGACTAAGCTGTTCAGCGCATTTTCGCGACTCGCCAACCTTCTCCCACAGAAGCAACCGCAGAGCCTCGTGCGCTGTTGGAACGTCGGGCGGCGGAAAGAAATCGCCGACATGCGAGTAGATCAGGATCAATGCTCCATACTCGTGGGCCGTCATGTGCAGGATGGTGCCGTCGGGCCGCTCGATCATGTTCGTGATCAGGAATTGAGACACACGTTCCAGGTCGTCATGCGCTCCGACCGAAGCCACAAAACGAATGTACGGTTCAAATCGAGGATCGGCTGCGGCCAACAGCGACAATCCTCCAGAGAAACTCAGGCCGAGCACTCCGACCTTCTGCCCAAGCTGCGCGGAAAGCGTGCGCGCTGAATATCCAATGAGGTCAACCGAACTCCGGTCCACCTGGTAATCGGCGAGAGACAACAACTCGGGCGTCAGCACACGGAGGCCGCTCGAAGACAAGGCGCGAGCGAAGGCGACCATGCGCGGCTCATCGATGCCCAGATGATGCACTCCATGCACCAGGACGATGCCCGGGGCGTTGGGCTGGTCTTTGGGAATATACAGTCGGGCGCGGATGGGGCCAGACGGATTCGGCACCACCGTGAGCACTTCCTCGATCGGATGGGCGCTGAGGTTGGCCAGTACTCCTGGATGTTGCGGGGCTTGTACTCGTAACAGGATCCCGGCCGCGCGAAGATGGGTCCAGCCCGGACCAGCGAGCGCCAGAACCACCGCAACGGGGAGGAGAACCACGAAAAGCTTTATGGCCCGGCGGCGCTGCCGTTGGGGAGCGGTGAGCATCAGTCTGGAAGTCCGGTGAGAGTATATCGTCAAGCGGCGCGAGGAAACGGCATGATAATTTCGCGCTTGCACTTCCGAGGGGCAACTCAGCGATTGGCTCGGCGCGGGCCGCTTCTGCTACCCTCCCCCCATGGACCATCTCTGGACTCCGTGGCGTTACGCCTATGTCACAGGCGCAGACCGGCAGTCAGATTGCATCTTTTGTCAGGCTCCCAAAGAAAGCGACGAACAGGCCCGCATCGTCCATCGCGGGGCGCATTGCTACATCATTCTCAATACCTATCCCTATACCAATGGGCATGTCATGGTCGTGCCCTACGCGCACCTGGATGAGTTGCAGAACCTCCCTGCCGACGCTGCCCACGAAATGATGGTTCTCACGCAGCGAATGGAGGCGGTTCTGCGCTCTCTCTATCGGCCCGACGGCATCAATCTCGGCATGAATATAGGAAAAGCCGCGGGCGCCGGCGTCGCGGGACACATCCACATGCACGTTCTGCCGCGCTGGGTCGCCGACGCCAATTTCATCAGCGTCATCGGCGAAACCCGGGTGATGCCGGAAGCGCTGGAGGTAACTTGGGAGCGGATACGAAAAGCACTTGCAATTGTAATTTGTGATTGGTAATTTGAAACGCCTGTCGCGAAGCAGGCGCACTACGATCTTGCACACGTCCGCGCCGACCGGATCAAACTCAATCGGCTGCAAATGGCCTAAGCTGGGCGACGAAGAACCACCGAGGTGACGATGGGATACGCGAAAGGCGTGTTGGCCGGAGCGGCCGCGATATTCGGTGTGCTCCTGGTGCCGGGGTTGATCCGGGTCGGGATGAGCCACGAGAAGGCAACCGGACTGGCTGTGCTCACCGGGGGCCTCCTTGAAGCATTTCGCTCGCCTCTATTTTGGGTCGTAGTTTTCTCTGTCTTCGCTCTGTTTTTCGTGGCCGGTCGGCTCGGCAGCAAAGCGTTGAGAGTTCTCTCGTTTTGGGTTCCGGCAATCACGATCACTACACTTGGATGCGCGGTCGTTGGACTGCTGGCTTTTGTCTTCTTTCGATTCAGAAGGTAATCCGCAACGCACTGCTGAAGGCGATCTTCAAATTAGCTATTACAAATCACCAATTACAAATTCTCCACT
>CAVWAN010000064.1:0-17512 GCA_963752985.1 uncultured Acidobacteriaceae bacterium
AATGCCTTCCTCGCACATCTTGTGCATTTCTTCGGTGCGGATCTGGATTTCGAAGGTCTCGCCAGTCTCGGTGATGACGGAGGTGTGCAGCGACTGGTAGAGGTTGGGCCGCGGCATGGCGATGAAATCCTTGATGCGGCCGGGCACCGGGCGCCAGAGGTTGTGAATGATACCGAGAACCGCGTAACAATCCTGCACCGAGTTGGTGATGACGCGCATGGCGTAGAGGTCGTAGACCTGATCGACGCTGATGCGCTGGCGCTGCAGTTTTCTGTGGATGCTGTACAGGCGCTTGACGCGGCTTTCGACCCGGCCGGTGATGCCGGCTTCCTTGAGGCCGTCGCGCAGCACGCCTTCCACCCGCGCCATGAAGGCTTCGCCCTCTTTGCGACGGGACTCGACGGCGGCGCGCACCTGCTCGAATCCGATGGGATCGACGTACTTGAAACCGAGGTCTTCGAGTTCACCGCGAATTTTGCCCATGCCGAGGCGGTGGGCGATGGGGGCATAGATTTCGAGCGTCTCGCGGGCGATCTTCTGCTGGCGTTCTGGGTCTAGATGTTCGAGCGTGCGCATGTTGTGCAGGCGGTCGGCGAGCTTGATCAGTACGACGCGGATGTCGTCGACCATGGCCAGCATCATCTTGCGGAGGTTCTCGGCTTGCGCTTCTTCCCGGGTGGAAAAATCGATTTTGCTGATCTTGGTGACGCCTTCGACGATGTGGGCAACTTGTTCGCCGAACTCCTGGCGGATTTCAACGGCGGTAACTGAGGTGTCTTCGACGGAATCGTGAAGCAGGCCGGCGGCGATGGAAACGGAATCCATCTTCATGTCGGCGAGAACGTTGCCCACCTCGAGCGGATGCACCAGGTAGGGCTCGCCGGAGGCTCGGGTTTGTCCGGCGTGGTGCTTCTGGGAGAATTCGTAGGCCCTCTTGACCAGGTTGAGGTCGTCGTTGGGACGGTTCTCGCGCAGCTTCCGCATCAGCTCGCGGAAGCGGGTCACCGTCAGCACGTTGGTCGCAATCTGTTGGCGCAACGTCGCCATGAGGGATTTTACCGCAGCCCAAAGCTATTTCACCGCCGAGACACCGAGGTCGCCGAGAAAGGCGTTTTGGGGGTAGAGTACGCAGAGGAGATGCCTTCCTCGCACATCTTGTGCATTTCTTCGGTGCGGATCTGGATTTCGAAGGTCTCGCCGGTCTCGGTGATAACGGAGGTGTGCAGCGACTGGTAGAGGTTGGGCCGCGGCATGGCGATGAAGTCCTTGATGCGGCCGGGCACGGGACGCCAGAGGTTGTGAATGATGCCGAGAACAGCGTAGCAATCCTGCACCGAGTTGGTGATGACGCGCATGGCGTAGAGGTCGTAGACCTGGTCGATCGAGATGCGCTGGCGCTGCAATTTTCTGTGGATGCTATAGAGGCGTTTGACGCGGCTCTCGACACGGCCGGTGATGCCGGCTTCTTTGAGGCCGTCGCGCAGCACGCCTTCGACCCGCGTCATGAAGGCTTCGCCTTCTTTGCGACGCGACTCGACGGCCGCGCGCACCTGCTCGAAACCGATGGGATCGACGTATTTGAAACCGAGGTCTTCAAGTTCGCCGCGAATCTTGCCCATGCCAAGGCGGTGGGCGATGGGGGCATAAATTTCGAGCGTCTCGCGGGCGATTTTCTGCTGGCGTTCTGGGTCCAGATGCTCGAGCGTGCGCATGTTGTGCAGGCGGTCGGCGAGCTTGATGAGGACGACTCGAATGTCGTCGACCATGGCCAGCATCATTTTGCGGAGGTTCTCGGCTTGTGCTTCTTCCCGGGTAGAAAAATCGATCTTGCTGATCTTGGTGACGCCCTCGACGATGTGAGCAACCTGCTCGCCGAACTCCTGCCGGATTTCAACGGCGGTGACTGAGGTGTCTTCCACGGAGTCGTGAAGCAGGCCGGCGGCGATGGACACGGAATCCATCTTCATGTCGGCGAGAACGTTGCCGACTTCGAGCGGATGCACCAGGTAGGGCTCGCCGGAGGCTCGGGTTTGTCCGGCATGGTGCTTCTGGGAGAATTCGTAGGCTTTCTTGACCAGGTTGAGGTCGTCGTTGGGACGGTTCTCGCGCAGCTTCCGCATCAGGTCTCGGAAGCGGGTCACCGTCAGCACGTTGGTCTTGATCTGTTCCCGCAACGTCGCCATGATCGATTTTAACGCAGCGGAACAGCTATTTCACCGCCGAGACGCCGAGGACGCCGAGAAAGGCGGTTAGGCTGGTAGAGTACGCAAGAGGAGATACCCATGGACCGCATTCTTGTGAGTGGAGCTTCGGGGCCGATTGGCAAGGCGCTTTTGTCCTCGTTCGAGACTCAGGGGACGCAGGTTGTGCGCCTGGTGCGGGGACGCGCTCAGAATGCGGCGCAGGTTTCGTGGGATCCTCTGGCTCCGTTGCCGCCGGCAGCAGTGTCGGGATTCGATGCGGTGGTCCACTTGGCCGGGGAGAGCATCGTGGGACGCTGGACCGCGGAAAAGAAGAAGGCGATCCGCGAAAGCCGTGTACAGGGAACCCTCACCCTTGCTGCCGCTTTGGCACGGGCTGAGGCAAAGCCGCAAGGTGTTGGTGTGCGCCTCGGCGGTCGGCTTTTACGGGAGTCGCGGCGACGAGCTTCTACGCGAAGAGAGTCCGCTTGGGCAGGGATTTCTGGCCGAGGTTTGCCGCGAGTGGGAGGAGGCCAGCCGGATTGCGGCCGAGGCTGGCATTCGCACGGTCAACATCCGGATCGGGCTTGGTGCTGAGCCCGAAAGGCGGGGCGCTCGGGAATATGCTGAAGCCGTTCAAATTGGGGCTGGGCGGCCGGATTGGATCGGGGCAGCAGTGGTGGAGCTGGATTCATGTGGACGACATCGTGGGAGGAATTCATCACGCGATCCGCACCGAGTCGCTGTCTGGCCCGGTGAACCTGGTGGCGCCGAATCCGGTGCGCAATGTGGAGTTCACAAAGGTGTTGGCGTCAGTGCTCGGGCGCCCGGCATTCTTTCCGGTGCCGGAATTTGCGCTCGAACTGGCGTTCGGCAAAATGGCCGCGGAGGAGTTATTGCTGGCCAGCCAGCGGGTTGAGCCCGGCAAACTCAGGGCCAGCGGGTATACGTTCCATTTCAGCGAGTTGCGGGCAGCGCTGGAGAATCTGGTGGGATAGTCCCGTCGTTCGCATCAAATGTTCTATGGAATCAAACCCTGATGTGATCGTCGTCACATCATGGCGGCTTTTACTCTGCCACACTAAGGGAGCATGGTGAAGAAGTCCATTGCGGCGGCGTTGCTAGTGGCGATGGTGGCTTGGGCAGAGATGGCCATGGCGCCCATGATCCTCATGCATGCCGGCCATGTGCATCCAGCGGTTGAAATGGCTGAGCACGTTGCTGCTCACCACGGCGCCGCTCACCACCACGCCATGCCCGCCGGCCATGCGTGTTGTCCGGGGCTTCGCAACACCGAGAATACGGTTCCGCTCGAGTTCGCTGCCAGCAGTATGCCCTGCCAGGAACAGCATCGCTGCTGCTTCCAGCAAGGGCCGCAGAGCGTACCCGCACCCGCGAGTGCCGGACACCGACTTTCGCAAGAGATTGCCTCCGCAGAGATTGCCCAACTCAGCCTGACTCATACCGAGTCACACGTTTCTCCGGCGGCTGCCGTTGCGCTTGGTCCTCCACCAAGCCTGCTTGGAATGGTTATCCGGGTCTAGACTCCTTCCCTTGATTCCTCATTCAGCGCGGCCGCCAAACGGGCCGCACGTTTCAACCGTTCTCATAACTTTGATAAAGGAGCTTTTATGAAATTCAGAATGTTTGCTTTGATTCTGTCCCTGTCCCTGTCGCTATTTGGCTGGGCGCAGGATACGCCGGCGGCACCGAACTCGACGCCGGCCCCGCAAGCCAAGGGGTGCTGCCACCACAACATGGCCGACATGAAAGACGGCAAAGGTTGCTGCCATCACGCTGCGGGCCGATGCCAAGGATGCCACGTCCTGTTGCGGTAAGGACAAGTGTGAAATGAAAGACGGCAAGTCCTGCTGCGATGGCAAAGACATGAAGGCCGCCATGAAGGAATGCGAGAAAAACGGCTGTTGCAAAGATGGCAAGTGCTGCGGCGAAGCCAAGGGCGACAAAACCGCCATGGGCTGCTGTGGCAATAGCTGCGAACGCCATCAGCACGCACCAGCGCAGAGCTAGGTCAAACTGGTTCCGCTCATGCCCCGGTCGCCCGACGGCCGGGGCTTTTTATTCTGCGGGACTCTCCGATTGGATGTGGGTGCGGGTGATGCGGTCGTGCCAGCACAATCCGTCCTGATCAAGAACGCACCAGAGGTAACCGAGCCCAGCGGAAAGCGCGGAAAGAAACGACGCCAGAACGCGCCAGCGGCGCAGGCGACGATTGAGCGGCAAGCCGTCAAATCCTGCCAGCCGCAGCCGGGCAGCGCGAAGTCCGGGAGTCGATCCCGTGTACACCACAAAGAGGAATTCGTAAACCATCCAGAACAGGAGTGCGACCAGACCAAGCGCAGCCGCAAACATCGGGAGTGGTCCACGAACGAGGTTCAGGCTGAGGTTCAGATCGAGGTGCAGGCTGGTTTTCAGGCTGGGGTTCAGACGAAGAAAAATTGCGCCAAAAGCCGCCAGAGCCGTTACCAGGACAGCGCCATCCGCCAGAGCGGCAAAAGCGCGGCGTGCAATGGACGCCGAGGGGCATGCCGAGGACAGCGGGGAGTCGGCGCCGGCTCGCCTGTCGGCCGGCTCGGGCTGGGTGGACTCGATCAGCATTCCGCCCAATGCGGGGGGCGGCGGCAGAATCTCCGGCGCTTCCACGATGCGCGGACGATCATAATCGAACACGGGATCAGCCAGTTCGCTGGCGTGATAAACCGGAATCGCGGCGGAACGAGGGAACTCGATCACCTTGGCGGATCCCTCCGGATACCGGTACGGGGCCTCCTCTGATGTCTGATGAAGTGATGTCTGATGAAGTTCGGCTAGGCTGGGCGTTTCAACTGCCGCCGGGTCCTCCTCTGTCAGGCACGCAATGCCCGGCCCGGCTTGAGCTGGCGCAGTCGCACCTGCCGTCGAACCACTTGGAGGCGCAGGACGGGACCAGCTCTCGGGCGCATCAAAAGGCAGGAGCAACGAGGGATAGTGCGGAGCCCGGGGCTTGCGCCGCGTGCGATAGCGCTCGACGCGAGCGGCAACCTCGACGCGCCAGGAATCAGCATTCGGAAAAACGTTCAGGTCCGTAGCCGTGGCGTCAGCGGCAGCTGTGCTGCGCCCCAAGACGGCGGGATCCCCGCCGGTGGCATGATTCGTCTGTCCGCTCGTCATGAGTTCGGTCGTCGTCAAGTCGCGGTGATCAAGTCGTCGAAGAATGCCAGCAGCCAGAGCCAGGCCCAGCACGAATGGCGGAGACCACACGAACGCGGAGCTTTGCTTCGCCTGCCGCTCGCGTGCTAAGGTCAGTTGGTTCCCGTTAGCAGACCGGCTGGCGGAGCGCACGCGCGCTTGCAATGATCACCCGCTCTCGAATCATTATCACGGCCGCATTGGTCTGTCATCTGCTTCTCGCTTCTGGGATAGTAACCAGCCAGACGCTGCCCCCTGCCCCGGCTCCAGCGACAGCAACACCCGGCCAGACGGAAGAAGAAGTTACCATCCGGGCGGTGCAGCAAGAGAAGGATGGTTCCATCTACCACCTGCGGGGCGAGGTCGAAATTCGCTATCGCACGTACATCCTGCACGCCGATCAGATCACCTACAACGGGGACACGGGAGATAGCGAACTGGAGGGCCACGTCGTGTTGGACGGCGGCCCTTACGACGAGCACGTCGAGGCCAGCCACGGCACGTACAACATCCGCACAGAAACCGGAACGTTCTATAGCGTGATCGGAACGGTGGGATTAACCCTGCGCAAGTCTCACTACGTACTCGCCACCTCCAATCCGTTTGCCTTCACCGGAAAGATTGTCGAGAAACACGGACCCGATCACTATCTGGTGCGCCAGGGCACGGTCACCACCTGCGAACTGCCTCATCCGAAGTGGCGATTTAACGCCCGGCGCATTTCGGTGGATGTGGACGGCAGCGCCAAAATCTACCACAGCGACTTCCGGCTGATGGGCATGCCGGTGTTCTATTTCCCGTTTGTTACGCATCCGGTACAGAAAGAGCATCGGCAGACGGGACTGCTGATTCCGAGTTTCGGGAACTCCTCCACGAAGGGCAAGATTGCCGGCGAATCCGTGTACTGGGTCTTCAATCGCAGCATGGACGCCACGCTGGGCGCCGAGTACTTTTCGAAACGGGGCTGGTTTCAACGCGGTGAATTTCGCGCTCGCCCCAGCGACAACTCCTTCGTGTACTTCAATTATCAGGGAATGGTAGATCGCGGCATCGGCACTCCCCGGCAAAACCAAGGCGGTGAGGACGCGCGTTTTATGGCCGAGCGTCCCTTCGGGAACTTCCGCGGCGTCGCCAATGTCGATTATTTGAGTTCGTTCGTTTTCCGCATCGCCTTCACCGATGTGTACACCCAGGCGATCGACTCGGAAGTCAGGTCGCAGATTTTCCTTTCCAATACCACCAACGGATTTCACTTCAATGCCCTGGCCGAGCGCTATCAGGACTTCGAAATCTGCCCTCAGGGAACCGGGCCGAACACTTGCCCCACTCTTACGCAGACCGAGCTGGTCCGGATTCTGCATACGCCCAGCTTCTTCCTCTCCGGTGAGGAGCGTCGGTTGGGAAATACGCCGCTGTACTGGTCGTTCGAGAGCGCGGCCGAGGGGTTGCAGTTGCGGCAGATTGGGTTCCGCACCGCCGATCTGGTAGGCAGGTTCGATCTGGCGCCTTCGCTTACCATGCCGCTGCAATGGCAGGGGTGGTCGTTCCGTCCCGCACTCACGTTGCGGGATACGTTTTACACCGAGCAAGGCAACCCGGAGACTTCTGTAACCGCCGCCAACGACGCGCTGAATCGCAAGTCCCTGGAAACATCAGTCGAGTTGCGTCCGCCGGCATTGTCGCGGACCTTCGATCGTCCCTGGCTCGGACGCAAATGGAAGCATGTAATTGAGCCGCGCATGCGCTACGACTACGTAACCGGCATTAACGGCGTCAATACCTTCACTGACATTCTGCGTTTTGATGCCAACGACGTGCTGACCAACACCAATGAAGTCGAGTACTCCCTGGTGAATCGTCTTTACGCCAAGCACCTTGATCCCAACCTCAAGGATTGCGATCTGCAGGGCATGAGCACGATCACCATCGGTGGTGTCCCGCAAGTCGGCGCGGTTCCCTGGGAAATGCCTCCCACCCCAGATACCCAACCCTGTGCCTCGGGTCCGCGGGAGATCTTGAGTTGGGAGATCGGACAAAAGTATTTTTTTGATCCTACGTTTGGAAACGCGCTGGTGTCAGGGCAACGAAACGTGTTCACGACGACTGCGGATTTCACTGGTGTCGCGTTTCTGGACGCAGCCCGCCGCTTTGCTCCCCTCATTTCCCGTTTGCGCATCGAAACCAGTCCGCGTACCAACACCGAGTGGGACTTGGACTACGATCTCAAGGCTGGCCGCATCAATAACAGCATGGCGCTCGTGAACTACCATTACGGTCCGTTTACCGTGGGCGGAGGCGATACGTTTTTGAGAGTGATCGACAGAAGCGGCGCGGGCGATTTCCACCAGTTTCGGGTGTTGTTTGGTTACGGTCAACTCAACAAGCGTGGCTTCAGTGCCGCCAGCAGTTTCGGCTTTGACGCAAATCACGGATCGCTGCAGTATGCCACCGCGCAGACGAGCTACAACTGGGACTGCTGCGGTTTGAGCCTGGAATACCGCCGCTTTGCGCTGGGAACGGTGCGCAACGAGAATCAGTATCGCTTCTCGTTTACCCTGGCGAACGTGGGAGCGTTCGGCAATCTCAGGCGGCAGGAGCGGCTCTACTAGCGCCAAGCAGGTCGGTGGAGCGCCGGGCGTCCCCGCCCGGCCCGGACGGACGAGACGCCCGTCCCTCCACAATCATGGATAATAGAGAACGTGGACCCTGCAACCATGCTCGATCATAAGGCGGAGCACTTGCGCCAGATCCTCGCTGGCCAACCGCGCTTGATCGTCGCTTACTCGGGGGGCGTGGATTCCGCTTTTCTCGCCTGGACGGCGCATCAAGTGCTTGGCGGACAGATGCTCGCTGTAATCGCCGATTCCGCCAGCCTGGCCCGGACTCACCTGGAAGACGCGCTCGCCTTTGCACGCGGGCACGGAATCCCGGTTGAGGTAGTGGAAACGCAGGAGTTGGAAAATCCCGCGTACGTCCGCAACGATGCCATGCGCTGTTTTCACTGCAAAGACGAACTGTTCACCGTCCTCGAACGCTGCTGCGAGGCGCGCGGGTTCAACGCCATCGCCTACGGAGTGAACGCCGACGACGAGGGTGATTTTCGCCCCGGCCAGCAGGCGGCGCGCCAGCATCATGTTCTAGCCCCGTTGCTCGAAGCCGGTTTAACCAAAGCTGAAATCCGGGAACTGGCGCGGCGCGCGGACTTGCGGGTGTGGGATAAGCCGGCGTCCGCTTGCCTTTCGTCGCGCATGGAATATGGACGGGCGGTTACGCCCGAAGCGCTGAGCGTTATCGAGCGCGGCGAAGACGCCTTGCGAGCTTTGGGCTTTCGGCAGTTCCGCGTGCGCCATCACGGCGACATCGTTCGCATTGAAATTGCGCGCGAAGAGCTTCCCCGCGCCTTGACGGCCGAGATGGCCCGCGAGTTCACCAGCGTGTTCAAGGGACTGGGATTCAAGTTCGTCACCCTCGACCTGGAGGGATTCCGGTCGGGGTCCATGAACCAACTGCTGACGGCCGACGAGTTGCTGCGGGGACGCCCCGTTTGATTTTCCGTAGGGGCGCGGCTTGCCGCGTCTGAGACGGGGCAAGCCCCCGTCTCTACAGCAGCGACGCCGGCCGCCATGAGATAATCAAGCGGTTTCCTCATGTTCAGGTGGTTTCGATTGATGATGGTGCGGCGTGCGTTTCTGGTTCTTTTGATGATCTGTCTGGGCTGCTCGGCCCAGTCACCTCCTTCGGACATCGCACGCCTGGTCGAGCGGCAGGTGCGGGCGCGCTATACCATTCCGCCCGACGTAAAAGTTGTGGTGGGGACGTTCCGGTCGAGTGAGTTTGCGAACTATGACGCGCTGACGGTTACGATTGGCAGTCCCAACAAGAAACAGGACTTGGAGTTTCTGCTTTCCCGCGATCACAAGGCGCTGGTGCGCTTGACCAGGTTCGATCTGACCCGCGATCCCTACGCTGAGATCATGAAGAAGATTGACGTCAGTGGACGGCCGACGCGAGGCAACAAGGATGCCAAGGTGACCGTCGTCAACTATGACGATTTCGAGTGTCCCTTCTGTTCGGCCATGCACGCTGCGATTTTCCCCGGGCTTTTCAAGGAATACGGCGACCGGGTCCTTTTCATCTACAAGGATTACCCGCTGGAAGAAATCCACCCCTGGTCGGTGCATGCGGCGGTGAACGCCAATTGCCTGGCCGCGCAAAACGGTGACGCCTACTGGGACTATGCCGATTACCTGCATGGCAATCAGCACGCCATCGGCGGCGCAAATGGCCGCGACGGCCAGAATGCGGAACTCGACAAACTCGCCATGCTACAGGCTCAGAAGCATAGTCTGGACGTTCCGAAGGTGCAGGCTTGCGTCAAGGCCCAGGATGAAAAGGTCGTGCGCATCTCGATGCACGAGGCGGAAACGATGGGCGTGGACGCAACTCCAACCATGTTTGTCAATGGACAGAAACTGGATGGAGCCGTGCCTACCGATGAGGTACGACTCGCGCTCGATCAGGCGTTGAAGGATGCCGGCGTTGCACCTCCGGAGCACAAACCTGCCGCGGCGGAAGCAAAGACTCCCCCGCCGGCGCCGTCGAAGTAATGGAATTTGTAAATTGTGATTGAAAACCGCACGATTGCGGAGGGAAGAACTTGAAAAATCGTAACTGCTTTGGGCGAGCGGGCCTGGTCATGGCCGGCGCGCTTCTGTTGGTCGGACTCTCGGCTTGTAACCGCAACAGCAGCGGCGGTGATGTCATGGCCGCAGTCAATGGGCGGAAGATTTATCGCAGCGAAGTCGACAAGTATTACGCCAACCAGACGGCTGGCTCCGATCAACAGCCGGTAGGCGAGCAGGCAGTGAGCTTGCGGCTCAGCATTCTTAACGAGCTGATGGAAACGGAAATTTTGATGCAACGCGCCGAAAAGCTCGGCCTGCTGGCGACCGACGAAGAAGTGGACCGCAAGCTGAACGAAATCAAGTCACCTTACACCGCCGAGGAATTTAACAAGCGCCTGCAGGACAAGAAGATAACTCTCGACGACTTCAAACGCGACCTGCGGCGCTCGCTCACTCGCGACAAGGTGCTGAACAAGGAAATTACTTCGCGCATAAATATCACCGACCAGGACGTTTCCACCTACTACAACGAGCACAAAGCCGAGTTCAACCTGATCGAAGCGCAGTACCATTTGGCCAAAATCATGGTGTCCGGAGTGGGGAACGGGCAGGTCCACAATCTGCAGAACAGCAAGGCGCAGAACGCTGCCGAGGCAAGCAAGAAGATCCAGATGATCGCTAACCGTCTCGACAGTGGCGACGACTTCGCGACCATGGCGATGAATTATTCCGAAGACCCGGAGACCAGTAACAACGGCGGCGATTTGGGAATGGCTCCCGAATCCGCGCTCAAGAACGCCGATCCGGCAACCCGTGACGCGGTTATGAAACTGAAACCCGGGCAGTACACGCCCGTCATTCCTTTGGTGAATCCGGCCAATCATCAGCCTTACGGCTACATGATTGTGAAACTGATTGCCAAGGAGCCGGCGGGCCAGCGCGATTTGAATGATCCGCGGGTGCAGCAGGCCATCCGGCAGCAGTTGCGCGATCGCCGCGAACAGTTATTGAAAGCCGCCTACTATGAGAGCCTCCGCGACGACGCCAAGGTTACGAATTACTATGCGGAAGAAGTGCTGAAGAACGCGGGCGCCGCGAAGTAGCTGCAATCTCTTCCTGTAGAGACGGGGCTTGCCCCGTCTCCGGCAGCGCGGGAATGCCGGGGATTTCGGACTATCCTTCCAGCTTCTTCGTCAACACTTGATTCACCAACTGTGGATTGGCCTGCCCCTTCGAGGCCTTCATCACCTGTCCCACGAAGAACCCAATCATCGTTTTTTTGCCTGCGCGATACTGTTCCACTTGCTTCGGATTGGCGGCGATTAAGTCATCGGCGAGTTTCTCCAGCGCCGACGTGTCGCGCGATTGCTCGGGACGTCCCTCGGCTTCGTAAACCGCAGGGAAGTCCTGACTGCGCTCGAAGCAGAGGTCGTAAAGATCCTTGAGCATTTTGCCTGAGATTGCGCCCGACTCGACCAGATCGGCCGAGGCCGTAACTCCAGCCATCGAAATTGGCGACTGCTCGAGTTCCAGGCCCTGCGCTTTGAGGCGTCCGAGCAATTCGCTCTGCACCAGGTTGGCGACCCGCTTCGGATTCTTGGCCGTGCGAGCCGCGGACTCGAATTGATCGGCCATCGCACGCGTCAGCGTCAGCGTGTGAGCGTCGCCCGCGGTGATGCCATACTCCTTCATCATGCGTTCGCGGCGCGCTTCCGGAAGCTCGGGCAGGCGGGCACGGATTGCGGCTTGCCACTTCTCATCCACCACCAAGGGGAGCAAGTCCGGCTCCGGAAAATACCGGTAGTCATGCGCCTGCTCTTTCGAGCGCATGCCGTAGGTCTTCCCTTCGTTCGCGTTATAGAGGCGTGTTTCCTGCGTGATCCTGCCCCCGCCCTCGATGATGCGGATGTGGCGCTCGATCTCGTACTCCAGCGCCTGCTTGATGAAGCGAAACGAGTTGACGTTCTTGACTTCGGTTTTTGTACCGAATTCTTTCTGCCCGCGAGGCCGCACGCTGATGTTCGCGTCGCAGCGCAGCGAACCTTCTTCCATATTGCAGTCGCTGACTCCGGTATAGAGGATGATTTCCTTGAGCCGAGTGAGGTACTCGTAAGCTTCCTCGGGCGACCGCATATCCGGTTCGCTGACGATCTCGGCCAGAGGCACGCCGGTCCGGTTCAAATCGATGGCGGTCTTATGGGCAGCATCGGCGAAACCCTCGTGCAGACTCTTGCCCGCGTCTTCTTCGAGGTGCAGGCGCGTGATGCCGATTTTCTTCTTGCCGCCGCTGCCGTCATTTGCATCGATTTCGATGAATCCGAACTCCGCCAGCGGCTTGTCATACTGCGAGATCTGGTATCCCTTCGGCAGATCGGGATAAAAATAGTTTTTTCTCGCGAAGATGGAAACTTCGTTGATGCGGCACTGCAAAGCCATCGCCGCCAGAGCCGCAAATTCCACGGCCTTCCGGTTCAACACCGGCAGGGCTCCGGGAAGTCCCAAACACACCGGGCACACATTCGTGTTCGGCGGATCGCCAAACCGAGTCGAGCAGGAGCAAAAGATTTTCGACGCGGTCAATAGCTGTACGTGGACTTCGAGTCCGATGACCGGCTCGTATTTCGCGAGGAGATCCTCGGAAACGGCTGGAGTGGTCGCCATATCGGGAGATTATAGCCTTGCTGATGGATTCATCACGCCGTCAGTATTGGGGCCTCTTCACTTGCGGCGCGCTCAGATACTTTCTCCATCGGGATTTCGAAATACATCAGCTCATTGCCTTTCGCGTCGCGCACCCCCATCAGGTAGAAGTTGGCGCCGGCCAGCGGATTCGAAATGTCAGTGACATCGAAAAACAGAAAACCGCGCACCGTGGAGTGCGGTTCGACCGCCTTTGCGCCAAACTGAGCCTGCTCAATTTCGTCCCATGTCTTGCGGCTCACGCCGCCTTTGACCTCTTTTCGCGGCAGCGGAATCGGCAAGGGATTCGGCCGGTCATTCCGCGAAGGATGCGAGAGCCGGCGCACCAGATCATCCGTGGTCGAGGGGTAAAGCTTGCTGCGATCTTTGGTATTCAACTGCGGCCTTCATGCCGACAAGAGAGACGGGCTGATCGCCGTCATTCGTGATGACGAAGAAGACCGGCATGTAACCGGCATTACGGTAGTTGACGCTGAAGATCGAAGCTTTGTCTTCCACGTCATACGGATCGACTGCCACCACAACTTTTTCCGTGGGGTGGTCGTCGTGCGCCGGATAGGTGCGAGCGGGCTGTGCTGTGGGCATCGCAAATTCTTTCGCCGCAACCGCGAGGAGACAGCAGAGCAAGACGAAAATGCCGACTACCGTAAGTCGCACGGCGCGCGGCATGGTCGCGCGAGATGACATTTGCGGAACTGCGTTATGCATACGTGAATTATAGGATGCCGCGACCGGGTACCGTGCTGTTTCATCGCGAGCGAATCAAATTCCGCTCCGCCATTTAGAATGAGACTTCCTTCATGTACGCGCTTTACAGTGCGCTGCTCGCTTTTTTCCTGGTGCTGACGCTGCCCTACTGGCTGCTGCAGATGATGCGGCACGGCAAGTATAGGGCGGGCTTGCGCCAGAGGTTCGGCGCCGTTCCGCCAGCTCTCGCTGGCCGCGGCGAGAAACCCGTAATCTGGGTTCACGCGGTTTCGGTGGGCGAGGTAGTGGCTTCGAGCGCAGTCGTCAAAGCGCTGCAACAGAAATTCCCGTCCCATCGCGTACTGATTTCGACGACCACCAGCACGGGACAGAAACTCGCCGCACAGCGCTTCGGCGCGGAGAATGTGTTTTACTTCCCCCTGGACTTCGCTTTCGCCATCCGGCCCTACCTCGATGTTCTGCGTCCGAAACTCGTGGTGGTCGCCGAAACTGAATTCTGGCCGAATTTTCTACGGCTTGCCAAGCGCAGCGGGGCTCGCATCGCGGTGATCAACTGCCGCATTTCTGACCGCTCGCTTCCCGGCTACAAGCGGCTCCGTTCCTGGCTTCCACGACTGCTGGAGAAGTCGCTCGAGAACGTCGATTTGTTCCTGGCCCAGACTGAAGAAGACGCGCGGCGGCTTATGGAAATTGGAGCGGCCGAATCGAAAGTCACCGTGGTTGGCAACCTGAAGTTCGACGTGGCGCCACCGCCATCGCCGGCGATCGTTGCCAGTCTTCGGGAGAGCTTCAGCTACTCCGAAGCGGGGCCGGTTCTGGTGTGTGGCAGCACGCTCGATGGCGAAGAAGGTCCTCTGCTCTCGGCGTTTCGCAACATCCTGGCCAATCATCCGAAGGCGGTAATGATGCTTGCACCCCGCCATCCGGAGCGTTTCCCGGAGGTTGCCGCGCTCGTCGAACAACTTGGCTTCCGGATGTGGCGGCGTTCTTTGTGGAGCGGCGAACCGCTCACTGGCGGCGTGTTTCTGGTCGACAGTATCGGGGAGTTGGCCGCGCTCTATTCGCTGGCCACCGTCGCATTCGTGGGTGGGAGTCTAGTGCCGCGCGGAGGACACAACATTCTTGAGCCCGCCCTTTATGGCGTTCCCATCGTCACCGGCAATCACTACGACAATTTCCGTGACGTCGTCAACTTCTTTGCCAGTCGCAATGCGGTCCGCATCGTTGGCGTGGCGGAGATGCCCCTAGTCTTCATGGAGCTGATCGAAAACGGCGGCGAACGTGCAACGCTCGGCCGGAACGCAAAGGCGGCTTTTGAATCCCAGCGCGGCGCCACGGCCAGGACGATCTCGGCACTGCTCCATCTGATGGGTACCGAAACGATGGGTGGGCAGCATTCGGGCGGGTGTTCCGCATGAATCCGCTATCCGGACTTTACGGCGCCGCCACCGCTCTGCGAAACATGCTGTTCGATCGTGGCGTGCTCACTTCGCGGCAGCTGGAGCAACCCGTGGTCAGCGTCGGAAATCTGTCGGTGGGTGGCTCAGGCAAGACTCCGTTTGTGATTGCGCTCGGGGAACTGCTGAAAGCGCGCGGCATTCGGTTCGACGTGCTCTCGCGGGGATACGGCCGCAAGACTCGCGGCGTTTTAGTAGTCGATCCCGATGGCAACGCCAGCGACTTCGGCGACGAACCCTTGCTGATCGCCCGGCGGCTGGGCGTTCCGGTCATTGTCGGTGAAAGTCGTTACGAGGCGGGCCGAGTCGTTGAGCAGAAATTCCAGCCGCAATTACACATTCTCGACGACGGCTTTCAGCACCGTTCGCTAGCTCGAGACTTCGACATTGTGCTGATGACCGAGCGCGACTTCGGCGACCGGTTGCTGCCCTCAGGGCGGCTGCGCGAACCGCTGTCGTCGCTCGCACGCGCAGACGCAGTCGTGCTGCCGGCGCGCTTGGCGGTGGATCATCCGGCACTGCGACAAAAGCCGATCTGGCGCATCGAGCGCGAGCTCGTTCTCCCAACCCCGACTTCCGCGCCCGTTGTCTTCTGCGGCATCGCGCGCCCCGAACAGTTCTTCGCCCAGGTGCGCGCCGCCGGAATCACGCCCGCGGCGGAAGTCGAGTTTCGCGACCACCACGCCTACGACAGAAGCGACATCGAGCGCCTGCTGGCCATGCGTGGCAAGCTCGGCGCCGGCGGCTTCCTGACCACGGAAAAAGATGCGGTCAATCTGGGATCGTTGCAGAAGGAGCTTACGCCGTTCGCGGTCGCCGCGCTAAGTCTTACGCTTGACCATCCGACTGACGTTGTGGATGCCATCTTGGCGAGAATCACGGAACGGAAGCCCCGCTCGTGAGAAAATTGTTGGTTGCACCCGATGTCCCAGATGATTGCGACCCGGCCGATTGATGACAAAACATATTAAAGAAAACGACCGCCTGCGGAAAATCGTCGAATCTTTTCCCAAACTCACCGTAACCGCCCTCGCGGATCTGGTCGCCGACGAGTTCGTGTTTGGCGAAATTTCGCGCGTTTCGCGCGAAGCGCCCGTTCTGATTTTGAAGCATCGCGATCGCCGGGTGGTCCCGGGCGGTGGCGCGAATGCCATCTACAACCTTGCCGATCTCGGAGTGAACGTCCTGCCGGTTGGAGTCGTCGGTGACGACGAGCCGGGAAGGCTGCTGCTGCGCGCTTTCCGCCACAAACGCATCCCGGTCAGCGGTGTTCTCAAAGACAAGACCTACTCCACCGTGACCAAAACCCGCATCCTGGCCGGATTCGCGCACACCGCCGGACAACAGGTCGTGCGCCTGGACCGTGAGCCCGCCGAAGGCCCTAATTCGCATTTGCGTCGCGAGCTGGTGCTGTCTGCCCGCGAGTATGCCCGGGCCTCCGATGCGCTCCTCGTTTCCGATTACGGATACGGCGCGGCCACACCAACCCTGCTCAACGTGATTCGCGAAAAGCGCGGGCTCGACAAAGTTCCCGTGACTCTTGACTCACGCCACCGCATGCTGGAGTTTTCCGGCATTACGGCCGCAACGCCGAATGAACCTGAGGTAGAAGAAGTCCTCGGCATCCGCATTGGCAACGACTGGGAGCGCCTGCTGGCCGCCGGAGACCAGATCACAGGCGCGATGAACCTGGAATCACTGCTGATCACCCGCGGCAAGGATGGCCTGGTGGTCTTCCCGCGGCGTCACAAGCCGGTGGATATTCCGATCTATGGCAGCGATGAAGTCACCGACGTAACCGGCGCAGGCGATACTGTCATCGCGACTTTTACTGCCGCTTTGGCTGCGGGCGCAACTGCCGAAGAGGCGGCGCACCTGGCGAACTACGCGGGCGGCATCGTGGTGATGAAGCGCGGGACAGCCACAGTCAGTCAACAGGAATTATTGGAGGCGCTGGACAAGGCGCCGCCGCTGGCTCGCGAACATTAGCTCCCGTGGCGCAGTGCGATTCGTATCAGGGCACGCCTTCAGGCGTGCCGTAAGAACTACATTTATGAAAGCGCCTTCAGGCGCTGGAAGCGGATTTTGTCGGCATCGCTAAAGCGATGCCCTGATACAAAACAGGAGTTTTTCAGTAGCTGGATAAGTCGACATCATTGAGCACATCACTCCATCAGAAGATTGTTTCGCGCAGCGAACTTCGGCAGCGTGTAGCGGATTGGCGGCGCGCCGGCAATCGCGTCACGCTGGCCAACGGGTGCTTCGACGTGCTGCACGTTGGCCATGTGCGCTACCTGCATGCAGCCCGGGAACTCGGCGGCAAGCTGGTTGTCGCGGTGAACAGCGACGCTTCCGTGCGCGCGTTGAAGGGTGAAGGGCGGCCCGTTATGCCGGCCGAAGAACGCGCGGAAATTCTGGCGGCGCTGGCGGATGTGGACGCCGTCGTTGTCTTCCCAGAAGAAGACGTGCGCGCCATCATTCGCGAGGTCTGTCCTGATTTTCATGCCAAAGGCACCGACTACACGGCGGAGAGCGTCCCCGAGCACGATGTAGTCGAAGCCTGTGGCGGCCGCGTCATCATCGTTGGTGATCCAAAAGATCACTCCGCCACGGAGATTATCCACTCGCGGCTGAGGCCGCCAAAATCGTGAGG
>CAVWAN010000065.1:0-5185 GCA_963752985.1 uncultured Acidobacteriaceae bacterium
ATTTGGACTATCCTTCCAACTTCTTCGTCAACACTTGATTCACCAACTGTGGATTGGCCTGCCCCTTCGAGGCCTTCATCACCTGTCCCACGAAGAACCCAATCATCGTTTTTTTGCCTGCGCGATACTGTTCCACTTGCTTCGGATTGGCGGCGATTAAGTCATCGGCGAGTTTCTCCAGCGCCGACGTGTCGCGCGATTGCTCGGGACGTCCCTCGGCTTCGTAAACCGCAGGGAAGTCCTGACTGCGCTCGAAGCAGAGGTCGTAAAGATCCTTGAGCATTTTGCCTGAGATTGCGCCCGACTCGACCAGATCGGCCGAGGCCGTAACTCCAGCCATCGAAATTGGCGACTGCTCGAGTTCCAGGCCCTGCGCTTTGAGGCGTCCGAGTAATTCGCTTTGCACCAGGTTGGCGACCCGCTTCGGATTCTTGGCCGTGCGAGCCGCGGATTCGAATTGATCGGCCATCGCACGCGTCAGCGTCAGCGTGTGAGCGTCGCCCGCGGTGATGCCATACTCCTTCATCATGCGTTCGCGGCGCGCTTCCGGAAGCTCGGGCAGGCGGGCACGGATTGCGGCTTGCCACTTCTCATCCACCACCAAGGGGAGCAAGTCCGGCTCCGGAAAATACCGGTAGTCATGCGCCTGCTCTTTCGAGCGCATGCCGTAGGTCTTCCCTTCGTTCGCGTTATAGAGGCGTGTTTCCTGCGTGATCCTGCCCCCGCCCTCGATGATGCGGATGTGGCGCTCGATCTCGTACTCCAGCGCCTGCTTGATGAAGCGAAACGAGTTGACGTTCTTGACTTCGGTTTTTGTACCGAATTCTTTCTGCCCGCGAGGCCGCACGCTGATGTTCGCGTCGCAGCGCAGCGAACCTTCTTCCATATTGCAGTCGCTGACTCCGGTATAGAGGATGATTTCCTTGAGCCGAGTGAGGTACTCGTAAGCTTCCTCGGGCGACCGCATATCCGGTTCGCTGACGATCTCGGCCAGAGGCACGCCGGTCCGGTTCAAATCGATGGCGGTCTTATGGGCAGCATCGGCGAAACCCTCGTGCAGACTTTTGCCCGCGTCTTCTTCGAGGTGCAGGCGCGTGATGCCGATTTTCTTCTTGCCGCCGCTGCCGTCATTTGCATCGATTTCGATGAATCCGAACTCCGCCAGCGGCTTGTCATACTGCGAGATCTGGTATCCCTTTGGCAGATCGGGATAAAAATAGTTTTTTCTCGCGAAGATGGAAACTTCGTTGATGCGGCACTGCAAAGCCATCGCCGCCAGAGCCGCAAATTCCACGGCCTTCCCGTTCAACACCGGCAGGGCCCCGGGAAGTCCCAAACACACCGGGCACACATTCGTGTTCGGCGGATCGCCAAACCGAGTCGAGCACGAGCAAAATATCTTCGACGCGGTCAATAGCTGTACGTGAACTTCGAGTCCGATGACCGGCTCGTATTTCGCGAGGAGATCCTCGGAAACGGCTGGAGTAGTCGCCATATCGGGAGATTATAGCCTTGCTGATGGATTCATCACGCCGTCAGTATTGGGGCCTCTTCACTTGCGGCGCGCTCAAGTATTTCTCCATCGGGACTTCAAAATACATCAGCTCATTGCCGTTCGCGTCACGCACCCCCATCAGGTAGAAGTTGGCGCCGGCCAGCGGATTCGAAATGTCAATTACATCGAAAAACAGAAAACCGCGCGCTGTGGAGTGCGGTTCGACCGCCTTTGCGCCAAACTGAGCCTGCTCGATTTCGTCCCATGTCTTACGGCTCACCCCTCCTTTCACCTCTTTTCGCGGCAGCGGAATCGGCAAGGGATTCGGCCGGTCATTCCGCGAAGGACGCGACAGCCGGCGCACCAGATCATCCGTGGTCGAGGGGTAAAGCTTGCTGCGATCTTTGGTATTCAACTGCGCCTTCATACCGACAAGAGAGACGGGTTGATCGCCGTCATTCGTGATGACGAAGAAGACCGGCAGGTAACCGGCGTTACGGTAGTTGACGCTGAAGATCGAAGCTTTGTCTTCCACGTCATACGGATCGACTGCCACCACAACTTTTTCCGTGGGGTGGTCGTCGCGCGCCGGATAGGTGCGAGCGGGCTGTGCTGGGGGCATCGTAAATTCTTTCGCCGCAACCGCGAGGAGACAGCAGAGCAAGACGAAAATGCCGACTACCGTAAGTCGCACGCCGCGCGAGATCGTCGTGCGAGATGACATTTGCGGAACTGCGTTATGCATACGTGAATTATAGGATGCCGCAACCGGGTACCGTGCTGTTTCATCGCGAGCGAATCAAATTCCGCTCCGCCATTTAGAATGAGACTTCCTTCATGTACGCGCTTTACAGTGCGCTGCTCGCTTTTTTCCTGGTGCTGACGCTGCCCTACTGGCTGCTGCAGATGCTGCGGCACGGCAAGTATAGGGCGGGCGGGCGCCAGAGGTTCGGCGCGGTTCCGCCGGCTTTCGCTGGCCGCGGCGAGAAACCCGTAATTTGGGTTCACGCGGTTTCGGTGGGCGAGGTAGTGGCCTCGAGCGAAATCGTCAAAGCGCTGCGACAGACATTCCCGTCCCATCGCGTACTGGTTTCAACGACCACCAGCACGGGACAGAAACTCGCCGCTCAGCGCTTCGGCGCTGAAAATGTGTTTTACTTCCCCCTGGACTTCGCTTTCGCCATCCGGCCCTACCTCGATGCTTTGCGTCCGAAACTCGTGGTGATCGCCGAAACTGAATTCTGGCCGAATTTCCTGCGGCTTGCCAAGCGCAGCGGAGCTCCCATCGCGGTGATCAACTGCCGCATTTCTGACCGCTCCCTGCCCGGCTACAAGCGGCTCCGTTACTGGCTTCCGCGACTGCTCGAGAAGTCGCTCGACAATGTTGATTTGTTCCTGGCCCAAACTGAAGAAGACGAGCGGCGGCTCGTGGAAATTGGGGCGGCCGAATCGAAAGTTACAGTGGTTGGCAACCTGAAGTTCGACGTGGCGCCGCCGCCATCGCCGGCGATCGTTGCCAGCCTTCGGGAGAGTTTCAGCTACTCCGAAGTGCAACCGGTTCTGGTGTGTGGCAGCACGCTCGATGGCGAAGAAGGTCCTCTGCTCTCGGCGTTTCGCAACATTCTGGCCAATCATCCCAAGGCGGTAATGATGCTTGCACCCCGCCATCCGGAGCGTTTTGCTGAGGTTGCCGTGCTCGTCGAGCAACTTGGCTTCCGCATGTGGCGGCGTTCCTTGTGGAGCGGAGAAGCGCTCGCTGGCGGCGTGTTTCTGGTCGATAGTATTGGAGAGTTGGCCGCGCTCTATTCGCTGGCCACCGTCGCGTTTGTTGGTGGGAGTCTGGTGCCGCGCGGCGGACACAACATTCTCGAGCCCGCCCTCCATGGTGTTCCCATCGTCACCGGTAATCACTACGAGAATTTCCGTGACGTCGTCAATTTCTTTGTTAGTCGCAATGCGGTCCGAATCGTTGGTGTAGCGGAGTTGCCCCTGGTTTTCATGGAGCTGATCGAAAACGGTGGCGAACGCATGACGCTCGGCCGGAACGCACAGGCGGCTTTTGAATCCCAGCGCGGCGCCACGGCCAGGACGATCACGGCGCTGCTTCATCTCATGGGCACCGAAATGATGATCGGGCAACACTCGGGCGAGGGTTCCGCATGAATCCGCTCACCGGGCTCTACGCCGCCGCCACCGCTCTGCGAAACACGCTGTTCGATCGCGGCCTGCTGTCTTCGCGGCGGCTGGAGCAACCCGTGGTCAGCGTCGGGAATCTGTCGGTGGGCGGTTCGGGCAAGACTCCGTTTGTGATTGCGCTTGGGGAACTGTTGAAAGCGCAGGGCATTCGGTTCGACGTGCTCTCGCGCGGATACGGCCGCAAAACTCGCGGCGTTCTGATTGTTGATCCCGATGGCAACGCCGCCGACTTCGGTGACGAACCTTTGCTGATTGCCCGGCGGCTGGGCATTCCGGTCATTGTCGGCGAAAGCCGCTATGACGCGGGTCGAGTCGCCGAGCGGAGATTTCAGCCGCAATTGCACATCCTGGACGACGGCTTCCAGCACCGTGCTCTGGCGCGCGACTTCGACATCGTACTGATGACCGAGCGCGACTTCGACGACAGGTTGCTACCCTCGGGGCGGCTGCGCGAACCGCTCTCGTCACTCGCGCGGGCAGACGCCGTCGCGCTGCCGGCGGGCTTGGCAGGGGATCATCCGGCGCTGCAGAAAAAACCAATCTGGCGCATCGAGCGCCACCTCGTCCTCTCAAACCCGCTTCCCGCGCCTGTCGTCTTCTGCGGCATCGCGCGCCCCGAGCAATTCTTCGCCCAGGTGCGCGCCGCCGGAGTTACGCCCGCTACGGAAGTCGAGTTTCGCGACCACCACGCCTACGGCCGAAGCGACATCGGGCGCCTGCTGGCCATGCGTGGCAAACTCAGCGCCGGCGGCTTCCTGACTACGGAAAAAGATGCGGTCAACTTGGGATCGTTGCAGGAGGAACTTAAGCCGTTCGCGGTCGCCGCGCTCAGCCTTACGCTTGATCGTCCGACTGACGTGGTGGACACCATTTTGGAGAGAATCGCGAAGCGGAAGCCCAGCTCGTGAGAAAATCGTAGGTTGCATCCGATGTCCCAGATTATTGCGACTCGGCCTATTGATGACAAAGCACATTAAAGAAAACGATCGCCTGCGAAAGATCGTCGAATCTTTCCCCAAGCTCACCGTAACCGTGCTCGCCGATCTGGTCGCCGACGAGTTCGTGTTCGGCGAGATTTCGCGCGTCTCGCGCGAAGCACCCGTGTTGATTTTGAAGCATCGCGACCGCCAGGTGGTTCCGGGCGGTGGCGCGAATGCCATCTACAACCTTGCCGACCTCGGAGTCAACGTCCTGCCGGTTGGAGTCGTGGGTGACGACGAGCCGGGAAGGCTGCTGCTGCGCGCCTTCCGCCACAAACGCATCCCGGTCAGCGGCGTTCTTAAGGACAAGTCCTACTCCACCGTGACCAAGACTCGCATTCTGGCCGGATTCGCGCATACCGCCGGACAACAAGTCGTGCGTTTGGACCGCGAGCCCGCCGAAGGCCCCAATTCTCATTTGCGCCGCGAGCTTGTGCTGTCTGCCCGTGAATACGCCCGCGCCTCCGATGCGCTGCTGGTTTCCGACTATGGATACGGCGCGGCTACGCCGGCA
>CAVWAN010000066.1:0-16651 GCA_963752985.1 uncultured Acidobacteriaceae bacterium
CTGGCGACGTAGTGAAGTAGAAACGGGCGTCGCTGCCCGGCATTCTACTTAGTCTGGGGACGGGCGTTCTCGCCCGTCCTGTTGTATCGTTCGTGGGGCGACGGGCGTCGGGGTTCGTCTGTCCTTAATCCACACCCTCGTTGAGTTTCTGCAGACCCTCGCCGAACATCCTTAGCTGAACATTCTCAGCTGAACACTCGCAGCTGAACAATGATTATCATTTAGAATTTGTCTTACAGTTCAACCTCCATGCCCACAGGCTCCGAGATTCGCCGCAAATTCCTCGACTTCTTCATTCAGAAGGGACACCGGGAGGTGCATTCCTCGTCACTCGTCCCGGCCAATGACCCGACGCTGCTCTTTACCAACGCCGGGATGAACCAGTTCAAGGACGTTTTCCTCGGCCTGGAAAAGCGCGACTACGCGCGGGCCACGACCTCGCAGAAATGCGTGCGCGCGGGCGGCAAGCACAATGATCTGGAGAACGTCGGCTTCACCAATCGTCATCACACGTTTTTCGAGATGCTGGGAAATTTTTCCTTTGGCGACTACTTCAAGAAAGACGCCATCGCCTACGCCTGGGAACTGATCACTTCGCCGGAGTGGTTTGGGATTGATAAGGCGAAGCTTTACGTCACCATCTTTAAAGGCGAAAACGGAGTCCCGCGTGATGCCGAAGCCTACGACCTGTGGCTCGGGCAAGGTGTGCCGAAAGATCGCATCTATGAATTCGGCACGAAAGACAATTTCTGGCAGATGGGCGACACCGGTCCCTGCGGTCCGTGCAGCGAAATTCACTACGACATGGGCGTGGCGGCTTCTGATCAGGGTCATACAGACTGCGCGTTTGGCTGCGATTGCGGGCGCTATGTTGAACTGTGGAATTTGGTGTTCATGCAGTTCGACCGCGACGCCAACGGCAAGCTGAATCCGCTGCCGAAGCCGTCGATTGATACGGGCGCGGGGTTGGAGCGGCTGGCGTCGGTGTTGCAGGGCGTGATTTCGAACTATGAGACGGATTTGTTTACGCCGCTGATCAAGCGGGCGGCGGAGTTGACGGGCACCTCACTGGAGAAAGAACTCAGCAAGGAAGCACATACGAAATCGGCGGCCTCCTTACGCGTCATCGCGGACCACTCGCGTGCGGCAACGTTTCTTATTTCCGATGGTGTAACTCCTTCGAACGAAGGGCGCGGCTACGTGCTGCGCAAGATCATTCGGCGCGCCATTACGCACGGACGCCTGCTCGGGCAGACGAGGCCGTTTCTGTATGAAATGGTATCCACAGTTCAATGGTTAATGCAGGATGCGTATCCGGAACTGGACGAAACCGTGGATCAAACTGCCAAGGTCGTACTACACGAAGAAATAAGATTTGGAAAGACAATCGAAGAGGGACGGAGCACGCTGGAACTTTATATCGACCGCACACCTACCGGAACCCGAATTCTTAGAGGTATGAAGGCTTTCAAGCTTTACGACACGTTCGGACTACCCCGGGACTATATTGAGGACTACTGTCGGGACCTCGGGATAGAGTTCGAAGGAAGAAGCTTCGATAGCTCCATGGCCGAGCAGCGCGAACGTGCTCGCGCCTCCTGGAAAGGCGCGGCCAAGCAGACGGCCAATCCCGCCTACCAGCAACTCCCGAAGTCTGATTTTGAAGGGTATCGCCAGACTCGTTCGGACAATTGTGAAGTTCTCGCCATTATCAAAGGCGGCCAAGGCGTGCAGGAACTCAAGCCCGGAGACTCCGGCGAAATCATTCTCGATCACACGCCCTTCTACGCTGAGTCCGGCGGGCAGGTCGGCGATCGCGGATGGCTTTACTCCGACGATCACAACACCGTCGTCGCGGAAGTGACTGGATGCTACTACCCGGTGCAGGGAGTGCGTGCGCATCAGGTTGTCATGAAATCCCCACCCTCCGCAAAAAACGCGGTAGGGTGGGGCACCCTCCGCGTGGGCGACAAAGTGGATGCCGTGGTCGATACCACGATTCGCGAAGCCACCATGCGCAATCACACGGCTACGCATCTGCTCCATGCCGGACTGCGCGAAGTTTTGGGCAAGCATGTGAAGCAGGCGGGGTCGCTCGTGGCTCCCAATCATCTGCGCTTCGATTTCTCGCACTTCACTGGAGTTGAAGACGAAGAACTGCAGGATATTGAAGACATCATCAACAAAGAAGTTCTGCGCAACGAAGCGGTCAAGGTGATCGCTGACGTTCCGATTGACGTGGCTGTCAACGAGTATCACGCGATGGCGTTGTTTGGCGAGAAATACGGCGACAAGGTGCGTGTCATCAAAATCGGAGATTTCTCCACCGAACTGTGCGGCGGCACGCACACCGGCGCTACCGGCGAGATCGGGCTGATCAAGATTCTGAAAGAGGGAAGCGTGTCGTCCGGCGTGCGGCGCATCGAGGCCGTTACCGGCGAAGGCTCACTGCGCCATTTCCGCAAAGACCACGAACTGGAGAGTGTGGTCGCCAGCTTCGTTGGTCCCACCCTTTCGCAAAAAACGCGAAAGGATGGGGCACCCACTTCTGGGGAGGACTCGGCATCGCCGGCCGAAGCGTTGAAACTGGAGCTGGAAAAGAAAGATGCCGAGATCAAGCGGCTGACGCGCGAGCTTGATCAGGCGCGGATGAAGTCGGCATCGTCGAGCACGGCCAACATCGGCGAAAAGGTCAAAGAAGTTCGTGGCGTGAAGGTCCTCGCCCACCGGGTGGACAATCTGGAGCGCTCGCAGATGCGCACGCTGGTCGATCAGCTGCGCGACAAGCTTGGCTCGGCCGTGGTCGTGCTGGGCTCGGCGTCAAATGGAAATGTTTCGCTGATTGTCGGCGTCACCAAAGACCTCACCAGCCGCATTCAGGCGGGCAAAGTTATTGGCCCGGTGGCTCAGACAGTCGGCGGCAAAGGCGGAGGGCGCCCGGACCTGGCCGAAGCGGGCGGGAAAGATGTGGCGGCGCTCGACTCGGCCCTGGCCGCGGTGTACAAAGTCGTGGAGACGTTGTTAACGTAGAAGTCCCCTGTGCCACTCTGTGTCCTCTGTGGTTAAGACTTTTTTCACCACAGGGGACACAGAGGAACACAGGGGAAACGATTCGGGGTCCACTTGGATGATCGTATCCATTTCGTCGAGCACAAGGGCCAGCAGATTCTGCTGCTGGACTTTTCGCACGCCAACGCACACGAGATGCAACTTCTGCTGGAGTATGCGAGGGTCATGGTGGCAAAACACCCGCGCGAGTCGCTGGTCACGCTCGCCGACTTCACCGGCGCCACGATCGATCACGCGGTCGCTATGAAGACCAAAGAAGTGTTGACACTCGACCGGCCGTTTGTGAAGAAAACGGCGTGGGTCGGCGCGGAGAGTATCCCGCGCGCCTTCATGGAAAACTTCCACAACTTTTCCCAGCGTGAGATTGTGACGTTCAAGACGCGGGAAGAAGCGATGGACTGGCTGGTGGCGGAACCGTGATTAGTGGATAGTGAATAGCGGCTCCTGGCCAACTGGCCCTAATCATTATTCACTATCCAACCGGTTTTGCATTTCCTTCCTCGGAGGCGCTTCATGGGCCGGCCACTGGTCAACAGTGAAGCAGTTTTCTACGGCAAGTTTGTCGAAGCCGCCTACACGTTGTTCAAGCGGAATCCCTCCGACCTTAGGCCTGAACCCCTGCCCGGCGACATCCCCGACCCTTACGAACTGGTGGCATGGATCCACATGACGGATTTTTTCCTCGACGACAAGGTGCCAAGGTTCTACGGCTTCGTGGCACAAAACCGAAATACTTATCAGGAATTCATCCTGGCAATTCGCGGCACCGAGGGCAAGATCGAGTGGTGGGACGACGCGTTTGCGTTTCTGGTTCCTTTCCAGCAAGTTCCCGCCGCAGGGCTGGTTCACAGGGGCTTCGACAAAATCTACAGCAGCCTGCGGATTGAACGACGTCGCAGCGTTGCTGAGGACTTGCGTGCGGTAACCGCTGAAGCACCGTTTGCGGGTTCCTTTGCGGAACAGCTTGAGCAGCTGCACTTGCACATGGAACGGATCAGCATCAAAAAAGCGCTGATCCGCGAAGACAAGGGAAGGCCTGAGCGGACCTACGTGGTGACGGGACACAGCCTCGGATCGGCGCTCTGCACTTTGTTTGTGATGGAGAACAAAGAAAAGGGGAAATTTGACGTGGCCACGCTCTGCACATTTGCCTCGCCTCGGGTCGGCGATGCGGAATTCGTGCGCCTATTCGATGAATTGCCGATCACATCATGGCGCATCGTCAACACTTGCGACGTCGTTCCCAAACTTCCGCTCTGGCTGCCGTTCTTCAACTACCACCATGTGCATACGGCCTACAAGTTTTCCTCCTCGGGCACGGTAAAGTTCGGCGCGGCGTGCTGGCATTCGATGGGGACTTATTTGCACTGGCTGGATGGGAGCATCGCGGTCGATCCGGAATGCAAACCGTAAATCAGGTATTAGGTGTCAGGTCTTAGGTCTTAGGAGTTCGGCCAAGGTTTTGAAGGTGTGCTTTTCCTTAGACCTAACACCTGAGACCTAAGACCTGCTTCGTTCAGCTTCTCCACTTCAACGTCACCGGCCCGCTCATCGGATGCCGGAACTCGCCGCCGTTCTTCTTCATTTCCAGCATGGCGTTCTTCAGGCCGAAATACCACTTTGCGGGGCGGTCGGCGTCGTCGATCAGCATTAAATGCGGGTTGTGTTTCAGACCCTCGGACTGGAGTTCCATGGTGCGTCGGTCCTGCTCCACAAATTTGGCGAAGACAAATTTCAGCAACTGGGGGCCGAAGGGAATCCAGCGAAACAGGTTCCAGGCGGCCACTACGTCGATGCGGCACTGGTTGCGCGTGATGGGAGTTACGGTGGTGAGGCTGGAGAACCAGTATTTGCCGGCGCGAATGATTTCCGAGCGCAGATTGGGCAGGACGAAATCGATGGTCGTCGAAATCGAATCGGCGTCGGCGTAGAGGCGCAGCAGTTTGTAGGGAGCGCTGTTGGAACTGGGCGTGTGCGCGCTCATGCGAAATCCGTAGGGGATGGGCTCGAAATTCTTTTGCTTCTCGTGGATTGACTTTTGCGTGCGCCACCACCACGCCTGGTGGACGAAGGGGCCGTGTGCGGGATCCATCAGGCCGATGATGCCGTGGTCGACGGAGCAAGGCAGGTCGGCGGTGAGGTAGGCGAGTTTGTAATGCTCGCTGAATTTTGGAATCTCAGGGGCGGGAACTGGCGCGGGCGCGGACTTGGAGAATCCGGCGCCGGCTGGGCCAGGATCGGGAATGAAGACCCAGATAAAGTCGTCGCGCTCCTCGCAGGGGTAGCTGCCGGCATAGATCCGGTCGATTTTCAGGTTTTGATCGGTCACCAGCGACGGAATCAGCTGGCACTGGGCGGTGTGCGCGTCGAATTTCCAGCCGTGGTAGCAGCATTCGATTTGCCGGCCGTCGAATTGTCCGCAGGAAAGCGGCATGCCGCGATGTGGGCAGGCGTCGCGCAGGGCAAACGGCTGGCCTTGCTGGTCGCGTCCTCGTCCAATGACTAGCGGTTGTTCGAGGAGCATGGTCTTGGCCAGTTGTCCGCGGTGGAGTTGACTTGCCGGGACGGCGCGGTACCAGAAGCCGAAGAGCATGAGCGCGTCGGGCGTCTGAGACTGGAGTGGGAAGTCGTCAGGCATTGAACAGGTGAGCATACCGCAGCGGCTGCAAAATCAAAACCTTGAACCGCCGAGACGCAGAGGACGCCGAGAAGGACGAAAATCTAAGGTTCGGTCAGGAAGATCAAAACCTTGAACCACAGGGGACACAGAGGGGCACAGGGGAAACCGAAACCATCAAAACTTGAGAGCTGAGGGAATCTATACGCGTGGTCCGGAGCGCAGTCGCCTTCTCAACTGGACGTAGGCTTGGCTGGCCACGCCGGGTTCTTCGATGTGCATCAGGAAGAGCTTGCGCAGGTTGGCGGTGCTCAGGCGGCCCTCGATGTAGGCGTCGTAGAGGTCGGTGCCGGTGAGATATCCGAGCTGCTCGGCGGCGTATTCGTGCTTGCGGCCGGTGAAGGCTGGCGCATGCAGGTCACGAAGGTCGTGTTGACGGTGTTCGGTCAGGAAGTCCAGGACCTCGACGGCGTCGGCGAAGGGAAGGGAAGTCTGCTGTTCGAGGTCTTCGTGAGTCACGTCGAACAGTTCCTTCAGATCGGTATCGCGGAAAGCGGGACGTGCTGGATGCAAGATGCGCGATCCGAAAAAGGCGAGCGCATGTTCGAAGACGGCCAGGTAAAACGTGTCGTCTGGATCGAGTGTTTTGGCGCTGGGCGCCTTGCCGTTCGAAAGATTCGGTAAACCGCGACAGGCTTGATGAAGGCAGCGCACGGCGTCCTCGGCGGAGGAGGTCATGCGGAACTCGCGCACATACACGGCGTTGATGGGCGTTAGGTAGACACTGCCACGCTCGCGGACCTGGCGGAGCAGGCGCTGGCGCTGTTCGGCCGTGAATCCTTTACGCGACAACAGGCGGCGCAGAAGCGCGTCAGAACTACGCGAATAGACTTCGGGCATGAGGTCAACCAGGAGCCTGGGCTGCGTGGTGTTGTGCGACGAGTATTGGTTGATGCCGAGAAAACGTACCATGCCGTCAATCAGGTTGTAGAGAGTGGGGCCGAGGTCGGGGCCGCTGTGGTCCTTATCATTGTCACTGCGTCCCCAGCGGTCGAGCCAGATGCGGTAGGTCTCGTATTTTTCCAACGGCGTGGCGTTGAAGACGCACAGAACATTCTTGCGGGCTTCTGTACGAACGTCTTTGTGGACTAGGACGGCTTCCACGTGGTCGAGGGCTTCTCCGGCAGCGCGCCAGTAGAGGGCGTCGACGTTTTGCAGGACGGTGAGCATGGGCTCGGCCGGAAGCCGCTCCTGGAGCAGGGCGGGCAGATGCTGAGGCGCGAGATGCGACTCGCCGAACAACACAATGATCAGCGCGTCGGAATGTTGGCGGCGAAGTTCGGCAATCTTGTCGGCGGCGTGGCGGTCGCGGGCCCCGATCTTGCGCAGATCTTCGCGAGGCATGCAATCGAGCCCGTAGATGGATGCGCCGCAGTCACGGGCGGCCGAGAGCAGGTCGAAAAATGTCGGCCAGTCGTATCCCCAGTCAAGATCGAAACGAATGCGCTGGCGCAATTCGTCTTCCTCAATCTCGCCGCGGAACCATTCGTCGAGAATGTGCTGATCGCGGGAAAAAATTGTCTCCAATCCCAGCACTACCGGGCGCTGGTGGAGTTCAGGATCGCGGAGGAGCGAGGCGAAATAGCGCTGCGAGTTGGGCAGGGCGTGGTAGTCGCCGACCAAAACAGTTCCGGCTTGGGCAATTTCGTGGCGGACGTCGCTGGGGGCGAGCACTTTCTCGTAGGAGCGGTAAGCCTCGCGAAAATCGCGCAGATACTTGCATCCGGCAGTGGGGTCAATGGCGCCAATCTTACGCACGACGCTGGAGGTGGCGTGGCGTTGAGCGGCACTGCGCCGCGATCGTAAGATGCCGGTGGCTGCCATAAATTCGGAGGTCGCCTTGACTTGCCTTTCGGCCCTCCCTATCCTCAGTTTTTCGAGGCCGCGACGTGGATGGCCTCGTGGAGCGCTACTTTGTCCCTTCGGATTCCGGAAAACCTGACTGTCGCCACTACCGGCGCCAGTGGGTCATTATTTTTGAAGCACTTCTTGCTCACCGTGGAACGCGACCCTCGGGTGAAGACGGTGAACTTCATTACTTCTGACAGCGGCCTACGCGTCATGGCCGCGGAACTCGGTATCGAAGGCCGTTCTGAACTTCTACGTCAAATCATCGGCACGCCATCGGCAAAGATTCAGCAGCAGGCCAACACCGATATCGGGGCGAACGTGGCCAGCGGGTCGTATCCCGTGGACGCGATGGTCGTGATCCCGTGCAGCGTCGGCACTCTGGGCCGCATTGCCAACGGCACTGCCTCGCATCTGATCGAGCGCGCCGCCGACGTGACTCTTAAAGAGCGCCGGCCGCTCGTGCTCTGTGTCCGCGAGACGCCGCTGAACAAAATCCACATTCGCAACATGTCGCTGGCGGCGGATGCGGGGGCGACAATCTTCCCCCTGATTCCGGCGTTCTATAACCATCCGTCGGACGCCGATGCCATGGCCCGTGAATTCGCGAACCGGGTACTGGCGCATATAGGCCTGGCCCAACCGGACGCGTATCGTTGGAAAGGTTAGCTGCGGGAAAATATCTCCCGTAGAGACGGCTTGCCGCGTCTCGGCAGCGGAGACGGGGCAAGCCCCGTCTCTACACTTGGAGCGATGCCAAAGATCAAAGATCAAAGATCAAAGACTGCGGCTAGTCGTTCCTGCTTTGCAGGGCTCCCTTCAGTTTAGGGAAGGGGTAGTAACGAAGGTAGGTATCTGGTGGGCATGTACTGCGAGTGCGCTAGGTGAAGTTTTGCCGGTTGGGACGATTTTTCTTGGTAATGCTGCCCACGGTCTGATACCACGCGACCACCCAGGGGACGATCAGGGAAAATACCAGCCGCGCGGCCAGAGTTCGGATGGGAGCCCTTCGGACGTCGGTCCAGTCCAACCGAAATGCAAAGTAGATTTCGAGGGCGAGCACGCACAACAAGGGAATGGGCGAGTAGGCGAGAGCTAGAGCGGCAAGAATTTCCGCGAAGCAGCGAGCCAGGTTTCGCCACAGGCGGGCCGAGCGTCCGCCCAAAACGCCATCGGTTACGGAATAGCTGACCATCTGCCGGAGAGCGGAGCGGAACGTGTGGCGAGGCTGGTAAGCGGCTTTGGCGCATTCGGGGAAAGCTGGCGTCACAATCTCGCGCACTTTGGAATCGAATACGGTGTCTTCTCCGAGGAAAACGGTCTCGGGGAATCCGCCGACACGTTGCCAGAGTTCTTTGCGGAAGGCCATGGAACGGGCGGTGCACGACTTGGTGGCTGCTTCGGGGTTTAACTTGACGCCAAAGAAGGGGGCGGAGGCAACGTCCCATACCGTGGAGGTTGCGGGGTCAATGTATGATCCCCCGACGGAATACTCGGAATCGCCTTTGAAGATCGGGGCTGTGAGATTGGCGAGCCAGTCAGGGCTGTGGGTGCATCCGGCATCGGTGAATGCGATTACATCGGACGAAGCCGCGGCAACTGCGACATTGCGGCCGCGCGCGATCGGTCCCGGAGAACGCTGCAGGCTGCAGCTCTCATCGCGGATAGGAATCAAGGCCGGATATTTTAGCCGGGCGGCTTCAAGCCGCGCCCACGTGCCGTCGGTGGAACCGCCGTCGACGATGATGACTTCGGCGGGAGCAAGAGTCTGCCGCATCAGACTCTCGACCAGTGTGTCGATGTCATCGCGCTCGTTGAGAACGGTGGCGGCGACGCTTACGGCTGCCATGTTGAGTGGAACCCCATGGTGGTTGTTTTCAGTCGGCGAAATAAGTGTACCTGCGAACTATTGATTTTCGAGGCACGCCTCTTCCGTGCCGTTGACGCCGAGGCGGCTTTTTTGTACTCTGCCGTTACACCGGAAAGGAGGTGGTCGGATGACAAGTTCTGAAAGTCACAGTAGAAGTACCAGACCAGGTGAGGTGGCTGAGTCTTAGGGCGGTTGCTCTAAGCGGAGTTCTCGAGGAACCTTTGGTCGGGGGAATCGGGAACATCTCTCGCAAACCATCCGTGAGTATGGGCTGATCCACCGGACACAGGCTGTGTCCGGTACCGGAGTGAGCGAGGGGCCACGAGAGTGACCACCTCAGTCAATCCCAAACAGTCCACCGGGCAGCCCGCAGGCTGAGAAGCTTGCGGGCTTTTCTTTTTTCAGGTCTTAGGTCTGAGGTCTTAGGTCTCAGGAAAAGCAAAACCCTAAGACCTAAGACCTGTCACTCTTGTTCTGCTGGGGCGAAGAAAACCAGGACTTCTAGTTCTTCCTCGATGTCGTAGAACCGATGCTCCAGTTCAGCCTCGACGAAAATGACTGAACCGGGACGCACTTCGGCGTGGTCGGAGCCGATTTGCATGCGGGCGCGTCCTCGGACGACGTAGTACATCTCGTCTTCTCGGTGCGGCGTCTGGGGATCGGTGCCACCTTTCGGCAGGACGTAGACCCCGGCGCTCATGGCGGGGACGCGGAGGAATTCGAGGTAGAGTTTGCTTCGTTCCGCGCGCTGGCGGGTCAGATCGTCGATGTGGAAGAAGTGAGTCATGCAGTCGTGCAGCGCCTGAAGGCGCGTTCCAATCGTGCGGATTCCGGCATCGCTGAAGCGATGCCCTGATACGAACCGGTCAACTTAGTTCGCGACAAGCCGCGTCTCTACGATACTGAGAACCGGGAGCTAGCCTACCGCGCCGCGAAAAAAAATCTCGGTGTACTGCTGCACAATGGCTTCACCCGTCAGCGGGCCGTCGGGCTTATACCACTGGTAGATCCAATTGATCATGCCGACCAGGGCGAGGGCAGCTGCGCGCGGCGTTACCGGCGACTGCGAATTACGCTTGCGCTGGACGTCGGCTACCAGGTTCTCGACGAAGTGCAGGTAATCCTTCTTGCGCCCATTGATTTTGCGCCGAAGCGCTGGCGAGAGGGGATGGTTCTCGTGCAGCATAACCGTAATCTCACGGTCTTCGGGACTGAGCACAACCTGAATGTGCAGCCGGATGAGCGTGCGCAGGCGCTCTTCCGTCACGTCCACCCGGGCCCCGGCGACACTGGCCGCGTCGATGCGCCGCACCACATTGATGACCCGTTCCTCGGTGATGTCCATGGCGTGGGACATGATGTTGTAGAGGATTTCGTCCTTCGACTGGAAGTGGTGATACAGGCCGCCCTTGGAGAGCTTGAGCGCAGCGGCGACATCATTCATAGACGTGGCATCGTATCCCTGCTGCTGAAAAAGCCGGGCGGCGGCGCGCAGGATCTCCTGGCGAGGTTCCTGACGATGGTCGAGGATGGTTTCGCGGAGCATTACAGGAGATGGTATCGCGGAATGGGGTCCGCGCTCTACTCGCATAGAGGAAAACGGAAGACAACCACAGGGGACACAGGGGATTACTGGGCTTTCTTTCCGATTTCCCCTGTGAGCCTCTGTGTCCCCTGTGGTTGAGAACTCCTACAGGCTGTGCTTCGGCGTTAAGAGCATTTAATTACTCCGTCCGCCAACGGAATCGCATCACCGCTACCACGCCGAACAACAGCGTGAACAGCAACAATACAGCGATGGGCGCCAGCGCCGAGGAGAATCCCAAGCCCCGCCAGGTCATGCCGTCCAAACCATCCATTGCCCACCGCGTGGGAACGACCACGGTCAGGGTCCGGAGCCATTTCGGGAAGACGAAAGTTGGCACCCAGGCGCCGCCGAGCATCACCATGATGAGCGTCGCCATGATGGAATAACCGCGGGTGGCTTCGACCGTCTCACCGAGAGCGGCGACCATAAGGCCAAAGGCCGCGGTCATCAATGAGAATGCGGCGCAGACTCCCACAAAGCCCGCGAAACTGCCCAGGATACGGACGCCAAACACCATCCGCGCGAAGCTGAAGAGCACCGCCAGAATAAAGCCCGACATCAGCGCGGCACTCACCGCCCGGCTGCCCAGCAGCATGGATCGGGAAAGCGGCGCCGCCCGGAGCCGTTGCCACAGCCCACTCTGACGAAGCATCAACAGCGCGATGCCGGCATCCAGTCCCATGAACAGGATGAACTGAATGGCCATTCCTCCGAACGAGTGTGCGTACCCGTTGTAGGCGACATCGTGCCCCGAGGTGATCGCTTCCTCTCGCGTCTCGTAAGGCATGGTCAGGCCGCCGGACAACGGCGTTTGCCCGGACGCGCCTCGTCGTTCATCTTGGCGTTCATTGAACTCCTTCACGCCGCCGAGCAAGTCGCCGAGAGCCTTCCTGTCTTCCGCGGGGAGCTGCGGATTGTTCTCCACTTGCGCCAGCGATTCGTCCACCATTGCGCGCCCACTTCTGCCGGTGAACATCTCCTTGCTCACGCTCTGCATGACTGCACCGCTCAGGATGCCCTTCACCATGCCGAGTTCCACGTGGTGAGAAGGGTCGTAGAGCACGCCGAGTTCAGGTTTGTTCTCGCCGGTAAACAGCGCGCGTCCGGCATCCTTGCCAAAATCTTTGGGGATAACAATCGCTGCCGTCGCCTTACCCTTACGCACTGCGTCGCGTGCGGCGTCCAGCGTGGATACCTTTACATCGAGGTTCTGATCGCCAGTGAGTTGAGTGGTCAAACCTCGGGAGATGTCGCTGCCGTCCTGGTCAATCACCAGCACCGGCACTTTGCTGGTTTCCGCGTTGCCACCTTGCCCCCCGAACAGGTAGCCAAAGAAGGAAGCCAGAATGATGGGAACCAGCAGCCCGACAATTACGGCTCTGCGGTTGTTGAAAAATAGTTTCAGGTCTTTGAGCACCAGGGCCAGGAACGGAATCATCGCGAGTCTCGAAGGCTCCTTCCCGTGAGAGTAAGAAAGACGGTCTCAAGACTTGGCTGCTCGCTGGAGACATGACGGTAGGAATGCCCGTTCTCGGCCAGCCACTGAAGAACGCCAGGCGCGCCACGGGACAGGTCGTGAACTCCAACCCGCAGAGTGCCCTGGTCCAACTCAGCCGACTTCACCTCCGGAAGCGCCAGCATCGGTTCCGGCTTGAAACCGTCCGCATGTTCGAGTTCGACAGCAATCACGTTGGTGACTGGCAGCAGTCTGTGCAGTCCCTGCAAGGTGTCGTTGGCAATCAGCTTCCCATGATCGATGATCACGATGCGGTCGCAGAGGCGCTCAGCCTCTTCCATGTAGTGCGTGGTGTAGATGAGGGTTTTGCCGCGCTTTTTCAGAGTCTCGAGATTTTCAAAGATGGCGTTGCGGCTTTGCGGATCGACCCCGACCGTGGGCTCATCGAGCAGAAGGATCTGTGGATCGTGAAGCAGGGCCGCGGCCAGGTTGAGGCGCCGTTTCATGCCTCCGCTAAACGTTCCCACCTTGTCGCCGGCGCGATCCGAGAGTCCCACCAGAGTCAGCGCGTCGGCGATTGCCTGCTTCACTTTCACGCCGGCGAGCGAGTAAAGCGCCGCAAAGAAAGTCAGGTTGTCGCGGGCGGTAAGCTGGTCGTAGAGCGCCATGTCCTGCGGGACGAGGCCAATCTTCAGCTTGACGGGGTCGGTGTCGCGCTTTACCTGCTTGCCTTCGATCAGGACTTCGCCGGAATCCGGGCTCAGCAATCCCGCAATGATGGAGACGGTGGTCGTCTTGCCGGCGCCGTTCGGTCCGAGCAGGCCGATGGTTTCTCCGTGATCAGCCCGAAAACTGACGCCGCTGACGGCCATCAGCTTTCCGTAGCTCTTCGTTAGGCCGGTCACTTCAAGCATGGCAGGGAAGTGTACCACCGTCAGATTCCGAGGTGGTTAACTGCGTAATGGTCTGCGCACTCTACCGCGATTCGCGAGGGGCGGCTATGCTCCGAAGAAAAATAGACAAATCCGGGCAGCACGATTGTCTTACTCTTGAGGCTGCAGAGTGCCGTCAGTGCGCAATCAAGCAACCGAGATCGAGTTGTTGTATCGCAAGCACAGCCCGGCGCTTCTGCTGTTTGCCGTCGCCATCGCAGGCGAAAAGAGCCGGGCCCAGGACGCCGTGCACCAGGTTTTCCTGAAAATGATCGAATCCGGAATGCTGACCCGGGCGGTGGACACAAAGGCCTATCTGTTCGCGTCGGTACGCAACGCACTCTTAAATGACGCGAAGGTTCGCCAGCGCAATGTCCCTCTGGGTGATGAAGCCGTCTGCTTCAATCCCCCCGACCGCGACTACGCTGCGGAACTGAGCCTGCGGCGCGCACTGGCTGCTCTTCCCGAGGACCAGCGGGAGGTGACCATCCTGCATATCTGGGGCGAACTCACGTTCTCGCAGATTGCGGAGGTGCTCGAGATCAGCTCGAATACCGCAGCCTCGCGATACCGCTATGCGCTTGTTAAGTTGCGCGAGGCGATGTGCACCGAAGGAGGGATTCTGTGCCAATTCCTGAGGATCAAAGGTTCGAACAGTATCTGAAGAAATTTCAGCCGCTTGCTCCGGAGCCACTGCCGGCCACAGATAAAGCCTTGAGAATTCGGCCTTGGCTCGTGTTCGGAGCGTGGGCCGCAGCCGCTGCGGCTGTCGTGGTTACGGCTGTCCTGCTGTACCCGCGCCCCAAGCCAGATCGCTCTTCGGACGGAACCGAAAGTGTGGTGCGGGTTGCGCCGCTTCCTAACCCGCAGCCGCTCACGATCGGCGCTGCGAATGCTTTACTGGCTCGCGCGCCGTCTGCCAAGGCGGCAGTCGATGGGGTGGCCGCTCAGGCATTTCAGTTCCAGTCCATTCCATCGTCAGAGGGCACTCAAAGTGCCCTGGCGGTGCTGAGCAAGGAGAAAACGAAACTATGAACATCCTTCGCATGACTGCCGCAGTCATCCTGCTCGTGTTGGTCTCACTGGAATCAGCATCAGCGCAGAACGCAAAGCTCGGCGACAACGCCGCTTTACGCTACTGGTCGGCATTTGCCCAGATGCAGGATGCGGCCCTTACCGACGAGCAGGTGAAAGAGTTGAGTGGCATCCTTGAAGACTCGGTTCCGTACAACGATTCGAAATACAAGGATCTGGTCGAGCGGAACAGGCCCGCAATCGAGACGATGATCCGTGCCACCCAGCTTCCGAGCTGCGCATGGGGTGTGGACTATCAACTCGGCCCCGACGCACCAGTGGACTACGTTCGCAAGGCGCTGGCCTTGGGGCGTCTCAACGTCCTCTATGCCTTTCACCTGATGATTGCCCGCGACGCGGATGGCGCGGCGCGTGCGCTTGCAGCCGGATTGCGTTTTTCGCACGACGTTGCAAACGGAGGAACGCTGTTCGCGACCGTGGTGGCGAAAGACCTTCTCGTCACGCATCTCAGGGCCGTGCAGTTCGTGCTTCACGACGAACAGAGAGTTCCGTCTGCGGCGCAACTAGCACTAGTCAAGAAGGCGATCGCACGGCTTGGCTCGGACGGTCTCGACTGGCAAGCTGCCGTGAAGCGGGAGTTCGGACTCCCGCTCAAACTTGATGCGCGAGCCGCGGCGGCCCTGGCGCGGATTGTTCCCATGTATTTGACTGCGCTCAACGATCCATCCGTGCTGCCGAAGCTGGAGCAGATGAGGGCCAGTGCGCCAATGCCGGTTCCCGATCTCGTTCCAAGTGCCAGGCGCGTGGTCGAAGAGAAACAGGAACTGATCGCCAAACTTCGGGAAACCCGCGCGCGACTGCAATGAGGCTGAGCTTAATTCACAGTGCGGTTCGTCGGGGACTCAGAGGAGCTTGCCTGCAGCATCGTACCTGGCAACCAGGGGTTGATGCGCGGGCCAAGGTGGGTAGCATCTCCCAAAACGGATAGAACCGACCGGTCGGTCCGCTCTCTTTTCAGGTATAATTCATCGATTCAGCCAACACAGATCATTAAGGAGTTTTCCAGTGGCCACAGTCTTCTATCAAAACGATGCCAATCCGTCCGCGCTGAAGGGCAAGACCATCGCGGTTTTCGGCTACGGTTCGCAGGGACACGCGCAGGCGCAGAACCTGCGTGACAGCGGATACGACGTGATCATCGGGCTCGATCCCGAGCGTGGCTCGGCCCAGCATGCCCGCGCGGATGGAATGACCATTCTGGCCCCAGCCGAGGCCGCCAAGCGCGCCGACTGGCTCCAGATTCTCACGCCCGACGAGACCCAGGCCGACTTCTACGAATCGGCTATCAAGCCGCACCTGCGCAAAGGAAAGATTCTCGGCTTCTCCCATGGGTTTTCGATTCACTTCAAGACCATCAAGCCTCCGAAAGATGTGGACGTGGTCATGATCGCGCCCAAGAGCCCGGGCCATTTGCTGCGGCGCGTGTATTCGCAAGGCGGAGGCGTGCCTTCGTTGCTGGCCATCCACCAGGATGCCAGCGGACGCGCCCATGAATTCGCGCTCAGCTATGCGCACGGCATCGGTTCGACGCGAGCTGGCGTGCTGCAGACCACGTTCAAAGAAGAAACCGAGAGCGACTTGTTCGGCGAACAGGCGGTGCTCTGCGGCGGGCTGACTTCGCTGATGCAGAAAGGATTCGAGACGCTGGTGGCGGCAGGATACGCTCCCGAGATCGCGTACTTCGAGTGCGTCCACGAGATGAAGTTGATCGTCGACCTGATCTACGAAGGCGGGTTGAGCCGCATGCGCTATTCGATTTCGAACACAGCGGAATATGGCGACCTGACCCGTGGCGAACAGGTTGTGGGAGACGAAACGCGCAAGGCGATGAAGAAGGTGCTGAAGCAGATCCAGAACGGGACCTTCGCGAAAGAATGGATTGCTGAGAACAAAAAGGGCGGCAAGAAGTTTGCCCAGCTGCGCGAGGCCGCGAAGCAGCACCCCATTGAAAAAGTAGGTGAGCAGCTGCGAGCGATGATGTCGTGGCTGCCGTCGGATAAAAAGAAGGCAGCCGAGGCGAAGCCGGCGGCGCCGAAAGTGGTGAATGCCTAAGAAAGGGCTCTCAGTTGTCAGTTATCAGTTATCAGTTTTCAGTAAAACCAAACCCGCCGGTTTC
>CAVWAN010000067.1:0-7622 GCA_963752985.1 uncultured Acidobacteriaceae bacterium
GCGCTGTTAACTGCCGATGTTAAGGGCCCGTGGTCAGGCTGATCTTCGCCGCGCAGCCCCTAAGGGGCGTTTGATCTCGATTCGGGTTCGGCATCGCTGAAGCGATGCCCTGATACGAATCCCAATATCTGGGGCGCTCTGGTAACTGCTAACTGCCCGATAACACAAAGTTCACCGTAATGTCCGTCTCCACCTCGATGGGATCGCCATTGAGCAGATAAGGGCGGTAGCGCCATTGCCGGACTGCTTCCACCGCCGACTTGACGAGCATGGGATGTCCGCTGAGCACGGCCAGATTCTCGATCGTGCCCGCCTTGCTGACGATCGCCCGCAACTCGACCGTGCCCTGAATGCGCGCCTGGCGCGCGAGTGGGGGATAGACCGGCTGCTCGCGGTAGATGAGGTTGCCCTCTGCCCAGTGCGAGAGGCGGAGCGGATGCGTTGGCGCAGAAGGCGGCGGTGGGGCAACTTCGACTGAAGTGCCGACCGAACGCCACACTCCATGTCTGCTTGTGTCGGTGCCTCCTTCTACACCGAGGCCGCTTACATCCGGCGAAGACGCCACCGGCTGTTCATTCAGGATCGCGATGGTTGGCGGAATTGTTGGAGGCTGTAGGATGTGTCCCTGGCTGACGTTCGACGAATGAGTCGTCCCCTGTCCTCTGGTTAGCGGCGCAGGTGCTGGCGGGGGCATGAGAATCGACGACTCGTCAAACCACTGCAGCTTGGGTGGTCCCTGAATGGTGAGTAGCGGAATGGCGAGCAGCAGGCTCAATGCAAGAGCTTGCATGGCGAAGGAAGCGAGTGTGGCTCGTCCCCGCCGGGCAGACTGGTCCCAGGTGCTTTCGAGTGGGTTGAACATATAGTGTTCCTCCGGAACGGGCCCGTTACCCCTACAGACACCTGGGGCTTGCGATTTGATCCTGAACGGGAAGCAAGGAAAATAAAAAAAGACCGCGTCTGCACGCGGTCTTAATCAATAACCTGGAACTGAAACTGCCCGAGCGGTGTCGCTACTGTTTCGGCGGAGTGGTTGCCGGCGGCTTCGTCGCGGGCGCAGCAGGTTTGCTGGCGGGGGACGTCGCCGGTCTCACGGGCTTTTGAGCCGTGCTACCCGCAGCGGGAGCCGGCACGCCGGATTGGGCGTTGAAGGCTTCCACGATCGGTTGTGTGATGTCCACGGCCGGTCCGTACCAGATCACCGGACCGCGCGGCCACTGCTGGGACGTATCCAGGATCATGCCATAGCCGGTGTCGCTGGCGTATTTCACGATGAGTGGCGCCATCCGGGTGAGAATCTTATTTCCGATCTCGCCCTGCTGGCTCTGGAAATCTTCCTGCGCGTCCTGGGTGGCGCGATCGAAACTCTTCTGCTTGACTTCGATCTGCTTTACCATCTTGTCGCGCGATTCCTCATTCAGCTTGTCCTGCTGGGCACTCAGCTGCTTTTTGAGGCTGTCGATTTCGTCGGCCAGGCCCTTCAGTTCGTTCTGCTTGGGTTCAAATTTCTTGCTGAGCGCCTCGAAATCGCGCCGTCCTTCGTTGGAGGCGAAGATCGCCTGTTCGATGTTGATGGTGCCGACTTTGGTTCCAGTAGCCTTGGCCGCCACCGCAGCAGCAGCCGAGGGCGAGTCAGGTGGGGGGGCCGCCGCGGGAGCGCCGGCAGCGGGGGTGGTTTGGGCCAGAGCGAAGAGGGAAAGGCCGAACAATACGGCAACGGTAACGCGGGCAAACTTCTTAATCATTTGGATCCTTTTGAACTCCTTCAGATTTTAGGAATGCTGGAAGCTTCCAGCTCGCTGGGCTCAACGAGACGGATCGCAACCCGAGCTTATCAGTCATCAGACCCGAGACTTGATCAGGGTGTGGACGCCCTAGATTATACGGAGCGTACCGGAACAGCGTCAAACTGGAAGAGCAGGTCTCAGGGGTCAGGAAAAACCCAACTGCTCACGCATCCCAACCGACTCACCGCTTAATAGTGGAACCGATAGCGCAGTTCTACGAAGATTTCGCGCGGGTTATTCCAGTGGAAGCCTCCGAAGGTCTGGCTGTTGTCGAGTTCGATGCGGCGGTTGGCGACGTTGAGGGCATTCAGCGAAGCGGAGACGCGCTCGCCGAGATCTTTGCCAAGCGAAAGATCGAAGGTGGTATGTCCGGGTAGATAGCCGCCGGGATAGGGCTGGCCGGGATACGCGTTGGTGAAGCCGGAACCGTAGTAAACGTTAGTGGAGGCATAGGAGCGCCAAGGGAGAGTGACATCGGCGCCGATATTGAGCGTGTTGCGCTGATCGTGATCGAGGGCGCAGAGGCCAGGGCTTGGATCGCAGAGATTGGTGGTGAAATCGGTCAGCCCTCCCGTGACGGCGCCGCCGCCGTAGACGACCTGGTTGGAATAGGCAAGGTGAAGCTGGGCGCGATGAGCGATGCGTGGTGAATGCAGCGTGAGTTCCCATCCGCGGATCAGGGCGGTTTCAATCGTGAGGGGGAAGAAGAGGTTCGATTCTCCAAGAGTGTTGTGGTCGAAAAAATTATGGGCGCGGGTGCGGAAAGTGTCGGCGTCGAGCGTCCATCCGCGGAAGGGGATAGTAACGCCGAACTGGTGTTCTTCGTCGCGCTCGCCGTGGAGCGGGATGAAAGTGCAGCCACTTGCCGTGCACAAATCAATTAGCGTCCCTGAAGCGGTCAGCAATGGAGGCGCTTGATAGTAGCGACCATAGAAGGCGCGGAAGGTCCAACGCAGCTTCGGAACGGTGACCGTCGCGCCGAAGCGCGGGCTGATGGCGTTCTCGGAAACGCCGCTGCCGGAGAAGTAGGTGGGGCGCAGGCCGGCGGAAACAGTCAGCCATGAAAAAGGTTTGAATTTTTCGTCAAGAAAGAAAGCGGCGAGGGCGCCCGATGCGGGCTCGGAATCGGCAAAAGGCGGCGGCAGCTTCGTTGGATCGCAATCTGGGAAGTTGGGGTCGCTGTTGGTCGGGCAGTTGAAGAGTATGCCCAAGCGTTGATCGTCGCTCTGGTGGAATCCAAAGAAGCCAACCTGCAAATCGTTGCGGACGAAGTTCGCGCCAAAGCTCGCCTGGCCTCCGGCATACGTCGAGGAGTGGTGATCGACGGTGGCGGTGGGATAGTCGTTCGGCGCGCTCTTGTAGTCGGTGGTGTTGCGATGAAATAAGGGCGAGACCGTCAGCAGCAGTCTCGAGTTGAAGGTGTGGACCCATGAAGCATTGATCAGGGCATCGGATTCGCGGTCGCTGTCGCGGAGGCCGCTGCTGTCGCACTGTGGACACAGCGAGCTTTCCAGATCGTTAAAGTTCGCGTCGTAGGGGACCTGGTAGTAATCCCTGCGCAGCGCCGTGACCAGACGCAGCTGATTGGAAGGATCGACATTAAAGATGAAGGAGCCGAAGCCTCCGTAGCCATTGGCGGCATCGTGCACGACCTGCGGAATAGGAGTTTGGATGCCGAGATTGCTGCGGTTTCCGTTCAGGCCGACGTAGTAGGCGAAGCGCTCAGTGTGACTGCCAAAGCTGAAGGAGTCGTTGGTCTGGTAGAAATTGCCAGCGCTGAGGACGAACTCAGCCTGGTTATTGCGTTCGAAGCCGGTGCGGGGCACGACGTTAAAGACACCGTAGGTACGATCTCCGAACTCGGCGCCGTAGCTGCCGCGGTTCACTTCCATGTAGTCGATGTCTTTGGGATCGAATTGCGGGCCGATGTTGGTGGCGATGTTGGTGTTGGGCACGGGCACGCCGTCCACCAGCCAGGTGGTCTGATGGCCGCCGCGAATATGGAGTTGATCATGAGTGACGTACGCGCCGGGTACGTTATCGGTGATCATGGCCAGGCTGTTGGTGCGGTCGGCGCCAGGGGTGCGCTCGATGTCGAGACGGCTGACCAGGGTAGTGGGAGTGGCGGAATCGGTCGGGGCCACCTCCGGCGCGGCTGAGACCGTGACGTTGGCATTCGCGGTTGCGACCTTCAAAAGGAAGTGAACGACCGGCACGGTTCCCGAGACCACCGTGACATCCTCTGAAATTTGCGCGAAGCCCTGACTGGCAACACTGACGGAATAATCGCCGAGGGGTACGGCGTTGAACTGGAATTCGCCGGTGGCATTGGTGGTGACGCTCTTTGCCCATTCCGACGATTTCGCTCTGAGCATCACCATGGCGTCTTGGATGGGACGATGCTGGGGGTCGTGGACTACGCCACGAACCGCGCCGTAGATGTTGGCGAACGCGATGGGCGTCGTCAACAGGAAGGCGGCGATAGCTAGCAGCTTGAGGCGAGTCGTCATGTTCTATCCCTAATTGTGTTTGCCGTGCTGAGAGCTTCGAGCCACGAGCTGCGAGCAAACGATAAGGTTCGCTGGCAGCCCGAGGCTCGTAGCTCGTAGCGGAGTCGCTATTACAAGGTTTGGGATGAGGTCTAGCTGCGGGGCGGGGCGCGGGCGGAATCTTGTCCGAAGATATCGCGTGAGAGAAGGACCGTGTCTTGCAACGGGCGCGCGGGTCCGGTCGCGAGACTTATGAAAAACGACAGACTGGAAGCGGGCCGCGCCCACTCGGAGGTGGTAGCGCCGCAACAGCAATGGTGGTTCGCGCAGCAGTCATCGGTAGCTTGAAACGAAGCGGGGGACTCTTCAGGCTGGGGCGGCGTCGAAGCCATCGCGTGATGGCACTGCATCGCCGGCTGCACGGGACGCCCAGACAACGGCTGGCGCGGGCAGTGCATGGCTTGCGGCTGCGCACACTGGGCCATCGCCAGCGGCCCGAAGGCCGGAGCGATCATAACCAGCAGCAGAAACCTGGCAGTCCAGCGGGAACCCCACATTGCGGGACAGCATAGCAGAAAACCAGTACCATTTCTCTGTGCACGCGCTGGCAGAGCAGCTCTTAAAGACAACTCGGAAGCAGGAGTCGATGCGGGCGGGGGACCGCGTGGCGGTGGCGGTTTCCGGTGGAGCGGATTCCGTGGCTTTGCTTTGCCTGCTGCTGGAGTTGCAGGCCGAGCTCGGGATCGTGCTGTCGGTTGCGCATGTCAATCACAAGCTGCGCGGAGACGAGTCGGACGAGGACGAGCGCTTTGTCGCGAAGCTGGCGCGGGAGTACGGACTCGATTTTCATGTTCGGGAAGCGCGGGTTGACGGCGGTGACAGTTCCGGCATCGAGGCGGCGGCGCGCGAACTGCGCTACGGGTTTTTCCGCCAGTTGGCGCGAGAGGGCAGCATTTCGAAAATTGCTACGGGGCACACTCTTGACGATCAGGCGGAGACGGTGTTGTTGCGCATCTTTCGTGGTACCGGGATTCGGGGACTGGCGGGCGTTCATCCGCGGATTGTTTTCGAGGAGCAAGGGCGCGTGTTGGGTGAAGTGGTGCGGCCGCTGCTGGGTTTTCGGCGGGCTCGGTTGGTGGAGTTTCTGCGTGAGCGGGGCCAAAGCTGGCGCGAGGATTCGTCGAATCGGGACGGTGCGTTTCTGCGGAATCGCGTGCGCCACCGGCTGTTGCCTTTGATCGGGGAAGAATTTGGCGATGCCGCGATCGAACACATGGGTGAGCTGGCGGAAATCGCGCGGGCCGAGGAGGAGCATTGGCAGCGCGGGCATCCGGAGATCGCGGCACAGATCTGTGGCGCTGCTGAGACGCGGCGAGCCGCGTCTCTACAGGTGGGGCCGCTACTGGCACTTCCTTTGGCGGCGCAGCGACGGTTGGTGCGCTCGTGGCTGAAAGCGAATGCTCGGGATCTGAGTATTTCGTTTCGGCTGATTGAAGAGGCGCTGGAACTGGCGCACGCTCCGGCGGGCAAGAAAACGGAGCTGCCTGACGGGATTCTTCGACGTGGCCGTTCGGAACTTTTGCTGGAGCCGAAACCTTCCGCGGGCCCACAGGAAACGGGGCATCGACGAGCAGCGGATTATCAGTACGCTTTAGCCGTTCCGGGCGTGGTGGTGGTTCCCGAACTGGGCGCTTCGATTGAAGCCAGGGTGGTGGATGCGGGCAGCGTTCCGGAGGATGGGCGTGGTCAGTTGCTGGATTTGGGGTGCATGCCGAAGGAAGTGCTGATCCGCAACTGGCGGGCGGGCGATCGTTACTGGCCGTCGCACACATCGTCGGCAAAAAAGGTGAAGGAGCTGTTGAGCGGGCGGCATGCGACCGGAGCGCAGAAAAAGCTCTGGCCGGTTGCGGTCGCCGAAGGGTGCGGGCTCGTCTGGATGCGGGGGTTCGCGGCTCCGGCCGCTTTTCGGGCACGGGCGGGAGCTTCGCAAGCGATTTGGATTCGGGAGATTGCAGGCATGATGTAACATGCCATTGGTCAGATGCTCAGCCCCTAAAGGGGCATCTGGTTGGAACTTACGGCATCGCTAAAGCGATGCCCTGATACGAAACCGGAGGCGCCACTTCCGCTATGAATGTCTCGCCGCACGCCGGGTTGCGCCAGGTGATCTCGGCCGACCAAATTCAGAAAAGAGTCCGCGAACTGGGACGGCAGATCTCCGACGACTATCGCGGCCAGACCGTGATCGCGCTGGGAATTCTGGAAAACAGCTTCCTGTTCATGGCCGACCTGGTGCGAGCGATCGATGTACCCATCATCTGCGCCTTTATCAAACCGAAGTACAAGCAGACCAAGCAGGGTGAATCCGCGGTGCTGGAGATTCTGTTCAGCCACGAACTGGCGATTACCGGCAAGCATGTGCTGCTCATCGAGGGGTTGGTGCACTCGGGAGTGACCACTGAATTCCTGATGGGCGACTTGCGCGGGCGGGGCGCGGCTTCGGTGAAACTGGTTACGCTGCTGGATCGGCAGGCGGCGCGCCGGGTGCCGCTGCAGCCGGACTATTTCGGATTTCTGGTGGATGACGCGTTTCTTTGCGGGTATGGATTGGGTAGTCCGGAGCAGACGGGACGAAACTTGCCGTATGTGGCGGCGAGCACCTAGAGCGGTGTCGAGATGAATGCAGCAAGAACAGCTTTGTTCTGGTTGGTGATCGTTGTCTCCGCATTCCTGCTCTGGCAGGTGGTGAAGACCGGCAGCACTACTCAGGCAGTTCCTGAGATAAGTTACACAGAATTCTTGGCAAGGGTTGCGAACGGCCAAGTCAGTAAAGTCACAATTGCAGGTGGTGTGGTTCGTGGGTCCGATGTTAAAGGCGGCAATTTTCGTGTTATTGTGCCATCAAACGAAACGGCAATGCTCGACGCTCTTCAGCAACATGGGGTAGAAGTCTGGTTCAAGGAAACAACCGACCAAACTTGGCCGAACTGGATCCTCAACCTGTTGCCGCTGATCCTTCTGGGAGCTTTGTGGTTTTTCATGATCCGCCAGATGCAAAAACGGCGTTCGGGCGGAGACGGAGCAACGAGTCCAACGCCCATTCAGGAATCCAAACCGCGCTTTGGCCCGTGACTTCTGTTACTTCCTTCTGGTTCCCCGTTTTCCGTGGGAAAGGGCTAAAATGCTAGAGGGGTAGTCTTTTCTCAGTCGAACTTCCGCCTCCGGCATCTAATATGATCTGTAGAGGCGGTTCTGTTTTTGGCAGGGACGGGGCTGCACTTCGAGGAGTTTTAGGTGAATTCAACGATAAAAACGATACTTTTCTGGGCGGTCATTGTGGTCTCGG
>CAVWAN010000068.1:0-23857 GCA_963752985.1 uncultured Acidobacteriaceae bacterium
CAACTACCGTGGTATGTAGCTGTCGAGCAGCGGCAGGAACTGCGACCCAAGTTTCATCATGCGTGCCTGGGCGGCAGCGGGAGACTCGTTGTTCAGCATCGGAGTCATCAGGCGCACCAGTCCGCCGTCGCTGCGATTCATGCGAATCGAATCCGACACCAGATAGTACTTGGCCCACCACTCGCTGGCCACGACCCGGCCATGCGCCTGAAACCAGTACAACACCAGTTGCCGTTCACCCGCCTTTGCCACCACGTAACGGTTGACCGGAAACGACGAGCCGTCGGGACGCGCAATCTGAACCACCTCGCGCGAAGTCGGAACCCATCCCGCGCCGGGCAGACAGTGGTTTGGCGAATGGATCGTATCGCCGGCCTTTTGCGTCGGAAAATATGCGATGTAGAGATTGATCCACGGTTGCAGTTGGCCCACGTCTTCGTAGGTGCGCACCAGAAACTCGCCCGGCCCCAGGATGTCCAGGGTTTCCTGGTCGAGAACGCTGTCGGTTCCCTTCCAGCCATCCAACTGCGAGGGCAGGGAACTCAAAGGTGTTCGCGGCGCAAAGAACTCGTTGCGCGAATGGGCCTGGAGCACGAGCGCTGTCGCCAGCATCAGCAGCGCCACAATCCCGAAACGGAGTGATCCTGCCTTCATGCGGATTTTGCCTCCGGGCTCGTCTTCTCCGGGCTACCCCAGATTTGCGTGATCACGCGGTGCACCGCGAACAGCAGGAGCAGCGCCACCACGAAGATCAGCCATCCCCCCAGAGCGTGGTAAAACCCCTCCGCTTTATCCGGATCCCAGTACTGCACGAGCAGCCCTGTGCCAAAAATGCGAAAGCTGTTCGCCGCCACTGCGATCGGCACTGCGGAGAGAGCCAGCACCACCCGTACCCACCTCCGAGTCTCCATCAGGCACCCGTAAATGATGGCCAGCGTTACCAGGGTGAGAAGGGACCGGATTCCGCTGCAGGCTTCGGCGATGTCCAGAGGCATGGAAGCAAGCACGATCACATTCCCCTGCCGCAGCACGGGAACTCCAACTATTTCCAGCAGTACAGAAGCCAGCTTCGAGGCCAGCAACTGCAGGGGAAAGGTGATCCGGTTTATGAGAAGCGCGGGGATCGGGATCATCAGAATCAGGAATGCCCAGGGGAACAGGACCGCACGAAAGAAGGTCCATCCCTGAAACAGAATGATCAGGCCCGCCAGCAGGATCAGCAACGACACCCGCGAGAAAAATAATTCCGCGCCCATGACTCCCAGACCCAGCATCAGCAGGCTCAGCACCACCAGAGGAAGACCAGCCCAAGATGGGGCCGACACGATGGGTTCGAGCTTCTTGCGGTCTTGCCAGAGAACAAACAAAGCAAACAAGGGGACGAAGATTCCGTGCTGGAAATTCGGATCGCTATGGGGCCCGACCCACTGCAGGACCAGGCGGGCGAGGATGGAGGCGTAAAGCCAGGCAGTCAGCAGCAGCAGCACCACTCCCTGCCAACGGGGCAAACTGGACGACCGGCGACCCTCCCTCGTCGAGAGGACCGGAACTACCTCGATTGAGTTGCCCATATGGCGCGTGCTTGCACTTGAGAATATGCGAAAGCGCATCCTCGCGCCAAGTAAAACCCGCAAATGAAGGTGCATCTCAGGGGCAAGCTGAAGTTACCTTCGGACCGGAAAAGCTCAAGCTCTCGAACCGAGAGCGTCGAAGGCCCCCAAAAGAACGGAAAACCATTTCCCATCCGCCCCAGCCACATCGCGGCAGTCTTCTTCCGTTCCCGTTAGCGCCAGTTTGCCAGTGCTTGCAGAGAGATAGGACTTAATCCCCAAGGCACGTGGGAAGTAATGCCCTATATACTACCTGGCAATGTGGGCAATAAATTTCCCATTTGTCCGCAATGTGGTAACGTATGAATCGTGTTGCGATCCCAGGTCGCAATCGCAAACCATTGAAAACATAAGCATATACTCTTCCGGCGACGGGAAACCAAGTTGGCCGGATTGGCAGCGGGGGTGCTCTAGACTGTGTAGGCATCTGCCCGAGACGTCTCCCCACTGTCTTGCGCCCGCCCAATAGTAAAGCGGAAAAGTATGGACCTGGACCGAACCGAAATACTGGCAGCCGCAGGAACACCGCGGAACGGTGATGCTCGCATCTGGCTGGAAAGCGTCAGCGCCGGCATGCGCACCGTGGAAGCGGTTATCCGGGAACTATCGCAGAATGACGTTCCCGTGCTGGTGGTGGCAGAGCACGGGTCCGGCAAGGCGGCAGCGGCGGAGCGCATTCATCATCTTTCCATCCGGGCCGCGGAGCCGTTCCGGGCTTATCAGAGTTCCGAGGCCAGCGAACAGATTCTCGCGGCAGGCGACGGTCAAAGCGGAACCGTCTATCTTCAGGAAGTGGGAGACCTCACGGCGGCGGCCCAGAAAGAACTGGTTCGCCAGATCGGCTTGAGTGGCCAAGGCAATGGAGAGGACCAGCGCCGCGTGCCTCGATACATCTGTGGAACCTCGCGGGACCTGGAGCCCGAGGTCAAGGCCGGCAAGTTCCGCGAAGACCTCTATTATGGAATCAGCGGAGTTTGTTTGCGGATGCCTCCTTTGCGCCAGCGGAAGGAAGATATTCCCATTCTGCGCGACTGGTTTCTCGCGGCCGCTGCCCGTGATTTTTGCCGGGCCGTACCAGTACTGAGTCCCGTGACCCAAAGCTTCTTTCTGGAATACAACTGGCCAGGAAACATTCGCGAACTGAAAGACGCCGCTCGAGCTATCGTCGCGCTCGGCGATGAGACGCTGGCCATGGGAGGATTGCGCTCGCTCTTGCGGCGCGTCGATAAGGGCGGCAACGGCGAGAAAATTTCTTTGAAAGATGCAGCCCGCGCCGCTTCCCGCGAAGCCGAGAGGGAAATCATCCTCCAGGTCCTGACTCGAACCCGCTGGAACCGGCGCCGGGCCGCGCAGGAGTTGCAGATCAGCTACAAAGCGCTTCTCTACAAGCTGAAACAGATCGGGTATGAGCAGTACGGGTCTTGAGCGCAGCGATCAGGAGCTGAGCGGAGCAAAAGAGTTTCGAGGAGAAGATATGAAATCGACATGGAATGCGGTGGCCGCGGCACTCGTTTTGATCGCTAGCCTGGCGTGGGCGCAGGATGCGCCCGCCCCGAGCCCCGCTCCCGACAAAACCGCTTCCGACCAGACCGCTTCCGACCAGACCGCTTCCGACAAAGCCGCTTCTGACAAAACCACTTCTGACAAACCAGCGGCCGCCGCTTCCGCCAGTCCTGGCGGACCCGAGTATGTCATCGGTCCCGAGGACGTGCTCCACGTCGCCGTGTGGAGGGAAAATGATCTTACCGCCACCTTGCCGGTGCGTCCCGATGGCAAAATCTCTCTTCCCTTGCTCGACGATGTGCAGGCCGCAGGCCTGACACCCAAGCAGTTGGCTGTGTCGGTGACCGAAAAACTGAAAAAATTCATCGCCGACCCCCGCGTCACCGTGGTCGTGACCTCGATCAACAGCAAGCGGATCTTCCTGGTCGGCGAGGTCATGCACCCCGGGGCGACGGCGATGCTGCCCAACATGACCGTTCTGCAAGCATTGTCCAGCGCCGGATTAAGCCAGTTTGCCAACACCAAGCGGATTTACGTTCTGCGTACCGAAAACGGTAAACAGCAGAAACTGCCGGTGAACTATCGCAAGCTGGTCAAAGGGGAGGAGATCGAACAGAATTATCTCTTGCAACCAGGGGACACGATTGTTGTCCCGTAAGGACAGGCGGTTTGGTAAGGAGATCTACGGGTGAAAGGCATGGCAAAAATGCGAACAATCCGGTTGGCACTGCTGGTTTTCGGCATGAGCGTCTGCGCGGCCGCCCAGAGTAGTTCTCAATCTCAGCCCGCTCCGGCTCCGGCGCCGGCCTTCGGCCAGACCGCGCCGGTGCTGAACCCGGAGAATCCACCCGTAACTGGCCTCGACGAACCCACGCTCGACCTGCATATCGCCAGCCGCAGCTTCATCTCGCCCGCTTTGCAGGTGAGCGAATCGGCCGACACCAACGGGGGCAACCAGATCGGCGCTAACGGCCTGGAATCGATCACCCACGTGCTCGGAGCTCTTGACCTCCAGCAATTCTGGCCCAAGAGCGATTTATTTCTTGAGTATCTCGGCGGCGGAGCATTTTACAGCAGTCCTTATGAAGCGAAACAGATGCACGCCGCTGGCCTGGAAGCCGTTACGCGCTGGCGGACCGGCCAGGCGACGCTGCGCGACTCCTTCAGCTACCTGCCCGACGGTTCCTTCCAGATCGGCTATGGCGGCAACCCAGGTTTGGGTTTCGCCAGCAGCGGCGGCAGCGCTGGGGTGGGTGCTGGTTTGCCCGGCTTTCACCTCGGTGGTCAGTTCGGCGCGGTCGGAAATGTTCCCCGGCTCGCGAACTCGGCGACTCTCGACGCGGTACAGGCGATCACTCCGGTCTCCGCCTTCACGGTGGCGGGCGGCTTCGTCAACTCTCATTTCTATGACCCCACCAATACCTACCTCAACGGCGACCAGTACATCGTTCAGGGTGGATACAGCCATCTGCTTTCCCGACACGATCAGATCGGCGTCGTTTACGGCTTTGAGCTGTTTCAATTTCCGCAAGTTACTGGCGGTGAGGTTTATAACCACATCATCAATGTGCGTTGGAGCCATTCCCTGACGGGTAGATTGAGCTTCGTTGGCGGAGTCGGTCCGCAGTATACCGAATTGGAACTAGGTGGCTCCTTCCCGCATTGGTCGGTGAGCGGGCGGGCTCAGCTGCGCTATAAGTTTGCCCATTCCTCGATATTTGCGACCTACGAAAAGTTCACTTCGCCAGGATCGGGCTTCTTCGCCGGTTCCAACACCCAGGCTGTACGGCTCGGGTATACCCGCCCCCTGGGACGTACTTGGACTCTCTATGCCGATATGGGCTACTCCCATAACAAGAAACTGCAGGCTGCACCGTTTGGTGCGGTGGGTGCTTCCAGCTACAACGAAGGCTCGGCTGGAGCCGTCTTCCGCAAGCACATGGGACGTTCCTACGACTTTTTTGGCGCTTATCGCTTCAGCGAACTAGCCTTCGATGCTCCGCCTGAACTGGCCGGCATCTCCGGCAATGGCAGGATTTCTCATCGGCACACCGGCAGCATTGGGGTGGAATGGCACCCCGCGCCGACTCGTATCGAATAGTTTTTGGGCCGCCTCGGGCGTCCGGATTGGTGAACTGTTATGAGTGAAAATCGCGAACTGACGATGGACGATTATCTGGCGATGCTGCGGCGGCGCCTTAAAGTCATTTTGATCCCGACGCTGCTCGCCGCGCTGGGGGGCTTCCTGGTCTCGTATGTCTTCTCACCGAAATATACCTCCCAGTCCACCGTAGGGGTGGACGTCCAGAAGGTGCCCGATACCCTGGTGCAGTCGGTCATCACCGCCGATTTCACCCAGCGCCTCCTGGCCCTCGAACAGCAGGTAAAGAGTCCGGCCCGCTTGCGTCCTGTCATTCAAACCCTTGGCCTCGGGAAACCTGACGAAGAGGCTAGTTTCATCTCCGACATCCAGCAGAATATGTTGGTGGAGCCGGTGATCACCTCCATGACCACGCCGGGGATGGCTGGTGCCAAGAAGAAACCCTCTGCTAACAGCGCGCCTATGCCCGGCTTCAATGTCAGTTACACCGACAGCAACGCAGCCCGCGCACAAAAAATCTGCAGTGCCATGACCTCGCTGATCCTGGATGAAAACCTGCGTTCCCGCGCCGAAGTTGCCCAGGGCACGACTGAGTTTCTCGGCCGCCAGGTCGAAGATGCCAAGCGCGCGATTGACGAGCAGGATGCCAAGCTCGCCGCCTTCAAGAAGCAATACATGGGTCAGTTGCCCGGCGACTCCGACAACAACATGCGCATGCTGATGTCGCTGAACTCGCAACTCGATGCCACCACCCAGACCCTGAGCCGTGCCCAACAGGATAAGGCCTACACCGAAAGCATGCTGGCGCAGCAGACCGCCGCCTGGAAGAGTTCGCAGTCCAGTACCAATCCGCAGACGCTCGAAACCCAATTGAACCAACTGCAGGCGCAGTTGTTGTCCCTGCAGGCGCGCTATACCGGCGATCACCCCGACGTGATCAAAACCAAGGCTGACATCGCCGAGGTCGAGAAGAAGCTGAAAGAGGTCAACGCCGCGGCTGCCAACGCCCCCGACACCAGCGACAAGGCCAGCGCCGCCGAACCGCCTGAAATTCGCCAACTGCGTCTGCAGATTCACCAGTACCAGGGCGTGATCGAGCAAGCCACACTCGACCAGAAGAGGCTGCAAAGCCAGATCGGTGTGTACCAGAATCGCACCGCCATGAGCCCGAACGTGGAGGAGCAATACAAACTGCTCACTCGCGACAACGATAACGCCCAGGCCTTCTACAAGGATATGCTCGACAAGAAAAGCAAAGCCGAACTGGGCACCAGCATGGAGAGCCAGCAGGAGGGCGAGCAGATGCATATTCTGGCGGCGGCTGTCCTGCCCGATGCTCCCAGCTTTCCCAACCGTCCGCTGCTTGCCGCAGGTGGCCTGGGCGCCGGTCTGGCACTCGGGATCCTCATTGCCATCTTTCTGGAGTTTAGTGATCAGTCGATCCGCACCGAAAGAGATGCTGCCGCCGTCATGGATCTGCCCCTCCTCATTTCCGTGCCCTGGCTGGGTGAGGACGAGAATGATGCCGATAGCTCCGGCGACGGCAACGCCAGGCGCCCCTTCTGGGGCCGGGGGGATCCCGGCTCGCCCCAGGATAAGGATAAAGATCGCGAGAACGTCGAGGTATAACGCAGCCTATGTACAAAGAATTCTTTGGACTCCGAGCCAACCCGTTCAACGTCAATCCGGACCCGCGTTACCTGTTCCTCACGCGGCACACCGAAGAGGCGCTTGCCTGCCTTACCTACGGCATACAAAGCCGCAAAGGCTTCGTGTTGCTGACCGGCGAGGTGGGTACCGGCAAAACGACGCTGATCAACAAATTGATGGAATGGCTCCGCTTGCAGCAGGTCGCGACCGCCTTCATCTTCAACTCGCGCATGGACGTGCCTCAGCTTCTCGATTTCATGATGGCCGATTTCGGTGTTCCCTGCGATGACATGTCGAAGAGCCAACTCCTGCAGCGCCTGTATAACTGGCTGCTCGACCGTTATCGCGCCGGGGAGACGGCGGTCCTGGTCATCGATGAGGCCCAGAACCTGTCCGACGAAGCGCTCGAAGAGATCCGCATGATGACGAACCTCGAGACCTTCACCGAAAAGCTCCTGCAGATCGTTCTGGTCGGGCAGCCGGAACTCGAACAGCGATTGAAGCAGCCCCAGTTGCGCCAGTTGCGCCAGCGCTTGACCCTGCGCGCCAAGACCCATCCTTTTAATCTTGAGGAAACCAAGTCCTATATAACCCAGCGCCTCCGCATCGCCGGGTCCAACGGCGACCCGATTTTCGAACCGGAGGCGGCCGTCGCCATTTTCCGATACTCGCTGGGCATTCCACGCATCATCAACCTGCTCTGCGAGCACTGCTTGGTCAGCGCGTTCGTCGATCAGAAGAAGACAGTCTCGGCCGAAGTCGTCGATGCCGTCGCCCGCGATTTCGATCTCAGCGATGGCAACGCCGCCGCAGCCATGACCGCGCCGGTTCCGCCCTCCGAAAAGTTTGATCTGGTCGAAGCCTTGCGCACCCTGGCAACCCTGGCCGACCGGCTGCGCCAATCCGAACAACAGGATCTCCCCAAGGAAAGGAAACTATGAGCCGCATCCATGACGCTTTGAAACGCGCCGAGCAGGAACGAGCAACCTCCACGGGGACGCATGTCGAGCCCGCTTTCGATCAACCCCAGTTACAAAACGAATTACGAAACGAAGGCCAACGCGAAAGCATGCCTTCCTTGTCACCCTCGGGAGCCACCCTGGTCCCCACCATGGCCTCCGGGTTGAATTACGAGTCGCTGCTCGCCCGCTGCCCCCAGACTGCATGGACTCCGGATTCGCGCACCATGCTCTTCTTTGAGGAAGACGACAGCCGCATGGGGGCGGAAGAGTTCCGCACTTTGCGCAACCGCCTCTACCAGATCCGCGAGAAGATGCCCCTCAAACGTCTGATGGTAACCAGCGCGCTTCCCAAGGAAGGGAAGTCGTTCGTGGCTGCCAATCTGGCCCAGGTCATAGTGCGGCAGCACGGGCGCCGCGCATTGGTGATCGACGGCGATCTGCGAAACCCTGGCATGCACCGCCACCTCGGAGCTCCCCAGGCACCCGGATTAGCCGACTACCTGTTGGGCGAATGCGATGAGTTTGCCGCCCTGCAACGCGGGCCCATGGAAAACCTGTTCTTCATGCCCGCCGGCCGGATCGTGGGCAGCGCTCCCGAATTGCTCGCCAACGGACGCCTGAAGCTGTTCCTGCAGCGCGTCGAGCCTTTGTTTGACTGGATCATTATGGACACGTCGCCCGTCATCCCGGTGTCGGATGCCACCCTGGTCGCGGGCGTTTGCGACGGCATCCTCATGGTCGTGCGCTCCAATGTGACGCCTTCTGATTTGGCTCGGCGCGCCCGCGAAGAGTTCCCCGACAAGTTGCTGCTGGGAGTAGTGCTCAACGGCGCCCCATCCGGAAAGCTTGCACGCTCGAAGTACTACTATGGCGAGGCCGTGAGCAGCCAAGCCTGAGATCTTACGAGGAAGACGAACCGAGGCCCAGGTGATCCGGCTCTTTAACGTCTATTACCCAATCCGTACTCTGGTCCTGCTGATCGGAGAGGCCCTGATCGTCTGGACCTCGTTCCTGCTTGGGGCCGTGCTGGTGCTTCGCGAAGACAGCTACCTGGTGCTCAACTTCGAAGGCGGTTATGTGAAGATTCTCGGAGTCACGGTGCTGGTCTTGTTGTGTTCGCACTGGCTCGACCTGTACGACACCGCGCGCCTCAATACCAAAGGGGAACTTTACTTCCGCTTGCTCATGGTTCCGGGCGTGCTCGCCTTCATTCTGGCAGCCATTGCCTACGTACGGCCGAATTACCTGCTGGGGAGAAATTCGGCGGCGATCGGCGTACTCATCCTCACCGTCGCTCTGTTCGGATGGCGGCTGGGCTTCACCTGGCTGGTCCAGTTGCCGATTCTGGTCGAGCGCGTTTACATCCTGGGTACCGGCGAGCGCGCGTTGCGCCTGGTGCAGGGCCTGCGCCAGAATCCTGAGATGGGCGTCGAGATTGCCAGTTGGACGGGCAAGATGGAAGGTGAGGTAACCCGCGACTCCATGGCGGCCCATCTGATGGAAGTCGTCCAAAAACAAAAAGTCCATCGCGTCATCGTGGCCACGCCCGATCGCCGCGGCACCATCCCCATGCAGGAGTTGCTCCAACTGCGCATGGAGGGAGTGAAAATCGAGGAAGCCACCACCTACCTGGAAAAGATGTCGGGCAAGATCGAGGTGGAGAATTTGTATCCCAGCTGGCTGGTGTTTGGCGAGGGCTTCCGCCGCAGCACCACTTTCATCCTGATTCGCCGCGGGATATCGATCGCCATCTCGCTGATTGGCCTCATCGTCTCTCTGCCATTGCTTCCGTTGATCATGCTGGCCATCCGCCTCGATTCCAAAGGGCCCGTGTTCTATACCCAAACCCGCGTCGGTAAGGGCGGACGCCTGTTCAATGTCGTAAAGTTCCGCACCATGCGCCAGGACGCCGAAGCCGCCAACGGTGCGCAGTGGGCGGGCAATAACGATCCTCGCGTTACCCGCGTCGGCAAGTTTCTCCGCTCCTCACGCCTCGATGAGATTCCCCAGTTGTGGTGCGTGCTCAAAGGCGATATGGCATTCGTCGGCCCGCGTCCCGAGCGTCCGGAATTCGTCGAGTGGCTTTCCAAAGAGATTCCCTATTACGGCGTGCGTCACATGGTGCGGCCGGGGGTAACCGGATGGGCACAGGTCAAGTACAAGTACGGCAGCACGGTCGAAGATGCGCGCGAAAAGCTTCAGTACGACCTGTTCTATATCAAGAACGCTTCGATTGGTCTGGATCTGCTGATCGTATTCCAGACGGTGAAGACCGTTTTGCTGCGCCGGGGTGCACAATAATAATGAAGATGAAATACATCTTCTGGCTCGCGGCTTCGCTGGTCGGCTACTCCTACCTGGGCTATCCGGCGTGGCTGTGGTTGCGCAGCCGGTGGTCGCCGCGTCCGGTGCGCCGCAGTCTCGTCGAGAGCCCCGCGGCACCCGCGGTCACCGCCGTGATGGTGGTGCGCAATGAAGAAGCGATCATCGCTCGCAAGCTCGAGAACCTGTTGACGCTCGACTATCCCCAGGCGAAGCTGGATGTGGTCGTCGTCTCCGACGGTTCCAGCGATCGCACGCCCGCCATCCTCGCCGAATTCGCCCGCGATTCCGGACCGCCAACCAGGGTGCGAGCTTTGCTGAAACCTGTATCCCAGGGCAAAGCCGCTGGTCTGAATGATGCGATCAAACTGGCAACCGGCGAAGTGCTGCTCTTTACCGATGCCCGTCAGCCGATCGAAGCCGGCGCCCTGCGTTTGCTGCTCGAAAATTTTGCCGACCCCGAGGTCGGCGCCGCCAGCGGCGAATTGATGCTCGGCGATCCCACCAGCGGAGAGACCGGGAAGGGAATGGGATTGTACTGGCGTATCGAAAAGAAGGTTCGCGAACTGGAATCCGCCTCCGGTTCGGTGGCCGGCGCTACCGGCGCTATTTACTGCGCCCGCCGCAGTCTGCTCGATGCCGCGCCCTTGCCCGAGGGCACTATCCTCGATGACGTCCTGTTGCCCATGCAGATCGTGCGTAAGGGATTCCGCGTCATCTTTGACTCCCGCGCCCGCGCCTGGGATTCGCCCGACTTGGGCGAAGGCCGTGAATTTGCGCGAAAGGTTCGCACCCTGAGCGGCAACTATCAACTTCTGCAGCTTGCTCCATGGCTGTTGAGCTCCGAAAACGCGATTCGATTTGAATTCGTAAGTCACAAACTCTCGCGCTTGGTCGTACCCTTCGCCTTGCTGGCGCTGCTCACCGCCTCCTTGTTTCTGCCCCAACCGGTCTATCGCGCGGCGCTCGGGGCGCAGCTTGCGTTCTACGCGCTCAGCCTGGCCGCGCTGGCGGGAGCCAGGATCGGCCCGCTCTCGCGTATTGCCGATCCCGCCCGCACTTTCGTGGTTCTCAATTCCGCCGCCTTGGTTGCCTTCATCAACTTTGTCACCGGCAGAAAGGCAGTGTGGGTTCGCTGAATCGGTTCGCTGAACAATATTCGTTGAACTGCCATGAAAATTCTCTGGGTCAAAGCCGATAAGCTCCTCCCCGTGCAGAACGGCGGCAACATCCGCACGTACCACGTCTTGCGATTTCTGTCGGCGCGCCATGACCTTACGTTTTATTCTTACTATGGAGGAATGCCCGACCCCGGCTACGAGCGCGAGTTGCAGCAGCAGTTGCCCGGCGCCGTGGCCATCTGCACCGGCAAGCGCGAACTCTCGGGAGCGGCGCGCGGCCTCGACTATCTGGCCCACCTCGGCGCCCGGCCTCCCTATGCGGTCAGCCGCTTTGCTGACGCCAAAGTCCAGAAGCAGCTCCGGACCTGGTTCCGCGAGCGGCGCTTCGACGTCGCGGTCTGCGATTTCCTCGATGCCGCCGTCAACTTTCCCGGCAGGCTCAACCTGCCCAGCGTGCTCTTCCAGCACAACGTGGAAAGCGAAATCTGGCGCCGGCACGCCGCCACCGCCGACAATCCGGCAAAACGAATAATGTACCGCATGGAATTCCGGAAAATGTTCCGCTACGAGCGCGCCGCGGTCTGCAAGTTCCACCATGTGATTGCCGTCTCCGAAAACGATCGCGCGCTCATGACGCAGTGGGTGGACGGGGACCGCGTTACCGTGGTTCCCACCGGCGTCGATCTCGCCGAGTATCGTCCTGATCCGGCGGCATCCCAGGCAAACCCGCTCCCGGCATCCGCGCCCCTGATCACTTTCGTCGGCGCCATGGACTGGGAGCCCAACGTCGATGGCGTCGAGTATTTTTGCTCGGAAGTCTGGCCCTCAATCAAGGCCGAAATACCGCACGCGCGATTCCGCATCGTCGGCCGCAACCCCGACCGCCGCGTTCAGAAGTGGGCCTCTAGCGATGCCTCGATCGAAGTTACCGGTCGCGTGCCCTCGGTAGTCGAGCATCTGCATCAGTCGGCCGTAGTCACCGTGCCCTTGCGCATCGGCGGCGGAACGCGTCTGAAGATCTACGAGGCCATGGCGGCCGGAAAGGCCGTCGTCTCCACCACCGTCGGCGCTGAAGGATTGGATGTTCAGCACGGCCGCGACATTCTGCTGGCCGATGATGCCCGTTCGTTTGCCCGGGACGTGGTCATGCTGTTGCGCGACCCGGAACTGTGCCGCCGTTACGAAAAGGCTGCCGCCGAGACCGCCGCCCGCTATGACTGGCCGGCGATCGGTGAACGCTTTAGTGAAATTTTACAGTCGGTAGCGAAAAAGAAATCGGTTGCGCTGCACGCGCTTCCGCCGCGCTTGGCGGAGAAGAAAGCTTGAGAGAAAAAGAGGAATTTGTGGCCATCGGTGATAGCGTCAACGGCAACCTGGGAGCGGTGGAAGTCCCTGGCACGCGCGCATCCTTCCGCGCTGTGGACCCAACCAGGAACGCCTTCTTCTGGCTCAGCGCTTTCTTCGTGGTCTACTGCGCCCGCCCCGAAGACTGGATCCCCGGTCTCAAGTATTTGCCCCTCGCCAAACTGACGGCTTTCCCGGCCATTTGGGGGTTGTATTCCACCTGGGGTAAAACCAAACGCAGCCTCAAGGATGTGCCCAAGGAAGCAAAGATCCTCCTCATCATGACCGGCCTGTTCTACATTGGGGCGTTTTTATCTCCGATCTGGAGGGGCGGCGCCGTTTCACGGAGCATTGATTTTTCCAAGGTCTACATCGCATGGGTGCTGATCTTCCTGCTGATTACCACCTTCGACCGTTTGCGGCGGATGATCTTTATCCAGGTATTCTCGGTGGTGATGGTCTGTGCCGCCGCCCTGGTCAAGGGCCACAGCACACCCCGCCTCGATGGTGTGTTGGGTGGCATCTACACCAACCCGAACGATCTTGCATTTGCCATCGTGTTGTCGCTGCCTTTTGCCCTGGCCTTCATGCTCACCGCCAAGAATGCTCTCATCAGGGCACTTTGGCTTTGCGGAATGCTGGTCATGGCGGTCGCCATTTTCAGGACCGCATCCCGGGCCGGTTTCATCGACCTTATTATCTCCGGCAGTGTTGCCCTCTACTACTTTGCCATCAAGGGTAAACGCCTTTATCTGCTCCTGGCCACTGCCCTCGTGGGTGTCGTGGTCATGGGGGCTTTCGGTGGAAAACTCTATGATCGCTTCACCGCCTTATCGGGCGACAGCACCACCGACCAGTCCGCCTACGGCTCCTACGAGGATCGCAAGTACCTCATGTTGCGCGCCATCGAGGGCATCGAAACCTATCCGATTTTCGGCCTGGGCATGCGCAACTTCCAAACCTACTCCCTGATCTGGCACGACGTGCACATGACCTACCTCCAGATCTGCGTCGAAGGCGGCATTGCCGTTCTGATTCTTTACCTCATGTTCTTCTACTGTGGTTTTAAGAATCTGAGAATTCTGCGAAAAACCAAGAATCTCGATCCCGACATTGTTCTGTTTATCGGAGCCTTGCAAAGCTCGTTGGTCGGCTTCGTCGTGGGTGCTTGCTTCGCCCCCGAGGCGTACCAGTTCTTCCCCTATTTTGCCGTGGCGTTTACAGCAACCTTGTTGCAGATAGTCAAAGAGCGGGAACAAGCACCTGGCCCGGCGCTTCCGCCGCCGACAAAGCCGCGTCATTTCCTGGAGGTTTATGCCGATCGCGGAATCATCGGTGCAGTCTCCCCGGCCCGCTGACGAGCGGGTTTCGTATCAGGGTGTCGCTTTAGCGATACCGTAGCTCTTGGGAATCAATGCCCCTTCAGGGGCTGGGCGTCGAACCGCGAAATGCGTCTCGGAAAACAACTCGCCTATGCCAGAAAGGTTATGCTGTCCGCGACCTGGCGCGCCTTGAAGACGCCTGTCCGCCGCCCTGTGCATCTGGTCCTGGCCCTGGCCGATCACTTCGAACCGTCCATTGTTCCAGAAGACGGTCAAAAGCGTGCCCCTCGCCCCGAGCAGGAGCGCCGCCTGGAATGGTGGGCGCGCGAATATCCCAAAGTGGTCGATGGCTGGCGCGACCACGATGGCCGCCCGCTCGTCCACACCTACTTCTATCCCGCCGAACAATACGACAAGGGTTTGCTCGACATGCTCGCCAATCATTGCCATGCCGGCTGGGGAGAAGTCGAGATCCATCTGCACCACGGAATTCCTGATCCCGACACCGCCGATAATACTCGCCAACTGCTCGTGGAATTCCGCGACCGCCTGGCCCTCCGCCATCGCTGCCTCGCCGTCGAGGAAGGCTCCACTCTTCCCCGCTATGCTTTTGTGCACGGAAATTTCGCACTCGCCAACTCCGCCGGCGGGCGCCAGTGCGGCGTCGATTCGGAAATGCAGATTCTGGCCGAGACCGGCTGCTACGCCGATATGACCCTGCCCACCGCCTACTGGCACCCGGCACAGACGGAAAAAATTAATTCCGTCTACGAATGTGCCCTTCCCCTCGATCACGCAGCGCCGCACCGCCAGGGGTACGACTTGGTTGTGGGACGCACGCCCAAGATTTTTCCTCTCATCGTGCAAGGTCCGCTCGTAGCCGACCTTCGGCGCACTTTACGTTCTGCCCGCCCCGCTTTCGACAACGGTGCCCTCACCCGATCTAAACCCGCGACCATGAACCGGTTCTCCCTCTGGAAGCAGGCGCAGGTCCGCGTGCTCGGCCGCCCCGATTGGCTGTTCATCAAGCTCCATTGCCATAGCATGGACCCGACCCAGCAAGATGCCGTGATCGGCGACAGTTTCCGCAAATTTCTCGCCGCACTGGTTGGTGGTGCCGCCGACAGAAAAGAAACTCTGCACTTTGTTTCCGCGCGCGAGATGACCAACACCCTGCTCGCCGCGTGCGATGGCCGCGAGGGCAATCCAGGCGACTACCGCGATTACCGGCTCAAACGGTTTTCCGGCGTGCCGCAAGCGGCAGAAAAGTCGAGTTCTTTCCCGGTGGGTATCGGGTAGGGTGCGGCATGGCGGGCCGCGGAAGAAGCATGCTTCGTATCAGGGTATCGCTTTAGCGATACCGTAAGTTCTTCGAAATTAGATCCCCTTTAGGGGCTGCAGGCGAAAGTCGATGCTTTGTGCGACCTGTTAGCCCTAAAGGTTCGAAAGGTTAGAGAATCATGTGTGGCATTGCCGGAGTGGTGAGCACAACCCGCGAGAGCAACATCACCGAAGGTCTCGTGCACCACATGTGCGAACAAATCGGGTACCGCGGTCCCGACGATGAGGGACTTTACGTCGCCGACGGCGCCGGTCTCGGCATGCGCCGCCTCTCCATCATCGACCTCTCCGGTGGCCATCAGCCCGTTTTCAATGAGGACCGCAGCGCCTGGATCGTTTACAACGGCGAGGTTTACAACTTTCCCGAACTTCGCCCTCAGCTCGAAAGCCGCGGCCACCGCTTCTACACCCAAACCGATACCGAAGTTATCATTCATCTCTACGAAGAAATGGGCGCCGACTGCGTCAAGAAATTGCGCGGCATGTTCGCTCTTGCCATCTACGACAAGACCAAGCGCAAGCTGGTCCTGGCGCGCGACCGCCTGGGCAAGAAGCCCCTGCACTACGCGCTCCACAAAGGGAATCTCTACTTCGCATCCGAAATCAAGTCGATCCTGGCCGTCGCTCCCGAACTCGCCGAAGTTAATTCCCAGGCCCTGCTCGAATATCTGTACTTCGGATACGTTCCCGATCCCATTACCGCGTTCACCGGAATTCATAAGCTGCCGCCGGGACACTTGCTCGAATTTCAAGACGGCACCATCCGCATCCGCCAATACTGGGACATCCCCGAATACAACACGCACGCGCCCAAAAGCGAAGAAGAATGTCTGGAAGAATTAGAGCAGCGTCTGCTGGAGGCGACCCGGATTCGCTTGATCTCCGATGTTCCCCTCGGCGCTTTCCTCAGCGGAGGCACCGATTCCTCCACCGTAGTTGCCCTGATGGCGCGTGCCAGTTCCGGATCGGTAAAGACTTTCTCCATCGGCTTTAAGAAAGACGATTTCAACGAAGCCCACTACGCTCGCATCGTCGCCAACAAGTTCAGCACCGATCACCACGAGATGATTCTTGAGCCCGACGTGGTCCAGACCGTCGAGCACCTCACCGGTTCGCTCGAAGAGCCGTTCGGCGACTCTTCCATGCTGCCGACTTATTACGTTTCGCAAATGGCCCGACAGCATGTCACCGTGGCTCTTTCCGGCGATGGCGGCGACGAGATGTTTGCCGGTTACGATCGCTACCGCATTCACGCCGGCCATCGCTTCTTCGAACATGTTCCCGGGTGGGCCCGCAAGTTCTACCGCGACCAGGTCTTCCCGCGTTTGCCCAACCACATGCCGGGCCGAGGCTTCACCTACAACGTTTCACTGCCTTGGCAGGAACGCTACGTCGACCGCCTGTCTTTTCTGCCCACTTTCGAGCGCGATACTCCGCTCCTCTCGCCCGAGTTTCGCCAGATCCTGAACCGCAGCGACGATCCCGGCAACGCTCTGCGCCGTTACTTTGAGCAGGCGCCCACGAAAGATCCCGTCGAACAGCTCCTCTACGTCGATGCCAAAACCTATTTGGTCGGCGACATCCTCACCAAGGTTGACCGCATGAGCATGTTGAACTCGCTCGAGGTTCGTGTCCCCATGCTCGACCATGTTTTCGTCGAATGGGTTGCTGGCCTGCCGTCGCAATGGAAACTGCGCGGCCCTCAGCAAAAATATATTCTTCGAAAACTCGCCGAACGCGTCGGAGTGCCTCGCGAAGTGCTGGATCGCCCGAAGCAGGGATTCGCGCTCCCGCTCGTCCATTGGATGGGCAACGAACTCAAAGACATGCTGATGATCCTGCTCGAACCCCGCACCCTTGATCGCGGCTACTTCGCCGCCGACGGTGTTCGCAAAGTGATGGACGACCACCTCCTCCGCGGCCGCACCAATACCGCGCGCATTTGGCGTTTGCTGATGTTCGAGCTCTGGCATCGTAACTTCCTCGAAAAGTACATCAAGCCCGCTGGGCTTTTCTCTCTCCCCGTGATCGCCGACTCTCGCCGTCAGGCGCCCGATTCCGCTGCCCTGACTTCCGCACCGGTGGGAGGATGATCGGGTGCCCGCCACCGAGCCTCCCAGCTTGACCCAAACTCTGCCCGCCAATCCTTCCAGCCTTGCTGATCTGCCGATCAGTCTGTTCCTGATGGTCAATACCTTTGAAACGGGAGGATCGGAGCGCCAGTTCACCGTGCTGGCACAGAACCTCATCCCTCCGCAATTCCAAACTCATCTCGGATGCGTCAGCCGCCGTGGCCCGCTCGCCCACCACTTTCCCGACGCTCCGCAATTTCCCCTCGGCGGCAGCCTCTTCGGATGGCAGTCCCTGCGCACCCGCCTCAACCTGAGCCGCCATCTGCGCCAGCATAGGGTGCAGGTCGCGCACGCTTTCGATTTCTACACCAATCTCACGCTGATTCCGGCCGCCAGACTTGCCCGCGTGCCCGTAGTCATCGGCAGCCATCGCCAACTTGGTGACTTGATGACGCCGGCGCAGTTCGGCGCTCAGGCCACCGCTTTTCGCTGGTGTGACGCCGTGGTCTGCAACTCACAAGCTGCTGCCGATCGCCTAATTGCCAGTGGACTTTCGCCCAACAAGATCGCAGTCATCGGAAACGCCTTGCCGGACGAGGCTTTCACCGCGGCGCCCGCGGCTCTGCCGAAACTTCCCGGCGTCATCCGCGTGGGCATGGTTGCGCGCATGAATCACCGTTACAAGAATCATTCCGGGTTTCTGCGCATCGCGGCCGAGATTCATAAGCGCATGTCCAATGTCGAGTTCGTTCTGGTTGGCGACGGTCCGCTGCGTCAGGAACTGGAGCAGGAAGCGGCGAGCCTTGGCCTCGGTGCTTCGGCGATCTTTCTCGGCGATCGTCAGGATATGTCCGCAGTCCTCGCTTCCCTGGACGTGGCGGTGAACACCTCGGATTCTGAAAGCTTGTCGAACGTCATTCTCGAAGCCATGGCTGCTGGTTTGCCCGTGGTTGCCTACAGCGTTGGCGGAAATTCTGAACTGCTCAGCCCCGAGCGCGGAGCCTTGATTCCCGCCGGCAACGAACCCAACTTTGCCGATGCCCTCCAGAAACTTCTGGCCGACTCCACCGTTCGCCAGCAACTGGGCCGCAACGCCCGGCAGTTCGCACAAGACAACTTCAGCCTTGATCGCGTGCGCCAGCGTTACGTGGAACTCTACGTCACGCTTCTCGAGAAGAAACGCTGCGGGCGGGTGCCCCATCCTGCCGCGCACTTTGCGGAAGGGTGGGAGACCCCCTCAGCGAAGCGACCACGAGTTTGCATCGTCGCGCCCAGCCTGCGCTATGTTGGCGGGCAATCCGTCCAGGCCGACTTGCTGCTGCGGCATTGGCAGAACGATCCCGAGATCGACATCAGCTTCCTCGCCGTCGATCCGCCGCTGCCTCGCGTTCTTGCCTGGGCGGAACGAATTCCCGGTTTGCGGACAATTCTGCGCGAGCCCATCTACTTCTGGCACCTCTGGCGCGGCCTAAAAGACGTGGATATAGCGCACATCTTCTCCGCGTCCTACTGGTCGTTTCTGCTTGCTCCCGCACCCGCGTGGCTTTTTGTAAGAATGAAGACGCGCGGCGCCAAGGCCTTGATCAACTACCACAGTGGCGAAGCTCGCGATCATCTCCAGCGCTTTCGCTCGGCCAAGTTTGTTCTCTCTCGCGTCGATAAGATTGTCGTTCCGTCCGGCTACCTGGTCGATGTCTTCCGCGAATTTGGATTGCCGGCAGCGGCTGTGCCCAACATCGTCGATCTCGCGCAGTTCCGCTATCGCGAACGCATTCCGCTGCGTCCGCACCTGGTCTGCACCCGCGGTTTCTCCGCGTATTACAGCGTGGATGTCGTCGTTCGGGCATTTGCCGAAGTGAAAAAGGAATGTCCCGAAGCGCAACTCGATCTGGTCGGCAATGGCCCGCTCGAAGGCGATATCCGCAAACTGGTTGCGGACTTGAATCTCACCGGCGTTAACTTCACCGGCGTTGCGTCGCGCCAGGAAATCGGCAAGTATTACGACCAGGCTGATATTTTCATCAACGCTTCGTGGCTCGACAACATGCCGCTTTCGGTCATCGAAGCCTTCGCGGCGGGTACTCCCGTCGTCACCACCTCGCCAGAGTGCATGCCCTATCTGGTCAAGCACGAACGCACCGGATTGCTCTCACCCGTAGGCGATGAAAAGGCCCTTGCCACAAATATAATTCGTCTGTTGCGCGACCCGGCGCTCGCCGCTCGCCTCGCGCAAAACGCCCGTGATGATTCCAGGAACTACACCTGGGAAGCCGTCCGTGAACAATGGCTGAACACCTATCGTGAATTGATCACTGACCACTGACCACAGCTCCTTGACTCTCCGTGTTATCATTTTTCCCGTACCTCGCGGGGCCCGCGCGCCGATTTGTCTCGGCGCCACTGACAATGAGGGTCCCTACCTACGTCCTTCCTCGCAAGGGTCGTGGATGGAGGCGATGCGAGCACACCGGAGCTGTGTGCCATCGTCCTTCACGACACACAGCGTCCGAAACCAATTCACGACCAACTTACGAAAACGAGGAGAAGCCATGCAGATCAAGAAACTCACGCCCAATCTAGTAGTCCGCAACGTCGAAGCCAGCCTCAAGTTCTATCGCGAAATCCTCGGCCTCGAAAAAGCCATCACCGTCCCCGACGAGTCGCCCTACGTCTTCGCGTCGGTTTCGAACGGAGCGGTAGAAATCTTCTTCAACGACCAGAAGACCGTAGCCGCTGAATATCCGAAGCTAGCCGCGAATATCGCCGCAAGCCTGACTCTCTACCTGGAAGTGGACAGCTTGCAAGCCGTCCTCGATCGCGTTCAGAAAGCGGGAGCGAAAATTTCCATGCCGGTCGCCGATCAGTTCTATGGCATGAGGGAATTCGCTTTTGAAGACGGGGATGGATACACCATCACCATCGCCCAGAAGATGGGATAGGCGATCAACTGTGGCGCGGACCGGAGTGTCCGCGCTACACGAACCAAAGACGGACAGTCTGAAAAGCACGAGAAGTGGCGCACTCCCGGCCTATTTGGTATCAACGTTTGGATACAGCAGGGCTATACTTTCCGCGTTGAAGTGGCCCACCCGGCCGTGATGATCCGAGCTATACTCTCGATCATATGAGGAGCCCGGCTCACTGCGGGGCGTCGGAATTATCCCTGAAGAGCTTTGTTCGGCTTGCCGTTTGTGCCTTTCCTCTTGTTTTATTCGCGCAGACAACACCGGGCACCCCATCGCCGAATATTGAGAACACGTTACATTCGGATTCTCCCCCGCTGGGGTCATTTCGCGGATATACCTACAGGAACGATTACTTCCTTCTCTCGTATCGCCTGCCACCGGATTGGGTGTTGGAGACGGGTCTTGTCCGGCAGCGACTTGCTTCCGAAAAGAAGTCTGATTCAAAGACGGTACTACTCGCCGCGTTGCACATCCCGCAAGATGCGACCGAAATGCGGGTGGAATCCTCTTTTGTATTGTTGGCCGTGAGGCGTTCGGCGAGTACCAACACGGAGAATTGCAGGCAGTTCCTGGACACCTTGACGCGCACCCTTCGGACTGACAAGGCGGCAAGACCGAGAGGCGAAGTCACCGAATATAAGGTTGGGGGACACGAATTTGTACGCGCAGACTTCGAGTATTACTCGGGTCCCAATGATCGCGCCACGCTCTGTTCGCCGGCCAAAGAGTACCTGTTGCTGTGGGATATCGACGGTTTGTTTTGGGATTCCGTGGATGATGCTGCTTCGACGACTTATACGATCATTCCCTGGCCTCCATCGGGAACAACCGATGCGCCGCAACCCAGGTCGGTGCAAGTCCCCGTGCAGGATTTCATTCCGCAGAATGTCTCCACCGCCTTGTTGATCAAGAAAGTGCAACCCGTGTACCCGCCGGAGGCGCGCCAGAATCACATCCGTGGCATAGTTCGACTGCAAGCGGTGATCAGCGAGGTGGGAGACGTCGTAAATCTCGAACTGCTTGAGGGGCCAATCGAACTCGCGGCGTCCACCGTGAATGCAGTTCGTCAGTGGAAGTACAAGCCGTATCTTTTGGATGGCAAATCAATCCCGGTTCTTACGGATATCGTAGTCAATTACTAGGCCGTGGAATCCCGCCTTTTTCGCAAAGGGCGCGAAAAGGATAGGGCACGCTCGGTTGCGTTGACGCGACGAAACAAAAAAGCCCCGCTCTCGCGAGCAGGGCTCTTGATCTAACTGACAGCTGACAACTGAGAGCTGACAGCTTCTTAGTACATGCCGTCCATACCGCCGCCGCCGTGGCCGCCGCCCATCGGAGCATTCTTCTTCTCTTCCGGGATCTCCGCCACCAGCGCTTCGGTCGTCAGCATCAGCGCCGCGATCGAGCCGGCGTTGGTCAGTGCTGTGCGCACCACCTTCGTCGGATCGAGCACGCCCGCCTTGACCAGGTCTTCGTACTCGCCGGTCAGTGCGTTGTAACCGTAGTTGTTGTCTTTCGAGTCGTTGATCTTACCCATCACGATGGCGCCTTCTTCGCCTGCGTTCACCGCGATTTGGCGCAACGGCTCGGTGATGGCGCGCTTCACGATGTTGACACCGATCTGCTCGTCACCTTCCAGCTTCAGCTTGTCGAGAGCTGCCACGCAACGCGCCAGGGCCACGCCGCCGCCGGGGACAATACCTTCCTCGACTGCTGCACGAGTCGCGTGCATCGCGTCTTCCACGCGCGCCTTCGTCTCTTTCATTTCGGTTTCGGTCGCGGCTCCGACTTTGATCACCGCTACGCCACCGACCAGCTTCGCCAACCGCTCCTGCAGTTTCTCGCGGTCGTAGTCGCTGGTGGTCTTGTCGATCTGGCTGCGAATTTCTTTTACGCGGCCTTGCACATCGCCCGGCTTGCCTTTGCCTTCGACAATCGTGGTGTTGTCTTTGTCGATGGTGATTTTCTTGGCTTGTCCGAGATCGGCCAAGGTCACGTTCTCCAGCTTGATTCCCAGATCTTCGGTGATGGCCTTGCCGCCGGTCAAAGTTGCGATGTCCTGCAGCATAGCCTTGCGGCGATCGCCAAAGCCCGGAGCCTTGACGGCCGAGACTTGCAGCGTGCCACGAAGTTTGTTGACGACCAGAGTCGCCAGCGCTTCGCCTTCCACGTCCTCAGCGATGATCAGCAGCGGCTTGCCGCCCTTGGCGATCTGCTCCAGCAACGGCAGTAGGTCTTTCATCGAGCTGATTTTCTTTTCGTGGATCAGGATGTATGCGTTCTCCTGCACCGACTCCATGCGCTCCGGGTCAGTGACGAAGTACGGAGACAGATAGCCGCGATCGAACTGCATGCCCTCGACCACGTCCAGCTGCGTCTCCAGCGTCTTCGACTCTTCCACCGTGATAACGCCATCCTTGCCGACTTTCTTCATGGCTTCGGCAATGATCTTGCCAATGGTCTCGTCATTGTTCGCCGAGATCGTGCCCACCTGGGCAATCATCTCGCCGGTAACGGGCTTGGAGAACTTGTCGAGTTCGCCTTTTTCGCGGTTGCCTTCCTTGTCGAGCCTGCCGGTGATGAGCAGGACGGCCTTCTCGATGCCGCGCTTCATCGCCATCGGATTGGCGCCAGCAGCTACGGTCTTGACGCCCTCGCGATAGATTGCCTGGGCTAGAACGGTGGCGGTGGTGGTGCCGTCGCCGGCTACGTCCGAGGTCTTCGAAGCAACTTCGCGGACCATCTGGGCGCCCATGTTCTCGAGGTTGTCTTTCAACTCAATTTCCTTGGCTACGGTGACGCCATCTTTGGTGATGGTCGGCGCACCGAATTTCTTTTCAATAACCACGTTGCGGCCCTTGGGGCCAAGAGTGACCTTCACAGCGTCAGCCAGCAGGTTGACGCCGCGGAGAATGGCCTGTCGCGACTCTTCTCCGTGAACAATTTGCTTTGCCATAATGTTTCAGCTCCTAAATGAAATTTTGGTGCAGGCGGTGCCTGCGGAATGCTCTATCTGTAGAGACGCGGCTTGCCGCGTCTCAAGACGGGGCAAGCCCCGTCTCTACAGCTTGATTACTTGCGCGATCCGGCAATTTCCTTCTTGCTTGCGCCCGAGGTCGCGCCCGAAAGCACGCCCAGCACTTCTTCTTCGCGCATGATGGTGAAGTCCTCACCATCGATCTTGATTTCGGTGCCGGAATACTTGCCGAACAGAATGCGGTCGCCTGCCTTCACATCGAGGGGACGAACCTTGCCTTCTTCGCTGATCTTGCCTCTGCCGACGGAGATGACTTCTCCCTCCTGCGGCTTGTCTTTCGCGGAGTCGGGAATAATGATCCCGCCGCGGGTGGTATCGGCTTCTTCTACCCGACGGACCAGGATGCGGTCATGCAGCGGGGTAAATTTGGTTGCCATAGTTGCGTACTCCTTTCGAGAGTTGTTAAGTAGGTTGAATCGGATTCGAGAATTGCCCCAGAACCGAGGGCTGTTAGCACTTAATGCCCACGAGTGCTAATTATAGGAATGTGAGTGGGTGGTTGTCAA
>CAVWAN010000069.1:0-4906 GCA_963752985.1 uncultured Acidobacteriaceae bacterium
CCACCTACGGGTCGCCAGCCTTGTGAACCGGGGTGCGTCCACAGGAGCAGAGCTTTGCCGCTTGCCGCGTAGTCGCGGATGGCTCCGACCAGATGCGCAGCCCAGACCCAGGTTCCCGAGAAGAGCACAATCATGTCGATCTCCTCGTTGGACTTCATTTTTTTCATAGCGGCGCGGGCTTCTTTCTTCGTGGCCACCACAATTTCATGCTCCACCACTCCCAGTCCGGCTTTCACCAGAGCTTGCTTGGAACGTTTCACGATGGCGTCATCAATGAATGGCACACCCATGGGGTCTTTGAGCCCATCCTTGTGAACACCGTAGACGATGAATCCGATTTTAGGTTGAATCAAAACTCCTCCTTGTGGGTAAGAAAATCCTGGCGCGCCATCATGGCCGCGCGAAATATCCGGTACTGCTTCATTTGATCCGCGTAACTCGCGGCCGTAGCCTGGTCCGGGGCCAGTACGACAGTCTCGTGGACAACCTGATCGACCGCATCCCTTGCATCGCGGTATTCGCCGACGGCGATACCGGCCAGGATCGCGGTGCCCAGGCACACGGCATCCGGCGACGCCATGACATGGAGGCGGCAACCGGTGACGGCGGCGCGCAACTGGAGTCCGAGCGCGGAACGCGCGCCGCCGCCCGTCACGTAGATGTCCCCGAAATCTCCGGCAGCTTCCGCCAACATCTCCGTCATCAGGGACAGCTCACAGGCCAAGCCTTCCAGGATGCCCTTATAGAGTTGAGCGCGAGTGGTTCCTGGGCTGATCCCGGCAATCACGCCTCTCGCGAACGGATTGAATTCCGGATTGCACGTGCCAATCAGGTGCGGAGTGATGCATAAACCGGTGGGACCCTCGGGGACGTGTGCCTCCAGGAAAGAATAGTGATCGGCTTCGAGACCGTCGGTCATGGTCTCCGCGCCGCCGTGGCCCGCTCCATCGCTGTTGCTGTACAGCAGATCGTGAAACCACTTCACAATGATGCCGGAAGGGAAGTAGGCCAGCGTCACGAACTTTTGAGGCACCACGTGGCAGTACGAATTTAACGAGGCATGCAATGCCACGTCGCTGAGGCACGGCTCGTTGGAGCCAACCACGATGCACTCGTAGGTTCCGATGGAATCGTAGACGCGTCCCTTGCCGATTACTCCAACACCCAGCGCGCCACAAGGTTGGTCGTGACCTCCGAGTACAACCGGCGTGCCCGGGAGGAGACCGAGAACGCGGGCGGCTTCAGAATTCAACTTTCCCGTGATGGAGCCAGCCGGGACCGGCACGGGCAACTGTTCTTTGCGCAGCCCAGCGGCCGCCAAAATTTCATCGGACCAGCAGCGTTTCCGGATGTCAAAGGCCAGGAAGCGGGAAGCCAGAGTGTCGTCAACGTACGGAGGAAGCCCCATCCGCTGCAGGATGTATCCGATCAAGGTGACAAAGCACGCGGTCGAAGCGAAGATGTCGGGCCGGTGCTGGCGCAACCAAATGATCTTGGGGATGGGATACATGGGATGCGCCACCAGCCCGGTGATTTGAAACAGGTGTTTGCGGCCGATTGCTTCCTCGCACCAGGCGGCTTCGCTGACCGCGCGGTTGTCCTGATTAAGAATCGCGGGGGCGGCCGGCCGGCCGTGCCCGTCGAGCGCCACAAAAGTCTCGCCATGCGAACTGAGGCAGAGGGCTTGTACGGGATCAACTACGTCCTTTGCGGCTGCCTGGCTGGAGGCGCAAATTGCGTGCCAGAATTTCTCCGGATCCATCTCTGCCATTGACGGGCCAGGAAAATCGGGAGTGTACGCCGAGGCGTGTTGAGCCAGGATCTCCCCGTCGACCGCAAAGCGCACGGCCTTGCATGCGCTGGATCCAACGTCGATGGCAAGCAGGCTCATGACAACCAGGTGACTCCTTACAGGAAAGTTCCAACTTGAGCCGTCAGTTCGCGCTCTCCAGGCGCTGATTCAACGATGCGAGCGACTCCTCCGCTGATCGAGACTTCCTTGACGCCTGAGAATGCATCGGGAGTCTTGAATAACATGATCAGAAAGCGAACCGCCAGGCACGACTTCGCGGGAAGCCAGCGGTAGGTGCGTTCACCGAAGAGCGTACCCTGGTCGATTGACTCCCGGCGGGGAATCGCGTCGGGCGTGGTGCTGAACTCGAGGCCTCGACAAAATGTTCGCGCCTTCCACGGCGGCTCGGTGCGATTGTTTCTCTCTTCCCAGTTGCCAACCCAGGGAAAATCCGCTCTCCGAAATGCATATACGACCAGGAAATTTTGCGCCGGGTTGCAGGCGCTGATGAAAGCAATTTCGAGGCTTGGATCCAGCAACTGCATGGTGTAGTGCCCGAACCGCTGGTCCGGAGTCCGGCGCAGGTCAGCCGTTGTGCCTTGTTTTGTCGGACCATTCGGCCAAATAAACTCAGCATCCGGTTGCAGAAAAATCCGTTCGCTGTAACCAGGAGCGCACACCTTGGCATGGGTTGCCGGCATATCGAAGATTGTCGTCCCACATTCGAGGAACGGCGGGCCGAAGGTTACATGCTCATTCCAGGAAATTGGCCGGTCATAAACGCTGAGATTCGCCGCCTGCTCTTCGCAATAAATAATGGGATGCGAGCGATCGGCTGAAATGATCCTGCGGAAATCAATTTGCGCCTGGGGGAGAGTCTGTCCGTAGTGGAGGGTTGGCCGGGGAGAATCGGATTTCCTCACCACGTCCCATAACAGCGATGGGGCTTCTCCGTGAGTCGTCAGTCCGGCAGCTGTCTCTTCTTTGGATGGCGGCCCAAAGTGATCGAAACTCAAACTGTGTCCGGCGATGCCGGCAAGCAGCTTGGCGTCCGGTGGAGGACCGTAAACCCGCCGGTGCTTCTTAGGTGAGTAGTCATCGGGATCGATCGTCGTCCATTGCGGACGCCACAGAGGATTCACCCCGGGAACGCTCTTCAGGCCCAACTCGCAAATGTGCCCTCCGCCTTCAAGGACGGAAACGTGCCCCCAATCAGCACTTATGCGATAGCCCGCACGACCGTCCAAAATATTGCTCAAGCGTTGTACCGCTTTGGTACGGCTGCTATGGGGCATTATTGCTTATCTCCTGGTCTCAGGAACCTCGAGGCCCTCTAGAATGGCGGGAAGAAGTCCACCCGATTAGAAAGATCAAAATAGTGCGTATCTGAGCGATTGTCAATTTTATTTGTTCGTATCGGATCGATTCTTTCGGGCAGCGGGCGACGCCAGTTGCGTTTGGGCGACGATCACTTCCACCCCTGCTTCACGCAAGTCATTGATGTACTTCGGGTCCGTTCCATCGTCGGTGACCAGGGTAGTTACATCGGCAACCGGCCCGACATAAGCAAACGACTGCTTGCCGAATTTGCTGTGGTCGGCCAGGGCAATACGAGTCTTTGCCGCCTTGACCAGCATTTTCTTGATTTGCGCTTCGGCATGATTGGCGGTGGAGATTCCATAACCAGGATCAATGGCGCTTACGCCCAAAACCGCCTTGTCCAGGCGTATTTCGGAAAGAGCACGCTGCGCCCACTCTCCCGAAAAATAGAAAATGTCCTTTTGCAGGTCGCCGCCCGTGCACAAGACAGTCACGCCGGCGCTGTGTTGCAACTGGCAAACGATGGTTGGAGAGTTGGTGACCACTGTGATCCGATTGCGGCTATGCAAGCGGCCAGCCAGCTCCAACACCGTCGTGCTGCCCTCGAGAAACACCGTATCTCCGTCCAGGATCAGTTTCTCGGCTTCGCGCGCAATGGCATGTTTCTCTTCGCTATTGCTGCGTGCCAAGGTTTCGTAGGAAGGTTGAAACTTTGTGCTCGACATGCGAGACACGGCGCCGCCGTGGGAGCGGACGAGCACACCTTCGTCTTCGAGAGCCGCCAGGTCGCGGCGAATGGTTGCGGGCGTCACCGCTAACGCGCTGCACAGCTCGGAAGCGCTGATGGTGCGCTGCGTGGCAAGAATTTCGCGAATGCGAAACCTGCGTTCTTCAGCGAGCATGGCGATGGTTGGCCCTCCTCTGGGCGCGGAACCGAACCGGTACGGTGCCGCGCAATCTTATAACCCTGCTTCGGATGCGCAAGCGACCAGTGCTAATAACTGCACAATGAATTAAAACCGATCATACTATCATGGCTCGCGCCGCGTTCTGGTTTTCAACGTGCGCGAAATGTGACTTCGCAGTCTTCCAGTGATGGCGCGTTTGACTTGGCGCTCAAATGCCGTGGCGGCTGCGGCGCTCCAGTTCTCCGAGCGTGGCGTTGGTGCCTGGCCGATAACCTTTCAGCGGCAGGATGCGCTCGTGCACCGCATCCAGCAGCCACTCCGGTTGCGGGAAAAACATGGCTTCCAGTTCCGGAGCAGGCGTGATCCAGTTTCGCGAACCGACCACGACCGGCGGCGCGTCCAGATCGTCAAAGCAGAGCTGGGTGAGGTTCGTGGCCACCGTGTGCAGAGCAGAGCCACGTTCCACCGCGTCACTGGCCAGCAGGACCTTGCCCGTCTTCCGGACCGAACTTACCAGCAGTTCGTAATTCAGCGGATTGACCGCCCGCAGGTCGATGATCTCGGCTGAGATGCCAAACTCTTTTTCCAGCCGGTCGGCGGCGGCCACCGCGGTGTAGAGCATGGGGCCCAGCGTAATGATCGTCAGATCGTTGCCCTTGCGCTTGATGGACGGTTCCGACAAATCGATCTCGTAGTGTCCCTCGGGGACGCCTTGCTCGACGAACATCTCGCCCATGTCGTAGATTTTCTGGCTTTCGAAGAAGACCACGGGGTCGGTTCCGGCGAGAGCGGCGGCCATCATGCCCTTGGCGTCGTAGGGAGTCACCGGATACACCACCTTCAAGCCCGGGATGTGATGCACCAGCGCGGTCCAATCCTGCGAATG
>CAVWAN010000070.1:0-10072 GCA_963752985.1 uncultured Acidobacteriaceae bacterium
ACTTTCAACGCGACCGCGATCGCGTCGTCCACTCTCGCGCCTTTCGCCGCCTGGAAGCGAAGACGCAGGTTTTCACCCGGCGCTACTCCGACCATTTCCGCAACCGGCTGACGCACACGATCGAAGTCGCGCAAATTTCGCGCACCATCGCCGCACAGCTTGGACTGAACACCGATCTGGTGGAGGCGCTTGCCCTGGTGCACGATCTTGGGCATCCTCCGTTTGGCCACTCCGGAGAAAAGGCGCTGGACACCGCCATGCGCCAGCATGGGCTTACGTTCGATCACAACCTGCACGCGCTGCGCATTGTTGAAGACTTCGAGATTCGCTACGCCGCTTTTCGCGGGCTGAATCTTACTTTTGAAGTCCGCGAGGGCATCATCAAGCACTCGCACGATTACGATGCCAAGGACTATCCGGAACTGGCCGAGTATCTGCTGGATCAACGTCCGCCGCTGGAAGCGCAGCTCATCGACCTGACCGACGAGATTGCATACAACGCGGCCGATTTAGACGATGGCTACGAGGCGCGGTTGCTGACCGTCGAGCAGATTGCGGAGAGCGTGGACCTTTTCAAAGGCCATTACAACGAGGCAAAAAGCCGCTATCCGAAGGTGGCCGAGAAGCTGGTGTTTAACGAGGCGTTGAAAAGTATTTTTAACGGGTTTGTTGGGGACCTGATTACGAACACGGCGGAGCGGGTGCGAGCTGCGGGCGTGCATTCGCTGGAAGATGTCCGCCGCCGGGGCGAGCGGCTTGCCGCATTCAGTCCGCTTGTCGAAGAGCAGCGACGCGGCCTCAAGGCCTTTCTCTACGAGAACCTTTACTACAGTCCGGCGCTGGCTGGAGAGAAAGAAGATGCCGAGCGCATCACCGGAGAGCTCTTCGCGCACTGGATGGAGGAACCCGACGACCTGCCGCGTACCTACCGCGAAAAGGCTGGGCAGGAGCCGCTGCCGCGCGTCATTTGCGACTACATCGCTGGGATGACTGATCCGTTCATCTACCAGCAGTATGAGAAGTATTGCGGGGAGTAGGGGCCGCAGCTTAAGAACCGCCTCAGACCTCGGAGGTCGAGGTGGAGTAGGGGTCCTTCGACTCCGTGAATGCTCCGCTTCGCGGAGCATTCACTCCGCTCAGGATGACAGTTCTTTAAGAGCGGCAAATCACTTTGCGTATGTGACGCGGTAGATCACGCCGCCGGCGTCGTCGCTCAGGTACATCGACCCATCGCTGCTGAATACGATTCCCACCGGACGACCCATCCAGCGGCCTTTCTTCGTTTCGCCTGGCGCCAGCCATCCGGTGATGAAGTCTTCCGCTCCGCCTTGGGGCTGGCCTTTGTCGTCGAGCTTCACTCGCACTACTTTGTATCCGGTCGGAACGCTGCGATTCCACGATCCGTGGAAAGCCACGAAGATGTTGTTGCGATACTCCGGCGGGAACATCGACTCTTCATAGAAGGCGAGTCCGAGCGGAGCGGAGTGGGCCGGCATCTGGACCTTGGGTTCGATCACGCTCTGGCAGCGGTTATCACCGGGCTTGGTGAAGTTGGGGTCGGGCACGCGGTCGCCATAGCAGTAGGGCCAGCCGGCATCGCCGCCATCTTTCCCTAGATCGTAGATCGTCTCCGGCGGCAGATCGTCGCCCAGCCAGTCGCGGCCGTTGACCGTGACCCAAACCGTATCCGTCTTCGGATTCACGGCCAGGCCGACCGCATTACGCAGGCCTTTGGCGAAGATTTTCTGGCCGCTACCATCGGGATTGAATTCCATGACGGCCGCCCGCCGCGGATCTTTTTCGACGCAGACGTTGCAACTCGATCCGGCCGAGACGTACATCTTGCCGGCGTGAAACAGGAGGCTGCGGGTCGAGTGGCCGCCACCGGTCGGCAGAGCGGCGAGCGTTTTCGGGTTCGATGCGTGCAGGTTTGCCTCATCCCAGTCATAGCGGCGAACCTTGTCGTGCTCGGCTACGTACAGCTTGCCTTCGTAAAAGGCGAGTCCGTGGGGCTCATTCAACCCTTCGAGGACGGTTACCGTCCGCGCGGCCTTGCCTGCGAGTTTGGGATCGGGAAGCGCGACCACCTTGCCCTCACCCGATTCGCTGACCAGCAAGACGCCGGCGGGGGAGAAAATCATCATGCGGGCGCCGTCCACATCCTCGGCAAAAACTGAGATGTGGAATCCGGGCGGCACTTTCAAGCGCGCGAGATCGAAGCGGGTTTGCTCGGCGCGCACAGAGTTGGGGTCAGCAAGGAATGCCAGCAGAACGGGAAGCAGCACAAAGGATAGTCGTCGCACGATTAGAGCTCGCAGCATGATCCTCCCGAGAGTTTGCTTTCTTTCTTATCCTTTCGATGATTCCCGGAACCAAACCGCTGCACGCAGTTTTTATACCAGTTCCCGCCAAAATTACCGTCGGCGGGGGTGGGCTTCGACGGGACGGTAAGGTACAATATGTATGAAAATAAAGCACTTGCGTTCCGTGTTCCGCATCCTGGCATTTGGCACGCAAACTGATAATAGGAAGGCAGGCCCGGGATACGGGTTGGCTTTTTGAGGCAAGCTTTTTGAGGCATTCGTGGCGTCGGCGGTTGCCTTCGAAGTTATGGTTCTGTTACGGAAACGCCGCAATCAAAATCGCGCCGGAAGGCGCCTGGAGTGGCTCTCCCCACTCCTCACTTGGAGGAAGTTTAAAATGAAAAACCGCACTCTGTTTGCTTTGCTGCTGGCCGTTGTTCTGGCTGTGCCAGCTTTTGCGCAAGACAATTCCGCCCCCCAGACTCAGCCTGCGTCGACTGCGACCGCAGCCCCAACAGCCACCAAGGCTGACAGTGCCACCGGCAAAGACCCCTTGCAACCGGAAACCCGCGAAGGCTTCTGGGGTCGCGTGAACCCGTTCGCGCGCAAGAAATATGTGGCGCGGCAAACCTCGCCGATCCGCGACCGGGTCAACGAACTTGATGAACTGACCGCCTCGAACACCAGGGCGATCAAGGATACGGATGCGCGCGCGCAGCAGGGAATCCAGTTGGCTTCGGCCAAGGCGAATGAAGCCGACCAACATGCTATCGATGCCGGCAACAAGGCGCAGGCCGCGCAGCAGACCGCGCAACAGGCCCACACCCGCCTGAACACGGTCGAGAAGGTAGTCACCAATATCGATCAGTACCAGGCCTCCGCCCAAACCGAAATCCTGTTCAAGCCCGGACAAACGGTGCTGAGCCAGAACGCTAAGACCGCTCTCGATGAGATGGCCGCCCCGCTGAAGAACCAGCGTGGCTATGTCGTCGAAGTGCAGGGTTTCGCGTCCGGTCGCGGACAGGTCGCGATCTCCAACTCGCAGAAGATGGCCGAGTCGGTGGTTCGTTATCTGGCGCTGAACCACGACATTCCGATCTACCGGATTTACCTCGTCGGCATGGGCAATGCACCGGTTCCGGCTGCAGCCTCCGCGGGCGAAGCCAAGCCGAAGCGCATCACCGGCGGCCGGGTTGAAGTCAGCCTGCTGAAGAACGATCTGGAGCAGCTTGCTTCAAGCAGCACCACCCCGGCAACGGATCAGCAACAGCAACCGAAGTAAGAGCAGTCCCTCCCCCCTAGCAGCCTCCCGTGAAAGCGGGAGGCTTTCTTTATTTGAGTGGGGACGGGCTCTGTCCCGTCCAAGCAAGGCAGGGCCCGGTAGTGGCTACTTTGATTTCGAGACGGCTGGCGAACGTGGCATAGGCATACTGGTTGTAGCAAAAGGGCTCACGCAAGCAGCCTAGAGACGTAAATCAAGCGGCATTTGAAATGGTCCCCCGTTCGACTCGGCAAAGAGAATCACGACTGTCTGAATCTGACATTTCGCGTGTCATGGCCGCAATGGGAAGCGAGGGCGGTAAGAGGAAATTCCTATGATTAGGCTGCCGATACTTAAAGACGAGTTGGCTTTTCTGGAAAAGCACCTGCCGGAATTGGATTCAAGACCGGATTTGACGACGTTGGCGAATGAGATCAAAGACCGGATTGAGAAGATCAGGCAAGAGATTCGCGCCTTAGAGGGTGACCAAAAGTCAAAGTAGCCCACTACCCAGAGCCCCGCTTCCACACATTCTCGTCCGAGATAGTGTTATCCTCCACTGCGTTATGGAAACTCTGTTTTACTTCCGCACAGCTTCGCCCGTCGGTCCGCTCTTCCTAGCCGCGTCTGGCACGGGCCTGGTGCGACTTGAATTCGAAGATCGCGTGCTGAAGATCAATCCCGGTACGACTCACCTGCGGGAGTCCAAGTCAGCCCTCGCACCGTATCTACGCGAGCTCGATGAATACTTTGCGGGCGAACGCCGCGAGTTTTCGTTCCCGCTCGATCTTCGCGGAACCGAGTTCCAACTTGCGTGCTGGCGTGCACTACTGGAAATTCCGTATGGCGAGACCCGCAGTTACCGCGACATCGCTGAAGCGATCGGCCATGCGCGCGCCTACCGGGCCGTCGGCATGTCGAACAACCGGAATCCAGTCGCCATCGTCGTGCCTTGCCACCGAGTGATTGCATCGAGCGGCTCGTTGTGCGGCTACGGCGGTGGCCTCGACATCAAGCGCAAGCTGCTCGATCTGGAGCAGGAGCACGTTCGTCCTTGCCTTCCTCTGGGAATCGGCGCATAACAAGCTGCGGAAAAAGTCGACTTTCGACGTCCAGCCCCTAAAGGGGCGTCTGATTTGCGAAGAACTTACGGTATCGCTAAAGCGATACCCTGATACGAAGCTGAGTTTTTCCATTGGCTGCTAAGTCCGGTTTCGGTACGGAGGCGGGGCAAGCCCCGTCTCTACCGGGCGGAAGTTCAGCGTGTTTGCTGTACACTAGCCGCCATCCCATCGTGAACGCTCCAAGCTCATCCACGACCTCCACCGTCCGCAAGGCGAGCCTTTTTTGTTTCGTCTTCGTGATGTTTTCCTACACCACCGGAGGGCCGTTCGGACTGGAAGGGATGGTCAGCTTGAGCGGCCCGGGCATGGGCCTGATTTTTCTGCTGGTCATCCCGTTCTTGTTGAGCATCCCAGTGTCGTTCGTCGCCGCCGAACTCACCACGGCCATGCCCGTAGAGGGCGGATTCTATCGCTGGACGCGCGCTGCCTTCGGAGACTTCTGGGGATTTCTCGCCGGATGGTGGAACTGGTCCGCCTCATTCATCCTCGGCAGCTCCTATGCCGTGATGTTCACCGACTATCTGACTTTCTATTTTCCCGGGATCAGCGGGTGGAAGCATTGGCTGGTTTCTTTCGCGCTGATCGTCGTCATCACCTGGCTCAATGTCCGTGGCATCCAGATGGTGGGCAAGGCGGCCACTGTTCTCGAATTGTTTATGTTCATTCCCGTGATCGCCATGGTCGTTATTGGTTTCGCCAAGTGGCATCACAACCCGTTTGTGCCGTTCGTCCCGCCGCATCAGCCTTTTTTCAAAGCATTCGGAGTTGGCCTGGCCTTGGCCATTTGGGGTTACGCCGGATACGAGCAAGTCTCGAGCGTGGCCGGGGAGGTTGAGAACCCGCAGCGCACTTATCCGAGAGCGCTTGCGGTGGTCATTCCGCTTTCCATCGCGACGTATTTTCTGCCGGTACTGGCCGGGACGGCCGCGCTCGGAAACTGGCAAGAATGGAACGATGGCTACTTCTCCACCGCGGCGCTGCTGATCGGGGGCCCCTGGCTCGGCCATCTGATGGCGATCGCTGCCATGGCCGGCGCCGTCGCGCTGCTCAACGCCACTATGCTCACCGCTACCCCCATGCCCTTCACGCTCGCCGAGGATGGATACCTGCCGCCATTCCTCACTCGCCGGCATCCGCGTTACGGCACGCCCTGGATCGCGATCCTGATCTCCGCCGCCATCTACGCGTCCCTGGCGCTGCACTCGCTCGGCGATTTGATCAGCATCTATGGCTGGCTGCGGGGCGCCACCACCATGCTGACCGTGCTCTCCGCGTGGGGGCTGCGCCGCAAACAGCCCGATTTGCCGCGAGCATTCCGCATTCCCGGCGGCAACCTCGGGCTGCTCTATGTGATCGCCCTGCCGCTGGCGATGACCTGCGTCGCCTTGGGTAACAGCCCTAAGATCGCGATGCTCTGGGGGCCATGCGCGCTGGCCGCCGGCCCGTTTGTTTATTTTGTGGTGAAATGGTTTGCCAAGCGCGCCGCGCAAAAGGCGAAATTAGCTTTGTAGCCGTGTATGGGTTTAGCAATACCGCAGGCGAGGGGTGAAGAATTGCGCTTTCAGAGCGCTGCGTCTGTGTGATTCCTATCGCAGTCCGAGGACCGTGTGCTCTTTAGTATCTGCGAACTAAGCCGGAAGCTTCGCAACCGTGATATCTCTCCCGTCGAACTCACGCAGCAATGCCTGGTGCTCATCGAAAAGCTTAACCCGGAACTCAACGCCTACATTACGGTCTGTGCCGAATTGGCTCTCAACCGGGCGCGTCTGGCCGAACGCGAGATCTTTTGTGGCACTTATCTTGGACCTCTGCACGGCATTCCCATCGGGCTCAAGGACATTCTCGAGACCGCCGGAATCCGCACCACCGCAGCCAGCGCGCAATTTAAGGATCGCATTCCGACCGAGGACGCCGAAGTTGTCCGGCGTCTGCGCTGCGCGGGCGCCATCATTCTGGGCAAACAGAACCTGCACGAATTCGCCTATGGCGGCAGTTCGATGATCAGCTTCTTTGGCGAGGTGCACAATCCGTGGGGCGCGGGGCGCGTTGCTGGAGGCTCTTCGGGAGGCTCCGCCGCCAGCGTTGCGGCCGCTCTGGGGTTCGCCGCAGTCGGCACCGACACCGCCGGTTCCATCCGCCTGCCTGCCGCCTACTGCGGAGTTGTAGGGCTGAAGCCAACCTACGGCCGCGTGAGCGCCCGTGGAGTGATCCCGTTGTCGTCGTCCTATGACCACGTCGGCCCCATCACAAACTCAGTCCATGACGCGGCCATAATGCTCCACGTGCTGGCAGGCTACGACCAAGGCGATCCCGCCAGCGTTAACACTCCGGTGCCGAATTTCGCGCGGTTCGACCAGCGGCCGCCGAAGCTTCGCATTGGCGTGCCCCGGGAATTCTTCTTCGATGGCCTCGATCCGGAAGTCGGCGAGGCAATCGAAAAAGCAATTGGGGTCTTCCACGAGCGCCATGCTGAGATTCGAGAAGCTGAAGCTTGAAGTCTCGACCGACCGCAAGCTGGCGAGCGCCGAAGCTTATGCCTATCACGAGCCGTTCGTAGCCCGCTCACCGGAGCTCTACCAGCCGGCAACGCTGGCGCGCATTCAATCGGGGGCCAATGTCTCTGCGGACGATGTACTTCGTGGGCGACAGGAACTCGAGGCTGGCCGTCGTGCGATCCAGGCAATCTTCGATGACGTGGACGTGTTGTTGACGCCTACGGTTCCGATTCCGCCGCCGGTGATCGCCGATCTTCTAGAACATCCCGACATGCTCCGGCCGCAGGAACTGATCATGCTGCGCAACACTCGGCCGTTCAATGTTTGGGGGATTCCCACGATCTCGGTACCGTGCGGATTTACGAAAGATGGGCTGCCTATCGGGTTGCAACTGGCTGCCGCTCCCTGGCGGGAGGACTTGGTGCTGCAAGCGGCACATGCTTACGAGCAGGCGACGGAGTGGCACGAGAGGATGCCCGGCGCGCCACGGACCACGTAGGGACAACAGCCGTGGTGCGGGTCGATCTTACTCCATGATAGATACCCTTTTTGTCTTCTTGCCAAGCCGGACAACAATTTCGGATCTCAGTTGAACCGTGCACAGCGGTCGGGTGACCGTCTTGCCGTCGGCGTGGACGGCATTCTCACGTATTTTGCGGCCAGCCTCCGTACGTGACGGGACGATACCCGCTTCTGCCAGAACCTTGTCGAACCACACAAGCCTGACATTTGCGTTCTTCGGGTTGCAAACTGGGAAGTACGAGTTAACGTCGGAAAGATCCCTAGTGCCCACCGCGTTGACTTTCTCCAGAGGGACCAAGACTAGCTCAACCGCGCTTGGTACTTCATCTTTCTGAAACTGCTTAGCCCAGTCCTCTGCAGCCTCCGCTGCCGCCTCGGCCGAGTGAAAGTCGGCCACGATCGACCTTGCCAGATCCTTCTTCAGCGCCATGGGATGCGCCTTCCCGCTGGTCGCGTCCACTTTCATCTTTGCGATGGCGTCCACTCGCACATCGGTCAGCAGTTCGTAATAGCGCCACATCATCTCGTCGGAAATCGACATCACTTTGCCGTACATCTCGAGCGGCGGCTCATGAATTCCAATGGCGTTTCCCAGCGACTTCGACATCTTGTTCACGCCGTCGAGGCCCTCGAGAATTGGCGTGGTCAGGACCACCTGCGACTCTTGTCCGTAGGCTCGCTGCAACTCGCGTCCTACCAGTAGATTGAATTTCTGATCGGTGCCGCCTAGCTCCACATCGGCTTCGAGCGCAACCGAGTCGTATCCCTGCGCCAGCGGATACAGGAGTTCATGCATGGCAATCGGTTTCTCGTCATGGAACCGCTGGTGGAACTCCTCGCGCTCGAGCATCTGCGAAACCGTGTACTTCGCCATCAAACGTATGAGATCCTCGGCGGAAAACTTGGAGAACCAGCGGCTGTTGAAGTCCACCACGGTTTTTTGCGGGCTGAGAATTTTGAAAACCTGCGCTTTGTAGGTCTCGGCGTTCTCCGCAATCTGCTGCTGCGTCAGCGGAGGCCGGGTCGCCGAGCGGCCGGTCGGATCGCCGATCATGCCGGTGAAATCTCCGATGAGGAAAATGACCGTGTGGCCGAGATCCTGAAAATGTTTGAGCTTGCGCAGCAGGACGGTGTGGCCCAGGTGCAGGTCGGGCGCGGTTGGATCGAAGCCCGCCTTCACCTTGAGCGGCTTGCCCGAAGCGAGGGAGCGTTCGAGCTTCGAGCGCAGTTCGGATTCCTTGACAATCTCCGCCGCGCCCTTCTTGAGGTATGCCAGTTGTTCGTCAACCGGTGGAAAGTTGGACATGTCGTTTTCGATTATAGCGACCCCTCGTGTTTGCTGAGCTTTGCACGAGCGATACCTTTAAATATTGTCATCCCGAACGAAGTGAGGGATCTGTATTTTGCGGCGAAACTGCAGATCCCTCACTTTGTTCGGGATGACAAGTCTGGGGAGTTGAGGATTCTCAATCCAGTCGCCGGTAGAAGCTCAGCGCGGCGTCTCCTTGCACCAGCTTGCGGTAGCGCCGTAGTTCGCCAGACGCCTCTCCCGGATCGAATCTCTTCTCATGCTCGGCTATTACCAAGCTCCGCTCGCCCAGCAATTTCGATTCCGCCAGCGCGGCCAGGGTCTTCGTGTATTCATCCTGCATCGAGTAGGGTGGATCGAGAAACACATAGTCGGCAACGTTTCCGGCTGCTTCCAACTGCCGCACGGCTTTCCCTGCGTCGACCTTCAGAATCTGGAACCCACTCGCAATCCCCAAGGACTTCAAATTTGTGGCAATCAGTTCCGCCGCTGCTTTGGACGATTCGGCGAAGTACAGCATCCGCGCTCCGCGGCTCAGGGCCTCAATGCCCACCGCGCCCGTCCCCGCGTATAAATCGAGCCACACCGACTCCGCCAGCGCATCCGGATTGCCCGCGCACAGCACGTTGAACAGGGTCTCGCGCAGGCGGTCGGCGGTCGGCCGGATTTCGAGCGCGGGCGATGACCGCAACGTCCGACGGCGGTACTGTCCGGCAATCACTCGCATAGGGTTGCGCTCATCGAATTCGCCTTAATAGATGCGAGATCCCCGGGCCTCAGGGGCTAAAGCCCGCATCTTTTGTGGCTCGGGGCGGCACGGCTGAACAGGCTGCGGAAAAAGTCGGTGCTCGATGCCCAGCCCCTAAAGGGGCGTCTGATTTTGAAGAACTTGCGGTATCGCTAAAGCGATACCCTGATACGAACCTGAGTTTTTCCGCAGGCTCTGAAGCCGCGCCCTTTCCAAAGTCTACCCCGACAAAGAGTGTTCCAGCTGTCGGAGACGCGGCGAGCCGCGTCTCTACGGGAAATCAAATTGTCCTTCCGGCCCCGCCCATCCG
>CAVWAN010000071.1:0-6843 GCA_963752985.1 uncultured Acidobacteriaceae bacterium
TTTGTCGGGTCGCCTATCTGGATTAAGAACCGGGCGCGAGACTAGAACTCCGAATAGGGTCGAGCAGCCGAATGCCCGACCCTGTGCACGGAAGTTAGTGCGGAACAAGCAGAATCTGAGCCTTGCCGTCCTTGTCTCGCAGAAAGATACGGTCATCCTTTTGCTCAATACGAATAGAGTTCCTCAAGGCGCTTATCGCTAGCCCGTTCTGAACCTCTCCTTCCTGGTAGCAGAGTCCGGCCAGTATGAAATCCGCGTGAAGCGTTATGTGATCCCCCGAAAGCCTGTAATCACCCACAAGCGCCCCGCAACCCGCCGAACCTTCGATACGACCGTGCAAGAAAGTGATTTCCGCGTCTACCTTGGCATCGACAAGGCCTTCCTCGTCGGTTTGTCTCTTGCCGTCATCACGATACTTGGCAATGTTCCACCTGCGATTCTCAATGCCTTCTTGCCGCAGGGAGTGAAGCGCCATGATTTCATGGCGATCTTTATCGAAAAACGTGAGAATGTCTTGCCCCACTTCATAAGACCTGATTCTATGCAGGACGTTCTCAAATACGACGGCGATCCGACGAGACTCGGCGTTCTCTTCGGTCACTTTGGAATAGGTCCAGGCGGGATGGAATTCAATGCCCTGTAGTTTGTATTCGAAAGGAAATGAAATGAAGTACGAGGGCGCACTGAAAGTGACTCCGGTGTTCTGGTCTCGGATAACAATGATGATGCCGGAAAGGTCCGCGCGCGAACCTTCAAGTTGGATGAAATGCCAGAAGGTGTCTTTTAGTTCTGAGAGATCTGTACCTGGCCGCCTCGGTGCCAAGGTGACTAGCGTTGACCGTTTCTGATCAGCTAACAACAGCGAGTCCAGGTGCCAGTATGCCGGCTCGGGTTCAATTCGGCGCACATTTAGAAGCGCCGAGAGGATCTGTGCAGCGGTCTTCTTCTCTTCATCGCTACACGCTTCCGTATCCATCCAGTTTGCAGAGATCGTAAGTTGATCACCCAATCTTCGGTAGTTACCATCGAATCGCCCGCAACCCGGTGATCCCTGAAGTCTGCCGAGTTCAAATCTGAGATATGGCTGACTCCTTCTGCCGCGCGTGTGATATGGCCACGCTTGAGAATTGCCGACAAAGTAGTTAAAAATCCACCATTCTTTGTTTTCAATGTCAGCAGGGCGTACGGAAACGCTACTAGGTGAGTTAACGTCGGGCGGAGTGTCCTGCTTAATCTGGGCTTGCAGATCAGCCAGAAGAACGGCACATAGCAAGAACACTTTCCCCAAGCGCGCGCTATTTGCAGTCAGTTGCATGCTAAGCAAGAATCTAGCCAAGTTCTTGCGCCGACACGTCCAAGCTAGTCTGTTACCCCGCCATCGGCAAGTGCTTCCCATCTTCGGTCAGCAACCCCACGCGGTCGACGCCGGCGATCCGGGCAATTGCGATCACGTCGGCCACGTCCTGGAAGTCGATGTCGTTATCGGCTTCGAGGTAGGCGATGCGCTCCACGCGAATCGCGAAGATATCCCGCAGCCGTTCGCGCAGGTGATCCCATTCCACCGCTTCTTCGTTCACGATCACTTGTGGATGCCCCGCTCCCGGCTTTGCGTGACGGATCTGAATCACGATCGTCCGAGTTGGCGGCGGGATCGGGTTACCGGCTGGACTGGGCGGCTGCGGGATCTCCGCCTGCAAACCGGTTGGCCGCTGCTCGATTACGACCACCATGAAAACGATGATGAGGACCAAGAGAACGTCAATCAAGGGAGTGACGTTCATTTGTGGACGAGACGGACCTCCGCCTGCGCCTGCCGTGGAGAATGCCATTCGGATTTCCTCTCTTTAAACCGGAACGGCACGCGCGTGTCTTGAAACATTGGACACCCGCAGGGGGTGGAGAGTTCCAGATCTCGGGCTCGGGTACAGCGGACCCTCAGCGGCTAAAGCCGAACCGAAGTCGTTACCGCAGCGGTAAACCGCTGCGCCACCCAAAAACAAGAGAAGCAACTCGCGAACTGCTTTAGAATCGAAAACTCATGCAGCGTGCGGCGGAACATTTCTTGCAAGTCGTGCTTGGCGCCCTCTTTTTCGTGTCCAATCTCTTCGTGTTGACTCTGCCGGCTTACGCTCAGGATAACTACGAAATCCAGGTCTACAGTTCGGAAGCGACTCCCAAGAACGTCACCTTTGTGGAAATCCACTCCAACTTCACCGTGGACGGGCAAAAGACGGTGGTCAATGGCGTTGCCCCTACTAATCACGCCATGCACGAAACTTTGGAGATTACGCACGGTTGGACAGACTGGTTCGAAACCGGTTTCTATGTTTTTACGAGCCTTCAGAACGGCGACGGTTGGGACTGGGTGGGGGATCACATTCGTCCGCGGTTTACGGCTCCGGAGTCGTGGCACCTGCCGGTGGGCCTGAGCCTCGCGCAAGAAATTGGGTATCAGCGGCGGAAGTTCGCGGAGGACAGCTGGAATTATGAGCTTCGTCCCATCATCGACAAGAAACTGGGACGCTGGTATTTCGCCTTTAATCCCGCATTCGACCGCGCGCTGCATGGCCTGAACACGGGCAGGGGATGGGAATTCTCGCCGAATGTGAAAGTCAGTTTTGATTTCACCAAGAAAATTACTGGCGGTCTTGAATATTACGGGGCCCTCGGGCCGGTCTCAAACTTCGATCCTATTTCGCAACAATCGCAACAGATATTTCCTACGGTTGACCTCAATCTTTCGCCGAATTGGGAATTTAATTTTGGCGCAGGCGTGGACGTTTCAAACTCCGCCGATCATTTGATCGTGAAATGCATCATCGGACGACGCTTCAGCTGGGGCCACAAACCGAGCGCCGCAGAGAAGTAGTGGAGCGACGGGCGTCTCGCCCGTCTTGGGGAAATCGGGCGGCCGGGCGGGGACGCCCGGCTCTCCACCAGCAGGATCAGCCAATGGGCTCCGGCGACGGCGGCAACGGGGGCGGTTCAAACGGCGGTGGAGGCTCCGTGATCGGAGGCGACGCCGGCAGGGGAGGCGTCGGATGCAGCAGCGCGTCGAGATTCGGATATCGAGCCGCGAGAAAATGTATCGCGTAGGCCGGGAAAAAGACGGTGGCCGGCACGCACACCAGGGCGATCAGGTAAATCAAGAGCAGCAGAAGCACGGTTCCTAATATGATCGCCAAGCTAATGGTGGTCACGCTCCATCCCATCCCGGCTTCGTGACCCGCCACAACAGCAACTGCGGCAGGGACGAAGATGAACAGCGCCGGAATGATGGCGATAATGCTGAACAGAATGGCCGCCGCTATGGAAAGCACCAGCTTCAGCAGTAAATAAACGGCAAAGCGCCCTTTCTCCGGCCGAATCATCTCCAGCAAGCGGTGCCAGCCGTCGGCGAAGTCAAGGCTCTCGAGAGCCATGATCGGCACCAGGAAATCTCTGGCCAGGAACTGAACCACAACGGCGGCGAGCACGAACACCAAGAGCAAGCCCAGCAGCAGAACCACCCCGACCACCAAGCGTGCGACGTGTTGTTGCAGATCTGTCGTCCACCCCGCAGCAAAAGCCAGCGCCAAGGGCACGCCAACCAGAACCGCCAGGAACAGGGAGAATGCAATCTGGAACACAATCTGCCATAGGAAATATCGTCCGCCGGCGCGACGCCATTTTCCCCATCCCTCGCCTATCGAGCAGTGACGCTGCAGTACCGAATCGAAGAGGATGAAGCGGAACACGCTGTTGATGTAGAGGAAGACGAAGGCCAGCACGATCAGGACGAAAATTCCGACTACGATCAATCCGAGGAACTGCGCGATGTGCTCGGAAATGTGGGCGGGAATGCGCGCGGGGTTGAAGGAGGACAGATCCCACGCCATGCCCGAGGGTAGAAACTCGCTCTGATTCTTGTGGGGGACGCGAAGCCAATTGCCGCCAAAGTTTCCGAAATTGCATCCGCCGACGTGCATTTCCGCGGCCAGAATTCCCACCAGCGCCAGCCGGGACCATTGTCCCCAGCGGAAAGGTGTGAAGAGTTGTTCCTTGGTGTGCTGCAGGACGGGCTGTACGCAATCGACGGCGGAAACGGGCACGGGAACACCTTATGCTAGTGCCGCCAAGGTATCGCGTGGAGAGTTGTGGCGTCAATGAGGAAGAGCGTTACGGGCTTTGCCCGGCTGGACGGGGCGAAGCCCCGTCACCACACGAGCTCTTGCTTCATTCGTATCGCAGGGCCTCGACGGGGTCGAGGTTTGCGGCTCTCGACGCGGGGATCAGTGCGCTCAGCACGCCGACGAACAGTAACACCAAGGTTGAAATCAGGACCGTAAAGAACGAAATTTTGAGGTGAATGTCGGCTTTCCCAGAGTTGTCCTCGAACAGTGGGCCCATGAGCGGTAGCGTCCCCACCCCCGCGGCAACCACGTAGGACACCACGATCCCAATGGCGCCGCCGAGCAACATGATGAGCAGGGTCTCGGCAAGGAATTGGGCCTTGATGTGCCACTTCCGGGCGCCGAGAGCGCGGCGCAAGCCGATTTCCCGAATGCGCTCGTCGACCGAGACGAGCATGATGTTCATGACGCCAACGCCGCCGATGCCGAGCGTCAGAATGCCGATGAAGATAAGCAGCACCTGCAGCCCGATGGTGATGCCGTTGATCACAGGCCGGAACTCTTCGCGGCCGAACATCTGCATCGCTTTCTTGTCGGTGGGAGAGAATTGCTGGCGGGTGGCGAGCGCGGCGAGAACCTGGGCCTCGGCGCGCGCCTCAAACTGCGGAGCGATGGGCTCAAACACCAGCACGTCGCCGTATTTCGCGTTCCAAAGATCGCTCGCCGCCGAGTAGGGAATCCAAGTCGACTCGTCGTCACTGGAGAAATAATTGCTCAGTTGGATCTTGCGGTCCATTGTGCCGATCACAGTAAACCGCACTCCCGCAATCACTACTGTTTCGCCTACGGCCGGGCGTCCGCCGAACAACTGCTCGCGTACGCGCGCTCCCAGAAACACGACGCGGCGCCGTTCGAGTTCATCGAGCGAGTTGATCCAGCGTCCCTCAGAGGGTTGTTCGTTGCGCATGTCGCCGTATTCCGGGCAAACGCCGCGGACGGGCGCAGTGCCGGCCATGCGGTTCTCGTAGGCGATGCCAGGACGGCGCACGGTCTCGAGACACGCGTGGCGCACATAGTTGGCCGTCTCCTTGATCATGTCGAGGTCGGCTTGTTCGAGAACGACTTTCTTGCCGGCACGTTGGCCGCCGGGTTGTTCGCTGGTCTGCGCCGGCCAACCGATGACGGCGCCTTTGCCGAAGGCATCGAAGCCGCTGACCAGAATTTCGCGGAAGCTGCCGCCGTATGCGATCAGCAGCGTGACGGTGGCGATTCCCCACACGATGCCGAGCATGGTGAGTGCGCTGCGCGTGCGGTTGCGCCGCAGCGCCGTCCAGGCTTCGCTGAGGACCTGATAGATCATGTTAGCCACCGGCCTCGTGGCGCAAGGCTTCGATGGGATCGATGGCGGCGGCGCGGCGAGCCGGATACAAAGCGGACAAGATGGCGATGGTGCCGAGAACTGCCATGGCCACCCCTCCCGTCTGCCACGTCGGCAACAGGCCGGCGAAGAAGTCCGGCATGGGCAGCAAGTTGACCAGCGCGCAGAGGCCGAATGCGATGAGCAAGCCCGCGCCACCGCTGATCAACGCAACCAGGAGCGCTTCCAGAAAAAACTGCCGCAGGATGGTGTGCGCCGGAGCTCCGATGGCTTTGCGTACTCCGATCTCCCGGGTGCGTTCGCGAACCGCGACCAACATTACGTTCATGACTCCGAGGCCGCCGAGGAACAAGGTTACGATGCCGACCGCGCCGAGAAAGTACTTCATGCCATCGGTCATGGTGCGGAAGGCTTTCGCTTCCTGGATGGTGTCCCAGATGGGGCAGGCTTCTTTGTCGCTGGGGTCGAAGGAGTGCAGTCTTCCCAGCACTCGCCGGATCTCTCCCTTGCAAGCTTCGTGGTGCTCGACGGAGCGTGGAACGACCAGCAACTGGTCGAACGTGTCGGGCGTGCCCGGTGGCTTATCGGGAAAGCTGCTCCGCATGGCAGAGAAGGGGATAAAGATTTTGTTCACGTCCCAGCCGTCGTAACTCGAGTCCTGTTTCTTGGACGACATCACGCCAACCACGGTGAAGGGAATGTCGTTGAGGTAGACGAACTGCCCGACGGCGGGACGGCTGCCGAATAACTGCTTCTTCGCATCGGAGCCGAGGAAGGCCACGCGGCGACTTTCGGTGATGTCAGCCTGATCGTAGAAACGGCCTTCGCTGACGCCGAGGCTTCGAATCTCGGCAAACTCCGGGGTCGAACCGGTTACCGTGAACGCGGCCGCGTTATAAGCAGTGTGCGAACGCACTGTGTTCTGCTCAAGCTCCGGGATCGCATACTGACAGTCGGGGGCCTCTTGCTGAAGATGTTGAATATCGGAATCGACCCAGTGGACCTGGCGGCCAGCCCGCGTGCCACCAGCCTGCAGGCTGGTACGGCCATGGAAGACGATCATCAGGTCGCGGCCCAGGGTTTCGGCTTGTTTGGCTTGGCCGACGCGAAGACCCTCGCCGGCGGCGACCATCAGGACGATCGAGACCACTCCCCAGGCAATCCCGAACATGGTCAGCAGGGTGCGGACTCGATGCGCCCAGAGGGTTCGGAATACGTCCTGAATAAGATCGCGAAATGACATCTGAAGGTTCGACGCGGATCGCCGGGAAATGAAAGCGCGGCCCGCTCCCTGCTTGAGGTACGCGAAATGGAGATGTTTTGTTCCAGGATGCCGTGCCGCGTCTCGGCTAC
>CAVWAN010000072.1:0-14876 GCA_963752985.1 uncultured Acidobacteriaceae bacterium
AAAATCCTACCTCGCGCAAACTAATCACCAGACCGTCGGGCTCCCGGCGCATGGCGATTTCCTTGTGCTTGATTTCCGAAGCGAGAGCGGTTTCCAGTTCAGCCTGCAACTCGGCCAGATCCCCGTTTTCTATACCTACGCCAGTGCCGAGCGCGCCCTCGGGATGAGACGCGATCCGGCCCAGACTTGCGGTGCGCTCCGTGTTTTCGATGGCTTGCACGGTGCTGAAGGGCATGGGCTCGGCGACATCGATCGGCACCTCGGTGGAGGAAGTCTGAAACACACCCATCTCCTGGAAGGCGACCTGAATAGCCAAAGCCAGCTTTCCGACTTTTCGTTTGTCGACTTGCGACGAGGCGTAGAGCACGACAAAAAAGGCAAACAATAGCGTGATGAAGTCGGCATAGGAAACCAACCAACGGTCGCGGTTGGCGCGGCTCTTGGATCGCCTGCGGCGGCTCATGGGGCGGATACCTCAAAAACTTCTGGGGGTTCGTGAGCCGCGGTGAGGAAGCCCTGCAGCTTCTCTTCCAGCATGTGAGGGTTCATCCCTTCGAGAATGGACACTACTCCCTCGATCGTCATTTCGCGGATGATCTGCTCGTCGCGGATGCGGATTTTCAGCTTTCCAGCCACCGGCAGCAAAAGCAGGTTTGCGGCGCCGACTCCGTAAAGGGTAGCCACGAAGGCGACGGCAATCCCTTTTCCAACTTCGTCGATCTTGTCCAGGTGCTGCATGACCTGGATCAAACCGAGCACAGCTCCGATGATGCCGATGGTGGGGGAAAATCCGCCGGCCGATTCGAAGAGCTGGGGAATTTTTTCTTCCTGTTCTTCTTTGTTATCCAGTTCGAGCTCCATAATTTGACGGAGCTCCTGCGAGTCGGTACCGTCCACCGCCAACATGAGGGCGCGCCGCAAGAAGGGTTCGCGGATGCCCGGGAGTTCCTTGTCGAGCGAGATGATGCCTTCCCGCCGCGCCTGATTGGCGTAGTTGACCAGGAGTTCGATAGTCGATTGCGCAGTCTGTGCGGGCTCGACGAACACTTGCGCCAAACGCCGGAACGCACTCCACGCCACCGGCAAGGGATACTGAATGAGGATCGCGCCCAGCGTGCCCCCGAAGACAATCATGGCGGCGGTGGGTTGCAGCACCTGGCCGATGTTGCCGCCCTCCAGCATCAAGCCCAGCAGAATGCCGCCTATCGCCAGCACCAGGCCGCCAAGTGTTGCCTTATCCACGAGAGTTCCTATCTCTCGCCTGCGGGCTGGCCCTTGCCTTCAAGGACAGGCGGAAGGGCGGAACGGTTGTCCCACCACAGCATGATTCCTTGCAGCACCGAGCGGCGGAACTGTACTACCCGTTCGAGGACATCCTGAGCACTTTCGCGAACGACAATTTTTTCGCCGTTCACCAGGGTGATGACAGTATCCGGGGCCTGCTCGACGAACTTGATCAGGTCCGAATTGACGGCCAGCGGGTGATTGTTGAGGCGGGTGAGCTGGATCATGAATGGCTCCTGATGTTCAAGTGCTGGACGGCCGAAGGCCCGCCCCTTATAAGGTTTCATCAATAAGCATCGGCAGAAACGGCGAGAATGGGGAGAAAGGACCTGAAATGAGGCAGGTGACCTAAGAGCTATGCCGTCTGGTACCTGTGGAAATAAAGCTCAGGCGTTGTCCGCCGATGGTCCTGAATGAAACGCAATTGGGTTCCGCAGGACCAACGGAACGAGCTCCGGGAAGGTTTCGGGGACGGATCCCACAATCGGAACCAACAAGGAGCAAAACAATGGCACTCAGTGTACTCAACAATATCGCGTCTCTGGCCGCGCAGAACCAATTGACGATCACCAACGGCAATCTGCAAAAAGCCCTCTTTCAACTATCATCCGGGTCGCGCATCAATACTGGCGCGGATGACGCCGCCGGCCTGGCGATTGCCGATGGTTTGCACGCTAACATTACAGCCCTAACCCAATCCGCCCGGAATGCTAACGACGGCGTTGGCGAACTGCAGGTAGCGGATGGCTCGCTGGCAGCGGTCACCACCCTGCTCAACCGCGCTGTCACGATCGCTACCGAAGCCGCGACTGGTACGGTATCCGATCCGCAACGCATCGCTCTGAACGACGAATTCACGGCGATCAAAGCCGAAATCGACCGCGTCGGTTCCAAGACGAATTACAACGGTGGACAGGTTTTCACCGCCAATACTCTCAACGTGTTCTTGAGCGATTCGGGCGCCAACAGCAACAGTCTTATCGGTGTGACCACTGGAGTGTTGTCCTCGATCGACCTCGGCTTGGGCGGAGCAGTTGCCGCCACCGGAACCCTTTCCCAGGCTGCGGGCACGGCTGCCGTAACGTCCTCCGACTTATTCACGGGCGGTGCGTTCGTCGCATCCGCCGCGGCCGCAACCACACTCACGTCCGCTGGTACCGGTCCCGCCGATGGCGATCAGGTCGCAATCGGGGGCAAGACGTATACGTTCAAGGCTGCTCTCACCGGAGGCACGGGACTTGCCAATGAAGTCGCCATCGGCGGAAGCACTGCGCAAGCTTTCTTGAACTTGAAGGCTGCCGTCAACGCCGCCTCTGGTGGCGCGGGAAGCGCATATGGAACCGGAACCGTCGCTAACGTCAACGTCAATGCCGGAGCGGTTACGGGAACAACTCTCGTTTTCACCGCCAACGTGAACGGGACGGCGGGAAACGCGATTACGTCAACCACCACAGTGGCGGGCGACGAAGCTTTCACCGCCGGCGTTTTGGCTGGCGGCACCGCTGGCAGCACCGTAACCGTTGGCAGCCAAACCTATACGTTCGTCGGGGCGCTCAGCCACACGGCTACGGCGAATGAAGTAATCAGCAGCAGCGAAGCTACCGGGTTGACCAATCTGGCAGCCGCGGTTAACGGCTCGGGCGGGACAAACTATAGCAGCAATACAGTTCGAAACCCGACCGTAACGGCCGGGACGGTGACCGGAACTACCATCGCTTTCAACGCCAATGTGGCGGGGGCGGGCGGTAACTTCCTTTCCGGTTCGGCTAGTGTCGGCACCTTCGCTACCTTGGATTTCACTGGGGGCCTGGATGCCGGAGCACCTCCGGTCGCGGCCGGTGGCGATACCGTCACAGTGGGCGATCAAACCTACACCTTCGTGACTGCCCTTAGCAGCACTCCAACGGCAAATGAGGTTCTTGTTGGCGCTACTGAAACGGCCAGCCTTACCAACCTAGCAAATGCCGTCAACGGTGCGAGCGGCGCGGGCGCGACCTACGGAGGCCCAACGGTCGCGAACACTTCCGCTTCGGCAGCAGCTACGGCAACCAGCGTGGTATTCACCGCACTTGTGAAGGGCACTTCCGGCAATGGCATTGCGACTGCGGAAACGGGGGCGGCGAATACCTTCAGTGCCACCAGCCTTGCGAATGGTACAGCTGGATCGGTCAACGACCTGTCCAACATTGCCGATGCCACCGCAGCGCTAACCACTATCAACAGCGCTATTCAATCGGTTGCTGCACTTCGCGGCACGATTGGCGCAACTGTCAACCGCTTGCAGAGTGCCGCCGGCGTCATCACCAACCAGGTGCAGAACCTGACGGGTGCAGAAGACGGTGTCCGCGCCGCCGATATTCCTTCCACCGTGGCGACGTTGGCAAAATACTCCATTCTGGAACAGACCGGAATTTCCGCTCTCGCCCAGGCTAACCAGCAACAGCAACTTGTGCTGAAGCTGCTGCAGTAAGCAGCCTTTCGAAGGGAGGCGGTTCGATCCCGCCTCCCTTTGATTTTCTTGCGCAAGAAGCTGGGTAAGTTATGAACGTTGACCCCGCGCAAACCAGTTCAGGCCGGATCGAGGGTCCGGCTCCCGAATAGAAGGTGCAAGTTGCACCTTCCCTGCCCAGTACCGCTTCGGGAACTACCCCAAGAACGGAAATTTTCATGACACCAACCGCTTCGATTCCGACCTAATTACCGGAAGATGAAGTCAAAGTGCAACCAGTTATGCCGGAAGATGGCATTGTGATTTGCCAAGTCTTAGACATGCAGCTCGGCTCCGGTTGTAAGGGAGGGGGGACCAACCATGGGAGTAAGCTTTAATGCTGCCGCTCTGTTGAATGGAAATGGCATCGACGTGAGCTCGGTGGTGACCGCGATTCTCGCGCCGGCAACCGCTCCACTTACCCAATGGCAGAACCAGCAAACGGATCTTTCCACCCAGGCTGGGTTGCTGGCAGGGCTTAACAACAGCCTTACCACTTTAGCGGCTGTGGCAATCTCGCTCGCGAGTCCTACCGGGCCCCTATCTTCACAGACAGCAACCTCTTCGGACTCCAGCATCCTGACTGCCGGCGCCCAAACCACGGCCCTGCCGGGCGTGCATCAGATCGTGGTATCCAGTCTAGCGACCACCGGCACGCTCTATACCAACCCACTGACAGACGGCAACACGTCATTCTCGACCGGAGACATTCAGCTGCAAATCGGCGGGGTGAGTGGCGTGACCCATGACATTCCCATTACCGCGGGGAGCAATGACACTCTCAAGACCTTGGCGAGTTACATCAATACCCAGCAATGGGGAGTCACAGCCACCGTCGTCACCGATGCGAGCGGATCACGCCTGGCACTGTATAGTCAGTCCAGCGGCTCACCGGGAGCATTGGCGATTACTAACAACACCACCGGCCTAACCTTCAATGCACCGGTTGGCGGGACCAACGCATCCCTGACCATTGATGGCGTCCCGCTCAGCAGCGCTACCAACACCGTAAGCGGCGCCATCAGCGGGGTTACGCCGAATCTGGCCAGCGCCGCGCCGGGAATCACCGTGCAGCTCACAGTGGGACCCGACACCACAGCGGCCACGACGGCGATCAACAACTTCGTAGATGCTTACAACTCGGTGATAGGCATACTCAACACCCAGTTCACGGTGGATCCGACCACCAACACCGAAGGGCCGCTCGGTGGCGACAGTGCCCTGCGCTCCTTGCAGTCCAGCTTGCTGAATGATGCAACCTACTCGATCACGGGAAACAGCGGACTGGTCAACCTGGCCTCGTTGGGCATCGACATGAACAATGACGGAACTCTGACGGTGAACCAGACCGCGACCGACACCCACCCCTCACTCGCCAACGTGCTGGCCGCAAACCCGGGTGCAGTACAGAGCTTTTTTCAAAATGGTTCGTCCACGGGTTTTGCCAACAATTTCAACAACGACCTCTACAGCCTGACGGATCCAACCAACGGCATCGTGAATGTCGACATCGCCGGAAACAAGGCTCAGCAGACGGCTCTGACCACCCAGATCAACAATCTGCAAGACCGCCTGACTGCCGAACAAACCGCATTGACCCTGCAGTTCGATCAGGTCAATGCGACGCTTGAAGCCTATCCGTCTCTCCTGCTGGAAGTTACGTCCGAGATTGGCGCTCTCAACGGCAACTATAACGTGTCCAACACGACGCCGAACTCTACGCCCACAACCGGCTCGTCTACAGGATAAGTAGCCATGACGAATCCTCGCACTGCCTATCGCGAAAATAACGTACGCGGCGCAAGCGCTGTGCGCCTCGTAATCTTGCTCTATGAACAGATCATTCAAGACTTGACTCAGGCAGTGCAAGCCGTCGAGCAAAACGATATTGAGCGGCGGACCAAGCTCATCAACCACGCAATTCTGGTCATCGGGCATCTGCAGTCGCCACTGGATTTTGAAAATGGAGGTAAGGTCGCCCGGGATCTCGACCATTTCTACAATGTTCTTCGCCAAAATCTGGTGCAGGTGCAGTTACATCCTTCGAAAGCAGGAATCTGCCAGCTGATTACCGACCTGCTGGCGGTGCGAGAAGGATGGATCGAGGTGGAGCGAGCTGAAAAGGCGTTGGTCACACCCGCGGCCGCCATGATTCCTTCCAGCGCTGCTGACCCTGAGTCCGAACCGGTGCACAGGGATTGGAAGGGATAATGCCGCCGGACGCACTCGAAACCTTGCGGCAGGTGAATGAGAACCTGCGTGCCGCGCTGCTTCGTCTTCGCCCGGAACGAAAGCACTGTTCGACCATCCGGCCCCAGGACTTCTCAGACTTACTCAGCCAGCTTCTGCGGGCAGCGAGATGTCTGCGGCGCGTGCCGGCACATTCCGAAGCCACCGCCGCGCTCGAAAAAGAGACGCTCGAATATCGCAGCAAGCTGGAAAAACTGAAGGATTTCTTGCCCGATCTTCATGGCTGCCTGCTAGCCGAAAAGGCGCGGCTCGAAACAGCACGAACCCACATAGCAGCCGCAGCCGCCTGGGCGCGAGCCAGCAAAAGGACGTTGTGAACGCTTGTCGGGACGGCAAGTACGCGCGCGTTCTCTCCGCTACTTCAAGTAATCGAACAGATTATTCTGTGACATTTTGCTGATGGCGGCCAGCGTGGCTTGGGTGTCAAGTTGAGATTGGGTGAGATTGGTGGCGGCGGCAGCGAGGTCCGCTCCGCCCAGCGTGTTCTGCTGCTGGGCAATTTGAAGCTTGGCGGTATTGAGGTAGGTGGTCTGCGACTGCGCCTGGTTCGCGGCGTTGCCATAGAACACGCGCTGCGCCGAAATATAACTGGAAGCGGCGCCCACGGCGGTGACGGCGGTGTCAATGCCAGTATTAGTCTGCAAGGCCTGGATCAGGCCGTTGATGGCGAGGAAAACATCGTTGCCGGAAGCCGAAAACAGTTGCGACCCAGGCAGGTTGACGGCGAGCTTGTATCCACTGCCGATCGATACCTGATTGACACCGACGTTGCCAACATAGCTGACGCCGGCCGGGACGGTATTGTCGACCACGAACGGAGGCGTACCCGAATCGGTGCCGGCGAAGATGAAGCGGCCTTCGTAGGAGGCGTTGCCCAGCGACACCAACTGGCTCTGAATGCCTTGCAGTTCCGTAGCAATGGCGGCCCGGTCGCCATCGGAGAGTGTTCCATTGGCGCCTTCGACGCCAAGGCTGATGGCCCGTTGCACCGCGGTTACGACCGAACTCATCGTCGAATCGGCGGTCGAGAGCTGGCCCTGAATGGCGCTGAGACTCTGCAGATAGCCGGCGTTGAACGTTGCCTGATCGTTGTTCTCGACCAGCAGAGCAGCGGCGGTTGGATTGTCGGAGGGCTGGTTCACGCTTCGGCCAGTCGAGATCTCCATTGACGCTTGTTGCGTTTCCAGTTGTGACTGGTTGAGCGCCGCCAGCAGATCGGGCATGGGATTCGGATTGACGCGCATCGATGTTTACCTCACAAATTTCATTGCTGCACCGCGTCGATACCCAGATTTACCGCGTCGGCGAGCAAGTTGCTGATAGTCGAGACGACGCGGGCGGCGGCCTGATATGCGGTCTGATACTGGATCAAGTTGGCCGCCTCTTCGTCGAGTGATACTCCGGAGATGCTCCCGCGCTGGTCCTGCAGTTGTTGCAAGATCAAGTCGGAGGAGTTGGCATCGGCGGAGGTGTTGGAAGTGTCATTGCCCACTTGAAACACGATACTGGAGTAGGAATCGATCGGTGTCTGCCCATTGGCTAAGGGCTGAGCGGCAATCGCGGAGAGCACAGCCAGATTTCCATTGCTGCCCGAAGTACCGTCGGAACTGGCGGCAACCAGCGCCGGGTCGGTAATATTGACCTTTAACGTGGCCGCTGCGCCCACCCCGCCCGTCGGGGGCGCAACGAAAAGGTTGCCGCCAGCGTTGCCATTCAAATCGTAACCCTTACTATTAGCGGTGTTGAGAGCGTTCGCGAGACCCGATGCCAGTTGATCGAGACTGCTCCCCAGACTGGGAATCTCCTGATCGCGAATCTGGATAAAACCAGCCAGGCTCCCGCCCTTCAGCGAGCCGGTAATGTCCTGGCTACCGGCCAGGATGTGCTGCACGCCATCGCTACCGAGCTGGGCAGAGAGAGCGAAACTCTGTGATCCGGAGACCAGCGTGGTACCGTTTGCAGTCACCAGTGAGATGCTCTGGTCCGTTGGAATGACGGAGACATCCATCAGTGCTGAAAGCTGCCGGATGAGGGTGGTCCGCTTGTCCACCAGGGTGCTGGCGTCCTGGTGCTCGCCTTGAAGACTACTGATCTGCTGGTTGACGCTGGCGATCTGCGTCGTCAGAGTATTTACCTCACTGACCGACTGCACCACGTTCAGGTCAAGATTGCTGCGCTGGGCTTGCAGGCTGCCCGCGGTGGTGTTGAAGTCGTTAGCCAGGTTGCCAGCCGCGGTCAGCACGCTCTGCCGCAACGCCAGATTCGAGGGGTCGGGAGCGAGTTGCTGCAGGCTGTTAAAGAAATTGCTGATGTCGGCTCCGATACCAGAACTGGCGCTCCCGAACTGGGTTTGAATCTGCTGCAGTTGACCGAGCGTGGTGTCAAGCTTGCTCTGCTGCTGCGTTTCCTGATTCAGCTGGATTTCGAGGATGGAGTCACGCAGGCTCTCGATTTTTTCGAGGACCACTCCGGTGCCGTAGGTGAACGATCCATAGGTCACTGGGTCGCCGGCCGCCAACACGGCGCGTTCCCGTGAGAATCCGGGAGTGTTCGCGTTGGCCACGTTGTTGGAAGTGGTTGCCATCTCCTGCTGGCTGACCGAGAGCGCGCTCAGGGCAATCGAAAGAGACCCGTTTAGACCCGACATGGTTATTCTCCCGCCCGGCCCCGGGCTTCTGTGCGGAGCAAGCCGGGATTGGGCATGTAGGTGGGCGCGCAACTGTCGACCACGCGATTCAACACGGCCAGGCTGCGCTCGAGGTGCCGCAGCAGCGACCAGTGCACGCGCGTGAGATAACGGATCCGAGTTCCGAGTACCTCCCACTGGGCTTGTAACTGCGCCGAGTGCTCGGTTTCCGGGAAATTGCCCGACGCACCAGCCGGGGACAACGCCGGACGCCGTCCGGCCTGGCGACGTAGCTCGTCTTCGAGGCAGCTCCAGTACCGGCAGAGCTCTGCCTGGTGCGCCGCACCGCGCGCAATCGCTTCCGCGTCGTTGCGCACCAGCGCTAGAGTGCTCGACTCCAGACTCTCTGCCAGGCTGCGCAGCAGCACCAGCCGCTGCTCGACCAGCTTGCTGAGTTCGGGAAGCGATGTGTCGATATCGTCCATAGCAGGACAGCTCTTCGTTCAAGAACAGATCGTCAGATCAAATCTTGCGGGGCCTTGTCGTTAGGGTCGTCAAGCCAAATCTGGCTCACCGTTACGCCAGGTCATCCAGCGCGTGCTTCGGAGTGTCGGGATCGGCCTCGTCTTCATTTCCCCCTTGCTCCTCAACCGTCTTTTCGGGCACAGCCGGACGCTTGCGCCGCGGCGCCGACTCACGCTCATCGCCACGCTTCTCCAGCACGCGCAGCAACGCTGGATCAATCCCGTTCGTGATCAACGGATCCATAATTCACTCCATAGCTCACTGCATGGTCCGCTCCACTAGCTCTGTGCTCCACTCAGCTCACCGATCAGTGCATCGGCAATCTGGCCGGGGGGAATCGAATATTCACCCCTGCCGATCGCTTGCTGCAGCGTCTGCACCTTGGCCTCGCGAATCTCAGGCTGCGCCAGAACCCGCGCGGCGAGCGACTGCACCCGCGTCTGATCGAACGAGAAGTGGGTTTGGTCAACGCCCGAGGTGCTGCCCCTCGTGCTGCCTGAGGTGCTGCTCGCTCCAGTCTGAGCGGCTCCGGTCTGCCCGGCGCGGCCCGTCGTGCCTTTTTCCGGTGGCTCCACTCCAAACGTGCTTAAATCGACTCTCATAAGCGTCTCCAATCCTCTACTACCTTCTGTATCGGCAGATTCTTAACGAATCTTAATGTCGGGGCAACATGGCCGCAGAATGCATCCCGGCTCAAATCTAAGATCGGCAAAGTTTGGAAAAACTTTAGCGCTCGCTGCCAAACCGCTGTTCACCTCCCACCCGATACCTTTGGTGGTTCCAAATGGCGCAAGATGAGCTGCGCGATCCCGATCCCTCCCCGGGCCGCCATCGACTGCGCCAGCGCCTGCGTTGCCATGAGGCGATAATCGCTCGCCCCGGGGGTTTTCGAATCCTCGGAATCGCCGGCAAACGTCTTCTGCAGAGCCTCGAGCACCGGTGTGAGCAACATGGCTTCAAAGTCTCGTGCCGCCTTTTCATTTTTCGCGACCGCTCTTGCGGCCGGAGGGTTGGCCGTAGGCGGTGTCATGGAAGTCGAAGTGAGTGTAATGTTCATGAGAATTGTCTCCAGCCGGTCGTCCGCTGTTCGTCGTTCGCTCTTGATGGAGCGTTTGCGAAAAGCGAAGAGCGAACAGCGCTACTCAGATAACCTCCAGGTCGGCATCGAGTGCACCGGCCGCTTTGATCGCTTGCAAAATCGAGATCACATCGCGCGCAGTCGCACCCATGTTGTGCAATCCGCTGACCAACTCGTCGATGCTGGCGCCTTCGCCAATTTCGAGGCGTTTCGCGGGACTGTCCTTGGCCTGCACTTCGATCTGGCCTATGACTTCAGTCTTCCCATTCGAGAGTGGCGCCGGCTGGGAAACGGAATACTCCGTCGAAATCTGCACTGAGAATCCGCCATGCAGGATGGACACCGCTCTCAGATGAACGTCCTTCCCCATCACTATGGTTCCCGTACGTTCGCTGAGCACGACCCGGGCCCGCCGGTGCACAGGTACCGTCAAATTCTCGATTCGAGCCAGAACTGCCGTCAGGTTCACCACGCCCGTCGCCGTCGGATCGACGTCTACCCGTCCGCCATCGCGGGCGCTCGCGACCGCGTGTCCGAATTCGCGGTTGATGGCGGCGGAGATTTCGCCCGCTGTCGAAAAATCTGACTCGCGCAAGAGCAGCGAAACCGGAGACAGGCGGTTGAAGTCGAAGGCGAGACTGCGTTCTACGCGGCCTCCCGCCGGAACTCTTCCCGTCGTGGGGTGATTCATCTGCTTCGTCGCACCCGGTCCTCCAGCCGCAAAGCCTCCGACCGCGATCGGGCCTTGCGCGGCGGCATAGACCTGCCCGTCCGCACCGTAGAGCGGAGTCAGCAGGAGGACACCGCCCTCCAGGCTCTTGGCATCGCCGATCGAGGAGACGGTCACGTCAACCTGGGTGCCCGGCCGCGCGAACGCTGGCAAGTTGGCGGTAACAAACACCGCCGCCACATTTTTGACGATTGCCGTCGCCGGCGGAATCTGCGCCCCCATGCGCTGCATGATGTTGGCCAGGGTCTGGGTGGTGAATACGGTCTGCTGGCTGTCTCCGGTTTGCGTGAGCCCCACCACCATGCCGTAGCCGATCAGGGGATTTTCCCGCACCCCTTCGACGCTCGTCAGATCGCCGATTTTGATCGCGACCGGTTCGCTCGCCGACGCTTCGGTCGCCAGCACTAAGAGCGCTCCCGAAAGTGCGATGACGAGGAGACCGATGGTCCAAGCGGCTTTCATAAATATGAGGCTCCTAAAAATCCAGTAACTTCAGGATGGCGCGCAAAATCGGATGTGGCGGCCGCACCCCGTCTGAGATCACGCCTTTGCCTTTGATTTCCAATTCCAGATCTCCAATCGCGTTGGAGGCGACCGTGTTGTTCGGTCCGATATCGCCCCTGCGCACCACCCCGCGCAACAGAATGGTCTGCTTCTCGTGGTTCATGTTGATGATGCGCTCGGCCTCGATCACCAGATTGCCGCTTGGCAGCACGGCGACCACTTGACCGGCCAGGTTGGTGGTCACGCTCGTAGCCGTAGATGCCTGGCCTTTGCCGGACAGGGTCTCGGACGAATTCAGCCCGATCAGGTTCGCGACCCCAGCCGTCTTGAGCTTGCCCGGCAGCGCCGTTATCCCCGAGTTGGCGCTGAACGTACGCGCCGTGCTCACGGCGTTGGCGTTTGACGAGGTCAAGCCTTGCGCCACGATGATCGTGATCACGTCTCCGACTGTCCTGGCCTTGTAATCCGCGCTAAGAGAAGCCATCGCTCCTGAATCCACCCAAATGCTCCCCAAGGTGAGCGCGGGCGCGGCCGGTTGCGTCATCTGCACACGGGCAAGGTATTTGGCCAGATTGTCCTTCTGTGCATCCCGCTTCGATGCGCTCAGCCAGTCTGCGGTCAGCAACAACAGGCAACACAGTACCGTTTTCACTCAAGCTCTCCTGCCTGACTTACTAACTTGCAATTGCTAACTCGCACTTTTACTGCGGCAAAGCCTCCAGTAGGGCAGGGCCGGAAATCCGCGCCCGGAAAACCTGTCCCTGCTCGCCACGCACGCGAATGACTTCTCCCTCGCGGCCCCGCTCCAGACACGTCACACTTGCCGTGATGCGCAAGCGGTCGGAAACGAACACCGCTGTCGCCCGGTCCCCGGCGCGCACCGTGGGTTTCGCCAGGGGTTTCGGTGGAGTCTCCGGCGCCAGTCGCGACTCCGATGCCGAGCCGCACGATCCGGCGTATGCGCCCGCGTCTGCCTTGTCTCGGCTATGAGCATGGACATATGCCAGGAACGGCAGACACTGCCCGGGTTCGCTGCATTCCAGCCGGAATTGGGTTCGTCGAGAAACCGCGTCCCAGCAGGCTGACGAGACATGCAACTTCCGTCCCGGAATCGCTGGGACAGCCATCGGCAGATCGAGATCGTCAATCCGCGGCAACTGTAGTTCCGAGAGTCCTCGTTCGTGGAACTCAGCCACCAAGGCCTGCCACACTTCCTGCCGCGTTACCGGAGTTGGCTGCGCGGCCGGAGGCGGGTGGGACTCTTCCGCCGAAAGGCGGGCCGCGAACAGCGAGCCCACCACGATTTCGCAGGCGAACAGGAAACAGGTGAAATTAGATCGAGCAATCACTCGGGTTCTCCAGTTACTTTCCCAGCTGGTTGACCAGCTGAAACATTTCATCGGCAGCTTGCACCACGCGTGAACTGGCTTCGTAAGAACGCTGCGCCACGATCATGTTGATAAACTCGTCGACCACGCTTACGTTCGATTGCTCCAGATACCCCTGCTCGATCTGTCCCAACCCGGCGCTGCTGCCCGGCGTGCCGATGACGGGATCGCCCGAAGCGGTGGTGGCCAGATACAGGTTTTGGCCGACGCTGTTTAATCCGCCCGGATTCGGAAACAGCGCCAACTGGATGCTACCTACCTGCTGGGCTGCGGCTTGCCCGGCCAATGTAACCGACACGGTCCCATCCGACGCAATCGTGACCGAGGTGGCGCCCGCCGGTATGGCCACGGAGGGCTGGAGCGGATTCCCGTCCGCGGTCACCACATTCCCTTGCGCATCCTGGTGGAAGGTGCCGCTGCGCGTGTAGGCAATCTGACCCGTCGGCAACAGCACCTGAAACAGTCCCTGGCCTTCGACGGCAAGGTCGAGCGGGTTTCCTGTCTGACTCAGGTCGCCCTGCAACTGCAGGATTTCCGACGCCGCAGAACGCGTGCCCAGACCTACCTGCAGACCTGTGGCTACCGTGGTCTACTGCGAGGCAGCCGCGCCCGGCATCACCATGTTCTGGTAGATCAGATCCTGAAATTGCATGCGGCGGCTCTGGAAGCCGGCGGTGCTGGAGTTGGACAGATTATTGGCGATGGTATCCAGATTCGTCTGCTGCGCCTGCATGCCGGTGGCGGCGGTGTAGAGTGCCCGAAACATGATTTCCTCCTAGACTTTTGCCAGGTCAGTGCTGGCAATGTGGTTGAATTCGGTGTCCAACAGCGACATACACCGCTGCAGCATTTCGGCCTGCCGCTGGACTCCGATCAGCGTTACCACCGAACTGATGGGATTTACGTTCGAAGATTCAAGGGCGCCCTGTTTCAGCATCGACTCCCGCGCCGGCTGCGCGCTGCCCGCCGGAGCGGCGATCAAGCTCCCGCCCTCGGAAGTGAGGTTGGTTCCGGGAGCGAACTCCACCAGCTGGATACTGCCCGCGACCGCGCCGTTCACCGAGAGCGTCCCATCCGAAGCGATAGAGACGGCTCCCGCCGGAACGCTGATCCCGCCTTTGTCTTTGAGTGCAAGGTTGCCGAGCACAAGATCGCCCGCTGCTGTCACCAGTTGCCCGCTGCTCGATACCTGGAAGCTTCCGTTGCGCGTATAGCGGGTGCCACGCGCGGTCTGAATGGCAAAAAGACCGCTGCCTTCGATTCCAACATCCAGCGGGTTTCCGGTCGCGACCAGACTGCCGGCCGTCATATCCAGATGTGTCCCTTCGAGCACCCCGAAATTGTTGGTCGCCGAGTTAAGGACCGAACTGACTACATTGCTGAGCACATTCGGAACCCCGGGGCGTGACACCGCCAGCAACGACTGGAAAGTTGCCTGCTGACCTCGAAATCCGGTCGTGTTCAAGTTGGCAAGATTGTGGGCTGAGACTTCGAGTGCCTGGCTCTGAGCACGTAATCCCGCGCATGCTGCATAAAACCCGCTGTCCACTTGGTCTCCTTGTAGCTAAACAGGAAGCAAGCCAATCGCCATGACGGAGACGTTAAGATTTTCACAGATGACTTTGTTCTGAGCCGCTTAGGGGCGGCCGCCGGGGAAGGAACATTGCAGCCGTCTTAGAATTCGCGAAGAGTTTGTGGGCCGGGGGGAAACTCTGCCGGGCAACTCGCGAGAACCCGGCAAGATTTTCTCGGGAAAGTTGGTGGTCCAGGTCGCAGGACGATCGCGCCCGTGCTTTTCCTAAGACCTAAGACCTGACACCTAAGACCCGCCTTGCTCAACCCTGCAGTTGAAGGCGAATGGCAACCGGTGCGCCCTCAAACAGCAGGACGGTGTCCAGCGAATCCCCATCAGCCATCGAACGGAAGCTGTATTCTCCGCCGCTGATGACGGTTGGCACACTCAACATGCATCGTTCATCCGTGCCCGCGAGCTTATTTTTGAA